>NZ_CP115184.1:0-1200000 GCF_029395675.1 Janibacter cremeus
ATGAGCCCCTACGCGGTTAGTAAGCTAGCCGCAGAGCAGTACACCCTGGCCTTCCAGCAGGCTTATGGGTTCGACTCAATCGCATTCCGATTCTTTAACGTGTACGGACCCGGGCAGCGTGCTGGTCACGCATATGCCGCGGTGATTCCTACTTGGATCGATGCAATGCTCAAGGGTGAGCCGGTTTGGATTAATGGCGATGGGCAGCACTCGCGCGACTTTACCTACGTTGAGACCGTCTGTGATGCGCTCCTGCAAGCAGTGGAGCGCCGGCTCACACACGTGGAGCCCGTCAACCTCGCCTTCGGCACGAACACGACCCTCATGAACCTCATCGAGCATCTGACCCAGATAAGCGGCGTAGAACCTGATGTCCGACACCGAGAGCCCAGGGCAGGCGATGTTCCGCATTCACAGGCACAGAACGACACGCTCACTGCCTTGTTCCCAGAAATATTCCCAACGGACATCGAAGTCGGTCTGGAATCGACATGGCGATGGATGGCGGAACGATCCTAGGTGTACGGACCCAGAGGTTGGCGCATCGGTGAGGGGTTGACGAGATTGCTAGAACCTCCGGTTAGGTGCGGCTTGTCTAGGTCAATCCACTCCGAAGGCTCCCCGTGGCTCACGCTCACGCACGTTGGAACGCAATGTCGGCTGCTGATGGTCCGGGACTGCTGCACGAACAGGTGACAGGTTGGGTCAGGCTGCCTGACTGGTGGGTGTGGTCATGATGGTCTCGTACTCGATGGGGGTCAATCGACCGAGTGCGGCTTGGCGACGGCGGCGGTGGTAGGTCCGCTCGATCCAGGTCACGATCGCGATGCGCAGTTCCTCGCGGGTGGTCCACGAGCGGCGGTCCAGGACGTTCTTCTGCAGCAGCGCGAAGAAGGACTCCATGGCGGCGTTGTCGCCGGCAGCGCCGACGCGGCCCATCGATCCGACCATGGCGTGTCGGTTGAGGGCATGGACGAATTTCCTCGATCGGAACTGACTGCCGCGGTCGCTGTGGACTACGCAGCCGGCGACGTCACCGCGCCTGGCGACGGCGTTGTCCAGCGCAGCGACCGCGAGCCGGGACTTCATCCGTGAGTCGATGGAGTACCCGACGATCCGGTTGGAGTAGACGTCCTTGATCGCGCACAGGTAGAGCTTGCCCTCATCGGTGCGGTGCTCGGTGATGTCGGTCAGCCACAGCTTGTTAGGGGCATGTGCGGTGAACTGGTGATGGACCCTGCCCTTGTCGTCGACGATCGCGCACAGGTCGTCGTGGACCGGTGGACCGGGCTTCTTGGCCTTGCCGCGCCTGGGCTTGTCGAACTCGCTCCACCAGCCCAGGTCCGAGCAGATGCGCCACGCGGTGCGCTCCGCCATCGCTTCACCGGCTTGGCGCGCCTCGTCCAGGAGGAACCGGTACCCGAACTCGGGGTCGTCCTTGTGCGCGTCGAACAGCGCGTTGGCGCGGTAGGCGGCTGCGAGCTCGGCGACGGTGACCGGACGTGCTAGCCACCGGTAGTAAGGCTGTCGAGCGATCTTGAGCACCCGGCACGTCACCGTCACGGGGATCCCGTCGACGGCCAGCTCACGAACGAGCGGGTACAACATTTTCCCGGCAGGTTCGCCTGCGACAGGTAGGCCGCTGCGCGGCGCAGGACCTCGTTCTCCTGCTCGAGCAACCGCACGCGCTTCTTCAGCTCCCGGTTCTCACGCGATTCCTTCTCGGTGGTACCGGACTTGCCACCGTCCTCGACGTCGGCCTGGTGCATCCAGTTACGCAGGCAGGACTCCGCGATCCCGAAGTCCGCCGCGATCTGCTTGATGGTCTGTCCCTGCTCGCGGTTACGGGCGACGTTCACCACGTCCTCGCGGAACTCTTTCGGATAAGGCTTGGGCACGATGTACATCCTTCCAGCGACGCTCCTCAGCGCCACAGATCAGATGTCACCTGTTCGTGCAGCAGTCCCTCCGACCAAGCCCCAGGTAGTGGTGTAGCGCCTGCGTGTTCTCGCTCACGGTTCAGGCGGTCAGTGTTCACTCGAAGGATCACGCGGTGGCCGCACCCATGTCCACTACCGGGACGATGTCGACGACTGCGCTACACCACTATGCGGGACTCAAGTGATGATCCAGTGCCGTCAGCCAGGGCTGGTCGCAGGCCGCGATCGCGGAGAAAATGGGCATCTCAGGCCGAGTACATCTTAAGGAGAGGTAGGTGCTTTAAGCGCTGCCGCGGGGAAGACGACATCGCTCCTGCGAGACGCCCTACTGCTTCGAGACCGCGACCATCATCGCCTCGGTCACCGAGGAATACTCCTGCTGGTGCTCCTGCATCAACCTGACTGCTCGAACGCGCAGTTCGGGATCAATCTTCTTCGGCTTGTGCTCTTTCCTCCTGGACTCAAACAGGAGCGGGCATCAAACCCAAGGGCGCTTCACTGGTGCTGACGCGGCCCATTAGCCCAAATCTAACTGGGACTCGTTGCGAGCATGGGGCGGGGTCCAGAGGGCGGCCTGAGCCAGGTGACACATTAGAGGAATCCTGGGATGGGCGGGATCGTTTCGGTCGAGTCCTGTGCGCACTGGGGGACGTCGGAACTACCGGGTTACTCAATAGCCAATGTTTGCGCGACCCAAACATCCGCGATTTTCGCTGCATCAAAATTGGAAACCGCTCGCGCGCGAGCAGCACGGCCATGCTCATGGGCTAAATGCGGGTTCAGAATATAATGACGCATCGCTTGAGCTAACGATTCGACGTTCCGCGGCTCGACCAACAAACCCTCTTGGCCGTCTTCGATCGTCTCGCGGCAGCCCGGCGCAGTGGTTGTGATAACTGCTCTCCCTGAGGCCATGGCTTCGATAGTACTTCGCGAAGTACCTTCTCGATACGAAGGTAGAACGAAAACAAGTGACCTGGCGAGAGCCTCTCGGACATCTGCGAGGGGACCCGTTATCGAGATCGGTGCCCCACTGTCTGCGATAATCCGCGCGACTTGCGATTCCTCAAAGCCATCGGGATTCTCTCCATCGTGCCACCCGACCAACTCTACTGAGAAATCAAAGCCCTGCCTGGTGAGGAAAGAGCTTGCCTCAATAAGCTCGGACAAGCCTTTGCTGCGCAGAAATCTCCCTACGAACAAAAACGAAACTTTGCCCTCAGGGTAGGGGAGGGGGGTAAAGTGCGACCGAGTATCGACGCCGGATCCATGAACCACACTCGCTTCTCGGCCTGCACGCAAAATACCAAGCCTGCTGAAGAGCTCCAAATCATCCGAGTTTTGAAAAACCGTATGGTCGTAACTTGGCAAGGTAATCTTATATAGAAGCAGTTGAATCCGCCGTAGTATGGAGAATCGCGGCCGCATATCTCCAGAGAACCCAACCCCCAACCCCGTTATAACGGCGACCCGGCGGGACCAACGGCGCCCTCCGGCGGCGAAACTAGCATAAAGAACGGGCTTAACGCCAAAGGCGACCAAGATCGCACCACGGCGGGCCTTGAGGGCTCGGCGCAGAGACCAAACACTGACCAGCTCGCTAACCGGATTGGCTCCACCTCGATTCAACTGAAAATGCCGCTGACTCAATCCTGTAGGGGCGTCATGGTCCCATGCGTTCGCGGCCATAGGTGATACGCCAACCACCGGGTTTCCACGCTCGAGAAGTTGGGTGACGTAGGTTTTGCGAAAAGAACCGAACGCTCTACCGTGGGCTTCCACAATCCAGACCTCACGATGGGTGTGACAATGTGCACTCACGCAAGCTCCTTGGTATAAATGTTCAGAATTCGTCCTTGGCTCCCAGCGCGAGACCCCGCCACGCGCCACCCAGAATTTCGGTAGAATCGATTCACATAGTCATTGCCTAACGCGTCAGTCTCAAGCACCATGCACGGGAATCCGCGCCACTGTGCCTCCTTCTGAAAAGCTCCCAGGAGCAGACGTCCACAGCCTGCACTTGCGGACTGGGGTAGCACCCCGATGGAAGCCAACAGAATGGCTTCAGCTGGCACGGAGTCGGGCCTAGTAGACCTGTTAGCGGCAGTAAGCCTCTGTGCGAGCGTAAAGATTTTGATGGGACGATGAAGCAGTACGTCGATTCCTGCGATAAGCCAGCCCATCGGGTTGGCAACCAAGAGTGCCCAGGCCCGCCCACTTAAGGGGCCGGAACCTGCAACAAACCCAACTATGTTGCCTTCTTTGAGGCAAACTAGGGTGACTCCATCGATCTTGATGTATGCCCGATAGAGTTGCTCAAGAAACCGTGGACCAAGTGAGGTCAAGAAAAACCCTTCGAAGGCTGCAGCGTGCACGTTTGCCATGACTTTGGCATCTTCTAAGACCGCTTCTCGAACTCGTGGATGCACGATTCGGCTCCTAGCCTTTCGATAATTCGCTGCCGAGCTTTGTTGCTAACTGCATGGAGACCCATGAGCCTAGCGAGAGTACCAAAGAGGATAGCCATATCGGTGGCGGTCGTCGCAGTCTCGGCATACTTCACGTACATGCAACACTTGAAGGGAATGAGAACTTCTTCGTAGTACGTGTTGGGCCGAGCTTGATTGGCCAGCAACGCGCCCTCGTCGATGAGTAGCCAACTTGCCGGGTCGGTTATTCCTGGTCGCACGGACAACGAGATGCGCCGCGATGCAGTCGGCCACTTAGCCACGTAGTACGGAACTTCAGGTCGTGGGCCGACAAGTGACATACTTCCCCTGAGGACGTTCCAGAGCTGGGGGATTTCGTCCAACTTAGTTTTTCGTAGTATGGCTCCGACGCGGGTGATGCGGGGGTCGTCCTCACCGGTAAATAGCGGCCCGGGCGAGCCAGCGCGCATGGATCGAAACTTCAGGATCTCAAATGTTCCGCCTCCGCGACCGACCCTCTCCTGAACATAGAACACTGGTTTGCCTTCGACCACTCGCAATAAGAGTGCGAGCAGCAGAAGTAGGGGGCTAAGCAGAACGAGGGCCGACCCGGCAGAGAGGACGTCAATGGTCCGTTTAACCATGGCACCACTCTCGTACGGCGGAAATGACACGTTCCACCTGATCATCTGACATAGCTGAAAAGATCGGAAGCGACAAGGCTAGCTCAGCGCACGCCTCAGCATTGGCCACGTCGCCCCAAGTCCAGCGTGCATTAGCCTCCCAAAAAGACAACCTATGCAGGGGTGTAAAGTGAACCGAAGTACCTATGCCCTTCTCCTTCAAAAAGCGAGCTAACGCATCTCGACCCCCCTTGCGTTTTGAGGGGATCTGTAGAACGTACAGATGCCAGGCGTGTAGACCCTTGCTGGCTGTCATGGGAGGCGCACCCAGTTCCAGGGCCGCAAATGCGGATGAATAGCGTCTTGCGATTTCGCTGCGTCTCGCCAGCATCTGTTCCGACCGAGATAGTTGCACACGTCCTAGTGAGGCTGCAATATCGGTCATGTTGTATTTGTATCCAGGTGCGATGACGTCGTAATTCCACCCTGAAGTGTTACCTCGGTAGCGATCGTAGACATCGCGGTCGATTCCGTGGAGACGCATGGTTCGCATTCGTGACGCCGCGTCGGAGTCAGGGGTTAATACCATTCCTCCCTCGCCGGTGCACAGGGTCTTAGTCGCGTAGAAACTGAAGACGGTTGCGAAACTTCCGCCTGCACCAACCATCTCGCCTTCCGTGGAACGTGCAGGAAAGGCGTGCGCGGCATCCTCAATCACGTAAACTTGAGTGGCTTGGGCGAATTCGGTCAACGCTTGCGAACTCAACGCTCTGCCCGCGAAGTGCACTGGAATGATGGCTTTGGTGTTACTGCTCATTACCCGACTGGCGGAATCCAAGTCAATGTTCAATGTTTGCGGATCAACATCCGCCAAGACCGGAGTCGCCCCAAGATATGCGCACACCTCAGCAGTTGCGGTGAAGGTCCACGTAGGTACGATCACCTCATCGCCAGGGCCAATGCCTGCGGCCTCGAGGGCCAAATGTAGACCGGCGGTTGCGGAGTTAACGGCCACTGGGACCGGAGGCGCGTGTCCTCCGTCCACGAACCTGGCGAATTCAGCCTCAAAAGCGGCTACTTGCGGACCGCTAGTGAGCCAGCCAGAGGCCACCGCCTCCGCGACGGCGGCCGTCTCTCGCTCGGTCATGTCGGGAACTGCAAAAGGTATTGCCGACTCGTGCGTGGACACTAGATCCATCACACCTTTCGCTGACGGATAATGCGGGCGGGATTGCCGACTACGGTGGCGCCGGGCGGCACGTCTTTAGCGACCACGCTGCCAGCTCCAACTGCTGCCCCTCGACCAATGGTCACACCAGGAAGGACGATTACCCTACCGCCAAGAAAGACATCCTCTTCAACGAAGATTTCCCCGCGAGTCGATACCTCATCTCGGAAGCGTCCGTAGTCCTTGGGGACAGGATGATCTCCAGTTATGAAGTAGCAGTATGGGCCCATTGTCACATGGGGACCGATATGAACGCCGCCGCTCAAGATGGAACCTTCACCAACGCCGCCGTGATCCGCGACCGAACAGTCCCAACTGAGACGCGCGTGACGGTTGATGTTGGCCTTGCGGGACACATGAGCGAAGTGTGAGGCGCAGTAGGCGCGGAAGGGGCGCAATGGGCGAACCCAGCTTGGGAACCGCGATGCAACCAGTTGGTAGAGGGCCCACCAGAACAGTCTCTTAGGTGTGTACTTCATTATTTCTCCTTTGTGCCTTTGATTACTTCGCGCCAAAGAACGCGGACAGACTCTGTGTCTGGAACGGACTGGGCCGCGCCTCGAGGTAGGGACAACAACGAGCCTAGCTTGTCTGAGAACCCCTCAGGATCATATGGGTCGCTGACTACTACGTTGTCTGGAAAGGAGTCCATCAGTTCCATCATGGCGTTGTTCTTGACGCCGAGCACACGGCACCCGGCAGCGAGCGCCTGTAATGCGACATTCGGCATACCCTCAAATAGGGTCGTGTTGAGGAGGACTCTATGCCTCGCGCATACTCCTCTAACGTCATCAACCCAGCCGAGGTTCACAGTATTCGACGGAGCTGAAGGTAGTTCCCGACCGATCACAGTGAAACGTGCCTTCGGGTATCGGTTGGCAAGATGCAGCAGCAATTGCTGGCTCGCTTCGGTCGCATCCTTGCGGTGGTACCAAAGGACGTCGCCACTCACGCCTATATTACTCGCGGAGCTGGCGCAGTCTGTAACGGCGTTGGGAACGTAAAACCGTCCACTGAGCGTCGACGGAAGATGTTCTTCAGCGTCCCGAAGGAGATGACGTCCCGGCGCAACTAATGTTGCACCCTTAGTTATCCAGCGCATGTGTAGCCTGGACGGCCATTTCTGAGATCGTGCGACCGGTTCGCTCCGTGCCCCCATGCGCGCCCCGCCGGTGAGTCGAATGATATGGCTTGCTGACGTACTACGAGCAGCGATGCTAGCAGCAGTGGACGCAGCTCCAAGTTGGAGACTGAGTACAGTCTCCGGCTTGGCTTGTATGGCACGGATGGTTCCCACAGTTAGAAAGTAGATTTGGCCTAGCGCCTTCAATCGACCACGGAAAAGGGGTGGCCAACCAACACGAACCACTCGGAGTTCCTCGGGTGTGTCGTGGACGTCCTTAGGTAATTGGGCGCCAGTATTGCGAGTCACTACACTCGTATCGATATCTTCGTGAAGGCTGCCCAGTACCGTCCGCAGCTGGCGTTCAGCGCCACCTTCAACGGGATAGAAACTGCTGGTAAGAAGAACGAGCCGGTGGCGCCGTTGGGGTGCACTCTTCATTCCCTGATTCCTTATTGTTTTTAGGGCCAATTCCGATCGCGGCGGCCAGGATGAGCCAAGAGAGAGGTTGGTGGTGCAAATTCTGTACGAGTTGGAGGAGGGCGAGGGCGAAGAGGCTCAACTGAACCGGATGGCCAAAAGGAAGTCGAGCAACCCTACTAATAGCAATAAGGAGGATGGCCAACCACATAAGACCAGCAAGGACGCCCGCTTGGGCCATAAGCGCTAGGGGGGTAGAATGCGCGGAGCCTTCAAGGCCGAGGCCCGATACATGCGTTGCTCCACTGCCGAATACAGGCGCGTTGGAGATGGTCTCGACAGCCGCATAGTAGTACGGCAATCGATCGCCCAAAGTGGTCAAGTCGCTCTGTACTAGGTCAGTAGCGGACAAATTGTAGACGACGAGTGCGAATGCGACTCCAATACTGATTAAAGCCCAAGGAAAGAATCTCCGCGGGAGTTGGCTGGTGAGCCATAGGAGTGCAGTGATGGCAATTGCTATCATCCCCTGTCGGGACTCCGACAGGAAGATGGAATGACCTGTGACGATTACCAGTGCTAACTGTTTGAGGCCAGCGAGGTGACGACTTCTTTTCAGGGTCGCGAGGCCGAAGGGAAGCATCAGCGCGACGCCGAAGGCCAGGCGGTTGGGATTCCCACTCAGAGCTGCAAATCGGGATGCCTGGTCCGTAATCAGGTACTGCAACCAAGCCGCTCCGATGAAAACGATGTAGACGCGCCCAACTGCCTCAACCATGCGGTCGACGGAAGATCTTGCCACGAACACAACTGCGATAAGCGACGCAAAAAGCGCATAGAACACGCCTGCCCCGGCCGCACCACTGCTGGCCGAGCCAATCCATACCAAGAGGGCGGAGAGGAGGCCGACAGTTCTTAGCCGACTGTAGACATCACCGCTTGGCATTCTGGTGATGAGGAATCCGCCTAGCCCTGCGCCCATGAGAGCATAGCCAATTGCAATGAGGTTACTATGCACACCGCCAGAGAAGGACAGGACGATGCCCGTTCCGAACAGCAGACTGGGAGTTAGTAGCGCCACGTATAAGCAAATCAGGGCACCAATAGAGAAAATTAGAATAGGTGGGCCGAAGGTCAGCAAGGGCTTGGCGCTTCGCGATTACGAAGAACGTTGTCCAAGAACGCGCAACTGTATGCCGTCAAAGTCCACGAGTTTGTGATGCGGACCCTCTCTGGAGCATCGAGTGGGGCGGAGGGTGCAATATCGAGCAAGGCTTGGGTGACCTCGTCCATGCTGGGTTCTGGAGAGAGGAGGCGGTGAACCGTGCCCTGCAATACTGAGTCTGTTGAACCGACGTCAGTGGCAATGATTCTGCATCCTCGAGAAGCCGCCTCAAGCAGAACGCGAGGGACGCTTTCACTTAGCGACGTGTGGAGGACAACGTCGACCTCGTCGTAGTCCGACGGTTCCATGGTGTGATTAGTTATCGCTTGTACTCGCGCCAGTTCTGGAATTTCCCACCGAGCCAACTCGCTCGGGAGCCACTCTGCGCTATCTGTATAGATGATCAATTCTGCACGGATGCGGCTAGAGAGAAAGGCACGAACGCCTAATACTTGATTCTTTTCCGGTCGATGGTTTCCTATCATCGCAATCCGGAGGGGCCGCTTTGTCCGCGGAGTAAGCGTGGAGAACCACTCGTCCGGAAGTGCTGGGGGTAGTACGTGAATCCGTTTCGCCGCGATCCCATGGGCTATGAGATGTTCCTTCACCGCCTGAGAGTTGGCGAGGAATTTGTTACCGGCTTGAGTCGCTCTATCTAGGGCATGCCACCACGTCGGCCAGTTCATGTCTAGTCCATTCCTGGCGTTGTACAACGAGCCAGATATGATTCCTAGCACAGAGAGGGCTCTCGCCGGGAGAGTCATCCTCATCCCGTATGTCACGACTGCGTTCGCGTTTATCTGGGAGCAGCGTTTCAGGGCGGAGGTGACGCTCTTTTCTGGATGCAGTGTCGTGAAATGCTTTTTGAAGAACTGGCTGGCCGCGGAATTGCCGCTAGACACGTTCACTGCTATGACTTCGGTGCCCCTGCTCCTCAGCAGCGAGGCGACCTCGCCAGCGCGGCGTTCTGATCCGCCAATGCGGTCGGTCCTAAAGAGGAACACGAGGCAAGAGTGACGTTTGCCCGAATTAACTGACGGGATGGACTGGTTCCGGGTCATGATTAGTTCGGTCCTTTCCAATGAAGTACTTGAGAGCGAATGTGGTCATCGCCAAACATGAGACCGACCAAGCTGCCGCGATTCCTACCTCTTCGAGGGGCCGCATAAGAAGAGCGGTCGTCATGAGGACTGCCACTCCAAGAATGGCTAGCTTCGTGTAGTCTTTGGCAGAACCTGTAATTCGAAGGTGCGTTATTGCGACCTGCACAATGCTGTAAGCAACCACACCAGGGATCGCTGCGTACATAACGGGTATAGATTTCGCGAAGTCGGCGCCAAACAGCGGGACGATGGCGTAAGTTCCGACTCCCGCTATGAGTGCCCCGGAAGCTGTTGCTAATATTGCTGACTGCAAGAGGCGTCGAGTGGTTCGGTCGGGTCCCGAGCCCGACGCTTCGTGGAGTGTTTGATGGGCTACTTGCTGGGGGATGACATTGGCCAGCATCGCTAGTGACGTGCCGACGGAATAGATTCCTGCTGAGCTGGCGCCCAAGAGCCAGGCAGCGATGAGTACGTCGGCTTTAAGTGTCGCTGTATGAAACAGCCTTCCCACTTGCCATTCGCTCGATGTTCGGAGGACGGCCTGGAGTGGGACTACGCCATCTTCGACGTCTGAGTGATGCTGATCCGAGATGATCAGCGGAAGGGCGATTAGTGTGAGTGGTGTTAGGAAACTGAGTGCAGTGGCAGCAAAGATGTTACTTGAAGTAAGGGCATCGAGGTGCGCCAATACCAATACACCCGAGCCCAGTGTGAGGGGTTGAAGGACGCCAGTCCAATTGGCGATGGCGGGACCTCTGAGTCCAACGAGAACCACAGTCGTGATGGTCATAGCGGCATGTACTGTCGCTCCAGCGACAAGCCAAAAGACTTTCGAGTCGTAAATTGCGGCCGTAATCGCCGCTGCGCTAGACAGAACCAGAAACAGAATGGTTATAGTGAGGATAGGTCTTAGTAGACCTATGGGAATGGAGGATTCGCGGCGCACCCGCAGTGCCTGTTGCCCGATATCGAAGTTCAGAACAGTGGAGCCTAGGATGACAGCGGCGGTATATGCGCTTGCTACCCCTTTAAGATCGGGTCCTCCGAGCCTTGCGATCAAGATCCCGACGCTGATGCCCAAGCCGAGGGCAAGAAGCCGCAGCCCTGACGCCCTAACGAGTGGCGTGAACATCTGCTGGGTACGCGCACTGGCGCATCCAAGCGACTGCGGAGTGTCTGGGACTAGTCGTGGACGCCAGCAATTGGTCGGCAGCAAGGCTCGGGACGTCGACACTTGATACAAGCTCGTGAGCAGTGGATTCGATGGACTCCCCGGGTGTAAAGAGCTCTTCGGACATCTTCTCACCAGGACGCAGGCCGGTATAAATGATCTCGATGTCCTTCTGCTGCGACAGGTCGATGAGTGTTTTGGCCACGTCGACGATTTTCATCGGCTCGCCCATATCGAGCACCATGACTTGACCATCGCGCCCTATGGCGGCTGCTTGGAGCACGAGCTGACATGCCTCTGGAATGAGCATGAAGTATCGCTCGACGTCGGGGTGGGTTACTGTGATCGGACCGCCTCGCTCAATCTGCGAGGTGAAGGCCGTGATGACTGATCCGCGGGACCCGAGGACGTTGCCGAATCGGACGCTGACGTAGGTGTGATCGTCTATGTCCGCGAAGTAGGCCGTCAGCCGTTCTGTGACCCGCTTGCTGTAGCCAAGTACGCAGGAGGGGTTCGCCGCCTTGTCCGTCGATACGTTGACGAAGGTGGACACGCTGGCGGTGTGCGCCGCCCGCAGGACATTGAGCGTGCCGAGCACATTGGTCTTCCAGGCCTCCTCTGGGTACATCTCAAGGAGGGGTAGGTGCTTTAGCGCTGCCGCGTGGAAGACGACATCGGGACGATGATGTTGGAAGACCTCGACCATGCGGTCGGCGTCGCGGATATCGGCAAGGACGACGTCATCGGACTCGAGGAGCCCTTGTCCCGTGACGGACAGTTGGGTGCCGTGCAGCGCGGACTCATCACGATCGAGCATGATGAGCCGACTGGGCCCGAACTTGCCGATCTGGCGACACAACTCGGATCCGATGGAGCCTCCTGCGCCCGTAACGAGGACGGTGCGTCCGGAAATGGTGTCGGCGATGGCGGTGGCGTCGAGCTCGATCGGGCGACGCCCCAGGAAGTCAGCCAGATCAAGACTGCGCAGGTCGCTCCCACCGACCGGGCCCAGGATCTCGTCAGCACGGGGGAGGATCAACGTCGACAGGCCCGCATCCTCTGCGAGGGCGCGTAGGGTGCGCACCAACTCGGCGCTCGCGCTCGGAACTGCGATGGCGAGCGTGGTCGCTTCCGTCTTCTCGGCGATGTTCACGAGGTCCGGCGTGGCTCCGAGGACGCGGACCCCGTCGATGCGCATCCTGCGCTTGGACTTGTTGTCGTCGATGAGCCCGACGGGGACCATGCTTCCCGATGGGTCCCGGACAAGGGTGCGCACGAGCTGGCGACCCCCTTCACCGGCTCCGAACACGAGGACTCGTTGCTCCGCTGCCGAGGAGGGAGCGATGTGCGAGCGAGCAGTACGCAGGACGAAACGTGCGCCGAACATCCCGATCAGCGCCACCGCGCCAGCCGTGACGGGGAGGGATCGGGGACCGAGGTTCCACGGCCCGAACACGGTCACGACCTGCAAGGGCAGCGCCCACAGCGCGACTGTGCGGGTGAGGTCGATGATCTCCTCGTAGGAACCCCGAAGGTGACCCACGGCATATGGGCCGGCAATGCCGCCCAGTAGAAGGTGAGCGGCAAGGGCGATCAGCGCGAGTTGAGCGATGGGAGCCGAAAACGTGGCCGCCGGGTTGAAGTCATACCGTAGCCACGCTGCGAGGAACACGGCGGTGGTGAGCACGAGGAGGTCGACGAAGGCCCACAGCCACCGGCCGGCTCGTTGACCCGCCGGCGGTCGAGGATTACGCGAAGACACCGATGACCTCGACATTCTCATTCATGCTGTTCGGCACGCGTCCTTCGTCCTCCCTGGCCTCGTGGCGTCGCGTCGAGAGTCCTTCGGCCCCTCGTCGCGGAATCTATCAGTCGCGCTCATGGGCTCATCGACGGCTGTTGGCCAAGCGCCTCTCGCGACCTTGCTTGCGCGCCGCCCGCGACGTCGGGTGGTGCTCCTCGGCGTAGTAACCGTAGTAACCGCTGCCGTAGCCACCCGACGAGGCGTGCCCGACGCGGTTGAGGACCAGGCCGAGGAGCGTGTTGTCGACAGCGCATAGGGACTCGAGGGTTGCCTTGAGCTGCTCCTTGCGCACGATGGTCGTCCCTACGAGGACGATCACACCGTCGACCTTCGTGCTGAGGACCACGGCATCCGTGACGGGCAGGACCGGTGGGGTGTCGATGAGCACGTAGTCGAACCGGACGGACAGCTGCGCGAGAACGCGACTCATGGCCTCGGACGCGAGGAGCTCGCTCGGGTTCGGTGGGATCGCCCCTGCCCCGATCACCTCAAGCCTGTCAGCGCCGTACGGCTGGAGCACGTCGTCGAGATCCGCCCGGTCGATGAGGACATCGGTCAGTCCAGCAGAACCCTCGAGGCCGAGGTACTCCAGCAGTCGGGGGCGGCGCAGGTCGGCCTCGATGAGACATACGCTGGAGCCGGACTGGGCCAGAGTGAGCGCGAGGTTCGCGATCGTCGTGGACTTGCCCTCGCCTGGGATGGAGGAGGTGAGCATGATCGTCCGGGGATGGTTGGCGGCGTCCACGAACATCAGGTTGGTGCGCACCGCACGGAAGGCCTCGGAGCGCGGTGACGACGGGTCCGACTGCACGATGAGCGGCTCCTTGCCGGCACGCGGGTCGTAGTGAACCGCGCCGATGACCGGCTCCTCGGTGACCTCATCGACGTCCTCGTCGGTGCGCACCGTGGTATCCACCATGTGGCGCAGGACGGCCAGACCGACTCCGAGCAGCAGGCCGAGGACGAGCCCGAGTCCGAGATTGCGCACGGGAACAGGGCTCGTCGGGGTCTCACTTGTGACCGCCGGCTCGACGAGAGTGACCTTGATCGGCGACATGCCGGACCCCTCCGGTGTCTCCACCTCGGCAACGACCTCGGGGAAGGTCTCGCCGATCGCGTCGGCAACCGCCTCGGCGTGCGTGGGCGAGGAGTCGGTAACACTCACCTCGATCAGGACGGTGTCCGGAGGAGTGGTGACCGTGATCTGCTCCGCCAGGTCCGCGCTCGTCTCCTCGCCACCGAGCTCGTCGATCACCGGGTTCAACGCCCGGGGGGTAGTCAACAGCGAGGCATAGGACTTCACCCGCTGCTGGGTGAAGGTGCTTCCCTGCTGCAGGGCCGTGCTGTCCTCGGCGCCAGAGACCGAGACGAAGAACTGCGTGCTGGAGGTGTACTGCTTCGTCTGCAGGGCGGTCCACCCAGCTGCCAGTCCGACGACGACGAGCGTCGTGATGACGATGGTCATCCATCGTTTGCGAACGATCCTCAGGTAGTCCTGCAGCTCCACGAGCTTGGTGCCTCTCGATAAGTTGGTCACACGGCAACCGCGAGTGTTTCACAACGGAGGCATTACGGCAGGATGTGCCCATGAGCGTGCGCATCCTGACCATCTGCACCGGCAACATCTGCCGCTCGCCATACGCCCACCTGGCGCTCCAGCACGGACTCGACGCGGTCCGGCCCGGTGCCTTCGAGGTGGCCAGCGCCGGCACCCACGCGATGATCGACAACCCGGTCGACCCGGGCAGCGCGCGCATCCTGCAAGGGCGAGGCATCATCCACGACGACTTCGCGGCCCGCCAGATCACCGAGCGGATACTCGAGGACGTCGACATCGTCCTCCCGCTCGAGGTCGCCCACCGCAAGATCGTGCTCTCCTACTCCCCACGCCACCTCAAGCGGGCATTCACCCTCAAGGAGTTCGCTCGGCTGCTCGACTCGGCCGATGCCCGCGAGCCGTGGACCCAGCGCCTCGCCGGCATGGGGACGCCTGAGGAGCGGTGGGCGGCGCTCCCTTCGCACCTGGCGCGTGAGCGCGGGCTGAACCGGGCCGAGGAGGGGGCCGATGACATCGCCGATCCCTACCGGCGACCGCAGGAGGCCTTCGACCAGATGGCTGTCGAGGTGGATGCTGCTGTCGATCGGATCGTGGCGTTTGAGCGGCAGTTCAGCTGAGGGCAGTCTCCGGGCCGTCACTGCGGAACCGTCGCCAGCTGTAGATCATCAGCCCAATGGCGACGATGCCGGAGAAGATCAGTGTGGAGCCTGTGCCCCAGCCTGCGAAGAGCCACCACCTGTCCGGCAGCGGCCACCAGCCGGGTGCGGGCGGGTGGATGCCCCACACCGCTCCCACGGCTATGACCAGGAGCGCACCGCACAGCGTGATCAGGGCCCTGGGTGCCGACTGCACGCTCTCCGCGGCGGCCTTGAGTGCGGCCCGCCGGACCGGCTCGACCCGACGGCGGGCCCACTCGTATTGCTGCGACAGCAGGAGGAGGCCGGCGGCGAGCGCCAGCAGTCCTGGTCCGGGGAGGACCAGGGCTGCCACGCCGACGACGACGAGGAGCCATCCGAGGGTGAGCTTGGCGATGCGTTTGGTTTGGTTGGTCATGGTGCTTCTTGGGTTGGGGTTCGTGATTGCGAGGTCGTGATTTCGAGGCTCGCCCGCTGCGCGGACTCGCACCTCAATCACCGGGGTGCGCCTCAATCACTAACCGGTTCCTCGCACCTCAATCACCGGTGAGGAGGTCGAGGAGGTAGCGGCCGTAGCCGCTCTTGATCAGCGGCTCGGCGCGTGAGCGCAGGCCGTCGTCGTCGATGAAGCCCATCCGCCAGGCGACCTCCTCGGGGCAGCCCACCTTTAGGCCCTGCCGGCTCTCGAGGGTGCGCACGTAGGTGCTCGCGTCGTTGAGGGAGTCGAAGGTGCCGGTGTCCAGCCACGCCGTGCCGCGGGGGAGGACCTCGACGTGCAGCCGGCCCTCGTCGAGGTAGGCGCGGTTGAGGTCGGTGATCTCCAGCTCGCCCCGCGCCGAGGGCCGCAGCTGCCGAGCGCGGTCGACGACGGTGTCGTCGTAGAAGTACAGACCCGGCACCGCGTAGCGGCTGCGCGGATTCTCCGGCTTCTCCTCCAGGGAGGTGGCCCTCCCTTCGCCATCGAAGTCCACCACGCCGTAGGCGCGCGGGTCGGCGACCTGGTAGCCGAAGATCGCCGCCCCGTCGACGTGCGCGAACCGGCGCAGCCGGGTGCCCAGCCCCGGCCCGTAGAAGATGTTGTCGCCGAGCACGAGCGCGGCCGGCCCACCGGCGAGGTGCTCCTCCCCGATGAGGAAGGCCTGTGCCAGTCCGTCCGGGGAGGGCTGCTGCGCATACGTGATCGAGACGCCGAACTGGTGGCCGTCACCGAGCAGCCGCTCGAAGTCGGGCGCCTCGTGCGGAGTCGTGATGACGAGGACGTCCGTGATCCCCGCAAGCATCAGCGTGCTCAGCGGGTAGTAGATCATCGGCTTGTCGTAGACCGGCACCAGCTGCTTGGAGACGCCGAGCGTGATCGGGTGCAGTCTGGTCCCGGTCCCCCCGGCGAGGATGATCCCGCGCATCCCTCAAGGTAGCGCCCCGCAGTAGTGTGCCGCCATGGCTCGCTCTCCGGATCGCCGCTCGTCCGCCCTGGCGCTCGTCGTGGCCCTCGTGCTCCTGGTGCTCGTCGTGGGCCTGTGGGCCTTCGTCTTCCTCGACCATCGGCAGGCATCCTCTGCCCAGGCGTCCACGACCGGCAGCGGCGCGGGTTCCTCGTCCTCCGGCGAGTCGAGCAGCTCCCCGAGCCCGGAGTCGAGCAGCTCCGATGGCGACGAGGGCGCGGCCGAGGGGGAGTGGAGCATGGACGACGCGCGCGAGGCCTTCGCCGCCGACGGGTCGCGAGTGCTCGTGCTCGGCGACGAGACCGGTGACGGCTGGGACGAGTGGGCCTTCCTGCTGGCGGAGTCGCAGGGCATGCCCGGGGCGATGTGGATGACCCAGACGGAGAACGGCTACAGCGGGGTCACCGAGGACACGCGGCTGTGGTCCGGCGGGATGACCGAGGCCACCGCCGACTACCCGGTGGAGCACTGGGACCCGATGTGGCCCTCGGCCGACCCGGACCTGGTGCTGCTGAGCTACGGGCACCACTACTCCTCCGAGGACGAGGCGACGCAGTCCATGGAGGAGCTGCGCGCGGCCATCGCCGAGGAGGCCCCGAAGACCCCGATCGTCGTCGTCCTGCAGAACCCGCAGGCCGACGACGCCAACGCGTCGGTGCGCGAGGCGATCGCCGGGTGGGCGGAGGAGTCCGGGCTGCCGACGATCGACGTGGCGGCCGCCTTCGCCGAGTCCGACCAGCCGCCGGACAATCTGCGGCTGGACGAGATGCACCCCTCGACCGCCGGCTCGCAGCTGTGGGCGGAGACGGTGGAGGAGGCGCTCGCCGGCTGACGCGACGTCCCGCGAGTTCGTGTCGCGCACGACCGATAGCGACAGCCCCGGCTGTCGGCACCCGCTGACACGCTTCCTTCCACCCGAGAGAAGGAACGAATGGGCATGGGACGACGACGGTGGGTAACCATTGCCGATCCGGTTGGCCTGCGATCGTGCTACGACCCGTGGGGCAACCCCGGGTTGGGCGGTGAACGGACACTTGCCGGCCAGCCGAAGGCGATGCTGACCGACTTGGAGACGCTGAGCGGACTGGTCTCAGACCTCGAGTTCACGATGCTGCGGGCGGAGCTGCGCAAGAAGTTCAGCCGGGCGAGTCAGGGGAAGCTCCGTCTGACGCGCAATGAGCATCGCGAGGAGGTCGTTCAAAGCGAACGCCAACGCAGGATTCTTGAGATACGCCTCAATGACTGACAGGAGCGCCCGCCCGGCGCTGGGGCATGGAAGATCCGCTGCTACTACTCCGAGCCCGCACATCAACAGCGCATGTTGCTGGCCCTCGCAATTCATGCAAAGCCACCTGGGCGCTCGGGTCTTGATGAGCAGAACCGTCGCATGGACGAGGCCTCGGACCGCTTGGACAACCATTACTCCTGACCCGGCAGAAGGCGCCGTACGGGTTCCGTACACATGACTTATCAGTCATACTGGCACCTTGATCGAAGGGGCGACGAGCGTGAGGAGGCGACATGGACCTGGACGAGATCTTCGGAATTGACCAGGAGGACGCGACGGCCCGATTGGCTGCTCTCCTGGTCGACGAGGACGAGAGGCTGATCGACCGCCTCATCGAGATGCGTCGAGCCGCCGGCCTGAAGCAGAGGGACGTTGCCGAGCTCCTTGGCATCACCCAGAGCGCGATCGCCAAGTTTGAGTCCGCCGAGCGCGACCCGAGGCTGAGCACGGTCCGAAGGTATGCGTTGGCGGTTGGCGCGGCCGTGCGGCATGACGTGCAGGCGAACGAGGAGACGACTGATTCCGATGTGCCCGTGCGGGGTTCGCGCCCGGTGAAGACCGAGGCCAAGAAGAAGTCGGTCAACAAGATGTCCGGTGGGCGATTTGCCCAGCCGACGAGAGCACGGCGACGTCCGGTCGGCTGACGCGGGAACAGATAGCCTCCGATCATGGCGATGCAGCTCGAGCACACCGAGGTCCCCGGACTGCTCGTGCTGCGTATGCCGGTCCACCGGGACACGCGCGGCTGGTTCCAGGAGGCCTGGCAGCGGGAGAAGATGACCGCGCTCGGGCTGCCCGACTTCGGCCCGGTGCAGCACAACGTCTCCCACAACGCCGTCCGCGGGTCCACGCGCGGGATCCACGCCGAGCCGTGGGACAAGCTCGTCACCGTCGTGCACGGGGCGGTCTTCGGCGCGTGGGTCGACCTGCGCGAGGGGGAGACCTTCGGCGCGACCTTCACCACCGAGATCGCGCCGGGTACCGCGGTCTTCGTGCCCCGCGGCGTCGGTAACTCCTACCAGGCGCTCACCGACGGAGCCGTCTACTCCTACCTCGTCAACGCGCACTGGCGCCCCGACCTGACCTACACCGCGCTCGCCCTCGACGACCCCACCGCCGCCATCGACTGGCCGATCCCGCTGTCGCAGGCCGAGATCTCGCCCAAGGACCAGGCGAACCCGACCCTGGAGGGGGTCACCCCCTTCGCCCGGCGTCGGCCGTTGATCCTCGGGGGGAGCGGGCAGATCGGCTCGGCCCTGCGCGCGCTGCTGCCCGATGCGCTCGCGCCCACGCGCGCGGAGCTGGACCTGACCGACCGCGCGGCCGTGGCCGCCCTCGCCCTCGGCGAGCACGACCTGGTCATCAACGCCGCCGCGATGACCGCCGTCGACGCCGCCGAGAGCGACGAAGGGCGCCGCCTGGCCTGGCGGCTCAACGCCGAGCTGCCCACCCAGCTGGCCCGCCGCGCCGCGAGCGAGCGCTTCACCCTCGTGCACTACTCCACCGACTACGTCTTCGACGGGCAGACCGAGGTCCACGACGAGGACGAAGCCCTCGCCCCGCTGTCCGTCTACGGGCAGAGCAAGGCCGCCGGGGACCTCGCCGTCACGCTCGCCCCGCGCCACTACCTGCTGCGCACAGCGTGGGTGGTCGGGGACGGGGCCAACTTCGTGCGCACCATGGCCCGCCTCGCGGACGAAGGGGGTACCCCCGCCGTCGTCGACGACCAGCACGGGCGGATCTCCCTCGCCTCGGAGATCGCGGCGGCGACGCTGCACCTGGTGGAGCGCTCCGCTTCCTTCGGCACGTACAACGTCACCCAGGCCGGTGAGCCGTTGACCTGGGCGGGGGTCGCCCGGGAGGTCTTCGCGCTGCGCGGGCGCTCGCGGGAGGGCGTCACCGGGATCAGCACGCAGGAGTACGGCGCCCCGGCGCCGCGGCCGCGGCACAGCACCCTGTCGCTGGACCGGTTGCGCCAGACGGGTTTCCAGCCCGTCGACCAGGTCGAGGCGCTGCGCCGGTACGTGGCCTCGGGGCTCGCGCCCGGGGACGCCCACGCCCCGGCCACCGATTCAGGTGTCTGAGGGGCAGGTCAGAAAACTTACTGCTCTCTTACCCTTGATTTACCATTCAATGTACTCCAGAGTAGGAGTGCACCCCCGCTGGGGAAGAGCGGGGGTGCACTCACGGGCCGCCCAGCCGAGGGCGGTCGGAAGGTGCGGAAGGTGGACATGGCGCGGTCGACGCAGGGGCCGGACCTCCAGCTGAGCCTGGTCACGCCCATCGCCGCGATCTTCGCCGCGCTCATGGTGGCGCTCGGCTCGTACGGTGTGGTGACGGACCTGGCCGACACCTCGGGCAGCGAGCGGTCGTTCGGGTTCTCGGTGGGGAGCGACGACAGCGCGGCCACCGCCGGTTCGCTGGTCGGCGATCGCCCCGGCGGGGCGGACCCGAAGGCGATCGAGGCCCTGCACGAGGCGATCCTCGAGCACTACCGCACCCGCTGACGGCCGACTAGCCTGAGCGGCATGCGGGTGCTCGTCACCGGGGGAGCCGGGTTCATCGGGAGCAACTTCGTGCACCGGACGCTGGCGACCCGGGACGTCGAGGTGACGGTGCTCGACGCGCTGACCTACGCGGGGTCGCTGTCGTCGCTGGACGGGGTGCGGGATGACGTGCGGTTCGTCGAGGGGGACGTCGCGGACGCGGCGCTCGTGGACTCGCTCGTGGCGAACTCGGACCTGGTGGTGCACTTCGCGGCGGAGTCGCACAACGACAACTCGCTCGCCTCGCCCGGGGCCTTCGTGCAGACCAACGTCGTCGGGACATACGAGCTGCTCGAGGCGGTGCGCCGGCACGGGGTGCGCTACCACCACATCTCCACCGACGAGGTCTACGGCGACCTCGCGCTGGACTCGCCGGAGCGGTTCACCGAGGCCACGCCGTACAACCCCTCCAGCCCGTACTCCTCGACGAAGGGGGCCTCGGACCTGCTGGTGAGGGCATGGGTGCGTTCCTTCGGCATCGAGGCGACGATCTCCAACTGCTCCAACAACTACGGGCCGCGCCAGCACGTGGAGAAGTTCATCCCCCGCCAGGTCACCGAGGTGCTCGACGGACGCCGTCCGCGCCTGTACGGCGACGGGCTCAACGTGCGCGACTGGATCCACGTCGACGACCACAACGACGCGGTGTGGGCGATCGTCGACCGGGGTGAGGTGGGGGAGACCTACCTCATCGGGGCCGACGGCGAGGTCGACAACGTGACCGTCGTGCGCTCGGTGCTGTCGCTGATGGGCCGCTCACCGGAGGACTTCGAGCACGTGCCCGACCGTGCCGGCCACGACCGGCGGTACGCGATCGACTGGTCCCGGCTGCGGGAGGAGCTGGGGTGGCAGCCGCGGTACCGGGACTTCGAGTCCGGGCTCGCCGCGACGATCCAGTGGTACGAGGCCAACGAGCAGTGGTGGCGCCCGATGAAGTCGGCCACCGAGGCGAAGTACGCCCGCACGGGGCAGTAGGCGCCGGCCGGGCCCCCCTTCGCCCCGGTCGATGTAATCCCGCGGCTACGGAGGCGCGGGATTACATCCAACCGAGTACACGGGGCGGCGCAGTGAGCGAGGGCGGCCACACGGTCCCTGAGGTGCGAGTTCGCGGAGCGAGCGAGCCTCGAAGGGACAGCCCCCGAACCTCAGGGCGACTCCCGCACGTCGACGAGGGCGGCGTGGCCCCACCTGTCGACGCGGACCTCGGCGTAGGCCCCGTCGGCGAGGTCGCCCTCCATGGCCAGCGCCTCGTCCTGGGGCAGGAACCAGCTGTCGATGCCGCACCGGACGTTCCACGAGTGGTCGTCGCAGGCCAGGTACGGGGTGTCCGAAGGGCGCTCGCGGAGCCACTCGTCCGCGACCCAGACGTCCCCGTCGCGGCGCAGCGTGATGTAGACGTCTCCCGACTCGCCGTCGTCGAGGCTCCAGGCGCCGGGTGGCATCTCGCCGGAGGCCGGGTCGGGTGGCGGCTGCAGGTCGGGGTAGCCCAGGCTGACGTAGGCCCCGCGGAAGGGGTCGATCAGGTCGATGGGTTCGACCCGCAGGACGTGGCTGTCGCCGATGAGCCGCGCCGAGAGCTGGGGAGCGACGGCGACCCCCACGAGGACCAGCTGGGCAACCGCGATGGTCGCGACGGTGGCGATGCGCTTCATCGCTGCACCCCCTCGTCGGAGCCCGGTCCGGTGACGGGATCGAGCGTCTTGGCCATTCGTCGGCGAGCACGGTCGAAGAGCAGCCCGGTCCCGAGGAAGACGACGCCCAGGACCACGAAGAGCAGGGCCCCCGTGACGATCGGCGCGAAGACCGCGAAGCTCTGGAAGGTCGTGAAGGCCACGAGGGCCGCCATCGCGACCCAGTTGAGCGCGCGGTGCTCGCGCAGCACGTCCAGGGCGAGGAGGGCGACCGCCAGACCGACGTAGGCCACGACACTGAGCACGGCGTGCGCCCACTGGCTGGGCCCGACGTCGCTGATGTCCGTGCCGGTGTCCCACAGGGCCAGCAGCACCGCTGCGGCGAGGACGACGAAGGCCCCCACCGGCTCGATCCACGCGTGGTCGGGCCGGCGCACCGCCAGGGCGACCGCCACGATGCCGAGCAGCACGGCCGCGATGAGCTCGACGATCAACCACAGCGACCAGTCGAGCCCGTCGTAGATCCCCGGGATCGCCGCGACGAAGAGGGCGGCCAGGGCGAGGGCCGCGGCGACCAGTCGCCACCCCCACGCGAAGGAGCGGACCCAGCCGTCGCTGAGCACCGCGAGCGAGGCGGTGACGACGGCGCCGGCGCCGAGGGAGATGACGCCGGCCATCGCGCTGCCCTCGGTCCACAGGGGCTGCCAGATCCACCACTGGACGCCGGTCCCGAGGCCGACGAGGAAGGGCATCGTCGACTTCGTGAGGTGGGCGTGCAGCAGGGCGCCCAGCGACCACAGGCCCACCAGCGTCGGCTCGTACGCGGGCACCTGCAGCGACTGCGCGGCCTGCATGATCACGGCACCGATGCCGAGCGCGGCGAGCAGCCGGATCGCTCCCACGAGGGGAAGGGGGGCGCGGCGCGCGGCGAGGACCTCACCGCCGATGAGGAAGGCCAACCACAGGGCGACGACGGCGATGAAGCGGGTCATCGGGCTCAGCTCGTCGAGGTTGGAGGCGACGAGCCAGATCAGACCGACGCCGACGAAGGCGCCGCCGAGCAGGAGCATGATGCGTCCGAGCACGGACGAGGCGGACGAGCCACCGCGGACGTCGTACCGACCGGTGATCCTCTCCGCCTGGGTGGCGTCGATGACGCCCGAGGCCCGCCAGTCGGCGACCTCCGCGCGCAGCCAGTCGAGCTGCTGGCGGCTGACCTCACGCGGCGCGCTCGCGTGGGATGTGGTGTCCATGGACAAAGCATGGCCCCTCGCCGGCGGCTTGCCCATGAGTACGGCGCCCCAACCCCCTTCGCCCGTCGTGCGTGGGGTGGGGAGGACTCAGAGCAGGCCCAGCTCCGAGACGAGGAAGAGCCCGCCGAAGCCGACGAGGAAGGCCAGACCGGCGTACGCGAGCACGCGGATGCCGACGGAGAGCCGGCGCTCGCTGCGGATGATCGAGAAGTTCAGCCAGGCGAAGACCGGGGCGGTGAGGAAGGCGCTGATCATCGCGAAGCGCAGCATCGTGCCGAGCTCGGCGCTCATCCACACGACGATCGCCAGACCGACGCCGGCGATGCCGGTGATCCACAGGTCCTTGTGGCGGCGGGTCATCTCCGAGCGGCCGCTCAGCAGCCGCAGGGACTCCGCACAGGCGCGACCGTAGCCGTCGACGACGGAGATCACGGTGCCGAACATGACGGCGAAAGCGATGACGGCCATGATCGGGGTCGCCCATGCGCCGATGGCGTCCCCGTACATCGACATCAGCTGCGGGATGTAGGCGCCGCCGGCCAGCTCGAGCTCCTTGCCGCTGCCGTACTGGACGAAGACGCCGAGCCCGACGAAGAACACCGCCAGGATCGTCGAGACGACGTAGCCCATGTTGAAGTCGAAGAGGACGTCGCGGGTGAGGACCGTGCGGTCCTCGGCCTTGGCCTTGACCCACAGCGAGTTGAGCGCGCTGATCTCGATCGGCGCGGGCATCCACCCGACGAGCGCGACGAGGAAGGGGAGGGTCGCGAGGTTCCACGGCGAGGGCTCGACGAAGTCCGGCTGGCGCACCGCGCCCTGGCTGGCGGCCATCACCACGGCCACGACCGTGGAGAGCGCCAGCACGCTGAGGATGACCTTGGTGACCCCGTCGAGCGCCTTGTAGTGACCGCCGACGAGCAGCAGCCAGGTGATGACCATCAGGGCGCCGGCCAGGACCGGGACGCCGAGGCCCCACGACGCCGGCACGAGGTAGGACAGGATCACCGTGCACAGCAGCGCGACGCCCGCGGTCGAGACGACCGACGACAGCGCGGCGAGGACGAAGAAGACCCACAGGTAGACCCGGCCACGGCGCGCGTAGCCCTCGACGAGGCTGTGGCCGGTCTCGGCGGTGTACTGGGGCCCGAACCGGAAGAAGGGGTACTTCAGCAGGTTGGCCAGCAGGATCAGCCCGACGAGCTGCCAGCCGAAGAGCGCGCCCGCCTGGGTGGAGGAGATCAGGTGGGAGGCGCCGATCGCGGCCGACGCGGCGAGCAGGCCGGGGCCGAGGGCCAACCACCGGCTGCGCCAGGTCGATCGTGGTGTGACATGGCTCTCATCGGTGATCGTCATGCGCGGCACCGTAGCAGCGGGGAGGCCCGCGGCCCGCATCCGCGGGAGTCGCCCCCGCTCCGCCGGGTCGATGTATTCGTGCGTGGTGGGATGCGCGGGGATACATCGACCCAGGGCGGCTCGCTGTCCACAGCCGGACGTCGTGCTGGCTCGTCGTCCCCAGCTGCACGGGGTCGGGTCCATCGTGACGAGGCGGCCAGCACGGTGTTCCCATGCCACCTCGCGAGACCGCCATCGAGCGTCACCGCCGCGTGCTCGCTGCGTCCGAGGAGACCGGCTTCGTGCTGAGTCGGCGACGTCTGCGTGAGCTCGGGGTCACGCGTCACCAGGCCGACGCCCAGGCCGCAGCGGGGCGGTGGGTCAGGCTGGGGAACCAGACATTCGGCATGCGCGACGCGCCGTTGGACGATGACGCTCGGTGCTGGCGTGCGGTGTGGGAGACGGGCGAGCGGATCGCCCTCGTCGACGGGGCGTCGGCGCTCCTGGCCGCGGGGCTGAAGGGATGGACCGAGGACGTCGTGCACGTGTCGGCCATCCACAACCACGTGGTCGCCCCGATCGACGGGGTGAAGATCCACAAGGTGATCCGTCGTGTCGAGGACGAAGCGGTCCGAGTCGGCATACCGAGGACGACACCTGCCGTCGCGGCGATCCGAGCCGCACACTGGGCCGTCAGTGATCGACAGGCGGCGACGATCCTCGCCATGCCGGTGCAGCAACGCCTCGTGACCGGGGAGCGTCTCGTGGCCGCGCTCGAGCTGGTGCGGGGGCGGACACGACGGGCCCTGATCCGTCAGCTCGTGATGGACATCGTCGACGGGGCGCAGTCGCTGGGCGAGATCGACTTCGCCGCGGCGTGCCGCAAGCGGGGGCTGCCCGTCCCGAGCCGGCAGGTCATGCGAAGGGGGCCGCGCGGACGGGTCTACCTCGATGTCTACTTCGAGGAGTACGGATTCGTCGTCGAGATCGACGGGGCGGGTCACCTGTGGGGGTTGGCCCAGGTCGACGACAACCTGCGTGAGAACCAGGTCGTCATCGACGGTGACAGGGTGCTACGGATCAATGTCGTCGGGCTCCGCCTCAACGAGGAGACCGTCATGGACCAGGTGGCCGCCGCCCTTCGCTCCGATTGGGCCCAGGACAACCTGGCTCGCCGGCGCCGCTGAGCTGGGGGACCGGCGCGGAGAGCCGGCACGTCGCCCGGTCGATGTATTGGTGCGCCTCCCGGGACGTGTCCTGTGAAGGGACATGTCGGACAGTCGTGAAGGGACATGTCTGACAGTCAGGGGCGTGCTTCGACTCGATAGTACGTGCGGCCGGTTTTGGGCGTGGTGATCTTGTCCGGGTCGAGTTGGATGTGTCCCAGGATGCGTTCTTCGTGGAAGAGGACGGCGTGGTCCTGGTCGATGAGGTAGTGCAGGGTCGCGCCGGCCCAGGCGACGCCGAGGCTGACCCGGGCTCCGGGCAGGTCGAAGTACCCGGCCGGGGGCAGAGTGACCTCACGCACGAACTGGCGTTCCTTGAGCTGCTCAGGGTCTGGAAGGGCCTTGTCGGTGGCTGCGTAGCGCCGCGCGGGCGTGCTTCCGGCGATGCCCTGGTGCGGGCGTTCGGTGTTGAAGATCAGGTCGTAGGCATCGAGCAGGCGTTGCAGCTCGGGTAGGTCCGTGGCGCGCTCACGCGCTCTGAGCCACTGCTCCAGCGTCTGCCACTCGCGTTCCTTCTTGCCGTTGGTCTGCGGGTGCTTGGGGCTGGAGTTGATCATCCCGACCCCGATGCGGTGCAGGCGAGCCTCCAGGATGGAGTAGCCCCCGCCCTTGATCAGCCGGGCGGTGAAGGCCGTGCTGTTGTCGCACTGGATGAACGCCGGCTTTGCGTGGCGGTCCATAGCGGCGACCATGCATTTCCAGGTGTCCTCGCCCGTTTCGGCGCTGGCGGCGCGTGAGGCCATCAGCATGCGGGAGTGGTCGTCCTGGAAGCGCAGCACGACGCCCTTGCCCTCGGTGAGCTTGACCTCGTGCCCGTCCAGCTGCCACACCCCGTTGGGTTTCATCGCCTCGAAGCGGCGGTAGCTGGACTTGGGCCGCTTGGACGGTGTCGGCTCGGTGCGCCCGTGGTCGGTCAGGATCTTGTGGCAGGTGCGCGCCGAGGGGACCTCCACGCCCGCCAGGGTGAGCCAATCGTGCACCGACATGGCCCCGCCGTCCCAGCCCTCTGCAACCAGCTCGTCGTGCTTGTCGAGCACCGCCGCGACCGTGTCAGCGTCCGTGGCCCTGGGCGAGTTGTTCGGCCGCCTCGAGCGCGGGATCAAACCTTGAACGCCCTCTTCGCGCATCCGGCGCCGATACCGGTAGTACGTATCCCGCGAGATGCCCTGCTGCTTGCACAGCTCGCTCACCGAGGTCCCCGAGGCATCCTCCAAGACAGCGTGAGCACCGACCGCCAACCGAACTTCCACCGAGACCGCCTGCTGACTCATGCAGCCCATCTTCCGGGCCGCTACCGAGCCCCCGGTTGTCAGCGATGTCTCTTCACATACCTGTCAGGCATGTCCCTTCAAATCACAAGCGTCCCAGCGCGCCGGGATACATCGACCCGACGGGACCCTCACTCCTCGGCGAAGCCCGGCAGGTAGCGCTGCATCGAGCCGCGGGCCGCGATGGTCGCGCCGAGCTGGGCGAGCACGCCGGTGGAGCCGACGAAGACCCGGTGGATCATCGCGTACTCCCGGGGCATGTTCAGCCGCAACCCGGTGGAGAACTCCGGTGTCCGCAGGTCGGTGAGGCCCTTGGTCGCGGAGCGCAGCCACTCGCGGGTGAAGGAGTGCGTCGGCGTGCTCAGCGGCTCGATGAGGGGCAGCAGGTAGGCGAGCACGTCCTGTGCGTCGACCTCGATCCCCGGACGGATGAAGCCCTCGGCGCGCAGTCCCTCGATGACCGCCTCGGCGTCGCCCGCCAGGGCCTTGCGCACGAGGGTGCCGATGAGCGGCGGGAACCCCTCGGACAGCCGGGTGACGGCCCCGTAGTCGATGACGCCGAGCCGTCCGTCGGGGGTGAGGCGGAAGTTGCCCGGGTGCGGGTCGGAGTGGAGCAGGCCCACACGCTCCGGTCCGGAGAGCAGGAAGTCCAGGTAGAGCTGGCCGACCCGGTCGCGCACGTCCTGGTCGGCCTCGCGGATGATCTGGCTCAGTGGCGCGCCCTCGAGCCACTCGCTGATCAGGACGTGTCGGCTCTGCCGGACCACGTCGGGGACGGCGACGTCGGGATCGTCGCGGTAGGCCTGTGCGAAGGCGCGCTGGTTGGCGGCCTCGAGCCCGTAGTCGAGCTCCTCGTCCGCGGCGGCGAGCAGCTCGTCGGTCACCGGCTTGATGTCCATCGCGGGCATCCACGTCGTGGCCACGCGTGCCAGCCGGGCGATCTGCTGCAGGTCGCTGCGCAAGGCCCGGTCGGCGCCGGGGTACTGGACCTTCACCGCGACGACCCGGCCGTCGGAGGTGACTCCGCGGTGCACCTGGCCGATCGAGGCGGCCGCGACGGGACCGTCCTCGAGCTCCAGGTCCTCGCGCCAGTCGGGACCGAGGTCGCGGGTGAGGACGGAGTGGACCTCCGCGGTGGACATCGGCGGCGCCGCGTCCTGCAGCCGCACGAGCATCTCGCGGTAGGGCTCGACGTACTCCTCGGGCAGTGCGGCCTCGAGGACGGAGAGGGCCTGACCGACCTTCATCGCGCCGCCCTTGAGGGAGCCGAGCACGGCGAAGAGCTGCTCGGCGGTGCGTCGCTGGATGTCCTCGTTGACCACCTCGGCGGGGGTCCCGCTGAGGCGTCTGCCCAGCCCTCGGGCACTGCGCCCGGCATGGCCGAGCGGCAGGGATGCGAGCCGCGCGGCGCGACCGGCGGCTCCTCGGGGGATCTCACTCACCCGGCCATTGTGTCGTCCCTCCCTGTGTCCGGGCTGGACCCCCCTTCGTCCCCGGGTGTCGGGACCACCCGCAGCGGTGCGGTGGTGCACCGGCTGCACCCCGGGTGGACCGGCCACAGGTGCCGCTCGAGGGTGGGCCCGGGGGTGGCGATCTCGAAGGACCACTCGGGTGTCGCCAGGCGCCCGCCGACGTGGTCGAGCACGAGCGTGGTCGTCAGCCCGGCCGCGAGAAGGCGCAGCGCGGGGACGCCGTCGACGGGAGCGGGCCCGGTGATGCCGGGGCGGTCCAGCTGGGCGCTCAGCCACGGCCAGGCCGGGTCGACCTCGGCCCGGGTGAGGTCGAGGCAGTGCAGGCAGGGCCCCTGCCCGGGCAGGAGAAGGGGGCCGATGCTCGCCTGCTCGTGCTGGCACCACAGCGGCAGCACCGGGACCCGCGCCACCAGCCAGGGGTGCACCGACTCGGCGGCCGGTGGCGTTGTGCTGACGACCACGGCCAGGTCGGTGGCACCGCCCTCACCGCCCGGACGCACCCGTGTGGTGTCCACGCGCTCGCTCTGGCGCAGGCCGTCGACGAGCAGCGCCGGCAGCGCCCCGGACCCGACGACGGCGACTCGCGCCTCCTCGCCGCCGGCGTCCGGGTGCAGGAGGCCGCCGGCGACGAGCTGGTCGAGGACACTCGTGGCGCGGCCCGGGTCGAGGCCCTCGAGGGCCGCCGTGGTGACGGCCTCGGTGAGCGTGCGGGAGGGGTCGACGCCGGTGAGCCAGCGGCACTCGGCGTCGGAAAGGCCCTGCAGCCGGACCGAGCGGGCACCCAGCCCGATCTGCACGCTGCCGTCCGGTCGGCGCAGTGGTCGCAGGTGCGGCGTGGTGCCGGGGCCGGGAAGGTGCATCGTCGTCTCGCTCGGTGGCCGGGATCGGTGGACGACCACTGTGGCGCAGTTCGCGAGGAGGCCCGACCGGTTGTCCACAGGCCCCGCGCCACATACGAACTACTGCAGGCAGCAGTACGTTTCGTGTGCAGTAGTTCGAGCTACTGCCGACGATACGAGGTGCTGCCTGCAGTAGTTCGTTTCTGCGGGACCGCTGAGCGCTCAGACCCGGCTGGCGAGCTCCACGAGCGAGCGGAGCGAGTCGTCCATGTCGTCCGGCAGCGCGTCGACGGGCCACCACGCGAGGTCCTCGGACTCCTCGGAGGCGACCGGCTCGGCCCCCTCCGCGGCGATGGCGATCCAGCGCAGGTCGAGGTGCTCGGTGCACCGGGTGAAGCCCGAGCCGAGCGCGTGCCGGTCCAGCTGGGCCGGGCCCGGCCGCAGCTGCAGCGTCGCCGCAGTCAGGCCCGACTCCTCGAGGGCCTCGCGCAGGGCACCGGCGGCGACGGAGGTGTCGTGCTCCTCCAGGTGCCCGCCGAACTGCAGCCAGCGGCCGACCTTGGGGTGCAGGGTCAGCAGGACGTGCTCGGCGCCCGGGTCGACGACGAGGCAGGAGGCGGTGAAGTGCGCCGGCGGTCCGGACCGGTCGGTGGCTGCCTCGTGCGCGTCGAGGTGGGCCAGGTACTCGAGCCGCAGCGCCTCCTGCTCGGCCGTCGGTGACGGCCAGGTCGTCAGCAGTCCGCGCAGGTCGTCGGCGAGCGCCGCGTGGCTCATCGGTCCTCTCCGGGGTCGGTGCCGTCCTCGGGTGCGTCGGTGTCCCGGTCCGCGTCCGCCTCGCTGAGGATCGACTCGAGCGCGGCGTCGAGGTCCTCGCTCCCGGAGGACTCCCCGGCGGCGGCGCGCTCGACGAAGCCGAGCACGTCGTCCAGGTCGTCGGCGCTCGGCGCGACGTCCGGGTGCGCCCACACGGCGTCGCGGCCCTCGGCCCCGACGCGCTCCTCGAGCGCGGCGAAGAGGCTGGCCGCATCACGCAGGCGGCGCGGCCGCAGCTCCAGCCCGACCAGGCCGGCGAAGGTCTTCTCCGCCGGACCACCCGTGGCCCGGCGCCGCCGGATCGTCTCGGTCATCGCGGAGGTGGCCGGCAGCTGGTTCCTCGTCGCCTGCACCGACACGTGCTCGACCCAGCCCTCGATCAGGGCCAGCCACGTCTCGAGCTGGGCCAGGGCGCTGCGCTGCGCGGGGGAGGGCGCCGGGTTGAGGAAACCGCCGGTCAGCGCCTCCTGGATGGCGCCCGGGTCGGTCGGGTCGATCTCGCGCACCGCGGCGTCGATCGCGTCGGTGTCGATGGCGATGCCCCGCGCGTAGGCCTGCACGGCCGCCAGGATCTGCGGGCCCAGCCACGGCACCGCCGTGAAGAGGCGCATCCGGGCCGACTCGCGCGTCGCCAGGTGCAGCCACACCTCGTCGAGCTCGACGTCGAGGCCCTCGGCGAATCCGGCGACATTGCCCGGCAGCAGCGCCACCCGGTCGCTGACGAGGGGCACGCCGGCCTCGGTCGCGGTGAGGGTGTCGGAGGCCAGGGCGCCGACGGCCTGGGCGGTCTGCCCGGTGATCAGGGTGGAGGCCATCCGGTCGACGAAGGGGGCCATCTGCTGGCTGAGCATGGACATGTCCATGCCCGGCGGCAGGCCCAGAGACTGCAGGTCGGGGGCGCTCGGGTCGTTCATCCGCGAGGTGAAGGAGTCGCGGATCGCGCCGGCGAGACCGTCGGCGATCGGGTCGACGAGCGAGGCCCACACCGGCATGGTCGCCTCGACCCACTCCTCGCGGGAGAACGCCTCACCGGTGAGCGCGGGCGCCTCGAGGGAGGTCACCTGGTCCAGCCACAGCGCCGCGAGGCGGGTGGCCTGCTCGACGAGGACGAGCTCGCGGTCGCCCATGGTGTGGTCCGACTCGGAGATCACCTCGCGGGCGGCCGACGTCGCCGCGGTGACGTCCACCCCCTTCGCCTGGGCGCCGGGGGCGAACATCGCCTTGATCTGCGAGGTCATGGCCGCGACCTGGGCCGGGTCGGCATCGGTGATGCCGAGGGCCTTGAGCTGGTCGACGACCTCCGGGGGGAGGTCCCGACCGCCGTTGAGGTCGCGGAAGATCCGGGCAAGGTCCTCAGGCAGCCCGTCGTCGCCGGAGGGGGTGCTGGGGTCGTTGCTCACGTGTGTGCTCTCTTCCTGAGAGGATGTGCTGTCCTTTAGACCCAACCACGAGCGGCGCCGGATGGTTCCCCGACCCCCAGGAGGTCATGTGCTGGACGAGCCGGCCCAGCCACCACGCAGTGAGCGGATCGCCCGTTACATACTCGTCGTGTCGGTGCTCTTCCTCATCGTCGCGCTCCTCGGCAGCTTCATCAAGGTGAGCTACGCGGTGGAGAGTCCCGGACCGGTCACCGACACCCTCGGCGAGCTCGACGACGGCACGCAGCTCGTCCGCGTGGACGGTGCGAAGACCTACCCGACCGAGGGGGAGCTCTACTTCACGACCGTGCGCATCCTCGGTGGCCCCGAGCGCCACATCAGCGTCTGGGAGTGGGTCCAGGGACACCTCGACCCCGACTCGCGGGTCGTGCCGGAGGACAAGGTCTTCGGCGAGGACCGCAGCGCCGAGGAGGTCGAGGAGCTCAACGCCGCCCTCATGGAGGGCTCGCAGCACACCTCCATCGCCGTCGCCCTGCGCAGCCTCGGCGAGGAGGTGGGCCAGGAGAACGTCGTCGCACGGATCGCCAAGAAGATGCCCGCCGCCGGCGCCCTGCGTCTCGAGGACGTCATCGTCTCCGTCGACGGCGAGCGCCCCGGGAGCCTCGAGGAGCTCGTCAACGCGATCGCCGACCGCGAGGTCGGCGAGGAGGTCACCCTCGAGGTCCGGCGCGACGGCAGGACGAGGACCGTCACGCTCGAGACGGCCGACATCGGCAACGACCGCGCCGGCGTCGGTGTCGTCCTCGAGCCGAAGTACGACTACCCCTACGAGGTGCGGATCGACGCCGGCCACGTCGGCGGACCGAGCGCGGGGATGATGTTCGCGCTCGCCGTGCGCGACCGGCTGACCCCGGGCGCCATGACGGGCGGGAAGTCCGTCGCCGGCACCGGCACGATCGCCGACTCCGGCCAGATCGGGCCGATCGGCGGCATCCGGCAGAAGATGGTCGGCGCCCGGCAGGCCGACGCGCGGTGGTTCCTCGCGCCGGAGGACAACTGCTCCGCCGTCGTCGGCAACGTCCCCGACGGCCTGGGCGTGGTGGCCGTGGACACCTACGACGACGCGGTCACCGCGGTCGAGGGCATCGCGAAGGGGGAGACCGCGGACCTGCCGACGTGCGAGGACGCGGCGTAGTTCCCCGCTCGCAGACGAAGGGCGCCGCTCTTTGGCGCGAAGTCCGCCCGTCGCGGACGAAGGGGGTACGGCAGGCCTTGGCGCACAGTCCGCACCCCCGCAGGGGATCCCGCACCGAACGCACTCAGTGCGGACTGTGGCCTGAGTCGGCCGACCGCACCCCTTCGTCCACTCCTGTCCGTACTGCTCAGTCCTCGAAGGTCGCCCGCAGCGCGTGGACGAGGCCAGGGGCGATGTCCTCACCGGTGGCGACCCGGTCGTCCCGGTCGTGGGCGCGCTGACGCAGCAGGCACACGGCCCGACCGTCGCGGTGGACGGCCACGAGCAGGCGCACGTCCTGGCGCTGCGGGTGGTCAGCGAGGGCGTCCACGGCCTCGTCCGGGTCCTCCGGCAGGTCGCGCTCGGCACCCGGGGGGATGACGACGCGCTCGACGGCCAGCGCCGCGCCGTGCACGGTCTCCGGCCAGGCCATCCGGCCGAGCAGCGACTCCAGCGAGGAGGTCCGCGGCAGGTCCTCCTGCTCGATGGCCGTGAGGGCCCCGGGCGCGCGGTCGGCCGCACCGTCGAGGGCGAGCTGCGGCTCGGCCTCGACGAGGGTGGCGGTGTCGACGAGCGCGAAGACCCGGGGGTTCTGGTCCCATCCGGAGATCGCGACATGGCGCTCGGTCTCGAGCGCGGCGACGGTCAGGGGTTCGGTCGTGGGGATGTTGTCAGATGACGAGTCGGGCACGGGGACCATGCTGCCCTACGTCCTGTCAGGTCCTCTGGGTACGGTAGGCGCACCATGAGCAGCGCGAGTTGGCCGCACGGCGGTGACAAGGGGGGCGCGGTGCCGCCCCGTGACCACGACGGGACCCCACCGAGGCGTGGCCCGGGCAGGGTGGCGAAGGCGGCCATCGCGATCGCCGTGCTGCTCGTGATCATCAGCATCGTCGCGGGGTTGTGGACCGAGTCGCTGTGGTTCAGCGCACTCGGCTTCTCCGAGGAGTGGTGGTCGCGGCTGAGCACCCAGGCCCTCCTCTTCATCATCGGGGGCCTGGTCACCGGCCTACCCGTCGGCCTGAGCCTGTGGCTCGCCCACCGCACGCGTCCGCTGACCGTGCCGATGTCCGCCGGGGAGCAGGCCCTCGCGCAGTACCGCCAGGCCATCGAGCCCTTCCGCAGGGTGACCGCGTGGGCGTTGCCCACCGTGCTCGGCCTGCTCGGCGGTCTCACGGCCGCGGGGCAGTGGCAGGTCTGGCTGCTGTGGCGCAACGGCGAGGCGACCGGCGTCACCGACCCGCAGTTCGGGCGGGACATCGGTTACTACCTCTTCGGGCTGCCGTGGTGGAGCTTCCTCGTCGGCTTCCTCACCGTCGCGATGCTCGCGAGCCTGCTCAGCGCGGTCTTCGCGCACTACATCTACGGCGGCATCGTCCCGCCCGGACGCGGTCGCTCCACGCGGGCCGCCTTCCTCCACCTGGCCGTCATCGCCGCGGTGCTCGCGGTGCTGCGGGCCTGGAGCTACCTGCTCGACGCGCACGCCCTGACCACTCGCGAGGGCGAGGTGCTCACCGGCGTCGGGTACACCGCGGACCACGCGATCATCCCCACCAAGTACATCCTCGCGGTCGCGGCGGTGCTGTGCGCCGTGCTCTTCCTCGCCTCGGTCCGCTCCCGCTCTTGGCGGCTGCCGATGATCGCGGTCGGCACCCTCGTCGTCCTCTCGATCGTCGTCGGGGCGATCTACCCGGCCCTGGTGGAGACCTACCAGGTCTCGCCCTCGCGCAACACGCTCGAGGAGCCCTACCTGCAGCGCAACATCAACGCCACGCGGGAGGCGCACGGTGTCGCCGAGACCGAGGAGACGACCTACGACGCCGTCTCGGACGTCACCTCCGGGCAGCTGCGCCAGGACGCGCAGTCCATCCCCGGCATCCGACTGCTGGACCCCGCGGTCGTCAGTCAGACCTATCAGGAGCTGCAGGCACAGCAGCAGTACTACACCTTCCAGGACGAGCTGGACGTCGACCGCTACGAGATCGACGGGGAGACCACCGACGTCGTCGTCGGGGCGCGCGAGCTCGAGCTCGACAACGTCCCCGCCGACCGGCGCGACTGGGTCAACGACCACACCGTCTACACGCACGGCTACGGCCTCGTCATGGCCCGCGGCACGCAGGTGCAGGCCGGCAACCCCGAGTGGATCAACCCGGCGTCGGCGATCGGCGAGTACGAGCCGCGCATCTACTTCGGCGAGCAGATGGACCACTTCTCGATCGTCGGCCGCAGCGACAACCAGGAGCCGCGCGAGGTCGACCGCCCCACCGGTGGTGAGGACTCGCGCTACACCTACCAGGGTGACGGGGGAGTGGACATCGGGTCCCCCCTTCGTCAGGCGGCGTACGCGCTGACCCACCGCGACCTGAAGTTCATGCTCTCCGACGCGGTCGGGCCCAACTCCCGGCTGATGGAGCACCGCACCCCCAGGGAGCGTGTGGAGCGGGTGGCGCCGTGGCTCACCCTCGACGACGACGTCTACCCGGCGATCGTCGACGGGCGCATCAAGTGGATCGTGGATGCCTACACGACCTCGCGGCAGTACCCGTACAGCACCGCCTTCTCGATGTCCGGCGTGCAGACCGGTCAGGTCTCCTCCCGGGAGACGCAGCAGGCGAGCGCGCTGGTCGGCGATCGGGTCAACTACATGCGCAACTCGGTCAAGGCCACCGTCGACGCCTTCGACGGCAGCGTCGACCTGTACAAGTGGGACAAGGACGACCCGATCGTCGAGGCCTGGGACAAGGCCTTCCCCGACCTGATGCAGGACCGCGACGACATCAGCGGTGAGCTCATGACGCACCTGCGCTACCCGGAGGACCTCTTCCTCATGCAGCGGGCCGTCCTCGCCGACTACCACATCACCTCCGCGAGCGACTTCCGCGCCGGGCAGGACCGCTGGCGCGTGCCGGACGACCCCTCGCGCGGTGACGAGGGCGTGGCCCAGCCGCCGTACTACCTGTCGCTGGCGATGCCCGAGCAGAACCGGCCCTCGTGGAAGCTGACCTCGACCTACATCCCGCGCGGTCCGCGCAACGTCATGGCCGGGTACCTGGCCGTCGACGCCGATGCCGGTGCGACCGACGGCGACCCGGCCCAGGGCTACGGGAAGCTGCGTCTGCTCTCGGTGCCACGCAACACCACCGTGCCGGGTGTCGGCCAGGTGCAGAACGACATCGTCTCCTCCAACGCCACCTCCGGCGACGGCAGCCAGACCCTGCAGGACTACCTCAACAACGCCAACCGCGGCGGCTCGCAGGTGCACTTCGGCAACCAGCTGGCGCTGCCGGTCGGGGAGGGCTTCCTGCACGTCGAGCCGATCTACCTCTCCTCGTCCTCGGGGACGTCCTACCCGCAGCTGCGGATCGTGGTGGCGACCTTCGGCGGCAAGGTCGCCTGGGGCCCGACGCTCGACTCGGCGCTGGACCAGCTCTTCGAGGGCGATGCCGGTGTCGAGGGCGGCGACTCCACGCCGGCTGAGGGCGAGCCCGGGTCCGGGGACGAAGGGGGTGACGGTGGCGGTGACGAGCCGGCAGCGCCCGCGGCGAGCGACCCCGAGGCCCTGCGCGAGGCCATCGCCGGCATGGAGCAGGCCTACGCGGACGGCCAGGAGGCGCTGCGCAACGGCGACTTCGCCGCCTACGACCAGGCGCAGAAGGAGCTCAAGCGCTACCTCGAGCAGGCCGCTGCCGCACAGCCCGAAGGGGGCTCGGCAGAGCTGGAGGGCAACTGATTTGGTCCTCCCCGTGCGGTCACGTAGAGTTGCAACTGCAACGACGCGGGGTGGAGCAGTTCGGTAGCTCGCCGGGCTCATAACCCGGAGGTCGCAGGTTCAAATCCTGCCCCCGCTACCAGGTTCAGGCCCGGGATTCAGTGCGAATCCCGGGCCTGAAGCATGTGCGGGGCCGCGCCCCCGTGCCGCGGGGCGAGCGGAGCGACGAGGCCGGGTCTACGGTGAAGTCCATGACGACCCACCGCGCCGACCCTGTTCCCCGGAGTGCGGACCACCCCGTGAGTCCGGACGGCCCCCGACGGCCGGCCCTCCTGGTCTTCGACGTCAACGAGACGCTCTCGGACATGTCGTCGATGGGTCAGCAGTTCGAGGACGTCGGTGCACCGGCCCACCTGGCGAAGGCCTGGTTCGCGGGAGTGCTCCGCGACGGCTTCGCACTGACCGCTGTCGGTGCCAGCGAGCCCTTCGCCCAGATCGCGGCGGAGTCCCTGCGCGGCCATCTGCACGGGTTACCGCTCAACCGCGGCACGGAGGAGGCGGTTGAGCACGTCATGGCCGGGTTCACCGAGCTCCCGGTCCACGCGGACGTCCCGGCCGGTGTCCGGACCTTGACGGATCTCGGGATCCGACTGGTGACGCTGAGCAACGGGTCCGCGTCCGTCGCCGAGGCACTGTTCGACCGGGCCGGGATCCGCACCCACTTCGATGCCCTCCTGTCCGTCGAGCAGGCGGGCGTCTGGAAGCCGGACAGGGGCGCGTACGCCTACGCCCTCGAGCGGTGCGACGTCGACCCGATGGACGCCATGCTGGTCGCCGTGCACCCCTGGGACATCGACGGCGCCGCGCGAGCAGGACTCGCCACTGCCTGGATCAACCGCGAGGGCGGCGTCTACCCCGGGTACTTCCGCTCCCCGGACCTGCATGCACGGTCGCTGACCGAGCTGGCCGAGCAGCTCACGTGACATGCGCTCCGGGGAGGAGCGACGGGGCACCGGGCCGCCGAACCGAGGACTCGCGACCTCGGCTCGGCGGCTCGCGATCAGAGCGCGGGTGCGGCCGGGAGGTCGAGGTCCGTCTGCACGAAGTGGTTGAAGTAGTTCGTGAACAGGTTCAGCGTGACGTGCACGGACAGCTCGGTGAGCTGCTCATCGCTCCACCCGGAGTCGAGCGCCGTCTGCCAGGTCGCATCGCGGACCGAGCCCACGTCCGCGGTGTACTCGCGCGCCAGCTCCAGCAGCGCAGCGAGCGTCGGGTCGAAGTCCACGGCACCTGCGCGGATCGCCACCATCTCGTCGTCGGAGAGTCCGGCAGCCCTGCCCCCGCCGGTGTGCGCGGCCTGGCAGTAGGAGCAGTCGTCGACATTGCCGACCGCGAGTGCAATGGCCTCGCGGGTGCGTCCGTCGAACGATCCGTGGTCGGCGATGACCTCTTGCAGGGCGACGTACGACTGGAGCGCGACCGGGGAGTGCGCCATCTCGCCGTGGATGTTCAGGACCTTGCCGAACTTCACATCCAGGGCCTTCAGTGCGTCCCGGCTGTCCTCCGGGGCGGTCTCGAGCGTGTGGACGGGGATGCGGGGCATGGGAGCCTCCTGTGCGTAGCGGTTTCTTCCTGTCACCGCCCACAACGGCCCCCGCGTGGGGGAGCGTCCTCGAATGTCACCGGGGAGACACTCTTGGCTCCGAACAGGGACACGGATCCAGGAAGGGCCACCGATGCGCAACCGTGAGCATCCGTCCGCCGAGTTCCGCGAGGCGCTGTGGATCTCGCGGTGCGTGGGACACGCCGAGACGACCCCGCTGCGGCCGGAGGACGTCGAGGGCCTGGCGAGCTTCCTCCACGTCCGCAGCCTGGCGGCCGGCGAACCGCTGGTGCGAGCCGGGGACGAGCCCACGGACGTCTACATCGTCCGTGACGGCTGCCTGGAGCTGGCGGTCCGCAGCGCCGGGCGACGCATCGTCATCCAGATCCTGCGCCCCGGCGACATCGACGGCGACATCCAGATGCTGCTCGGCAAGGCGATGCCGTACGAGACACGGGCCCAGACCGACACCACCTGCCTGATGCTGGAACGGGAGGCGTTCGAGCGGCTCCTCGCCACCCACCCCCAGCTGTCACGACGGTGGCTGACGAGCGTGTCGGAACGCCTGGCCCGCTCCCACTCCCGCTTGACCAACCTGCTCGGGCAACCGCTGGACGTCCAGGTCGCCCAGCTGCTCCTCGAGGAGCGCGTCGACGACGTCGTCGTGCTGACCCAGACGACGGTGGCGGCGTTGCTCGGCGTGCGCCGGCCCTCGATCAATCGCGTCCTCAAGCGCTTCGCGCGGGACGGCATGGTGGAGGTCAGCTACGGCAGGGTGCGGGTCCTCGACGCTCTCGCCCTGGCCAAGCACACGGCACCCTCGGATACGGGGACCGCGTGAATGAGGCCTCGGTGGCTCCGGCTGTTCGTCGTCTGCGCGCACGCCCGTCCACTAGCGTCCGACCATGAGAGCGATCGTCCAGGACGGCTACGGATCCATCGATCACCTCAGCCTCGGCGAGGTCCCCCCGCCGGTGCCGGCCGAGGACGAGGTGTTGGTCCGGGTCCGGGCAGCGTCCGTGCATCCGGATGTGTGGCACGTCATGGCCGGCCGGCCGGTGGTGCTGCGCCTCATGGGCTCCGGGGTCAGGGGCCCGCGCGAACGAGTGCCCGGGACCGACGTCGCGGGGGTGGTGGAGTCCGTCGGCAGCGCGGTCACCAGGTTCACGCCGGGTGACGAGGTTTTCGGGGAGACCATCCGCGGCATCCAGTGGAGCAACGGCGGTGCATTCGCCGAGTACGCCACCGCCCCTGAGGACGGACTGGCTCCCAAGCCTCCCCGCGTCAGCTTCGAGGAGGCAGCGGCAGTGCCGACCGCGGGGCTCATCGCTTTGAAGAACCTGCCGCCACACCGAGTGCCCTCCGGTGCGCGAGTCCTGGTCAATGGTGCCGCAGGAGGCGTCGGCTCGATCGCCGTGCAACTCGCCAAGGCCTACGGCGCGCAGGTCACCGGTGTCGACCACGCGAGCAAGCTGGCACTGGTGCAGTCCCTGGGCGCAGACCAAGTCATCGACTACACCGTGGAGGACTTCACCCGCACCGGTGAGCAGTGGGACCTCATCTTCGACGTGCCCGGCAACCACTCCTTCGGTGCCATACGCCGTGCACTGCGACCGCAGGGGAAATACGTCCTGATAGGGCACGATGCATTTGGCGCGACCGGGCACCACTGGCTCGGCAGCATCCCGCGCATGCTGGGACTCATGGCGCGCTCGGCCGTGTCCCCTCAGCTGCGCGGCGGGTCCTTTGCATCACCAGAGAAGCGGCAGCTGCTGGCCATGCTGGCGGAACTCATGGAATCGGGACAGCTGCGCACAGTGGTCGACTCGACGTATCCCTTGGAGCAGGTGCGAGAGGCGATGCGCCACCTCATGTCCGGCCAGGCGCTGGGACGGGTCATTGTCCGCATCGACTGAGACACCCACCGGTCAGTCCACGTCACCGACGACCGCGGGACTCTCCGCCGGGCCCTGGTCCAGCCGGAACGGCGGGTAGGTGTCGGTCATCAGGGCGACGTACGCGATCACCCGGTAGACCCACCGGTTCAGGCCGACCAGCAGGTCGAACAACGGGGCCGGGTAGCGGCCGGTGAAGAGCAGCAGCAGCCCGGCCGCCAACGTCAGCGCGCCGACCAGGCCGCCGACGGCGACGTGAAAGCCGTCCGCGTCACCGAACTGCCACGTGCCCGCGAGCACGGACAGCACGATCAGGTGCGGCAGGGCCAGCAGCCACGACTTGACCAGCACCAGACCGCGCGAGAGCCGCTCGGGGTAGGCGACGTCGAGGTCGGCCGGGTAGTCGGTGTGGCCGAGGGTGAACGGCGGGTAGCGGTCGGTGCCGATCGCAGCCGTCGCGTAGAACTGCACCCGCCAGCTCCACCGCAGGATGCCGACGTTGAGGTCGAAGAGGCCGCGCGGGTAGCGACCGGTGACGAGGATGGCGAGGAACGCCACCACGGTGAGCACCAGGAAGACCAGCCACAGGAGCGCGAGCACGACGAAGTGCGGGATCGCCAGGAACCACTTGACGAGCCAGAGCACACGGTTCAGCTGCGGGTCCTTCGCGCCGACCAGGGCCACGGGGGTGTCGGACCGGACGGCCAAGGGAGGTTGACCGAGCGCGGACCGGCGGGCGTCCCGCGGTCCCGGCGCCGAGGCGCCGTACACGACGAGCAGTGCGCCGCCGAGGACCAGGGCGCCGCCGAGCAGGCCGAGACCCCACGCCAGGGGTGCGAGCCAATCGAGGCGTCCGCCCGCGGACAGGTCGACTGTGACTCCCGGGGAGCCGTCGACGTTCATCACCACGGCGGTGTAGGTGCCGGGCTCGACGTCCCAGGTCAGCGTCTGGGTGTCGGGGCCGCTGCTCTGCGCGGTCCAGAAGCCCTGGTCCGTGGGGGCCTCGCTCAGGTCGCCGCCGGTGCCACGGCGGGTCAGCGAGTAGTCGAACGGGTCGGTGCGCAGGTCGCTGACCTCGTCGTACGACGCACCGTCCAGATAGTCCGCGACGTCGGTGCTCGGTGCGATCCCGATGAAGACGGCCGAGGCGTCCGCGGACCGAGCGCTCAGCCGCACGGTGGCGAGGTCACGGTCGGCCCACCCGTCGTCGGGGTCGGGGTCGCCGAAGTCCACGACCTCGCTGGAGAGGGCCACCGTCTCGGTGGTGAGCTGCTCGGGCGGGGTGCTGAAGAACCCGTCGTCGGCGCGCTGGGTGGCCATCGCCCAGCCGAGGCCGAGGCCGCCGAGCAGTAGCGGGAAGCCCGCGAGCGCGACCAGGATGCCGATGACGAGGGGGACCGGGCGGCTCCTGCGTGAACTGGTGCGGTCTGGATGTGGGGTGTAGGTGCCCATGGGAGCCTCCTGTGCCGTTCTGCACCGGGTGCGCAGGACCAGGACTCCACCGTGACGGCTCTCGTGGTCGTCAGACATCGGCCGTGAGGCTCCGAGCCGCTCGTGCCTTCGGCCGGGGGCAGGTCAGACTTTCGGCCGGTCCCTGGGCGGCGTTCCATCCGTACGCTGAGGGGGTGAGCACTCCACTGCGGTCGCTGCTGGAGGAACCCAGGCCCCCGGCCCCACCGGTTCGGGTGTGGCGGGACTGGGTGCTGCTCGCGGTCGTGACCGTCTCCGCGGTGTGCGAGGCGCTCCTGCGGGAGGACCTGCCACTGCCGGCGCTGTCGGTGGCGCTGACCCTCGTCCTGGCGCCCTTGGTGCTGTGGCGGCGTACCCACCCGTTCGCGGTGGTCGCGGCCGCCTTCGGCGCGACCCTCGTGGTTGACATCGGGCTGATGGCGGCAGACGCGCCAGCCCTCGAGATGTACACCATGGTCTACCTCCTGGTGTTCCCCTACTCCCTCTTCCGGTGGGGCTCCGGGCGTGAGGCGGTGGCGGGCCTGGCGATCATCCTGGTCGCGGCGACCCGCGCGATCGTCGTCGACTGGGCCGGGGTGGCCGACGCGATCGGCGGGGTCGCTGTGCTGATGTCCGCCTTCGCCCTGGGCTGGGCCGTGCGTTCCCAGCACGGCGCCAGGGAGCGAAGGACCGAGCAGGTGAAGTCGCAGGAGCGGGTCCTGTTGGCGCGCGAGCTGCACGACACGGTGGCCCACCACGTCTCTGCCATCGCCGTCCAGGCACAGGCAGGGCGCGCCCTCGCGGCCACCAGCCCGTCGTCGCCGCTGAAGGCACTGGAGGTGATCGAGATGGAGGCAACGCGCACGCTTGCGGAGATGCGGGCGATGGTCCGTGTGCTGCGCAGCGAGGCACCCGTCGACTACGCCCCGCAACCCGGTGTGGCCGACCTCGAGCAGCTGTCCGGGGCCTCGCCTGCCGGGCCGCGGGTGGAGGTCACGGTCTCCGGTGACCTTGCCGCCCTCCCTGCGGCGATCGACGCCGCCGTGTTCCGGATCGCCCAGGAGGCGGTCACCAACGCACTGCGGCATGCCCGCAACGCCACCCTGGTGGACGTGCACGTCGCCGGTGACCAGTCGACGGTCAGCCTCGTCGTCCGCGACGACGGTGATCCGGCCCCGGCAGACCCCGCCCACGAAGTGGGGTTCGGGCTCACCGGGATGGTGGAACGTGCACTGCTCCTGGGTGGCGCGTGCCGGGCAGGTCCCTGCCCCGGTCGCGGTTGGGCCGTCAGCGCGACACTGCCGCGGCAGGTGCCGGCGTGAGCATCCGGGTGCTGGTTGCCGACGACCAGGATCTCGTGCGAACCGGACTGCGGCTGATCCTCGGCACCCTGGACGGCATCGAGGTCGTGGGGGAGGCGCGCAACGGGCACGAGGTGGTGCGGCTGGCTCGCGAGCTGCGCCCCGACGTGTGCCTGATGGACATCCGGATGCCCGTCCTCGACGGGGTCGAGGCGACCCGCCTGCTGGCCGGACCGGGCGTCGAGGACCCGGTCGCAGTCGTCGTGATCACCACCTTCGACCTCGATGAGTACGTGCACGGTGCGCTCCTGGCCGGCGCCACCGGCTTCCTGCTCAAGGACGCCGGACCCGAGCTGCTCGGCGAGGCGATCCGGGCGGCCACCCGAGGTGACTCACTCATCTCGCCCAGCATCACCCGCCGGCTGCTGTCGACCTTCGCGGGCACGGGTCGGGCAGCGCCCCCCGCCCAGCCCCTCGACGCGCTCACCGAGCGCGAGGAGCAGGTGCTGCTCACCATCGCGCGGGGCCGTACCAACGCAGAGATCGCTGCCGAGCTGCACATCAGCCTCAGCACCGTGAAGACCCACATCGGCAGCCTCATGGCCAAGCTCGGCGCCCGGAACCGGGTGGAGGTCGCGATGTGGGGGTACGAGACCGGCCGGGTCCGGGAGTAGCGGCCGGCCAGCTCCGCCCGGGACGAAGGCCGGAGGAGGCGAACGCCCCCGTTGAGTCCGGCGGCGCCATTGACCTTGCCACTGGTCGGGAGGAGAGTCGAGGGAGGACGACCTGCGCGACGATCGCGTTCGCCATCCTGGCTTGGAGGCGAACATCATGAGCCTGTCGACCTATCCGGTGCGTGTGGACGCGCACCTCGATCCAGGACTGAACCGCTGGTTGTGGCTGGTCAAGTGGGTGCTCGTCTTACCGCACTACGTGGTCCTGGTCTTTCTCTGGATCGCCTTCGTGGCGTGCAGCGTGGCAGCCTTTTTCGCGATCCTGTTCACCGGCCGCTATCCGCGCCCGATCTTCGACTTCAATGTCGGAGTGATGCGCTGGAGCTGGCGAGTGAGCTATTACGCCTACGGTGCGCTGGGCACCGATCGGTATCCGCCCTTCACGCTGGCGGAGGTGCCGGACTACCCGGCCCACCTCGAGGTGGACTATCCGGAGCATCTCAAACGTGGTCTGGTGCTGGTGAAGTGGTGGCTGTTGGCAATCCCGCACTACCTCGTCATCGCCTTCTTCGCCGGTGGCGGGGTGTATCTCGTCAATGAGGCGACGACAAGCGACCAGAGTTACTGGAACTGGGGCAGCGGACTCATCGGTCTGTTGGTGCTCTTCGCGGCGGTGGTGCTCCTGTTCACCGGCCGGTATCCCCAGTCGATCTACGACCTCGTGCTCGGCATGAACCGGTGGGTTCTGCGGGTCGCCGCGTACGCGGGCCTCATGACCGACCAGTACCCGCCATTCCGCTTGGATCAGGGCGGTGACGACCCCCGTGGGGCGAGGTTGGCCGTGCCGCCCCCGAGCCAGCAGCAGTAGGAGGGGATCCACTTCGAGGCGAGCACCGCCCACTCCTCACCGGTGTTCGTGGTGTGGAGCGACGTCAGCCCTTCCACGGATGAGCCGTAGGCCGGTGACACCGAGCCAGACGAGCCACGCGGCCAAGCCCGCAACCCCGGCGAACACCAGTGGCGAGCCATCCGCGATGGCGAGGTTTCCGGCGCCAGCGAGAATGAGCACGCTGCCGCCCGCCACGCCGAGCAGCCGCTGCCACGGCCGTGTCAACCCGCTGGCGTGGGTGGCCAGCGACGCACCGATGAAGGTCGCCCCGAGCGCGGGCAGCGCGAGCGCGAAGAGCGCGGCGTGGAGCTGCCAGACCAGCTCGAAGACGGGGGTTGGCTCGGCCAGGCCCTCCGCGGCGAGCACGACCGCGATGTGCGTGGCTATGACGAGAGCGAATATCGCAGAGAACGTCGCTCCGGCTGCCACCGTGAGCCGCGACCAGTCCGCCCCTGCGGCGCCGCGGCGCTGCACCAGCCCCTGCAGTCCAGTGACGAACAGCAGGAGCAGGGGCATGTTCAGGGCCTCCAGACCCGCGGCGACGGACACGGCCCCCCGGTTCGCGGCGTGGTAGGCGAGGACCTCACCAAGAGGATCGCCGTAGGCGGGCGCGGCAGTGCCGTCGCCAAGGCCGAGGAGCTGGGCTGCAGAACCGTCGAACATCGCGTTCTGAAGGATCACTGACGCGGCGTAGGCAACCGCGAGGCCGCCGACCAGTCGCGTCGTGGACACCCGGTCCAGGACCTGCCGGTCCTCCAGCGCGGTGCGCTCTGCCTTCTGGGTTCTCACGTCGCTACTCCTTCGTCTCATTCGTTGTGTGGTTACTTGACCTCGGAGCGGCGCATGAACAGCAACCCGACGACGAGCGGGACGACGATCCAGATCGTCGTGGTCGAGGCGAGCATCGCCCACTCCTCCCCGGTGTCCATGGCGCCCTCGAGGAGCGCCACCTGCGTCTCGTTCCAGTCGACCCACGGCTGCAGGTCCTCGAACCACGAGCGCACCTGGGCCAGGAGGAGCAGGACGCCCGGCAGGACCAGTGAGACGACGAAGTAGCCCACGATCGCGGCCGCGGAGTTGCGCAGCAGGACACCGAGGGTGAAGCCGATGGCCATGCCGATCAGGTTGAAGAGCACCATCTGGGACGCCATGACCATGGAGATGTCCCACACCGTGTCGACGCCGGCGAGTGCGGAACCGGCCACGTTGCCGAGGGCGCCCACGGCGAAGGCGAGGGCCACGGAGACCAGTCCCACCAGGAGGGTCGCGATCGACTTGGCGCCGATGACCCGTCCGCGACTCGGCACGAGCGTGAACGTCGTGAGCCCGCTGCGCTGGCTCCACTCATTCGTGACGGCCAGGATCGCGAGCATCGGCAGGATCAACGACATCGGGAACCCGCTCGCCCTCGCGAAGCTCTCGTAGGTGACGTCGCTGTCCGGAGCGAAGATGACGACCGACCCGGCCGCGATGGGCGTCAGGACGCCGATGCTGACGAGCATCCAGAATCCTGAGCGGGTGTTGAACATCTTGCGCAGCTCGACCAAGACGAGGCGGGCGGTCGGGATGGGATGGGTGGTCCGGCGGACCGGCGCAGCCTGCGTGGGGGTGGTCGTGGTGGTCGTGGTTGGCGGGACGATCGTGGTGGTCATGACAAAACTCCTTCGCGTTGGGTGTCGGCAGTGAGCGACAAGAACATCTCTTCGAGTCCCGCGCCCTCGGCGGACCGGAGCTCGGTGAGGGTGATGCCGGCGGTCAGGGCCACGGCCCCGACCCGAGCGGGATCGGCATCCGTGCGGACCGAGCCGTCCCCGGCGAGCGTGCTGGGGATCCCGGCCTGCTCGAGTGCGTGCGCGAGGTCGCGCGGTGACGGCGAGCGGGCCAGCGTCCCTGCCGCGGCGAGGAGCTCCTCCTTGGTGCCGGACGCGACGATCCTGCCGTTGCCGATCACGACCAGGTCATCGGCGATGACCTCGATCTCGTGGAGCAGGTGTGAGGACAGCAGCACCGTGCCGCCCCGGCCGGCGAATCCCGTCAGCAGGTCGCGCATCCACCGGATCCCCGCGGGGTCGAGCCCGTTGGCGGGCTCGTCGAGGATCAGCACCCTCGGGTCTCCGAGGAGAGCCGTGGCGATACCGAGTCGTTGACGCATGCCGAGCGAGTAGTTGCGCAGCCGGCGCTTGGCCTCGGTGGGCGTCAGGCTCACCAGCTCGAGCATCTCGTCGACGCGAGAGCGGGGCAGGCCCATCGTGGCGGCGGCGACCGCGAGGATCTCGCGGCCGGTGCGACCGGCGTGCTGCGCCGAGGCGTCCAGCAGGACGCCCACCTCGAGGCCGGGGTTGGGGAGGTCGGCGAACCGCACTCCGTTGATGGTCGCGGACCCGGAGGTCGGGACGGTCAGGCCGACCATCACTCGCATCGTGGTGGACTTCCCGGCGCCGTTCGGGCCGAGGAAACCGGTCACGCGGCCGGGCCGGGCGGTGAAGGAGACGTTGTCGACGGCGGTGAAGTCGGCGTAGCGGCGGGTCAGGTACTCAACGGTGATCATGGACTCAACCCTCGCGGCATCGCGTCGTGCGCGTATCGGCTCGAGGGCCCGTCTTGTCCTGGCCGAAAGTACGGGCCGGGACCGGGCGTTGGGCCGATCCCGGGACCGTGAGGCAGCCCTACGATTGCGACAGTGACCGGCGTCGGTCGCAGACAGGGGTCCCGATGCGAGCTGTCATCCAGGACAGGTACGGCCGACCGGACGTGCTCCGGTTGGGCGAGCTCCCGGAGCCCGCCCCCGCTGCCGACGAGATCCTGCTGCGAGTGCGTGCGGTCTCCTTGAACGGCTCGGACCGGGAGAACCTGGTGGGAAGTCCGGCGTACGCGCGATGGACCAACGGACTGCGCCGACCGCGGGACCCGGTGCCTGGGTCCGACGTCGCGGGCGTCGTTGCCGCGGTCGGCAGGGCGGTCACGGAGTACGCCGTGGGGGACGAGCTGTTCGGCGAGCTGGCCGGATACCGGGGTGGGCTTGCCGACTTCGTCTGCGCACGACCCACGCTGTTGGCCCGGAAGCCCGCGGGGCTCTCGTTCGTGGAGGCCTCGACGATCCCGCAGGCGGGCGGCATCGCGCGCAGGGCGACCGCTGACGTCCGGTCGGGTGATCGGGTTCTGGTCAACGGCGCGGGCGGCGCCGGCGGTGTGTTCGTCGTCGCACTGGCCAAGCACTCCGGGGCGGAGGTGACGGCGGTCGACAGGGCCGACAAGGGTGACTTCCTGCGCGAGATCGGGGCCGACCGAACGATCGACTTCGCCACTGAGGACTGGGCCGACGCGCACGACCGCTTCGACCTGATCGTGGATCTCGTGGCCCATCGCTCGCCGCTCCGCGTGCACCGCCCCCTGCGGCGCGGTGGGAGGTACGCGGCGGTGGGCGGCCCCGCCAGGATCCTGCTGGGCACCGCGGTCGCCGGACCGCTCGTGGGGCGTGCCACCGGGAAGAGAGTCGGCGTGCTGGTCGTCCCCCAGTCGCGGGCCGAGCTCGAGGCGGTGACCGCCCTCGTCGTCCAGGGCGCCGTCACGCCGCGGATCGACCGCGTGTACTCACTCCGCGATGCACCCGCAGCCTTCGACCGACTCGCGGCGGGCGAAAGCCGCGGCAAGCTCGTGGTGGACGTGTCCGAAGGCTGACGGCCGGGGCCGGTACGACGGTCTACCGCCAGGTCACATCCGCCACGCCGAGCGCACCTGATGTGGTCACCCGCGACGGCCCCTGATACTCGGGGGATGCGATCTCGTCGATCAGGGGCGCCGACGGCCGCCACGGCCGCGGCGAGCGTCCTCGTGCTGAGTGGGCTCACGGCCTGCTCGAGCGAGCGTGCGGCAGTGGACTTCGCCGATGCGGTGGCCGAGCCGATCGTGGCCGCCGCTGGTGCGTCCGCGGCCTCGGTCGCCTCGAGCCGAGCCGCCTTCGCCGCCTCCGACGTCGTCTTCCTCGCCACTGGCGACTCCGTCGACCAGCTGGCCGACAACAGCCGGGAGGCGCACCTGCCGCTCCTGGTGGCCGGCCACGACGACGTCGCGGCGGAGATCGACCGTCTGGGGGCCGACACCCTCGTCGTCGCCGAGGGCAGCGACGCCCCCGAGGCCCTCACCGACGACCACGCCACCATCGAGGTCGACCCGGACGCGACGACCGAGGCGATGTCCCTCCCTTCGCTCGACACGGACGACGCGCACGCCCCGGTGACGGCCGTGCTCGACCCGACGGCGGACCATGACCGGTCGGCCGCCGTGGTCACGGCCAACGTCCGGGCCGCGGGCGGTCACGCGATCGAGGTGCCGGGCGGGGACCCACGAGCCACCCGGGCGACCGTCCGGGCGACCACTGCGGCCAAGGAGACCTCCTGGGTGGCCGTCGGTGGGTCCTTCGGGACCAGCGAGCAGCTCGCCGCCCGGGTGGAGACCGCCACGTCGGTGCCCCAGCTGCCCGGCGGTGGCCAGACCGTCTTCCCCGGGCGTCGCCTCGTCGGCCTGTACGGGACGCCGGGCACCTCGGAGCTGGGACCGCTCGGGGAGCAGGGCATCGAGGCGAGCATCGAGCGGGCGAAGGGCCTCGCAGGCGACTACGACGACCACAGCGAGGTTCCAGTCCTCCCGGCCTTCGAGATCATCGCGACCGTCGCGGACTCCGAGCCGGGGGCCGACGGGGACCACTCCCGCGAGGTCGATCCCGCCAGCCTCCGCCCCTGGGTCGAGGCCGCCGGCGACGCCGGGGTGTACGTCGTGCTGGACCTGCAGCCGGGCCACTCCGACTTCCTCACCCAGGCGAAGCGGTACGAGGACCTGCTGCGGGAACCGCACGTCGGCCTCGCCCTGGACCCGGAGTGGCGGCTCGAGCCCGGTCAGCGGCACATGGACCAGATCGGGTCGGTGGCCATCGACGAGGTCAATGCGACCGCCGACTGGCTGGCCCGGCTGACGCGCGAGCACTCGCTGCCGCAGAAGACCTTCCTGCTGCACCAGTTCAGCTCGCACATGATCGCCGACCGGGAGCAGCTGGACACCTCGCACGAGGAGCTCGCGACCGTCCTCCACGCCGACGGCCACGGCACGCCCGGCCTGAAGATGGGCACGTGGCGCAGGCTGCAGCAGGACCTGCCCGAGGACGTGTGGATGGGGTGGAAGAACTTCTACGACGAGGACACGCCGACCTTCACGCCCGAGCGGACGTACGACCTCGAGCCGCGGCCGTGGTTCGTCTCGTACCAGTAGGGCGGCACGGATCTCAGGCCGGTGAGCTCGCCCGCTCCTGACGGCGCGCGTACGCCCGGGCCGCGCGCACGCGGTCCCCGCAGCGAGTGGAGCACCACTGCCGACGACCGTGGGTGCGCACGAGGAACCGGTCGCAGGGGGCGGCGGTGCAGAGCGCGATCAGCGGCGCGCGATCACCGGTCAGCAGCTCGGCGGCGTCCTCGGCGATCTGCGCCATCGCGTGCTCGACGACCTGCGTCGCCGGGTGCTCCGGTGAGCGGTGCAGACCGTCGTGCGGGTCGTACCGCAGAAGGGGGGCGCTCGGCACCCGCGTCAGCGCCCGGTTGATCCGGTCCAGCACGCTCGGGTCCGGGGCGCGGTCCTCGACGTGGGCGGTGAAGGCGGCCCGCAGGTCCGTGCGCAGGCCGGCGAGCTTGCCCTGGCAGTAGGTCAGGAGCGCCGCCTCGTCGGGGGCGAGGGAGCGCTCGACGAGCCAGGCGGTCGCCTCGTCGGGGCTGCCCAGCTCGTCGACCCGCTGACCGCCCGGGAGGGTGACCGCACTGTTGACCAGCGCGAGGCTGGCGTGCTCGTCGGCCCCGGGAGCGGGCGGGAGAGGGGTCTGGGCCATGTGTCTCACGGTATCAGTTGCACTATTCCGTGAGGTGCCTGCTACCGTTCATCACGCATAACGTCCTGTACTTCCGTGAGAACCGGAGATTGCCAGCCCATGGCCCCCACCTCGCCCGCCGGCACCGCCCCCTTCGCCCTGTCGGTGCTCGACAACGCCCACACCGGTGTGGGGCAGACCGCCGCCGAGGCATTCGGCGAGATCATCGCGCTCGCCCGGCTTGCCGAGCGGCGCGGATACCGCCGGTTCTGGATGTCCGAGCACCACGCGATGCCCGGTGCGTCGACCTCGTCCCCGCAGCTGATGCTGGCGCGCCTGACCGGCGAGACCGAGCGCATCCGCCTGGGTGCGGGCGGGGTGATGCTGCCCAACCACGCACCCCTCGTCATCGCCGAGCAGTTCGGGATGCTGGAGGCGCTCGCGCCCGGCCGGATCGACCTGGGCCTCGGGCGCGCACCCGGCACCGACCCGGCGACAGCGGCGGCACTGCGTCGCGGAGCGGACGCCAACGACGGGTTCCCGGACCAGGTGGACGAGCTACTCGGCTTCCTGTCCGACGACTTCCCCGAGGGCCACCCGTACCGGCACGTCCACGCCGCGCCCGGTCCGTGGCAGGCCGAGCAGAACCGGGTGGCGCGCCCGGGCATCCCGCAGGCGTGGGTCCTTGGCTCGTCCCCGTACTCGGCGCAGCTCGCGGCCCACCTCGGACGGCCCTACGCCTTCGCGCTGCAGTTCGGCGACGCCGACGTGGACACGGCGATGCGGATCTACCGGGAGCGGTTCCGCCCGTCCGAGCAGCTGCAGGAGCCGTACACCCTGCTCAGCGTCCCGGCCGTCGCCCACGACGACCCGGGAGAGGCCCGCCGCCAGGCGCGCTCGGCGGCGATGGCCATGCTGCGGATGTTCAAGCGGGAGCCCTACGCCGTGCTGCCGCCGGAGGAGGTCGAGGCCTACCCCGCCACCGCGCAAGAGGAGCAGGTCCTCGACGTCTACACCGAGCGCTTCACCAACGGCACCGCCGCCGACGTGGCCGCGGCCCTCGAGCGACTCCACGACCGCACGCAGGTCGACGAGCTGATGCTCGTCGTGATGGGGCACTCGCGCCGGACCCAGGCGCGCACCCTCGAGCTGCTCGCCGACCACTACGGGCTCCCGGACGCCTGACCGGCCCACCACGCACCACCCACCAAGGAGAAGAACACATGAGCGCACCGAAGCGAGCCCTCGTCGTCATCGACGTCCAGCAGGAGTACTTCGACGGCATCCTGCAGATCCAGGCGCCGTCCCCCGAGACGTCCCTGGCCAACATCACCACCGCCCTCGACGTGGCCGCAGAGCAGGACCTGCCGGTCGTCGTCGTGCAGCACCAGGCGCCGGAGGGGTCTCCCGTCTTCGCGGAGGGCAGCCACAGCTGGTCGCTGCACCCCGAGGTCGAGAAGCGGCTGCAGCCGTCGTGGAAGCGCGCCACCAAGGACAAGGCCAGCGTCTTCGCCGGCACCGACGTCGCGCCGTGGCTGGCCGAGCAGGGCGTCGACACGATCACGATCGTCGGCTTCATGACCAACAACTGCGACATCGGCACCGCGGTGGGCGCGGAGGAGCTCGGCCTCTCGGCGGAGATCCTCTCCGACGCCAGCGGCGCCATCCACCTGGCCAACGAGGCCGGCAAGGTCTCCGCCGAGCAGCTGCACGAGACCCTGCTCGTGCTGCTGCACTCCAACTTCGCCGCCGTCGCGAGCACGCAGGACTGGACCGCGGCCGTCGTCGCGGGTGAGGCCCTGCCCAAGAGCGATCTGGGCTCCTCCGCCATGCAGGGGCAGGCGGCCTTCGCCGGCTGAGCACGTGGGGCGAAGGGGGGCGCCCGGGTCGGTCGCGGGCCGGGGTCTCGAGGCTCGGCCGCGGGCGGCCTCGCACCTCGACCATCGCGAACTGCACCTCGGCCGCGGGCGGCCTCGCACCTCGACCGTCGGTGACTCATCGCCGTCGACCGTGTGACTCGAGGAACTCCGGGTGGATTTCCCCCTTCGTCCGAACCTGCGCGACAATGGACGGGTGAGCGCTAACTCCGGCAAGCACCATGTCGTCATCATCGGGTCCGGCTTCGGCGGCCTCTTCGCCGCCAAGGAGCTGGGCAACGAGGACGTCGACGTCACCCTGATCTCCAGGACGAGTCACCACCTCTTCCAGCCGCTGCTGTACCAGGTGGCCACGGGCATCCTGTCCGAGGGCGACATCGCCCCGACGACCCGCGACATCCTCGGCCACCAGCGCAATGTGCGCGTCATCCTCGGCGACGTCCAGCGGATCGACGTCGAGGCGAGGACCGTGCACTCGGAGTCGCTGAACCAGCACACGGTCACCCACTACGACAGCCTGATCGTCGCTGCCGGTGCCGGCCAGTCCTACTTCGGCAACAACCACTTCGCCCGGTTCGCGCCGGGGATGAAGAGCATCGACGACGCCCTCGAGCTGCGTGGCCGCATCTTCGGTTCCTTCGAGCTCGCCGAGACCTCGACCGACCCGGAGCAGCGCCGTCGCCTGCTCACCTTCGTCGTCGTCGGTGCGGGGCCGACCGGGGTGGAGATGGCCGGCCAGATCGCCGAGCTGGCCCAGCGCACCCTGGCCGACGAGTTCCGCCACATCGACCCGGGCGAGGCGCGGGTCGTCCTGCTGGACGGCGCGCCGAAGGTCCTGCCCACCTTCGGTGACCGGCTCAGCGACAAGGCCCGCCGCAGCCTGGAGAAGCAGGGCGTCGAGGTCCAGCTCGAGGCGATGGTGACCGACGTCAACCAGTACGGCATCGAGGTCAAGGACGGTGACGGCAGCCACCGCACCATCGAGACGATGACCAAGGTCTGGGCTGCCGGTGTCGCCGGATCCCCCCTGGGCGCGATGCTCGCCGAGCAGACCGACGTCGAGGTCGACCGCGCCGGGCGCGTGCACGTCGAGGAGAACCTGACCGTCCCGGGCCACCCCGAGATCTTCGTCGTCGGCGACATGATCAACCTCAAGGGCTACCCGGGCGTTGCCCAGTTGGCGATCCAGGGCGGTCGCTACGCGGCCAAGGAGATCCTCGCCCGGCTGGCGGGCAAGGAGCCGCAGGCCCCCTTCCGCTACCGGGACAAGGGCTCCATGGCCACGATCTCGAAGTACTCGGCCGTCGCGAGCATCGGCCGGATCAACTTCACCGGCTTCCTCGCCTGGCTCGCGTGGCTGGCCGTGCACCTCATGGCCATGGTGGGCTTCAAGAACCGCGTCTCGACACTGCTGAACTGGATCATCACCTTCGTAGGGGACAGCCGCAACGAGCGGGTCTCGACCTTCCAGCAGGTCTTCGCGCGCACCGCGATGCAGGACCTCGGGCCGAGCGCCTACCCCAACCTCGCGGACCCGGGACCGGACGGCGACGACGAGCTGGAGCACCACGCGTCGTAGGCTCGAGGGCATGCCTCTGGACTTTCCCTTCGAGGACCACACCCTCTCCAACGGGTTGCGCGTCATCGTGCAGCCCGACGCCACGACGCCCACCGTCACCCTCAACATGTGGGTGGGCGTCGGCTCGCGACACGAGGAGGCGGGGGCGACCGGCTTCGCCCACCTCTTCGAGCACCTGATGTTCCAGGGCAGCGAGCACGTCGCCAACGGTGAGCACTTCCAGGCGCTCATGGGCGTCGGTGGCCGGCTCAACGCGACGACGTGGTTCGACCGCACGACGTACTTCGAGACGATCCCCTCCGGCGCGCTCGAGCTCGCGCTGTGGCTGGAGGCCGACCGGCACGCCAACCTCCTGGCGGCCGTGACGCAGGACAACCTCGACAACCAGCGCGACGTCGTCAAGGAGGAGAAGCGCCAGCGCTACGACAACCAGCCGTACGGCCAGGCGATGACGCGGATCTACGCGACCGTCTTCCCCGAGGGACACCCGTACCACCACCCGACGATCGGGTCGATGGAGGACCTCGACGCGGCGACGGTGGACGACGTGCACGACTTCTTCCGCCGGCACTACGCCCCGGACAACACGGTCCTGACGATCGTCGGTGACGTCACCGCGGAGCGGGGGCTGGAGCTCGTCGAGCGCTACTTCGGTCACCTCGACCACCACGCCGAGCCGCGAAGGGGGCCGGTCGCCCCCCTTCGCCCGCTGCCGGAGCCGGCGCGCGAGGAGGTCGTCGACGAGGTGCCCAACGACCGCATCCACCTCGCCTTCCGCCTCCCTGCCGAAGGGGGCAGGACCGGTGACGAGTTCCTCGCCTCCTCGATGGCCCTCGACTGCCTCGGCGGGTTGAGCTTCTCGCCGCTGGAGCAGCGGCTCGTGCGCGACGAGCAGCGCGCCAACGCGATCGACGTCGGGGCGATGGGCTTCGTCGACGGGGTCTCCCTCGGCCTGGTGATCGTCGACGTCGCGGACGGGGTCGACGCGGACGAGCTGGAGGAGCAGGTCTGCGCCGAGCTGACCGCCTTCGCCGACGCGGGCCCGACGCCCGAGCAGATGGAGGCGGTGCGGGCCCAGGCGGAGCGCGCGTGGCTGTCGTCGCTGGCCGCCAAGGACGAGCGCGCCGACCTGATCAGCCACTACACGTGCCTGCACGACGACCCCGGCTACATCAACACCTTCCTCGACCGGCTGGCGGCGATCACCCCCGAGGACGTGCGCGCCGCTGCCGACACCTGGCTGCGCCCGCAGCACCGCGCCGCCGTCGTCTACCGAGCCGCCGAGCAGCAGGAGGAGGCAGCATGAGCACGCCCACGGTCCCGCGTCCGCAGGTCGCCGCGCCGGGGGAGTGGTCCTTCCCCCAGCCGCGTGAGCTCACCCTGCCCAACGGCATCGGTGCCCTCGTGCACGACGTGCCGGGGCAGTACGTCATCTCGGTGCGCCTGACCGTGCCGGTCGCGCTGCGCCACGAGCCGGAGGCCACGGAGGGCGTCGCCTGGATCATGGCGCGGCTGCTCGACGAGGGCACGCGCACGCACAGCCAGCGCGAGCTGTCGGAGCTGCTCGAGCGGCGGGGCATCGCGATCGGTGCCGGCATGAGCGAGGCTGCGCTCGGCGTCGACCTCGACGTCCCGCAGCGCTTCCTCGGGGAGGCGCTGGAGCTGCTCACCGAGTGCATCTCCGAGCCGGTCTTCGACGAGTCGGAGGTCTCGCGCATCAAGCGCACCCGCCTGGCCGAGATCGAGCAGGAGCGCGCCTCGGCCGGCCGTCGCGCCTTCAAGGAGTGGGCGAGGACCTACTACGACCCCGCCATCCGCGCCTCGCGGCCCGGTGGGGGTACCGCGGAGACGGTCGCCGCGGTGACCCGCCAGGACGTCGTCGACTTCCACGCCGAGCACGTCCACCCCGAGGGGGCGACGGTCGTCGTGGCCGGCGACCTCACCGGGGTCGACGTCGAGGGGCTGCTGGGCTCGACCCTCGGCGCCTGGACCACCTCCGGTCGTGTGCGGTCGGTCGACCGTGAGCCGGCTCCGCGTGCCGCCGATGCCGCCCGCGTCGTCCTCGTCGACCGGCCCGGCTCGGTGCAGTCGGAGATCCTCATCGGCGCCCCGGGCCCGGACCGGCGGGTCGAGTCCGGGTGGGCCCCCTTCCCCGTGCTGGCCTACGTCATGGGCGGCGCCCCGAACGCCCGCATCGACCAGGTGCTGCGCGAGGAGAAGGGCTACACCTACGGCATCCGCTCCGGGTTCCGCCCCCGCCAGGTGGGCTCTGCCTTCACCGTCGCCGGCTCCGTGCGCGCCGACTCGACCGTGGACTCGCTGCGCCTGCTCAAGGGCATCCTCACCGACGCCCCCGGTTTCACCGAGGAGGAGACCCGCGCGGGCGTGGACTTCATGAGCCTCACCGCACCGGGTCGCTACGACACCGCGGACGCGATCGCCGACGAGACCGCCGGCCTCGCGGGCGACGAACTGCCGCTGACCTTCACCAGCGACACCATCGCGGCGATGCGCCGGCTGACGGCCGACGACCTCAGCCGTGCCTGGCGCGAGCAGGTCACCCACGAGTGGACGGTCGTCGTCGTGGGTGACGCCTCGCTGTACCGGGACCAGGTCGAGGACCTCGGCCTCGGCCCGGTCACCGTCGTCCCGAACTGATCCGGTCGGCTCGGCCCGGACAGGGCTGGTATCCGTCGTCCCGGGCTGACGGTTGTGGGTTGAACCGGTAGTCCCGGAAGCCGGCAGCGCACTGGGGGCATCCCCGGCAGCCGTGGCGACCGGTTCAACACACAACCACGCCGGCTGCAACCCACAAGTACGTCGGCGTGAGCCGGTGGTCCACAGGCAGGCAGCGACGGCGCATCCGTAGGCACGAGGCCGCTGGGCTGGTCTCGTGATCTACACGAGGAGCGACTGGCAGGGGACCGCACGTGAGCTGTCGGCAGCGGTGGCGAAGGGGGAGGTCGAGCGCGCGGGCAGGTACTACGTCACGCCCGACACGTCTCCCGAGGTCCGAGATGCCTTGGCCGAGGGGTTGCGACCGACCTGCGTCATGGCGGCCCGGGAGCACGGACTGTGGGTTCCGCCGGCCTCGGGCCTGCACGTCTACGGTCGCCGGCGGCCGGTCGGGCCGGGATGGGTCGGACACGGGTGGCACGGGAGCTGGCCCGAGGAGGCGGCCGTCGCGTCACCACGTCTGCTGCTCGAGCACGCCGTCGCCTGCCTCGCCCCACTCGACGTCGGGATCCTGGCCGACTCCGCGCTCCACCAGGGCCTCATCAGCGCTGAGGACGTGGCTGCCTTGGCGTGTTCGGCCCCGCGGGGCGTTGCCCGTGTGCTGGCCCGGGTCTCGGGCCTGGCCGAGTCCGGCACGGAGAGCAAGGTCAGGCTCTTCCTGCAGCTGCACAACGTGACGGTGACGCCGCAGGTCGAGATCCCCGGTCTCGGGAGGGTCGACAACCTGGCCGGACGGCGCTGGATCCTCGAGAGTGACAGCCGGGCGCACCACACGGGGGAGGACACCTACGCCAAGGACCGCACTCGGGACCTGCACGCGCTCGAACTCGGGTACTTCACCACGCGGCTGACCCACTGGATGACCTTCGGTGGGTGGGGGAGGGCGTCGCAGACGTTGCTCAGGGTGATCCGGTCGGGTCGGCACCTGGAGGACCCGGCCAGATACGCGCTGTAGCCGGTTGATTGTGTGTTGAACCGGTAGGCCCGGGAGCCGGCACCGCCCTGGGGGCATCCCCGGCCGCCGTGGCTACCGGTTCAACACACAACCTTCGATGGCCGGCGGAACGGGTGGGGCGTGCCCACGAGAGCACACCCCACCCGAGGGAGTTACTTCTTCCCGAACTCCCCGGAGGACTTCACCCGCGGCTCGAGGACGAACAGGCCCTCCTCGACGCCGGTGACGACGACCTTCCCGGACTCGAAGTAGGGGTAGTTGCCCCAGGTGCCAGCGAACTTCGTCTCGTCGTCGTTGGGGTAGACGTCGAGGAAGCCACGCTCGGTGAGGCGGCCCTGCTCGGCCTTCCAGGTGTCCATGACCCGCAGACCGGAGGTGTAGTTGCTCTGGTAGGCGAGACCGTCCTTGATGAAGATGTTGTGGTCGATCGACGGGTTCCCGCTGCCGTCGGCGCCACGCAGGACCGGGTTGTCCAGGTCCTGCAGGTCCCACACGTAGGTCGTCGTGCTGTCGACCGTGCCGGTGAGCTCGTCGAGCTCGTCACCCAGCAGGAAGTAGGCCTGGTCCTCGGTGAACCAGCCCTGGTGGGTGTAGGCGGCCGTCGTGTACGAGACGCGCGCGAGCATGTCGATCGCGGACTTGTCCGTGACGTCGAGGATCGTCACCGTGTCCTCGTTGGAGGCCACGCAGATCTCGCGACCGGCGTGCTCGGTGTCCGGGCCCGCGTACTCCACGCACTGGATGTCGTGGGTGTAGCCGTCCTCGCCGTAGCATCCGGCGAGCTCCGGCTGGCCCGGGCTGGAGAGGTCGTACATGATCGGCCCGCCGTCCACGTCGGCGCAGCCGGGGGCGGTGACGCCGCGCGTGGAGCCGACGACGTAGAGCGACGCACTCTCCTCGTTGACGTAGAGGTTGTGCGACTGCCCGACTCCTGTGATCCGGGTGTCTTCGCTCCAGTCCTGCTCGGACGTGACGCCGCGCAGCCTCGTGAGGTCGAAGACCTGCACGCCGTGCCCGGCGGCCTCGGAGCCGATGTAGGCGTGGTTGCCGTAGGTCTTGATGTCACCCCAGATGTTGCCGGAGCCCTCGGCGGCGGCCGGCAGCACGCCGAGGTGGACGGGGTTGGCCGCGTCGGTGATGTCGACGAAGGCGGTGCCCTCGTAGAGCTTGGCCAGGGCGTACTCCCTGCCGGTCTGCGGGTCGGTCCAGCCCCAGACGTCATTGGCCCAGATGCTGTCGCCGAGGTCCTTCAGCGGGGTGAAGGAGGCGACATCGACCTTGTGGCAGGGGAAGAGGTCCCCGGCCATGCCGTCCTCGCAGCGCAGATCGCTCATCGGCTCCTGTGGCACCCCACCGGGGCTGATGTCCTCCTGGACCAGATCGAAGCCGGCCGCCTTGCCCTCGCCCTCCTTGTGGGTGGGATGCGCTGCGGCGGTGGTGGCGCTGATCAACAAGCCAAGACTCGCGACGGCGACGGTGGCGACGCGGGTTGGTCGTCTCATGGTGCGTTCCTCTCGGTAGGGGTGCACCGCACGTTATGGCCTGGATCACACTCCCGCATGTTGAGACGAGCTCCAGCACCGCGCCCTGCGCCGGGCGGTCAGGCGTCGGGGGCCAACCGCCGCAGCACCTCGTCGTGCAGCAACCCGTTGGTGGCCAAGGCGTTGCCACCCCAGGGGCCGGGCTCGCCGTCCAGGGACGTGAACCGCCCGCCGGCCTCCTGGACGATCGCGGCGAGGGCGGCCATGTCGTGCAGCTCGAGCTCGGGCTCGGCGGCCAGGTCGACCGCCCCCTCGGCGACGAGCATGTAGGACCAGAAGTCCCCGAACGCCCGGGTGCGCCACAGGTCGGAGGTGAGGTTGAGGAAGGAGCGGGCACGGCCCAGCTTCCGCCACCCCTCGAGGGAGCTGTAGGAGAGCGAGGCGTCACCCAGCCGGGAGACCTTCGACACCGAGACCGGCCGGGCCTGCGCGAGTGACCGCCCGGTCCAGGCGCCGGCCCCCTTCGCCGCCCACCAGCGACGGCCGAGGGCGGGTGCGGCGACCAGGCCCATGACGCACTCGTCCCCGTCGACGAGTCCGATGAGCGTGGCCCAGACGGGCACGCCGCGGACGTAGTTCTTCGTGCCGTCGATCGGGTCGATGATCCAGCGTCGCTGGGCGGAGCCGGTCGTGCCGTACTCCTCCCCGACGACGGCGTCCCGCCCACGGGCGCGCGCGAGCTGGGAGCGGATGGCCTCCTCGCACGCGCGGTCGGCGTCGCTGACGGGGCTGAGGTCGGGCTTGGACTCGACGACGAGGTCGTCGGCCCGGAAGCGTGCCAAGGAGATCGGCTCGACCTGGTCCGCGAGGACGTGGGCCAGACGCAGGTCATCGGCGTAGGGGGAGCTTGCGGACATTGCGTCAACGTACCCGAGGGATCAGCTGTCCTCGCCGGAGCGTGCCCGCAGCAACCGGCGAAGGGAGTCCAGCCGCTGCTCCCCGCCCGGACCCGCGTGGCCCTCGGCCACCCAGGCGTCGAGGGCGCAGTCCGGCTCGTCGTGGCTGCAGCCTCGCGGGCACCCGTCCTCGGCGCCCTCCCAGAGCTCGGGGAAGTGCCGGATGATCGTGTCGGCCTCGACGTGCGCGAGCCCGAAGGAGCGGATCCCCGGGGTGTCGATGATCCACCCGGCCGCATCCGGGTCCCCCTCTCGCAGCTGCTTAGGCTCCTGCGAGTTCTCCGGGTCCCCCTCTCGCAACTGCCTAGGCTCCTGCGAAGGGGTGGGCTCGGGTCGGGAAACGCCGGGCAGCCGCAGCGCGAGGGCGCTGGTCGAGGTGTGCCGCCCCCGGCCGGTGACGTCGTTGACGTGGCCGGTGGCGCGGTGGGCCTGCGGCACGAGCGCGTTGACGAGCGTGGACTTGCCGACGCCGGAGTGGCCGACGAGCACGGACACGCGACCGGCGAGGCGCTCGCGCAGCTCGTCCAGTGCGGGGATCTGCGCGCCGAGCACCGACGTGACGACGTGCGGCACGTCCAGCGGCGCGTACTGCGCCAGGAAGTCCTCGGCGGACGCGAGGTCGGACTTCGTCAGCACGAGCAGCGGGTCCATACCGGCGTCGTACGCGGCGACGAGGCACCGGTCGATCAGGCGCGGCCGCGGCTCGGGATCGGCAAGCGCCGCCACGACGACGAGCTGGTCGGCGTTGGCGACGATGACCCGCTCGACCGGGTCGGTGTCGTCGGCGGTGCGCCGCAGCACCGTGTCCCGCTCCTCGACCCGCACGATCCGGGCGAGCGTGTCGCGCTGCCCGGAGGTGTCACCGACCATGCCGACCCGGTCACCGACGACGATCGGGGTGCGGCCGAGCTCGCGGGCGCGCATGGCGGTGACGACGCGCTCGGGTGGACCGGGGACCAGGGTCGTCCACCGTCCCCGGTCCACGGCGGTGACGCGACCGATGACCGCGTCCTCGTGCTTGGGGCGTTCCTTGGTGCGCGGTCGTGAGCCCCGGCGGTTGGGGCGCACGCGGATGTCGGACTCGTCCCACTGGCGCGCCGAGCGGCCCATCAGCCGGCCGACGTCCTGATCATGGACTCCCAGAGTCCGACGAACCCGGGCAGCGTCTTCGCGACGGTCCCGGGGTCCTCGATGACGGTCCCGGGGGCGGCGATCGACATGACCGCCCCGGCCATGACCATGCGGTGGTCGGCGTAGGTGTGGAAGGTCGCCGGGCGCAGCGGCCGCGGGTCGATCCGCAGCCCGTCCTCGCGCTCGGTCACCTCGACGCCAAGGGCGCCCAGCTCCTGCGCGAGCGCGACGATCCGGTCGGTCTCGTGCCCGCGGATGTGCCCGACGCCGCGGATGATCGAGGGCCCCTCGGCGCACGCGGCGAGGGCGGCGACGACCGGCGTGAGCTCGGCCGCGTCGCTGAGGTCGAGGTCGACCCCCTGCGGGTGCCCGTCACCGGCCACGGTGAGCGTCCGCGCGTCCAGCCGGACCTCGGCACCCATCTGGTCGAGCACGTCGCGGATGCGGTCCCCGGCCTGGGTGGTGTGCTGCGGCCAGTCCGGTACGACGACCGTCCCGCCCGCGACGAGCGCGGCGGCGAGGAAGGGTGCGGCGTTGGACAGGTCCGGCTCGACCGTGACGTCCAGCGGCAACAGCTCTCCCGGCTCGACGCGCCAGGTGTTGGGCTCGGAGTCGTCGACCTCGGCACCGGCATCGCGGAGCGTCTCGACGGTCATCTCGATGTGGGGGAGCGAGGGCAGCGGCCCGCCGTTGTGCACGACGGTGATCCCCTCCCCGTACCGTGCGCCGGCCAGGAGCAGCGCGGAGACGAACTGCGAGGAGGCCGAGGCGTCGAGGGTGACGGTGCCGCCGTCGACGGAGCCCTGTCCCTCCACGACGAAGGGGAGGGTGCCGGTCCCGCCGTCGTCGACGCCGACCGAGAGGTCGCGGAGCGCATCGAGGACAGCGGCCATGGGCCGGGTGCGGGCGTGCTCGTCGCCGTCGAAGGAGACCGGCCCGCGTGCGAGGGCCGCCACGGGCGGCAGGAAGCGCATCACGGTACCGGCGAGACCGCAGTCGATCGTCCCGCCGCCGCGCAGGGTGGCGGGGGTGACGAGCCAGTCGGGGGAGGTCAGCGCGTCGGCCGAGGAGGTGGCGTCGTCGACGCCGGCGCCGAGCTGGCGCAGTCCCTGCGCCATCAACTCGGTGTCACGGGAGCGAAGGGGGCGGCGCAGCCGGGATGTCCCGCTCGCCAGGGCGGCCAGGACGAGATAGCGGTTGGTCAGCGACTTGCTCCCCGGCAGCGTCACGGTCGCATCGAGCGGTCCGGACGCTGCCGGGGGATGCCAATCTGGGCTGGTCATCCGGGTCAGTGCGCCGCGTTCTTCGCCTGGAGGGCCGCGAGCTTGGCCTCACGGCGGGCACTGTTCTTGGCCTGCTTGGCGCGGTAGCTCAGCCCGGGCTTGCCCTCGGTGTCGGCGGCCGCGAGCAGCAGACCACCGAGGAGGGAGAGGTTCTTGAAGAACTGGACCTGCTCACCCTGCTTCTTCTCCGGGTCGGTCTCGGTCCACCACTGGTGGGTCAGCGTCGTGGGGACGATCGAGCCGAGCAGCACGAGCGAGCCGAGGCGGGGGGCCTTGCCGGTCGCGACGAGCACACCGCCGCCGATCATCGCCGCACCGTTGGCGCGCACGAGCAGCTCGGAGTCCTCCGGCAGGCCGAGCGGGGCGGCGAGCTTCTTGATCACCGGCTCGGCGGCGTCCTTGTGCGCGGAGGCGTAGCGCACGGCGTTGATGCCGCCGAGGATGAAGATGCTCGAGAGGAGCGGACGGGCGATTCGACGAACGATCATGGTGCGGTCTCCTTGTCGTCGTGGGGTGTGTCGCTGCACCGACCGGGCGGGTCCCGGTCGGGTCGGTACATGCCTACCGTAGTTCGTTACATCCTGCCCGTACCCGCCGACAGGGCGCCTATGCTGGAGCAGTGTGTGGACGATATGCGGCCACGGCCGACCCGGGTGAGCTCATCGAGGAGTTCGAGATCGACGCCGACCGGACGGGCGAGCCCACCCGTTCGATCCTCAAGTCCCCGCAGGACCCGCCGCCGGCCACCCCGGACCACAACATGGCGCCGACGAAGCAGGCGCCGGTCATCCTCACGCGCGCGCCGAAGGACGAGCCGGGAGCACCCCTTCGCCAGCTGCGGTTGCTGACCTGGGGCCTGGTGCCGTCCTGGGCCAAGGACACCAAGGTGGGGCTGCGGATGACCAATGCCCGCGCGGAGAGCGTGCTGGAGAAGTCCTCCTTCGCCCGGGCGGCCGCCGTGCGGCGCTGCCTCGTGCCGGCGGCCGGCTGGTACGAGTGGCAGGCCTCGCCGGTCGCGACCGATGCCAAGGGCAAGCCGCGCAAGCAGCCCTTCTTCATCCACCGCGGGGACGGTGACCTGCTGACCTTCGCGGGGCTGTACGAGTTCTGGCGGGACCGCGCGCTGCCCGACGACGACCCGGCGGCATGGCTGGTCAGCTTCACGATCATCACCACCGCTGCGGAGCCGGGGATGGACCGCATCCACGACCGCCAGCCCCTCGTCCTCGAGCGCGCGGACCACGAGCGCTGGCTCGACCCGGACCTCACCGACCCGACGGGGATCGAGGACCTGCTCGCCTTCTCGCAGCCGGGACGGTTCGCGGCCCATCCGATCTCGACGGCGGTCAATGCCACGCGCAACAATGGTCCGGGCCTCCTCGAGCCACTCCCGCAGAGCGAGCTGGTCGGCGTCGTCGACCCGGAGACCGGAGAGGTGATCGGGGCATGATCGAGGTAGTGACGCAGCAGGGCCCGGCCAGGGTCCACTTCCACGAGGCGAAGGGGGACCCGGCCGGCTCCCTGCTCCTCACCCACGGAGCCGGCGGCGGGGTCGACGCGAAGGACCTCGCCGCGATCGCGGCGGCGCTGCCGCCGCTGGGCTGGACCGTCGCGCTCGTCGAGATGCCGTGGCGGGTGGCCGGCAAGAAGGTCGCGCCGATGCCGCCGAGGCTCGATGCCGACTGGCGCGAGATCGTGGCCGCGGTGCGCGACGACCTGCCCGGCCGGTTGGTCATGGGCGGGCGCAGCGCCGGTGCGCGGGTGGCCTGCCGGCTGGGCGAGGAGCTCGGCGCGCAGGCCGTGCTGTGCCTGTCCTTCCCGCTGCTGCCGGCCGGCAAGCCCCCGGAGAAGTCCCGTATCGGCGAGCTGCTGCTGCCGATCCGCGCCGGGCTGCCGCTGCACGTGGTGCAGGGGATGCGCGACCCCTTCGGCGGGCCCGACCACGTGCGACGCGCGCTCTCGGGCGAGGGCGTCGAGATCGATGGCGACCGCGTGCGCGTCGACGAGGCACCCGGGTCGCACTCCTTCACCGACGGTGCCGCCGTGGCCGACGCAGTGGCGGCGAGACTGGCCGCATCTGCTTAGGCTCCTGCGCACGGCTTCGCATCTGCTTAGGCTCCCGTGCGGGATCGGCGCATCTGCTCAGGGTCGTGTGCCCAGCGCGAGGATGATCGCCAGCACCTCGTCCGGGTCGGTCAGTCGGTCGCCGTAGAGATCGCGCACCTGGTTCATCCGGTAGCGCACGGTCTGCGGGTGCACGTGCAGCACCTCGGCGACGATCTCGCGGCGCCCCTGCAGCAGCAGCCACGCGCGCAGGGTCTCGGCGAGCCGGTCGGCGGTGCCCTCGGCGACATCGGCGAAGGGAGCCAGCGCCGCCTCGCGCAGGTCGGCCAGGGCGGTCGGGTCAGCCTGCAGGACGAGCTCGGGCAGCACCGCGTCGGTGTCGAGCGGGGCGTCCGCGGGGGCCAGCGGCAGCGCCCGCACCGCCCGGTCGTAGGACTCCCCGGCGAGCTGCCACGGGCGGGCGGGGCCGATGACGGCGGGGCGGCCCTCGAGGACCTCGTGCAGGTGGGCCCGGGCAGGGCCCCCGGCGTCGGGGACGAGCAGCGCGGCCTGCCCGCTGACCGGGTGCTCCTCGCGCTGGGGGAGGTCCTCGGAGAGGGTGAGCGTGCGCGGGTCGAGGACGGCGGCGGTGGTGCCCAGGCGTGGGCTCGGCACGAGCACGGCGGTGAGCGTGCGCGGCGGGGTCCACGTGGCGGCGGCCGCGGCGGCGTCGAGCTCACCCTCACCGGCACCGGTGAGCAGCCCGCGGGTCAGCCGGTCGAGGTGGACGATGCGGGCGCGCTCGGCGCTCGTGGTCTGGCTGTTGTGCCCGGCGACCGAGGCGGCGGACAGCTCGTCGATGTAGGTGAAGACCAGCTCGGCGAAGCGCCCCAGCGTCGCGGCGTCGACCCCGGCGGCGATGGCCTCGACGGACAGCTCGCGCCACGCGGCGCCGGCGCCCACCCGGTAGGCGGACAGCAGTGCCTCGACGGGCCGGCCGGTGCGCGCCTCGGCCTGCCCGAGGTCGCGGGCGGCGGTGACCCCGACGCCGACCTGCGCGTCCGAGCGGGGCGTGGTCTGCCCGGCGAGCGAGACGAAGCTCTCCAGCGAGACCTGCACGGCCTTCTCGATCACCCGCCCCATCCGGCCTTGGAAGGGCACGTCGTAGGCGGGCACCTCGCGCATGATCTCGGCGACGACGAGCTTGGCCACCCGCGGCAGGTGCTGGCGAAGGGCGTCGACCGTCGCCTCGTCGAGGGCGAGCGCCGCGGCCCGTTGGGCGGTCCGCCCGCCGTCCTTTCGCAACTGCGTGGGCTCGTGCGAGTTCCCGGCCCCCTCCTTTCGCAACTGCTTAGGCTCTTGCGAGTTCCCCGCCCCCTCCTTTCGCAACTGCTTAGGCTCGTGCGAAGGCTCGTCATCCATCACCAGCACCCCACTTGTCTCCCGTGAACAAATACCTCGGTCAGATCCTACTCGCGCAGGATCAATCCCGTGGGCAGTTGAGGCGGGAGGATGGAGACATGGCAACGACTCTGACCCGAGCCCGCGAGACCGCGGCGCGCTTCGCGCGCGGTCTGGCGACGCCTGTCATCCCCGAGGACTACCTCGATCTCTTCGCCCCCCTTCGCTCCGGTGCCGACCTGCGCGGGCGCATCGTCGCGATCACCCCGGAGACCGCGGACGCGGCCACCATCACCATCCGCCCCGGCAGGGACTGGCAGGGCCACCTGCCCGGCCAGTACATCCGCTTGGGCGTCGACGTCGACGGTGTGCGCTGCTGGCGGGCCTACTCGCTGACCTCGGACACGAGCGCGCGCGACGGGCTGATCTCGATCACCGTCAAGGCGATGCCCGACGGCGTCGTCTCGCGCCACCTCGTCCACCACGCCCGCCCGGGCACGCTGGTCCAGCTGGACCAGGCGACCGGCGACTTCATGCTGCCGCAGTCGGTGCCGGCCAAGGTCCTCTTCCTCACCGGCGGCTCGGGCATCACCCCCGTCATGGGGATGCTGCGCAACCACGACTTCGACGGGCGCGACGTCGTCCACGCGCACTCCGCGCCGACCGCCGACGACGTGATCTTCGCCCGCGAGCTGGCCAACCCGGCTCCCGGCGTGCGGGTCATGGTGCGCCACACCGACCACGAGGGGATGTTCACCCCCGACCAGCTCGAGCAGGAGGTGCCCGACTGGCGCGAGCGCGAGACGTGGATCTGCGGACCCACCCCGATGCTCGACGCCTTCGAGGAGCACTACGCGGCGCACGGCCGCAGCGACCTGCTGCACGTGGAGCGCTTCCGCCCGGCGATCATCGAGGTCGGCGAAGGGGGCACCGCCACCCTGCGTACGGGCGAGGAGCAGAAGGAGCTCGACCTCGACGGCGGCACCACCATCCTCGACGCGGCGGAGGACGCCGGCGTCCTCATGCCGAGCGGCTGCCGGATGGGCATCTGCTTCGCCTGCGTCCTGCCCATGACCGACGGTGCCGTGCGCGACCTGCGCAACGGCGACCTGACCACGACCACCCCGGACGACCCGGCCGTGAAGGTGCAGACCTGCATCTCGGCCGTCGCCGGTAACTGCACCATCGAGACCCAGGAGAAGTGATGACTGCGACGCTCGAGCGCACCACTGCCCGCACCACCGACGCCCGGATCACCGGCGGCTCGTCGGAGGTGATCCACACCGACGTCACCATGACGCCGTCCCCGATCGCACACCTGACCCCGCAGCAGATCGAGCAGCTCGGGCGTGAGCTCGACGAGATCCGCACCGAGACGATGGACTCGCTGGGGGAGAAGGACGCCCGGTACATCCGTCGCGTCATCGCCGCCCAGCGCTACCTCGAGATCGGTGGCCGCGCGGCGCTGTTCTTCTCCGGCAACCCGGTCGCGTGGGTGGCGGGCACCGCCGCGCTGAGCGCGTCGAAGATCCTGGACAACATGGAGGTCGGGCACAACATCATCCACGGCCAGTGGGACTGGATGCGTGACCCGAGGATCCACTCCTCGACGTGGGAGTGGGACAACGTGACCCCGGCGGACCACTGGAAGAACAGCCACAACAAGGTCCACCACACGTACACGAACGTCGTCGGCCACGACAACGACCTCGGCTACGGCATCATGCGCGTCGACGACGCCCAGAAGTGGTACCCGGGCTACCTCATCCAGCCGGTCACCCAGTTCATCAACGCCACCTTCTTCGAGTACGGCATCGCCGCCTACGACCTCGAGCTGGGCAAGCACTGGGCCACCCGCCACGACAACCCGGAGTGGATGGCCGAGGCGAAGAAGGTCGTCAACAAGATCAAGAAGCAGGCCGGCAAGGACTACCTGCTCTTCCCGCTGCTGGCCGGGCCGAACGCGCTGTCGACCCTCGGCGCGAACGTCGTCGCCAACCTCGTGCGCAACTACTGGACGCACTCGGTCATCATGTGCGGCCACTTCCCGGCCGGGGTGAAGACCTTCGCCAAGAACTCGATCGACGGGGAGACCCGCGGCGAGTGGTACCTGCGCCAGATGCTCGGCTCGGCGAACATCACCGGCTCGACGGCGATGCACATCGCGACCGGCCACCTGAGCTACCAGATCGAGCACCACCTCTTCCCCGACATGCCCAGCCGCCGCTACCCGGAGATCGCCCCCAAGATCGAGGCGCTCTTCGACAAGTACGGCCTGGAGTACGTCACCGGCCCGCTGCACAAGCAGGTCGGCTCGGCGTGGAGCGAGATCCTCCGCCTGTCCCTGCCCAACGACACCTCGCTGGGGCAGACGATCCAGATCCTGCGGACGAAGGGCATGAAGGGTCTGAAGGCCCGCGCCCGGGCGACCCGGCACATCTACGCCCGCTGAGCCACGGTGGTTGAGGTGTGACGAGCGCCAGCGAGGAGCCTCGAAACCACCCCCACGCTGGTTGAGGTGTGACGAGCGCCAGCGAGGAGCCTCGAAGCCACCACACTCGAAACCACACCCCACCCGAGATGAGCGCAGGGCCGCAGAACGCGGCCCTGCGCTCATCCGTGTGTTCCCCGGGATGTCCGAATACTGACGAAGTGCTGACTATCGCGTGACATTTCTTTGGCGTTTCCGTAATCTTTCCTTGTGAGCAATTGGATGGCGTGGGGAGACGCCGACAACACCCCCTTCGATGCACTGTCACTGCGAGCAGAGGGGCGGACCGCATGACCAAGTTGTGCCGCCTCTTCGGCCACAAGCGCTACCGCGTGACCGTCGTGGACGCCTTCGACGGCCGTCGCTACTACGCGCACCCCAACGGCGCCCGCACCGCCTGCCACAGGTGTCACCGCGTGCTGCCGAAGAGCGAAGGACGCCACTCTGCCGTGATGGCAGAGGCCAGCTACTCCTGACCGCGCCCCCACGGTGGTTGAGGTGCGACGAGCGCCAGCGAGGAGCCTCGAAACCACCAGCCCCCCACGGTGGTTGAGGTGCGACGAGCGCCAGCGAGGAGCCTCGAAACCACACCCCACCAGAGACGAGCCCAGGGCCACAGAATGCTGCCCTGCGCTCATCCCGTTCGCGCCCCCCGGGTTGTCCAAATACTGACAGAGTGCTGACCACCCCGTGACTTGTCACGGGTGATTCCGTAATATTTCCTCATGAGTAATTCGACGGCGTGGGGAGACGCCGACAACACCCCCTTCGATGCACGGTCACAGCGAGCAGGGAGGCGGGGCGCATGAAGGTCCTGTGCCGCCTGCTCGGCCACAAGCGCTACCGCGTCACCATCGTCGATGCCCATGACGGGCGGCGCTACTACTCGCACCCCAACGGCACCCGCACTGCATGCCGTCGCTGCCATCGCGTCCTACCGAAGGAGTGACGCACCCGCCGCGATGTCGTGCGGCAGGGCGAGCGCTCACTCCTCACTGCTGGATGTCGCAGCCCTGAGGGGTGGCCGGCGGCCAGCGCCAGGTGTCGGCTCATCGACGTCGGCTGTGCGCAGGGCGCGGGTGTGGGCGACGTGCCTCGTGCCCCGGCCGGCGCCGTTGGCGGGTGCGATGGCGGCAGGGGGCGGTGCACCATCGGCCGGGTCGAGCTCGTCGAGCTCCTCCTCGAACGGGTCGACCGGGTGGTCTTCGAGCTCGACCCCGGGCAGCAGTCGGTCCAGCCACCGGGGCATGTACCAGGCAGCCTTGCCGGCCACCGCCATCACCGCGGGGACGAGGACCAGTCGGACGATGGTGGCGTCGATCGCGATGGCGACCGCGAGGCCGAAACCGAACAGGTTGACCACCCGATCGTCGTTGAGCAGGAAGCTGGCGAAGACCACGACCATCACCGAGGCGGCGGCGGTGATCACCCGCGCGGTGGCGGCGATGCCGTCGGCGACCGCCTCACCGGCTCTGCCGGTGCGGAGGTACTCCTCGCGGACGCGGCTGAGCAGGAAGACCTCGTAGTCCATCGAGAGGCCGAACAGGACCGCGAAGAGCATCATCGGTGCGAACGACTCGATCGGTCCTGGCTCGGTGCCGAAGAGGTCGGCGAGCCAGCCCCACTGGAACACCGCGACCACGGCGCCGTAGGCGGCCCCGACCGAGAGCAGGTTCATGATGGCTGCCTTGATCGGCACGAAGATCGAGCGGAACTCCACCAGGAGAAGCAGGAAGCTCAGGCCGACCACGAAGCCCATGAACCAGAGCATCCGTTCCTCGAGCTTGTCGGCGAGGTCGATGTTCGTGGCGGTGGCACCACCGACGTGGACTGAGGCGCCCTCGGCCTGGTCGGCCAGCACGTCGTCGCGCAGGTGATGGACCAGGGCCTCGGTGGCCGCCGCGTCGGGGGAGGTTGTCGGCACCACGGTGAGCACGGCGGTGTCGCCGGCCTCGTTCACCACCGGTGGGGCGACCTGCGCGACCCCGTCGACTGCGGCGATCTCGGCGGCCAGGTCGGTGGCTGCCTTCTTGGTCTGCTTGGGGCCGCTGTCGTCGTACTCGGCGGTGACCATGAGCGGTCCGGTCCAGCCGGCACCGAAGGAGTCGTCGACGAGCTCGTAGGCGGCGCGTTCGGTGCTGTCCTCGGGGGCGGAGCCGGCGTCGGCCGTGCCCAGCCGCAGGTCGAGCACCGGCGCGGCCATCACGGCGAGCAGCGCGAGGGCGGCGACCAGGTGGGGCCACGGGCGACGCTGCACGTGGTGGGTCCACCGGTGCCAGCCGGAGACGTGTCCGTCGCCGTGGTCCAGGCGGGTCCGTCGCACCCGGAACCGGTCGAGGTTGTCCCCGAAGACGCCGAGCAGGGCGGGCAGCAGGGTGACGGCCGCCAGCAGGGTCGTGGCGACGGTGATGGCGCTGGCCAGGCCGAGGGTGGCGACGAAGGGGATGCCGATGGCGTACAGCGACAGGATCGCGATGATCACGGTGGTGCCGGCGACGAGCACGGAGCGACCGGCGGTGGACAGCGCGATCGGGATGGACTCCTTGGCTGGGTGGCCGGTGGCCAGGCCCTCGCGGTGCCGGGTGACCACCAGCAGGGCGTAGTCGATGCCGACCCCGAGTCCGATCATCGCCGCGACCACTGGGCCGGCGGTGCCGACGGCGACGTACTCGGCCAGCAGGAAGATCGCGCCCATGCCCATGCCGAGCGCCAGGACGGCGGTGATCAGAGGCACCAGCATCGCGAACACCGAGCCGAAGGCCACCAGCAGGACCAGGACGGCTGCGGCGAGGCCGATGGCCTCGCTGCCCGAGGGGTGGTTCTCCGCGTCGAGCGCGGCTCCGCCGTACTCGACCTGCACGCCGAGGTCCTCGACCGGGGCGAACGCGTCCTGCGCGGCCTCGATGTGGTCCTCCTCGATGTCGGCCGCGCGGTCGGTGAACCGGACCGTGGAGACGGCAGTCGCGCCGTCCTCGGAGACCATTTCCGGTCCGGGTCCGTACGGCGACGACGCCGAGGAGATGCCGTTGAGCTCGGCCACGTCCGCAACGGCCGCGTTGACGGCCTTGCGGATCTGTGGGCCGCTGACGCCGTCCTCGGCGTGGATGACGACCTGCATCCCGTCACCGGACATCTCGGGGAACTGCTCCTCCAGGGCGTCGTAGGCGGCCTGGGAGTCGGTGTCCTCGATCGACATGTCGTTGCTGAACGAGCCGCCGTAGGACTGGCCGGCGAACAGGAGGCCGCCGACCAGCAGCAGCCAGGTCACGATGACCAGCCATCGGTGGCGGACGGAGAAGGTGGCTAGTGCTCGCAGCATCACGGCTCCCGGCGGTTCGGTACGGAGTGGCCTGACCCCTCATCCGGGGTCAAATGAGACAAGTCTGTCTCGTTTCATCAGCATACATCCCCCGCGGAGAACGCACGTGGGTACGCTTCCCGGCATGGCCGTCCAAGGTGAGGAGCACGCCCGCGCCGACGCAGTGCGCAACCGCGCCGCCTTGCTCGACGCGGCCGCCGACGTGCTGGCGGTGGCTCCGCACTCGTCCCTGGCCGAGGTGGCCACCCGCGCCGGCCTGGGGCGGGCGACGCTCTACCGACACTTCGAGAACCGTGAGGCGCTCCGCGCCGCGATCCGGGCGGAGGCGCTCTCCCGGGCAGCCACCGCACTCGCCGACGCGGACCTGCTGGAGTGCGACACTCGCGAGGGCATCCGCCGGGCAGCCGCCGTGCTCGTCCCGCTCGGCGTGCGGTTCAGGATCCTGCTCAGCGAGGGCGCCGACACCGATGAGGACTTCCTCGCCGCCCGGAACGAGGCACTGGCGCCCCTGTGGGGCGTGCTGGCGCGCGGGGTCGAGACCGGCGACCTCCCCACCAGTGCGAACACCGCATGGCTCGGGCTGGTGCTCGCCGGGACGCTGATGGCCGCAGTCCGCGCGGCCGGAGCCGGCCTGATCGATTCCGCTGAGGCAGGCGACCTGGTCGCGGACGCGTTCGTCAGCGGCTTCGGAGCCAGCTGACCGCCGCCCGAGCCTTGGTCGGTGCGGGCCTGGCGGGTACTTGTTAGTCGGTGTAGCCCTGCGGGTTGGCTGACTGCCAGCGCCAGGTGTCGGCGCACATCTGCTCGATGGTGTGCTCGGCGCGCCAGCCCAGCTCGGTCTCGGCACGGGAGGCGTCGGCCCAGAATGCGGCCAGGTCGCCTCCTCTGCGCGGCGCCACCTGGTAGGGGATGGCCTGCCCGCTTGCCGACTCGAAGGCTGCAATCATCTCGAGCACCGACGTGCCGTGGCCGCCACCGAGGTTCCACGCCCGCTCGGCGACCTCGGGGTGGTCGCGCAGGTACTCCAGCGCGGCGACGTGCCCCTCCGCGAGGTCGACCACATGCAGGTAGTCGCGCTGGGGCGTGCCGTCGGGGGTGGGGTAGTCGTCACCGAAGACCTGCAACTGCTCACGGCGGCCCACGGCGACTTGGGCGATGAAGGGCATCAGGTTGTTCGGCACACCGTGCGGGTCCTCGCCGATGCGGCCGGAGGGGTGCGCGCCGACAGGGTTGAAGTAGCGCAGCAGGGCCACACGGGGGCCGCCAGCTGCGGCGACGTCGCGGAGCAGCATCTCCTGGACAAACTTGGTGCGGCCGTAAGGGTTGTTGGAGGCCAGCGGCTCGTGGGTCTCGACGTAGGGGACCGGCGCGAGCTCGCCGTAGACCGTCGCCGACGAGGAGAAGACGAGCACGGGGATGCCGGCTCGGTCCATCGCCCGGGCCAGGACGAGCGTGGAGCCGACGTTGTTGTCGTAGTACTCCAGCGGGATCTGGCTCGACTCACCGACCGCTTTCAGGCCGGCGAAGTGGATGACCGCGTCGAACCGTCCCTCGGCGAGGAGTGCGTTCGTCTTGTCGACGTCGCGCAGGTCGAACGAGTGGGTCTCGATCGTGCGTCCGGTCAGCTCCTCGAGCCGGGGAACGACGCTCGGCCGCGAGTTGACGAAGCTGTCGAGGATCACCGGCTCGTGGCCGTCCTCGACGAGTCGGACGACTGTGTGTGAGCCGATGTACCCGGCTCCGCCGGTGACGAGGACGCGCATGCAGTCACCCTAACCGGGCCGGCATCAGAGGGTGGTCGAGGTGCGTATCCAACGGAGGTTGAGGTGCGAGGAGCTCTGCGACGAGCCTCGAAACCAGCCTCAGCCCTCGCTGACGCGCCGCACCTGGGTGACCTCGGCCCAGGACCCGTCGTCGCAGATGGACGTGATGCGCTGCATGATCATGGTGCGCAGCTGTGGGGGAGCGGTCTCCCGGGCGCAGGATCGGCGGATCAGCTGCTTGATGATCTGCTCGCGCTCGTGCTCCTCGAGGCAGGGGGCGCACTCGGTGAGGTGCCGGGCGATCTCGCGGGCGTCCTCGGTGGTCATCTCGCCGTCGAGGTACTCACTCATCCGGTAGAGCGCCTGCGAGCAGTCCACGTGCTCGTCATGGCTCATGACTGGTTCTCCTTCGCAGCGGCGACCCCGCGGTCGGCGGCGTAGTCGGTGAGCATCTCGCGCAGCTGGCGGCGTCCCCGGTGCAGGCGCGACATGACCGTGCCGATGGGGGTGCCCATGATCTCGGCGATCTCCTTGTAGGCGAATCCCTCGACGTCGGCCAGGTAGACGGCCATCCGGAAGTCGTCGGGCAGGTCCTGCAGGGCCTGCTTGACCTGGCTGTCGGGCATCCGGTCCAAGGCCTCGACCTCGGCGGAACGCAGGCCCTTGGACGTGTGCTGCTCGGCCTTGTGCAGCTGGTAGTCCTCGACCTCGGGACTGTCCGACTGCTTCGGCTCGCGCTGCTTCTTGCGGTAGGTGTTGATGTAGGTGTTGGTCAGGATCCGGTACATCCACGCCTTGAGGTTGGTCCCCGGGCGGTACTGGTGGAAGGCGGCGAAGGCCTTCGCGTAGGTCTCCTGGACCAGGTCGTCGGCGTCGGTCGGGTTGCGCGTGGTGCGCAGCGCCGCGGAGTAGAGCTGGTCGAGCAGCGGCATCGCCTCGCGCTCGAAGCGCGCACGGCGCTGCTCGGTGGTCTCGGTCTCGACGTCAACTGCGGCATCGGCCTGGGCCTGTGCCTCCAGATCGTCGGTCGTGGGGTCGCTCATTGCACTCCACCCTAGTGGGGTGGCGGTGCGCTCTCCGGCGTGCAGCACGAGCAAGTCCGGCTCCTGTCCCTCGCAGTTCTCTCGCGAGGTCCAACGTCATCGCCCGCCTCCTCATTCCAAGGAGCCCTCATCACCCGGTGATTGAGGTGCGGAGGCCGCCTGCGGCCGGAGCCTCGAAATCACGCTCTTCGTGCCTCCACCCGGTGATTGAGGTGCGGAGGCCGCCCGCGGCCGGAGCCTCGAAATCACGCTCAGTCCGGCGCCCGACCACCACGCCGCCTCGCCAAACCCGGCAGCGCCGCGAAGTCTCCCCGGATCAACGCTTCGCGCTTGGCGCGTGACCAGCCCTGGATGCGCTTCTCCAACGCGTACGCCTCGGTGACGCGCTCGGTCTCATGGGCCCACACGAGCTCGACCGGCATCCGGGTGCTCGTGTACACGGCGCCTCGTCCGACGGCGTGCTGCTGCATCCGGTGCTGCAGGTTGCGCGTGCTGCCGACGTAGTAGCTGCCGTCGCCGCAGCGCAGGATGGAGGTGTGCGCCATGGCTCCAAGCACATCAGGTCGGGCTCATGGCGAAGGGGGATTGTCCACAGGTCCGTGGCTTCGAGGCTCGTCGCAGGGCTCCTCGCACCTCAGCCACCGGGTGGGAAGTCCCTCAGCCGCCGGGGCTGGGACATGACGAAGGGGGCCGGCCCGGTGTCAACCGGGCGCGGCCCCCTTCGTCGGCTGAGTCGTGGACTCAGGCGTTGGGCTTCTTGCCGTGGTTCGCGTTCTTCTTCTTGCGGTCACGACGCTTGCGAGCGCGCTTGCTCATGGTGACTCCCTTCGGGGTCGGTGTAACCGCCGATCGGCGGCCCGGTGGTCAGGGGAATAATTCTGACACGGCAAGAAATGATCACCACATTCCTTCCCGCCATACCATTTTACTGGCATCATGTGCACTATGAAGACAAAGATGATGCTCGCCGCTTCCGCCCTTGCCCTCTCGCTCGGCGGCCTCATTGGTGGTGCCAGCACTCAGGGGAACGTCGACTGGGCGAAGTCCTCGCTCAACGTTGACTGGGCCACCTCGACGCTCAACGTTGACTGGGCTTCCTCAACCCTCAACGTTGACTGGGCCAAGTCCTCCCTCAACGTCGACTGGGCCAAGGCCACTCGCAATGTGGACTGGGCCGCTGGCACGGACAACGTCGACTGGGCCTGACCCGCGCCGCACGGTCGCGTCTGGCCCCGCTGACGCGACCCGACCGGTCGGCTGAGGCGGCACCTCGGTCGACCGTGATCTACGTCGTCACTGTCGCTATTGCGGCAGTGATGGCGCTTCTCTGCGCCGTATGGCTCCATGGCGCTCCCCAGCCAACCTCTTGGGTAATCGCGTTCCTTGTCGTGGCCTTCATCGCCTCGCTCGGGCGACCCCAAGCCATCGGTCCGATGCAGTTCTCGGTCTCGGCCATAGTGCAGATCGCAGCCATCCCCCTCATCGGTGGCGTCGGGGCCAGCGTCGTGTCGCTCATCCCCGCGATGACCGAACGCACATCGGCCATCAAACGGATCTTCAACTCGGCCCAGCGGGTGCTTCTCGTACTGGTTGGTTCGCTGGCGTACCACGGGGCCGGTGGGATCGCTCTGCGGCCCGGCTTGGAGAATGTGGACCTGTTCACGCTCGTTGTCGCAATGGTCGCGGCCAGCGCGGCTGCCGCCCTGGTCAACACGACGCTCTTGGCCGGAGTGCTCCAGCGGGACACGGGTGGTTCGCTTGCCTTCATCCTTCGGGACGCTCTGCCACGTGTCCTCAGTTCTTATGCCCTGTCTTTTGTCGCTGCCTACCTTCTGGTGGTGCTGTGGTCACCGGCACGGCTGGGATGGATCTCCGCGCTGTTCTTCCTGCCCACCATCGTCGTCATCCAGTGGAGCCTGCGACAGCTCGCGGACGAGTGGGCCATTCGGCACGAGGTGCTCGCCCCCTTCGTCACCGCTCTTGATGTGCGGCACCCGGGAGCAGCCGATTCAAGCCGTCTGGCAGCCGGCGCCGCGAGCGCGATCGCTGCGGCCGTGGGGCTGCGGCCGTCATTCGTCGACAAGGTCGTCATGTCCGCTCGGCTGCGGGACGTGGGCCTGCTCGCGCTCGAGGGCAGGCCGGCGGCGATCGTCCGGCGCGACCACGCGGTGGCGTCGTCGAAGGTACTCGGACAGATCGGCTTCCTCGCCGGACCGGTGGAGTACATCGCCGGGCACGACGAGCGCGTCGACGGACAGGGCTGGCCGGAAGGCCTGGTCGGGGAGCAGATCCCCCTGGGCGCCCGTGTTCTCGCGGTCGCCGATGCCTGGAGCGACGCGGTCACGGACGGGTGCACCGCCGAGGAAGCAGTCCGGCTCTGCGAGGCCCGGGTCGGCACGGCCCTGGATGAGGTGTGCGTCAACGCGCTCCGGCGAGCCCACGGGCGGGGACAGCTCCCGGCGGTGGTCCGATGAACCACAATCACACCAGGCCCGGGATCCTCCTCTTCGCCGTCGCGGTCATCCTCGGGTCGTTCGCCACCCTTCGCGGAGAGCTGGACGGGTCGGCCCTCACCCCCTTCGTCGTCGTCGCGTTCATCGCGATCATCGTCGGCATGCAGCTGCCGGTCAGTCTGGCCCAGCGGGTGCTGACGCCCCTGACGACGGCGGCGGCCCTCGGGCTGATCCTCGCCCCGCTGAACTTCGACGGGCGGGCACCCGGCGCTGCCTCCGTCCTGGTCATCGTCTGGTTGGGCATGCTCATCGGCGGCGTGGCTCGCCGGTTGCGAGGGAGGCAGTTGGTCGAGGGGTCTCTCGCTGCCCGATTCCTCGGCATGGCCCTGACCGCGGTGCTGGCGCGGGACGTCAGCATCGGCGACACCACGGTGGTCGAGTGGGCCTTCGCGGACGGCACGCGGCGCTCGCTCGCGGTCTTCGCCCTCCTCGCGGTGGCGGCCGTGGGCGGCCTCTTCGAGGGCGTCCTGGAGAAGGCCGTCCTCTGGCTCGACGAGGGCGGCACGCTCCTGGGGATGATGACCGACGAGATCCGTCCGCTCGCCGGGATCGCCGCGGCCACGGCCTCCGCCGGCCCCCTCATCGCCGTGGCGCACCCGGTCCTTGACTGGGTGGCCATCCCGCTGCTCCTCCTGCCGGTGCTGATGATGTACCTCGCGGTCCAGTGGGTGCAGGACAGCCGCCGCGACCTCGAGGAGTCGATCGCCGCGATGTCCCGCCTGCCGGAGGTCAGCGGCTTCTCCCGCACCGGGCACGGGCGCCGGGTCGCCGACATCGCGGTGCGGATCGCGAACGAGATGAGTGTGGACCCGGAGACCTCCCAACGCATCGAGCGCACGGCCCTGCTGCACGACCTCGGGCACCTCGGCCTGCCGGAACCCCTGCCGGGGGGCAGGACCCTCAACGCCTCCTCCCAGACCCAGGAGCAGATCGCCTGCACCACGGTGCGGATCGTCGGGAGCGCGCCGATGTTCGAGGAGCTGCTGCCACTGCTGGACCAAGTGCGCACGCCCTTCCGCCAGTGGCGAGAGTTCGGCGAGCGCATCCCGCTCGAGTCGCGCATCGTGCGCGTCGCCAATGCCTGGGACGACATCACCGAGGGGGCGCGCTCGCCGCGGGCCCGGCAGGTGGCCCTGGAGCGGCTGCACCTGGGTCTGGGCTACGAGTACGACCCGGACGTCGTCGCGGCCCTTGAGCAGGTCTTCGTCGCCGAGGGTGCGTTGGTGGTGTAGGTCGGGCTGGTTTCGAGGTTCGCCCGCTGCGCGGACTCTCGCCTCAACCAGCGGTGGTCGACGTGGCTTCGTGGCTCGTCGCAGAGCTCCTCGCACCTCAGCCAGCGGTGCCGGCATGACGAAGGGGGCCCACCGCACCGTGTGCAGTGGACCCCCGACGATCGGGACGAGCAGGCTCAGCCCTGCTTGGTCTCCCAGAAGATCTTGTCGATCTCGGCGATCTTGGCGAGGAGCTCGTCGGCCTTGCCCTCGTCGAAGGTGCCCTTGGTGCCGGAGGCGCCGGCGAGCTTGGTGGCCTCGTTGACCAGCACGTGCAGCTGCGGGTACTTATCGAAGTGCGGCGGCTTGAAGTAGTCCGTCCACAGCACCCACAGGTGGTGCTTGACCAGCTCGGAGCGCTCCTCCTTGATGACGATCGCGCGGGCGCGGAAGTCCGGGTCGTCGCTCTCGTTGGCCTTCTGGATGATCATCTTGACCGACTCGGCCTCGATGCGAGCCTGCGCGGGGTCGTACACACCGCAGGGGAGGTCGCAGTGGGCGCTGACCTCGGTGATCTGGAAGATGTCGCGAAGACGCATGTGGTGCCTTCCTCTCGTGGTCGGTTGCTGCCGCCCGTCATGCGAGCGGCGCCGTCTTCAACCTACTCGTTAGCCCCGACGACGTCACGTGAAGGAGGCTCTCCTGCAAGGTATTCGCAGTACAACCCGGGCGAGGACCGCCGAGCGGGGGAGGGAGCCCACGAGCCACGAGTCCACGCCGACGCCGGGGTTGTCCCCCTCGATCCACCACCGGTCCGGGTCCGCCGGGTCGGTGCCGGTGACGCGCTTGACCGACACCGGTCGCGGCATGCCGTGCGCGTCGCGGGGGAGCCGCACGATCGCCAGCGAGCCGACCCGCGCCCGGGCGCCCCAGAGCACGAGCAGCAGGTCGCCCTCGTGCAGGGTCGGCTCCATGGAGGCTCCGACGACGCGTGCCAGGCCCGGACGGATCATGCCCGCATCGTAGGTGTCGGCTAGCGGATGAGCCTGCTGTAGGTGATCGCCGAGCCGCTGACGTAGCCGGTGCGGCGGGCCGTGGCCCGGGCCTTGATCCGCTTCCCCCGGTCGATCCGCCTGACCGTGTACGTCTTCGCGGTCGCTCCCGTGATCCGGGTCCCGTTGCGGTACCACCGGTAGCGGTAGCTCGAGGGTCGCGGCGTCCACGCCCCGACCCTGGCGGTCAGGGTCCGCCCCGCGGCGGGTGTGCCGGAGATGTACGGGCGGGTCGTGGAGTGCATCGGGATGCCGACGCGGTAGGAGGTGGCGGGCTTGTTCTTGTAGCCCGCGCGTCGGGCCCTGACCGTAACCGTGAGGTAGCGGCCCGCGTCCGCGGTCCTCGGGGTGTACGTGCGCGCGGTGGCTCCCGTGATCGCGACGCCGTTGCGCTTCCACCGGTAGGTGTACGACGTCGGGGTCGGGGACCACGCGCCGTTCGACGTGGTGAGCTTCTTGCCGACCCCCTTCGTGCCGGTGATCCGCGGGACGGCCGTGTTGGTGAAGAGGCGCAGCGTCGCGTTGTTCGAGATCCTCACGACCGCGTCGCTGCTGCTCGTCGAGACCGTGGTGACCTTGATGCGGCCGTCGTGGCTGGAGAAGGTCCGGCCGGCGGCGAGGACCCCGTCGGCGTCGGGCGCGGTGCCGGGTGTCGGGTCGAGCAGCACGCTCGCGCCGGACAGGCCGTTGTAGCGCAGGACGCGGACGCCCGGCACCGCCGCGGTGGGGGTGTGGGCATCGCGCCCGGACGCGGTGCGGTACTCGACGTAGTAGGTCGTCCCGGTGACCGAGTTCGTGACCCTGGCGGCGCGGACGCCGGTGCGGCCCGACAGGGGCGCGAGGGTGACGGAGGTGGTCCCCGGGCCGACGGTGACGGCCGCGGCGGCCTCCAGGGTGCCGACCCGCAGCGCCTGCGGCGTGGAGAGCATCGCCGCCTCGCTCGGCCCCGAGTAGCTCATGACGTCGAAGCCGTCCTCGTACTCGTACTCGGTGCAGTCCGAGGGCCACCAGTCGTCGACGAGCCGGGCATCGGTGCGCCCGGGGCACACGAGCCAGTTGGCATGGCCGAGGGACATGTTGTGCCCGAGCTCGTGGGCGAGCACCGGCCAGTCGGTGTCGGCGACGGAGAGCATGCCCCCGTCGTTCGGCCCCGACCCGATCGTGCCGTACCCGTACCCGCACCCGGCGCGGGCCGCGGAGCGGGGGAGGTTGACCACGAGGCTCGCGTTGTCCGCCCAGGTCCACCCGAGTCGCTCGGCCGCCTCCGCCCAGTAGTCGAAGGGACCGGCGCTCGAGCAGCTGTGCACGGAGGTGTACTGGGCCCGCACCGTCGGGGCCCCCACCTGCAGCGTGGATCGGGAGTTGTCCCGCCAGAACGAGTCGACCGAGGCCACCTGGCCGGTCGCCGTCGCGGTCGACACCGGCTCGCGTGTCAGGCCCCTCGGCGTGACGGCGACGTAGGTGATCCTGCGCGTCGCCGGGGTGTAGGTGGCGGCTGCCGGCGCCACTGCCGCGACGACCTCGGTCACCTCGAGCTCCGGGGCGTCGGGGGCCAGTGCCGCGTCGGCCGTGGCCCGGCCCAGGTCGGAGCCGAGGGGCGAAGGGGTGGTGTCCGAGGCCGCGTCGACGTCACCGGGGTCGAGCCGGTGGGTGCTGGGGGTGCCCACCGGGGCGGGGATGCGCAGGGTGCGCCCGTCCTCGGCGGCGTCGGCGACGAGCTGCGGCACGGCGACGTCGAGGCTGACCCGGCTGCCGGGGGTGATCGTCTCCAGGGCCTCGCCGGAGACCGGGAGCACGCGGTCGGCCACCTGCACGGCGTGCCACTGCCGGTCGCCACGGCGCTCGACCGCGGTGCTGAGCAGGTCACCGGAGACCCGCACCCGGGCGTCGGAGGCGGCGGCCGCGCCGGGCCCGGCGGGTGTGGCGGCGCTCGCGGATCCGGTCGGCGCCGTCGCCAGCAGCGTCCCGATCAGGGACGTGGTGACGAGACTCGCGAGGGCGGTGGACAGGCGCAAGGCGCGCTCCCTGGATGTGAGACCTGGACAGGAGACACGGAGCGTGCCGGGAGGGAGCGCTCGACGTGGTCGCAGAGTATTGCGCCCGGGCCCGTCCGCACCACTTGTGGCGGGACACGGCGGGCATCATGCGCCGAACGGTCCGTGCACGTGTGGGATGATTGCGAGCGGCTCACCAGCCGCCCACTCGTGACCACACCCGGTCGCCCCGGGGCGTTTCTTGATTCTTTCGATTTCTCCGAGGTTTGTCTGCCGTGTCTGCGTCCGAGCCCACCACCACCTACGACCTCACTGCCCCGCAGTTCGTCGCCCACGAGGGCGGCAAGGTCGAGGTACGGGCGACGAAGCCGCTGGAGGGGCAGGAGGACCTCTCCCTCCTCTACACGCCCGGTGTGGCCGATGTCTGCCTGGCGATCGAGGAGGACCCCTCCCTCTCGCGCCGCTTCACCGCCCGCAACAACACCGTCGCGGTCATCACCGACGGCACCGCGGTGCTGGGCCTGGGCGACATCGGTCCGCTCGCGGCGATGCCGGTGATGGAGGGCAAGGCCGTCCTCTTCAAGCACTTCGCCGGCGTCGACGCCATCCCGGTGTGTCTGGAGTCCGGATCGGTCGAGGAGCTCGTCAACACCATCGCCCGCATGGCGCCCAGCTTCGGTGGCATCAACCTCGAGGACATCTCCGCGCCGCGCTGCTTCGACCTCGAGCGACGGCTGCGCGAGCGGCTGGACATCCCCGTCTTCCACGACGACCAGCACGGCACCGCGATCGTCGTGCTCGCCGGCCTGATCAACGCCTGCCGCGTCGTCGAGCGCACCATCGGCTCGCTGAAGGTGGTCGTCGGTGGTGCCGGCGCGGCGGGTGTCGCGGTGACCCAGCTGCTGCAGCTGGCCGGCGTCACCGACATCGTCGTGTGCGACTCCCGCGGGATCATCGGCAAGCACCGCCACGACCTGGTCACCCACAAGGAGATGCTCGCCGCGACGACGAACATCTCCGGCAAGACCGGCACGATGGCCGACGCGCTCAAGGGCGCCGACGTCTACATCGGCGTCTCCGGGGGCACCGTCCCCGAGGAGCAGATCGCGTCGATGGCCGAGGGGCCGATGATCTTCGCGCTGGCCAACCCCACGCCGGAGGTCCACCCGGACATCGCGCACAAGTACGCCTCGATCGTGGCCACGGGTCGCAGTGACTTCCCGAACCAGATCAACAACGTGCTCGCCTTCCCCGGCATCTTCCGCGGGGCCCTCGACGCCGGTGGGGTGCAGATCAGCGAGGAGATGAAGCTCGCCGCCGCGCGCGCCATCGCCGACCTCGTCGAGGAGCCCACGGCTGACCTGATCATCCCGCCGGTCTTCCAGGAGGGCGTCGCCGAGGCCGTCGCCGCCGCCGTGGCCGCCCACGCCAACTGACCCACACGGTGGTTGAGGCGCGAGCGGTGGTTGAGGTGTGAGTCCGCCCTGGCGGGCGAGCCTCGAAACCTTCGCGCAGCGAGCGAGCCTCGAAACCACCCACGCAACCACACCCCGGCCCCAAGGAGGCCCCCCTTCGATTCAGGGCGGAGGGGGGTCGTCTTGGGGCCGGGGCGTGTCGCCCAGCACCCCCCAAAACCACCTCAAAAACCCCTCACAAACCACTTGGCACTCTCAAGGCGAGAGTGCTAAATTTTTGCTGTCGGTACAGGGAAGCGCCACCCCCGCGGGGGCGGTGGGTGGCCCACATTGTTGGAGGTGACCTTTGATGATGCGCACTGATGGATTCAACGAGCTGGATGCCTTGGCCCAGGGGTTGCTGGGTGGGCGCTCGACACCGCGATCGCCGCAGTTCATGCCGGTCGACGTCTACCGCATGGAGGACCAGTACGTGGTCCACGCGGACCTGCCGGGCATGGACCCGGGCAGCATCGACGTCAACATGGGCCGTGGTGTGCTGACACTGACCGCCCACCGCACGGCGCCGCCGGAGGAGCGCGTGCAGTGGCTGACCAGTGAGCGGTTCTCGGGCAGCTACCGCCGCCAGATCACCTTCGGGGACGACATCGACCCCGACCAGGTCAAGGCGAGCTACGACAACGGGGTGCTGACGGTGACCCTGCCGCTGAATTCGCGTGCGATGCCCCGTCAGATCTCCGTCGAGAGCAAGGGGGCCGAGCCCATGGAGGTGTCTGCCTCCAGCAGCGAGCAGCAGCGGATCGACAGCTGAGGCCGAGCCCCCGAGGCAGAGCGGCCCCGCCCTGGTGGCGGGGTCGCTCTGTGTGACGACACCGGGCGAAGGACGCCGCCCGCGCCGCGCTCAGTCCTCGACCGCGCGGATCCCCTCCAGGACGGCGTCGGCGACCTCCGGTCGGCAGACCACGAGGTCGGGCAGGTAGGGGTTCTCGTTGTTGTAGAGCAGCTCCGAGCCGTCGATGCGGCTCGTGTGGAGACCGTGGGCGCGGGCCACGGCGACGGGCGCCGCGGAGTCCCACTCGTACTGGCCCCCGGCGTGCACGTACGCATCGGCGATGCCGTCGAGGACGGACATGGCCTTCACTCCGGCCGAGCCCATCTCGACGAGGTCGGCACCGAGGTGGTCGGCCAGTCGGGTGACGAACTCCGGCGGCCGGCTGCGGCTGACGGCGAGGCGAAGGGGGTTGCCCGCCGCTCCCTTCGCCGGCTCGCTCTCGGCGCTCGAGTAGGTCACGCCACGGGCCGGGCGGCCCACGGCCCCGGCGACGAGCTCGCCGCCCTGCCACAGGGCCACGTGCACCGCCCAGTCGTCCCGCTCGGCCTCGCTGAACTCGCGCGTGCCGTCGAGCGGGTCGACGATCCACACTCGCTGCGCGGACAGGCGGGCGTGGTCGTCGGCGCCCTCCTCGGACAGCACGGCGTCGTCGGGGCGGGCCGTGGCCAGCTCGGCCATGAGGAAGTCGTGGGAGACCCGGTCGCCGAGGTCCTTCAGCTCCTTCGGGTCGATGCCGGCGTGCTCCTCGCGGGTGCGCAGGAGCAGCTCGCCGGCAGCCGTGGCCAGCTCGGCGGCGAGAGTGTGGTCGTTAGTCATGGTTGCTTCCTTGTCGTTGTCTCAAGCGTTCGGCGGCGGCCTGCAGGCCTTCTTCGCGGGTGCTGGGGAAGGGGGGAAGTCCGTGCGCCCTGCGCACCGCCCCCCACGCGATGGGCCCGAGGACGAGCAGTGTCGCTCCCGCGATCCCGACCCACACCGGGGGCAGGCCGAGCATGCCCAGGCCGGTCAGCGACAGCACGATCGCGATACCGCGCCGCACGACGTTCTGCTGGACCCAGGAGGCCAGTCGGGCGCCGAGGTAGGTGCCGGGGGCGCCGCCGATGATCAGGGGGAGCAGGATGGACCAGTCGACACCCTCGTAGATGACGTGACCGATGGCTGCGGCGATGACGAGGGGGATGGCCTGCACGAGATCGGTGCCAACCAGCCGGTTGGGAGCCAGTCTGGGGTAGAGCATGAGCAGGGCGACCATGATCAGGGAGCCGGACCCGACACTGGTCAGGCCGACGAGGAGGCCGCCCAGGGCGCCGACGATAATCGTGGGGACGACGCGAAGCGTGGGGTTGTCGTCGGTGTAGGGGGTGCCTCCCTCGCTGGCGATCTGGATGTTGTGGCGCATGTTGAGCAGTGTCCGCAGGACATAGGTCCCCGCCGCCAGGAGCAGCGCGACACCGATGGCCATCTTCACGAAGGACTGCTGCTCCTCGGGCGAGCCGACCTGATTGATGAGCCACCCGCCGGCCGCCGCGGTCGGGACAGACCCCAGGATGAGCAGTCCGGCGAGTTTCACGTCCGGCGAGCCGTGCTTGAGGTGGGCCGCGGCACCGACGGACTTGTTGACGGCAGCAGCGACGAGGTCGTTGGCCACGGCCGTGGTCGGCGGGATACCCAGGAAAATTAGCGCCGGGGTCATCAGGGCGCCACCGCCCATGCCGGTCAGGCCGATGACGATGCCGACGGTGAAGGCGACGAACAGCAGGGAGGCGATGTCCCCCATCAGATGGTCCACTCGGGCTGGGTCGGGTCGGCGAGGTGGCCGCGCTCACGCAGCAGGTCGAGCACCTGGTCGCGGGCCTCGTCGATGCTGATCGACGAGGTGTCGAGGTCGAGGTCGGCGTCGGTGGGCGCCTCGTAGGGGGCGCTCACGCCGGTGAAGTCCTTGAGCTCGCCGGCCTGGGCCTTGGCGTACAGGCCCTTGCGGTCACGCCGGGCGCACTCCTCGACCGGGGTGCTGACGTGGATGAGGACGAAGTCGCCGCCGCGGTCGGTGGCCATCGCCCGCACGGCCTTGCGGGTGGAGTCGTAGGGGGCGATGGGGGAGCAGATTGCCGCGCCGCCGTGGTAGGCGATCTCGGCGGCGACCCAGCCGATGCGGCGGATGTTGGTCTCGCGGTCCTCGGGGGAGAAGGTCAGCCCGGCCGACAGGTGCCGACGCACGACGTCCCCGTCGAGGATCGAGACTGGCCGGCCGTCCTCCTCGAGGATCGACTCGCGCACCGCCCGAGCGACGGTCGACTTGCCCGAGCCGGACAGCCCGGTGAAGAAGACGACGAGACCACCCGATTCGCCGGTACGGTCCACCGTGTGCGTGCCGGGCAGCCGGGTGGTGTGGGTGCCGAGCCAGGCGACGGGGCCGGGGGCGTAAGCGGAGACCACCTCGTCCTGCAGCTCGGGGTCCGTGGCCGCGATCCTCGGGTCGAGCGGGACGGCGATGACACGAGCCCCCGTCAGGCCCTTGGCGACCTCGAGGCTGCGCCGCAGGAGATTGACCCCGCGGGTGTAGGGCGACATCGTCGGGCCGCACAGGACGAGCAGCAGGACGGGCCGGCCGGTGCTGACGTTGCGGATCTCGGTGATGTCGTTCCGGTTCAGCCGGCGGTCGACGACGATCGTCAGCGTCTCCTTGTCGACAGTCGCGCGCACCTGGGCGGGGGAGAGGTAGAGACGCTCGTATGGTCGGGGGGAGCCATTGCCCAGCCACTCCGGCGTCCCGGTCGGCCCGTCACTCCCGATCTGCTCGGCAGGGAACCGCGCGATCGGGACACCCTCGGGGTCGACGACCTCCAGCCCGTCGCGCTGCGCCGCTCGGCGCACGTCCTCGTCGATGGTGAGCGTGGGCCCCTGCGGGGCGGAGGCGCCGACCCTGAGCCGCTCGAGGGCGTCGAGCTGGTCGAAGGGGGGACAGTACTGCTGGGCGCGGGCTGGTCCGGTCACGCCATGGATTGTGACAGGTCGACACCCCACCATGTCCAAGTGACTCGCTGGGAGATGACATGTCGCGGGCCATCGCTCTTGAGCATGTCGCGACGGGTATGGTTGGCGCGATCCGTGTCCCCTGCCGTGAGAGAGACGATGTCCACGCATGCCGACTACCGGCTGAGTCATCTGGACCAGCTCGAGGCCGAGTCCATCCACATCTTCCGCGAGGTCGCGGCCGAGTTCGAGAAGCCGGTGCTGATGTTCTCCGGCGGCAAGGACTCCATCGTCATGCTCCGCCTGGCGGAGAAGGCGTTCTACCCCGCGCGGGTGCCCTTCCCCGTCCTGCAGGTGGCCACTGGCTACGACTTCCCCGAGGTGCTCGCCACGCGCGACCGCTGGGTGGAGCGGCTCGGGGTGCGCCTGCACGAGGCATCCGTGGAGCAGGCCATCGCCGACGGGATCGTCGTCGACGACGGCAAGACCCCCCGCAACCGCCTGCAGATCGGCACGCTGCTGCACGCCATCGAGTCCGAGGGATACACCGCCGCCTTCGGCGGCGGCCGTCGGGACGAGGAGAAGGCACGGGCCAAGGAGCGGGTCTTCTCCCACCGTGACGACTTCGGCCAGTGGGACCCGAAGAACCAGCGTCCGGAACTGTGGTCGCTGTACAACGGTCAGCTGCACGAGGGCGAGCACATGCGTGTCTTCCCGCTGAGCAACTGGACCGAGCTGGACATCTGGCACTACATCGCCCGAGAGGACATCGACATCCCCTCGATCTACTACGCGCACCAGCGCAAGGTCTTCGAGCGGGGCGGGATGCTCTTCACCGAGAGCGAGTACAACCCCTGCCGCGAGGGGGAGACCGTCACCGAGCGCACCGTGCGCTTCCGCACCGTCGGCGACCTGACTCTGACCGGCTGCCTGGAGTCGGAGGCAGACACCGTGGAGAAGGTCATCGAGGAGGTGGCTGCCTCGCGCGTGACCGAGCGCGGCGCCACCCGTGGTGATGACAAGTTCTCCGAGGCCGCGATGGAAGACCGCAAGAAGCTGGGGTATTTCTGATGATTGACGACCGTATGGACATGCTGCGCTTCGCGACGGCCGGGTCGGTGGACGACGGCAAGTCGACCCTGATCGGGCGACTGCTGCTGGACAGCAAGGCGATCTTCGAGGACCAGATGGAGTCCGTGGAGAAGACCAGCAAGGACAAGGGCTTCGACTACACAGACCTTGCGTTGCTGACCGACGGGCTGCGCTCGGAGCGGGAGCAGGGCATCACCATCGATGTCGCCTACCGCTACTTCGCGACCCCGAAGCGCAAGTTCATCATCGCCGACACCCCGGGGCACGTGCAGTACACCCGCAACATGGTCACGGGCGCCTCGACCTCCGACCTCGGTCTGGTCCTCGTCGACGCACGGCATGGGTTGACGGAGCAGTCGCGTCGTCACGCGGTGCTGCTGTCGCTGCTGCGGGTGCCGCACCTGGTGCTCGCGGTGAACAAGATGGACCTGGTCGACTACTCCGAAGAGGTCTACAACAAGATCTACACGGAGTTCACCGCCTTCGCCGGCAAGCTGAACATCCCGGACCTGGCCGTCATCCCGATCTCGGCCCTGCAGGGCGACAACGTCGTCAACCGCAGCGAGAACATGCCGTGGTACCAAGGCACGAGCCTGCTGCACCACCTGGAGAACGTCCACATCGCCTCAGACCGGGACCTGCGGGACGTGCGCTTCCCCGTGCAGTACGTCATCCGTCCGAAGTCCGACAAGTACCACGACTACCGCGGGTATGCCGGTCAGGTGGCCGGCGGGGTCCTCAAGCCCGGTGACGAGGTCGTGGTGCTGCCCAGCGGGATGACCAGCACCATCGACGGCATTGACCTGCATGAGGAGTCGCTCGACGAGGCGTACCCCCCGATGTCGGTGACCGTGCGCCTGAAGGACGACGTCGACGTGAGCCGCGGTGACATGATCGCGCGGGTCAACAACCAGCCCGAGCCGATCCAGGACATCGACGCCATGGTCTGCTGGATGTCGCCCAGCCCGATGCGGCCCAAGCAGAAGCTGGCGATCAAGCACACGACGAAGACGGCGCGCGCGGTGATCAAGGAGGTGCAGTATCGCCTCGACGTCAACTCGCTCCACCGCGACCCCGATGCTGGTGAGCTCATGCTCAACGAGATCGGTCGGGTGAAGCTGCGCTCGGCGCAGCCGTTGCTGGTCGACCCCTACGAGCAGAACCGCACAACTGGGTCGTTCATCCTCATTGACGAGGCGACGGGCGTTACCGTCGGCGCAGGAATGATCAACTAACTGACGCCGGCGCAACCCGACGCCCCCAGACCTTCACTCGACGTCGTGACCGTCCGTAGTCGCATCCTCTTGCTCCTTGACGGGCTGGGGGTGGCCGCGCAGTCGACGAGAAGAGCCAAAACGATACCACGTAGGCTCTATGGCAGTGGCAATGGCAATGGCAACCCAAGGATTCTCCTCCGCTGCTGCCCTCAAGGCGCAACCATAAGCCATGGTCGAAAATGGAAGCTCAAGGAATCAAGTGTCGGGGCGGGATGATCGTCCGTGCGCGGTTACCCCCGCCCTGGCAGACTTAGGAGATACAACGATGACCGCCCTGCCCACCAATATCTATCTTGGTGTCATCGGACTTGGCTACGTGGGCCTACCGCTTGCAGTGTCCTTCGCAAAGCATTACCCAGTAGTCGGCTTTGACATTAATGGGAATCGTATTCACGAACTTTCCCAAGGCGTCGACCGGACTCTCGAAGTATCGAGTGATGAACTGAATGAGGCGACACAACTTGTCCTTAGCGCCGACCCATCTACGCTCGAAGCCGTGAATACGTACGTCGTTACAACCCCGACCCCGATAGACGAACACAGGCAGCCAGACCTCACTCCGCTCCTCGCGGCCACCCGAACTGTGGCTGGCGTACTGCGTCCGGGCGACGTCGTGATCTATGAGTCGACCGTCTACCCCGGTGCGACCGAAGAAGACTGCGTCCCACTCCTTGAAGAAATTAGCGGATTGCGTTATAACGACGAGTTCTTCGTTGGATACAGTCCCGAGCGAATCAATCCCGGCGACAAGGAACATCGGTTCGAGACGATCACAAAGGTTACATCGGGCTCCACGCCGAAGGCCGCTCAATTCGTGGACGAGTTGTATGGGAGCGTTGTGACCGCAGGCACCCACTTAGCGTCGTCAATCAAGGTAGCCGAAGCAGCGAAGGTCATCGAGAATACTCAACGAGACCTTAACATTGCCCTGATAAACGAGTTGTCGCTCATCTTCAACCGTCTCAACATCGACACCTTAGACGTCCTCGAAGCGGCTGGGACGAAGTGGAACTTCCTTCCCTTTCGCCCCGGCCTCGTCGGTGGCCACTGCATTGGCGTGGATCCGTACTACCTTACGCACAAGGCGCAGTCGATCGGTTACAACCCTGAAGTCATTCTCGCCGGTCGGCGTCTCAACGACTCGATGGGGCAACACGTAGCGGACCAACTGCTTGCGGCGATGATCCGCAAGCGTGTGGACGTGCGGGACGCGAAGGTGCTCGTGCTAGGGCTGACATTTAAGGAGAACACGCCGGACCTGCGAAATACGCGTGTAATCGACATCGTCGAGCGCCTCGAAAATTACGGTATTTCAGTGGATGTCCATGATCCGTACGCTGATCCAGAGCAAGCTATCGATGAGTTTGGTATCAAATTAACCGCTGCCCCAACCCTGGGAGCGTATAGCGGAATCGTCTTGGCAGTGGCCCATCGGGAGTTTCAGACGCTCGGTGCCGAAGGAATCCGCGCGTTCGGACGGCCAAGATCCCACGTACTCCACGACCTCAAGTCGATTCTCGAGCCGACCGAGTCGGACTTGCGTCTATAAACGAAGGAGTAGCATTGCGCATTCTCATAACAGGCGGCGCCGGATTTATCGGCTCGAACCTTGCAAAACTTGCGCTTACGCGCGGTCACGACATCCGGATAATCGATGACTTGTCTACGGGCTACGCGGACAATCTGGTAGACTGCGACATTGATTTCCATCTTGGTAAAGTGCAAGACCCACAAGCGGCTGCACGCGCGGTAGCAAATGTAGATAGTATAATCCATCTCGGCGCTCTCGGCAGCGTGCCTCGCAGCATAAAAGACCCTATCGCTAGCCATCACGCAAATGCGACGGGAACTCTCACCATCCTCGATGAGGCCCGGAAGGCCAACGTCACCCACGTACTTTCAGCTTCCTCGAGTTCAGTTTATGGAATGAACCCGGCCCTTCCAAAACATGAACGTGAATGGGTTCGACCCATGAGCCCCTACGCGGTTAGTAAGCTAGCCGCAGAGCAGTACACCCTGGCCTTCCAGCAGGCTTATGGGTTCGACTCAATCGCATTCCGATTCTTTAACGTGTACGGACCCGGGCAGCGTGCTGGTCACGCATATGCCGCGGTGATTCCTACTTGGATCGATGCAATGCTCAAGGGTGAGCCGGTTTGGATTAATGGCGATGGGCAGCACTCGCGCGACTTTACCTACGTTGAGACCGTCTGTGATGCGCTCCTGCAAGCAGTGGAGCGCCGGCTCACACACGTGGAGCCCGTCAACCTCGCCTTCGGCACGAACACGACCCTCATGAACCTCATCGAGCATCTGACCCAGATAAGCGGCGTAGAACCTGATGTCCGACACCGAGAGCCCAGGGCAGGCGATGTTCCGCATTCACAGGCACAGAACGACACGCTCACTGCCTTGTTCCCAGAAATATTCCCAACGGACATCGAAGTCGGTCTGGAATCGACATGGCGATGGATGGCGGAACGATCCTAGGTGTACGGACCCAGAGGTTGGCGCATCGGTGAGGGGTTGACGAGATTGCTAGAACCTCCGGTTAGGTGCGGCTTGTCTAGGTCAATCCACTCCGAAGGCTCCCCGTGGCTCACGCTCACGCACGTTGGAACGCAATGTCGGCTGCTGATGGTCCGGGACTGCTGCACGAACAGGTGACAGGTTGGGTCAGGCTGCCTGACTGGTGGGTGTGGTCATGATGGTCTCGTACTCGATGGGGGTCAATCGACCGAGTGCGGCTTGGCGACGGCGGCGGTGGTAGGTCCGCTCGATCCAGGTCACGATCGCGATGCGCAGTTCCTCGCGGGTGGTCCACGAGCGGCGGTCCAGGACGTTCTTCTGCAGCAGCGCGAAGAAGGACTCCATGGCGGCGTTGTCGCCGGCAGCGCCGACGCGGCCCATCGATCCGACCATGGCGTGTCGGTTGAGGGCATGGACGAATTTCCTCGATCGGAACTGACTGCCGCGGTCGCTGTGGACTACGCAGCCGGCGACGTCACCGCGCCTGGCGACGGCGTTGTCCAGCGCAGCGACCGCGAGCCGGGACTTCATCCGTGAGTCGATGGAGTACCCGACGATCCGGTTGGAGTAGACGTCCTTGATCGCGCACAGGTAGAGCTTGCCCTCATCGGTGCGGTGCTCGGTGATGTCGGTCAGCCACAGCTTGTTAGGGGCATGTGCGGTGAACTGGTGATGGACCCTGCCCTTGTCGTCGACGATCGCGCACAGGTCGTCGTGGACCGGTGGACCGGGCTTCTTGGCCTTGCCGCGCCTGGGCTTGTCGAACTCGCTCCACCAGCCCAGGTCCGAGCAGATGCGCCACGCGGTGCGCTCCGCCATCGCTTCACCGGCTTGGCGCGCCTCGTCCAGGAGGAACCGGTACCCGAACTCGGGGTCGTCCTTGTGCGCGTCGAACAGCGCGTTGGCGCGGTAGGCGGCTGCGAGCTCGGCGACGGTGACCGGACGTGCTAGCCACCGGTAGTAAGGCTGTCGAGCGATCTTGAGCACCCGGCACGTCACCGTCACGGGGATCCCGTCGACGGCCAGCTCACGAACGAGCGGGTACAACATTTTCCCGGCAGGTTCGCCTGCGACAGGTAGGCCGCTGCGCGGCGCAGGACCTCGTTCTCCTGCTCGAGCAACCGCACGCGCTTCTTCAGCTCCCGGTTCTCACGCGATTCCTTCTCGGTGGTACCGGACTTGCCACCGTCCTCGACGTCGGCCTGGTGCATCCAGTTACGCAGGCAGGACTCCGCGATCCCGAAGTCCGCCGCGATCTGCTTGATGGTCTGTCCCTGCTCGCGGTTACGGGCGACGTTCACCACGTCCTCGCGGAACTCTTTCGGATAAGGCTTGGGCACGATGTACATCCTTCCAGCGACGCTCCTCAGCGCCACAGATCAGATGTCACCTGTTCGTGCAGCAGTCCCTCCGACCAAGCCCCAGGTAGTGGTGTAGCGCCTGCGTGTTCTCGCTCACGGTTCAGGCGGTCAGTGTTCACTCGAAGGATCACGCGGTGGCCGCACCCATGTCCACTACCGGGACGATGTCGACGACTGCGCTACACCACTATGCGGGACTCAAGTGATGATCCAGTGCCGTCAGCCAGGGCTGGTCGCAGGCCGCGATCGCGGAGAAAATGGGCATCTCAGGCCGAGTACATCTTAAGGAGAGGTAGGTGCTTTAAGCGCTGCCGCGGGGAAGACGACATCGCTCCTGCGAGACGCCCTACTGCTTCGAGACCGCGACCATCATCGCCTCGGTCACCGAGGAATACTCCTGCTGGTGCTCCTGCATCAACCTGACTGCTCGAACGCGCAGTTCGGGATCAATCTTCTTCGGCTTGTGCTCTTTCCTCCTGGACTCAAACAGGAGCGGGCATCAAACCCAAGGGCGCTTCACTGGTGCTGACGCGGCCCATTAGCCCAAATCTAACTGGGACTCGTTGCGAGCATGGGGCGGGGTCCAGAGGGCGGCCTGAGCCAGGTGACACATTAGAGGAATCCTGGGATGGGCGGGATCGTTTCGGTCGAGTCCTGTGCGCACTGGGGGACGTCGGAACTACCGGGTTACTCAATAGCCAATGTTTGCGCGACCCAAACATCCGCGATTTTCGCTGCATCAAAATTGGAAACCGCTCGCGCGCGAGCAGCACGGCCATGCTCATGGGCTAAATGCGGGTTCAGAATATAATGACGCATCGCTTGAGCTAACGATTCGACGTTCCGCGGCTCGACCAACAAACCCTCTTGGCCGTCTTCGATCGTCTCGCGGCAGCCCGGCGCAGTGGTTGTGATAACTGCTCTCCCTGAGGCCATGGCTTCGATAGTACTTCGCGAAGTACCTTCTCGATACGAAGGTAGAACGAAAACAAGTGACCTGGCGAGAGCCTCTCGGACATCTGCGAGGGGACCCGTTATCGAGATCGGTGCCCCACTGTCTGCGATAATCCGCGCGACTTGCGATTCCTCAAAGCCATCGGGATTCTCTCCATCGTGCCACCCGACCAACTCTACTGAGAAATCAAAGCCCTGCCTGGTGAGGAAAGAGCTTGCCTCAATAAGCTCGGACAAGCCTTTGCTGCGCAGAAATCTCCCTACGAACAAAAACGAAACTTTGCCCTCAGGGTAGGGGAGGGGGGTAAAGTGCGACCGAGTATCGACGCCGGATCCATGAACCACACTCGCTTCTCGGCCTGCACGCAAAATACCAAGCCTGCTGAAGAGCTCCAAATCATCCGAGTTTTGAAAAACCGTATGGTCGTAACTTGGCAAGGTAATCTTATATAGAAGCAGTTGAATCCGCCGTAGTATGGAGAATCGCGGCCGCATATCTCCAGAGAACCCAACCCCCAACCCCGTTATAACGGCGACCCGGCGGGACCAACGGCGCCCTCCGGCGGCGAAACTAGCATAAAGAACGGGCTTAACGCCAAAGGCGACCAAGATCGCACCACGGCGGGCCTTGAGGGCTCGGCGCAGAGACCAAACACTGACCAGCTCGCTAACCGGATTGGCTCCACCTCGATTCAACTGAAAATGCCGCTGACTCAATCCTGTAGGGGCGTCATGGTCCCATGCGTTCGCGGCCATAGGTGATACGCCAACCACCGGGTTTCCACGCTCGAGAAGTTGGGTGACGTAGGTTTTGCGAAAAGAACCGAACGCTCTACCGTGGGCTTCCACAATCCAGACCTCACGATGGGTGTGACAATGTGCACTCACGCAAGCTCCTTGGTATAAATGTTCAGAATTCGTCCTTGGCTCCCAGCGCGAGACCCCGCCACGCGCCACCCAGAATTTCGGTAGAATCGATTCACATAGTCATTGCCTAACGCGTCAGTCTCAAGCACCATGCACGGGAATCCGCGCCACTGTGCCTCCTTCTGAAAAGCTCCCAGGAGCAGACGTCCACAGCCTGCACTTGCGGACTGGGGTAGCACCCCGATGGAAGCCAACAGAATGGCTTCAGCTGGCACGGAGTCGGGCCTAGTAGACCTGTTAGCGGCAGTAAGCCTCTGTGCGAGCGTAAAGATTTTGATGGGACGATGAAGCAGTACGTCGATTCCTGCGATAAGCCAGCCCATCGGGTTGGCAACCAAGAGTGCCCAGGCCCGCCCACTTAAGGGGCCGGAACCTGCAACAAACCCAACTATGTTGCCTTCTTTGAGGCAAACTAGGGTGACTCCATCGATCTTGATGTATGCCCGATAGAGTTGCTCAAGAAACCGTGGACCAAGTGAGGTCAAGAAAAACCCTTCGAAGGCTGCAGCGTGCACGTTTGCCATGACTTTGGCATCTTCTAAGACCGCTTCTCGAACTCGTGGATGCACGATTCGGCTCCTAGCCTTTCGATAATTCGCTGCCGAGCTTTGTTGCTAACTGCATGGAGACCCATGAGCCTAGCGAGAGTACCAAAGAGGATAGCCATATCGGTGGCGGTCGTCGCAGTCTCGGCATACTTCACGTACATGCAACACTTGAAGGGAATGAGAACTTCTTCGTAGTACGTGTTGGGCCGAGCTTGATTGGCCAGCAACGCGCCCTCGTCGATGAGTAGCCAACTTGCCGGGTCGGTTATTCCTGGTCGCACGGACAACGAGATGCGCCGCGATGCAGTCGGCCACTTAGCCACGTAGTACGGAACTTCAGGTCGTGGGCCGACAAGTGACATACTTCCCCTGAGGACGTTCCAGAGCTGGGGGATTTCGTCCAACTTAGTTTTTCGTAGTATGGCTCCGACGCGGGTGATGCGGGGGTCGTCCTCACCGGTAAATAGCGGCCCGGGCGAGCCAGCGCGCATGGATCGAAACTTCAGGATCTCAAATGTTCCGCCTCCGCGACCGACCCTCTCCTGAACATAGAACACTGGTTTGCCTTCGACCACTCGCAATAAGAGTGCGAGCAGCAGAAGTAGGGGGCTAAGCAGAACGAGGGCCGACCCGGCAGAGAGGACGTCAATGGTCCGTTTAACCATGGCACCACTCTCGTACGGCGGAAATGACACGTTCCACCTGATCATCTGACATAGCTGAAAAGATCGGAAGCGACAAGGCTAGCTCAGCGCACGCCTCAGCATTGGCCACGTCGCCCCAAGTCCAGCGTGCATTAGCCTCCCAAAAAGACAACCTATGCAGGGGTGTAAAGTGAACCGAAGTACCTATGCCCTTCTCCTTCAAAAAGCGAGCTAACGCATCTCGACCCCCCTTGCGTTTTGAGGGGATCTGTAGAACGTACAGATGCCAGGCGTGTAGACCCTTGCTGGCTGTCATGGGAGGCGCACCCAGTTCCAGGGCCGCAAATGCGGATGAATAGCGTCTTGCGATTTCGCTGCGTCTCGCCAGCATCTGTTCCGACCGAGATAGTTGCACACGTCCTAGTGAGGCTGCAATATCGGTCATGTTGTATTTGTATCCAGGTGCGATGACGTCGTAATTCCACCCTGAAGTGTTACCTCGGTAGCGATCGTAGACATCGCGGTCGATTCCGTGGAGACGCATGGTTCGCATTCGTGACGCCGCGTCGGAGTCAGGGGTTAATACCATTCCTCCCTCGCCGGTGCACAGGGTCTTAGTCGCGTAGAAACTGAAGACGGTTGCGAAACTTCCGCCTGCACCAACCATCTCGCCTTCCGTGGAACGTGCAGGAAAGGCGTGCGCGGCATCCTCAATCACGTAAACTTGAGTGGCTTGGGCGAATTCGGTCAACGCTTGCGAACTCAACGCTCTGCCCGCGAAGTGCACTGGAATGATGGCTTTGGTGTTACTGCTCATTACCCGACTGGCGGAATCCAAGTCAATGTTCAATGTTTGCGGATCAACATCCGCCAAGACCGGAGTCGCCCCAAGATATGCGCACACCTCAGCAGTTGCGGTGAAGGTCCACGTAGGTACGATCACCTCATCGCCAGGGCCAATGCCTGCGGCCTCGAGGGCCAAATGTAGACCGGCGGTTGCGGAGTTAACGGCCACTGGGACCGGAGGCGCGTGTCCTCCGTCCACGAACCTGGCGAATTCAGCCTCAAAAGCGGCTACTTGCGGACCGCTAGTGAGCCAGCCAGAGGCCACCGCCTCCGCGACGGCGGCCGTCTCTCGCTCGGTCATGTCGGGAACTGCAAAAGGTATTGCCGACTCGTGCGTGGACACTAGATCCATCACACCTTTCGCTGACGGATAATGCGGGCGGGATTGCCGACTACGGTGGCGCCGGGCGGCACGTCTTTAGCGACCACGCTGCCAGCTCCAACTGCTGCCCCTCGACCAATGGTCACACCAGGAAGGACGATTACCCTACCGCCAAGAAAGACATCCTCTTCAACGAAGATTTCCCCGCGAGTCGATACCTCATCTCGGAAGCGTCCGTAGTCCTTGGGGACAGGATGATCTCCAGTTATGAAGTAGCAGTATGGGCCCATTGTCACATGGGGACCGATATGAACGCCGCCGCTCAAGATGGAACCTTCACCAACGCCGCCGTGATCCGCGACCGAACAGTCCCAACTGAGACGCGCGTGACGGTTGATGTTGGCCTTGCGGGACACATGAGCGAAGTGTGAGGCGCAGTAGGCGCGGAAGGGGCGCAATGGGCGAACCCAGCTTGGGAACCGCGATGCAACCAGTTGGTAGAGGGCCCACCAGAACAGTCTCTTAGGTGTGTACTTCATTATTTCTCCTTTGTGCCTTTGATTACTTCGCGCCAAAGAACGCGGACAGACTCTGTGTCTGGAACGGACTGGGCCGCGCCTCGAGGTAGGGACAACAACGAGCCTAGCTTGTCTGAGAACCCCTCAGGATCATATGGGTCGCTGACTACTACGTTGTCTGGAAAGGAGTCCATCAGTTCCATCATGGCGTTGTTCTTGACGCCGAGCACACGGCACCCGGCAGCGAGCGCCTGTAATGCGACATTCGGCATACCCTCAAATAGGGTCGTGTTGAGGAGGACTCTATGCCTCGCGCATACTCCTCTAACGTCATCAACCCAGCCGAGGTTCACAGTATTCGACGGAGCTGAAGGTAGTTCCCGACCGATCACAGTGAAACGTGCCTTCGGGTATCGGTTGGCAAGATGCAGCAGCAATTGCTGGCTCGCTTCGGTCGCATCCTTGCGGTGGTACCAAAGGACGTCGCCACTCACGCCTATATTACTCGCGGAGCTGGCGCAGTCTGTAACGGCGTTGGGAACGTAAAACCGTCCACTGAGCGTCGACGGAAGATGTTCTTCAGCGTCCCGAAGGAGATGACGTCCCGGCGCAACTAATGTTGCACCCTTAGTTATCCAGCGCATGTGTAGCCTGGACGGCCATTTCTGAGATCGTGCGACCGGTTCGCTCCGTGCCCCCATGCGCGCCCCGCCGGTGAGTCGAATGATATGGCTTGCTGACGTACTACGAGCAGCGATGCTAGCAGCAGTGGACGCAGCTCCAAGTTGGAGACTGAGTACAGTCTCCGGCTTGGCTTGTATGGCACGGATGGTTCCCACAGTTAGAAAGTAGATTTGGCCTAGCGCCTTCAATCGACCACGGAAAAGGGGTGGCCAACCAACACGAACCACTCGGAGTTCCTCGGGTGTGTCGTGGACGTCCTTAGGTAATTGGGCGCCAGTATTGCGAGTCACTACACTCGTATCGATATCTTCGTGAAGGCTGCCCAGTACCGTCCGCAGCTGGCGTTCAGCGCCACCTTCAACGGGATAGAAACTGCTGGTAAGAAGAACGAGCCGGTGGCGCCGTTGGGGTGCACTCTTCATTCCCTGATTCCTTATTGTTTTTAGGGCCAATTCCGATCGCGGCGGCCAGGATGAGCCAAGAGAGAGGTTGGTGGTGCAAATTCTGTACGAGTTGGAGGAGGGCGAGGGCGAAGAGGCTCAACTGAACCGGATGGCCAAAAGGAAGTCGAGCAACCCTACTAATAGCAATAAGGAGGATGGCCAACCACATAAGACCAGCAAGGACGCCCGCTTGGGCCATAAGCGCTAGGGGGGTAGAATGCGCGGAGCCTTCAAGGCCGAGGCCCGATACATGCGTTGCTCCACTGCCGAATACAGGCGCGTTGGAGATGGTCTCGACAGCCGCATAGTAGTACGGCAATCGATCGCCCAAAGTGGTCAAGTCGCTCTGTACTAGGTCAGTAGCGGACAAATTGTAGACGACGAGTGCGAATGCGACTCCAATACTGATTAAAGCCCAAGGAAAGAATCTCCGCGGGAGTTGGCTGGTGAGCCATAGGAGTGCAGTGATGGCAATTGCTATCATCCCCTGTCGGGACTCCGACAGGAAGATGGAATGACCTGTGACGATTACCAGTGCTAACTGTTTGAGGCCAGCGAGGTGACGACTTCTTTTCAGGGTCGCGAGGCCGAAGGGAAGCATCAGCGCGACGCCGAAGGCCAGGCGGTTGGGATTCCCACTCAGAGCTGCAAATCGGGATGCCTGGTCCGTAATCAGGTACTGCAACCAAGCCGCTCCGATGAAAACGATGTAGACGCGCCCAACTGCCTCAACCATGCGGTCGACGGAAGATCTTGCCACGAACACAACTGCGATAAGCGACGCAAAAAGCGCATAGAACACGCCTGCCCCGGCCGCACCACTGCTGGCCGAGCCAATCCATACCAAGAGGGCGGAGAGGAGGCCGACAGTTCTTAGCCGACTGTAGACATCACCGCTTGGCATTCTGGTGATGAGGAATCCGCCTAGCCCTGCGCCCATGAGAGCATAGCCAATTGCAATGAGGTTACTATGCACACCGCCAGAGAAGGACAGGACGATGCCCGTTCCGAACAGCAGACTGGGAGTTAGTAGCGCCACGTATAAGCAAATCAGGGCACCAATAGAGAAAATTAGAATAGGTGGGCCGAAGGTCAGCAAGGGCTTGGCGCTTCGCGATTACGAAGAACGTTGTCCAAGAACGCGCAACTGTATGCCGTCAAAGTCCACGAGTTTGTGATGCGGACCCTCTCTGGAGCATCGAGTGGGGCGGAGGGTGCAATATCGAGCAAGGCTTGGGTGACCTCGTCCATGCTGGGTTCTGGAGAGAGGAGGCGGTGAACCGTGCCCTGCAATACTGAGTCTGTTGAACCGACGTCAGTGGCAATGATTCTGCATCCTCGAGAAGCCGCCTCAAGCAGAACGCGAGGGACGCTTTCACTTAGCGACGTGTGGAGGACAACGTCGACCTCGTCGTAGTCCGACGGTTCCATGGTGTGATTAGTTATCGCTTGTACTCGCGCCAGTTCTGGAATTTCCCACCGAGCCAACTCGCTCGGGAGCCACTCTGCGCTATCTGTATAGATGATCAATTCTGCACGGATGCGGCTAGAGAGAAAGGCACGAACGCCTAATACTTGATTCTTTTCCGGTCGATGGTTTCCTATCATCGCAATCCGGAGGGGCCGCTTTGTCCGCGGAGTAAGCGTGGAGAACCACTCGTCCGGAAGTGCTGGGGGTAGTACGTGAATCCGTTTCGCCGCGATCCCATGGGCTATGAGATGTTCCTTCACCGCCTGAGAGTTGGCGAGGAATTTGTTACCGGCTTGAGTCGCTCTATCTAGGGCATGCCACCACGTCGGCCAGTTCATGTCTAGTCCATTCCTGGCGTTGTACAACGAGCCAGATATGATTCCTAGCACAGAGAGGGCTCTCGCCGGGAGAGTCATCCTCATCCCGTATGTCACGACTGCGTTCGCGTTTATCTGGGAGCAGCGTTTCAGGGCGGAGGTGACGCTCTTTTCTGGATGCAGTGTCGTGAAATGCTTTTTGAAGAACTGGCTGGCCGCGGAATTGCCGCTAGACACGTTCACTGCTATGACTTCGGTGCCCCTGCTCCTCAGCAGCGAGGCGACCTCGCCAGCGCGGCGTTCTGATCCGCCAATGCGGTCGGTCCTAAAGAGGAACACGAGGCAAGAGTGACGTTTGCCCGAATTAACTGACGGGATGGACTGGTTCCGGGTCATGATTAGTTCGGTCCTTTCCAATGAAGTACTTGAGAGCGAATGTGGTCATCGCCAAACATGAGACCGACCAAGCTGCCGCGATTCCTACCTCTTCGAGGGGCCGCATAAGAAGAGCGGTCGTCATGAGGACTGCCACTCCAAGAATGGCTAGCTTCGTGTAGTCTTTGGCAGAACCTGTAATTCGAAGGTGCGTTATTGCGACCTGCACAATGCTGTAAGCAACCACACCAGGGATCGCTGCGTACATAACGGGTATAGATTTCGCGAAGTCGGCGCCAAACAGCGGGACGATGGCGTAAGTTCCGACTCCCGCTATGAGTGCCCCGGAAGCTGTTGCTAATATTGCTGACTGCAAGAGGCGTCGAGTGGTTCGGTCGGGTCCCGAGCCCGACGCTTCGTGGAGTGTTTGATGGGCTACTTGCTGGGGGATGACATTGGCCAGCATCGCTAGTGACGTGCCGACGGAATAGATTCCTGCTGAGCTGGCGCCCAAGAGCCAGGCAGCGATGAGTACGTCGGCTTTAAGTGTCGCTGTATGAAACAGCCTTCCCACTTGCCATTCGCTCGATGTTCGGAGGACGGCCTGGAGTGGGACTACGCCATCTTCGACGTCTGAGTGATGCTGATCCGAGATGATCAGCGGAAGGGCGATTAGTGTGAGTGGTGTTAGGAAACTGAGTGCAGTGGCAGCAAAGATGTTACTTGAAGTAAGGGCATCGAGGTGCGCCAATACCAATACACCCGAGCCCAGTGTGAGGGGTTGAAGGACGCCAGTCCAATTGGCGATGGCGGGACCTCTGAGTCCAACGAGAACCACAGTCGTGATGGTCATAGCGGCATGTACTGTCGCTCCAGCGACAAGCCAAAAGACTTTCGAGTCGTAAATTGCGGCCGTAATCGCCGCTGCGCTAGACAGAACCAGAAACAGAATGGTTATAGTGAGGATAGGTCTTAGTAGACCTATGGGAATGGAGGATTCGCGGCGCACCCGCAGTGCCTGTTGCCCGATATCGAAGTTCAGAACAGTGGAGCCTAGGATGACAGCGGCGGTATATGCGCTTGCTACCCCTTTAAGATCGGGTCCTCCGAGCCTTGCGATCAAGATCCCGACGCTGATGCCCAAGCCGAGGGCAAGAAGCCGCAGCCCTGACGCCCTAACGAGTGGCGTGAACATCTGCTGGGTACGCGCACTGGCGCATCCAAGCGACTGCGGAGTGTCTGGGACTAGTCGTGGACGCCAGCAATTGGTCGGCAGCAAGGCTCGGGACGTCGACACTTGATACAAGCTCGTGAGCAGTGGATTCGATGGACTCCCCGGGTGTAAAGAGCTCTTCGGACATCTTCTCACCAGGACGCAGGCCGGTATAAATGATCTCGATGTCCTTCTGCTGCGACAGGTCGATGAGTGTTTTGGCCACGTCGACGATTTTCATCGGCTCGCCCATATCGAGCACCATGACTTGACCATCGCGCCCTATGGCGGCTGCTTGGAGCACGAGCTGACATGCCTCTGGAATGAGCATGAAGTATCGCTCGACGTCGGGGTGGGTTACTGTGATCGGACCGCCTCGCTCAATCTGCGAGGTGAAGGCCGTGATGACTGATCCGCGGGACCCGAGGACGTTGCCGAATCGGACGCTGACGTAGGTGTGATCGTCTATGTCCGCGAAGTAGGCCGTCAGCCGTTCTGTGACCCGCTTGCTGTAGCCAAGTACGCAGGAGGGGTTCGCCGCCTTGTCCGTCGATACGTTGACGAAGGTGGACACGCTGGCGGTGTGCGCCGCCCGCAGGACATTGAGCGTGCCGAGCACATTGGTCTTCCAGGCCTCCTCTGGGTACATCTCAAGGAGGGGTAGGTGCTTTAGCGCTGCCGCGTGGAAGACGACATCGGGACGATGATGTTGGAAGACCTCGACCATGCGGTCGGCGTCGCGGATATCGGCAAGGACGACGTCATCGGACTCGAGGAGCCCTTGTCCCGTGACGGACAGTTGGGTGCCGTGCAGCGCGGACTCATCACGATCGAGCATGATGAGCCGACTGGGCCCGAACTTGCCGATCTGGCGACACAACTCGGATCCGATGGAGCCTCCTGCGCCCGTAACGAGGACGGTGCGTCCGGAAATGGTGTCGGCGATGGCGGTGGCGTCGAGCTCGATCGGGCGACGCCCCAGGAAGTCAGCCAGATCAAGACTGCGCAGGTCGCTCCCACCGACCGGGCCCAGGATCTCGTCAGCACGGGGGAGGATCAACGTCGACAGGCCCGCATCCTCTGCGAGGGCGCGTAGGGTGCGCACCAACTCGGCGCTCGCGCTCGGAACTGCGATGGCGAGCGTGGTCGCTTCCGTCTTCTCGGCGATGTTCACGAGGTCCGGCGTGGCTCCGAGGACGCGGACCCCGTCGATGCGCATCCTGCGCTTGGACTTGTTGTCGTCGATGAGCCCGACGGGGACCATGCTTCCCGATGGGTCCCGGACAAGGGTGCGCACGAGCTGGCGACCCCCTTCACCGGCTCCGAACACGAGGACTCGTTGCTCCGCTGCCGAGGAGGGAGCGATGTGCGAGCGAGCAGTACGCAGGACGAAACGTGCGCCGAACATCCCGATCAGCGCCACCGCGCCAGCCGTGACGGGGAGGGATCGGGGACCGAGGTTCCACGGCCCGAACACGGTCACGACCTGCAAGGGCAGCGCCCACAGCGCGACTGTGCGGGTGAGGTCGATGATCTCCTCGTAGGAACCCCGAAGGTGACCCACGGCATATGGGCCGGCAATGCCGCCCAGTAGAAGGTGAGCGGCAAGGGCGATCAGCGCGAGTTGAGCGATGGGAGCCGAAAACGTGGCCGCCGGGTTGAAGTCATACCGTAGCCACGCTGCGAGGAACACGGCGGTGGTGAGCACGAGGAGGTCGACGAAGGCCCACAGCCACCGGCCGGCTCGTTGACCCGCCGGCGGTCGAGGATTACGCGAAGACACCGATGACCTCGACATTCTCATTCATGCTGTTCGGCACGCGTCCTTCGTCCTCCCTGGCCTCGTGGCGTCGCGTCGAGAGTCCTTCGGCCCCTCGTCGCGGAATCTATCAGTCGCGCTCATGGGCTCATCGACGGCTGTTGGCCAAGCGCCTCTCGCGACCTTGCTTGCGCGCCGCCCGCGACGTCGGGTGGTGCTCCTCGGCGTAGTAACCGTAGTAACCGCTGCCGTAGCCACCCGACGAGGCGTGCCCGACGCGGTTGAGGACCAGGCCGAGGAGCGTGTTGTCGACAGCGCATAGGGACTCGAGGGTTGCCTTGAGCTGCTCCTTGCGCACGATGGTCGTCCCTACGAGGACGATCACACCGTCGACCTTCGTGCTGAGGACCACGGCATCCGTGACGGGCAGGACCGGTGGGGTGTCGATGAGCACGTAGTCGAACCGGACGGACAGCTGCGCGAGAACGCGACTCATGGCCTCGGACGCGAGGAGCTCGCTCGGGTTCGGTGGGATCGCCCCTGCCCCGATCACCTCAAGCCTGTCAGCGCCGTACGGCTGGAGCACGTCGTCGAGATCCGCCCGGTCGATGAGGACATCGGTCAGTCCAGCAGAACCCTCGAGGCCGAGGTACTCCAGCAGTCGGGGGCGGCGCAGGTCGGCCTCGATGAGACATACGCTGGAGCCGGACTGGGCCAGAGTGAGCGCGAGGTTCGCGATCGTCGTGGACTTGCCCTCGCCTGGGATGGAGGAGGTGAGCATGATCGTCCGGGGATGGTTGGCGGCGTCCACGAACATCAGGTTGGTGCGCACCGCACGGAAGGCCTCGGAGCGCGGTGACGACGGGTCCGACTGCACGATGAGCGGCTCCTTGCCGGCACGCGGGTCGTAGTGAACCGCGCCGATGACCGGCTCCTCGGTGACCTCATCGACGTCCTCGTCGGTGCGCACCGTGGTATCCACCATGTGGCGCAGGACGGCCAGACCGACTCCGAGCAGCAGGCCGAGGACGAGCCCGAGTCCGAGATTGCGCACGGGAACAGGGCTCGTCGGGGTCTCACTTGTGACCGCCGGCTCGACGAGAGTGACCTTGATCGGCGACATGCCGGACCCCTCCGGTGTCTCCACCTCGGCAACGACCTCGGGGAAGGTCTCGCCGATCGCGTCGGCAACCGCCTCGGCGTGCGTGGGCGAGGAGTCGGTAACACTCACCTCGATCAGGACGGTGTCCGGAGGAGTGGTGACCGTGATCTGCTCCGCCAGGTCCGCGCTCGTCTCCTCGCCACCGAGCTCGTCGATCACCGGGTTCAACGCCCGGGGGGTAGTCAACAGCGAGGCATAGGACTTCACCCGCTGCTGGGTGAAGGTGCTTCCCTGCTGCAGGGCCGTGCTGTCCTCGGCGCCAGAGACCGAGACGAAGAACTGCGTGCTGGAGGTGTACTGCTTCGTCTGCAGGGCGGTCCACCCAGCTGCCAGTCCGACGACGACGAGCGTCGTGATGACGATGGTCATCCATCGTTTGCGAACGATCCTCAGGTAGTCCTGCAGCTCCACGAGCTTGGTGCCTCTCGATAAGTTGGTCACACGGCAACCGCGAGTGTTTCACAACGGAGGCATTACGGCAGGATGTGCCCATGAGCGTGCGCATCCTGACCATCTGCACCGGCAACATCTGCCGCTCGCCATACGCCCACCTGGCGCTCCAGCACGGACTCGACGCGGTCCGGCCCGGTGCCTTCGAGGTGGCCAGCGCCGGCACCCACGCGATGATCGACAACCCGGTCGACCCGGGCAGCGCGCGCATCCTGCAAGGGCGAGGCATCATCCACGACGACTTCGCGGCCCGCCAGATCACCGAGCGGATACTCGAGGACGTCGACATCGTCCTCCCGCTCGAGGTCGCCCACCGCAAGATCGTGCTCTCCTACTCCCCACGCCACCTCAAGCGGGCATTCACCCTCAAGGAGTTCGCTCGGCTGCTCGACTCGGCCGATGCCCGCGAGCCGTGGACCCAGCGCCTCGCCGGCATGGGGACGCCTGAGGAGCGGTGGGCGGCGCTCCCTTCGCACCTGGCGCGTGAGCGCGGGCTGAACCGGGCCGAGGAGGGGGCCGATGACATCGCCGATCCCTACCGGCGACCGCAGGAGGCCTTCGACCAGATGGCTGTCGAGGTGGATGCTGCTGTCGATCGGATCGTGGCGTTTGAGCGGCAGTTCAGCTGAGGGCAGTCTCCGGGCCGTCACTGCGGAACCGTCGCCAGCTGTAGATCATCAGCCCAATGGCGACGATGCCGGAGAAGATCAGTGTGGAGCCTGTGCCCCAGCCTGCGAAGAGCCACCACCTGTCCGGCAGCGGCCACCAGCCGGGTGCGGGCGGGTGGATGCCCCACACCGCTCCCACGGCTATGACCAGGAGCGCACCGCACAGCGTGATCAGGGCCCTGGGTGCCGACTGCACGCTCTCCGCGGCGGCCTTGAGTGCGGCCCGCCGGACCGGCTCGACCCGACGGCGGGCCCACTCGTATTGCTGCGACAGCAGGAGGAGGCCGGCGGCGAGCGCCAGCAGTCCTGGTCCGGGGAGGACCAGGGCTGCCACGCCGACGACGACGAGGAGCCATCCGAGGGTGAGCTTGGCGATGCGTTTGGTTTGGTTGGTCATGGTGCTTCTTGGGTTGGGGTTCGTGATTGCGAGGTCGTGATTTCGAGGCTCGCCCGCTGCGCGGACTCGCACCTCAATCACCGGGGTGCGCCTCAATCACTAACCGGTTCCTCGCACCTCAATCACCGGTGAGGAGGTCGAGGAGGTAGCGGCCGTAGCCGCTCTTGATCAGCGGCTCGGCGCGTGAGCGCAGGCCGTCGTCGTCGATGAAGCCCATCCGCCAGGCGACCTCCTCGGGGCAGCCCACCTTTAGGCCCTGCCGGCTCTCGAGGGTGCGCACGTAGGTGCTCGCGTCGTTGAGGGAGTCGAAGGTGCCGGTGTCCAGCCACGCCGTGCCGCGGGGGAGGACCTCGACGTGCAGCCGGCCCTCGTCGAGGTAGGCGCGGTTGAGGTCGGTGATCTCCAGCTCGCCCCGCGCCGAGGGCCGCAGCTGCCGAGCGCGGTCGACGACGGTGTCGTCGTAGAAGTACAGACCCGGCACCGCGTAGCGGCTGCGCGGATTCTCCGGCTTCTCCTCCAGGGAGGTGGCCCTCCCTTCGCCATCGAAGTCCACCACGCCGTAGGCGCGCGGGTCGGCGACCTGGTAGCCGAAGATCGCCGCCCCGTCGACGTGCGCGAACCGGCGCAGCCGGGTGCCCAGCCCCGGCCCGTAGAAGATGTTGTCGCCGAGCACGAGCGCGGCCGGCCCACCGGCGAGGTGCTCCTCCCCGATGAGGAAGGCCTGTGCCAGTCCGTCCGGGGAGGGCTGCTGCGCATACGTGATCGAGACGCCGAACTGGTGGCCGTCACCGAGCAGCCGCTCGAAGTCGGGCGCCTCGTGCGGAGTCGTGATGACGAGGACGTCCGTGATCCCCGCAAGCATCAGCGTGCTCAGCGGGTAGTAGATCATCGGCTTGTCGTAGACCGGCACCAGCTGCTTGGAGACGCCGAGCGTGATCGGGTGCAGTCTGGTCCCGGTCCCCCCGGCGAGGATGATCCCGCGCATCCCTCAAGGTAGCGCCCCGCAGTAGTGTGCCGCCATGGCTCGCTCTCCGGATCGCCGCTCGTCCGCCCTGGCGCTCGTCGTGGCCCTCGTGCTCCTGGTGCTCGTCGTGGGCCTGTGGGCCTTCGTCTTCCTCGACCATCGGCAGGCATCCTCTGCCCAGGCGTCCACGACCGGCAGCGGCGCGGGTTCCTCGTCCTCCGGCGAGTCGAGCAGCTCCCCGAGCCCGGAGTCGAGCAGCTCCGATGGCGACGAGGGCGCGGCCGAGGGGGAGTGGAGCATGGACGACGCGCGCGAGGCCTTCGCCGCCGACGGGTCGCGAGTGCTCGTGCTCGGCGACGAGACCGGTGACGGCTGGGACGAGTGGGCCTTCCTGCTGGCGGAGTCGCAGGGCATGCCCGGGGCGATGTGGATGACCCAGACGGAGAACGGCTACAGCGGGGTCACCGAGGACACGCGGCTGTGGTCCGGCGGGATGACCGAGGCCACCGCCGACTACCCGGTGGAGCACTGGGACCCGATGTGGCCCTCGGCCGACCCGGACCTGGTGCTGCTGAGCTACGGGCACCACTACTCCTCCGAGGACGAGGCGACGCAGTCCATGGAGGAGCTGCGCGCGGCCATCGCCGAGGAGGCCCCGAAGACCCCGATCGTCGTCGTCCTGCAGAACCCGCAGGCCGACGACGCCAACGCGTCGGTGCGCGAGGCGATCGCCGGGTGGGCGGAGGAGTCCGGGCTGCCGACGATCGACGTGGCGGCCGCCTTCGCCGAGTCCGACCAGCCGCCGGACAATCTGCGGCTGGACGAGATGCACCCCTCGACCGCCGGCTCGCAGCTGTGGGCGGAGACGGTGGAGGAGGCGCTCGCCGGCTGACGCGACGTCCCGCGAGTTCGTGTCGCGCACGACCGATAGCGACAGCCCCGGCTGTCGGCACCCGCTGACACGCTTCCTTCCACCCGAGAGAAGGAACGAATGGGCATGGGACGACGACGGTGGGTAACCATTGCCGATCCGGTTGGCCTGCGATCGTGCTACGACCCGTGGGGCAACCCCGGGTTGGGCGGTGAACGGACACTTGCCGGCCAGCCGAAGGCGATGCTGACCGACTTGGAGACGCTGAGCGGACTGGTCTCAGACCTCGAGTTCACGATGCTGCGGGCGGAGCTGCGCAAGAAGTTCAGCCGGGCGAGTCAGGGGAAGCTCCGTCTGACGCGCAATGAGCATCGCGAGGAGGTCGTTCAAAGCGAACGCCAACGCAGGATTCTTGAGATACGCCTCAATGACTGACAGGAGCGCCCGCCCGGCGCTGGGGCATGGAAGATCCGCTGCTACTACTCCGAGCCCGCACATCAACAGCGCATGTTGCTGGCCCTCGCAATTCATGCAAAGCCACCTGGGCGCTCGGGTCTTGATGAGCAGAACCGTCGCATGGACGAGGCCTCGGACCGCTTGGACAACCATTACTCCTGACCCGGCAGAAGGCGCCGTACGGGTTCCGTACACATGACTTATCAGTCATACTGGCACCTTGATCGAAGGGGCGACGAGCGTGAGGAGGCGACATGGACCTGGACGAGATCTTCGGAATTGACCAGGAGGACGCGACGGCCCGATTGGCTGCTCTCCTGGTCGACGAGGACGAGAGGCTGATCGACCGCCTCATCGAGATGCGTCGAGCCGCCGGCCTGAAGCAGAGGGACGTTGCCGAGCTCCTTGGCATCACCCAGAGCGCGATCGCCAAGTTTGAGTCCGCCGAGCGCGACCCGAGGCTGAGCACGGTCCGAAGGTATGCGTTGGCGGTTGGCGCGGCCGTGCGGCATGACGTGCAGGCGAACGAGGAGACGACTGATTCCGATGTGCCCGTGCGGGGTTCGCGCCCGGTGAAGACCGAGGCCAAGAAGAAGTCGGTCAACAAGATGTCCGGTGGGCGATTTGCCCAGCCGACGAGAGCACGGCGACGTCCGGTCGGCTGACGCGGGAACAGATAGCCTCCGATCATGGCGATGCAGCTCGAGCACACCGAGGTCCCCGGACTGCTCGTGCTGCGTATGCCGGTCCACCGGGACACGCGCGGCTGGTTCCAGGAGGCCTGGCAGCGGGAGAAGATGACCGCGCTCGGGCTGCCCGACTTCGGCCCGGTGCAGCACAACGTCTCCCACAACGCCGTCCGCGGGTCCACGCGCGGGATCCACGCCGAGCCGTGGGACAAGCTCGTCACCGTCGTGCACGGGGCGGTCTTCGGCGCGTGGGTCGACCTGCGCGAGGGGGAGACCTTCGGCGCGACCTTCACCACCGAGATCGCGCCGGGTACCGCGGTCTTCGTGCCCCGCGGCGTCGGTAACTCCTACCAGGCGCTCACCGACGGAGCCGTCTACTCCTACCTCGTCAACGCGCACTGGCGCCCCGACCTGACCTACACCGCGCTCGCCCTCGACGACCCCACCGCCGCCATCGACTGGCCGATCCCGCTGTCGCAGGCCGAGATCTCGCCCAAGGACCAGGCGAACCCGACCCTGGAGGGGGTCACCCCCTTCGCCCGGCGTCGGCCGTTGATCCTCGGGGGGAGCGGGCAGATCGGCTCGGCCCTGCGCGCGCTGCTGCCCGATGCGCTCGCGCCCACGCGCGCGGAGCTGGACCTGACCGACCGCGCGGCCGTGGCCGCCCTCGCCCTCGGCGAGCACGACCTGGTCATCAACGCCGCCGCGATGACCGCCGTCGACGCCGCCGAGAGCGACGAAGGGCGCCGCCTGGCCTGGCGGCTCAACGCCGAGCTGCCCACCCAGCTGGCCCGCCGCGCCGCGAGCGAGCGCTTCACCCTCGTGCACTACTCCACCGACTACGTCTTCGACGGGCAGACCGAGGTCCACGACGAGGACGAAGCCCTCGCCCCGCTGTCCGTCTACGGGCAGAGCAAGGCCGCCGGGGACCTCGCCGTCACGCTCGCCCCGCGCCACTACCTGCTGCGCACAGCGTGGGTGGTCGGGGACGGGGCCAACTTCGTGCGCACCATGGCCCGCCTCGCGGACGAAGGGGGTACCCCCGCCGTCGTCGACGACCAGCACGGGCGGATCTCCCTCGCCTCGGAGATCGCGGCGGCGACGCTGCACCTGGTGGAGCGCTCCGCTTCCTTCGGCACGTACAACGTCACCCAGGCCGGTGAGCCGTTGACCTGGGCGGGGGTCGCCCGGGAGGTCTTCGCGCTGCGCGGGCGCTCGCGGGAGGGCGTCACCGGGATCAGCACGCAGGAGTACGGCGCCCCGGCGCCGCGGCCGCGGCACAGCACCCTGTCGCTGGACCGGTTGCGCCAGACGGGTTTCCAGCCCGTCGACCAGGTCGAGGCGCTGCGCCGGTACGTGGCCTCGGGGCTCGCGCCCGGGGACGCCCACGCCCCGGCCACCGATTCAGGTGTCTGAGGGGCAGGTCAGAAAACTTACTGCTCTCTTACCCTTGATTTACCATTCAATGTACTCCAGAGTAGGAGTGCACCCCCGCTGGGGAAGAGCGGGGGTGCACTCACGGGCCGCCCAGCCGAGGGCGGTCGGAAGGTGCGGAAGGTGGACATGGCGCGGTCGACGCAGGGGCCGGACCTCCAGCTGAGCCTGGTCACGCCCATCGCCGCGATCTTCGCCGCGCTCATGGTGGCGCTCGGCTCGTACGGTGTGGTGACGGACCTGGCCGACACCTCGGGCAGCGAGCGGTCGTTCGGGTTCTCGGTGGGGAGCGACGACAGCGCGGCCACCGCCGGTTCGCTGGTCGGCGATCGCCCCGGCGGGGCGGACCCGAAGGCGATCGAGGCCCTGCACGAGGCGATCCTCGAGCACTACCGCACCCGCTGACGGCCGACTAGCCTGAGCGGCATGCGGGTGCTCGTCACCGGGGGAGCCGGGTTCATCGGGAGCAACTTCGTGCACCGGACGCTGGCGACCCGGGACGTCGAGGTGACGGTGCTCGACGCGCTGACCTACGCGGGGTCGCTGTCGTCGCTGGACGGGGTGCGGGATGACGTGCGGTTCGTCGAGGGGGACGTCGCGGACGCGGCGCTCGTGGACTCGCTCGTGGCGAACTCGGACCTGGTGGTGCACTTCGCGGCGGAGTCGCACAACGACAACTCGCTCGCCTCGCCCGGGGCCTTCGTGCAGACCAACGTCGTCGGGACATACGAGCTGCTCGAGGCGGTGCGCCGGCACGGGGTGCGCTACCACCACATCTCCACCGACGAGGTCTACGGCGACCTCGCGCTGGACTCGCCGGAGCGGTTCACCGAGGCCACGCCGTACAACCCCTCCAGCCCGTACTCCTCGACGAAGGGGGCCTCGGACCTGCTGGTGAGGGCATGGGTGCGTTCCTTCGGCATCGAGGCGACGATCTCCAACTGCTCCAACAACTACGGGCCGCGCCAGCACGTGGAGAAGTTCATCCCCCGCCAGGTCACCGAGGTGCTCGACGGACGCCGTCCGCGCCTGTACGGCGACGGGCTCAACGTGCGCGACTGGATCCACGTCGACGACCACAACGACGCGGTGTGGGCGATCGTCGACCGGGGTGAGGTGGGGGAGACCTACCTCATCGGGGCCGACGGCGAGGTCGACAACGTGACCGTCGTGCGCTCGGTGCTGTCGCTGATGGGCCGCTCACCGGAGGACTTCGAGCACGTGCCCGACCGTGCCGGCCACGACCGGCGGTACGCGATCGACTGGTCCCGGCTGCGGGAGGAGCTGGGGTGGCAGCCGCGGTACCGGGACTTCGAGTCCGGGCTCGCCGCGACGATCCAGTGGTACGAGGCCAACGAGCAGTGGTGGCGCCCGATGAAGTCGGCCACCGAGGCGAAGTACGCCCGCACGGGGCAGTAGGCGCCGGCCGGGCCCCCCTTCGCCCCGGTCGATGTAATCCCGCGGCTACGGAGGCGCGGGATTACATCCAACCGAGTACACGGGGCGGCGCAGTGAGCGAGGGCGGCCACACGGTCCCTGAGGTGCGAGTTCGCGGAGCGAGCGAGCCTCGAAGGGACAGCCCCCGAACCTCAGGGCGACTCCCGCACGTCGACGAGGGCGGCGTGGCCCCACCTGTCGACGCGGACCTCGGCGTAGGCCCCGTCGGCGAGGTCGCCCTCCATGGCCAGCGCCTCGTCCTGGGGCAGGAACCAGCTGTCGATGCCGCACCGGACGTTCCACGAGTGGTCGTCGCAGGCCAGGTACGGGGTGTCCGAAGGGCGCTCGCGGAGCCACTCGTCCGCGACCCAGACGTCCCCGTCGCGGCGCAGCGTGATGTAGACGTCTCCCGACTCGCCGTCGTCGAGGCTCCAGGCGCCGGGTGGCATCTCGCCGGAGGCCGGGTCGGGTGGCGGCTGCAGGTCGGGGTAGCCCAGGCTGACGTAGGCCCCGCGGAAGGGGTCGATCAGGTCGATGGGTTCGACCCGCAGGACGTGGCTGTCGCCGATGAGCCGCGCCGAGAGCTGGGGAGCGACGGCGACCCCCACGAGGACCAGCTGGGCAACCGCGATGGTCGCGACGGTGGCGATGCGCTTCATCGCTGCACCCCCTCGTCGGAGCCCGGTCCGGTGACGGGATCGAGCGTCTTGGCCATTCGTCGGCGAGCACGGTCGAAGAGCAGCCCGGTCCCGAGGAAGACGACGCCCAGGACCACGAAGAGCAGGGCCCCCGTGACGATCGGCGCGAAGACCGCGAAGCTCTGGAAGGTCGTGAAGGCCACGAGGGCCGCCATCGCGACCCAGTTGAGCGCGCGGTGCTCGCGCAGCACGTCCAGGGCGAGGAGGGCGACCGCCAGACCGACGTAGGCCACGACACTGAGCACGGCGTGCGCCCACTGGCTGGGCCCGACGTCGCTGATGTCCGTGCCGGTGTCCCACAGGGCCAGCAGCACCGCTGCGGCGAGGACGACGAAGGCCCCCACCGGCTCGATCCACGCGTGGTCGGGCCGGCGCACCGCCAGGGCGACCGCCACGATGCCGAGCAGCACGGCCGCGATGAGCTCGACGATCAACCACAGCGACCAGTCGAGCCCGTCGTAGATCCCCGGGATCGCCGCGACGAAGAGGGCGGCCAGGGCGAGGGCCGCGGCGACCAGTCGCCACCCCCACGCGAAGGAGCGGACCCAGCCGTCGCTGAGCACCGCGAGCGAGGCGGTGACGACGGCGCCGGCGCCGAGGGAGATGACGCCGGCCATCGCGCTGCCCTCGGTCCACAGGGGCTGCCAGATCCACCACTGGACGCCGGTCCCGAGGCCGACGAGGAAGGGCATCGTCGACTTCGTGAGGTGGGCGTGCAGCAGGGCGCCCAGCGACCACAGGCCCACCAGCGTCGGCTCGTACGCGGGCACCTGCAGCGACTGCGCGGCCTGCATGATCACGGCACCGATGCCGAGCGCGGCGAGCAGCCGGATCGCTCCCACGAGGGGAAGGGGGGCGCGGCGCGCGGCGAGGACCTCACCGCCGATGAGGAAGGCCAACCACAGGGCGACGACGGCGATGAAGCGGGTCATCGGGCTCAGCTCGTCGAGGTTGGAGGCGACGAGCCAGATCAGACCGACGCCGACGAAGGCGCCGCCGAGCAGGAGCATGATGCGTCCGAGCACGGACGAGGCGGACGAGCCACCGCGGACGTCGTACCGACCGGTGATCCTCTCCGCCTGGGTGGCGTCGATGACGCCCGAGGCCCGCCAGTCGGCGACCTCCGCGCGCAGCCAGTCGAGCTGCTGGCGGCTGACCTCACGCGGCGCGCTCGCGTGGGATGTGGTGTCCATGGACAAAGCATGGCCCCTCGCCGGCGGCTTGCCCATGAGTACGGCGCCCCAACCCCCTTCGCCCGTCGTGCGTGGGGTGGGGAGGACTCAGAGCAGGCCCAGCTCCGAGACGAGGAAGAGCCCGCCGAAGCCGACGAGGAAGGCCAGACCGGCGTACGCGAGCACGCGGATGCCGACGGAGAGCCGGCGCTCGCTGCGGATGATCGAGAAGTTCAGCCAGGCGAAGACCGGGGCGGTGAGGAAGGCGCTGATCATCGCGAAGCGCAGCATCGTGCCGAGCTCGGCGCTCATCCACACGACGATCGCCAGACCGACGCCGGCGATGCCGGTGATCCACAGGTCCTTGTGGCGGCGGGTCATCTCCGAGCGGCCGCTCAGCAGCCGCAGGGACTCCGCACAGGCGCGACCGTAGCCGTCGACGACGGAGATCACGGTGCCGAACATGACGGCGAAAGCGATGACGGCCATGATCGGGGTCGCCCATGCGCCGATGGCGTCCCCGTACATCGACATCAGCTGCGGGATGTAGGCGCCGCCGGCCAGCTCGAGCTCCTTGCCGCTGCCGTACTGGACGAAGACGCCGAGCCCGACGAAGAACACCGCCAGGATCGTCGAGACGACGTAGCCCATGTTGAAGTCGAAGAGGACGTCGCGGGTGAGGACCGTGCGGTCCTCGGCCTTGGCCTTGACCCACAGCGAGTTGAGCGCGCTGATCTCGATCGGCGCGGGCATCCACCCGACGAGCGCGACGAGGAAGGGGAGGGTCGCGAGGTTCCACGGCGAGGGCTCGACGAAGTCCGGCTGGCGCACCGCGCCCTGGCTGGCGGCCATCACCACGGCCACGACCGTGGAGAGCGCCAGCACGCTGAGGATGACCTTGGTGACCCCGTCGAGCGCCTTGTAGTGACCGCCGACGAGCAGCAGCCAGGTGATGACCATCAGGGCGCCGGCCAGGACCGGGACGCCGAGGCCCCACGACGCCGGCACGAGGTAGGACAGGATCACCGTGCACAGCAGCGCGACGCCCGCGGTCGAGACGACCGACGACAGCGCGGCGAGGACGAAGAAGACCCACAGGTAGACCCGGCCACGGCGCGCGTAGCCCTCGACGAGGCTGTGGCCGGTCTCGGCGGTGTACTGGGGCCCGAACCGGAAGAAGGGGTACTTCAGCAGGTTGGCCAGCAGGATCAGCCCGACGAGCTGCCAGCCGAAGAGCGCGCCCGCCTGGGTGGAGGAGATCAGGTGGGAGGCGCCGATCGCGGCCGACGCGGCGAGCAGGCCGGGGCCGAGGGCCAACCACCGGCTGCGCCAGGTCGATCGTGGTGTGACATGGCTCTCATCGGTGATCGTCATGCGCGGCACCGTAGCAGCGGGGAGGCCCGCGGCCCGCATCCGCGGGAGTCGCCCCCGCTCCGCCGGGTCGATGTATTCGTGCGTGGTGGGATGCGCGGGGATACATCGACCCAGGGCGGCTCGCTGTCCACAGCCGGACGTCGTGCTGGCTCGTCGTCCCCAGCTGCACGGGGTCGGGTCCATCGTGACGAGGCGGCCAGCACGGTGTTCCCATGCCACCTCGCGAGACCGCCATCGAGCGTCACCGCCGCGTGCTCGCTGCGTCCGAGGAGACCGGCTTCGTGCTGAGTCGGCGACGTCTGCGTGAGCTCGGGGTCACGCGTCACCAGGCCGACGCCCAGGCCGCAGCGGGGCGGTGGGTCAGGCTGGGGAACCAGACATTCGGCATGCGCGACGCGCCGTTGGACGATGACGCTCGGTGCTGGCGTGCGGTGTGGGAGACGGGCGAGCGGATCGCCCTCGTCGACGGGGCGTCGGCGCTCCTGGCCGCGGGGCTGAAGGGATGGACCGAGGACGTCGTGCACGTGTCGGCCATCCACAACCACGTGGTCGCCCCGATCGACGGGGTGAAGATCCACAAGGTGATCCGTCGTGTCGAGGACGAAGCGGTCCGAGTCGGCATACCGAGGACGACACCTGCCGTCGCGGCGATCCGAGCCGCACACTGGGCCGTCAGTGATCGACAGGCGGCGACGATCCTCGCCATGCCGGTGCAGCAACGCCTCGTGACCGGGGAGCGTCTCGTGGCCGCGCTCGAGCTGGTGCGGGGGCGGACACGACGGGCCCTGATCCGTCAGCTCGTGATGGACATCGTCGACGGGGCGCAGTCGCTGGGCGAGATCGACTTCGCCGCGGCGTGCCGCAAGCGGGGGCTGCCCGTCCCGAGCCGGCAGGTCATGCGAAGGGGGCCGCGCGGACGGGTCTACCTCGATGTCTACTTCGAGGAGTACGGATTCGTCGTCGAGATCGACGGGGCGGGTCACCTGTGGGGGTTGGCCCAGGTCGACGACAACCTGCGTGAGAACCAGGTCGTCATCGACGGTGACAGGGTGCTACGGATCAATGTCGTCGGGCTCCGCCTCAACGAGGAGACCGTCATGGACCAGGTGGCCGCCGCCCTTCGCTCCGATTGGGCCCAGGACAACCTGGCTCGCCGGCGCCGCTGAGCTGGGGGACCGGCGCGGAGAGCCGGCACGTCGCCCGGTCGATGTATTGGTGCGCCTCCCGGGACGTGTCCTGTGAAGGGACATGTCGGACAGTCGTGAAGGGACATGTCTGACAGTCAGGGGCGTGCTTCGACTCGATAGTACGTGCGGCCGGTTTTGGGCGTGGTGATCTTGTCCGGGTCGAGTTGGATGTGTCCCAGGATGCGTTCTTCGTGGAAGAGGACGGCGTGGTCCTGGTCGATGAGGTAGTGCAGGGTCGCGCCGGCCCAGGCGACGCCGAGGCTGACCCGGGCTCCGGGCAGGTCGAAGTACCCGGCCGGGGGCAGAGTGACCTCACGCACGAACTGGCGTTCCTTGAGCTGCTCAGGGTCTGGAAGGGCCTTGTCGGTGGCTGCGTAGCGCCGCGCGGGCGTGCTTCCGGCGATGCCCTGGTGCGGGCGTTCGGTGTTGAAGATCAGGTCGTAGGCATCGAGCAGGCGTTGCAGCTCGGGTAGGTCCGTGGCGCGCTCACGCGCTCTGAGCCACTGCTCCAGCGTCTGCCACTCGCGTTCCTTCTTGCCGTTGGTCTGCGGGTGCTTGGGGCTGGAGTTGATCATCCCGACCCCGATGCGGTGCAGGCGAGCCTCCAGGATGGAGTAGCCCCCGCCCTTGATCAGCCGGGCGGTGAAGGCCGTGCTGTTGTCGCACTGGATGAACGCCGGCTTTGCGTGGCGGTCCATAGCGGCGACCATGCATTTCCAGGTGTCCTCGCCCGTTTCGGCGCTGGCGGCGCGTGAGGCCATCAGCATGCGGGAGTGGTCGTCCTGGAAGCGCAGCACGACGCCCTTGCCCTCGGTGAGCTTGACCTCGTGCCCGTCCAGCTGCCACACCCCGTTGGGTTTCATCGCCTCGAAGCGGCGGTAGCTGGACTTGGGCCGCTTGGACGGTGTCGGCTCGGTGCGCCCGTGGTCGGTCAGGATCTTGTGGCAGGTGCGCGCCGAGGGGACCTCCACGCCCGCCAGGGTGAGCCAATCGTGCACCGACATGGCCCCGCCGTCCCAGCCCTCTGCAACCAGCTCGTCGTGCTTGTCGAGCACCGCCGCGACCGTGTCAGCGTCCGTGGCCCTGGGCGAGTTGTTCGGCCGCCTCGAGCGCGGGATCAAACCTTGAACGCCCTCTTCGCGCATCCGGCGCCGATACCGGTAGTACGTATCCCGCGAGATGCCCTGCTGCTTGCACAGCTCGCTCACCGAGGTCCCCGAGGCATCCTCCAAGACAGCGTGAGCACCGACCGCCAACCGAACTTCCACCGAGACCGCCTGCTGACTCATGCAGCCCATCTTCCGGGCCGCTACCGAGCCCCCGGTTGTCAGCGATGTCTCTTCACATACCTGTCAGGCATGTCCCTTCAAATCACAAGCGTTCGAGGACGCGCGAATACATCGAACCAGCATCAAGGGGACCCAGCATCAAGGGGGCCCGGCGTCAAGGGGGCCCGGCGTCAAGGGGGGCCCCAGCGACAAGGTGACCCGGTGAGGGCTCAGGAGAGCCAGTCGCCCCATCCGTGGTGGAGCACGAGCCACGCGATGAGGCCGTAGCCCGCCTGGCCGGGGTGCACGCCGTCGGCGGAGGCGGCGAGGTCCGCCTCCCACTGGTCGTGACCGACGAGGGGGGTGAAGGTGTCGACGAACATCACGCCACGGCGGTCGCAGACGTCGCGCTGGGCGTCGACGAGCTGGCGGAGGGCCTCGTTGGTCTCGGGGTCGGCGGTGGGCGGGGGCCCGACGACGAAGGTCCCGACACCCTGGCTGGCGGCCTCGTCCAGCACGTTGGCCAGGTTGAGCCGGTGCCGGGCGATCGAGGTGCCCGCGGCGACGTCGGCGTGGCCGACCTGCACCACGAGCCGACGCTCGGTGGCGTCACGGAAGCGCAGGGTGCCCTCGGACTGCCAGCGCTGGGAGACCCCGCCGGAGGTCTCCCCGCGCAGACCGAGGTTGTAGTGGGCCAGCACGGCATCGGCGAGGGTGGTGCGGGCGAGAACCCGCCCCGTCCACCCGAGGGCCTTCTCGTCACCGATCCCGGCGACGAAGGAGTCGCCGATGAAGACCAACGAGACATCCCGTCGCCCCTCGTCGGAAGAGAAGCTCGCGCTGGGGGTGAACTCGTTGCCGGCTGCGTCCGTCATCGGGGTGCCGCTCACGTCGGGGGTACTCCTGGGGGTGGTGGTGCGGTCAGGGACTACCGCAGACGTTACTCGTCGTCGAGGTCGTCGTCGTCGAGGCGTGCCAGCCAGGAGGCAAGTCGATCGACGGGAGTCTCGAACTCGGGGTTGAGATCGACGAAGTGGCGGAGCTGGTCACTCACCCACTCGAGAGTGACCAGCTCCTCACCACGACGATCCGCGAGCTCCTCGATACCGCGGTCGGTGAAGTACACGTCAGCGGTCGAAGGCCTCGCGCAGGATCTCTCCCTGCTCGACCTTGTGCTTCTTGGCCGTGCCGGCCGCGGGGGAGGCGCTCGCCGGGCGGGCGATCACCCGCAGCGGGCGCTCCTCGCCGTGCTCGGCGAGGTCGCCCGGCAGGTTGAGCGCGAGGAAGGGCCAGCCGCCCATGTTCTCCGGCTCCTCCTGCACGACGACGAGCTCGGCCTTCGGGTACTTCGCCAGCTCACGGGCCAGCTCCTCGCCCGGCAGCGGGTAGTAGCGCTCGAGGCGCACGATCGCCGTCTGCTCGTCCTTGCGCTCGGCGCGCTCCTCCTCGAGGTCGTAGATGACCTTGCCGGAGGCGATGAGCACGCGGGTGACCTGGTCGCCCGTCGGGGCGTCCTTCGTGTCCGGCAGCACCGGGCGGAAGCCGCCGCTGGTGAAGTCCTCCGGGCTGCTCGCCGCCGCACGCAGCCGCAGCATCGACTTCGGGGTGAAGACGACGAGCGGACGACGCGGGCGGTGGTAGGCCTGACGACGCAGCAGGTGGAAGTAGCTCGCCGGCGTCGACGGGAAGGCGACCGTCATGTTCTCCTCGGCGCACATCTGCAGGAAGCGCTCGATGCGTGCGGAGGAGTGGTCCGGCCCCTGGCCCTCGTAGCCGTGCGGCAGCAGGAGGACGACCGAGGAGTTCTGGCCCCACTTCTGCTCCGAGGAGGAGATGAATTCGTCGATGACGACCGCGGCGCCGTTGACGAAGTCGCCGAACTGCGCCTCCCACAGCACGAGTGCGTCCGGACGCTCGACGGAGTAGCCGTACTCGAAGCCCACCGCGGCGAACTCCGACAGCAGCGAGTCGTAGACCCAGAAGCGGGCCTGGCCGCCGCCGATGTAGTTCAGCGGTGTCCACTCCTCGGCGGTCACCTTGTCGATGAGGACCGCGTGCCGCTGCACGAAGGTGCCGCGGCGCGTGTCCTGGCCGGTCAGGCGCACCGGGGTGCCGTCCATGAGCAGGGAGCCGAGGGCCAGCATCTCGCCGGTGCCCCAGTCGATGCCGCCCTCGGTGACCGAGGCGGCCCGCTTCTCCATGGCCTTCTGCAGCTTGTTGTGGATCGTGAAGTCCTCCGGCGGCGAGGCGAACAGGCCGGCGATGTGCTTCAGGTCGGCCATGTCGACGCCGGTCTCCGTCGCGGAGCGCTTGGTGTCGTCGGTCGTCTGCGAGGCCGGACGCTCCAGGCCCGCGTTGTCCGACCCACCGGGCTCGTCGGGGGAGTCGGGGGTGTTCTTCAGCGCCTCCTTGGTCTCCGCGAAGACCCGCTCGAGCTGGGCCTGGTAGTCGCGCAGCGCGTCGTCGGCCTCCTCCGGCGTGATGTCGTTGCGACCGATCAGCGCCTCGGTGTACAGCTTGCGCACCGAGCGCTTGTTCTCGATGAGCTTGTACATCAGCGGCTGGGTCATCGAGGGGTCGTCGCCCTCGTTGTGGCCACGACGGCGGTAGCACACGACGTCGATGACGACGTCCTTGTGGAACTTCTGCCGGAACTCGAAGGCGAGCTCGGCGACCCGCACGCAGGCCTCCGGGTCGTCGCCGTTGACGTGGAAGATCGGCGCCTGGATCATCCGCGCGACGTCGGTGGAGTACCACGACGAGCGGCTGGCCGAGGGGGCGGTGGTGAAGCCGACCTGGTTGTTGACGATCACGTGGATGGTGCCACCGGTGCGGTAGCCGCGCAGCTGGCTCTGCTGCAGCGTCTCCGCGACGACACCCTGGCCGGCGAAGGCCGCGTCACCGTGCATGAGGATCGGCAGCACCGGGAAGTCCTCGCCGGCGTGGTTGAGCCGGTCCTGCTTGGCGCGGGTGATGCCCTCGAGCACCGGGTTGACCGCCTCCAGGTGGCTCGGGTTGGCGGCGAGGTAGACCTTGGTCTTCGAGCCGTCCTCCCCGGTGAACTCGCCCTCGGTGCCGAGGTGGTACTTCACGTCACCGGAGCCCTGCACGGACTTCGGGTCCAGCTTGCCCTCGAACTCACGGAAGATCTGCCCGTAGGACTTGCCGGCGAGGTTGGCCAGGACGTTCAGGCGGCCACGGTGGGGCATACCGATGCAGACCTCGTTGATGCCCTCCGCGGCGGAGCGGGACATGATCCGGTCGAGGACCGCGATGACCGACTCGCCACCCTCGAGGGAGAAGCGCTTCTGCCCGACGAACTTCGTCTGCAGGAAGGTCTCGAAGGCCTCGGCGGCGTTGAGGCGGCGCAGGATGCGCAGCTGCTCGTCGCTCGTCGCCTTCTTGTAGCCGACCTCGAGGCGCTCCTGCATCCAGGCACGCTGGCCGGGGTCCTGGATGTGCATGTACTCGACGCCGGTGGTGCGGCAGTACGAGTCACGCAGGATGCCCAGGATCTTGCGCAGCTTGAGGAAGGGCTCGCCGCCGAAGCCGCCGGTGGCGAAGTGGCGCTCGAGGTCCCACAGCGTCAGCCCGTGGCTGGTGATGTCGAGGTCGTCGTGGTGGCGCTGCTTGTACTCCAGCGGGTCGATGTCGGCCATGAGGTGGCCGCGGACCCGGTAGGAGTGGATCAGCTCCTGCACGCGGGCGACCTTGTTGATGTCGTCGTCGTGCGTCGCGGAGATGTCCTGCACCCAGCGCACCGGCTGGTACGGGATGCGCAGGCTCGCGAAGATGTCGTCGTAGAAGCCGTCCTTGCCGAGCAGGTACTCGTGCATCAGACGCAGGAACTCACCCGACTGCGCGCCCTGGATGACGCGGTGGTCGTAGGTGGAGGTGAGGGTGAGCAGCTTCGAGACCGCGTTGCGGTTGATGGTCTCGGCGCTCGCGCCCTGCCACTCGGCGGGGTAGTCGAGGGCGCCGACGCCGATGATGGCGCTCTGGCCCTTCATCAGGCGCGGGATGGAGTGCACGGTGCCGATGCCGCCGGGGTTGGTCAGCGAGATGGTCGTGCCGGAGAAGTCGTCGAGGGTCAGCTTGCCGCCGCGGGCCTTCTTGACGACCTCCTCGTACGCACGCCAGAACTCGGTGAAGTTCATCCGGTCGGCGCGCTTGATCGAGGGGACCATCAGCTGGCGGCTGCCGTCGCTCTTCTCCAGGTCGATGGCGATGCCCAGGCCGATGTGGCCCGGCTCCACGACGACCGGCTTGCCCTTCTCGTCCGTGTCGTAGTGCACGTTCATCGAGGGGATGCGCGTGAGTGCCTTGACCATCGCGTAGCCGATGATGTGGGTGAAGGAGACCTTGCCACCGCGGCTGCGCTTGAGGTGGTTGTTGATGACGATGCGGTTGTCGATGAGCAGCTTCGCCGGGACCGCGCGCACGCTCGTCGCGACGGGGACCTCGATGGACTCCTCCATGTTGGAGACCACGCGTGCCGCGACACCGCGAAGGGGGGAGCGCTCCTCCTCCGGGACCTCCGCCTTGTCGTCCGAGGAGTCGTCCTTCGTCGGGGAGGGCTTCTCGGCCGTCCTGACCTCGGCCTCGGCCTTCTTGGCCTCGGTCTTCTTCGGCTCGCTCTTCTTCTGCTCCGGCTTGGACTCGGCCTTCTTCGACTCGGGCTTGGACTCGGCCTTCTTCGGCTCGGGCTTGGCCTCCGCCTTCTTCGGCTCGGACTCCGCCTTCTTCGGCTCGGCCTTCTTCTGCTCAGGCTTGGGCTCGTCCTTCGCCGGCTCGGACTCAGAGGAGGGGGCCGCCCCCTTCGCCGTCGTCCCGTTGCCACTACCACCCTCGTCGGGCTCGTAGTTCTCGAAGAACTCCCACCACGCCTCGTCGACGTTGTTGCGGTCCTGCTTGAACTGCTCGTACAGCTCGTCGACCAGCCACTCGTTGGGGCCGAAGTCGTTCAGGGAAACAGAGCCATCCTGGGGGTCAGGCACGGCGCATACGCCTCTTTCATCACAGTTGCGAACCGGGGCCCGAAGTCACCGCGGACCCCTACTGTGATCAAGCCTAACGTGAGCAACGCCATGGGCGGTCGGGCGGCCACAATGTGTCTCGATCCGATCGACCGACGGCCCGTGGCCACGACGAGCGGTCAGCTGATGTCGGCACGCACCGTGCGCCACGAGCCGATGCCGGCGAGCACCACGGCGTACCCGGCGAGCACGAGCGCACCGGCCCACCACTGCAGCTGGGCGGCCTCGCCGGTGGGGCCACCGGTGACGCCGCCGACCATCGCCTGGGTCGCCGCCGACGGCAGGTACTGGGCCACGTCCTGCCCCCAGTCCCAGAAGGTGAACGCGAAGCCGACCAGCGGCTCGACGATCCACGCCACGCCGACGGAGATGAGCAGTGCCGCGACCTGGTTGGGGATGAGGATCCCGGCGCCCAGGCCGATGAGCGCCCACAGGCCCAGCACGAGCAGGCTCAGTGCCAGCGTGCGGCCCACGCTCGCGGAGGGGAAGACCTCGGCGCCGCGGGCACTGAGCACGGCGGCGCCCACGCCCACCGAGCCGGCGAGCGAGACGAGGCCGTACATGGCGCCGATGACCAGCAGGGAGAGGACCTTCGCACCCATGACGACGGAGCGCTTCGGCACGGCGAGGAAGGTGGAGGTGATCGTCTTGTGCCGGTACTCGCTGCCGATCTGCATGACGCCGACGGCCAGGGTGAGCAGGTAGGCCACGCCCAGCCCGGCGGTGTAGACCGACTTGGCGACCTCCTCGGGACTGCCGCCGAACTGCTGCCCGGGCGGGGCGCCGGTCTGGTCCATCGTCATCAGGAAGCCGAAGAGCGCCGCGAAGCCCGCGCTGACGACGAAGACGGCGATGGCCATGCCCCACCACATCCGGGTGGTGAAGTACTTGCGGAACTCGGCTCGGATCGCGCCCGGCATCAGCGGTCCCCTTCCTGACCGGCGGCCGCGACCGGTGTCATCGGCTCGGCGTGCTCGCCGGAGGCCTCCACCGACGAGCCGAGGTTGCGGTTGGTGCCCTCGGTGAGGGAGAAGAAGAGCTGCTCGAGGTCGGCCGCCTGGGACCGCAGCTCGTGGACCGGGACCCCGGCGCGCAGCGCCACGTCGCCGATGAGGCGCAGGTCGTCGGTGTCGGCGAGAACCTCGCCCTCGGGCCCGAGCGCTGCGGTGACGTCGGCGACACGCAGCGCACCGAGGAGGGTCTCGGCGTCGGTCGTGCGCACGAGCGAGCTGGCCGCGCCGCGCAGGTCACCGACCGTCCCCTCCCGCACGAGCCGGCCGTTGCTGATGATGATGACCTCGTCGACGGTCTGCTCCACCTCCTGCAGCAGGTGGCTGGAGATGAGGATCGTGCGTCCTTCCTGCGCGAGGTGGCGCAGGAAGCCGCGCAGCCACCGGATGCCCTCGGGGTCGAGGCCGTTGGCCGGCTCGTCGAGGACGAGCAGGCGCGGGTCGCCGAGCAGGGCGGCCGCCAGGCCGAGGCGCTGGCGCATGCCCATGCTGTAGCCGCCGGCGCGCTTGCGGGCGGCCGCGGGGATGCCGGTGAGCTCGAGCAGCTCGTCGACCCGGGAGTCGGGGACGCCTGCGGGCGCGGCGAGGACGCGCAGGTGGTCGCGGCCGGTGCGGCCGGGGTGGAAGTTGGTCGCCTCGAGCGCGGAGCCGACGTGGGTCATCGGCCGGTCGAGCCGGATGTAGTCCTGCCCGTCGATCGTGGCCGAGCCCGAGGTGGGGTGGATCAGGCCGAGCAGCATCCGCAGGCTGGTCGTCTTGCCGGCGCCGTTGGGGCCGAGGAAGCCGGTGATCCGCCCCGGCTCGACGGTGAAGCTCAGGTCGTCCACGGCGGTGAAGTCGCCGAATCTCTTGGTGAGGTTGCGTACCTCGACGCGTGCGCCGGTCACAGTCATGTGTGTGGGTCCCCTGTCGCTGTGGTGTCCGGCCCATGCAACCACTGGGGGAGGTGTGCCCCCAAGCGACATTCCGAAGGGGGTGGACCCGGGTCGTCCCGCCCCGTCCGCCCGGAAGGTCGTCATCGTCCCGTCACGGAGCGCGGTGACCGTAGAATCCCGACATCATGACCATCGGTCTCCTCGTCCTCGCCCTCGTCCTGACCCTGGGCACAGCGCTCTTCGTGGCCGCCGAGTTCTCGCTCGTCGCTCTGGACCGTCCGGCCGTCCAGCGGGCCGTCGACGCCGGTGACGCCCGGGCGCGACCGGTGCTCGGCTCCCTTCGCCGCCTGTCGACGCTGCTGTCCGCCTGCCAGGTGGGGATCACCGTCACCACGCTGGCCCTGGGTTACATCGCCAACCCGGCGATCGGGTCGCTCATCTCTCCCGGGCTGGAGGCGCTGGGCATGTCCGAGGCGGCCGCGTCGCGCAGTGCCGGCGGTCTCGCCCTGCTGATCGCCACCGTCTTCTCGATGATCCTCGGCGAGATGGTCCCCAAGACGCTCGCCGTCTCCGCGCCGCTCGGGACCGCCAAGGTCGTCGCCGTGCCGATGCGTGTCGTCGGCGTCATCTTCAAGCCGGCGATCGTCGTGCTCAACGGCTCCGCGAACTGGGTGCTCCACCGCATGGGCGTCGAGCCGCAGGAGGAGCTGTCCGCCGCGCGCAGCCCCGCCGAGCTCGCCTCCCTCGTGCGCACCTCCGTCGAGGCGGGCACCCTCGACTACGGGACCGGCCGGCTCGTCGCGCGCTCGTTGGGCTTCGGCGAGCAGACCGCCGCCGACGTGATGACCCCGCGCAACCGCGCCAGCTCCATCGACCGCACCGCCACCGCCGAGGAGCTCGTCGCGCTCGCGCGCCGCACCGGGCACTCCCGATTCCCCGTCACCGCCGGCGACGACTGGGACGACATCGACGGTGTCGTCCACGTCAAGAAGGGCATCGCCGTCCCGCACGACCGACGCGAGTCCGTCCCCGTCTCCGCGCTGATGATCGACGCCGTGCTCGTGCCGGAGACGCTGCGCCTGGACCCGCTGCTGATGCAGCTGCGCGAGGCCGGCCTGCAGATGGGTGTCGTCGTCGACGAGTACGGCGGGACCGCGGGGCTGGTGACGCTGGAGGACCTCGTCGAGGAGATCGTCGGGGAGGTCCACGACGAGCACGACCGCGTGCAGACCACCGGCCGCTCGCACGGGGACGGCAACTGGACCGTCCCGGGGCTCTGGCGCCCGGACGAGGTGCACGACCGGATCGGTGCGCCGGTGCCCGACGGGGCCTCGTACGAGACCGTCGGCGGCTGGGTCATGGCCGAGCTCGGACGCGTGCCCGAGGTCGGGGACGTCGTGCGGATCGACGGCTGGGAGGTGACCGTGGCCGACATGGACAACCACCGGGTGGACCGGCTGCGGTTCGTCCTGCGGGTCGAGGACGAGGGGTCGGCATGACCACCGTCGTCATCACGGCCGCGCTGCTGCTGGCCAATGCCTTCTTCGTCGGCGCGGAGTTCGCCGCGATGGCCGCCCGCCGCAGCCAGCTCGAGCCGCTGGCCGACGAGGGCAACAAGCGGGCCGCCGTGGCCGTCGAGGCCATGCAGCACACCGGGGTCCTGCTCGCGACCTGCCAGCTGGGGATCACGATCTGCTCGGTGCTCCTGGGCGCGATCTCCGAGGCGGCGCTGCACCACGCGCTGCACCCGGTCATGGTCAGCGCCGGCGTGCCGGACGCCTTCACCGACGCCACCTCGCTCGTGCTGGCCATCCTCATCGTGGTCTACCTGCACGTCGTCGTCGGCGAGATGGTCCCCAAGAACCTCGCCATCGCGGGGCCGGAGCGCTCCGCGATGTGGCTCGTGCCGCCGCTGATGTGGGTGATGAAGGTCGCCAAGCCGGTCATCCTCGGGATGGACTGGGTGTCGAAGGCCTTCGTCCGGGCGATGGGCATCGACCCCAAGGACGAGGTGGGTGCTGCCTTCACCGCCGAGGAGGTCCAGCACATCGTCGCCGAGTCCCACAAGGAGGGGCTCGTCGAGGCGCACAAGTACGGCCTCGTCGGTGCGGCGCTGGAGTTCTCCGACAAGGACGCCGTCGACGTGGCCATCGTCCCCGACGCGCTGGTCACCGTCGAGCCCGGGGCCACGCCCGACGACATCGAGCGGCTCGTGGCCAAGCACGGCTTCTCGCGCTACCCGGTCGCCGGAGTCGGGGGAGACCTCACCGGCTACCTCCACCTGAAGGACGTGCTCTACGCCGACGAGCAGGAGCGCAGCCAGGCCGTCCCGACCAAGCGCCTGCGCCGCATGGCCACGGTCCGCCCGGACGACGAGGTCGAGGACGTGCTGCGGACGATGCAGCGCACCGGCACCCACGTCGCCCGTGTCGTCGGCGACGACGGTCGCGTCAGCGGTGTGGTCTTCCTCGAGGACGTCATCGAGGAGCTCGTCGGTGAGGTGACCGACTCGACCCAGCGCGGCTGACCCCCTTCGTCCGGGCGTGTCTCTCGCGAGTCCCACGATTATCGGGTGACCCGAGAATCTGGGGACTCCACCCCCACAGGTGGTCACTTGGTGCGTCATGGAGCGGGTTTTGTCGCACGAAGTGACCACCTGGCCCAGGGTGTGGAGAACTTCGCGGGGTGGACGCCCACCCCGGGCACGCTGGTGGGCGTGGCGCGACCCCTGAACTTCCCGGAACCCTTCCACGAGGGCACCTTCCCGGTGCGCGAGGCGCGAGATGAGGTCCCGAGCGGCAGCCTGCGAACCCTGGCCAATCCGTACCGAGGGGTGCGCTGCCACGACGCCCCGGAGACCGTCGTCGAGCGGTTCGGGGCGCTGCGTCTGGTGTGCCCCGGCGACCTCGCACTGTCGCACTGCTCCGCGGCCGAGGTGCTCAACCTGCCGCTTCCACGGGAGTGCGAGCACGATGCCGTGCACGTCATGGGTAGGGGCGCACGGATTCGGCGGCGAGGGGTGGTCGGCCACCGCGGACTCGACCGGCGCGAGGTGATGACCGTCCGTGGAGTTCGGGTGACCGGGCCGGCGGACACCTGGCTGGACCTGGCTCCCTTCGTCGGCCTGGAGGACCTCGTCGTCATCGGTGACGCCGTGGCGAAGCGACTGGGCGGTACCGACCCGCTGCGCGCGCTGCTGGGCCGTCGCGTCCCGGGGGTGCGCCGGGCCCGCGAGGCGCTGGAGTGGATCCGGGTCGGGGGGCGCTCGCCGATGGAGACGCGCTCACGCGTGCTCTTCGTGCGCGTCGGGCTGCCCGAGCCCGAGCTGAATGTCGACATCAGCGACCCCGACGGCGGCTGGCTGGCGACGGGGGACCTCGTGTGGCGCGAGGCGAAGGTCGTGGGGGAGTACCAGGGCGCGGACCACTTCGGTGACTACGAGCGTGGGGATGACGACATCGTCCGGCGACGACTCGTGGAGGCGGCGGGATGGACCTACGTCGACTTCACCAAGGACGACTACTTCCGGCGCCCACGGCGACTGGTCCTGGTGCGTCGGCTGGCCGACGAGCTCGGCTGCACGCTCGACCCCGGCGGGCTCCAGGCGATCTCCCGGTGGGCCGGACTGCCCGGAGGGCCGCTGCGTCCCTGTGGCGGATGACCGGGCGCCAGGGGACAAACACGCGCGTGCCACCATTCCCTCTGTCCTCCGCGGGGGGCATGCTGGAGGTACGTGAAACAGGAGGAGGAACACGACATGTCGACCACCAAGGCTCCGGTCGCGCGACGAGAAGGCTTCTCGACGCGCCGGGTCTTCATCTTCGCCGCGATCGGCTCCGCCGTCGGTCTGGGCAACATCTGGCGATTCCCGTACGTGGCGTACGAGGGTGGTGGTGGCGCCTTCGTCATCCCGTACCTCGTCGCGCTGCTGCTCGCGGGGATCCCGATGCTCTACCTGGACTACTCGATCGGGCACAAGTTCCGCGGGTCCGCTCCGCTGTCGTTGCGGCGGCTGCACCGCGGCGCCGAGTGGCTCGGGTGGTGGCAGACGCTCATCTGCATCGTCATCGCGATCTACTACGCGGCCATCCTCGCGTGGGCGGTGAAGTACACGATCCTCTCCTTCAACAAGGGATGGGGGGACGACCCGGAGGCCTACCTCTTCGGCACCTACCTGCAGGCCGCCGAGACGCCCGGCCCGACGCTGGACTTCGTCCCCGGCATCCTGCTGACGATGATCATCATGTGGGCCATCATCATCGGGGTGCTCGCGCTCGGGGTGCAGACCGGTATCGGACGGCTCGCGCTGATCTTCATCCCGATCCTCGTCGTGGCCTTCCTCGCCCTCGTGGTCTTCGCGCTGACGCTCGACGGTGCCGGCCAGGGCCTCAACGCGTTCTTCACGCCCGACTGGGCGGCGCTGGGGGACACCGGCGTGTGGATCTCGGCGGTCGGACAGATCTTCTTCAGCCTGTCCGTCGGCTTCGGCATCATGATCACCTACGCCAGCTACGTCAGCCGCAGGACCGACATGACCGGCTCCGGTGCGGTCGTGGCCTTCTCCAACTCCGGCTTCGAGCTGCTGGCCGGCATCGGTGTCTTCGCGGCGCTCGGCTTCATGGCGCAGGCCGCGGGGAGCTCGGTCAGCGAGGTCGTCTCCAGCGGTATCGGGCTGGCCTTCGTCGCCTTCCCCGCGATCATCAACGAGGCCCCGGCCGGCGCGCTGCTCGGCGTGCTGTTCTACGGCTCGCTCGTCCTCGCCGGGCTGACCTCGATGATCTCCATCGTCGAGGTCGTCATCGGCGCGGTCCGCGACAAGATCGGGATCTCCCGCAGGGCGGCGACCTTCGTCGTCGGGGTCCCGATGGCGGCCCTGAGCACCGTGATGTTCTCGACCACCGGGGGGCTGTACCTGCTCGACACCATGGACGCCTTCGTCAACTCCTTCGGCATCGTGGTCGTCGCGGCCGTGATGATGCTCGCCATCGCCTTCGTCTTCCGGAAGCTGCCGGTGCTGCGCGAACACATGGACCGCATCGGCTCGATCAAGCTCAAGGGCTGGTGGCCGGTGCTCATCGCAGTCGTCGTCCCGGTCCTGCTGGTCGTCATCGTGTGGCAGGAGCTGCAGGCGAAGATCGCCGAGCCGTACGGCGGCTACCCGGCCGAGCTGCTCAACGTCTTCGGCTGGGGCATGGCCATCGCCCTGCCGATCATCGCGATCGTCCTGTCGCTGGTCCCGTGGCGTGGGGACGTCGACCTCGAGAATGCACCCGAGGAAGCTGCTGAGCTCGTCGATGGAGGTGAGAAGGCATGACCACGACGGCAATCATCATGATGATCATCGCGATGCTGACCATCTGGGGTGGGCTCGTGCTCGCGATCATCAACCTGGGCAAGCGCGGCGACGTCGCCCCTGAGGACGTCCGCGGCGCAGAGGTCCACCGCGACCTCTGACCCGCGCGCTGGCACCGCGGTCGGCCCCTGTCCGGAAGGGGTCGACCGCGGTACCTTTTTGTGGGGGGAACAGTCACTACGGGGGGAATCATGAGCATCGAGATCCAGCAACCGCAGCCGCACGACATCGTCGGGGACACCGTGATGATCGCCGGCACCGCCGGGGGAGCCTTCGAGGCGAACTTCAACTACCGCGTCACCGAGGGGCACGACGAGGTCACGGGGCACTTCATGGCCGGCGACGGGATCGGGGGGCACGGCCAGTTCCAGGTCACGGTCGACGTGTCCTCCGCCGCCTTCACCCTGCACACCGCGTTCGTCGAGGTCTTCCACGTCTCCGCGCGGGACGCGGCCGAGCTGGACACCCGGGTGGTGCCGGTCATCCTCGGTCGGTTGCTCGTGCCGGGGTACCGCACCTACCTGGAGCACGTCGTCAGCTCGGGCGAGACGCTGTGGAGCATCGCGCAGACGCACTACGGCAACGGCAGCCTCTACCACCGGCTCGTGCACGCCAACCCCGCCATCACCAACCCCAACCTCATCAGCGTGGGTGACCTGATCCGGGTGCCGCGGACCCTGTGAGTCCCTGCGGGGCGCGAAGGGGGGCCGCGGCCCCGCCCGAACCGCATCCCGTGGTCTCTCGCGGACCTCAGCAAGAGAAACCCCGGGTTCGCACGAGTAAGTAACTCGTGCGAACCCGGGGTTCATCGGGTCACCCGATAAACGTGTGACCCATGGGGCGCCCCCGGCAGGATTCGAACCTGCGGCCCCTGGTACCGGAAACCAGTGCTCTATCCCCTGAGCTACGGAGGCAGTGGGTGATGCCGGATGAGATTAACACCAGCGCGCGCTGTCCCGAGAATCGATCCGCCGCGACAGGGCGTGCGCCCCCGGACCTAGACTGAGCGACCGTGACCCCCGAAGAGCTCTCTGCAGCGATCCGCGCCGCCCTCTCCGCCACCGTCGAAGCCGGCGACCTGTCCGTCGAGATACCGACCGAGATCCGCGTGGAGCGACCCAAGCAGAAGAAGCACGGCGACTGGACGACCAACATCGCCCTGCAGCTCGCCAAGCCCGCGGGGATGAAGCCGCGCGACGTGGCCACCCTCCTGGCCGACCGCCTGCGCGAGGCCGAGGGCGTCTCCGCGGTCGAGATCGCCGGCCCCGGCTTCCTCAACATCACCCTCGAGACCGCCTCGGCCGCCGCGCTCGCGCGCTCCATCGTCGAGGCCGGCACGGCCTACGGCCACAACGAGGCGATGGTCGGGCACACGGTCAACGTCGAGTTCATCTCCGCCAACCCGACCGGCCCCCTCCACATCGGCCACACGCGCTGGGCCGCGCTCGGCGACTCGATGCGTCGGCTGCTCGTCGCCTCGGGCGCCGACGTCACCGCCGAGTACTACATCAACGACGCGGGCGCGCAGATGAACACCTTCGGTGCCTCCGTCCTCGCGAGGGCGAAGGGGGAGCCCACCCCCGAGGGTGGCTACCCCGGCCCGTACGTCGACGACCTGGCGGCCACCGCCCTTCGCCTGCGTCCCGACCTGCTCGACCTGCCGCACGACGAGGCGCTCGCCGTGGCCCGCCAGATCGGCTACGAGACCCAGCTCGGGGACATCCGGGCCACGCTGGTGGACTTCGGCGTGGAGTTCGACGTGTGGTTCTCGGAGAAGAGCCTCCACGAGGGCGGTGCGGTCGACGCCGCGATCGAGCGACTGCGCGAGCAGGGGCACGTCGACGACCGGGACGGTGCGGTGTGGCTGCGCACGACCGACTTCGGCGACGACAAGGACCGTGTCATGGTCCGCTCCGACGGGGTGCCGACCTACTTCGCCGCCGACGCTGCCTACTACCTGAGCAAGAAGGACCGCGGTTTCCCGGAGAAGATCTACCTCCTGGGCGCCGACCACCACGGCTACGTCAGCCGCCTGAAGGCCATCGCCGCCTGCGCGGGGGACGACCCCGACCGCAACATCGAGATCCGCATCGGCCAGCTGGTCAACCTCGGCGGCGCCAAGCTGTCCAAGCGCGCCGGCAACATCATCGAGCTGCGCGACCTCATCTCCTGGATCGGCACCGACGCCGTGCGCTACTCGCTCGGGCGCTACCCCGCGGACTCGCCGCTGAACCTCGACGGCGAGGAACTGCGCAAGCAGACCAACGACAACCCGGTCTTCTACGTCCAGTACGCCCACGCGCGCACCTTCAACGTCGCGCGCCTGGCCGCCGAGGACGGCGTCGAGCGCGACGCGGGCTTCGACCCGAGCCTGCTGTCGCACCCGACCGAGGCGGCGCTGCTGGCCGCTCTCGGTGACTTCCCGCGGGTCGTCGCCCACGCCGCCCAGCTGCGCGAGCCGCACCGCGTCGCCCGCTACCTCGAGGGGCTGGCCACCCACTTCCACAAGTGGTACGACACCTGTCGCGTGCGCCCGCACCGCGACGAGGAGATCACCGACACCCACCGCACGCGCCTGTGGCTCAACGACGCCACCCGCCAGGTGCTGGCCAACGGGCTCGACCTGCTCGGCGTCTCGGCGCCCGAGCGGATGTGAGGCGGTCATGGCGACGAACATGAGGGCCCACGAGGCCGGCACCCTGCACGCCGACGGCTACGGCATCACGCCCAACTGGCTGCCCGAGCCGGAGGACCTGTCCGCGCTGATGCCGCAGCTGTGGGCGCGCAACACCGCCCGCGACGACAGCGGCGCGCTGACCGTGGCCGGGGTGCCGGTCACCGACATCGCCCGCGACTTCGGCACCGCCGCCTACGTCCTGGACGAGGACGACTTCCGCGAGCGCGCGCGTGCCTTCCGCGACGACTTCTCCGCCGGCTTCGAGTCGCTCGGCGGTGCCGACGTCTACTACGCGGGCAAGGCCTTCCTGTGCACGGCCGTCGCCCGCTGGATCATGGAGGAGGGGCTCTACCTCGACACCTGCACCGGTGGCGAGATGGCCGTCGCGCAGCGGGTCGGCTTCCCGCCCGAGCGCGTCGCCCTGCACGGCAACAACAAGTCGCGCGCCGAGCTGCGCCAGGCGCTCGAGTGGGGGGTCGGCCGCATCGTCGTCGACTCCTTCGCCGAGATCGACCGCATCGCCGAGATCGCGGCCGAGCTGGGCGTCGTCGCGCCGGTGATGGTCCGCGTGACCGTCGGCGTCGAGGCGCACACCCACGAGTTCATCGCCACCGCGCACGAGGACCAGAAGTTCGGCTTCTCCCTCGCCGGTGGGTTCGCCCGCGAGGCCGTCGACCGGATCGTGGCGAAGGGGGAGTCGCTGCACCTGCTCGGTCTGCACAGCCACATCGGCAGCCAGATCTTCGACACCTCCGGCTTCGAGATCGCCGCCCGCCGCCTCATCGAGCTGCACACCGAGATCGCCGACGAGCACGGCATCCACCTGGCGGAGCTGGACCTCGGCGGTGGGTACGGCATCGCCTACACCTCCGAGCACGACCCGCTGACGCCGCGGCAGCTCGGCGAGCAGATGGGCGGCCTCGTCGAGCGCGAGCTGAAGGCCTTCCTCGAGGACCACCCGCAGGCGGCCGCACCGCGGGTGTCCATCGAGCCGGGCCGCGCGATCGCCGGCCCGAGCGCCTTCACGCTCTACGAGATCGGCACGATCAAGGACGTCGAGGTCACCTCGGAGCTGACCCGCACCTACGTCAGCGTCGACGGCGGCATGAGCGACAACGTGCGCACCGCCCTCTACGGCGCGGACTACTCCTGCGCTCTCGCCTCGCGCACCTCGGAGGCGGAGCAGCGCCTGGTGCGCGTCGTCGGGCGACACTGCGAGAGCGGCGACATCGTCGTCATGGACGAGTACCTGCCCGAGGACATCACTGCCGGCGACCTCATCGCGGTGCCGGGCACCGGGGCGTACTGCCGGTCGTTGTCCAACCAGTACAACCACACCCCGCGGCCCCCGGTCATCGCCGTCCGCGACGGTGCCGCGCGAGTCATCGTCCGTCGCGAGACGATCGACGACCTGCTCGCGCTCGACGTCGACGACACCCCCATCCCGTCCCAGGAGGTCCGATGACCACGGCGGTTCCCCGGCCAGACCAGTCAGGCCCGTCCCAGCCCCTTCGCGTCGCCCTCCTCGGCGGTGGCACCGTCGGCGGCTCCGTCGCCCGGATGCTGCTCGAGCAGGCCGACGACCTCGAGCAGCGCATCGGGCGCCGCCTGGAGATCGTGGGCATCGCCGTGCGCCGGGCCGGGCGGGACCGCTCCGACCTGGGCGTCGACGCGAGCCTCTTCACCACCGACGCGGCGGAGCTGGTCACCCGGGCGGACATCGTCGTCGAGCTCATCGGCGGCATCGAGCCGGCCCGCGGGCTGATCCTGAGCGCGATGGAGCACGGCGCCTCGGTCGTCACCGCCAACAAGGCGCTCCTGGCCAAGGACGGTGCGAGCCTGCACACGGCCGCCAGCGAGCACGGCGTCGACCTGTACTACGAGGCATCGGTCGCCGGCGCGATCCCGATCCTGCGCCCGATCCGCGACTCCCTCGCGGGCGACTCCATCAACCGCATCATCGGCATCGTCAACGGCACGACCAACTTCGTCCTCGACGCGATGGACACCACCGGGGCCGGGCTCTTCGAGACCGTCGAGCGCGCCCAGGCCCTCGGGTACGCCGAGGCCGACCCGACCGCCGACGTCGAGGGCTTCGACGCCGCGGCCAAGGCCGCGATCCTCTCCTCGCTCGCGTTCCACTCGCGCGTGAGCACCGAGGACGTGCACCGCGAGGGCATCACCGGCGTCGGCGCCCGCGACATCCAGGCCGCGCAGGACATGGGGTGCACCGTCAAGCTCCTCGCGATCTGCGAGAAGGTCGAGACGCCCCACGGCACGGGCATCTCCGCCCGCGTGCACCCGGCGATGATCCCGCTGACCCACCCGCTGGCGTCGGTGCGCGAGGCCTACAACGCCGTCTTCGTCGAGGCCGAGGCCGCCGGCGACCTGATGTTCTACGGGCAGGGCGCCGGTGGGGACCCGACCGCCAGCGCCGTCCTCGGGGACATCGTCGCCGTCGCCCGCACCCGGGTCACCGGGGGCCGCGGGCCGGGCGCGAGCAGCTACGCCAACCTGCCCGTGCTGTCGATGGGCGAGGCGATCACCCGCTACCACGTCAGCCTCGACGTCGAGGACCGCTCCGGTGTACTCGCGGCCGTCGCCACGAAGTTCGCCGAGCACGACGTCTCGATCGAGACCGTGCGCCAGCAGGTCGTCACCGACGAGGAGGGCGCCCCGCGCGCCATGCTGATCATCGTCACCCACGCGGCCACCGATGCCGCGCTCTCCGCGACGGTCGACGGGCTGGCCCAGCTCGACGCCGTCAACGAGGTCACCTCCGTCATGCGTGTGGAAGGGAACTGACCATGGCCCACCAGTGGCGCGGCGTCATCACCGAGTACGCCGACCGGTTGCCGATGCTGGCGGGTGCGCCGGTCATCACCCTGCGCGAAGGGGGGACCCCCCTAATCCCGGCCGAGCACCTCTCCGAGCTGGTCGGCGCGCAGGTGCACGTCAAGTACGAGGGCCTCAACCCGACCGGCTCCTTCAAGGACCGCGGCATGACCGCGGCCATCTCGATGGCGGCGGCGAAGGGGGCCGAGGCCGTCATCTGCGCCTCCACCGGCAACACCTCCGCCTCGGCGGCGGCGTACGCCACCAAGGCCGGGATGACCTGCGCGGTCCTCGTGCCCGAGGGCAAGATCCCGATGGGGAAGCTCTCCCAGGCGATCGCGCACGGCGCGACGCTGCTGCAGGTCGACGGCAACTTCGACCACTGCCTCGAGGTCGCCCGCAAGCTCGCCGAGAGCTACCCGGTCGAGCTGGTCAACTCGGTCAACCCGGCGCGCATCGAGGGGCAGAAGACCGCGTCCTTCGAGGTCGTCGACGCACTCGGGGACGCCCCGGACATCCACTGCCTGCCCGTCGGCAACGCCGGCAACATCACTGCCTACTGGCGCGGGTACCGCGAGTACGCGAGCGCGACCGAGGGCGTCTCGGGCACGCTCGACGCCGTCGCCACCCGCACCCCGCAGATGTGGGGCTTCCAGGCCGCCGGGTCCGCGCCGATCGTGCTGGGGCACCCGGTCGACGAGCCCGACACCATCGCCACCGCGATCCGCATCGGCAACCCCGCCTCGTGGACGCAGGCCGAGCAGGCACGCGACGAGTCCGGTGGCTCGATCACCTCGGTGACCGACGAGGAGATCCTCCAGGCGCACCGCATCCTCTCCGCGCGGGAAGGGATCTTCGTCGAGCCCGCCTCCGCGGCCTCGGTCGCCGGTCTGCTCAAGGCGAGTGCCGCCGGGCAGGTGCCCGCGGACGCGACGATCGTGTGCACCGTGACCGGCCACGGCCTGAAGGACCCGCAGTGGGCCCTGAAGAACGCCGACGGCTCGGACGTCACCCCGGTGCGGGTGTCCGCAGACGCCTACGCGGTCGCCAGCGAGCTCGGTCTGCAGGGCTGAACCGTGGCCATCCCCGTCGGCACCGGCGTGACCCTGCGGGTGCCTGCGTCCAGTGCCAACCTCGGGCCCGGCTTCGACTGCGTCGGGCTGGCACTCGGCGTGTGGGACGAGGCGACGGTGACCGTGATCGACGGTCCCGGTCCGGTCATCGAGGTCACGGGGTCCGGAGCCGACGTGGTGCCGCGCGACGCGAGCCACCTCGTCCACCGCACGATGGTCACCGCCTGGGAGCACCTCGGGGTGGAGCCGCCCGCAGGGGTGCACCTGAGCTCGCGCAACGCCGTCCCGCACGGTCGGGGGCTCGGCTCCTCGGCGACGGCCATCGTCATGGGCGTCGCTGCGGCACAAGCACTCTCGTCCCTGGGATCGGGTGGTGACGGGCAGCTCGACCTGGACACCATCAACACCATCGCCTGCGCGCTCGAGGGCCACCCGGACAACGCCTCGGCCAGCGTCTTCGGCGGTGCGACGCTCTCGACCACCGAGGCCGGTGAGCCGCTCCCGTCGACGCGGACCGTCCCCCTTCGCCTCGACCCGCGGATCACCCCCGTGCTCCTCGTGCCGGACCAGCAGCTGAGCACGCACACCGCCCGCTCCGTCCTGCCCGACGTCGTGCCGCTGGCCACCGCTGCCGCCAACTCCGCGCGCGTCGGCCTGCTCGTGCACGCCCTGACCACGGACCCCGGGATGCTCACCGCCGGCACGACCGACCTGCTCCACCAGGAGTCGCGCCGACCGAGCTACGCCACGAGCATGGCGCTCGTCGACGCCCTGCGCGCCGAGGGTCTCGCCGCCACGATCTCCGGTGCCGGGCCGTCCGTGCTCGCCCTGACGACGAGGGACCGCGTCGACGAGGTCGGCGCCATCGCCGCCGCGCGCGAGACGAGCTGGCAGGTGCTCACACCCGGCGTCCCCGACCGTGGCGTCCACCTCGTCGACTGACTGCCGTCCTCCCGCGGCGTCCACCGCGTCGGCTGCCCGCCCCGTGCACGGGCGAGACCGGATTGACGGCTGTCTTCTGGACGCTTGTGCCCTACCTCATCTCGTGGGACGCGTCCCACCGCATGAGGTAGGGCACAAGCGAGCAGCAGCACTCAGGTGTGCCCCGTCCTCCGTGCCGGCCAGGAGGAGGGATGCGCCCGGATGCACGGCGACAGGTGGAAACGTGGGTCCGGGGTACCCGCGCAGCACCGGATGGCAGTGATACATTGGAACTGCTCCACCGAACCCCATGCATCGGCGAACCAGTCGAGGGCATGTGCGGACAGGAGCATTTCCCCTACGTGAGCGTCTGCGCCGATGGGTGTGACGCACGGTCGTGGGGTTCTCATCAGATATCCCGCCCTTGACGGGATTCATCAGGCCTGCCATGGGCAGGCGCGACGAGGGAAAGGGTCCTTCGTGACCGAAACCACCACCGGCGAGAACACCGCAACGGAGACGGCCGAGAAGCCGCGTCGTTCCGGGGCACTGAGCGCGATGCGCCTCGCCCAGCTGCAGCAGCTCGCGTCGAGCATGGGCATCTCCGGCACCGCCAAGATGCGCAAGAGCGACCTGATCGCCGCCATCCGCGAGCAGCAGTCCGGCTCGTCCGCACCGGCCGCCGCGCCGGCCCGGACGACGGAGAAGAAGACCGACGCGGCCCCGGCCGACAGGGCCCCCGCCGAGGCCGCCCCGCAGCAGGCTCCCGAGCGCTCCGAGCAGCCGAAGGAGCAGAAGCAGCCTTCGGCCGGCGACCAGTCCGGGAAGGACCGCTCCGGCAACCAGGAGTCGCGCTCCGACCAGGACTCGCGCTCCGAGCGCGGCGACCGTGAGCAGGACCGCGACCAGGACCGTGGCGGTCGTGGCCGTGGCACCGACCAGGGCGGCGGTCAGGACGACGGCAACCGCGACGGTGGCCGCAACCGCAACCGTGGCAACGACCAGAACGACGGTGGCAACCGCGAGGGTGGCCGCAACCGCAACCGTGGCAACGACCAGAACGACGGCAACCGCGACGGTGGCCGCAACGACGGCGGCAACCGCGACGGTGGCCGCAACGACGGCGGCAACCGCGGCAACGACCAGGACAGCGGGCGCAACCGCGGTAACGACGGCGGCAACCGCGACGGTGGCCGCAACGACGACGGCAACCGCAACCGCGGCAACGACCAGGGCGATGGTGGCCGCAACCAGGGCAACCGCAACCAGGGTGGCAACCGCCCCAACCAGGACGGCAACCGCAACAACCAGGACGACGACCGCGGCGGTCGCCGGCGCAACCGGAACCGCAACCGCAACAAGCGTCGTGGCGGCGGGCAGCCCGACGAGGTGGACCTGCAGATCCACGACGACGACGTGCTCGTACCCGTCGCGGGCATCCTCGACGTCCTGGACAACTACGCCTTCGTGCGCACCTCCGGGTACCTGCCCGGGCCGAACGACGTCTACGTCCCGCTGGGCATGGTCAAGCGCAACGGCCTGCGCAAGGGTGACGCGGTCACCGGCCAGGTCAAGGCCACCCGCGAGGGCGAGGAGCCGCAGATCACGGTCGGCGGCAAGGGCAACCGCGGCAAGTACAACCCGCTGGTCAAGCTCGAGACGGTCAACGGGCTCAGCACCGACGACGCGAAGCGCCGCGCCGCCTTCGGCAGCCTGACGCCGCTCTACCCGCAGGAGCGCCTGCGCCTGGAGACCGACTCCAACGTCCTGACCACCCGGATGATCGACCTCGTCGCTCCCATCGGCAAGGGCCAGCGCGGCCTCATCGTCGCCCCGGCGAAGGCCGGCAAGACGATGGTCATGCAGTCCGTGGCCAATGCGATCACGACGAACAACCCCGAGTGCCACCTCATGGTCGTCCTCGTCGACGAGCGTCCCGAGGAGGTCACCGACATGCAGCGCGCGGTCAAGGGCGAGGTCATCTCCTCGACCTTCGACCGGCCCGCCGACGACCACACCACGGTCGCCGAGCTGGCCATCGAGCGCGCCAAGCGTCTGGTCGAGATGGGGCACGACGTCGTCGTCCTGCTCGACTCGATCACCAAGCTCGGCCGCGCCTACAACCTCGCCGCCCCCGCGAGCGGACGCATCCTCTCCGGTGGTGTCGACTCCGCGGCGCTGTACCCGCCGAAGAAGTTCTTCGGTGCGGCCCGCAACATCGAGAACGGCGGCTCCCTGACGATCCTCGCCACCGCGCTGGTCGAGACCGGCTCGCGCATGGACGAGGTCATCTTCGAGGAGTTCAAGGGCACCGGCAACATGGAGCTCAAGCTCGACCGTGGCCTGGCCAACCGCCGCATCTTCCCCGCGGTCGACGTCAACGCCTCCGGCACCCGGCGCGAGGAGATCCTCCTCGCACCGGAGGAGCTGAGGATCATGTGGAAGCTGCGTCGCGTCCTCGCGGCCCTCGACACCCAGCAGGGCGTCGAGCTCCTCCTGGACCGGCTGCGCAAGACCAAGACGAACTACGAGTTCCTCACCCAGGTCGCGCAGACCAGCTCGGGCAAGCTCGGCGACGAGGACGACGCCGCGTAGGGCGATCCCACCCCCTGGGCGCACGTGGCCGCCACCCGGCAGGGTGGCGGCCACGGCCTGTGTCAGGTGGTCACTTGGTGCGACACGACGGCGGGCGTCGATGCCGCACGAGGTGACCACCTGATCAACACGTCCGGGGGCGAAGGGGGAGTCAGTCCGCCTCGTCGTCCGCGGACCGGTCCAGGTGCAGGCGCATCTCGGGGAAGCTGACGTCGGTGAAGCCGAAGCGCTCGTACATCGCCCGGCCCTCCTCGGTGGCGTTGAGCGAGATCACGCCGACGTCGGTCTCCTCGGTGAACCACTCGAGCAGTGCCTCGACCGTCGCCCGGGTGAAGCCGAGCCGCCGGTGCCGGGGGAAGGTCGCGACGTTGGAGATCCGGCCGCCGTCGTCCGAGCCGAAGGGGGAGGGCATCAGGGGGACGACCTGCCCCATCGCGCACGAGACGACGGTGCCGTTGGCCTCGGCCACGACGATGCACACCCTCGGGTCGGACAGGCGCAGCTGGATCCAGCGGGAGGCGTCCTGCTGCCAGCCGATGTCGAGGACCTCCTCGGAGGAGACTCCCATGGCCTCGAACATCAACGCGCGCAGGGCGATGATCGTCGCGATGTCACCCTGGACGGCCGGGCGGATCACCGAGCCCTCCACGGGGCCCGGGACCGGCTCCCTTCGGCGGTCCCGTCCGGGGCGTCGGGGGATGCGGGAGGAGCGAGCCATGTCCCCATCCTGCCGCACGTCCGGGCTCCTTTTCCGAGCCCGTCCGGGGTGGCGCCCGGCGCCCGGGAGGAACATCCACCCCCGCGCCGGTGTTTTGTCCGGTGTGCCGGGAATCTGGCACAATGCAACGTCGGTCCGGTTCACGACGAGCGGCACCAAGGCCGCAGCTGGACGGTCCCAACGAGGGGCACAGCGTCGACCCGGACACATCCAGACTCAAGGAGCACCACGTGCAGAAGGACATCCACCCCACGTACGAGGCGACCACCGTCACGTGCACCTGCGGCGCCACCTTCACCACCCGCAGCACCAAGGCCGACCACGAGATCCGCGCCGAGGTGTGCAGCAACTGCCACCCGTTCTACACCGGCAAGCAGAAGATCATGGACACCGGTGGCCGCGTGGCCCGCTTCCAGAAGCGTTACGGCCAGAAGGCCTCCCAGTAGCTCCCACGATGCGCCGGTCAGCCCGCTCGGGCTGGCCGGCGCATCTGTGTTTCCACCGGCCCACCCACCCCCTCGCAACTGCCTAGGCTCTTGCGAGAACCCGGCCCACCCCCTTCGCAACTGCCTAGGCTCTTGCGAGAACCCGGAGGTCCACGTGCTCGAGTCCGTCGAGGCCCTGCTCACCGAGCACGCCGAGCTGGAGGCCGCCCTGGCCGACCCCGCCGTCATCGGTGACCCGGACCGCCTGCGCGAGGTCAACCAGCGCTACGCCCGGCTGACCCCGATCGTCACCGCGCACCGCGCCCACGAGGAGGTCCTCGGCGACCTCGACGCCGCCCGTGAGCTCGCGGGGGAGGACCCCGCCTTCGCCGAGGAGATCCCGGCCCTGGAGCGCGCCGCGACCGAGGCCGAGGACCGGCTGCGCCGCCTGCTCATCCCGCGCGATCCCGACGACGACAACGACGTCATCCTCGAGATCAAGGCGGGCGAAGGGGGAGCGGAGTCGGCTCTCTTCGCCGGTGACCTGCTGCGCATGTACCTGCGGCACGCGGAGAAGCGCGGGTGGAGCACGCAGATCCTCGACGCGACCGAGTCCGACCTCGGCGGCTACAAGGACGTGCACGTGGCGGTCTCCGCCAAGGGCACGCCCGCGCCCGGAGAGGCGCCGTGGGCCCGGCTGAAGTACGAAGGGGGCGTCCACCGCGTCCAGCGCGTACCCGTTACCGAGAGCCAGGGCCGCATCCACACCTCCGCCGCGGGCGTGTGGGTCATGCCGGACATCGGGGAGATGGCCGAGGTCGACATCGGCCCGAACGACCTGAAGGTCGACGTCTACCGCTCCTCCGGCCCGGGCGGGCAGTCGGTCAACACCACCGACTCCGCCGTGCGGATCACCCACCTGCCGACCGGGACCGTCGTCTCCTGCCAGAACGAGAAGTCCCAGCTGCAGAACAAGGAGTCGGCGCTGCGCGTGCTGCGCGCCCGCCTGCACCAGATGGCGGTGGACGAGGCCGCGGCCGAGGCCGCCGAGACCCGCGCCTCGCAGGTGCGTACCGTCGACCGGTCCGAGCGCATCCGCACCTACAACTTCCCCGAGAACCGGATCAGCGACCACCGCACCGGCTACAAGGCCCACCAGCTCGACTCCGTGCTCGACGGCGACCTCGACGCGGTCATCGACTCCGCGGTCGAGGCCGATGAGGCCGCGCGCCTGGCCGCGCTCTCCGGGGGCGAGGGGTGACCTCCCTCCGGGCGGAGGTGGACCAGGCGGTCCTCGTCCTCACCGGGGCGGACGTGCCCTCGCCCCGGGCGGACGCGATGCTGCTGGCCGCCCACGCCATCGGGGCCGACCGCTCCGAGATCGAGCGCCGCATGGTCCTCGGCGGCGGGGTCGAGCCGGACCAGCGCAGGCGCCTGCGCGCACTCGTGGCCGAGCGGGCCGCCCGGGTGCCCCTGCAGCACCTCACTGGCACCGCCCCCTTCCGCCGTCTGGAGCTGCAGGTCGGGCCGGGGGTCTTCGTCCCCCGCCCCGAGACCGAGGCCGTCGTCGACCTCGCCCTCCACGGGCTGATCGGGCCGGGCGGTCCGGCCGGGAGCGACGCACCGACCGTCGTGGACCTGTGCACCGGCTCGGGGGCGCTCGCGCTCGCCGTCGCCGACGAGGTCCCCGGGGCGCACGTGACCGCCGTCGAGGTCAGCGACCTCGCGCTGGCGTGGGCGGCGCGCAACATCGAGGTCACCGGCCTGGCCGTCGACCTGGTCGCCGCCGATGCCACCGCACCGGCCGCCGGCGTGCCGGATCTGGCCGGGCTCGTCGGCCGCGTCGACGTCGTCGTGAGCAACCCGCCCTACATCCCCGTCGGGATGGTCCCGCTCGAGCCCGAGGTCGCCGAGCACGACCCCAGGGTCGCCCTGTACGGCGGGAGCGAGGACGGCCTGGCGATCCCGCTCGCGGTGGCCGCCACCGCCGCGACCCTGCTGCGTCCCGGTGGCCTGCTCGTGATGGAGCACGCCGACTCCCAGGGCCAGAGCCTGCCCCGCGCGCTCGCCGCGACGGGGGAGTGGCTCGACGTCGTCGACCACCCCGACCTCTCCGGCCGCCCCCGTGCGACCGTCGCCCGCCGCGCTCCCTGACACCGACGAGCGCGGACACGACGAAGGGGGTCCGGCACCAGGTGCCGGACCCCCTTCGTCGGTGTCGAGGACGTCAGAGGATGAACATCAGCAAAGCGATGATCAGCAAAACTCCCACGATCGTCCAGATGAGGCTCGAACCACGCATGTGTTCCTCCTTCGTTCACGGCACCTTGCCTAACGAGCATCAATCTACCCACGACGCCAGCCGCCATGCGCCAACGGACACGAGGCAAATCCGGCGTGTCCCCCCGCGGGTCATAAGGTGGAGGGCATGAGTCCCGTCGTCGATGCCACCACCGACCGCGACGCGAGCATCGAGGCCTGCGTCGACGCGGTCCGCCGCGGTGAGGTCGTGGTCATCCCCACCGACACCGTCTACGGGATCGGGGCCGACGCCTTCGACCCGGCCGCCGTCGCCGACGTCCTCGCGGCGAAGGGGAGGGGCCGCGAGATGCCCCCACCGGTCCTCGTGCCCGACACCCGCACCATCGACGGGCTCGCCCGTGACGTCCCGGAGCAGGCCCGCCGCCTCGTCGACGCGCTGTGGCCCGGCCCGCTGACCATCGTGCTGTGGGCCCAGCCCTCCCTCCGCTGGGACCTCGGCGAGACCGGCGGCACGGTCGCGCTGCGCATGCCCGACGACGAGGTCGCCCTGGCCGTCCTGCGCGAGACCGGCCCGCTCGCGGTGACCAGCGCCAACCGCACCGGCGAGCCGGCCGCGACCTCCGTCACCGACGCCGCCGTCCAGCTCGGCCCGAGCGTCGCCGTCTACGTCGACGGCGGCCCGCGCGCCACCGTCGAGCCGTCGACGATCATCGACTGCACCGGGGAGTACCCCCAGGTGCTGCGCCAGGGCGCGATCGAGCGCGCCCGACTCGAGGAGGTCCTCGGCGCCGACTTCGACACGGCGCCGGCCGCCCCCTTCGCCCCCGACGAGGAGCCGGCCGGGTCCGCCGACGCGGCCGACGGCGAAGAGTGGAACAATCCCCACCGTGCAGACCCGGCCGAGCCGACCGGGAGCGAGACCCCCACCCACACGTCCACCGACACGGAGGCCAGCGATGACCGATGACACCTTCTACGGATCCGACTTCGGTGCGCTGCGCGCCTTCGACCCCGAGATCGCCGGCGTGCTCACCAGCGAGCTCGAGCGGATCCGTGGCGGACTGCAGCTCATCGCGAGCGAGAACATCTCCTCCCCGGAGGTGCTCACCTCCCTCGGCTCGACGCTGAGCAACAAGTACGCCGAGGGTTACCCGGGCCGCCGCTACTACGGGGGCTGCTCCGAGGTCGACAAGGCCGAGGTGCTGGCGATCGAGCGCTGCAAGAGCCTGCTCGGCGCCGACCACGCCAACGTCCAGGCCCACTCCGGCGCCAGCGCCAACCAGGCCGTCTACGGCGCCTTCCTCGCTCCGGGCGAGAAGATCCTGGCGATGTCGCTGCCGCACGGCGGGCACCTGACCCACGGCACCAAGGTCTCCTTCTCCGGCAAGTGGTTCGACGCCGTCCACTACGGCGTGCACCCCGAGACCGAGGACGTCGACTACGACGAGATGGAGCGCCTGGCCAAGGAGCACCGCCCCAAGGTCATCTGCTCGGGCGGCTCGGCGATCCCGCGCCTTATCGACTTCGAGCGCATCCGCGCGATCTGCGACGAGGTCGGCGCGATCATGTGGGTCGACGCGGCGCACTTCATCGGTCTCGTCGCCGGCCAGGCCATCCCGAGCCCGGTGCCCTACGCCGACGTCGTCACCTTCACCACGCACAAGGTGCTGCGCGGGCCGCGCTCCGGTGCGCTGGTGTGCAAGGAGGAGCACGCCAAGGCGCTCGACAAGGCGATCTTCCCGATGATGCAGGGCGGCCCGCAGATGCACACGATCGCGGCCAAGGCGGTCAACTTCAAGGAGTGCGCCACCCCCGCGTACCAGGAGTACGCGAAGTCCGTCATCGAGAACGCCAAGGTCCTCGCCGACGAGCTCGGTCAGCGCGGCATCCGCCCGACGACCGGCGGCACGGACACCCACCTCGCGCTGCTGGACCTGCAGGGCGTGGAGGTCACCGGCAAGGACGCCGAGGCGCGGTGCGACGCGGCCGGCATCACGCTGAACAAGAACGCCATCCCCAACGACCCGCAGAAGCCCTCGATCGCCTCCGGCGTCCGCGTCGGCACGCCGTGCGTGACCACGCAGGGGATGGGCACGGACCAGATGGTCACCATCGCCGAGCTGATCCACACGGCCGTGACGAAGGGGGACGCCGACCCCGAGCACGAGGTCTCCCGTGAGGTGCGCGGCACCGTCACCGACCTCGTGACGCAGTTCCCGGCCTACCCCCGCTGATCCGCCCGGTCCACGGCGCAGGCGGAGGCAGCAGGTGAGGGAGTACGTCTTCGTCTTCCTCGTCGCGCTGGCGACGACCTACGTCCTCGTCCCGCTGATGCGCACGCTGGCCGTGCGCGTCGGTGCCTTCACCGAGGTGCGGGAGCGCGACGTCAACGTCGTGCCGATCCCGCGGCTCGGCGGTGTGGCGATGTTCCTGGGGTACGCCGCGGCGACGCTCGTCGCATGGCGGATGCCCTTCCTCAGCCAGGTCTTCGAGTCCGCCGAGCTCATCGGCGTCCTCGTCGGCGCGGGCGTCGTCTGCCTCCTCGGGGCGATCGACGACGTGCGCGAGCTCGATGCGCTGACCAAGCTCGGCGGGCAGCTCCTCGCGGCGGCGATCATCGCCTTCGCGGGCGTTCAGTTCTTCTCGCTGCCGCTCGGGGTGGTCACGGTCCTGCCGGCGCCGCTGCTGGTGATCCTGACGATCTTCGTCGTGGTGCTGTGCATCAACGCGGTGAACTTCATCGACGGCCTCGACGGGCTCGCCGCCGGGATCGTCGCCATCGCGGCGGTCGCCTTCTTCCTCTACAGCTACGGCATCACCGCCAACATCAGCCCGCCCAACGTCTTCTCCTCGGCGACCTTCGTCGCGGCGGCCCTGGCCGGCAGCTGCATGGGCTTCCTGCCGCACAACATCTATCCGGCGAAGCTGTTCATGGGGGACTCCGGGGCGCTGACCCTGGGACTGCTCTTCGCGGCGGCGACGATCCTCAACGTCGGCCACATCGCGCCGGCGGACGTCAGCGCCAACCGGGTGGCGTCGACGATCCTGCCGCTGCTCATCCCCATCTCGATCATCCTGCTGCCGCTGCTCGACGTGCTGTGGGCGGTGGTGCGGCGCACCGCACGGGGCCAGCGGCCGTGGCACCCGGACAGCCAGCACCTGCACCACCGGATGCTGCAGATCGGCCACGGGCACCGGCGCGCGGTGCTGCTGCTGTGGCTGTGGGCGCTCGTCCTCGCGATGGGTGCCGTCAGCTTCGTCTTCCTGCCGCCGACTGCGGCCGCTGCCGGGGGAGCGGTGATGATTCTCGTCGCAGCCGGTCTGACGGCGTGGCTGCCGCGCTTCTCCCGGCCCGGCCACCGACCCAAGAGATTCGACGAGGAAGGTCATCGCCTCGATGCGTGAGCGACCGATTGGGCGGCTCCCGGGCGCTTGTGTAAACTTTCACAAGCGCCTCCAGTACCCTTGGTACGACCCCGCAGACAACCCCCGCTCCCGTCCAGAAGTGAGCCGATGACGACGCCTCCCCGCCGCACTCCCGTGCAGGGCATGCGCCGTGGCGTCCTCGTCTCGGGCATGGTCGGGACCCTCGTCCTCACGATCGTGGGAGCCATGGCGAAGGGGGCCGACGGCGCCCTGAGCGCACTGGCCGGGTCGCTGCTCGCCTTCGTCGTCATCCTCGTCGGCCTGCTGGCGATCACGGTCATCGTCGCCGGTGACCCGGCGGTCTCGATGGCCGGCGCCGGTGTCGTCTACCTGGGCCAGCTCATCCTCCTCGTCGGCGCCCTGCTGGTGCTGCACGGTGCCAGCTGGCTCGAGGGTGACATCACCGCCTTCTCCGCGGTCGTCGCCACCGTGGTGCTGCAGGCGGGACAGGTGATCGGCTACGTCCGCTCGCGCCACGTGCTCTACCCGCAGGCGGGTCGCGCATGAGTGCCGCACCCGGCCGCGCCAGCCGACCCGACGCGCCGCGCCTGGTGACCAAGAAGCTCGCCGACCCGTCGGCCACCTCCCGCTACGAGGTCGACCCCACCCGCCCGAACCCGATCGTCGCGGCGGACGCCATGGGCTCGACCGTGCTCGCACACCTGATCACCGGACCGGTCCTCTTCGGGGGACTGGGCTGGCTGCTGGACCGCTGGCTGGGTGTCACCGTCTTCGTGGCCGTCGGCATCATCCTCGGGATGGGCCTGTCGCTCTACATCATCTGGCTCCGATACGGTACGTCCCAGGCACCCACGACCGACCACCCTGATGGGTCGACGCGCGCTGCCGCGCCACACAACGAGGAGATTCAGTGACCTTGACTGCGCTCGCGCCCACGCTGGCGGCCGCCGGAGGCGGGGAGAGCTACCAGCCCCCCACCCCGGAGATCTTCTGGCAACCCCTCTTCGAGGTGGGTGGCCTGACCATCACCAACCAGATGGCCTGGGCCGCGATCATCACCGCGGTGCTCTCCTTCGCCATGATCGCGCTGAGCAAGCGTGCGGCGGTCCTGCCGAGCAAGGGCCAGTGGCTCTTCGAGGGCTTCTACAACTTCCCGCGCAACTCCATCGCGCGCGACATGATCGGCACCAAGGAGTTCCGCCGGTTCGTGCCGCTGCTCTTCACGCTGTTCACGATGGTGCTGTTCTACAACCTCGCCGGGTCCTTCTTCCTGACGATGAACCCCGTCAGCGGCAAGGTCGCCTTCCCGATCGCCCTGACGCTCGTCGTCTACGTGGTCTACCACTGGGTCGGCATCCAGCGGATGGGGCTCGGTGGCTACTTCAAGCACATGATCCCGCCGGGGCTGCCCGGGTGGATCGTGCCCTTCGTCTTCCTCCTCGAGCTCGTGACCTACCTGATCACGCGACCGCTGACGCTGGCCCTGCGACTCTTCGGCAACATGTTCGCCGGCCACATGGTCATCTACCTGTTCGTCACCGGCGCCTTCTTCTTCCTGCTGCATGGCGACGGGGTGCTCCTGCGCCTGCTGTCGCTGCCGACCTTCGCGATGGCCGGTGTCATGGTCCTCTTCGAGATCCTGGTCCAGTTCCTCCAGGCCTTCGTCTTCGCCCTCCTGGCGGCCAGCTACATCGCCGGCGCCGTCGCCGAGGAGCACATCCCCGACGACGTCGCCGGGGCGCACTGAGCCGCGGCCCACGCACCGCAGACCCACAACTTCATAGCCCGCACGTACAACCAGACTTCCCCGCGAGATGCCCTCGCGGTGGATCAGAAGAAACACGAAAGAGGAATCACACATGGACGGCTCCCTCAACCTCATCGGTTACGGCCTCTCCGCCATCGGTCCGGCCATCGCCGTCGGGCTGATCTTCGCCGCGTACATCAACGGTGTTGCCCGTCAGCCCGAGTCGCGCAACCTGCTGCAGCCGATCGCCATCCTCGGCTTCGCCCTCGCCGAGGCGCTCGCCATCTTCGGTCTGGTGCTCGCCTTCGTCCTCTGATTCGCCGGTAACGGCATCAGTCCAACCGGCACCAGTTACTAGGAGTACCCGTGCACATCACCGCAACCGCCTCGTCGGTCGTGGGGCTCGCCATGGCGGAAGGGGAGACCATGCCTCTGATTCCGCACTGGGAAGAGCTCGTCTTCGGGCTGATCATGTTCGCGATCCTCTACTGGGTCGTCGCGAAGAAGGTCGTCCCGAACCTCGAGCAGGCCTACGCCGAGCGTCACGACGCGATCGAGGGCGGCATCGCCCTGGCGGAGAACGCCCAGGCCGAGGCCGAGGCCGCCAAGGCCCACTACGAGTCCCAGCTCGCCGAGGCCCGTGCCGAGGCCGCCAAGATCCGTGAGGACGCACGCGCCGAGGGCGCGGCCATCGTCGCGGAGATGCGCGGTCAGGCCCAGGCCGAGGCCAGCCGGATCACCGAGTCGGCGCACAAGCAGATCGAGGCGGAGCGCCAGCAGGCGGCCATCTCCCTGCGCGGTGAGGTGGGTCGTCTCTCGACCGACCTGGCCGGCCGCATCGTCGGTCACGAGCTGCAGGACTCCGGGAGCCGCCAGAGCCTCATCGACGGCTTCCTGACCGACCTCGAGACGGGCAAGGTCCAGCCGGAGCGCGTCACGACGGGTCGTGACGCCTGATGCGAGGTTCCTCCCGCACTGCCGTCCTCGAGGGTCGTCCGGCCTTCGAGTCGGCGCTGACGTCCGGTGACCCGGCCGTCGTGGCGGACGAGCTCTTCGCCGTGGTCGGGCTGCTCGACGACAACGCGACCCTGCGTCGCAGCGTCGCCGACCCCTCCCGCGAGGGCAGCGACAAGTCGGGTCTGGTGACCCGGCTGCTCGGCGGCAAGATCTCCGAGGGCACCGTCGGTGCCGTCGCGAGCCTGGCCGCCCAGCGGTGGTCGGCCGATCGGGACCTCACCGACACGCTCGAGCGTTTCGCCGTCGAGGCCGCACTCAAGGGTGCCGAGGACAACCGGGCGATCGATCAGGTCGAGGACGAGCTCTTCCGCTTCGAGCGGGTCGTCGCGGGCAACCCCGAGCTGCGCGACGCGCTCGCCAACCGCCAGGGTGACCGGGCCGGCAAGGCCGAGCTCGTCAGCTCGCTCCTGGAGGGCAAGACCCGTCCGGAGACGCTGCGTCTGGCACGACAGGCCGTTCTGGCTCCGCGCGGTCGGCGTTTCTCGCGGACCATCGAGGAGTACCTCCGAGTCGCGGCCGAGCGTCGTCAGCAGTACACCGCGGTCGTCATGACGGCGGTCGACCTCACCGACGCACAGCGCACCCGGCTCTCGGACGCTCTGCAGCGGGTCTACGGCAAGGCGGTCCAGCTGCACGTCGTCCACGACGAGGACGTCATCGGCGGCCTCCGGGTCCAGATCGGCGACGAGGTCGTCGACGGGACCGTCCTGCGCCGCCTCGACGAGGCAAAGCGACACCTGGCCGGCTGAGGCCCGAGTCCACAACCACCATGCAGACCACCCACTCGGCCCCCACCACGGCCGGCAACGAGGAGAAGACAACATGACGGAGCTTTCGATCCGTCCGGAGGAGATCCGGGACGCCCTGGACGGCTACGTGCAGTCCTACAACCCGGGCGCGGCCTCCCGTGAAGAGGTCGGCCGCGTCACCGACACCGGTGACGGCATCGCCCACGTCGAGGGCCTGCCCTCGGCCATGACGAACGAGCTGCTCGAGTTCGAGGACGGCACGCTCGGCCTCGCACTCAACCTCGACGTCCACGAGATCGGTGTCGTCGTCCTCGGCGACTTCTCCAAGCTCGAGGAGGGCCAGGAGGTCAAGCGCACCGGCGAGGTCCTCTCGGTCCCGATCGGTGACAACTTCCTCGGCCGCGTCGTCAACCCGCTCGGCCAGCCGATCGACGGCCTCGGCGAGGTCGTCTCCGAGGGGCGTCGCGCGCTCGAGCTGCAGGCTCCGAGCGTCGTCGACCGCAAGTCGGTCCACGAGCCGCTGCAGTCGGGCATCAAGGCCATCGACGCCATGATCCCGGTCGGCCGTGGCCAGCGTCAGCTGATCATCGGTGACCGCCAGACCGGCAAGACCACGGTCGCGGTCGACACGATCATCAACCAGAAGCAGGCCTGGGAGACCGGCGACCCGAACCAGCAGGTGCGCTGCATCTACGTCGCCATCGGTCAGAAGGGCTCGACGATCGCCTCGGTCAAGGGCTCCCTCGAGGAGGCCGGCGCGATGGAGTACACGACCATCGTCGCGGCCCCCGCGTCCGACGCGGCCGGCTTCAAGTACCTGGCACCCTTCACCGGGTCGGCCATCGGTCAGCACTGGATGTACCAGGGCAAGCACGTCCTCATCGTCTTCGACGACCTGAGCAAGCAGGCCGAGGCCTACCGCTCGATGTCGCTGCTGCTGCGCCGCCCGCCGGGCCGTGAGGCCTACCCGGGTGACGTCTTCTACCTGCACTCGCGCCTGCTGGAGCGCTGCGCCAAGCTCTCCGACGAGATGGGCGCCGGCTCGATGACCGGTCTGCCGATCATCGAGACGAAGGCCGGTGACGTCTCGGCGTACATCCCGACCAACGTCATCTCCATCACCGACGGCCAGATCTACCTGCAGGCCGACCTGTTCAACTCGGACGTCCGCCCCGCCATCGACGTGGGTGTCTCGGTCTCCCGAGTCGGCGGTGACGCGCAGATCAAGCCGATGAAGAAGGTCGCGGGTCGTCTCAAGCTCGACCTGGCCCAGTACCGCTCCCTCGAGGCCTTCGCGATGTTCGCGTCCGACCTCGACCCGACCTCGAAGCAGCAGCTGGCCCGGGGCGCCCGCCTCGTCGAGCTGCTCAAGCAGCGCCAGGCCAACCCGTTCCCGGTCGAGGACCAGGTCGTCTCGGTCTGGGCCGGTACCACCGGTCGTCTCGACGACGTCGCGGTCGGCGACATCTCGCGCTTCGAGTCCGAGTGGATCGACTACCTGCACCGCAACGAGCAGGGCCTGCTCGACGCGCTGCGCGAGCGCGGCGACTGGGAGGACTCGACCCAGCAGGCGCTGGCCTCGGCCTTCGACGCCTTCCGTCCGACCTTCGTCGCGGGCGACGCCGACGAGGTGCCGCTGGGCAGCGCCGAGGAGGACGGCGACGACGCGCTCGACTCCTCGCAGGAGCAGATCGTCAAGCAGAAGCGCTGATGTCCTTCGGCGGGGTGCCCTCGGGCACCCTGCCGGGGCACCTCGCACCCCTTGGTCGGCCGTCGGCCGACTTCTCGACCACGAACCACCAGAGAGGCGGAAACGCATGGGAGCGCAGATCCGGGAGTACCGGCAGCGCATCCGGTCCGTCAGTGCGACCAAGAAGATCACGCGCGCCATGGAGCTCATGGCAGCGTCGCGGGTCGTCAAGGCACAGCAGGCCGTGCGTGAGTCAACGCCGTATGCGCGTGCCCTGACCCGCGCGGCGTCGGCCGTGGCCACGTACTCCGACGAGGACCACCCCCTGACCACGGAGCGCGAGGACGTCACGCGTGCAGCGCTCGTCGTCGTCGCGGCCGACCGTGGCCTCGCGGGCGGGTACAACGCCAACGTCCTCAAGGAGGGCGAGCGCGTCGCCGCGCGGCTGCGTGACGAGGGCAAGGAGGTCGTGCCCTACCTCGTCGGTCGGCGCGCGGTCTCGTTCTACTCCTTCCGCAAGCGTGAGTACGCGGCCGAGTGGACCGGGTTCACCGAGAAGCCGAAGTTCGAGAACGCCCGCGAGATCGGCGAGCGGCTCGTCGCGGACTTCCAGGCCGACCGGGAGGACGGGGGCGTGGACGAGGTCCACGTCGTCTCCACCCGATTCGTGTCGATGGTCGGCCAGGAGCCGGAGGCGGTCCGACTGCTGCCGCTCGAGGTCGTCGAGGGCGTCGAGGAGCCGGAGGGCGACGAGATCTACCCGCTCTACGACTTCGAGCCCAACGCCGAGGAGCTGCTCGACACGCTGCTGCCGCGCTACGTGAACGCGCGCATCTTCAACGCCCTCCTGCACGCGGCCGCCTCCGAGCTCGCGGCGCGCCAGCGCGCCATGAAGTCGGCGACCGACAACGCCGAGGAGCTCATCAAGAAGTACACCCGGCTGGCCAACCAGGCCCGCCAGGCCGAGATCACCCAGGAGATCTCCGAGATCGTCGGCGGCGCCAGCGCCCTGGCCGAGTCCAAGTGAGAAGGTAGAGAGAAACCCCATGACTGCCACCGTCACCGAAGAGAACACCACCACCTCGGGTGGGGTCGGGCGCGTCTCCCGCGTCATCGGCCCGGTCGTCGACGTCGAGTTCAGCGTCGACACCATGCCCGAGCCGTACAACCTGCTGACCACCGAGGTCGCCATCGACGGCGTATCGCACCGGGTCAACCTCGAGGTCGCCCAGCACATCGGCGACAACATGGTCCGTGCGATCTCGTTGCAGCCGACCGACGGCCTCGTGCGCGGCGCGCAGGTCCAGGACACCGGCGGCCCGATCACCGTCCCCGTCGGTGATGTCACCCTCGGCAAGGTCTTCAACACCACCGGCGCCTGCCTCAACCTCAAGGAGGGCGAGACCCTCGAGGTCTCCGAGCGCTGGGGCATCCACCGCCAGGCTCCGCCCTTCGACCAGCTCGAGTCGAAGACCACCATGTTCGAGACCGGCATCAAGGTCATCGACCTGCTCACCCCGTACGTCCAGGGTGGCAAGATCGGCCTCTTCGGTGGTGCCGGTGTCGGCAAGACCGTCCTCATCCAGGAGATGATCGCCCGAGTCGCCCGCGACCACGGTGGTGTCTCCGTCTTCGCCGGTGTCGGCGAGCGCACCCGTGAGGGCAACGACCTCATGGTCGAGATGGAGGAGGCCGGCGTCCTCGGCCAGACCGCGCTGGTCTTCGGCCAGATGGACGAGCCGCCGGGCACGCGTCTGCGCGTCGCCCTGTCCGCGCTGACGATGGCGGAGTACTTCCGTGACGTGCAGAAGCAGGACGTGCTGCTCTTCATCGACAACATCTTCCGCTTCACGCAGGCCGGCTCCGAGGTCTCCACGCTGCTGGGCCGCATGCCCTCCGCCGTGGGGTACCAGCCGACCCTGGCCGACGAGATGGGCACGCTCCAGGAGCGCATCACCTCCACGCGTGGTCACTCGATCACCTCGATGCAGGCGATCTACGTGCCGGCCGACGACTACACCGACCCGGCCCCGGCGACCACCTTCGCCCACCTCGACGCGACGACCGAGCTCTCCCGTGAGATCGCCTCGCAGGGTATCTACCCGGCCGTGGACCCGCTGACCTCCACCAGCCGGATCCTCGACCGTCGCTACATCACCGAGGAGCACTACAGCACCGCGGTCCGGGTGAAGTCGATCCTCCAGCGCAACAAGGAGCTGCAGGACATCATCGCGATCCTCGGTATCGACGAGCTGTCCGAGGAGGACAAGATCCTCGTCGGCCGCGCGCGTCGCATCGAGCGGTTCCTCTCGCAGAACACGTACGTGGCCAAGCAGTTCACCGGCATGGAGGGCTCGACGGTTCCGCTGTCCGAGACCATCGAGGCCTTCACCAAGATCTGTGACGGCGAGTACGACCACATCGGCGAGCAGGCCTTCTTCATGTGCGGTGGCCTCGAGGACGTCGAGCGCCAGTGGGCGGAGCTCCAGAAGAACTCCTGACCCACCACGCACCACCGCGGCCGCCCCCCTTCGCCTGACGAAGGGGGGCGGCCGCGTCCGTCGGGGGAGAGACCTACACTGGCCGACATGAGGACAGCAGGAGACGTGCGCGAGCGGACGTGGCGATGACGGCCGCGACCGGTCAGGGACCGCTCCCGCTCGCGCAGGGCACGAACCGCAGCGAGCGGATCGTCGTGCTCGTCATCGCCGCCGTCAGCCTCGTCGGTCTGGGCATCGCCCGGCTGTGGCCGGTCGCGTCCGTCGACTCCGGTGAGCCGACGTGCCTGCTGCGGATCTTCACCGGGCTGCCCTGCCCGGGGTGCGGCATGACCCGTTCGTGGGTGCACCTCGCGCACGGTGACGTGCTCACCGCCTTCGAGTACAACCTCTTCGGCCCCATCGGCATGGCCGCCGCGGCGGGGATCGTCGCCTACGTCGGTGTCGCGCTCGCGCGGCGCCGACCACCCGAGCGCCTCCTGACGCTCGTCGACCCGAAGGTGCTGCTCGGGCTGATCACCGTGTGGCTGGCCTACTCCGCCGTCCGGATGGTCAGCCTCGGGCTGGGCCAGGACTACTTCGCACTCGTGGTCGCCTGACCTGGTGTCCGACGCATCGCCCCACGCGGGATAGCATGGGGTGGCACTCACCCCGATATCGAAGGACCCCTCGTGAGCTCCCTGAACGTTGAACTCGTCGCCGCCGACCGCAAGGTCTGGTCCGGAGAGGCCAGCATGGTCCGGGCCCGCACCACCGAGGGAGAGATCGGTGTCATGCCGGGTCACACCCCGATGCTCGGTGTCCTCGTGGAGGGTGACGTGCTGATCTCGTCCCCCGAGGGTGACCAGAGCGCCTCCATCGACGGCGGCTTCTTCTCCGTCGACCACGACACCGTGACGATCGTCGCGGAGACCGTCCAGGTCCCGGCCAGGGCCTGACGAAGCCATGTCAACCCTGCAGGTCGTGGAGGTCCTCCTCCTTGCAGGGTGTCTGCTTCTCGCGCTGTGGCTCGTCGTGCTGTGGCTGCGCCGACGTGCGTTGGCCGCCCACGGACCCATGTGTCCCTGCGCCGTCCGGCTGCCCGGGTCGCCTCGTTGGCGGCTCGGGTTGCTGCGTATGGGGGTGCGTGACCTCGACTGGTTCAGCGTGGCCGGCCTGACGACGTCCCCCTCGATGTCGTGGGCGCGGGAGGGCATGGAGATCTCCACCCCTGCGCCGGAACCCGTCTCGCTCCCGGGGCTGGACACCGCGGTCGCGGTGACCCTGACGCGTGGCCGCGACCACCTCGCGGACCTCGCCGTCGAGCCGAAGATCTACCCGGCGGTGCGCTCGTGGCTCGAGTCCGCCCCACCGGGCCACAACGTCAACGTCACCTGAGGGCGAAGGGGGGACTCACCCGCGCGTGCGACGCTGCGGGGCCTCCTCGCGGCCTCCGCCCGGTTGCCACAGCACGTCCCCGCCGATCGAGAGGTTGGCGATGCGGGCGAGGATGAAGAGCAGGTCGGACAACCGGTTGAGGTAGGTCGTCGTCAGCGGGCTCACGCCGCCGATCCCGCGCTCACCGGCCGTCTCGGTGCCGTACTCCTCGCGGGCCGCCCAGGCCGAGCGCTCGGCCCGGCGGACCACCGTCGTCGCGTGGTGCAGGTGTGCCGATGCCGCGGTGCCGCCCGGGAGGATGAAGGAGCGCAGCGGCTCGACCTGCTCGAGGTAGTGGTCGCAGTCGGCCTCGAGCTCGTCGACCCACGCCTGCTTCACGCGCAGCGGCGGGTACTTCGGCTCCTCCTGCAGCGGCGTCGACAGGTCGGCGCCCAGGTCGAAGAGGTCGTTCTGCACCCGGGTGAGGGTCGTGACGACCTCCTCGGGCAGCCCGCCGGTCGCGATGGCCACCCCGATGACCGCGTTGGCCTCGTTCGAGTCGGCGTAGGCCTGCAGGCGTGAGTCCGTCTTGCTCGTACGGCTGAAGTCCCCGAGCGCCGTCGTGCCCTCGTCGCCGGTGCGGGTGTAGATCTTCGTCAGGTTGACCATGCCGCCATCGTCGCAGGTGCCCGCCCTGACCGTGCGGCGGCCGCGACCTGACCATCCGCAGGGAGTTGTGTGATCGCATCGTGACGGCAGGGTGCAACCGAAGAGGGGAGGCGCGCGTCACACTGGGTGACATCGGTTGGCAGCAGGGGAAAGCAGGTGACCGGAATGAGCGCACTGACCGCGCTGACGCCAGTGGGTGGCGACGGGGCCACCCGCGTCCGGGTGGGCGTGCCCTTCGACATCCGCCACAGTGCCGACCTGCGGCAGGAGCTCGTGGGCGTGCTGCGTGAGGGCAGCGGCCAGGTCCTCGTGGACATCTCGGAGTCGACGGTCGTCGACCAGGCGGGCTTCGCCACCCTGCTCGGGGCGCACGCCCGCGCCGCACGGGCGGGACGGCGGCTGCGCTTCACCGGTGCCGACGAGCGCACCACCCGGCTGCTGCGCCGGGCGGGACTGGTCCGCCTCCTCCACGACGTGGAGCAGGTGCAGCGGCCGCGCCGCCGCTCCGTGGCCGGCTGACCCCCCCACCGCCGGGTGGAGGTGGACGCGCGGACGAATCCCGGGCGAGCCGGCATCCGTTCGTGACGAGCCACTCTCGACTGTGGCGACCTTCACCGTGGCCGACCCTGTGACCCCGGGCCGCGCGACGGTACCTTGCCACCATGGCCGAGAGCACCGATTCCCCCACTCCCGCCGCCGAGGCGGCGCGTCCCGAGCGTGACCGCCCCTGGGTGATGCGCACCTACGCCGGTCACTCCAGCGCCGCGGCGTCCAACGAGCTGTACCGCCGCAACCTGGCCAAGGGCCAGACCGGCCTCTCGGTCGCCTTCGACCTGCCGACGCAGACCGGGTACGACCCCGACCACGTGCTCAGCCGCGGCGAGGTGGGCAAGGTCGGCGTGCCGATCAGCCACATCGGCGACATGCGCAAGCTCTTCGACCAGATCCCGCTCGGCGAGATGAACACGTCGATGACGATCAACGCCGTCGCGATGTACCTGCTGGCGATGTACCAGGTCGCCGCGGAGGAGCAGGCCGAGGCCGCCGGCCAGGACCCGGCCGAGGTCGTCGCCCGGCTCGGCGGCACGACGCAGAACGACATCATCAAGGAGTACCTCAGCCGCGGGACGCACGTCTTCCCGCCCGGTCCCTCGATGCGCCTGATCACCGACATGGTCACCTACACCGTCGGTGAGATCCCCAGGTGGAACCCGATCAACATCTGCAGCTACCACCTGCAGGAGGCCGGCGCGACGCCCGTGCAGGAGGTCGCCTACGCGATGTCCACGGCGATCGCCGTCCTCGACGCCGTCCGCGACTCCGGCCGGGTGCCGGAGGAGGAGTTCGGCAAGGTCGTCGCCCGCATCTCCTTCTTCGTCAACGCCGGTGTGCGCTTCGTCGAGGAGATGTGCAAGATGCGCGCCTTCGTCCAGCTGTGGGACGAGATCACCCGGGAGCGCTACGGCGTCACCGACGCCAAGCAGCGCCGCTTCCGCTACGGCGTGCAGGTCAACAGCCTGGGCCTGACCGAGGCGCAGCCGGAGAACAACGTCCAGCGCATCGTGCTCGAGATGCTCGCCGTGACGCTGAGCAAGGACGCCCGCGCCCGCGCCGTGCAGCTGCCGGCGTGGAACGAGGCGCTCGGCCTGCCGCGTCCGTGGGACCAGCAGTGGGCGCTGCGCCTGCAGCAGGTGCTGGCCTTCGAGTCCGACCTGCTCGAGTACGACGACCTCTTCGCCGGCTCCCCGGTCGTGGAGAAGAAGGTCGCCGAGATCGTCGAGGGCGCCAAGGCCGAGATCGAGCGCATCCAGCAGATGGGCGGCGCCGTCCCGGCCGTCGAGTCCGGGTACATGAAGTCGGCGCTCGTCGCCAGCCACGCCCTGCGGCGCCAGCGCATCGAGGCCGGCGAGGACATCGTCGTCGGGGTCAACAAGTTCGAGACGACCGAGCCCAACCCGCTGACCGCCGACCTCGACACCGCGATCCAGACGGTCGACGAGGGCGTCGAGGAGGCCGCGATCGAGGCCATCCGCACCTGGCGCTCCGAGCGGGACGCCGACCCGGAGCGCGGTCCGCGTGCCGCGGCCTCCCTGGAGCGCCTGCGCGAGGTCGCCGGCACCGAGGAGAACCTCATGGAGGCCTCCCTCGAGTGCGCCCGCGCCGGCGTCACGGTCGGGGAGTGGGCCCAGGCGCTGCGCGAGGTCTTCGGTGAGTTCCGCGCCCCGACCGGTGTCTCCGGCTCGGTCGGTGTGGCCGACGGCGGCTCCGAGGAGCTGCAGTCGGTGCGCGATCGTGTCACCCGCACGGAGGAGGAGCTCGGCGAGAAGCTGCGCGTCCTCGTCGGCAAGCCCGGGCTCGACGGGCACTCCAACGGCGCCGAGCAGATCGCGGTACGGGCGCGTGACGCCGGCTTCGAGGTCATCTACCAGGGCATCCGGCTCACGCCCGACCAGGTCGTCTCCGCGGCCGTCGCCGAGGACGTGCACCTCGTCGGTGTCTCGATCCTCTCCGGCTCGCACATGGAGCTCGTCCCGGACGTGCTCGAGGGTCTGAGGGCCCAGGGCGCCGGTGACATCCCGGTCATCGTCGGCGGCATCATCCCCGAGTCCGACGCCCGGCGCCTGAAGGAGATGGGCGTGGCCGCGGTCTTCACCCCGAAGGACTTCGGTCTCAACGAGATCATGGGACGCTTCGTCGACATCATCCGCGAGCAGCGCGGCCTGCCCGCGCACGAGACCGCCACGGCCTGACCCCCCGGTGGTCGAGGTGTGTTCGCGCAGCGAGCGTCTCGACGTTCCCTGAGGAGCTTGCGCAGCAAGCGTCTCGAAGGGATGGCTCGCGCCCCGCATACAGTGACCGGGTGACCATGCACTGTCCGGCGACGCTCCTGATCACCGCCACACCGGAGGGCGAAGGGGGCGTGCCCGCCCTCGTCGAGCGGCTCGCCGGTGAGTCGGTGCTGGCCGTGGTGACGACCCCGGGCGATGCCCGGGGCGCGGCGGTGGCCGCCGCGCTGGACGTGCCGCTGGAGCAGGAGCCCGGCCTGGGGGAGGGCACGCCCCCATCGGCCCTGCTCGGGGAGATCGCCGACCTGCACCGGGGTGAGACCGTGCTCGTGCTGAGCGGCGAGACCAGTGACCCGGCAGCCGCCATCACGCGGATCGAGCTGGGCGAGGCGTTCTAGGCGCTCACTCCCAGTCGTCGCGCTGGTGGCTGACAGGACGGGGGTGGTCGCCCTCGGCGTGCACCTCGTGCCCGTCGTCGGACCAGGCACCGTGGGCCATCGGCGGCCCGGCCGTCGGGCCACCTGCTGCCGGCCCATCCGTCGCCGGCGCACTCGTTGCCGGCGCACCCATCGCGGAACCACCCGCTGCCGGTGAGGCGGTGCTCGTGGCCGGGGCGGCCCCCTTCGGCGTGCTGGGCTGGGCGCCCAGCCCGACGGCCGCGGCGTCGAAGAGGCGCAACAGCTCCATCGGCAGCGGGAAGACGACCGTCGAGTTCTGCTCCGCGCCCAGCTCGAGCATCGAGGAGAGGGTGCGCAGGTGCATCGCGGCCGGGTGCGCCTCCATGACCTCCGCGGCCTTGGCGAGGTTCTCGGCGGCCTCCTGCTCACCGATGGCGTGGATGACCTTCGCGCGGCGGTCGCGCTCGGACTCCGCCTGGCGGGCCATGGCACGGCGCATGCTCTCGGGGAGCAGCACGTCCTTGACCTCGACGATCGTGACCTTGATGCCCCACGGGTTGGTCACCTCGTCGATGATCTGCTGGAGCTTGGCGTTGATCTCCTCGCGCTTGGTCAGCAGGTCGTCGAGGCTGGTCTGGCCGATGATGCTGCGCAGGGTCGTCTGGGCCACCTGCTGGGTGCCGACCTGGTAGTTCTCGATGGCGAGCACCGCGCGGACCGGGTCGACGACGTTGTAGTAGGTCACCGCGTTGACCTGGACGGTGACGTTGTCCTTGGTGATCAGGTCCTGCGGGGGGACGTCGTAGGTGTGCGTGCGCAGGTCGATCCGGCGCACCTTGTCCACGATGGGCGCGACGATGATGACGCCCGGCCCCTTCGCCTGCTGGATGCGCCCGAGGCGGAAGACCACGGCCCGCTCGTACTCGGGGATGATCCTCACCGCCCGGGTGACGACGTAGACCACGGCCAGGGCCGCGATCACCAGACCGATCAGGGTGGTGTCGATCATGACTCCTCCTTGCCTTGCGGTGACTCGAGGGGTTCGACGAGCAGCTCCAGGCGCTCCACGGCCGTGATGCGCACGTCCTCGCCGGCACGGAGGGGGACCTCGCTGCGCACCGTCCACCAGCTGCCCTCGACGAAGACCTGGCCGTGGGCGCCCTCAGCCGTACGCAGGGTGACGACCTGGCCGGGGAAGAGGTCGACCCCGGTGCTGCTCGAGGGGGAGCGTCCGTAGCGGCGCCACAGCAGCACGGTCAGCGCGAGGCCGATGGCCGCCACGACGAGCAGCGGCACCACCAGGCCCCAGAGCAGTCCCCAGCCGATCCCGAGCTCGTCGGCGACCCAGGACACCGCGTCACCGGGGTCCCCGTCCGGCACGGCCGTCAGGGGCCCCGTCGGGTCGCTCCGCGTCCTCGTCATGCCGCCCTCCGCTGCTTCCCACCACAGTAGTGGTCGGAGGGGCACGAGGGACGGGGCTCGGGGCGGACGTCCGGTCAGCGGATGCGCGAACTCGCGTGCAACAACGCGACCATGTCGGTCGAGGACAACTCCGCCAGGCGCACCCGGATCCCGATCGACGTGTCGCCACGCGACAGCGCCTCGGCAGCCGGGTGCGCGGCGAGCAGGTCGTCGACGGTGTCCGGCGGAAACCGCAGCTGCAGCCATCCGTCCTTGGTGAGCGAGGCGAATCCCTTGCCGTCGACCGTGTAGGCGGTCATCCCGAAGTGCGTGCCCTCCTCGACGCCGGGAAGTCGGCACGCCGCACCGTGCAGCTCCTCCGCGGACGCCATGCTCAGGCCCTCCCTCGCGGCGCGGCGAGGGACTGACGTCCGCTCAGCACGAGCAGGATCTCCGTGGCCGGGAGCCGGATCTCGGTGCCGTGGCCGATGGCGACATCGGCGTCGGTCGCCACGAGTCTGGTCCCGTCCAGATCGACGCCGAAGTGGCGCAGGGCCCGCGGACTCGCACCTGCGAGAACCAGCGCCACGCGGTCGACCGGCGGGCGCGGCAGCCCCAGGGGCTCGGTGATGTCCAGACCGTGGATCACGTCATGGCTCAGGGCGCCGGTCTCTCCGCCGCCCGGTGGTCGCCACGGGTGCCGGATGTTGTCCCTGAGCATCCCGAGCAGGTGGGCATCCCTCATCCGGGCGGTGGTCGCGTGCGCGTCGTGGTCCGCGTACCGGTCGAAGGAGAGCCGTGCCCTGACCATGCCGGTGAGGAAGTCCGGGAGCCGGGTGCGCATCGGCATGGTCATGTGGGCCAGCACCTCCCGCACCCGCCAGCCGGCGCACAGGGATGGGTGACTCCACTGGTGCGGCTCGAGGCCCTCGAGCTCGGCGACCAGTCGGGCCCGCTCGGCCCAGGTGGCGCTGACGACCGCGTCGTGTCCAGACATGTCATTCCTCTCGTGGTGGGCTCTCACCACTGGTACGACGCGGACGTCCGAAAATCATCGGTGCCGTGCGTCGGCACCGAGACGCGGCGGGAGGCCGAACTCCGCAAAGCGCTCCTGGCTGCCCAGGAAGGTCACGAGGTGGACGACCCGACCCTGCGCGATCTCGACCAGGAGCAGGGCGAACGGCTCGAGCCGACCGTCGCCGTCCGGCCGGTACTGCCCGAACCCGGGTGAGCCGTTGATCGCGGTGGGCAGCAGCCGGTCTCCGGCGCAGGCGTCGGCGTCCGACATCACGGCCGCGATCCGGTCCGCTCCGCGGAGCCACCACGCGAAGGGAGGCATGGAGGACATCGCGTCCTCGTGCAGGAGTGCAGTCAACGCGGGGACGTCGTGGGACTCGAAGGCCGCCACGTACCGGGAGAGGAGATCGACCTGGTCGGGATCGTGCGGGTCCAGCAGGTCGGTGGCGACCGGCGGGTCGTCGGCGAGCGCGGTCCGCGCCCTCTGCAGGGCGCTGTTCAGTGCGGCGACCGAGGTGTCCAGGATCTCGGCGCTCTCCCTGGCCGAGAAGGCGAGGACATCACGCAGCACCAGTGCCGCCCGCTGACGTGGGGAGAGCCGTTGCAGGGCGGCGACGAACGCCAGGCGCACCGTCTCGCGGGTGATCACGCGGTCTGCGGGGTCCTGGACGCCGACGAGGCGCGAGTCGGGCATCGGCTCGACGAAGGACCCCGGCGGGAGCGGCGACCCGAGGTCGGCGGTGTCCGAGGCGGGACCCAGGTCGACGGACAGTGCCCGACGGCTGGCCCCGCGCAGCATGTCAAGGCAGACATTGGTGGCGATCGCGTGCAGCCAGGTGGTCAACCGTGCACGCTGCGGGTCGAAATCGCGCCACCGGCGGTAGGCGCGGATGAGTGTCTCCTGGACGGCATCGTCGGTGTCCGCCGCGGAACCGAGCAGGCGGTAGCAGTACCCGGTCAGCGGCACCCGGTGCGCCTCGAGCTCCTCGATCACGGGTCGACCGATCGCGTGGAGGAGACCTGTCCCGAGGCGGAGTCGGTCCGTCCCATGGCGCACATGCTAGGGCCGCCGGTCATCGGGTGCAGGGCTCACACCCCCTCGGCCACGCCGGAGGAGACCTAGAAGAGGCGGTGCATGCTCGTGTCGATGCCCTTGAGCTCGTCGTAGTCGAGGGTCACGCAGCGGATACCGCGGTCCTCGGCGAGCGTGCGCGCCTGGGGCTTGATCACCTGCGCGGCGAAGACCCCGGTGACCGGTCGCAGCTGCGGGTCACGGTTCATCAGCTCGAGATAGCGGGTGAGCTGCTCGACGCCGTCGATCTCGCCGCGGCGCTTGATCTCGACGGCGACGGAGACCCCCTTCGCGTCCTTGGCGAGGATGTCCACGGGACCGATCGCCGTCATGTACTCGCGACGCACGAGGGTGTAGCCGTCCCCGAGGGTGCCGATGTGCTCGGCGAGCAGCTTCTGCAGGTGGGCCTCGACGCCGTCCTTGACCAGCCCCGGGTCGACGCCGAGCTCGTGGGAGGAGTCGTGGTGGATCTCGTGCAGGCGTACCCGCAGCCGGTCCTCGGTCTTGGCGTGCTGCACGTTCCACACGGCGATCACACCCTCGGCGGCCTCGGTCTCGTCCGGCTCCACCTCGGCCATGGCGCACGGGGGAGCCATCCAGTTCAGTGGCTTGTACGAGCCACCGTCGCTGTGGATGAGCACCGAGCCGTCGGCCTTGACCATGAGCAGACGCGTCGCCAGGGGCAGGTGGGCGTTCAGCCGGCCCTCGTACTCGACACTGCAGTTCGCAATCACCACTCGCACGAGCCAGACCCTACGGCTCCGGCGGGCCGCGCCCAAGCGGGTCGGTCTGTGGACCCAGCACGGTATCGCGCGGATCACCTGTGCCCACTGTCACGCCGTCGGGCACTACCACGGGGTAGGCCCGGCTGGAACACTCCCAGACATGTCTGAATCGCGCTCTCTCGCCGACGCCCTCGTCTATCCGTACCTGAACCATGCCGCCTCGATGTTCGAGGAGAAGTACGCCTCCCGTGAGGACCTCGACAACGGCATGCGCTTCGGCTGCGGCCTGCCCAGGGGTCCGCTGACCGTCATCGACGAGCTCGGTCTGGAGACCGTGCGCGACGCGCTCGCCGCGCGCTTCGCCGAGAGCGGTGACCCGCGCCACCGGCCGAGCGAGGTCCTCGAGCGGCTCATCGCCGACGGCCGCACCGGCAAGGCGGCCGGACGGGGCTTCTACACCTACGAGGGGGACGAGGTCGTCGCCGACGACCTGACCCCCTCCGCGGGCGGGGCGGGCACGGCACGCGAGGTCGCGACGGTCGGTGTCGTCGGCTCCGGGACGATGGCCACCGGCATGATCGAGGTCTTCGCGACGAGCGGCTTCCCGGTCACCTACGTCGCCCGCAGCCAGGAGAAGGTCGACGCGGTCGCCGCGAAGATCGCCAAGAACCTCACCCGCAAGGTCGACAAGGGCCGCATGGAGCAGGCCGACGCCGACGCGGTCCTCACCCGCCTCACCGGCTCCCTCGAGCGCGAGTCACTCGCGGACGTCGACATCGTCATCGAGGCGATCGCCGAGGAGATCGGCATCAAGAACCAGCTCTTCCTCGACCTCGACCGCATCTGCAAGGACGGCGCGGTGCTCGCCACGACCACCTCCTCGCTGTCCATCGCCGACCTGGCCGCGCAGACGAAGCGCCCGCAGGACGTCGTCGGCATGCACTTCTTCAACCCGGCGCCGATCATGAAGCTCGTCGAGGTCATCGACCAGGAGCACACCGGCCAGGACGTCCTCGACACGGTCGTCGAGCTGTGCAAGCACATCCGCAAGGTCCCGGTCCGCTGCTCCGACCGCGCCGGCTTCATCGTCAACGCGCTGCTCTTCCCCTACCTCAACGACGCCATCAAGGCGCACGAGGCCGGGGCGGGCCTTGACGAGATCGACACCGCCATCACCGAGGGCTACCGCTTCCCCATGGGCCCCTTCGCGCTGCTGGACGTCGTCGGCAACGACGTCGCCCTCGCGATCGAGGAGGAGCTGCTCGCCGAGTTCGGGCACGAGAGCCTCGCCCCGGCGCAGCTGCTGCGCGACCTCGTCGCCGCCGGCAAGCTCGGTCGCAAGACCGGTGAGGGCTTCCGCACCTACTGAGCCGTACCCCTTCGGGTGCGAGGAACGGCACGAGTCGGCGCTTGCCGAAGTCCCTTCGTCGGTCCACCGGCGAGAGTTCTCCGATCGGACTTCGGCTTGAGGCGCGCCGACCCGTGCCATTCCCTCTTCCCCTGCGCCGTTCGGCAGCCGTTTGGGAGGATGGGGCCATGCCACGCTCCAACCGTCGTCGACGCGACGCGCACCGTCCCCTGCGCACGGGCGCCATGGGATCGCAGACGACGCAGTCGTGGATGGGGCGCTCCTGGGTGGTGCGCCAGCTGAGCGGCCACAGCTCGACCCGCAGCTACACCTGCCCGGGCTGCACCCACGAGATCGTGCCCGGCACGCCGCACGTCGTCGTCTGGCCGGACGACGGCCTGGGCGGCGTCGACGACCGCCGCCACTGGCACGGCAAGTGCTGGAAGGCGCGTGACCACGGCCGCTACGGCCGCTGAGCAGGCCCCCTTCGCCCTGCCGGAGACCCACGCACCCCACGACGAAGGGGGCCGCACCGGTGACCGGTGCGACCCCCTTCGCGTGTCAGGAGCGGGTCAGGCGTCCTGGAAGCGGTTGATCTGCTTCTCGAACTGCGCGCGCTTGTCCGGGTTGGAGACACCCAGGCCCGCCTCGGGGGCGAGGGTGAGCACGCCGACCTTGCCCTGGTGCTTGTTGTGGTGCACGTCGAGCGTGGCCTGGCCGACCTCGTCGAGGGCGTAGGTGCGGCTGAGCGTCGGGTGGATCAGGCCGCGGCTGATCAGCTCATTGGCCTCCCAGGACTCACGGTAGTTGGCGAAGTGGCTGGAGATGATGCTCTTGAGGTTCATCCACAGGTAGCGGTTGTCGTACTCGTGCATGTAGCCCGAGGTCGAGGCGCAGGTGACGATCTTGCCGCCCTTGCGCGCGACGTAGACCGAGGCGCCGAAGGTCTCGCGGCCCGGGTGCTCGAAGACGATGTCCACGTCGTGGCCGCCGGTGAGCTCGCGGATCCGCTTGCCGAGGCGCTTCCACTCCTTGGGGTTCTGCTTGGTGCCGTCCTCGTTCCAGAACTGGTAGCCCTCGGCGCGACGGTCGATGATCAGCTCGGCACCCATGGCGCGGCAGATCTCGGCCTTCTCGGGGGAGGAGACGACGCAGATCGGCTCGGCGCCGGCGGCCAGCGCCATCTGCACGGCGTAGGAGCCCAGGCCACCGGAGGCGCCCCAGATGAGCACGCGGTCACCGAGCTTGAGCGCGGCGCCGTTCTTGGAGATCAGCTGGCGGTAGGCGGTGGAGTTGACCAGCCCGGGGGAGGCGGACTCCTCCCAGGTGAGGTGGTCGGCCTTGGGCATCAGCTGGTTGGCCTTGACGATGGCCAGCTCGGCGAGCCCGCCGAAGTTGGTCTCGAAGCCCCAGATGCGCTGCTGCGGGTCCATCATCGTGTCGTCGTGGCCGTCGGCGTCCTCGAGCTCGACGGACAGGCAGTGCGCGACGACCTCCTGGCCGGGCTTCCACTTGGAGACGTGGCCGCCGGTGCGCAGCACGACGCCGGAGAGGTCGGAGCCGACGATGTGGTACGGCAGGTCGTGGCGCTTGGAGTACTTGTTCAGCTTCCCGTAGCGCTCGAGGAAGGAGAAGGTCGAGACCGGCTCGAAGATCGAGGTCCACACGGTGTTGAAGTTGATCGCGCTGGCCATGACGGCGACGAGCGCCTCGTCGGGGGCGAGCTCGGGGATCTCGACGTCGTCGATGTGCAGCGACTTGCGCGGGTCCTTGTCGCGGCTGGCCAGCCCCTCGAACATGTCGACGTCGGCCTTGTGCACGGTCGCGGCGCGGTAGGTCTGCGGGAGGGGGAGGTTCGCGTAGGTCTCCTCGCTGCGGTCACCGGAGAGGATCGCGTCGCGGATCTGGTCGATTGCCATGTGGGTGGGCTCCTCGGCCTCGTGGGGTCGGTCGGTCTGCTGCCGCCGGGGCGACAGTTGCTGCGTGCAACTTAAGGGGGTCATGGCGCCGTTGGGACGGTGTCATGACTGACTTCACACGGCGGTGGGTGGCGTGGGGCCACACCCCGGGCGAAGGGGGAGTCAGGCCTGGTGGGCGCCCGCACCGATGTGGTCGGGCTCCACGAGCTCGACGAGGACGCCACGGGCGTCCTTGGGGTGGATGAAGTTCACCCGGGAGTTGCTCGTCCCGCGCTTGGGGGTGTCGTAGAGGAGCCGCAGGCCGCGCTCGCGCAGGGTCGCGCAGACGGCGTCGATGTCCTCGACGCGGTAGGCGAGCTGCTGCATGCCCTGGCCGTTGCGGTCGAGGAACTTCGCGATCGTCGACTCGGGGGTCAGCGGCGCGAGCAGCTGGATGCAGGAGCCGGAGTCGCCGACGCGCATCATCGCCTCGCGCACGCCCTGCTCCTCGTTGGTCTCCTCGTGCGCGAGCTCCATGCCCAGGGAGTCACGGTAGAAGGCGATCGCGTCGTCGAGGTCGGGCACGGCGACACCGACGTGGTCGATGGCGGTGAACAGATCAGTCATGGCGCGCAGCCTATTGAGACGCCGGCCCCGGCGGGAGGTGCTGGGCGTGTGAGGCCGCACACCGCCCCGTGCCCTGCCCGCCCTGCGCCCGCGTCGATAGAATCGAGGCAAGACGCGCGGTGTCGCTCCGGTGCCGCGCCACCCCACGAAAGCTGGAGGCATCCACATGTCCGAGCGTCCTGTGTCCGTCATCGTCGCAGGGGCCCGCACCCCGATGGGCCGCATGAGCGGCTCCCTCAAGGGCTTCTCCGGGTCCGACCTCGGCGGCTTCGCCATCAAGGGGGCCCTGGAGAAGGCCGGCATCTCGGGCGAGCAGGTCGACTACGTGATCATGGGCCAGGTGCTCACCGCCGGTGAGGGCCAGATCCCCGCTCGTCAGGCCGCGATCAAGGGCGGGATCCCGAAGAACGTGCCCGCGCTCACCGTCAACAAGGTCTGCCTCTCCGGTATCGACGCGATCGCCCTCGCGGCCCAGCTCGTGCGCGCCGGCGAGTTCGACGTCATCGTCGCCGGCGGCCAGGAGTCGATGACCAACGCGCCGCACCTGCTGCCCAAGAGCCGCGAGGGCATCAAGTACGGCGACACCAAGCTCAAGGACTCGATGGCCTACGACGGCCTGCACGACATCATCACCGACCAGGCGATGGGCTCGCTGACCGAGTCGAAGAACTCCGAGAAGTCCGAGTTCTCCCGCGAGGAGCAGGACGCCTTCGCCGCCGCCAGCCACCAGAAGGCCGCCAAGGCCTGGTCCGAGGGCAAGTTCGCCGACGAGGTCGTCGCCGTGGAGGTCCCGCAGCGCAAGGGCGACCCGGTCGTCTTCGACACCGACGAGGGCGTCCGGGGTGACACCACCGTCGAGTCCCTGGGCAAGCTGCGCCCGGCCTTCGCCAAGGACGGCACCATCACCGCCGGCTCCGCCTCGCAGATCTCCGACGGTGCCGCCGCGGTCGTCGTGATGAGCAAGGCCAAGGCCGAGGAGCTCGGCCTGGACTACCTCGCCGAGATCGGCGCCCACGGCGTCGTCGCCGGGCCGGACTCCACGCTGCAGTCCCAGCCGGCCAACGCGATCGAGGCCGCGCTGAAGAAGGACGGCATCTCGGTGGGCGACCTGGACCTCGTCGAGATCAACGAGGCCTTCGCCGCCGTCGGCCTGTCCTCGACCAAGCAGCTGGGCATCGACCCCGAGAAGGTCAACCCCAACGGTGGCGCCATCGCCATGGGCCACCCGCTGGGCATGTCCGGCGCGCGCATCACCCTCGCGCTGGCCCACGAGCTCAAGCGCCGCGGTGGCGGCACGGGCGCGGCCTCCCTCTGTGGTGGTGGCGGTCAGGGTGACGCCCTGATCGTGCGCGTGCCGCGCGCCTGAGTGTGATCCGCAGCGTCGACGTCCCCGTCCTGGTCGAGCAGACCAGGGCGGGGATGCCGCGTGCCATCGGGCGGCTGATCTCGCTGGTCGACGACCAGCACCCCGCGCTGCGGGAGGTGATGGCCGCCCTGGCCCCCCACACGGGTGGGGCGCACGTCATCGGGCTGACCGGCTCGCCGGGGGTCGGCAAGTCCACGACGACCAATGCGCTCATCGGGGCCTACCGGGCGGCCGGCAAGAGCGTCGCGGTGCTCGCGGTGGACCCGTCCTCGCCCTTCTCCGGCGGTGCCCTCCTCGGTGACCGCATCCGGATGAGCGAGGCGGCGACCGACCCGGGCGTCTACATCCGCTCGCTCGCCTCGCGCGGGCACCTCGGCGGTCTCTCGGTCGCCACGCCCCAGGCGATCCGCGTCCTCGACGCCGCCGGCTTCGACGTCGTCCTCGTCGAGACGGTCGGCGTCGGCCAGTCCGAGGTCGCGGTCGCTGGCTCCGCGGACACGACGCTCGTCCTGCTCGCCCCCGGGATGGGCGACGGGATCCAGGCCGCCAAGGCCGGCATCCTGGAGATCGGCGACGTCTTCGTCGTCAACAAGGCCGACCGCGAGGGCGCCGACTCGACCGTCCGCGACCTGCGGCACATGATCCAGATGGGGGAGGGGACGGCCCCCCGTGGTTGGCGCCGCCGGGTCGTGCGCGCCTCCGCCGTGAACGGCACCGGCGTCGACGACATCGTCGCGGCCGTCGGCGAGCACCTCGAGTGGCTCGCCGCCAGCGGTGAGTTGCGCCGGCGCCGCACCGCCCGTGCCGGAGACGAGATCTCCGCGCTCGCCGTCGCCGAGCTGCGCTCGCGGATGGGTGACCTCGGGGCCGGCGGGACGCTCGACCGGCTCGCCGACGGTGTCGTCGACGGCAGGACGGACCCCTTCGCCGCCGCGGACGTCCTGCTCGAGTCCGTCACCGGGTGAGCCACCGCCGACACCTCGTGTGAGCACCGGTGAGCCCCGGCGCGGCCGGGCAACGCTCAGACGCCCCGGCCCCGGAGGGTGAGCTGGAGACGCTCGAGCAGCTCGCTGCGTGACTGCGCCCCGCTGCGCCGCCGGATACGGGCCATGTGGTGCTCGACCGTGCGCGGCGAGAGGAAGAGCGCCGCGCCCACCTCGCGGTAGGTCTTGCCGTCGAGCACGAGGCGCACCACCTCCACCTCCCGCTCGGAGAGGAGGACCGAGCCGGGGGCGGGCTCGTGCGCGGACGTCCTGCCGGCGCCCTCGTCCGCTCCGCGCAGGCTCCGGGCGAGCTCGCGAAGGGAGGTGCCCGCCCGTGGGTCATCGCAGCGGGCGGCCGCGTGCGCGGCCAGACGGGCGCCCTCCCAGGCCTGGTTGACCTGCGCCAGCCCCGTGGCAGCCGCGTGGATGTCCGCCGGGTCGAAGTCGCGGGCGAGGACGTGCATCCACGCCCTCCCCGCCACGGCCAGTCGGGCGGCGAAGGGGTGCTCGGCCGCGGCGTGCACGAGCGCGGCCGCGTGGGGTGCGACGTCCGCGGGGCGGTCGGCGAGGATGGCGGCCTGCACGCCCGACCAGTCCAGGGGAGCTCTCCACAGCGGCGGGGAGCCCAGGTCCTCCAGGAGCTGGTGCGCCCGGTCGAGGTCAGCCGTGAGCGCGGTCGAGGCGCGGACGCGCACGGCGGCGATGTTGAGCTCCCCCAGGGCCAGGAGCATGAAGAGGTCGGGCTCCACCCGACCCAGGAGCTGCATCGCCTCTGTCCACGCTCGGAGCGTCCCGGCCTCGTCGGCGGTCCGACGGGCGATACCCGACCTGAGGCCGGCCAGGAGCAGCCGGTTGCGCAGCTGGCTCTCGTGGAGACCGCCGGCGGCGCGGTCGGCGTGGTCCCGGGCCTCGGCCAGATGGCCCAGCCAGAGCGCCGCCCACCCCAGCAGCAGGTCGCGCTGGACGACGTGCGGGCCGATGGAGGGCCGGGTGCGCCCGGCCACCGCCTCGGCGGTCGCGGGGTCGCCTGCGTGGAGCGCCGCCCACCCGGCGACCAGGAAGACCGGGAACGGGCTGAGGGAGCAGCGCTCAGGCGGTAGGAGGTGGGCCGCCTTGACCAGCTCGGCGACGGCGTCGGCGGTCCGTCCCGTCAGGGACTCCCGCAACCCGTGGCGTGCGGTGCTGGAGGCCACCCTGCCCAGCGTCGGCGCGCCGGTGGTCGGTCCGGCAGCGCCGGGCCCGTCGGTCCGCGTGACCGGGTCCGACGCTCCCGGGTCACCCGCCGCCTCGCGCACGGTGGTGACATCGACGTCCGCGATCGTGCCGAGCGTGCCCTGCGCCCACATCACCAGCTCGCGGGCCTGCGAGACCAGCCCACGCTCGACGTGGGCCACGACGGCCGTGGCCACCGCCCGTGGCAGGTCGGGAGCGTGCCCGGACGCCAGTACGAGGTCGCAGATGTGGGCGGCGGCGTCGACGTCGCCGGCGTGGAGGGAGGCCTCGGCCCGACGCGTCGCGAGCTGCGAGGGGGGCGTGCCCGCCTCCTCGGAGCGGGCGTACCACTGCATGGCCTCCTGCGGCGCGAAGGGCAGCCGGGCGTCGCCCAGATCGCGGGTGAGCTCGGCCAGTCGCCGACCGTGCAGGCCATCGGCCACCAGCTCGGCGATGACCTCGGCGTGCGGGGTCGGATCGTCCATCTCCTCGACGACCGCTCGACCGAGCCGCAGGAGCCGGTGGGTCGGGATGCCGCTGCGCACAGTGACCCGCACGAGGGGAAGCAGCTCGCCGTCCGGGCCCAGGAGGGCGTGCCGGTCCAGCTCCTCGACGAGGCGGTCCGGGCGGGAGGCCGCGAGCAAGGTCGGGGCAGTGGGGGCGACCTGCGCGCGGAAACCGATCGCGAGCTCCTCGAGGAGGGAGTGCGCCGCGGAACCCAAGGTCGTCAGCTGCCGGTCGAGGGCGTGCTCCCACAGCGAGGGGGTGAGTATGGCGGAGTCGTCGAGGGGTCCGCGCTGGGCCAGGGAGAAGTGGCGGACGAAGACCGGCTGGCCGCCGGTCGCCCGCACGAGTGACCGCACCAGCGCCCGGTCGGGTGGGGCCCCGTGGCAGTGGTGGAGGTACTCGGCCACCTCGTCCTCGGACCAGGGCCGCAGCCGCAGGATCGAGCAGGAGCCGCGCAGGTCGGTCGGGACCGTTGCCGCCCCGGTCGAGGGCACCAGGACCAGCCTGGCGCCGCTCTCGGCGAGGGATCGCGCCCGCTCGTCCCCGTCGTCGCCCTCGAGGTCCTGACCGTGGAGCACCACCACGTCGAGTGGGTCGTCCCCGTGCCGGGCGCCCTCGGATCCGGCGCCCGGCTCGTCCGTGCCCATGCGTCCGGCCAGCAGACGTGCGGCGTCGGAGCCACCGCACCCGATGCGCCCCAGGACGACGGCATGGGGTGCGGGGTCGTCCACCAGGGTCTCGATCTCCTCGACGACCGACGGAGGGAGCCAGCCGTGGGTCGTGTCGTTGATCATGTGGTCTCGGACTCCGTCGAGCCCGTCGTCGGGGAGGTGCTCGAGGACTGGGTGCTCGTCTCCTCGGCAGCCGGTGCTGTCGTCGAGGTGCTCGGGTCCTCGCTCGCCGGGGGCTCGCTGAGCTCGGAGCCGGTGCTCGTGGGCTGTGGCGCGTCGGTGGTGGTGGGCTCGCGCGTCGGTGCGGGTGCATCGGGCGTGGGCGTGGGCGTGGGGGTGGTCGAGGTGCGATCCGCGGTATCGGGCGCGGCCGCGCCGTCCGGCTCCGCCGCGGTGGACGGGGAGGTCGTGGTGCTCCTGTCCGCAGCGTTGCTCGTGCTCGACGTGGAGCTGCTCGACGTGGAGTTGCTCGACGAGTCGGGCGAGGACGCGTCGCTCTGCGTGGCCTCCTCGTCCTGGCCCTCGCCCTCACCCTTGCCCTCGTCCTTGTCGCCGGAGCGGGCCTGCGTGGGCGAGCTGGTGTCCTCGCCCTCGTCCGCGCTCGAGCGCGCCGAGGACTCTTCCTGGTCTCCCCCGGAGCCCCGGCCGTCACCGGCTCCCTCGAGCGCACCGGTGTCGACGACGTTCTCCGCCTCGTCGGAGCCCCCGCTCCACGGCAGGGCCGGCAGGGTCGCCGCACCGGCCAGGTCGCCCGTGGAGCGGTCGGACCCGGGGCTCTGCGGCACGGTCCCCTCCACCAGGGCGAGCAGGGCGGCCTCCCCGGCGTCGGTGACCGTCATCGCGGCGACCGATGTCGCAGCCACGAGGGCGGCCGCGACGGCGATGACAGATCGCCGGCGACGGCTGGTGCGGCGCAGCGGCGTCGGTGCGGAGGCCGGGGCCAGGACCGCGGTGTCCGCGGCGTTGCGTGTGTCCACGTCCTCGTGCGCATCGTCGGTCGTGGCCGATCGGGCGGCGGCACCTGTCGCGGCGTACCGCTCGAACGCGTCCTCCTCGGTGACGTGCTCGACCGCCTCGCCCGTGGCCGACGACACGACCTCGACGAGCATCGGCAGTGCCGCGAGGGCACCGGTGACGAGGACGCGGGTGGGGCGATCGTCACCGTCGGCGTCGGCCACGTCGGTCAGGAGCTGGCCGACGGCATCGCCGGTCCTCTCGCCGGCCACGAGCTCCAGGTCGGCACGGACCACGCGCACCGACTCGCCCGAGGGCAGCTCCACCTCGGTCGCGGTACGTCGGGCCAGGTCGGTCCGGGCGGACCTGCACGCGGCACGGACCGCGACCGCGTCCTCCTCCCACTGCGCCGACGAGGACCGGTCCCGGACGAAGTCCAGGAGCGCGTCGTCGACATCGTGGGCTCCCCAGTCGCCCTGCCCGAAGCGCTGTACCTGCCACTCCTCGTCACTGCGGATGCACACGTGGGCGCGCAGCCGCGCATCAGCCCCCACCACGAGTACGGGCCCGGCCGACCCCGGAGTGGCTCCGAGGAGTCCGGTCGCCGCGCCGACCGTGACCACCGGTAACCCGGTGAGGGTGGCGACAGCCCCCTCCAGCGCAGACCGGCGGTGGTCACGCCACTCGTCCGGCACGACGAGGACGAGCTGGCTGACCTCGCGCGCCTCCTCCTCGGCCACTGCGGCGGCGCTGTCGGTGACCACACCGGCGACGACGCAGGCGAGGAGGTGCTCGGCCGGCCAGGAAGAGGTGCCCACCCGGACGGGGACGGGGTCGCCCACCCGGTCGAGGAGGCCGTCGATGCCAGCGCCCTGCGCGTTCGACCCGCCCACCGGGACCGGCTCGCCGGCCGCGTCGACAGCGACCGAGATCGGGCTGCGCACGATCCTCGACACCGCTCGCGCGGCACCCTGCGTCGAGCGCCTCAGGTGCACGGCGGACACCTCGCCCGAGCCGACCGTGACAACTACCCAATTCCCAAACACGTGGCCCCCCGAAAGCGCCCATGATCCCGGTTCCTTGCCGCGTCATGACAAGCACTTGCGCTCAGACTAGGACGGCACTTGGCAGTACCAAAGGGTAACTTTTACTCCCCATTGACCCCCCTAATCCCCTAACGGGGCGGGACGGGAAACCCCCTTCGTCCGGTGTCCGCGCAGGGGGCCCGGACCGGGACACCCGGTGCTCCCCGGCTCCCTACGTTTGTGAGCGGCGCCACCAGGCGTCGGGCAAGGAAACACACCAGGGGGAAGGAACCCATCATGGCTGTCTCGACCAGCGACCTGCTCGACTTCATCCTCAACCTGCTCCGCGACCCGCAGGCAGCGGCAGACTTCAACGACGACCCGGAGGGAAGTCTCGCAGAGGCCGGGCTCGGCGACATCTCGTGCGACGACGTCGACGCCGTCATGCCGGTGGTCCTGGACTACGCGCCCGTGACCACGACCACGATCGGCTCCAGCTTCGACCGCAGCTACGACACCGGTGCACACGTGGCCGCGCCGGCGGGTGACTCGTGGACCGACGCGGGGGGCTCCTGGAACGGCGGCGGTTCTGACGGTGGCGGTCACCACTGGGGCGGTCGCGACGACGACGGTCACCACTGGGGCGGTCGCGACGACGACGGCCACCACTGGGGCGGTCGCGACGACGACGGCCACCACTGGGGCGGTCGCGACGACGCGGACGACCACGGCCACGCCGTGCAGCAGCTCCACCACGTGGTGCACAACTACAGCTACACGAGCACGGTGGACGACCGCGACACGATCACCGACCAGTCGGTGAACCAGAACATCTGGGCCGAGGGCGATGTCAGCCAGATGTTCGACAACGACGCGATCATCGCCTCCGGCGACGGCTCCGTCGCTGCCGGCGACGACGGCATGATCGACAACTCCGTCAACGACTCGCACAACGACAACTCCACGACGGAGGACTCGTACAACGACAACTCGGACAACTCGACGAACGACTCCTACAACGACAACTCGGAGGTCGAGGACTCCTACAACGACAACTCGGAGACGGAGGACTCGTACAACGACAACTCCGACAACTCCACCGAGGTCGAGGACTCGTACAACGACAACTCCGACAACTCCGATGACGACGGGGTCGACATCGAGGACAACTCGGACAACTCGGACGACGACGGGGTCGACATCGAGGACAACTCCGACAACTCGACCGAGACGGAGGTCGAGGACTCCTACAACGACAACTCGGACAACTCGGACGACGACGGCATGGATGTCGACAACAGCGGCAACGACAGCTCCGACAACTCGGTCACCGACAACTCCGACGACGACGGCATCGACAACGACGGTGGCGACAACGACATGATCGACGACGACTCGATGGAGACGGAGACGGAGGTCGAGGACTCGTACAACGACAACTCGGACAACTCGGACGACGACTTCGTCGACAACGACGGTGGCGACAACGACCTCGTCGACGACGACTCGATGTCGGACGACGACCTCATCGACGCCGACGTCGACGCCGACGTCGACGTGGACGCCGACCTCGAGGCCGAGCTCCCGGCGGTGGGCTGACCGGGAGGTTCATCCTCGGATGAGCGTGCACAGGGACCGGCTCGGTGACGGAGACGTCACCGAGCCGGTCCCGGGCGTGGGGGAGGTGTGGGACAGTGGACGGAGTCGGTGGCCGACGGAGGCGGCCGGCGCATCGCGATGATGCACTGGGGGTACGAATGGTGCCTGGGGAGATGCTCGAGCGGGCGAGCGCACTGGTCGCTGCGATCGGTCGGGAGGACCTGCAGCGCAGACTGGTCCGCGCTCGCGAGCGATACGAGGACCCTGCGACGCGGGTGCTGGTGGTGGGGGAGTTCAAGCAGGGCAAGAGCGCCCTGGTCAACGCCCTGGTCAACGCCCCGGTGTGCCAGGTCGACGACGACGTCGCGACCGCCGTGCCCACCGTCGTCTCCCACGGGCGGACCCCGAGGGCGGTGCTCGTCGAGGGCGACGAGTCCTTCGACGAGGATGGGGACGCCCGTCCCCCCGAGACGACCCGGCGCGAGGTCCCGTTGGACAGGTTCACCGAGGAGATCCGACTCGCCACCCGCACCGAGCGACGTCAGCGGCTGCTCCACGCCGAGGCCGAGCTGCCGCGTGAGCTGCTCTCGGGAGGGCTGTCGCTCGTCGACACACCCGGGGTCGGTGGGCTCAGGACGAGCCACGCGGCCGCCACCGTCGCCGCGCTGCCCACGGCCGACGCGGTCCTCTTCGTCTCCGACGCCTCCGCGGAGCTCTCGGCGGCCGAGGTGCGATTCCTGCGGGAGGTCATCGACGCCTGCCCGCACGTCACCTGCGTCATGACCAAGACCGACATCTTCCCCGAATGGCGGCGTCTGGCCGACATCAACAGGGACCACCTGCGGGAGGCCGGCATCGACGCCGCCGTCCTGCCCGTCTCGTCCGTGCTGCGGGACACGGCCGCCCGTACGCGCGACGCCGACATGAACGAGGAGTCCGGCTTCCCCGCCCTCGTCCGGTTGCTGAGGCAGGACGTGCTCGCCCGCTCCCGGGACCTCGCCGTGGCGACCCTGACCCAGGACGTGCGCCTGGTGTGCCGGCACCTGGGCCTCGCGGTGGAGTCCGAGCTGAGCGCGCTCGAGCACCCGGACGAGCTGCCCGCGCGCATCGCCGACCTGGAGCGGGCCAAGTCCCAGGCCGACGCCCTGCGTACCCGGGGCTCACGCTGGCAGCTGACCCTCAGTGACGGCATGGCCGACCTGATGTCGGACCTGGACCACGACCTGCGCGACCGCTTGCGCGGGGTGCTGCGCGACGCCGAGGAGAGCATCGACGCCGGGGACCCGGGCAAGGACTGGGGGCCGTTCTCCCAGTGGTTGGAGGAGCAGGTCGGCGACGCGCTGACGGAGACCTTCCGGTGGACCGAGGACAACACGCGCTGGCTCACCGCACAGGTCGCCCAGCACTTCGCCGATGACGCGGAGGCGTCCGTGCCGCGCATGGCAGTCGGGAGCACCAGCGGCCTGACCGACCGGGCCCGGCCTCTCGTCGACGTCGACCCGGGGGTGCTCAACGTCGGGCAGAAGGTCCTCATCGGGATGAAGGGGTCCTACGGCGGGGTGCTGATGTTCGGGCTGCTGACGAGCCTGGCCGGGTTCGCCCTGGTCAACCCGATCTCCATCAGCGCCGGGATCCTGCTCGGGGCCAAGGCCTACTCGGACGAGAAGGGCAACCGGCTCAATCGGCGTCAGAACGAAGCCAAGGCGGCCGTGCGCCGCCATCTCGACGACGTGACCTTCCACGTCACCAAGCAGCTGAAGGACCGCCTGCGGCTCGTGCAACGCACCCTGCGCGATCACTTCACCGAGGTGGCCGGTGACCTGCAGCGCTCCTCCGCCGACGCCCTGCGTCAGGCCAGTGCGGCGGCGAAGTCCTCCGCCGCCGAACGACCGAGCGCGTCCGCTTCCTGCGCAAGCAGCTGCGGGCGGTCGCCGAGCTCGAGCGGTCGCTCGAGGGGGCACAGGGCGGGGCGGCGGCGGAGGTCGCCTCATGAGCACGCGCGCCGAGGGCTCACGCCTGCGGGCCAAGCACGTGCTGCACGCGGCGGTCACCGCCTATGCCGGCCACGAGGCGGCGCAGCAGCTCCTGCAGGCCCAGCTGGCGCGTCTCGACGAGCCGCTGCGCATCGCCCTCGCCGGGAAGGTCAAGGCGGGCAAGTCGACCCTGCTCAACGCCCTCATCGGCGAAGAGGTCGCCCCCACCGACGCGGGGGAGTGCACGACGGTGACGACCTGGTACCGGCACGGTCCCGCGCCGAGCTCCCGGCTGGTCCGCAGGGACGGCGAGGTCGTGGACCTGCCCCTCGTGCGCCGCCACGGTCGTCTGCAGCACACACTGCTCGGGCTCGCCCCCGGGGACGTCGCCCGCCTCGAGGTCGAGTGGCCCTCGCCGATGCTCGAGCAGGTGACCCTCGTCGACACCCCCGGGATCGGCTCGGTGACGACCGAGGTCTCCCGGCACACGACGCAGCTGCTCTCGGCGGAGGCCGCCGAGCGACCCGTCGACGCCGTCATCCACCTCTTCAAGAGTCGGCACGCGGACGACCTGGCCATGCTCCGGGAGCTGCGCGGAGGCGGGGTCGTCGACGCGGCGCACGCCGTGGCAACGACGGTGGGGGTGCTCTCCCGCGCCGACGAGGTCGGGGGTGGACGCCTCGACAGCCTCATCTCCGCCAAGGACATCGCGGCCCGGCACGCGCAGGATCCGCAGATGCGGGCCCTGTGCTCCGACGTCCTGCCCGTCGCCGGGCTCCTCGCCCAGGGGGGACGGACCCTGCGACAGGACGACTTCGACCTCATCGCCGCGCTGGCGCGGATGGAGCGCGCGGACCGGGAGGCAGTGCTCGTGTCGGTCGAGCGCTTCTCGTCCGCGGACGCCGTCGGCGGCACGCGCGAGACCCGGGAGGCGCTCGTCGCGCGGCTGGGACTCTTCGGCGTCCGGCTCGGCACCGTGCTCGTGCGACAGGGGATCGCCCGACCCGGCGAGCTCGCTGACGAGCTGACCCGGCGCAGCGGGCTGGGCATGGTCGAGCGGGTGATCGCCACGCAGTTCGCGCCGCGAGCCGCGGCGCTGTCGAGCCTGGGAGCCGTGACGGTCCTCGAGCGACTCCTGCGCCGGGAGCCCGTCCCGCAGGCCGCGTCGCTGCTCTCGGAGTGCGAGGCGCTGCGGGCGGCGGAGAACGCGCCGGAGGAGATGCGCCTGCTGGCCGAGGTCCGCCAAGGGGCGGTACCGGGACTCGACGCGCGCGCCACCACTGCCGCGCTGCGCCTGCTCGGGGACCAGGGCGTGCAGCCCTGGCAGCGCCTCGGTCTGCGGACCGGCGCCTCCAGCGACGACGTCGCGCGGGCGGCCACGGAGTCCTTGGGCAGGTGGCGGCGGCTCGCAGCCGACCCGATGAGCAGGGAGCCCACGCGGCGCGCGGCCAGGGTGCTGGCTCGTACCTGCGAGGAGTTGCTGGACGGGTTGCCCGTCCTCACGGACGACGGGAGCCCGGCAGCCACATGAGCATGGCGCCGACGGCGGCGAGGACGGCCTGCAGCGCGAGCAGGCCCGTGGTCACGAAGCCCTCCCACTGCCAGGCGGTGAGCACCGGTGCGGCGAAGGGGGCGACGACGGCCTGGAGCACGGCCAGGACGGTCAGTGCCACCCGGGTGGGCACGCCACCACGCGCCAGGCGCCCGACGAGGATCATCGTGAGCAGGAGCAGGAGGGCGAGTACGGCGAAGGTGGCGACGACGAGCAGCGTGACCGCCTGCTCCCCGTCGGCATCGGCGACCTCGGGCCCGAGCGCCGCGATGAGCTCGGCGCGGCGATCGTCCCGCCACAGGGCCGCGGTCACGAGCACCAGGACACCGACGAGGCAAGCAGTGCGCCACACGGCCAGGGAGCGCCTCATCGGGACGGGCTGCCGCTGGGCATCGATGGGTGAGGGCTCTCGCGCTCTCGTCGGTGGCCGCTCCGGGCGTCCGTCGTGCTCCTCGTCCATCCCCGTCCCCATCCCCGCAGGCTAGCGCGCTGCACGGCCCAGCGGGAGGCGTCGAGCGCTCTGCGCAGCGCTCGGGAACCGCCCACGGGCGGGTGTGCAGCGTGTCCGGACGGTGGTCTGCGCGCCCGGTCCCGGGTGCGCCATCTACGCTGGACCGGACATGACTGACCACACCACTCCCTCCGTGATCGGTGGCCGCTACGAGCCCGTGCGACCGATCGGCCGTGGCGGCATGGGGGTCGTGTGGCTCGCGCGGGACACCGTGCTCGGTCGCTCGGTCGCCGCCAAGCAGATCGGTGACTTCCCCGGTGAGAGCCAGGGGGAGACCGACCGCGCGATGCGCGAGGCCCGCGCCGCGGCGGCCCTCAACCACCCCAACGTCGTCGCCGTCTACGACGTCGTCGAGCACGAGGGCAGCCCCTGGCTGGTCATGGAGTACGTCGCCGGACCGACGCTGGCCACGGCCGTGCGCCAGCGCGGTCCGATGACGGCGAAGGGGGCGGCGGACCTGGGTGCGCAGCTCGCCGGGGCACTCGCCGCCGCACACCGTGCCGGGATCGTCCACCGCGACATCAAGCCCGGCAATGTCCTCATCGGCGGTGGCCTGCCCAAGCTCGGTGACTTCGGCATCGCCCGGGCCGGCGGCACGGACGAGCAGACCCCCCAGGGCGGTCTGGTCACCGGCACCCCGAACTACATGGCCCCCGAGGTCGCGGTCGGCCGACCCCACGGGGAGGCCGCCGACGTGTGGGCGCTCGGCGCGACGATCTACTTCGCCGTGGAGGGTCGCGACGCGTACCCGAGCAGGGGCAGCGCCCTCGCCACCCTGCAGGACGTCGCCTCCCAGCCACCGCGCCGGCCGGAGCGCGCCGGGCGCCTCGAGCCCGTCCTCGCCGACATGCTCGCCCGCGACCCCGCCCGCCGCGGCACGATGCTCGAGGCCCTGCGCCGTCTGGAGCCCATCGCCGCTGGTGGTGCCGACGTCCCCCCGACCACGCGCCCGGCCGGAGCGGTACCGCCGTCCGGTGCGGCCGCCACGGCCCCTGCCGCCGCGGCCGGCCCAGCACCCGACTCCGGCCGGCAGGAGAAGGGGGTCATCCCCCTTCTCCTGTGGCTGCTGCTCGGCGTCCTGGCGGTCGCGGTCATCGTCTGGGGGATCCTCTTCCTCACCCGGGGGGAGACGGCCGCGGGCTCCTCCGGAGCCGCGGTGTCCGGGCAGGAGCAGACCGCGACGCCGGGCACGTCGGCGACGACGACCAGTGCGACCTCCTCGACCAGCAGCGAGCCGACGGGCGCGACGAGCACCGGCGAGCTCGACCTGACCGAGGAGGAGGCCACGGAGTTCATCGAGGACTACTTCGAGACCGTGACCAAGGACCGGGACGCCGCCTGGGCGATGCTCGCTCCCGAGAGGCACGACGACCGGGCGGGCTACGACGAGTTCTGGTCCGGGTACAAGAAGGTCGACGCCACGGACATCAGCGTCGACACCGAGGCCGGGACCGTCTCCACCACGCTGGAGCTGAAGCCCGAGGACGGTGAGGAGCTGACCCGGCGCTACACCTACGAGCTCATCCGCATCGACGGCGACCTGAGGATCGCCGCCAACGACTGACCAGGAGGTCACCGTGCTGCTTGCCTTCTCCATCGCCCCCGCCGGCCCCGGCGAGGACGGCTCGTACGCCCCGGCGGTCGCGGCCGCCCTGCAGGTGGTCCGCGACAGTGGCCTCCCTCACGACCTCGGGTCGATGTTCACGACCATCGAGGGGGAGTGGGACGAGGTCATGGCCGTCATCAAGCAGTGCGTCGAGGCCATGGGGCCCTACGGGGACCGCGTCTCACTGGTGATGAAGGCCGACATCCGGGCCGGACGCACCGATCAGCTCACCTCCAAGGTCGACCGGGTCGAGGGGCTCCTGCGGGACTGACCACGTCGTGACCAATTTGTGACCTCGGGGAAACTTTGTCATCGTGGATCGTCCGCCGGCAGTGGCGGGCCGTCCTGACCCTCCACCGAAAGCAGTGACATGAGCACGCTCATCCTGCGCGTCGCCGGCTCACTCCTGGCCCTGCTCGGCCTCGTCGGAGTCGTCGTCGGCGGCTGGTTCCTCAGTGCCCTGGGCACCTCCGGCACCGCGACCTTCACCGGCGAGCCCGACCAGCGCGTCGTCGTCCTCGACCCCGACGTCCTCAACCGTGTCGACTCCCCGATCGAGGTCACCGCCACCGGCGGGGGCAGCATGTGGGCCGGAACCGCCCGCCCCTCCGACGTCGAGGCACTCCTCGGCGACGGCCCCCGGACCGAGGTCACCGGGGTCGACGTCTCCGACTGGGCGCTGAGCACCTCCGACGTGGGTGAGGGCGAGGCGAGCGACGTGCGCGGCCTCGACATCTGGCAGTCCTCCACGAGCGGGGACGGCTCGGTCACCGCGACGGTCGACCAGGCCGAGGCACCGCAGACGCTCGTCATCGCCGCACCCGAGGGCGAGCAGGTCGAGCAGCTGGAGTACGAGGTCACCGACGACCGCTGGAGCACGATCGCGATCGTCGTGCTCGTCGCCGGCGTCGTCGTGCTGCTCCTGGGCATCGCCCTGGCCCTCGCGCCCCGCTTCCGGCGCGTGCGCCGGGACCGGCACACCCGTCCCGGCCGACCGGCAGCCACCACCCACGAGAAGGCCCACGCATGAGCCGCCGCACCCCCTTCGTCGCCACCGTCGTGGCCCTGCCGCTCGTCCTCGCCGGATGCGGCGCCGGGCCCGCCGTCGTCGGCATGCACGACGCCCCCGCCGAGAGCTCCGACGGTGCCTCGATCACCGAGGAGACCGCGACCGACGTCACCACCCGTGTGCTCGACGATGCGGCGGCCACGCGCAAGGAGGGCGGCAAGGCCTCCGAGCAGGAGCGCAAGGCGGTCTTCTCCGGTCCGGCCCTGCGTGCGACCGACGCGGCGGCCAGGAGCAAGGACGAGCAGAAGCACGCCGGCGGCGCGACCGAGGACCTGCAGGTGCTGGGCGTCAGCAGCGGGACGGAGTGGCCCCGGGCCGTGCTCGCGACCTCGCAGGTCGAGGGCACGCAGTTCCTCCACGTCCTCGTCGCGCAGGCCGCCGACCAGCCGTACCGCCTGTTCGCCGACGTGCCGATGGCGGCCGGGGCCAGCGTCCCGGCGCTGGCGCCCGTCAGCGAGGGCTCCGAGGTGACCGTCACCGACGAACCCGGCAAGGACGTGGCCCGGGCGGTCGACGCCTGGTCCGAGGGCGTCGGCCACACGCCGCCGAAGAAGGACCCCGGGGGTGTCTCCTTCGACGACGCGTTCTCGCAGGCGCTGAAGGAGAACGCCAAGGCCGAGGACGGTGACCTCGCCAACCTGGGCCGCTACCGCCAGAAGCAGTCGACGGCCGACGTGGCCTCCGTCAGCTTCGGGCTCGTCGACGGCGGGCAGCTCAGCTTCGTGCCGATGACCCGCACGGACACCATCACCGCGAGCGACAAGCTCAAGGTGCTCAAGATCGAGGACCCGGCGATCCGTCGCGTCCTCGGCGCGAACAAGGTCCGCAAGAGGCTGACGGTGGAGCACGCCGAGACTCTCGCGATGGTCATCCCGGCGAAGGGGGACGCCACGGTCGTCGGCGTCAGCGACGTGCTGCAGTCGGCCGAGGGCCGGTAGACCTCCCCGACTTTCCCCCACCACGCACCCGTGGGGAATGATGGGGGCATGACCGATCCGACCCGTAGCCTTCGTGGAGCCGTCGACCTCTCCGGCCTCGGCGGCCAGTCCCGCCCCGACGCCGCGCGCACAGGTGCGCCGGCCACCCCTCCCACCCGGGCCGGGGGTGCCGCGCCCGCGGGTGCCAGCGCCGACGGCCTGCTGATCGAGGCCGACGACGCCTCCTTCAACCAGGTGGTCTCCCGCACCGCCGCCGTGCCCGCACTGGCGATCGTCTGGTCCTCGCAGCACCCGCAGAGCCGGACCCTGGTCGACGACGCCGTCGAGATCGCCCGCTCCCTCGAGGGACGGCTGCAGGTCGTGGCGATCGACCTCGTGAACAGCCCCGGGGTCGCCCAGGCGCTCCAGGCGCAGGAGGTCCCGCTCGCGCTCGGCCTCGTCTCCGGGCAGCCGGTGCCGCTCTTCAGCGGGCTCGTCGACAAGGAGCAGTTCCGCCAGGTCGTCGACCAGCTGCTCCAGCTCGCCGTCCAGCACGGCGTGACCGGCCGGGTCGAGACGGGTGGTGACGATGCGCCCGAGGAGACCGAGGAGGAGCTGCCGCCGCTGCACCAGGAGGCCTTCGAGGCCATCGAGCGCGACGACCTCGACGCGGCGACCGCGGCCTATGAGAAGGCCCTCGCGGAGAACCCCAAGGACACCGACGCCGAGCTCGGCCTCGCCCAGGTCGCGCTGATGAAGCGCACCCGCGGTGTGGACCTCCACGCCGCCCGGGCCGCTGCCGCAGAGAACCCGAAGGACGTCGACGCCGCCCTCGTCGTCGCCGACATGGACGTCCTCGGCGGACACGTCGAGGACGCCTTCGTCCGGCTCATCGACCTCGTGCGCATCACCGCCGGTGACGAGCGCGAGCGGGTGAAGAACCACCTGCTCGACCTCTTCGCCGTCGTCGGCAACCAGGACGAGCGCGTGCGCAAGGGGCGGACGACGTTGATGAGCGCGTTGTTCTGAGCCGGACTTCACCCGTCCCCGGGCCGAGGGTACGTTCCGGGGCGCGGGCGAAGGACGGGGTCGTCCTTGGCGCGACGTCCGCACGACTTCGGCGGATCACTCGCCTCGGTGAGGACGGTGCGGACGTCGGCCTGAGTCGGACGACCCCGCCCCTTCGCCCGCTCGGTTCGGGTTCCGGCCCGAGTCGGACGACCCCGCCCCTTCGCCCGCTCGGTTCGGGTTCCGGCCCGAGTCGGACGACCCCACCCCCCTCGCCCGCTCGGTTCGGGTTCCGGCCCGAGTCGGCCGACCCCACCCCTTCGCCTGCTCACCCCGCTCACGGACGTGCGGATGGGACCTGACGTCGATGTGTGCGGTTGGCCCACGTCCTACCGTGGGCCAACCGCCAACAACGACGTCACCCTCGGGCGGGGACGAGGTAGATGGCGCTGAGGCGGGGGGCGTCGACCTCGACCGAGAAGGGCTGGTCGTGCCACGGGCGCTCCTCGGCGGTGAGCTCGGTGCCGGCCTGGCTCGGGGAGCTCGCCGCGTCGAAGCCGCTGGTGTCGAGGGCGACGCGCCACGTGCCGCCCCGGGGGAGGCCGATGCGCAGCCGGTGGCGGTCGGTGCCGCCGAAGTTGACGACCACGACGACGACGTCCTCGACCTCCGTGCCGACCGTACCGACCGTGCCGACCGTGCCAACCGAGGCGCTCGTCCCGTCGGCGCCGCCGGCGCGAGGCGTCCCGCCGATGCCGACGGTCCCGCCGGTGCGCACGAAGGAGACGGTGTTGCCCGCGGCGTCGTCGGCGTCGAGCCAGCGGAAGCCCTCCGGACGGTGGTCCAGCGCCCACATCGCGGGGTGCCGGGCGGCGAAGGAGTTCAGCTCGCGCACGAGCTCCTGCACGCGACGGTGGGCGGGGTGGTCGAGCAGGTGCCACTCCAGTGACCGGGCGTCGGCCCACTCCGAGGTCTGCGCGAACTCCGTGCCCATGAAGACCAGGTGCTTCCCCGGGAAGGCCCACTGGTAGGCGTAGAAGGCCCGCAGCGTCGCCAGGCGGTCAGCGTCGTCGCCGGGGATCTTGTACGGCATCGAGCCCTTGCCGTGGACGACCTCGTCGTGGCTGATCGGCAGCAGGTAGTGCTCCGCGTAGGCGTACATCATGGCGAAGGTCAGCAGGGTGTGGTGGTGCGCCCGGTTGATCGGGTCCTCGCCCAGGTAGCGCAGGGCGTCGTTCATCCACCCCATGTTCCACTTCAGGCCGAAGCCGAGCCCCCCTTCGTGCGTCGGCCGGGTCACACCCGGCCAGGCGGTCGACTCCTCGGCCACGGTGATGATGCCGGGGGAGCGGCGGTAGGCCGTGGCGTTGACCTCCTGCAGGAGCGCGATCGCCTCGAGGTTCTCCCGGCCGCCGTGGACGTTGGGGATCCACTCGCCGGCCTCACGGGAGTAGTCGAGGTAGAGCATCGAGGCCACCCCGTCAACGCGCAGCCCGTCGATGTGGAACTCTTCGAGCCAGTACAGCGCGTTGGCGACGAGGAAGTTGCGCACCTCCGGTCGCCCGAAGTCGAAGACGTAGCTGCCCCAGTCCGGTTGCCACCCGCGCCGCGGGTCCGGGTGCTCATAGAGCGGCAGCCCGTCGAAGCGCACGAGCGCCCACTCGTCGGTCGCGAAGTGCCCGGGGACCCAGTCGAGGATCACCCCGATGCCGGCGCCGTGCAGCGCGTCGACGAGGTGGCGGAAGTCGTCGGGGGAGCCGAAGCGTGAGTTCGGCGCGAAGTAGCTGGTGACGTGGTACCCCCACGACGGCGGGTAGGGGTGGTCCATCACCGGCATCAGCTCGACGTGCGTGAAGCCCTGCTCGCGCACGTACGCGACGAGCTCCCGGGCCATCTCCCGGTAGGACAGCCCGGGGCGCCACGAGCCCAGGTGCACCTCGTAGATGCTCATCCGTCCCACCTGCGCGTCGCGGGTGGCCCGAGCCGCGAGCCAGGCCTCGTCCTCCCACGTGTAGGTCGAGGAGGTCACCACCGAGCCCGTCGCGGGAGCGGTCTCCGCGAGGCGGGCCATCGGGTCGGCCTTGTGCCGCAGCACGTCGTCGGCGCCCCGCACGGCGAACTTGTAGACGGTCCCGGGCCCGACGTCGGGCACGAAGAGCTCCCAGACCCCGGAGGCACCGAGGGTGCGCATCGGGTGCGCCAGCTCGTCCCAGCCGTTGAAGTCGCCGATGACGTGCACGGCCTTCGCCCGCGGCGCCCAGACGGCGAAGGACACCCCGGTCACCGCGCCGATCGGCCCGTCGTACTCGCGCACGTGCGCCCCGAGGACGCCCCACAGCTGCTCGTGGCGGCCCTCGTTGATCAGGTGCAGGTCCATCTCGCCGAGCGTCGGCACGAAGCGGTAGGGGTCGTCCTGGACGTGCTCGAGCCCGTCCTCCCAGGTGACGAGCACCCGGTAGTCCATCGTCCGGGTCGCGTCGGCGCGCACCCCGGAGAAGATCCCGTCCTGCTCGTGGACCAGATCGGTGACGACGCCGTCCTCGAAGCGCACGCGCACCCGGGTCGCGAGCGGTCGGCGCACCCGCACGCGCAGCCCGCCGTCCTCGAGGTGCTGACCGAGGACGTCGTGCGGCTGGGAGCCGCGGCCGTGCGCGATGGCCCAGAGGGCGCCGGGCAGGGCGGAGTCGGGAATCGGTGTCATGGGTGTGCCTCCTGGAGCAGCCGATCGATCGCCTCGACCGGCAGGGACAGCCACGAGGGGCGGTTGCGCGCCTCGTAGACGACCTCGTAGAGAGCCTTGTCGAGGATGAAGGCGGTGAGCAGGACATCGCGCTCGCGGGGGTCGGTGCCGACCTCGCCGTAGCCGTCGAGGAAGGCCTCCTCGGCCCGCGTGGCCCACTCGCGCACGTCGACGCCCGGGGCGGTGTGGGCATCGGGCCGGGTGAGTGTCCCGGCGACGTAGTCGAGCGAGCGCAGCAGCCCGGCGACATCACGAAGGGGGGAGTCCAGGGCGTTGCGCTCGGACAGGGGGCGCAGCGGCTCGCCCTCGAAGTCGATGAGCACCCATCCGCGTCCGGGCGAGTCGAGGACCTGACCGAGGTGCAGGTCGCCGTGGATGCGTTGCATGGCCGGCCAGTCCGCCGTCTCGGCAGCGTCGAGCAGGCGGTCGATCCGGCTCTCGTGCGCGGCCAGGGCGGGGACCTCGCCGAGCGCGATGCTCGCGCGGCGGCGCATCCGCCCCACGTGCTCGTGGATCGTCGCCGCGTCCGGGGTCTCGGTGGGCAGCGCCTGCGCGAGGGTCGCGTGGACATGCGCCGTCACCCGGCCGAGCTCGCGGGCCCGGTCGTCGAAGGGTGTCCCGCTCGCCGCCTGCTGCAGACCCACCTGCCAGGCGTCGGTCGTGTCCGCGAGGTACTCTTGGGCGACGGCGAGCTGGCCGTGCTCCCGCCCCTCACCGTCGGGCCGGGCCCACGCGCCCTCCACGTGGCCGACGACGGCCGGGACGAAGGGGGACTGCTCCGCCGCCAGCGCCTCCTGCAGGGTGATGTCCGGGTTGTCGCCCGCGGCGAGGGTGCGGAAGATCTTGACGACCACCGGGGAGGGCGTGGCGTCGATGATGACCGAGGTGTTGGACTGCTCGCCGCCGTGCACCCGGCCGGAGATGATGACCGGCTCCTCGGGCCACGTCGGGTGCGGCACGCCGTGCACGTCCGGGTCGGCGGTGTCCGACACCGACCCGTGCTGCGCGGCGGCGCGTCCGCGGAGCAGGCGGAGCAGCTGCTCGACGTACACCGGGTCGTGCGGGGCGTCGTAGACCCACCGGCGACCCAGCACCGAGTGGTCCATCTCGCCGACGAGGGCGGGCTCGCCGCCCTCGAGCGGTGCACCGCGGTAGGTCAGCGGCACCTGGTAGACGACGGGCGTGGCACCGGACTCGTCGAGGAGGACGAGCGTCTCGATGCCGACCTCGCCCGCGGGGTCGTCGAGCCGCCATGAGTCGAGTCGTCGCAGCCGGGGCCGTCCGGTGCCGGTGTACCAGCGCTGCGCGCCGATCCAGCCCGCGACGAGCTCGACCTTGCCGGGGGAGAGCGTGGCGTCGTGGATCGTGGCCATCAGGTCACCGTACCGAGACGATGTGGACCGGTTCGGCGTCGACGCCGAGGCGCACGTAGTTGGCCTCGCCCCACTCCCAGTGGGCCCCGGTGACGAGGTCGGTGACCTGCAGGCGGGCGTCCCACTCGCGGCCGAGCGCACCCATGTCCAGCCGCAGCGTCGACTCGCGCGTCGAGTGCGGGTCGAGGTTGGCGACGACGACGACCAGGTCCTCGCTGCCGTCGGGCAGGGTGCGTGCCTTGGAGTAGGCGATGAGGTTCTCGTCGTCGACGTGGTGGAAGGTCAGGTTGCGCAGCAGCTGCAGGCTCGGGTGCCCGCGGCGGATCGCGTTGAGCATCGTCAGCCAGCCGATGAGCGACTCCCCGGACTCGGCGACCTCGTCCCAGCGCCGGTCCTTGTACTCGTACTTCTCGTTGTCGATCTGCTCCTCGGAGCCGGGGCGGGCGACGTGCTCCATCAGCTCGTAGCCGGAGTAGATCCCCCACGTCGGGACCATCGTCGCGGCGAGGGCGGCGCGCACCTTCCACGCCGCGGGCCCGCCGAACTGCATGTACGGGGTGAGGATGTCGTGCGTCGTCGGCCAGAAGCTCGGGCGCATGTACGCCGCGGCCTCGCCGGAGACCTCGGTGCCGTACTCCGTCAGCTCGGCGACGGTGTTGCGCCAGGCGAAGTAGGTGTAGCTCTGCTGGAAGCCGACCTTGGCCAGGGTGTGCATCATCGCCGGCTTCGTGAAGGCCTCCGACAGCCAGATGACCTCCGGGTGGTCACGGGCCACGTCCTGGATCAGCCACTGCCAGAACTCGACCGGCTTGGTGTGCGGGTTGTCGACGCGGAAGAGCGTGACGCCGTGGTCGATCCACACCTGCACCACGCGACGCACCTCCGCGTAGATGCCGGCGGGGTCGGTGTCGAAGTTGACCGGGTAGATGTCCTGGTACTTCTTCGGCGGGTTCTCCGCGTAGGCGATCGTGCCGTCGGCGCGGGTGGTGAACCACTCCGGGTGCTCGTTGACCCACGGGTGGTCGGGGGAGCACTGCAGCGCGAGGTCGAGGGCGACCTCGAGGCCGTGGTCGCGCGCGTCGGCGACGAAGGCGTCGAAGTCCTCGAAGGTCCCCAGGTCGGGGTGGATCGCGTCGTGCCCGCCGTCGGGGGAACCGATCGCGTACGGGGAGCCGGGGTCGTGCGGGCTCGCGTCGAGGGTGTTGTTCGGGCCCTTGCGCGCGGTCGTGCCGATCGGGTGCACGGGCGTGAGGTAGACGACGTCGAAGCCCATCCCGGCGATCGCGGGCAGCCGCCGGGCGGCCGTGCGCAGTGTGCCGGTGACCCAGTGCCCGGCGGTCTCGTCGAAGTGGGCGCCCTCGCTGCGCGGGAAGATCTCGTACCAGGAGCCGTACAGCGCCAGCTCGCGCTCGACGAGGAGCGGCAGCTCGGCGCTCGGGGTGACCATCTCGCGGAGGGGCAGCTCCACGAGTTCCTCAGAGGCCGGGCCGGTCGTCACGAGGTGGAGGGCCGCGGTCGGCTGGTGCTCGGGGTCGCGCAGGATCTCCACGGCGGAGCGAAGGGCGGAGCGCCCCCCTTCGCTCCGGTGCGGCTCGTCCGCGGCGCGGGTGAGGACGCGCACGCCCTCGGCCCGCATCAGCTCGGGGTCGATGTGGGCCGGGATCTTGATCGAGGCGTCGTGAACCCACGTCGCCCACGGGTCGGACCAGCCCTCGACGCGGTAGGTCCACGCGCCCGTGGTGTGGGCGCTGACCTCGGCCTCCCAGTGGCTCAGCCCGGGGTTGGTGCAAGTCATCGGCCGGTGGTGCTCGGTGCCGTCGGGCGCGGTGAGGACGACCGTCGCGTTCACGGCGTCGTGGCCCTCGCGGAAGACCGTGGCGGTCACCGTGAAGGGCTCGCCGACGACGGACTTCGCTGGGCGGCAACCGTGGTCGACGCACGGGCGCACGTCCTGGACCGGGATCCGGCCGAGCGGGTGCTGCGGCGGCGCGGACACGGGCGTGGTGGGCGCGGGCGATGTCCTGGGGGGCGAGGGAGTCCCCTCGAAGGGGGGCGGATCGCCGAGGTCGTCGGTGCTCACCCCCCAGACGTTACCTGCGAAAAGCCCTTCGCGACTTGGCGCGGTACCCCGTGACCCACCAAGATGAGGGTCGTGAAGGCCATTCGACGTTTCAGCGTCCGCACCGCCCTGCCCGAGCCGATCTCCGCCCTCGGGGACCTGGCGATGAACCTGCGGTGGAGCTGGCACACGCCCACCCGCGACCTCTTCGCCGAGATCGACCCGCCGTGCTGGGAGGAGGTCAACCGGGACCCGGTGCGGCTGCTGTCCGAGCTGGCCGGGGCGCGCCTGGAGGAGCTGGCCGAGGACGCGGACTTCTGCTCGCGTGTCGAGGCGGCCAAGGCCGATCTCGACCGGTACCTCGGCGCGACGCGCTGGTACCAGGAGGCGACCCCGCAGGAGGGGAGCCTTCCCGCCTCGATCGCCTACTTCAGCCCCGAGTACGGCATCACCGAGGTCCTGCCGCAGTACTCGGGCGGCCTGGGGATCCTCGCGGGCGACCACCTCAAGGCCGCCTCCGACCTCGGGGTGCCGATCGTCGGCGTGGGCCTGTTCTACAAGACCGGCTACTTCAAGCAGAGCCTCGACCACGCGGGGTGGCAGAAGGAGACCTACCCGGTCCTGGACCCGCAGGGCCTGCCGCTGCACCTGCTGCGCGAGGAGGACGGGACGCCCTGCGTCGTCACGGTCGCGATGCCCGGCGGGGGAGCGCTGCGGGCCCACGTGTGGCGGGCCCAGGTCGGCCGCGTGCCGCTGCTGCTCCTGGACTCCGACGTCCCCGGCAACGACGACGCCATGCGCGTGGTCACCGAGCGCCTCTACGGCGGCGGCGGCGAGCAGCGCCTCCAGCAGGAGATGCTCCTGGGCATCGGCGGCGTGCGCGCGCTGCGCCTGTGGTCGCGCCTGACCGGCGCGCCCGAGCCGGAGGTCTTCCACACCAACGAGGGGCACGCCGGCTTCCTCGGCATCGAGCGGATCAGCGAGTTCACGCAGTCCGGCGGGATGGACTTCGACGAGGCGGCCGAGGCCGCGCGGGCCGGCACCGTATTCACCACGCACACCCCCGTCCCCGCCGGGATCGACCGCTTCGACCTCGCGCTGATCGAGCGCTACTTCGGTGGGGCGCAGGAGCTGCCCGGCGTGCCGCTGGACAAGCTGCGCGACCTCGGCGCCGAGACCTACGAGGGCGGCTCCGCCGACGTGTTCAACATGGCCGTCATGGGGCTGCGTCTGGCCGCGCGGGCCAACGGTGTCTCCCAGCTGCACGGCCACGTCTCCCGGGAGATGTTCGAGGGCCTGTGGCCGGGCTTCGACGAGACCGAGGTGCCGATCACCTCGATCACCAACGGCGTGCACGCACCCACCTGGATCGACGACCGGGTCTACGAGGTCGCCGCCGAGCACATCGGTCGACGCGACGTCGAGGCCTCCGACCGGTGGGACGAGATCCCCGACGTCCCGGGGGAGGCCATCTGGTCGGCCAAGGCGAAGATGCGCGCCGCGCTCGTCGAGGACGTGCGCGCCCGGCTGCGCTCGAGCTGGTCCAAGCGCGGTGCCACCGACGCCGAGCTCGGCTGGACCGACTCCGTGCTCGACCCGGACGTGCTGACCATCGGCTTCGCCCGACGGGTGCCCACCTACAAGCGCCTGACGCTGATGCTGCGCGACCCCGAGCGGCTCAAGTCGCTCCTGCTCCACCCGGAGCGCCCGGTGCAGCTCGTCATCGCCGGCAAGGCCCACCCCGCCGACGACACCGGTAAGCAGCTCATCCAGCAGATCGTCCAGTTCGCCGACCAGCACGACGTGCGCCACCGCATCGTCTTCCTGCCCAACTACGACATCGCGATGGCCCGCACCCTGTACCCGGGCTGCGACGTCTGGCTGAACAACCCCCTTCGCCCGCTCGAGGCGTGCGGGACCTCCGGCATGAAGGCCGCGCTCAACGGCGGACTCAACCTCTCCGTCCTCGACGGCTGGTGGGACGAGTGGTTCGACGGCGAGAACGGCTGGGCGATCCCCACCGCCGACGGCCTGGCCGACGAGTCCCGCCGCGACGACATCGAGGCCGCCGCACTGTACGACCTCATCGAGGAGCAGGTCGCGCCGCGCTTCTACGACGTGGACGAGGACGGCCTGCCGCAGCGGTGGCTGTCGATGCTGCGCCACACCCTGAGCACGCTCGGTCCCAAGGTCCTGGCCACCCGCATGGTCAAGGATTACACCGAGCAGCTCTACGCCCCGGCCGCCGAGCACAACGCGCGGGTCAACGACGACGAGCACGCCGGGGCCAAGGCCCTGGCGGAGTACAAGGCCCGTGTCCGCGCCGGCTGGGCCGGGGTGCACGTCGACCACGTCGAGGGCTCGGGCACCTCCGACGCGCCGATCGTGGGCGAGCTGCTGAGCGTCGACGCCTACGTCGCGCTCGACGGGCTCGCTCCCGACGACGTGGACGTCCAGGTCGTCGCCGGCCGCGTCGCCCTCGGCGCCGACGACCTCGTCGACTGGGACGCCACCTCGCTGGACTTCGTCGAGTCCTACGACGACGGCAAGGCGAAGTTCGCCGGGCGGGTCCCGGTCGAGCGCACCGGCCAGTTCGGCTGGACGGTGCGAGTGCTGCCGAAGCACGAGCTGATGGCCTTCGCCTCCGGCATGGGCCTGGTCGCCAACGCCTGAGCGGCGCTCCCAGGGTCGACCCCTCGGGTCGAGGGCCCCTCGTAGGGGTCAAGAGCGAAGGGACGAGGTGGCGCTTGGCGCGAAGTCCGCACGACCGGGTGCATCACCGACCCGGGTGCACGGTGCGGACTTCGGCCTGAGCCGCGCCACCCCCTCCCTGCGCCCTCTCCCCGTCGCTGCCTGCATCGGGCACTGAGTCGCGCCACCTCATCCCTTCGCCCTCTCCCCGGCGCTGCTTGCATCGGGCACTGAGTCGCGCCACCTCATCCCTTCGCCCTCTCCCGACCCGGCCGGGGTGGGTGGCGCGGACGTCGGCCTGAGCCGCGCGACCTCACCCCCTCGTCCGCTGTGGGTCGTGGGGCACCTCGACGTCGGCGGGAATAGAAACGGGGGGCCGGAGGTTTGCGGCTCCCGTGAGATGGAACCGGTGGGGCCTGACCCGGCGGCTGGACGTGGACCTGAAGCGCCACTCCACCTGCCGATAACGCGCGCACCCTGAGCAGTCGCACCCCCTTCCCTCACTCACAGCAAGGACCCCTTCACCCATGCTCGCTTCACTGCGCCGCATCACCTTCGGCCAGCAGGTGCTCATCGGCCTCGTCGTCGGTGTCGTCCTCGGTGTCGTCGCCCGCAACCTGGGCGGCACCGCGGACAACCCGAACTGGCTGACCGAGACGCTGACGATCGTCGGCTCCTCCTTCGTCAGCCTCCTGCGCACCATCGTCCCGGCCCTGGTCTTCCTCGCGATCGTCACCTCGATCGCCAACCTCAAGCAGGTCACCGGGGCGGCCCGCCTCGCGTGGCAGACGCTCCTGTGGTTCGCCGCCACCGCGCTGATCGCCGTCGGCATCGGCATCACCCTCGGCCTGGTCATCGACCCGGCCCGCGGTGCCCGGGTCAGCGCCGACGCCGCGGCCGCGCCGGAGAGCACCGGTAGCTGGCTCGACTTCCTCACCGGCCTCGTCCCGGCCAACATCCTCGGCCTCGAGGGCTCCGCCAACACCGACGGTTCCATCGGCTTCGACTTCAACGTCCTGCAGATCCTCATCATGGCGATCGCCGTCGGCATCGCCGCGCTCAAGGTCGGCGAGGAGGCCGAGCCCTTCCTGTCCTTCAGCCGCTCCGCGCTCGCGGTCGTGCAGAAGGTCCTGTGGTGGGTCATCCGCCTCGCCCCGATCGCGACCGTCGGTCTCCTGGGCAATGCGGTCGCCAGCTACGGCTGGGACGCGATCAGCTCGCTCGGGCGCTTCACCGCCGCGATCTACATCGGTCTGGCGATCGTGCTCCTGCTCGTCTACCCGGTGCTGCTGCGCCTGAACGGCCTGTCGGTGCGGCGCTTCTACGCCGGTGCCTGGCCCGCGATCCAGCTCGCCTTCGTCTCCCGCTCCTCGATCGGCACGCTGCCGGTCACCCAGAGCGTCACCGAGCGCAACCTCGGCGTGCCCCGCTCGTACGCCTCCTTCGCCGTGCCGCTCGGTGCGACGACGAAGATGGACGGCTGCGCGGCCATCTACCCGGCGATCGCGGCGATCTTCGTCGCGCAGTTCTTCGGCGTGCCGCTCGGCGTGACCGACTACCTGCTCATCGCCTTCGTCTCCGTCCTCGGGTCCGCGGCGACCGCCGGCGTCACCGGTGCCGTCGTCATGCTCACCCTGACCCTCTCGACGCTCGGCCTGCCGCTCGAGGGCGTCGGCCTGCTGCTGGCGGTCGACCCGATCCTCGACATGGGCCGGACCGCCACCAACGTCGCCGGTCAGGCGCTCGTGCCGACGATCGTCGCCCGCCGCGAGGGCATCCTCGACCAGGACGCCTATGACGCGACGACCCACGGCGAGGCCCTCACCCCCGAGGGCAGCGTCCGTGAGCCGGTGCCGGCCACGGCCTGATCGTTCGAGGGCCGCCGCGCCTCCCGCCGAGGGAGCCGGACGGCGCGAGCAGGGGTGGTGGCCCGACTCAAGGCCCGAGGAACGAGGGCCAAGGGCCGCCGCCCTGTTCGCGACGGGAGGCGCTGTTGCGCGCGAGCCGGCGCGAAGGGGGCGGCTCAGGTCGTGTAGAGCCGCAGGCTGAGCGGGGTGAGGACCTCGGGTCCCTCGACCTCGGTGTCGCGCGCCTCCTCGGGCCGCTCCCACGCGCTGTCCCACCGCAGTCGCCACGCACCGTCGTCGGGCGTCTCCGGCAGGGTCACCTCCATCTCCTCCAGCCCGCCGTGCACGACGATCAGCGCGCAGGGCTCGCCCGCCAGCCGCAGCTGCAGCGTGCGGCGCAGGTCCTGCTCCCACAGCTCGTCGTTCATCTCGGCCCCGGACTCGTCGAACCACCCGATCACGCTCTCGTCGTGGTCGCGCAGCACCGGGACCTCGCGGCGGATCGCGGTGAGCGAGCGGACCGTGGCGAGCAGGTCCCCCTTCGCCGGGTCGAGCTGCCAGTCCAGCCAGGTCATCTCGTTGTCCTGGCAGTACGGGTTGTTGTTGCCGCCGAGGGTGCGCCCGATCTCGTCACCGGAGGCGAGCATCGGCACGCCGGCGGAGAGGAGCATCATCCCGAGCAGGTTGCGCACCGAGCGGCGGCGGGCCACCTGGATGAGCTCGTCGTCGGTGTCCCCCTCCTCGCCGTGGTTCCACGACCGGTTGTCGTCGTTGCCGTCGCGGTTGTCCTCGCCGTTGGCCTCGTTGTGCTTCTCGTCGTACGAGACGAGGTCGGCCAGGGTGAAGCCGTCGTGCGCGGTGACGAAGTTGACCGAGGCCAGGGGGGTGCGCTCGGCGAAGAGGTCACGGCTGCCGACGAGCCGGGTCGCGAGCTCGCGTACACCCGGGTGCGGGACCGCCCCGTCGGCCAGCGCCCCGGCGTCGGCCACCCAGAAGTCGCGTGCAGCATCGCGGAAGCGGTCGTTCCACTCCGCCCATGCCCCGGGGAACTGGCCGGTGCGCCAGCCATCCGGACCGAGGTCCCACGGCTCGGCCACGTGCAGCACCTGCGAGAGCACCGGGTCCTCGCGCAGCGCGACGAAGAAGGGGTGCTCCGGGTCGAAGTCGAGGTTCTCGTCCCGGCCCAGCGTCACCGCGAGGTCGTAGCGGAAGCCGTCGACGTGGCACTCCTCCACCCAGTAGTGCAGCGAGTCCAGCACCATCTGCAGGGTCACGGGGTCGGTGAGGTCGAGGCTGTTGCCGCACCCGGTGACGTCGACGTCCCACCCCTCCTCGTCGAGGCGGTAGTAGCGATCGGCGGCCAGGCCCCGCCAGGCGATGGCGGCGCCGCCGACGCTCTGCTCGGCCGTGTGGTTGTAGACGACGTCGAGGATGACCTCGATGCCGGCGGCGTGCAGCTGCTTGACCATGCCCTTGAACTCGGCCAGGACCTCGTGCGGGTCTGTGCTGCTCGCGTAGGGCGCGTGCGGGGCGAAGAAACCGATGGTGTTGTAGCCCCAGTGGTTGGGCAGCCCGAGGTCGCGCAGGTGCGGCTCGTCCACGAAGGCGTGCACCGGCAGCAGCTCCACGCTCGTCACCCCGAGACGCTGCAGGTGCTCGATCGTCGCCGGGTGGGCCATGCCGGCGTACGTGCCGCGCAGGTGCTCGGGCACCTCCGGCAGCAGCCGCGTCATCTCCGTGATGTGCACCTCGTAGAGCACCCGCTCGTCGCGGGGGTGGGCCGGGGCCGCGTCCTCGCCCCAGTCGAAGTCGGTCTCCACGACCACGCAGCGGGGGACGAAGGGGGTGGAGTCCAGGTCGGAGCGGACCGTCGCGTCATCGGCGTCCGGGTCGTGGGCGAATGCGCCCGGCTCGTAGGCCAGGTCCCCCTCGATCGCCCGGGCGTACGGGTCGAGGAGGAGCTTGGCCGGGTTGTACCGGTGGCCGGCCGTCGGCTCCCACGGGCCGTCGGCCCGGAAGCCGTAGCGCGTGCCGGCGCCGATGTCGGGGACGTGCCCGCCCCACCAGCCCTCCCCGGTCGCGGGGAGCTCGTGGCGGGTCTCGACGCCGTCCTCGTCGAAGGTGCACAGCCACACCACGGTGGCCTCACCGGCGAAGGCGGCGACGTCGACACCGCCCTCGACGGGTCGGACTCCGGGAGCGGGACGATGGGGGAGCGCAGGGGCGCCAGTGGTCGACATGGCTCCAAGACTATGCAGTAGGTACGTTGGGGACATGAGCGATCCCACCGCCCTTCCGAACTTCAACAACCAGCCCGCCGGCACCGAGGGTGCCGAGGCTGAGGCCCAGCCGTCGCTGCGCGACCAGGTCGTCACCGCCCTGAAGGCGATCGAGCTCGAGCCGACCATCGACAAGGAGGGCGATGTCGCGTTCGTCTTCTCCGAGCAGCAGATGTTCGTGCGCTGCACCGATGACGAGTCCAACGTCCTGCGCGTCTTCGGCCAGTGGGCCCTGGAGGACCCGGTCCCGGCCGACCCGATGGAGCGCATGCAGGTCTGCAACGACCTCAACGTCGCCTTCAACCTCGTCAAGACCGCCGTGGCCGGCGACACCCTCCTCGTGACCAGCGAGCACATCCTCCCGCGCGGCGCCGACGTGCGCGGCCTGCTCGGCCTGGCCGTCCCGCTCGTCCTGCAGGGCGTGCAGCTGTGGCACCAGCGCGCCACCGGCCAGGATGCGGAGGGCCAGCAGGCGGACGGAGAGCCGCAGGCATGAGCGACATCGTCCGTCTCGAGGTCGCCGACGGCATCGGCACGATCGTCCTCGACCGCCCGAAGATGAACGCCCTCGACGCCGCGATGCAGCGTCGGCTCGTCGAGGTCGCCGAGGAGGCTGCCGAGCGCTCGGACGTCTCCGCGGTCATCATCTGGGGCGGTGAGAAGGTCTTCGCCGCCGGGGCGGACGTGAAGGAGATGGCCGAGATGTCCTACACGGACATGTCGGTCCACGTGCGGCTGCTGCAGAAGTTCTCCCGTGCGCTCGCCGCGATCCCGAAGCCGACGGTCGCCGCGATCACCGGCTTCGCGCTCGGTGGCGGCCTCGAGGTCGCGCTGTGCTGCGACTTCCGCGTCGTCGCGAGCAACGCCAAGCTCGGCCTGCCCGAGATCAGCCTCGGGATCATCCCCGGTGCCGGTGGCACCCAGCGCCTGCCGCGCCTGGTCGGCCCGGCCAGGGCGAAGCAGATGATCTTCACCGGCCGCCACGTCGGCGCCGAGGAGGCCCTGGCCATCGGGCTCGCCGACCAGGTCGTCGAGCCGGGCGAGGTCCTCGCTGCCGCGCAGGCGATGGTCGCCCCCTTCGTCGGCGGTCCCGCCCAGGCGCTCAAGGCCGCCAAGGAGAGCGTCGACCGCGGCCTCGAGGCCGACCTGCAGACCGGTCTGGACATCGAGGCCCTGCAGTTCACCGGCCTCTTCGCCACGCAGGACCAGAAGACCGGCATGCGCAGCTTCGTGGAGAACGGCCCGGGTAAGGCCACCTTCGAGGGCCGCTGATGGACGACTCGCAGGCGGCCCCGGCCGCCAGCGCGCAGGACGTGGAGCGCGCCTGGGAGGACAACAAGCTCGCCCAGGTGCTCTACCACGACTGGGAGGCGCAGACCTACGACGAGAAGTGGTCGATCTCCTTCGACGACCGCTGCACCTCGATCGTGCGCGACCGCTTCCTGCGGGTCCTCGAGTCGAGCCCCGTCCCGGGGGAGTCGCTGCCCTTCGGGCGCGTCCTCGAGCTCGGGGCGGGCACCGGCTTCTTCTCGCTGAACCTCAAGCTCGCCGGGCTCGTCGAGGACGTCCACGTCTCCGACCTGTCCCCGGGCATGGTCGAGGCGGCCCGCACGAATGCCGAGCGCCTGGGTTTCACCATCGAGGGGCAGGTCGCCGACGCCGAGGCGCTGCCCTACGAGGACGACAGCTTCGACCTCGTCGTCGGGCACGCGGTGATCCACCACATCCCCGATGTCGAGGCCGCGCTGCGCGAGGTGCTGCGCGTGCTGCGTCCCGGCGGGCGCTTCGTCATCGCCGGTGAGCCGACGACGATCGGCCACTGGTACGCCCGCCACCTCGGCCGCCTGACCTGGGAGGTCGCCACCCGCGTGACGCGACTGCCCTTCCTGGCGAAGAAGTGGGCCCGTGAGCAGGCCGAGCTCGACGAGTCCTCGAGGGCCGCCGCGCTGGAGGCCGTCGTCGACCTGCACACCTTCGACCCCGCCGAGCTCGCCGCGACGGCGCGTCGCGCCGGGGCGCAGCGGGTCGGCACCGCCACGGAGGAGCTGCTCTCGGCCTTCGCCGGGTGGCCGATCCGCACCTTCGAGTACGCCGTGGCCGACTCGGCCCTGGGATTCACGTGGGCGAGGTTCGCCTACCGCACGTGGACGACGCTGATGAGGGCCGACGCGGCGCTCGACGCCGTCGTGCCGCAGAAGTTCTTCTACAACGTCGGCGTGACGGGTGTGAAGCCCCGCCCGACACCGCACTGATGGGCCGCGACAGCGGGCTCACCTGGTGGCGGTGGACGCGCTGGGTCGTCGCCAACCGCGCATGGAGCCACCACCACGTCCTCGGCTACCTGCGGATGGTCCGCGCGAAGCTGACCACGCCCGGCCTGACCTTCGAGGGGCCGTGCTTCATCGGGCCGGACGTGCAGTTCGAGGTGACCCCCGGTACCGCACGGCTCGTCGTCGGTGCCTACACCCACATCGGTGGGGGCTCCGCCCTGCGTGCCCACGAGGGCACCTTGCGCATCGGGGAGAAGACCGTCATCGGCATCCGCAACACGTTCAACACCTGGCTCGACATCGAGGTCGGGGCGGCCTGCATCTTCGCCGACGACGTGTACGTGTGCGACTTCGACCACCGCACCGACGACCTCACCACGCCGATCAAGGACCAGGGGATCGTCAAGTCCCCGGTCCGCGTCGGGGACGACGTGTGGGTGGCGACGAAGTGCGTCATCACCCGCGGCACCGACATCGGCGACCACTCGGTCGTCGGGGCCGGCGCCGTGGTGCGGGGGAGCCATCCCCCCTTCGTCGTGCTCGGGGGAGTGCCCGCCCGGGTGCTCCGGGAGCGCCGGCCCGTGGCGGTCTCGACCGACGACCTCGACCTGCCGGAGGGCTGGTGACATGAGCGGGACACCCCGTGAGCCCTTGGACGTGCTCGTCGTGCACATCCCGCGCGAGTCCACCCAGGAGGTGCTGGCCGCGCTCTTCGCCGCCGGCGCCGGGGAGGTGGGGGAGTACCGCGAGTGCGCCTTCGTCATCCCGGGGCACGGGCAGTTCCGCCCCGTGGGAGCGGCGAACCCGACGATCGGGACCGTCGGCGAGCTCGAGCACGTCCTCGAGGACCGCGCCGAGGTCACCTTCCCCCGATCGCGACGAGCGGTGGTGGTCGCGGCCCTGCGCCGCGCGCACCCGTACGAGGAGCCCTCCTTCCACGTGCTGGAGAACGCCGCGGACTGACCCGGTGTGGTGAACGGCACGCCCCGTCGTCTTGGTCTGCCGGGCGCCCGTCGTTAGCGTGAGATCGCTGGGAGACTCCTCACACCTTTGGGTCGCACAGGCTGCGAGGTGGCAGGATCGGCCCGGTACCCAGACCCCTTACCCAAGGAAGAGGACGATTCACCGATGAACATCGTCGTCTGCGTGAAGCACGTGCCGGACGCCCAGTCCGAGCGTGGGTTCAACGAGGACAACACGACCGACCGTGACGGCGTCGACGGGCTCCTCTCCGAGCTCGACGAGTACGCCGTGGAGCAGGCACTCCAGATCGCCGAGGCCGGCGAGGGGGAGGTCACCGTCCTGACGGTCGGCCCGGCCGACGCCGCGGACGCCGTCAAGAAGTCCCTCCAGATGGGTGCCGACAAGGGTGTCCACGTCTCCGACGAGGCGATCGCCGGCTCCGACGCCCCCGCCACCTCGCTGATCCTCGCCGAGGCCATCAAGAAGGTCGGCTCGCCCGACCTCGTCATCACCGGCATGGCCTCCACCGACGGCACCATGGGTGTCGTCCCGGCGATGCTCGCCGAGCGCCTCGGCCTCCCGCAGGTCACCTACGCCTCCGAGCTGACCGTCGAGGACGGCGTCGCCACGATCCGTCGTGACGGCGACACCGCGAGCGAGACCATCCAGGCCTCCCTCCCGGCGCTGGTCTCGGTCACCGACCAGATCAACGAGCCGCGCTACCCCTCCTTCAAGGGCATCATGGCCGCGAAGAAGAAGCCGGTCGAGGAGTGGGCGCTCGCCGACCTCGGCGTCGACGCCGGCCAGGTCGGTCTCGCGAACGCGTGGACCGCGGTCGAGCAGACCACCAAGCGTCCGCCGCGCGAGCAGGGCACCATCGTCACCGACGAGGGCGATGGCGGCACCAAGCTCGCCGAGTTCCTCACCACCCACAAGTTCGTCTGAGCGACGACTCCAGATACTCGAAGGAGCACAGACATGGCTGAAGTCCTCGTCCTCGTCGACCACGCGAACGGTGAGGTGAAGAAGCCCGCCGCGGAGATGCTGACGCTCGCCCGTCGACTGGGTGAGCCGTCCGCCGTCTTCATCGGCCCCGGTGCCGAGACCGCCAAGGACCTCCTCGCGCGCTACGGCGCCGAGAAGATCTACAGCGTCTCCGACCCGGCCGCGCTGGAGTCCCTCGTCGCCCCCCAGGCCGAGGTCCTCGCGCAGCTGGTCCAGGAGAAGCAGCCCGCCGCGGTGCTCATCCCGAGCAACTCCGGCGGCAAGGAGATCGGTGCCCGCCTCGCCGTCAAGACCGAGTCCGGTCTGATCACCGACGCCGAGGACGTCCAGGCCGGCGACTCCGGCCCGGTCACCCTGCAGTCGGTCTTCGCCGGCAGCTACACCGTCAACGCGAAGGTCACCAAGGGCACCCCGATCATCTGCGTCAAGCCCAACTCCGCCACCCCGGAGCAGGCGGCCGGCGCCGGCGCCTTCGAGGAGCTCTCCGTGAGCATCTCCGATGAGGCCAAGGCCGCGAGGATCACCGCCTCCGAGCCGCGGAAGTCCTCCGGTCGCCCCGAGCTGGCCGAGGCGGCGATCGTCGTCTCCGGTGGTCGTGGCACCGGCGGTGACTTCTCCCCGGTCGAGTCCTTCGCGGACTCGCTCGGTGCCGCCGTCGGCGCCTCGCGCGCTGCGGTCGACGCCGGCTGGTACCCGCACTCCTCGCAGGTCGGCCAGACCGGCAAGCAGGTCTCCCCGCAGCTGTACGTCGCCGCGGGCATCTCCGGCGCGATCCAGCACCGGGCCGGCATGCAGACGTCCAAGACGATCGTCGCGATCAACAAGGACGAGGAGGCCCCGATCTTCGAGCTCGTCGACTTCGGTGTCGTCGGCGACCTCTTCCAGGTCCTGCCGCAGGCCACCGAGGCCGTCAAGGGCAAGTGATCGACCGATCGTGAGCACCAAGGCGCTGTCCTGAGGGGTTGCGCAGCACGCGTTCGAAGGGGGGTCCGCACCGTGATCGGTGCGGACCCCCCTTCGATGTGGTCGGCCATACCAAAAAGTGGTCCCGAATGGGCCGTTACCGAAACGTGACTTTCTGTGCCCATGCCATTACTCTCTCCGTGGCCCCCGGGCCATCCCCTGAGTCCCCGTATCGAGGTTTTTCCCTGTGAGTTCGTCCCGCTACGTCGGCCGGCACGGTGGTGCCGGACGCCGCCGCATCTCGTTGTCTTCCCTCGCCGGCTCCGGAGCCGCCCGCGCCGCCGCGAAGTCCGTGGCCGGCGTCGGCATCGTCCTGGGGTCCGGGGCGTTCGTCATCTCCCCGTCCTCGGCCATCGGCTCCGTCGACGCCGACCCCAGCCTCCTGGGTGCCGAGCGGTCCATCTCCGCCACCGACCTCCTCGCGGACCGCGACGCCGCGGGCGCGCAGAGCTCTGCGGGGTCCCGCTCCGCCCAGCGCGGTGCTCCTGCCGCGGTCACCGCCCCCGGCAAGGCCTCGGCGCAGGCCGGCACGGGTGAGCTCGAGGTCGAGCCGGTGGCCAAGCCCAAGCCGAAGCCGGAGCCCGAGCCAGAGCCCGAGCCGGAGCCGGAGCCGGAGGAGACCGGGACGGCGCAGACCGAGGCGACGCAGGAGCCCGAGCCCGAGCCGGAGCCGTCCACGACCGAGCCCGAGAGCACGGAGAGCACGGAGAGCACGACCCCCGCGCCCAGCGGCGTGCAGACCGATGGTTACGCCGCGGAGGCGGCCGAGATCGGGCTCGGCCCGAACGCCAGCCGTGTGTACTCGGCCGTGCGCAACCAGTTCCCCGACCTGACCAACATCGGTGGCTACCGTGCCGGCGACCCCGGTGACCACGGCTCCGGCCGGGCGGTCGACATCATGGTCACCGGCTCGCGTGGCGACCAGGTCGCGACCTGGCTGCAGCAGAACGCCGGCAACCTGAACATCAAGTACCTGATCTGGGAGCAGCGCATGTGGCGTCCGGGATCCTCGTGGAGCTACATGGAGGATCGGGGCTCGACCACGGCCAACCACTACGACCACGTGCACGTCTCCGTGAACTGACCCCCGCCTCCCGACGCAGAAATCGAGGACGGACGTGGTAATTACCGTGTCCGTCCTCGATTTCTGCGTCCTGGTCAGGTCGTGCGCATCCGGTCGCGCTGGTCCTTGACCGCGAAGGCCAGGGCCACGAGCACGACGAGTGCGATGAGGCCGAAACCGACGACGATCGCGGCCGACCAGCTTCCGCTCACCCCGAGCGCGGCGAAGGCGGCCGAGGTGATGACGGCGATGCCGATCGAGGTGCCGATGCGCTGCCCGGTCTGCATCACCGCCCCCGAGCTGCCGGCGTAGTCGAGGGGCACGTCGGCCAGGGTGAGCGTCTGGTTGGGGCTGATCACAGCGCCCTGGGCCACGCCGATGAGGGCGAGGCTGAGCACCAGCCACCACTCGCTGGCCAGGCCCTGCGCCCGTAGCAGCACGACGGTGATGCTCAGCGCCAGCCCGGCCAGGGCGAAGAGCAGTCCGCCGATGACGACCTTGCGCCCGTACCGGATGACGCGGCTGCCGGCCCAGTGCGCGGCGACGGCCGAGATGAACGCGGACGGGACGCCGACGAGGCCGGCCTGCAGCGCGCTCCTGCCGGCGCCCTCCTGGAAGTACATGGCCACGAGCACCCAGATGCTCGTCATGCCCAGGAAGTAGAGCATGACGATGATGCTGCCGTTGGTGAAGCTGCGGATGCCGAAGATGTCGAGGTTGACCATCGGGCTGCGGCCGGTCGCGCGGTAGTGCTGCTCCCACTTCACCCAGACCCACGCGAGGAGCACCCCGACGGGCAGGAGCAGCCACAGCCACCCGGAGGAGCGCCCCTCGACGAAGGGGAACATCGTCGCGAGCACGGCCAGACCGAGCAGGAGCGAGCCGACCGGGTCGAGCGAGCGTGAGGCCTTCGGGGCGTCGGGGTCGGTGGCTGCCGGTACGCGGCGGAGGAGGGGGCGGGGGAACCAGCGCAGCGCGAGCGCCAGGCAGAGCAGCCCCACCGGCACGTTGACGAGGAAGGTCAACCGCCACCCGATCTCGGGGCCACCGAGCTGGATGAGCAGGCCACCGAGCACCGGCCCGATCCCGACGGCGACGCCGACGACGCTGCCGAAGTACCCGAAGGCCTTGCCCCGCTCGGCGCCGCGGAAGTACTGCTGGATCATGCCGACGCCCTGGGGATTGACCAGGCCGGAGCCGACGCCCTGGACGAAGCGGGCCGCGTTGAGCGCATCGGCGTTGGGTGCCAGGCCGGCGGCGACCGACGCGAGGGTGAAGACGCCGACCCCGAGGACGAACAGGCCCCCGCGCCCCATGAGGTCGCCCGCACGCCCGGCGGCGACGAGGACGACGCCGAAGGTCAGGGCGTAGCCGGCGAGCACCCACTGGGCGTCCGAGTCGCTGGCGTCGAGGCCCTCCTGGATCGAGGGGAGGGCGACGTTGACGATGCTCACGCCGACGAGGGACATGAAGATCGCGACGAGGAGCACCCACAGCACGCGCCAGCGGTGCGCGTCCGAGATCACGTCACGGGGGTCCGCGACCGCCTCGGCCTGACCCGCCACCCGCGACCTCCCTCAGCTCGACTCGTGCATCCTGCAGACAAACGTCCGGCCCTCCCCGGACATTCCCACGGCCCGCCGGGCGAAGGGGGAGTCACCGGTAGTCGGGCAGCATCCCCGTCGGTTGGTCGTGCCACCCGAGGTCGCGGATGAGCCCCCAGCAGTCGGGGCGCGAGCCGTCGACGTCGGTCACGCCGTACGCGTCGGACAGCTGCCGGGCGGTCAGCACCCCACCGTGGTGGCGGGCGGCTCCGGGATCGGCGGCGAGTGCCGCCACTCCGCGTGCGACGTAGGTCGGCGTCTCCGAGGCGCCGAAGCCCGGGACCCGCTCGGCGGCCTCGGTCCAGGTCTCCTCCGTGACACCGAACGCCTCGAGCATCGCCTCGGAGCGCAACCAGCCGGGCGTGACGCCCACGACCGTCACCGGCTGCTCGGCCAACTCGGCCGACAGGCTCGTGACGAGGCGGTCGATGCAGCCCTTGACGTAGTCGTAGTAGAAGCCCACGCCCTGCCGGTAGGCGCGGTTGACCTCGCTCGGCCCGTCGGTCATCTCCACGAGGAGGCCGCCGCCGGACTCCAGCACCAGGGGCAGGGCGAGGGCGCTGGTGATGATGTGGGTGTCGATGCCCATCCGCAGCATCCGCAGGCCGCCCTCGAGGTCGTGCTCCCACAGCGGCGTGCCGAACTGCGCGTACCGGTCACCGCCGAAGATGTCGTTGACGAGGACGTCGAGCCGACCGTGGCGCTCGCGGATGCGCTCGACGAGCGCGCGCACCTCCTCCGGCCGGGTGTGGTCCACCCGCTCGGCGACGCCGTCACCACCCGCCTCGCGCACGAGGTCGAGGGTGTCCTCGATGGTCTCGGGGCGCTGGATCTCGGAGGCCCCGGACGTGCGGCTGCTGCGGCCGCTCGCGTGGACGAAGGCCCCCGCCCGGGCCAGCTCGACGGCCAGGGCCCGCCCGGCCCCACGGGTGGCCCCGGCGACGAGGGCGACGGATCCGGACAGCGGTGTCTCAGCCATCTCCTCAGTCTTGCGGGTCGTGGTCGCCACCGCCATGGGGCGCGACCATCTCGCCACGCACCCCGAGCAGACGGATCGGGCGGGGGTCCTCCAGCGCCCGCAGCAGGTCCAGGGCGGTGCCCGCGATGGTGTCCACGTCGAAGGTGGGCTCGTCCAGCTTGCGCACCCGCACCACCGTGAAGAACGGGGCGAACCGCACCTTGAGGTGCACGCGGGAGCAGGCCCTCCCTTCGCCCCGCAGGTCGGTGACCACCTGCGCCGCGAGCGCCCGGACCGCCGCCTCGATGGCCGCCGGCTCGGTCAGGTCCTGCTGGAAGGTCGTCTCGTGCCCGTGCGCCCGGGCCACGTGCGGGGTGTCGTCGACGACGGCGCTGCCCTCGCCGCGACCCAACCGGCCGATGTACGGGCCGGTGCGGGGCCCGAACTCGTCGACCAGCACCTGCGTGGGCGCGGCGGCCAGGTCGGCCACGGTCTCCATCCCGAGCCCGGACAGCCGGGCGCCGATCCGCGGTCCCACGCCCCACAGGGCGGTGGTCGGACGCTCGCCCATGACCTCCAGCCAGGTGCGACGGGTCAGCCGGTACACCCCGCCGGGCTTGCCGAACTCGGTGGCGATCTTCGCCCGGACCTTCGTGTCACCGATGCCCACCGAGCAGTGCAGACCCGTCGCCTCGTGCACCGCCGCCCGGATGGCGTGGGCGCTGCGCTCGGGGTCCTCTGTGTCGATCCCGACGAAGGCCTCGTCCCACCCGAGGACCTCCACCACCGCACCGGGGAAGGCCCGCAGCGTGCCCATCACCTGCGCGGAGGCCGCCTCGTAGACGGGGAAGTCCACCGGGAGGAAGACCGCGTCCGGGGCCTTGCGGGCGGCGATCTTCAGCGGCATGCCCGACCTCACGCCGAGCTCCCGCGCCGCGTAGGACGCCGTGGAGACGACGGCGCGCTCGCTCGGGTCACCCCGGCCGCCGACGACGACGGGCCGGCCCGCGAGCTCGGGGTGGCGCAGCACCTCGACCGCCGCGAGGAACTCGTCCATGTCGACGTGCAGCACCCAGCCGGTCATGGACCCATCATCGCGCCCGGTCGAGGAGCGGTCCGCCCACGCGTGCGGGGGGAATATCCCCCTTCGCGCATCCGTAGACTCTTGGTGATGACCACCTATCTCGACCACGCGGCGACCACGCCGATGCTCCCGGCTGCCCGGGCGGCGATGGTCGAGCAGCTGGCGATCACCGGCAACGCCTCGAGCCTGCACGGTCCGGGCCGGGACGCCCGGCGCACCGTCGAGGAGTCGCGCGAGCAGATCGCGGCGGCCCTGGGCGCCCGCCCGAGCGAGATCGTCTTCACCTCCGGTGGCACCGAGTCGGACAACCTCGCGATCACCGGCAGCTTCCGCTCCGCCCGCGCGGCCGACGCGCGACGCACGCGCATCGTCGCCAGCGCCGTCGAGCACCACGCCGTCCTCGACCCCGTCGACCACGCGGTGGAGCACGAGGGCGCGCAGGCGACCTTCGTCGCCCCGGGGGAGTGCGGCACCGTCCAGCCGAGCGCCGTGCGCGAGGCGATCGAGACCGACCCCACCGATGTCGCCGCCGTGTCGGTGATGTGGGCGAACAACGAGGTCGGCACCGTCCAGGACGTCGCCGCGATGGCCGAGATCGCCCACGAGCACGGACTGGCCTTCCACACCGACGCCGTGCAGGCCGCCGGGCACCTGCCCGTGGACTTCGCCGCGAGCGGCGTCGACCTGATGAGCGTCAGCGCGCACAAGCTCGGCGGCCCGATCGGCATCGGCGCCCTCGTCGCCAAGCGCGATGCCCGCCTGATCGCCCTCAGCCACGGCGGCGGGCAGGAGCGCGGCATCCGCTCCGGCACCCTGGACGTCCCCTCGATCCGCGCCTTCGCCGTGGCCCTGACCGAGTCGGTGGAGCGAAGGGAGGAGGAGGCCGAGCGCATCGGAGGCCTGCGCGACCGCTTCCTCATCGGGACCCAGCAGCTCGACCTCGGCATCCGGGTCACCGGCTGCTGGGAGGTCGGTGACGTGACCACCCGGCTTCCCGGCAACGCCCACATCACCATCCCCGGGTGCGAGGGCGACTCGATGCTCTACCTGCTGGACGCGGCCGGCGTCGCGGTCTCGACCGGGTCGGCCTGCCAGGCCGGGATCCCGCAGCCCTCCCACGTCGTCCTCGCGATGGGGCGCTCCGAGGGGGAGGCGCGCGGCTCCCTGCGCGTCTCCTTCGGCGCGACCTCGACCGAGGCCGATGTCGAGAGGGTCCTCGCCGTCCTGCCCGAGGCCGTCGACCGCGCCCGACGGGCGAGCGGAGCGGCCTGAGATGCGTGTCGTCGCCGCGATGAGCGGCGGGGTCGACTCCGCCGTCGCCGCCTCCCGGATGATCGAGGCGGGCCACGACGTCGTCGGTGTGCACCTCGCCCTGGCGAAGGACGCCAAGACGCTGCGCGAGGGCGCCCGCGGGTGCTGCACGATCGAGGACGCCGGTGACGCCCGTCGCGTGGCCGACCGGCTCGGCATCCCCTTCTACGTGTGGGACATGGCCACCCCCTTCGACCGGGACGTCGTCGAGGACTTCGTCGCCGAGTACGAGGCCGGCCGCACCCCCAACCCCTGCCTGCGCTGCAACGAGAAGATCAAGTTCGCCGCCCTGCTCGACAAGGCCCTGGCGCTCGGCTTCGACGCCGTCGCGACCGGGCACTACGCCCAGATCGTCGACGGGCCGCACGGCCGCGAGCTGCACCGCGCCGTCGACGACGCGAAGGACCAGTCGTACGTGCTCGGGGTGCTGGACGAGGAGCAGCTGGCCCGCGCCTTCTTCCCGCTCGGCGACACGACCAAACCCGACATCCGTGCCGAGGCCGCCGAGCGCGGCTTCGCCGTGGCCAAGAAGCCGGACAGCCACGACATCTGCTTCATCTCCGACGGTGACACCCGCGGCTGGCTGACACAGCGCCTCGGGGAGCGCGAGGGCGAGATCGTCGACGAGGGCTCCGGTGAGGTCGTCGGCGAGCACCGCGGGGCGTACGGCTTCACCGTGGGGCAGCGGCGCGGGCTCGGGCTCGACCGCTCCGGCCTGGACGGGCAGCCGCGTTACGTCACCCGGGTCGAGGCGGAGTCCAACCGGGTCTTCATCGGCACCGCCGACCTCCTGGGCGCCGACGAGATCGAGGCCGACCACGTGCGCTGGTGCGGCCCGGCCGCGTCCGGCAGCCACCGTCTCGGCGCGCAGATCCGCGCCCACGGCGAGGAGATCCCGGCACGCGCCGAGGTCGTCGACGACGGGACCCGTCTGCTGGTCCGTCTCGACACCGCGGTCCGCGGCGCCGCCCCCGGGCAGTCGATCGTCCTCTACGACGGCACCCGCGTCGTCGGGTCCGGGACGATCAGCCGCGCCTCCCGCTCCGCGTCGCCCGCCGGTGGAGGTGAACTCGCCGACGAAGCGCCCGCGCGTGCCCGTCCATCCGGCGGTGACGCGGCGGAAGAGGCATGACGCTCGCCTCCGGCGTCGGCTCGTGGCCGGGGGAGCGACCCCGCGAGGCCGTCGTCGCCGTCCGCGACCTCCTCGGTGACGGCATCCCGCACCTGCCCGAGCTGCCCGCACGCGGACCCGGCGCCGACATCATCGGCCGGGGCGCCGCGCTGCTCGCCGACCTGCACGTCGAGACCCAGCCCTACGGGTGGCGCTTCACCGACCGCTCCGGCCGGGACGAAGGGAGGGCGCGCGCCTTCCTGCGCGAGGACCTCGACGAGCTCGCCGAGGCCTACGACGGGTGGACCGGGCCGCTGAAGCTGCAGGTCGCCGGCCCGTGGACCCTCGGTGCGAGCATCGAGCTGCCGCGGGGTGAGCGCGCCGTCTCCGACCCGGGAGCCCGGCGCGACATCGCCGGCGCGCTCGCGGAGGGGGTGCGCCGGCACGTCGCCGACGTCGCGCGACTCGTGCCCGGGGCCTCGCTGGTCGTCCAGGTCGACGAGCCCGGCCTGCCCGCAGTGCTCGAGGGCCGGCTGCCGACGCAGTCCGGCTACGGACGCCTGCGGGCGGTCGACCGCAGCGAGGTGCGCGACGGCCTCCGCACGATCGTCGACGCGCTCGAGGGGCACACGACCGTCGTGCACTGCTGCAGCGGGGACGTGCCGGTGACCCTGCTGCGCGAGACCGGCGCCGACGGGATCTCCCTGGACACCTCCCTCGTCGACGGCCCCCGCTGGGAGCAGCTCGCCGAGGCCGTCGAGGCCGGGGTCACCCTCTGGGCGGGTGCCGTCCCGACCGCGGGCGGTACCGACTGGCGCACCGCCCGCGACCGGCTCGTCGCCGCCTGGCACCGCATCGGCCTGCCCGATGCCGCCCTCGGTGACCTCGTCGTCACGCCCGCGTGCGGACTGGCCGGGGGACCCCCCTTCGAGCAGGTGGACAGGCCCTCGGCGGTCGCCGCCCTGCGCACCGCCCGGGACCTCGCCGCCGCCCTGAGCGACGTCGCCGCCGGCTGACGGCACCCCGGATACGAACTACTGCACGCAGCAGCACGTATCGCGCGCAGTAGTTCGAGCTGCGGCTGACGATACGAAGTACTGCCTGCAGCACGTCGTGGCGGCGCGGACCCGTGGGGCCATCGTGTGGCGCTTGTCACTTCGTGCCACATGCACCAGTGTTGGCCGCACAGGAGCAACCCGGCACAACGTCGTGCGAAGGAAGTGCAATGGCGCGCATCACCGTCACCGTCGATGGCATGAGGTTCACCCACGAGGTCGAACCCCGAACCCTGCTGGTGCACTACCTCCGCGAGACGGTCGGCAGGACCGGCACCGTGGTCGGGTGCGACAGCAGCAACTGCGGCGCCTGCACCGTGCTCGTCGACGGGGAGAGCATCAAGTCCTGCTCCGTCCTCGCCGTCCAGGCGGACGGCGCAGAGATCGAGACCGTCGAGGGCCTCGCCGCCGGTGACGGCACGCTGCACCCGGTCCAGCAGGCCTTCCACGAGCACCACGGGCTCCAGTGCGGGTACTGCACCCCCGGGATGCTCATGCGCAGCGTCTGCCTCGTGCGCGAGAACCCGGAGCCGACCGAGGACGAGGTCCGCGAAGGGCTCAAGGGCAACATGTGCCGCTGCACCGGCTACCAGGGGATCGTCTCGGCGGTCATGGCCTACTCGCAGGCCGCCCGCGACGAGGAGGTCGGCCGATGAGCACCGCACCCGATGCGCCGAGCGCGCAGGACGAGCGGACCCCCGAGATCGGGCGCGCCCGCCTGCGCCGCGAGGACGAGCGGGCCCTGACCGGCCGGACCCGGTGGACCGACGACATGACCCTGCCCGGGATGCTCCACCTGTCCGTGCTCCGGTCACCGGTCGCCCACGCCTCGATCACCGAGCTCGACACCACCGAGGCCGCCCGGGCGCCCGGGGTCGTCGGGGTCTGGACCGGCGAGGACCTGCCCGAGCAGGGGGCGATGCCGACGGCGTGGACCGTCAGCGACGACATGAGGACACCGCCCTACTTCCCGCTGAGCGTCGGATCCGTCAAGCACGTCGGCGACATCGTGGCGGTCGTGGCCGCCACGTCGAAGGAGGCCGCCGACGATGCGCTCGAGCTCATCGACGTCGACTACGACGAGCTCCCCGTGGTCGTCGACCCGATGGTCGCGAAGCAGGAGGGGAGTCCGCTCGTCCACCCGGACCTGGGCACGAACGTGTGTGCCACGTGGGGACTCGACTCGGTCACCCTCGGCACCGGTGGCGACGCCGCCGCGGCGATCCGCGAGGCCGAGTCCGACCCCGACCAGGTCGTGGTGCGGCGCACCCTCCGGCAGAACCGCGTCACGCCCGCCTACATCGAGCCCCGCTCGATCGTCGTCGACCCGACCGCCGAGCAGGTGACGATGTGGTCGGCCACCCAGGTGCCGCACATCGTGCGCATCCTCATGGCGATGACCCAACCCATCGAGGAGCACGAGCTGCGCGTCGTGGCGCCGGACGTCGGTGGCGGGTTCGGGGGCAAGCTGCAGTTCACCCGCGAGGAGGCGCTGGTGCTGCTGATCGCACGGCGGCTGCGCCTGCCCTGCAAGTACACCGAGTCCCGCAGCGAGTCGATGCAGTCGTCGCACCATGCGCGCGACCAGGTGCAGGAGCTGACCCTGGCCGCGCGGCGGGACGGCACCATCACGGCCCTGGACGTCGACCTCACCGCGGACATGGGGGCCTACCTGGGCATCCTCACCGCGGGGATCCCGCTGCTGGGCGGATTCATGTTCAACGGGATCTACCGGATCCCGGCCTACTCCTTCCACTGCACCGACGTCTTCACCAACAAGACGATGACCGATGCCTACCGCGGGGCGGGGAAGCCGGAGGCGACCTTCGGCATCGAGCGGATGATGGACGAGCTGGCCGTCGAGCTGGACCTCGACCCGATCGAGGTGCGGCGACGCAACTGGATCAGGCCCGAGGAGTTCCCGTACGCCACCGTTGCCGGCCTGACCTACGACTCCGGCAACTACGACCGGGCCACCGACAAGGCGCTCGCGATGTTCGGCTACGACGAGCTACGGGCCGAGCAGCGACGTCGCCGCGAGGCGCAGGACCCCGTTCAGCTCGGCATCGGGGTGTGCACCTTCGTCGAGCTGTCCGGACTGGCCCCCAGCCGCGTGCTCGGAGGCCTGAACTACGGCTCCGGCGGATGGGAGCACTCCACGATCCGGATGCTCCCGACCGGCAAGGTCGAGGTCGTCGCCGGTACCACCTCGCACGGGCAGGGGCACGCCACCGCCTTCTCCCAGATCGTCTCGGACGAGCTGGGCATCCCCTTCGAGGACATCGTCCTCATCAGCGGCGACACCGCGTCCGCCCACAAGGGCATGGACACCTACGGGTCCCGCTCGCTGGTCGTCGGGGGAATGGCGATCGTCGGGGCGGCCCGCAAGGTGGTGGAGAAGGCCCGGCCGATCGCCGCCCACATGCTCGAGGCGAGCACCGACGACCTCGAGTTCGTCGGCGGGAAGTTCTCAGTCAAGGGCACGACCAGCGGCGTGACGATCCAGGAGATCATGCTCAGCACCTGGCTCGCGCACGACCTCCCGGACGGGCTGGAGCCGAACCTCGATGCGGACTACACCTTCGACCCGGAGAACTTCTCCTACCCCACGGGGACACACCTGGCGGCGGTGGAGGTCGACACGCAGACCGGGCGGGTGACGGTCCGCGACTACGTCTGCGTCCAGGACGTCGGCGTCCTCGTGAACCCGATGATCGTCGACGGGCAGGTCCACGGCGGACTCACCCAGGGCATTGCCCAGGCGCTGTACGAGGAGATCCAGTACTCCGACGAGGGCCAGCTGACCAGCGGCACCCTGGCCGACTACCTGGTCCCGGCCGCCCCGGACGTCCTGCGCTACCGCACGGACACCACCGTGACCGAGGCGACCACCAACGTCCTGGGCGTCAAGGCGGTCGGCGAGACCGGTGCCACCGCCGCCCCGCCGGCCATCGTCAACGGGGTGCTGGACGCGTTGCGACCGCTCGGGGTCACCGACATCACGATGCCGTGCACTCCCTCGAAGGTCTGGACGGCGATCGACGACGCGCGACGCGCGAACAAGGGACAGGTGACGGCATGAGGCCCGTGGACTTCGACTACACGTCACCGACCACGCTCGAGGAGGTGGTGCGCAGCCTCGCCGACGGCGGGGACGAGGCCACCATCATCGGTGGCGGACAGTCGCTCATGCCGGTGCTGCGCATGCGGATGGCCGACCCGGACCTCCTCGTCGACCTGCGCCGGATCCCCGGCATGCGGGAGGTGCGGGAGGAGGGCGACCACGTCGTCGTCGGTGCCATGGCCACCCACCACGCAGTGGCCCACGACGCGCTCGTCGCCGCCCATGCCGGGGTCCTGGGCCAGGCGGCGGCGTGCGTGGGGGATCCGCAGATCAGGTACCGGGGGACCATCGGCGGCTCCCTGGCCCATGCCGACCCGGCCGGCGACATCGCACCCGCCGTGCTGGCGCTCGACGGGACCATCGAGGTCACCGGTCCCGACGGGGCGAGGACGGTGCCGGCGAAGGAGTTCTTCCACGGCCCGTTCACCACGGACCTGCGCGATGGCGAGGTGCTGACGGCCGTTCGACTGCCCAAGCACACGGGGTGGGGGATGCGCTACGAGAAGTTCGCGCACGTGGCCCAGTCCTGGTCCATCGTCGCCGTCGCGGCAGCGGTGCAGGTCGAGGACGGCGCCGTCGCCCGCGTGCGCCTCGGGATGGCCAACATGGGGCAGACCCCGCTGCGGGCAGAGTCGGCCGAGGCAGCGCTGACGGGAGTGCCGCTCCAGGAGCGCGCCGTGCACGACGCGGCAGCGGGTGCCGGCGAGGGGACCTCCCCGCCGGTCGACGCCGCGGGCACGGCCGAGTACCGCCGCCATCTCGCGGGGGTCCTCGCCGGCCGGGCGGTCGCCGCGGCCGTGGGAGTGGTCGAATGAGAAGAAGCCAGTCGGCAGACGCACGGACAGGAGCCTGCGCATGAGTACCAGCACCGCGAAACTCGTCGATCTCAACGCGGACGGTGGTGAGAGCTTCGGTCGGTGGACCCTGGGTGCCGATGAGTCCCTGGCCCCGATGATCTCCTCGATCAACGTGGCCTGCGGGTGGCACGCCGGTGACCCGGCGACCATGGCCACCTCCGTCGCGCTCGCCAAGGAGAACGAGATCGGGCTCGGCGCGCACCCGGGATTCCCCGACCTCACCGGCTTCGGGCGCCGCGCGATGGCCTTCTCCCCGACGGAGGCGGCACAGGCCGTGCTCTACCAGACGGGGGCCCTGCGGGCCTTCGCGGACCAGCTGGGCGTCCCCCTTCGCCACGTCAAGCCCCACGGCAGCCTCTACGGGCTGCTGATGAAGGACGACGACGCGGCCGATGCCGTCGCCGACGCCGTCGCGGAGGTGGACCCGACCCTCTTCATCGTGCTCGAGGCCGGACACTGCGCCGACCGGCAGCGCGAGCGCGGTCACAAGGTGGCTGCGGAGGCCTTCGCCGACCTCGAGTACACCGACGACGGGCACATCATCATCGACCCGAAGAACCAACGGCGGGACCCCCAATGGTGCGCCGACCAGGTCGCCGACATCCTTCAGGGGCGGGTCCGCTCCGTCAACGGGGTGGTCTCCTCGATCCGGGCGGACACCGTCTGCCTGCACTCGGACCGACCGGGAGCGGTGGACAACGCCCGGGCCGTCGTCGACCGCATGACGAGCATGGGGTGGACGATCCGGTCCCTCCACCAGATCGACCAGGAGGGTTCATGAGCCAACCGGTGCAGCTGCCTCCCGCGCGCTACGAGCACGGGGGAGACGAGTTCATCTTCGTCGAGATCGCCGAGGAGATGAGCATGGAGGCCAACATCAAGGCCACGCTCATCACCCAGGAGCTCGAGAGCAGGCAGATGTCGGGACTGGTCGACATCTGCCCCTCCAACGCGTCCTACCTCGTGCGCTTCGACCCCGACGTCATCCCCCCGGCGGATCTCATGGCGCTCCTGAAGGACCTGGAGGGGCGATTCCAGGAGGTGCCCGAGGGATTCACGCTGCAGACCCGCGTCGTGGACGTGCCGGTGCTCTACAACGACCCGTGGACGCACGAGGCGATGATGCGCTTCCGCGACCGGCACCAGGACCCGGAGTCGACCGACCTGGAGTACGGCGCGCGCACCAACGGCTTCGACAGCGTCGAGGCCTTCATCGAGCACCTGGCCGGGAACCCGTGGATCGTCACCATGCTCGGCTTCGTCCCGGGCCTGCCGTTCTGCTACCAGCTCGAGCCGAGGGAGCGGCAGGTGCAGGTCCCCAAGTACGTGCGGCCCCGGACCTTCACCCCGGAACGCGCCTTCGGCATCGGTGGCGCCTTCTCGGTGGTCTACCCGGTCCAGGGGGCCGGTGGCTACCAGCTGTACGGGATGTCGGCCACGCCGGTGCTCAACGTGCGCCAGGACCACCCGGACTTCGCCCACTCCATCGTCTTCCCGGGGGCGGGCGACATCCTGCGGTACCGCTCCGTGGACCGCACGGAGTTCGACGACACCCGCAGGGAGGTGGAGGCGGGCACCTTCCGCTACCGGCAGCACGACGTCGAGTTCTCGCCGGCGGCCTTCCTCGACGACCCGCAAGGAGTCAACGACCGTCTGCTGGAGGTGCTGTACCGATGAGTGCACAGGTGAGAGTCGTCTCCGGCGGGCTGTCGACGACGGTCCAGGACCTCGGTCGCACCGGCCGGTACGCCATCGGGATGCCGCCCTCCGGTGCGATGGACCAGTACTCCTTCCGTGTCGCCAACCTCCTCGTCGGCAACCCCGAGGGTGCCGCCGCCCTGGAGGCCACGTACATCGGACCGTCGCTGGAGTTCACCGACGACCGGCTCGTCGCCGTGACCGGCGGGGACGCCGCCGTCACGCTCAACGGCGAGCCCATCCCGATGTGGTCGAGCACGCAGGTCCGCAGCGGTGACGTCCTGGCGTTCGGGATGATCACCAGCGGCGCGCGCCCGTACATCGCCGTGTCCGGCGGCATCGCCGTGCCCGAGTACCTGGGGTCGCGGTCGACGTACACGTTGATCGGGCTCGGCGGCCACGAGGGTCGCACCCTGGCCGATGGTGACGTCCTCCCGCTCGGGGACGGGTCGACCGGGGAGGCCGGCGCCGTCGTGCCCGACGAGCTGGTGCCGCAGTTCCCCTCCGACATCGATGTCCGGGCCGTCGTCGGGCTATGCTCCTACCGGCTCACGGAGGCGGCGCTCGAGTCCTTCCTGAGCACCCCGTGGAGGATCACCAAGGACGCGGACAGGGTCGGGTACCGGCTGCGCGGCGGCACGCTCGACTTCGTCGAGCGCGAGCAACCCTTCGGGGCGGGCAGCGACCCGGCCAACGTCGTCGACCTCGGGTACCCGCTGGGCTCGATCCAGGTGCCCGGTGGGGACGAGCCGATCGTCCTCCTCGGCGACGCCGTCACCGGCGGTGGCTACGTCACGATCGCCACGGTCATCTCGGTCGACCGGGACCTGTTCGGACAGGCCAAGACCGGCGACACCATCCGGTTCCGGGACGTCGGCATCGACGAGGCCCTGGCCGCGCGCGCCGACCGCAACCGACGGCTGGACCGGATCCGGTCGGCCCTGGCCTGAGCGCCACCCGCACGAGCACCACGCAGACCTCGTCGAAAGGAAGCACGATGCCCACGATCCCCTCCCCGCTCCCCGGAGTGTTCTACCGTCGTCCGGCCCCGGACCAGGACCCGTACGTCAACGAAGGCGACCAGGTCACCGAGGGACAGACGATCGGCCTGATCGAGGTGATGAAGAACTTCAGCGAGCTGAAGGCGACAGCCGGCGGAACCGTAAAGGAGTTCCTCGTCGAGGACGAGTCGGACGTGTCCGTCGGACAGGACGTGGCGGTCCTGGAGTGAGTGTGGCACCCACCCACCGGGTCCTCGTCGCCAACCGCGGTGAGATCGCGCTGCGTGTCATCAGGGCGGCGCACGCCTGTGGCTGGGAGGCGGTCGCGGTGTACTCCGATGCCGACGCCGACTCCCGCTGGGTGGCGCTGGCCGATGACGCCCGCCACCTCGGACCCTCACCCGCTCGTCGCTCCTACCTCGACATCGATGCGGTCGTGCAGGCCGCCCGCGACGCCGGGTGCACCCACGTGCACCCGGGGTACGGGTTCCTGGCCGAGCGTCCGGAGTTCGCGCGTCGGGTGGCCGAGGCGGGGCTGACCTTCGTGGGCCCCTCGGCCGAGGTGATCGAGTCGATGGGGGACAAGGCATCCGCGCGTCGGACGGCCGAGCAGGCCGGTGTCCCCGTCGTCCCCGGTTCGGAAGTCGTCGCCGACGTGGCCGCGGCGCGCGCGGCGGCCGCGGACGTGGGGTTCCCCCTGCTGATCAAGGCGGCCGCCGGAGGCGGAGGCAAGGGCATCCGGGTGGTGCGGACCGAGGACGAGCTCGAGGGCGCCGTCTCGACCGCGCAGGCCGAGGCCAGCGCGGCCTTCGGCGACGGCTCGCTCTACCTCGAGCGGTGCATCGAGAACGCGCGGCACATCGAGGTGCAGGTCGTGGGTGACTCGCACGGCAACGTCGTCCACTTCTTCGAGCGGGATTGCTCGGTCCAGCGACGTCGGCAGAAGCTGCTCGAGGAGGCGCCCGCCCCGGGTCTGTCCCCGACACTGCGCGACGAGATCACGGACGCGGCGGTCCGCCTTGCCGCGGAGGTCAGGTACCAGGGTGCCGGCACCGTGGAGTTCCTCGTCGAGGGCGAGCACTTCTACTTCATCGAGATGAACACCCGCATCCAGGTGGAGCACCCCATCACCGAGATGGTGACGAATGCGGACCTGGTCGCCGAGCAGCTGAGGGTAGCCGCCGGAGAGCCGCTGTCGGTGGCCCAGGAGGACGTCATGCTGTCCGGTGCCGCCATGGAGTTCCGGATCAACGCGGAGGACCCAGAGCAGGACTTCTTCCCCTCGCCGGGGGAGCTCCTCCGCTTCGACCCACCCACCGGGCCGGGCGTCCGCGTGGACTCCGGCTTCGTGGCGGGTGGGCAGATCGTGCCGTACTACGACTCCCTCGTGGCCAAGGTCATCGTCCACGGTCGGGACCGGGAGGAGGCGCTGGCCCGGGCCGAGCAGGCGCTCACCGAGCTCACCGTCGACGGGGTGGTCACGACGCGTGCCCTGCACCTGACCCTGCTCGCGGACGAGGAGTTCCGTCGGGGTGGGGTCACGACGACCTGGTTCGAGGAGCGTACGGCCGATCCCGCCGGCCCCGTGTCCGACTGAGGTTGTCTGCGGATTCGAAGAGGGGACGCGACCTGTGGGTCGCGTCCCCTCTTCGAACCGGTCCCTCCCTTCGAGACGGTTGCTGCGCAACCTCCTCAGGGAGCGGGGGCGGCAGCGTCAGTCGTCGGCGGGGGCGTGCACCTCGCGCTTGAGGATCTTGCCCGTCGGCCCCTTGGGCATCTCGTCGAGCACCCACACGGTGCGCGGGTACTTGTACGCGGCGATCCGGTCCTTGACGTAGTCCCGGATGTCGTCGACGTCCCCGGAGGCGCCCTCTCGCAGGGCGACGGCCGCGCCGATGTCCTCGCCGAGCTCGGGGTGCGGCACACCGACGACGGCGCACTCCAGGACGTCGGGGTGGGTGTAGAGCACCTCCTCGACCTCGCGGGGGTAGACGTTCATGCCGCCGCGGATGATGACGTCCTTCTTGCGGTCGACGATCGTGTAGTAGCCGTCCTCGTCGACGCTGGCGATGTCACCGGTGCGGAACCACCCGTCCGGGATCGCGGCCGCCGTCTCCTCGGGCTTGTTCCAGTAGCCCTTCATGACGTTGTCGCCGCGGATGGCGATCTCACCGACGCCCTCGCCGGGGCCCACATCCTGGCCGTCCTCGCCGATCAGCTTCATCTCGCAGCCGGGGATCGCCCGCCCGATCGTGCCGGGCTTGCTCGGCTGGTCCAGCATGTTGAAGGAGGCGACCGGGGAGGTCTCCGAGAGCCCGTACCCCTCGAGCAGGCGGACCTTGAACGTCGACTCGAACTCGGTGAGCGTCGCCTCCGGCAGCGAGGACCCACCGCTGACGCAGGTGCGCAGGCTCGAGGTGTCGGTGGTGTCCACGCTCGGGTGGTGCAGCATCGCGCCGTACATCGTCGGCACGCCCTCGAAGACCGTCACCTCGTCGCGCGCGACGATCTCCAGCGCCTTGCCGGGCTCGAAGCGCGGGATGAGCGTCAGGGTGGCGCCGGTGAGGACCGAGGTGTTGAGCCCGCAGGTGAGGCCGAAGACGTGGAAGAGCGGCAGGCAGCCCATGACCACGTCGTCGGCGGTGATGCCGATGATGTCGTGCGCGGAGCGCTGCGCGTTGAGGTCGAGGTTCCGGTGGGTCAGCTCCGCGCCCTTCGGCCGACCGGTCGTGCCGGAGGTGTAGAGGATGACCGCGGTGTCCTCGTCGTCGCGCTCGACGGGCGTGGCGATCGGCTCGCCCGCCGGCAGGTCCGTCTCGCTCGGGCCGACGGGGCCGGAGGCGATGACCTTCGTCGCGGTGCCCTCCGCGCCGCCCTGCGCCTCGGCGAGGAAGTCGCCCCACGCGAAGGCGAACTTCGCACCGGAGTCGGTGAAGAAGTACTCGACCTCCTGGGCCTTCAGCAGCGGGTTCATCGGCACGACGGTGCCGCCGGCGAGCAGGGTGCCGTAGAAGAGCACCGGGAAGGCGGGGATGTTCGGCAGGATCAGTGCGACGCGGTCGCCCGGCTCGAGACCGGCAGCACGCAGGGCACCGGCCGTCTTCGCGGCGAGACCGTGCAGCTGCTGCCAGGTCAGCTCGGCGTCGTCGAGCTTGATGGCCACCTTGTCAGGGTGGGCCTGGGCGGTGGTGACGAGGTTGCTCGCCAAGTTGGTCATGGGTACTCCTGGGTAGACCGGTGGTGGTGCCATCCAACACCGTGATCCCGTTCGCACGGAAGGGGGTGGCGTCGAGGCTCCCTTCGAGGCTACGTCGTCGCACCTCAGGGCACCGCCTTCGTCGCACCTCGGCCATCGGGCCGGGTGCGGCAGGATGGGAGCGTGAGTGAGATCCCCGAGACCGACGAGTCAGCACCCCGGGTGGAGCCGAAGACCCCGGCCGACGTGCCCGAGGACATCCGCGACGAGTGGACCGAGCTGGCCGAGCAGGCGAGCGCCGCCCAGTTCGCCTACCACGTCAAGGACGCGCCCACGATCAGCGATGCGGCCTACGACGCGCTCATCCGACGGCTGAACGAGATCGAGGAGGCGCACCCCTCCCTTCGCACCCCCGAGTCGCCGACGCAGGCCGTCGGCGGAGCGGTCTTCTCCACCGAGTTCACCGCCGTCGACCACCTCGAGAGGATGCTCTCGCTCGACAACGCCGTGGAGACCGACGAGCTGGTCGACTGGGCGGCCCGCGTCGAGCGCGAGGTCTCCGGCTTCCACTACCTGTGCGAGCTGAAGATCGACGGCCTCGCCGTCAACCTCCTGTACGAAGGGGGCCGGCTCACCCGTGCACTCACGCGCGGTGACGGGCGCACCGGTGAGGACATCACGATGAACGTGCGCACGATCGCGGACATCCCCACCCGGCTGGACGGCAGCGAGCACCCGGTTCCGGACCTCGTCGAGGTCCGCGGGGAGGTCTTCTTCCGGCTCGAGGACTTCGCCGAGCTCAACGCCGGCCTCGTCGAGGCCGGCAAGGCCCCCTTCGCCAATCCGCGCAACTCGGCCGCCGGCTCGCTGCGCCAGAAGGACCCCCGCGTCACCGCCCGCCGTCCGCTGCGGATGCTCGTCCACGGGACCGGCCGGCGGGAGGGCTTCGCCGTCGAGAGCCAGAGCCACGCCTACGAGCTGATGGCGTCGTGGGGGCTGCCGACCTCTCCGCACTACCGGGTCTTCGACACCATGGAGCAGGTGCGGCGCTTCATCTCCGAGGTCGAGGGGCAGCGCCACGACTACGACCACGAGATCGACGGCGTCGTCGTCAAGGTCGACGAGATCGCGGTGCAGCGTCGCCTCGGCACGACCTCGCGCGCTCCCCGCTGGGCCATCGCCTGGAAGTATCCGCCCGAGGAGGTCAACACCAAACTCCTCGACATCCAGGTCAATGTCGGGCGCACCGGGCGGGTCACCCCCTTCGGCGTGATGGAGCCGGTCACCGTCGCCGGGTCCACGGTCTCCCTGGCGACGCTGCACAACGCCCACGAGGTCAAGCGCAAGGGCGTGCTCATCGGCGACACGGTCGTGCTGCGCAAGGCCGGCGACGTCATCCCCGAGATCCTCGGCCCGGTCGTCGAGCTGCGGGACGGCAGCGAGCGGGAGTTCGTCATGCCGACGCACTGCCCCTCCTGCGGCACCGAGCTCGGCCAGCAGAAGGAGGGCGACAAGGACATCCGCTGCCCCAACTCGCGCACCTGCCCCAGCCAGCTGCGCGAGCGGCTCTCCTCCCTCGCCGGGCGCGGGGCCTTCGACATCGAGGTGCTGGGGTGGGAGGGCGTCGTCGGGCTGCTGGACGCCGGGGTGCTCACCGACGAGTCGACCCTCTTCTCGCTCACGGCGGAGGACATCTTCCGGGTGCCGCTCTACCGCCGCAGGGCCAGGAAGGGGGACCCGGAGGAGGAGGTGCACGACGGGCAGGTGCTCTCCGAGAACGGCCGCAAGCTCCTCGACCACCTGCAGGCGGCCAAGGAGCAGCCGTTGTGGCGGGTCCTCGTCGCGCTGTCGATCCGGCACGTCGGCCCGACCGCGGCCCGGGCGCTCGCGCAGCACTTCGGGTCGATCGCGGCGATCCGCACGGCCACCGAGGAGCAGCTCGCCGACGTCGAAGGGGTCGGCCCCCGAATCGCCGCGTCGGTGCGTGAGTGGTTCGACGGCGAGGGCAACGAGTGGCACCGGCAGATCGTCGACCGCTGGGCGGCGGACGGGGTGCGCATGGAGGACGAGCGCGACGAGTCGATCGCCCAGACCCTGTCCGGGCTGACCGTCGTCGTCACCGGCTCGCTGGAGCAGTTCAGCCGCGACTCCGCCAAGGAGGCCATCCTCGAGCGCGGCGGCAAGGCCTCCGGGTCGGTGAGCAAGAAGACCGACTGGGTGGTCGTCGGGGACAACGCCGGCACCAAGGAGGCCAAGGCCCGCGACCTCGGTCGGCCGATCATCACCGAGGAGCAGTTCGTCGAGCTGCTCGAGACCGGGACGGTCGCCGGCTTCGGCGAGGACGACGAGAGTGACGAGGGATGACGACACCGGACCTGCAGGGCACACTGCAGTGGTACGTGGACACCGCGCTGGTCCGGCTGCTGGCCAAGGCCGACGAGCTGGTGGAGTCGGGTGGCGAGGAGCTGCTGTCACGGCGCCCCGACGTGGAGGATGCCAACAGCGTCTTCGCCCTGGTCACCCACTGCTGCGGGGTCATGGAGCACTGGGGCGGCGAGGTCGTCGCCGGGCGCCCGGTCAACCGGGACCGGGCGGCCGAGTTCACCGCCACCGGGACGCTCGCCCAGCTCGAGGAGCTCGTGGCCGCGCAACGACGACGGTGGCTCGACGACCTGCTGCGGTTCGAGCCGGGGGAGGCGCCGCGGGGTCCGGTCGAGCACCACGAGGGGGAGCCGGAGGTCATCACCCAGGGCTTCGTCGTGCTGCACGTCATCGAGGAGCTCTTCCAGCACCTCGGGCACGTCGACCTCACCGTCGACCTGCTCACGGGGCGCTGACGCCCCCCTTCGCTGGTGGTGACCCGCGCCACCCCGACGGCTCTCCCCAGCGGGTCACTCGCCGAGGCGGCCCGGGCGGGACTACGGTCGGGTTGTGAGCGACGACAGTGTGACCAGCCCGGAGCCCGATCGGTCGTCCTTTGCCGACCTCGGTCTCGACGACCGTGTCGAGCGTGCGCTGAGGGACGTCGGCTACGAGACGCCCTCGCCGATCCAGGCGGCGACGATCCCCGCCCTGCTCGAGGGCCGGCACGTGGTCGGGCTGGCCCAGACCGGTACGGGCAAGACCGCGGCGTTCGCCCTGCCGATCCTCAGTCGGCTCGACCCCAAGCAGAAGTCCCCCCAGGCGCTCGTCCTCGCGCCCACCCGGGAGCTCGCGCTCCAGGTGTGCGAGGCCTTCGAGAAGTACGCCTCGCGGATGCCGAACGTGAAGGTCCTGCCGGTGTACGGCGGCCAGGGGTACGGCGTGCAGCTGAGTGCGCTGCGACGCGGCGTGCACGTCGTCGTCGGCACCCCCGGCCGCATCATGGACCACCTCGAGAAGGGCACGCTCGACCTGTCGGAGCTGCGCTTCCTCGTGCTCGACGAGGCCGACGAGATGCTCAAGATGGGCTTCGCCGACGACGTCGAGACGATCCTCGCCGACACGCCGGAGGAGAAGCACGTCGCCCTCTTCTCCGCGACGATGCCGGCGCAGATCCGGCGCATCTCCAAGAAGTACCTGACCGACGCGCTCGAGATCTCCGTCGAGCGCAAGACGGCGACGGCACCCAACATCACCCAGCGACATCTCTTCGTCTCGTACCCGCAGAAGGTGGACGCCCTGACGAGGATCCTCGAGGTCGAGAACTTCGAGGGAATGATCGTCTTCGTCCGGACCAAGACCGAGACCGAGACGCTCGCGGAGAAGCTGCGCGCCCGGGGGTTCTCGGCAGCGGCGATCAACGGCGACGTCGCCCAGGCACAGCGCGAGCGGACCGTGGCCCAGCTCAAGTCGGGCAAGCTGGACATCCTCGTGGCGACGGACGTGGCAGCGCGGGGGCTCGACGTCGAGCGGATCAGCCACGTCGTCAACTACGACATCCCGACCGACACCGAGTCCTACGTGCACCGCATCGGTCGTACGGGCAGGGCGGGGCGCTCGGGCGACGCGATCTCCTTCGTGACGCCGCGCGAGCGCCACCTGCTCAAGGCGATCGAGAAGGCCACGCGCACGACCCTGACCGAGATGCCGCTGCCCAGCGTCGAGGACATCAACGCCAATCGCCTGAGCCGACTCGACGACCGGATCACCACGGCGCTGGGGTCCTCCGACCTCGGGGCCTTCCGTGACGTCGTGTCCCACTACGTGCGCGAGCACGACGTGCCGGAGCTGGACGTCGCCGCCGCCCTGGCGATCGTCCTGCAGGGCGACGAGCCGATGCTGATGGAGCCGGACCCGGTGCGTCCGCCGAGGCGTGAGCGGGAGGAGCGCAAGGAGCGCGGCGGTCGCAACGACCGGGGCAAGCGGGGCGAGCGCGGGCCGCGCGGCGCATCGGGCCCGATGGCCACGTACCGGATCGCCGTCGGACGACGGCAGAAGGTCGAACCGCGCCAGATCGTCGGCGCCCTCGCCAACGAGGGTGGCCTGAGTCGGCAGGACTTCGGGCACATCGACATCCGTGCGGACCACTCACTCGTGGAGCTGCCCGCGTCACTGCCGGCCGGGACGGAGGACCGGCTGCGGCGCACCCGGATCTCCGGTCAGCTCATCGAGCTGCGGGAGGACCGGGGGCGTGGTGGGCGACCCGACAAGAAGCCGCACCGCAAGGGTCGGCGCCCCTGATCGCGGCGGGACCGCCCCGCCGTCACGACTGCCGACACGCCTCGTGCCGGTGCCCGGGCGGGCACCGGCACGAGGCGGTCATTGCCGAGGGATCTGCGTCGGTCAGGCGGCGAGCGCCTTGGCCGTGGCGTCGTAGTCCGGCTCCTGGGTGATGTCGGGGACGAGCTCGGTATGGATGACGGTGCCGTCGGCGTCCAGGACGATGACCGAGCGGGCGAGCAGGCCCTCCATCGGCCCGTCCGCCATGGTCACGCCGTAGTCCTCGCCGAAGGAGGAGCGGAAGGCCGAGCCGACCTTGACGTCCTCGATGCCCTCCGCGCCGCAGAAGCGGGCCTGGGCGAAGGGGAGGTCCTTCGAGACGTTGACGACGGTGGTGTTGTCGAGGCTCGCGGCGAGCTCGTTGAACTTGCGCACGCTCGCGGCGCAGACGCCGGTGTCGATGCTCGGGAAGATGTTGAGGACGACGCGGCCGGACACGTCGGCGCTGGTCAGCGCGGACAGGCCGTCGCCGACGAGGTCGAAGGCCGGAGCGCTGTCGCCGGGAGCCGGCAGCTCGCCGACCGTGTTGACGGGGTTGCCCTTGAATGCAGTGGTAGCCATACCCCATGCCTACACGTTCCGCGCTCCACTGTCTGCATCGGACCGCCATCCGGCCGGTGGTCGGCGGCGGCGCGTCAGCCCGGCAGTGGCCCCGGGCCCACGACCTGCTCCGCGTGCCCGTCGGCGCGCAGCCGGGAGCGCAGGCGCTCCGCGGCCTCCTCGAAGCGCTCGTCGGGCACGTCCCGCATGACCCGGCTCGGGTCGAAGTCCTGGTGCGACCAGGCCGGCCAGATGTGCACGTGCAGGTGCGCCACCTCGAAGCCCTCGAGCATCATCCCGATCCGGGGCGCGGCCCACTCCGCCTGCTGGGCACGACCGATGACCTGCGCGACGTGCTGGACGTGGGCCCACGTGTCGGCGTCGGCCTCCGTCCACTGCGCGATCTCCTCGCGGCTGACGACCATGACGTGTCCGTCGGCCATCGGCTCGATGGTCAGGAAGGCCACGCAGGTCGCGTCCGACCAGACGAAGCGTCCGGGGATCTCGCCGGTGATGATCTTGGTGAAGAGAGTCGCCATGCCGCCAAGCCTAGGGTGGAGGCATGGCACCTGACTCCCTTCGCCTGGCCGGTGCGCAGTTCACCGCCACCGGTGACCCGACCGAGAACCTGCGCACGATCGCTGACCTGACCGCGCGCGCGGCCGAGCGGGGTGCCCGCCTCGTGGTGCACCCGGAGGCGGCGATGGCCTCCTTCGCCGGGCGCCTCGACACGATCGCCGAGCCCCTCGACGGGCCCTTCGCCGACGGGGTGCGGGCGCTCGCGCTCGAGCACGACGTGACCCTGGTCGTCGGGATGTTCACCCCCGCGGACGCGATCACCACGCAGGACGGGAAGGACCGCTCCCGGGTGCACAACACCCTCCTGGTCACCGGGCCCGGGACGGCGGAGACGATCTACCGCAAGATCCACCTGTACGACGCCTTCGGCACCACGGAGTCCGACACCGTCGCTCCCGGCGACGAGGTCGTCACCGTCGACGTCGACGGATGGAGGGTGGGACTCTCGACCTGCTACGACGTGCGATTCGGCGAGCACTTCACCGAGCTGGGGCGTCGCGGTGCCGAGCTCGTCGTGCTGCCCGCCTCGTGGGGCGACGGGCCGGGGAAGGCCTCGCAGTGGGACCTGCTCACCCGCGCCCGCGCCCACGACGCCCAGGCCTGGCTGCTCGCCGTCGGCCAGGCGTGGACGAAGTACGCGGTCTCCGGGCCCCTGGGCATCGGCCGCTCGGTCCTGGCCGACCCGACCGGCGAGGTGCGCGCCCGCCTCGGCGGGGGAGAGGACGTGCTCGTGGCCGAGATCGACCGCGCCACCGTCGAGCGGACCCGCGCCACCGTCCCGGTCCTCTGAAAGTTACTCGCGGGTGCGACGTGCACTCGCATGACGCGGCCTCGGGCGGGGCCCAGTAACAAGAGCGGCGCTGCCCCTCGTCTCGGCAAGTGCACGTCATACCCGCGAGTCACGATGGGCGAGCGTGCGGAGGACGATGTCGCGCACCCACTCCGGATGGTTCATCACGCGGTCCCAGCTGAAACGGAGCACCAGCCAACCGTCTGCGGTCAGTCGGTCGTAGCGGATGCAGTCCTTCTCGAGTGCCTCTCGGCTGCCGTGCCACTCGAAGGAGTCCGCCTCCAGCACGATCTTCACCCGCTCGTCTGCGAGGTCGACGATGCCGATCGGGCCAAGTTCATCGCGGATATTCACCTGGGGCTCGACGATGAGACCGGGGATGTCCGAGACGATCCAGCGCAGGACCGACTCGAAGGGATTGGCTGCGTGCGGGCTCGCCGCCCGGACCAGACCCTCGACCTTGCGGCGGTATCGCAGCGGTAGACCGGACGCGGCCAAGAGCAGTTCGTCGCGGTCCACTGCTCCCTCGCGCAAGGCGGAGTCGAGGACCGCAACGGCCTCGTCGGCAGGTAGGAGACTGGCGCAGTCCAGCGCTGTCCGGACCCGGGAAGTCACCCAACCGTCCTCGCGGTCGTCGGGTGGCACGGCTCGGAAGCGCACATCGAAGGTGCGCAGCACACGGGGCGGAACCTTGCGATTGCGCGGAACGGCGACCTGCGGCTTGGTGGGGACCCACTTCATCGGCCAACCCCACCGGGCCGCGGCCGTCAGGAGGATGGCCGTCCCCGTCACCTCGTGCGCTGCCCGTCTGCCGGCCGCGGCCAGATCCGCCAGTTCCGCGCGCTCCCTCGTCCAGGCGGGGACGGGCAGGGCGTATCGGCCACGTGCCGGTCGGCGCACCGCCCCCCGGTTGAGGGCCTGACGCAACTCGTACTCGGTGACGTACCTCAGCAGCTCGGCGCGGGAGGCACCCCCGCCGAGCTCGGCAAGGACCTCCTGCACCGGCACGTCCAGCATCCTCGTGGTCCGGCGTCCTGCGTGCCGATGGTCGTCCACAGAGCCGACTCGCGGGTACGACGTGCACTTGCAGTCGCGATGTGCCCAGGCACCCGCGTGGACGGGCGCAGGTCGACACCAGGGTCAGGGAAGTGCCCGTCGTACCCGCGAGTAGCCACGGGGGCCGGCACGAAGGTACAGGCGAGCGGTCCCCCTGCCCCGGGACGACCGGGGGCGGGGTCGTGCCCCGCCGACTCATAGACTGTCCGGCATGGCAGACCTCTCCCGTGACGACGTGGCCCACCTGGCGTCGCTGGCCCGCATCGACCTCACCGACGCCGAGCTCGACACGATGGTCGGTGAGCTCGGCCAGATCATCTCCTCCGTGGAGGCGGTGCAGCAGGCGCCGATCGGGGCCGTCGAGCCGATGAGCCACCCCATGCCGATCACCAACGTCACCCGTCCGGACGTGGTTCGTCCGTCGCTGACCCCCGAGGAAGCCCTCGCCGGCGCGCCTGACTCGGAGCTGTCACGCTTCGCCGTGCCGCGCATCCTCACCGAAGACTGACGACTGCCGACCTCCCCGCGAAGGACCCCACGTGAGTGACCCCACCCGCATGACCGCTGCCGCGCTCGCCGACGCGCTGGCTTCCGGTGACCTCTCCTCGGAGCAGGTCACCCGCGCCCACCTCGACCGGATCGAGGGCGTGGACGAGACCATCGGCGCCTACCTGCACGTGTCGGGGGAGTCCGCCCTGGCCGAGGCCCGTGCCGTCGACGAGCGCCGGGCGAAGGGGGAGGACCTCCACCGCCTCGCCGGCGTCCCGATCGCCGTCAAGGACGTGATGACCACGACCGGCATCCCCACGACCGCCGGGTCGAGGATGCTCGAGGGCTGGATCCCGCCCTACGACGCCACGGTCGTCGGCAAGCTCAAGGCGGCCGGCCTGCCGATCCTCGGCAAGACCAACATGGACGAGTTCGCGATGGGCTCCTCGACGGAGCGCTCCGCCTTCGGCCTGACCCGCAACCCGTGGGACCTCGACCGCATCCCGGGTGGGTCCGGCGGCGGGTCGAGCGCGGTCGTCTCGTCCTGGCAGGCCCCCTTCGCCACCGGCACCGACACCGGTGGCTCGATCCGCCAGCCGGCCGCCCTGACCGGCTCGGTCGGCGTCAAGCCGACCTACGGCGCGATATCGCGCTACGGGCTCATCGCGATGGCCTCCTCCCTGGACCAGGCGGGCCCGTGCGCCCGCACCGTCCTCGACACCGCGCTGCTGCACGAGGTCATGGCCGGGCACGACCCGCTCGACTCGACCTCGATCGACGCCCCCGTCCCCGACGTCGTCGGCGCCGCCCGTCGTGCGGACGTCGCGGGGATGAGGGTCGGCATCGTCAAGGAGCTGACCGGGGAGGGCTTCGCGCCCCAGGTCCAGGCCCGCTTCGACGAGGCCGTGCAGCACCTGGTCGACGCCGGAGCCGAGGTCGTCGAGGTCTCCTGCCCCAACTTCGTCTACGCACTCGGGGCGTACTACCTGATCATGCCGAGCGAGGCGAGCAGCAACCTCGCCCGCTTCGACGCCATGCGCTACGGCCTGCGCGTCGCCCCGGAGGGTGTCGACGCCCCCAGCGCCGAGCAGGTCATGGCGGCCAGCCGCGATGCCGGCTTCGGTGACGAGGTCAAGCGCCGGATCATCCTGGGCACCTACGCCCTCTCCTCCGGCTACTACGACGCCTACTACGGCAGCGCGCAGAAGGTGCGCCGGCTCATCGCCGACGACTTCGCCACGGCATTCGAGGTCGCCGACGTGCTCGTCAGCCCGACCGCGCCGACCACGGCCTTCCGCTTCGGCGAGAAGACCGACGACCCGATGGCCATGTACCGCGGGGACATCGCGACCATCCCGGCCAACCTCGCGGGCATCCCCGGCATGTCCCTGCCGAGCGGTCTCGCCGAGGACGGCCTGCCCGCGGGCTTCCAGGTCCTCGCCCCGGCGATGGCCGATGACCGCCTGTACACCGTCGGCGCCGCCCTCGAGCAGCGCCTCGTCTCCGCCTGGGGTGGCCACCTGCTCGAGCAGGTCCCCGAGCTGGCGACCACGAAGGGAGCCTGACCATGGCGACGACCACGACCGACGACGTCCTCGACTACGACGAGGCCCTGAGCACCTTCGACCCGGTGATGGGCCTGGAGGTCCACGTCGAGCTCGGCACGAGGACCAAGATGTTCTGCGGCTGCGCCACCGGCTTCGGTGCCGAGCCCAACACCCAGGTGTGCCCGGTCTGCCTCGGCCTGCCCGGCGCCCTGCCGGTGGTCAACGAGACCGGCGTCGAGTCGGCGATCCGGATCGGCCTGGCCCTCAACTGCGAGATCGCCCGCTGGTGCCGCTTCGCCCGGAAGAACTACTTCTACCCGGACATGCCGAAGAACTTCCAGACCTCCCAGTACGACGAGCCGATCGCCTTCGACGGCTACCTCGACGTGGAGATCCCGGCCCGGTCCGGCGAGGGCAGCGAGGTCTTCAGGGTGGAGATCGAGCGGGCCCACATGGAGGAGGACACCGGCAAGAGCATGCACATCGGCGGCTCCACCGGGCGCATCCAGGGCGCGGAGTACTCGCTGCTGGACTTCAACCGCGCCGGCATCCCGCTCATCGAGATCGTCACCAAGCCGATCGTCGGTGCGGGCGACCGCGCCCCCGAGGTGGCCAGGGCCTACGTCTCCGCCCTGCGCGACCTGCTGCGCGCGCTCGACGTCTCCGACGTGAAGATGGAGCAGGGCTCCATGCGGTGCGACGTCAACCTCTCCCTGCGCGCGCGGGCCGGTGACGGCGCCGCGTCCGCCGAGCAGCTCCAGGTCCCGCTCGGCACCCGCTCGGAGACCAAGAACGTCAACTCCCTGCGCTCCGTCGAGCGTGCCGTGCGCTACGAGGTCTGCCGCCACGCCGCCGTCCTCAGCAGCGGCGGCTCGATCCTGCAGGAGACGCGTCACTGGCACGAGGACACCGGCATCACCACGGGCGGGCGCGAGAAGTCCGATGCGGAGGACTACCGGTACTTCCCCGAGCCGGACCTCGTGCCCGTCGCCCCGCCCCGCGAGCGCGTCGAGCAGCTGCGGGCGACCCTGCCCGAGCCCCCCGCGGAGCGCCGCAAGCGGCTGCAGGAGGAGTGGGGCTACTCCGACCTGGAGATGCGCGACGTGCTCAACGCCGGCGCCAGCGGGCTGATCGAGACCACCGTCGCCGCCGGTGCGAAGCCGCAGGCCGCCCGCAAGTGGTGGCTCGGCGAGCCCTCCCGGCGCGCCAACGAGGCGGGCACCGATCTCGTCGGCTACGCCGAGCAGGTCGGGCTGAGGCCGGAGCACGTCGCCGAGCTCGAGTCGATGGTCGGTGCCGGTCGGCTCAACGACAAGATGGCCCGCCAGGTCCTCGAGGGCGTCCTCGACGGCGAAGGGGGACCGACCCAGGTCGCCGACGCCCGCGGACTCGAGCTCGTCCAGGACGACGGTGCCCTCGAGGGCGCGGTCGAGACGGTCATCGCGAACAACCCCGACATCGCCGAGAAGATCCGCGGCGGCAAGGTCCAGGCCGCCGGTGCGCTCATCGGCCAGGTCATGAAGGAGATGAAGGGCCAGGCCGACGCCGGCAAGGCCCGCGCGCTCATCCTGGCCAAGCTCGGCGTCGAGGGCTGACCGCGCGTCCCCCTCCAGGGGGAAGAGCGTTACGGTCGGATCATGCTGACCGTCTCCTTCCCTGACCAGACCTGGCTCGACGACGTGGGACCGATCGAGGGAGTGACCCCGGTCGTCTGGGACCCGACGCAGCCGCCCCCGGAGGAGGACGTCGAGGTCTTCGTCGCGCCGTACATGGCCCCCTCCGAGCAGATCGAGCCGGTGGGCGGCAAGCCGTCGGTGCGCTTCGTGCAGCTGCTCTCCGCCGGCCACGACGCCGCGCTGCCGGTGATCCCCGAGGGCGTCGCCCTGGCCAACGCGCAGGGCGTCCACGACGCGGCGACGGCCGAGCTCGCACTGACCCTCGTGCTCGCCTCCCAGCGCGGCATGGACGAGTTCGCCGCCGCCCAGGCGAAGGGGGAGTGGCTGCCCCGCCACTTCCGGCCGGGTCTGGCCGACAAGCGCGTCCTCGTCCTGGGCTACGGCTCGGTGGGCTCGGCGATCGTGCGGCGACTGGCCCCCTTCGAGGTGTCCGTGACCGCGGTGGCCTCACGGGCCCGTGGCGGGGACGACCTCGTCGACCGGGTCCACGGCATCGACGAGCTGCCCGACCTGCTGCCCGAGCAGGACATCGTGATCTCGGTGCTGCCGGGGACCGACGCGACGACGGGCATCCTCGGCGATGGGGTCCTCTCCTCCCTGGCCGACGACACCCTCGTCGTCAACGTCGGGCGCGGTCCGGCACTGGACACCGAGGCGGCGCTGCGGCACACGGGCCGACTGCGCTTCGCGCTCGACGTGACCGATCCCGAGCCGCTGCCGTCCGACCACCCCCTGTGGAGCGAGCCCGGCGTGATCATCAGCCCGCACACCGGTGGGGTCACCGACGCCTTCCGGCCGCGGATGGTCGACCTGCTGCGTCGCCAGCTGCGCCTCCTGGCCGTGGGCGAGGAGCCGCTCAACGTCGTCGCGCGCTGACCCCCCGTCGGCGGATCCGAGGCCGCCGGGACCCGAGATGGCCGCGGTTGGCGCGTGGGGTGGCAATCCATCGTGAGGCGCGCCACACTCGGATCATGACGACGTCAGCAGAGGACCGCACCCTCGTCCTGCTGCGGCACGCCTCGGCCGAGTCCGCGGGTGCCGGTCAGGACGACCGTGAGCGCAGCCTGAGCGAGGCCGGGCGGACGGAGGCGCAGGCCATCGGCCACTGGCTCGTCGAGCAGGGCATCGGCTGCGACGAGGTCATGTGCTCACCCGCCCAGCGCACGCGCGAGACGATGGCCGAGCTCGCGGAGGCGGGATGCCCCGAGGCGGAGGTCCGGATCGAGCACCGGCTCTACAACGCCGGTGCCGAGGACGTCCTCGCCGTCGTGCACGAGGCCTCGGAGGACGCGAGCGTGCTCCTCGTCGTCGGGCACGCGCCGGGGCTGCCGGCGGCGACGAGCCTGCTGGCCGACGGGGAGGGGTCGGCCCCGGCCCACGAGCTGCTCGCCGAGGGCTTCCCGCCCGGCGCCGCCGCGGTGCTGCGCTTCTCCGGGCACTGGTCCGACCTGGCCTTCGACTCGGCCATGCTCGACCGCTTCCACGTGCCGGTCCTCACCTCGTCCTAGGGCTGCACCGCCGGCAGCTCGGGGTCTACATGAAGACGCCGGCCACCCGCACCCGGTGACATGGCTACCGACCGGGGGGACCCCCTTCGCCCGCGGTGTCGAGGACGAGGTGGCTGAAGGTGGCGGTCACCACCATCCCGACGCCCTCGTAGAGCGGCAGCGCGCCGGTGCGGGAGTCGGTGGCCAGACCGGCCCGGGGAAGTCCACGGCGCCGGCCCTCGACGAAGGAGTCCGCGAGCAGCGCCCGCCCGAGTCCCTCGCCACGCCGGTCGGTGCGGACCGCGAGCTGGTTGACCCAGACCATCCCGTCCTCGCTCGCGGTGACCATCGCCGCGCCCACGACCTCGCCGGCACCGTCCCGGACCACCCGCCGCTGCCACGGCGCCGCGTCGTCGCCCTCGACGAACTCCGCGTGCCAGTCCGCGTAGGGCACCGGCTCCCGCTCCGGCCACACGCTGAAGGCGTCGTCGATGACCCGGTGGACCGCCGGCAGCTCGTCGTCGCGGGCCAGGTCGAGCACGTGGTCCTGGGGGAGTGGCTGGGTCGGGACGGTGCGGTCGGGGAGCAGCTCGAGCACCCACGCGTCGTACGTCGCCCGCGCACCGGCGGCGACGAGGAAGGCCTCCGCCGGGCTGCCGACGGGGACCGTCTGCCCCATCGTGGTCAGGCCCCGGGCGCTGGAGGCCGCGAGCAGCCACGCCACGAGCGCCGTCCCGAGACCACGACCGCGATGGTCGGCGGCGACGACCGCCTCCACCGACCCGCGGCCGGCGACCAGGGCTTGGGCGACGAGACGGTCGTCGGCCCAGACCGAGACCGAGTTCCGCTCCAGGTCGACGCTCGGGCGGCGCCACTCACCGAGGACGTCGACGAGCTCGGTCATCGGCTCGGCCAGCACCTCGCGCTCGTCGGCGCGCGCGAGTGCGGTGACCGCCTCGGCGTCGGCCGTGGTCAGCGGGCGGGCGGTGAGGTCGTCGGCGCCGGCCGGCAGGGCGAAGGCGATGCGCGTCACCCCACCAGCGTGTCACCCGCGACCCCGTCGTGTCCCCTCCTTTTCGGTCTCGCATTCTGGACGGCTGTGTCTCAACCATTGACACAAACCCGGCGCCGGGGGAGAGTTTGCGACGTGACACTCCTCCTCGTACTTCCCCGGCGCGCTGCCTGAGCGACGACGTCGTCGACTGCAGCGCGCGCCCTTCATGCCCGGACCCCGGGCTGAGGGGCTTTTTCATGCCGGGAGACCATGGGAGAAGACACGGATGGCACGCCCCGAACCAAAGGACGCACGGTGACTGACACACGCAGCAGCACCCCGAGCCCGGCCGCCGTCGCGCGTCGGGCAGAGGCCGCACGATCGGTGCCCGAGCAGATGACCGGGGCCAGCAGCCTCGTCCGTGCGCTCGAGCACGTCGGCGCGGAGGTCGTCTTCGGCATCCCGGGCGGCGCGATCCTGCCGGCCTACGACCCCCTCATGGACTCCACCTCGGTGCGGCACATCCTCGTGCGCCACGAGCAGGGCGCCGGCCACGCCGCCGAGGGCTACGCCTCGGCCACCGGCAAGGTCGGCGTGTGCATGGCCACCTCCGGGCCGGGCGCGACCAACCTCGTCACGGCGATCGCGGACGCCCACATGGACTCCGTCCCGATGGTCGCGATCACCGGTCAGGTGGCCTCGGGGGCCATCGGTACCGACGCCTTCCAGGAGGCGGACATCCGCGGCATCACGATGCCGGTGACCAAGCACAACTACCTCGTGACCGACGCCGCCGACATCCCGCGCGTCATCGCCGAGGCCTTCCACATCGCCAGCACCGGCCGTCCCGGCCCGGTGCTCGTCGACATCGCCAAGGACGCCCTGCAGGCCACGACGACCTTCAGCTGGCCGCCGCGGTTCGACCTGCCCGGCTACCACCCGGTGACCCGCCCGCACGCCAAGCAGATCCGCGAGGCCGTCAAGCTCATGGCCGCCAGCGAGCGGCCGGTCATCTACGCCGGTGGCGGCATCATCCGCTCCGGGGCGCACGCCGAGCTGCTGCGCCTGGCCGAGCTCACCGGCATCCCCGTCGTGACGACGCTGATGGCCCGCGGCGCCTTCCCCGACGGCCACCCCCTGCACCTGGGCATGCCGGGCATGCACGGCTCGGTCGCGGCCGTCACCGGCCTGCAGCGCAGCGACCTGCTCATCACCATCGGTGCGCGCTTCGACGACCGGGTCACCGGCCAGCTGGCCTCCTTCGCGCCCGGTGCCCGCGTCATCCACGCCGACATCGACCCCGCGGAGATCTCCAAGAACCGCGTCGCGGACGTGCCGATCGTCGGCGACGCACGCGCCATCCTCAACGAGCTGGTCATCGCCATCGAGGCAGGCGATGGCCCGGCCGCCGAGGTCACGCCCCGGCGGTACGCCGGGTGGGCCACGACGACGAGGGGGTGGACCGAGGAGTACCCGGTCGGCTACCAGCCGCACGGCGAGGACGCGCTGATGCCGCAGCAGGTCATCCGCCGGCTCGGCGAGATCGCCGGCCCCGAGGCCGTCTACGCCGCCGGTGTCGGCCAGCACCAGATGTGGGCCGCCCAGTTCATCAACTACGAGCGCCCCAACTCGTGGCTGAACTCCGGTGGCGCCGGGACGATGGGGTACGCGGTGCCGGCCGCGATGGGCGCCAAGGTCGGGGAGCCGGACCGGGTGGTCTGGGCGATCGACGGTGACGGCTGCTTCCAGATGACCAACCAGGAGCTCGCGACCTGCGTCATCAACGACATCCCGATCAAGGTCGCGGTCATCAACAACTCCAGCCTGGGCATGGTCCGGCAGTGGCAGTCGCTCTTCTACAACGAGCGCTACTCCAACACCGACCTGCACACATCGGTCGGCAGCCGCATCCCCGACTTCGTCAAGCTCGCCGAGGCCTACGGGTGCGTCGGGCTGCGCTGCGAGCGGCCCGAGGACCTCGAGGCGACGATCCAGGAGGCGATGTCGATCAACGACCGACCGGTCGTCGTCGACTTCGTCGTCGAGCGCGATGCCATGGTGTGGCCGATGGTGCCCGCCGGCGTGAGCAACGACGCCATCCAGGTCGCGCGCGACACCGCCCCGGTCTGGGACCGCGAGGACTCCGAGGCGGTCGAGCAGGACGAAGGCACGGCCGCCGACCCCACCGCCGACCAGGGAAAGTGACGTCACGACGATGAGCACCAAGCACACCCTTTCCGTCCTCGTCGAGAACAAGCCCGGCGTCCTGGCCCGGATCTCGGCGCTGTTCTCCCGCCGCGGCTTCAACATCGACTCGCTGGCCGTCGGCCCGACCGAGCACCCGGAGATCTCCCGGATGACGGTCGTCGTGGACGTCGACCTGCTGCCGCTGGAGCAGGTGACCAAGCAGCTGAACAAGCTCGTCGAGGTCCTCAAGGTCGTCGAGCTCGACCCCCTGTCCTCGGTCACCAGCCAGGTCGTGCTGGTCAAGGTCCGTGCCGAGGCCGGCCAGCGCAGCGGGATCCTCGAGACCGCGCAGATGTTCAAGGCGAAGATCGTCGACACGACGCGCGAGGCGATGACCCTGCAGGTCTACGGCAACAGCGACAAGATCTCGGCGATGCTCGAGATCCTCCAGCCCTACGGGATCAAGGAGCTCGTCCAGTCCGGTGTCGTCGCCATCGGCCGTGGGCCGCGCTCGATCACCGACCGTTCCCGCCACTGAGACACCCTCGCCCCGTGCACCCGGTGCACGCGACGATGACCCGAACCCCACCACAGACCCACCAAGGAGAAGATCCCCCATGGCCGAGCTGATCTACGACGACAACGCGGACCTGTCCATCATCCAGGGACGCAAGGTGGCCGTCATCGGCTACGGCTCCCAGGGCCACGCCCACGCGCTCAACCTGCGTGACAGCGGGGTCGACGTGCGCGTCGGCCTCAAGGAGGGCAGCACCTCCCGCGCCAAGGCCGAGCAGGAGGGCCTGACCGTCCTCACGCCGCGCGAGGCCGCGGCCGAGGCCGATGTCGTCGTCATCCTCGCCCCCGACCAGGTCCAGCGCCACGTCTACGCCGACGACATCGAGCCCGTCCTCAACGAGGGCGACGTGCTCGTCTTCGGCCACGGCTTCAACGTGCGCTTCGGCTACATCCAGGCCCCGGCCGGCGTCGACGTCATCCTCGTGGCGCCGAAGGCCCCGGGTCACACGGTCCGTCGCGAGTTCGTCGACGGCCGCGGCATCCCGGACATCATCGCCGTGGAGCAGGATGCCTCCGGCCAGGCCTGGGACATCGCGAAGTCCTACGCCAAGGGCATCGGCGGCACCCGCGCGGGCGTCATCAAGACCACCTTCACCGAGGAGACCGAGACCGACCTCTTCGGCGAGCAGGCCGTCCTCTGCGGTGGCATGTCGCACCTCGTCCAGGCCGGCTTCGAGACCCTGACCGAGGCGGGCTACCAGCCGGAGATCGCCTACTTCGAGGTCCTGCACGAGCTGAAGCTCATCGTCGACCTCATGTGGGAGGGCGGCATCGCCAAGCAGCGCTGGTCGATCTCCGACACCGCGGAGTACGGCGACTACGTCTCCGGTCCGCGCGTCATCGACGCCAAGGTCAAGGAGTCGATGCAGGGCATCCTCGCCGACATCCAGGACGGCTCCTTCGCCAAGCGCTTCATCGACGACCAGGACAACGGCGCCGCGGAGTTCACGCAGCTGCGCGAGCAGGAGGCCGGTCACCCGATCGAGGCCACCGGCAAGGCGCTGCGCGCGCACTTCGCCTGGCAGACCGGCGACGACGACTACACCGAGGGCTCTGCCGCCCGCTGATCACCGACTCCCGCCGCGGTCACCCCCGCGGTCGGGCCCCGACGGGGGCGCCCACCGGCACACGACGCCGGGGCGCCCCCTTCGCCATGTCGGGGGAGGAAGGGGGTCACCCGGCTCAGCCGGCGAGGTGCCCCCACCGCGGTGCGAGCGACTCCCACGGACCGGAGGCGGCGACGCGACCGGCGACGAGCACGACGACCCGGTCGGCCCGCTCCAGCGCGGCCCGCTTGGAGGTCGCGCCGATGACGGTCGCGCCGCGCTCGCGCAGCGCCTGCCACAGCTCGATCTCGGTGGCCGCGTCGAGTGCGCTGGAGACGTCGTCGGCCAGGAGCAGCTCGGCCTCGGTGGCCATGGCCCGGGCGAGCGCGAGCCGCTGCACCTGGCCACCCGACAGGCGCACCCCGCGGTGGCCGACGACCGCGTGCGGTCCACCCGCCTCCTCGATGTCGGAGGCGAGCCGTGCGTCCGCGATCGGCGACTCGAAGGGCCGCTGGTGGCCCAGCCGGACGTTGTCGCCGAACGTCCCCGAGAGCACCCGCGGCACCTGGGCGACGTGCGCCACCTGGCCGGGCCGCATGAAGGTCTGCACCTCCTCGACGGGGTGGCCGTTCCACAGCACCTCGCCCCGGTGGTCGACGAGGCCGGCCAGGGCGGCGAGCAGGCTGGACTTGCCCGAGCCCACCTGGCCGACGAGCAGGACCAGCTCCCCGGCGTCGACGGCGAGGTCGACGCCGCTGACCCCGATGGTGCCGTCCTCGTGGACGGCCGACACCCCACGCAGCCGCAGCTGCTCGAGGGGAACCCGGCCCACCGGCGTCGGCCCGGGAGCCTCCCCGGAGACGAGGTCGACTCCCTCCGGCAGGTCCATGAGGTCCACGCCCCCGGCGAAACGGCTCGTCTCGACCTGCCAGTGGCGGGTGCCGGGAGCCTCGGTGACGACCAGCCCGGCGACCCGGCCGAACCACTCGAAGCCGGCGACGGCGCTCGAGACGAGCAGCGCCGTCGCGAGGCTCCACCCGTCGAGGAAGTAGACAGCCCACGCCGCCACCACGCCGCACTGGACCATGACCATCGGCACGCCCTGGAGGAAGGCCTGGATGCGGTGCTCCCGCACCGCGGCGGCAACGCGACCTGCATCGACCTCGCGCAGGTGGCGACGCACGGCGGACGTGGCGGCGGCGAGCTTGACCGTGCGCATCGACTCGAGTGCCGAGACGAGGGCCCGGCCGAAGCGGGCCCGGGCGGTGGAGGCCGCCGCGGCCGAGCGTCCGGCAGCGGGACGTCCGAGCGTCGACGCGAGCGCCGAGGTGACCATGACGGTGAGCAGGATGGCGCCGGCCACCCACGTCCCGGCGAGCAGGCTGGTCAGGCCGGTGATGACCAGACCGTTGACGAAGTCGACCCACCGGTCGGCGTAGCGGGCGTAGCGATCGGCGTCCATCGAGCGGGCCACCACCTCACCGGGCGGTGTGCGCGGCAGGCGGGTCTGCACCGTCTGGCCGTGGAGCACCGAGATCCGGGTGCGCAGCATGACCTCGACCCACCACCGGGGATAGGTGACGAAGGCCTGGGCGAACACCAACGGCGTGAGGACCAGACCGGCGACGATGGCGGTCGTCAGCCAGCCCACCGGCTCACCTCGCTCCAGCCGCTCGACGATGAGTCCCCACAGCAGTCCGGTCACGGCGCCCTGGGCGCCGGCGAGGGACCCGATGAGGAAGAGCAGGGCTCCGAGGAGACCCCACGCGGGCCGGATCAGCAGGGCGTGCAGGATCCCGCGCCCGAGCGATGGCCCGTCCCCGACCTCGCGCACGGCCACGGGGCCGTCACTGCGGCGTCGGCCCCCGGTCGGGCTGCCGGGGTCGTCGAGGGTGGCGTGGGCGACCTCGGCCTCCGTGTCCGGCTGGTCGACCGGCTGCTGGCTCGTGCGGCTGGCCAGGAGCAGGTCCCGGAAGGGACCCTCGGCACGGGCCAGCTCGGCACGCGCCCCCTGCTGCACGACGCGCCCCTGGTCGAGGACCGCGACGTGCGGTGCCCGCTCGATCGTCGTCAGGCGGTGGGCGATGAGCACACCGGTGCGGCCGGTGAGCAGTCGGTCCGCGGCGGAGATGACCCGGCGCTCGGTGACCGGGTCCATCCGTGCCGTCGCCTCGTCGAGGACGACGACGCGCACGTCGCGCACAAGGAGCCGGGCGAAGGCGACGAGCTGTTCCTCGCCGGCCGACAACGTCGTCCCGCCGGGGCCGAGGAGCGTGTCCAGCCCGTCGGGCAGGCCGGCGACCCACTCGCTCAGCCCGAGCTCGACGACGGCCTGCTCGATCTGCCCGCGGGGGACGTCCTCGAAGATCGCGATGTTCTCCGCGAGGGTCCCGGCGAGCACCTCGGTGCGCTGGGTGACGACGCCGACGACCGCGCGCAGCCGCTGGACGTCGAGGTCGAGGACGTCGACCCCTCCCAGCAGGACGCTGCCACGAGGTGGCTCGATCGCCCGGGAGACGAAGGAGGCGAGGGTGGACTTCCCGGAGCCGGTCCGACCGACGAAGGCCATCGTCTCCCCGGCCGGTACCCGCAGGTCGACGCCCCGCAACGCGAAGGCGCCCTCCTCGTAGGAGAAGTCCAGGTCGTGGAAGTCCAGGGCTACCGGGCCGTCGCCGGGGACGTCGCGGCCCCCTTCCGGCTCCGGCTGCACCCCGAGCGTCTGGCGCAGCCGCATGACCGCGCCGAAGCCCTCCTGCAGGTCCGACATGTGGTTGGCGAGCATCGAGATCTGCCCGACGAAGGTGGCGGTGACGAGGAAGAGGGTGACGAGTGCAGCGACCGACATGTGGTCGCGCGCGGCGAGCGCCACCCCGGCCACGGCCGTGGCGGCCAGGAGCGCATGGAGCAGGAGCCCGGCCCGCCGGGCCAGCGCCCGCTCGACGAGCAGAACCCGCAGCAGCTCGTGGTGCACCCGCGCGGACAACGCGGCCACGCGCTGGAGGACATGCGCCTGGCCCAGGCTCGTGCGCAGGTCGTCCCGACCCGCGATGCCCTCCTCGAGCGCGCTGGCGTGGTCGGTCCAGGCGATCTCCTCGACGACCTTGCGGCGGGCGATCTCCCCGAGCAGCGGCCTGATGACGAGGGCCGTCAGGGACCCGAGCAGCGGGAAGAGCAGCCACGCCGGCCACCACGTGATGCCCGCGACGATCCACATGGGCAGCACCGCGAAGGCCGCGCGGAAGAACATCCACACCTGCCAACGGATGAGGTTGCCGACCTCGTGGGTGTCGTCGTCGACCCGGTCGAGGATCTCCCCGACGGCCTGCTCGGCGAGGACGGGGACGGGCTGCGCGAGCACCGCGTCGAGGAGGTCCTCGCGCAGGCGCCCCTCTGCCTTGTCCGACAGGCCGACCCAGACGATCTTGCCCACGGTGTCGATGAGCGCACCGCCGACGATGCAGGCGGCGAGCACCCACACGAGGGTGCTCGTGGGCTCCTCGGCGAGACGGCCCATGATCACCGTGCCGAGGGTGAGGGCGATGGCGGCGATGAAGGCGCACGTCAGCGCGACGACGGTCCACGGCGAGGCCATCCGCCGCCAGTCGACGTGTCGGGAAGGGTCCACGGAGGCGGGCGACGGGGGTGGTGCCGGGGCCTCGGGGATGCGAAGAAGGGTCTGGGTCATGGCCCGTCAAGGTTATGTCCACCCACCGACACTGCGCGCCCCATTTTCGGGCCACGACCGTGGTGGGGACGAAGGGGGAGACCCCCCGCCGTCCGAGGCGTGGACGGGGCATTCCGGCCAGTGGGCACGCCGGCGTACCGTCGGGTCAACGGCGGCCCACCCGGCCGCCTCCCTTCGCACCGGCACCCCCACCCACGTCGTGCCCGGCAGGAGCACCACCGCACGCACGTCACGAGGAGCCATCATGAGCGAGGAGACCGCAGAGGTCCGCCGCGCCCTCCAGGAGAGCCTGGACCGTCGCGAGCAGGGCGGTCACTGACATCAGCTGACGTCACTGACATCAGCTGACCCAGCCAGTTTCCGCATTCCGGACCAGACCGCCCCCCGCCGCACCGGCCGGGGGCGGTCTGGCGTGTGAGACGCCGTATCACCGACCGGACGGGCGAACTACGGTGAGGCCATGCCTGAGCTGCGTTCCCGAACCACCACCCACGGTCGCAACATGGCCGGTGCCCGTGCCCTCTGGCGCGCGACCGGGATGGGCGAGGGTGACTTCGGCAAGCCGATCGTCGCGATCGCCAACTCCTTCACCCAGTTCGTGCCCGGGCACGTGCACCTGAAGGACATGGGCCAGCTCGTCGCCGGTGCCATCGAGGAGGCCGGGGGAGTGGGCAAGGAGTTCGACACGATCGCCGTCGACGACGGCATCGCGATGGGCCACCACGGCATGCTCTACTCGCTGCCGAGCCGCGAGGTCATCGCCGACTCGATCGAGTACATGGTCAACGCGCACTGCGCCGACGCCTTGGTGTGCATCTCCAACTGCGACAAGATCACGCCCGGGATGCTGCTGGCCGCGCTCCGGCTGAACATCCCGACCGTCTTCGTCTCGGGCGGGCCGATGGAGGCAGGCAAGGCGATCATCGGTGAGGATGGCACGGCCGCGACGCGCCTGGACCTCGTCGACGCGATGGTCAAGGCGGTCGACGAGAACGTCTCCGACGAGGAGATCACCGCGATCGAGCAGTCCGCCTGCCCGACGTGCGGCTCCTGCTCGGGCATGTTCACCGCGAACTCGATGAACTGCCTGACCGAGGCCCTGGGCCTCTCCCTGCCGGGCAACGGCTCGACGCTGGCGACCGCGGAGGCGCGCCGCGACCTCTTCCTCGACGCCGGCCGCCTCGTCGTCGACCTGTGCCGCGACTACTACGACGGGGACGACGAGTCGGTGCTGCCGCGCTCGATCGCGACGAAGCCCGCCTTCGCCAACGCCATGCGCCTGGACATCGCCATGGGCGGCTCGACCAACACGATCCTGCACCTGCTCGCCGCGGCGCAGGAGGCGGAGGTCGACTTCGACCAGCACGACATCGACGCCCTCTCCCGGGTCACCCCGTGCCTGGTCAAGGTCGCGCCGAACTCCAGCGACTTCTACATGGAGGACGTCCACCGCGCCGGCGGGATCCCCGCGATCCTCGGCGAGCTGAACCGCGGCGGCATGCTCGACACCGGCGTGCGGGCCGTGCACAGCACGAAGCTCGACGAGTGGCTCGCCGACTGGGACATCCGCTCGGGCACCGCCACCGAGCGGGCCAAGGAGCTCTTCCACGCCGCTCCGGGCGGGGTGCGCACGACGCAGGCCTTCTCCTCGACCAACCGCTGGACCAGCCTGGACACCGACCCCGAGAACGGCTGCATCCACTCCGTCGACCACGCCTACTCCAGCGAGGGCGGCCTGGCCGTCCTCACCGGCAACCTCGCCCCGGACGGCTGCATCGTCAAGACCGCCGGCGTGCCCGAGCACCAGTGGACCTTCTCCGGGCCGGCGCGGGTCGCCGAGTCCCAGGAGGCGGCCGTGGAGATGATCCTGTCCAAGCAGGTGCAGGAGGGTGAGGTCGTCGTCATCCGCTACGAGGGTCCCAAGGGCGGGCCCGGCATGCAGGAGATGCTCTACCCGACCTCCTACCTCAAGGGCACCGGCCTCGGCCCGAAGTGCGCCCTGATCACCGACGGCCGCTTCTCCGGTGGGTCGTCCGGCCTGTCCATCGGACACGTCTCCCCGGAGGCCGCCGCCGGTGGTGCGATCGGGCTCGTGCAGGACGGCGACGTCATCGAGTTCGACATCCCCGGTCGTCGGGTCAACCTCCTCGTCGACGACGAGGAGCTGCAGCGGCGCCGCACGGAGCAGGACGCGAAGGGGTGGGCTCCGGTCTCCCGCGACCGTCCCGTCTCCGCGGCGCTGAGGATCTTCGCGAAGTTCGCCCAGTCCGCCGACAAGGGCGCTGCGCGCAAGGTCGACTGATTCGGGTGCGATCCGCCCGGCACGCGTCCGACGTGCGACTAGCTGCTGGTCACGGTCCGCTGACCCTCGTCCCGGCGTACGAGCAGGGCGATCGCGACGCTGGTCAGGGCAGCCCAGATGCACCACAGTGACGCCAGCCCCTGGACGGATCGCCAGCCCAGGAGCAGGACGACGAGCAGGTTGACGACGCCGAAGACGACGATGTGGCGCGACGAGGACAGCAACGCCGCGCCGCACGTGGCCACGACGTACAGGGGGACGAGGACCGTCGGGGCCGGGATGTCGATCTCATAGGAGATCGCATAGGCGTGCAGGGTCGTGGTCAGTGGCCCGACCAGCACGGACCAGAGCATGATGGCCGAGACGAGGATGCCGAGGCACGAGCCGAGGACCAGCAGGCGTCGCCGACGTGGCTCCCGCTCTCGCGCCAGCACGGCGAGCGGCACGAGCACCGGGAGCACCGCGAAGGCGATGACGGCGTAGACGTACGTCGCAGCGGTCCCGAGGGACTCGCTCACCTGCCCCCTGCCACCGAACCACACGAGTGACTCCACGAGGGTGTGGACCGCGAGGAGGGCCGGCAAGCTCGCGAGCAACCAGTTGCGGCGGGCCGGGCGACGGGCGATGGCGTCGACGGCGACGACGCCGATGACGACGCCCGCGACGAGGTCGGCCTCGGGAGAGAAGCACATGTGGGGCCCCCTACCCGGGTGAGGTCCTGCCCACGCGCTCTCGGCCGTCGGGTCATGTGGCTGCGGGGGCCCGTCAGTCGCCGCGTGGGCGACGCAGGCTGCGCCAGAGCCGCAGCGGCAGCAGACCGATGAGCGGAGCCCGCTTGCCGAGGTCGTGGCGGTCCTGCCGGTCGAAGGCGGCCGCATAGCGCCCGGCGGCATCGGCCGAGTCGTAGGTCTTCGATCCCCCTGCGCCGCAGCCGCGCTCGCACTCCCAGCGCAGGACGGGTCCCTCGGCCCGGAAGCGCAGACGATGGCCGAGCACGCGACAGGTGAACATCTGCTCAGTTTACGGACGGGCGCCCGGGGGTAGCCACGGTGCATGTCTCAGGCAGTACAGACAGGCACCATCGAGACCCAGGTGCCCTCACGGCTCGATCGTCTTCCCTGGTCGAAGTTCCACTGGCGTGTCGTCATCGGACTCGGTGCGGTGTGGATCCTCGACGGCCTCGAGGTCACGATGGTGTCCTCGGTGGCCGCCCGGTTGACCGAGGAGGGCAGTGGCCTCAGCCTCACTGCCGGTCAGATCGGACTCGCCGGGGCCATCTACATCGCCGGCGCCTGCCTGGGCGCCCTCTTCTTCGGCCAGCTGACCGACCGGCTCGGGCGCAAGAAGATGTTCATCGCGACGCTGCTGGTCTACCTCGTGGCCACGGTGGCGACGGCATTCGCCTTCGCGCCCTGGTTCTTCTACCTGGCGCGGTTCTTCACCGGCGCCGGCATCGGTGGCGAGTACGCGGCGATCAACTCGGCGATCGACGAGCTGATCCCCGCCCGGGTGCGCGGACAGGTCGACCTGGTCATCAACGGCTCCTACTGGCTGGGAGCGGCCATCGGTGCCGGTTCGGCCCTGTTCTTCCTCAGCGACGTCTTTCCCATCTGGCTCGGGTGGCGGGTGGCCTTCGGTGCCGGCGCGGTCCTCGGGCTGGCCATCCTCTTCGTCCGGCGCCACGTGCCCGAGAGCCCACGCTGGTTGTTCATCCACGGTCACGAGGACGAGGCCGAGCGGATCGTCGACGAGATCGAGCGCGAGGTCAGGCAGGAGACCGGCGAGGAGCTGTCCGAGCCGGAGGACACGCTGACGGTCCGCCAGCGCACCGCGATCCCGTTCCGGATGATCGCGCGCACCGCCTTCAAGCTCTACCCCAAGCGCACCGTCCTCGGTGTGGCCCTGTTCGTCGGGCAGGCCTTCATCTACAACGGGATCACGTTCAACCTCGGGACCCTGCTGAGCACCTTCTTCGGGGTCGCGTCCGGGCTGGTGCCGATCTTCATCATCATCTGGGCACTGAGCAACTTCCTGGGCCCGGTCCTGCTGGGGCGCTTCTTCGACACGGTCGGTCGGATCCCGATGATCGCCGGCACGTACCTCGGGTCGGCGCTGCTGACCATCCCGCTGGGTCTGCTCCTGATGAACGGGGCACTCAACCGGTGGACGTTCATCGCCTTCATCGTGGCGATCTTCTTCCTCGCCTCCGCCGGCGCCAGTGCTGCCTACCTCACCGTGAGCGAGGTCTTCCCGATGGAGACCCGCGCCCTGGCGATCGCGTTCTTCTACGCCCTGGGGACCGCCATCGGAGGAACCGTCGGCCCCTTGCTCTTCGGCCGGTTGATCGGTACCGAGGAGGCCGTGTTCGTCGCCGTGGGCTTCTTCATCGCGGCCGGTGTCATGGCACTGGGTGGAGTGGCGGAGATCTTCCTCGGTGTGCGCTCCGAGCAGGCCAACCTGGAGGACATCGCCCAACCGCTGACGGCCTCCGAGGCGGAGGAGGAGTCCGAGGAGTCCGCCGACGAGCCCGCGAGCGCCGGCACCGCAGCTGCCCCGCGCCACCATCGTCGGGAGGTCGGGGACGAGATGCCGGACGCCGATGAGCGCGCGCGTGAACGGGCCGAGCTCGACGAGCGAGTGCGCGAACGGACGCTCCGGCGACAGACCCGCGAGACCACCGGGGGGCGACGGTTCCGACCCGGCCCGAGCGAGGCCCTGTCCTCCTCCCGGACCGGGGGTGTGGACCCGGTCCGAGCGGCGAGCGCGGATCGCGCGCTGGACCGTGAGATCGCAGCGATCGCCGCAGCGCTGGCCGAGCACGGTGCCACCGAGCGCAGGGAGCTCGTCCGCCTCGTCGGGGCGCGCTACTGGGGACCGGGACGGTTCGCCAGGGCGCTGGACGCCGCCCTCGACGAGGGCCGCATCCGCCGGGTCTCGGGCCGGACGTACGCGCCCGTCGGCGAGTAGCCTCGGCCGCTCGGCCGACGCGCGAATGGTTCGTCCGCGCGTTGCCCTCCACCCCCGTGACGAGGTCCGGATGGCGGGACAAGGGGTTCACATGTCGGGACGGCGGCCTAGCCTGAGCGCATGACCACCGACGTGCCGCACAAGAGCTTCGACATCGCCGTCATCGGCGGGGACGGGATCGGCCCGGAGGTGGTCGCCGAGGGGCTGAAGGTCCTGGGCGCGTCCGGGGTGACGGTCTCCACCACGGAGTACGACCTGGGCGCCCAGCGCTGGCACCGCACGGGGGAGACCCTGCCGGACTCGGTCGTCGAGGAGATCCGCGGGCACGACGGGATCCTGCTCGGGGCCATCGGCGACCCGACCGTCCCCTCCGGCGTCCTCGAGCGCGGGGTGCTGCTCCCCCTTCGCTTTGCGCTGGACCACTACGTCAACCTGCGCCCGGCCAAGCTCTTCCCGGGCGTGACCAGCCCGTTGTCGACCGAGGTGACCGACAAGGGACTCGACTTCGTCGTCGTGCGCGAGGGGACCGAGGGCCCGTACGTCGGCAACGGTGGCGCGCTGCGCGTCGGCACCCCGCACGAGGTCGCGACCGAGGTCAGCGTCAACACCCGCTTCGGCATCGAGCGCGTGGTGCGGGACGCCTTCGCCCGCGCGCAGGCCCGCCCGCGCAGGCACCTGACGCTCGTGCACAAGCACAACGTGCTCACCCACGCCGGCCACCTGTGGCGGCGCACGGTCGAGGAGGTCGGCGCGGAGTACCCCGACGTCGAGACCGCCTACCAGCACGTCGACGCGGCGACGATCTTCATGGCCACCGACCCGGCCCGCTTCGACGTCATCGTCACCGACAACCTCTTCGGCGACATCATCACCGACATCGCGGCCGCGATCGCCGGTGGCATCGGCCTGGCCGCCAGCGGCAACATCAACCCCTCCCGCGAGGCGCCGAGCATGTTCGAGCCGGTCCACGGCTCCGCCCCGGACATCGCCGGGCAGGGCAAGGCCGACCCGACGGCGGCGATCCTCTCCGCGGCGATGCTGCTGGAGCACCTCGGTCGTCCCGAGGACGCGCGGCGCGTCGAGGCCGCGGTCGCCGCGGACCTCGCCGAGCGGACCGGCGAGCGGTCCACCTCCGCGATCGGTGACGCCGTCGCTGCCCGTTTGTGATGCGGTGCACAGGGAGGACTACCCTGCGAGGACCCGAACACCTGAGGAGTCGAGTCACCGATGACCGCTGAGCTCACCTTCGCAACCACCCGCCGCGAGGACCCCCTGCCTGCTGCCGAGCGCGAGACGATCCTCGCCAACCCGGCCTTCGGCACCACCTTCACCGACCACATGGTCACCGCCACCTGGACGAAGGCGAAGGGCTGGCACGACGGTCAGGTCCGCCCCTTCGGGCCGCTCTCCATCTCGCCCGCCGCGGCCGTCCTGCACTACGCGCAGGAGGTCTTCGAGGGCATGAAGGCCTACCGCCACGCGGACGGGTCCGTGTGGACCTTCCGGCCGGACCGCAATGCCGCCCGGATGGCCCGCAGCTGCGAGCGGCTCGCGCTGCCGGTGCTCTCCGAGGAGGACTTCATCGGCGCGATCCGCGCGCTCGTGGAGACCGACAAGGCGTGGGTGCCCGACTCCGGCACCGGTGAGTCCAGCCTCTACCTGCGCCCCTTCATGTTCGCCTCGGAGGCCTTCATCGGCGTCCGCCCGGCCAACGAGGTGACCTTCTCCGTCATCGCCAGCCCCGCCGGCGCGTACTTCCCCGGCGGCATGAAGCCGGTCCACCTCTGGCTCACGACGGACTACGCGCGCGCTGGCGAGGGCGGCACGGGTGCTGCCAAGTGCGGCGGCAACTACGCCTCGTCCCTGGCCGGTCAGCTGGAGGGCGCCGCGCACGGGTGCGACCAGGTGGTCTTCCTCGACTCCTCGACGCACACCTACATCGAGGAGCTCGGCGGGATGAACCTCTTCTTCGTCACCAGGGACGGCCGCCTGCGCACCCCCGAGCTCACCGGCTCGATCCTCGAGGGCGTCACCCGCGCCTCCATCCTGGAGATCGCGCCCCACCTGGGGCTGCAGCCGGAGGAGGCCCGCATCGGCATCGACGAGTGGAAGGACGGCGTCGCATCCGGTGAGATCACCGAGATCTTCGCGTGCGGCACCGCCGCCGTCGTCACACCCGTCGGCGAGCTGCGCTGGGAGGGCGGGTCCGTCGCGTCCACCGCCGGCGCCGAAGGGGGAGAGGTCACCCGATCCATCCGCCAGGCCCTGCTGGACATCCAGTACGGCGTCGCCGAGGACACCCGCGGTTGGATGACCCGACTGGCCTGAGGCGCGGCACCCCGCGCCTGATCGCGACCGACCTCGACGGCACGCTGCTGCGCTCGGACGGGACCGTCTCCGGGCGGTCCGTCGCCGCCCTGCGCGGTGTCGCCGAGGTCGGTCTCGAGACGGTGCTCGTCACGGCCCGCCCACCGCGGTGGCTCGACGAGCTCGCGCACGTCGTCGGCGCCCGGGGCGTGGCGATCTGCGGCAACGGCGCCTTCCGTTACGACGTCGCGCGCCAGCGGGTCTTCCGCGAGCGGACGATGGCCCGGGACGTCGTCACCGAGATCGTGCGCGACCTGCGCGAGCAGGTGCCCGGTACCGGCTTCGCCGCGGAGCGCTCGACCGGGCTGGCTGCGGAGAGCATGTTCGCCGCGATCCACGACCATCCCGAGGACCTCGTGACGACCTCGGAGATCGAGCTGCTCCGGGACGCGGCGGTCGGCAAGCTGCTCGCCCGCAACCCGCACCTGACGGACGAGGAGTTCATCGAGGTCGCGACGCAGGTCGTGGGGGACCGGGCGATCGTCGCCTTCTCCGGGGCCGGCGGGCTCGCGGAGATCTCCGCGCTCGGCGTCACCAAGGCCGCGGCGCTGCGCGAGTGGAGCGACGAGCTCGGGATCGCGTCCGAAGAGGTGTGGGCCTTCGGGGACATGCCCAACGACCTGCCGATGCTGCAGTGGGCCGGGCGCTCCTTCGCCGTGGCCAATGCCCACCCGGACGTGCTGACTGCGGTCACCGACCACTGCCCGGGCAACGACGAGGACGGTGTGGCCCGGACCCTCGAGATGCTCCTCGACGGTCTCGGTCCGTGAGCCGAGCCCGTCCACATGACGGACACCGGCGAGGCGACAGCGGTGCGGAGTGCGAGAGTGACGGCGTGATGCCACCGATGATGCCCCGCGCCGCTACCGCGGCCGAGCTCATTATCTAGGCGCGACGAGCCACCTGCTCGTCGCGCAGACCTCCCGCACCCGGGGGGTCTTTGCTTTTGTCGAGGAGCAGCCACCCGGCCGGGAGTCGACGAAGCATCGGGTCCCGAGCATCACCCTCGCGAAGGACCGGCGCGACGAGCAGGTGTCACCCACCGACCTCGGCGAGACGCCCCCTTCGCCACCGTCCGACGGAGAGCACCGATGACCACCGGATTCCACGTCTACGACACGACCCTGCGCGATGGTGCCCAGCAGGAGGGCATCAACGTCTCGGTCGCGGACAAGCTGGCGATCAGCCGCCTGCTCGACGAGCTGGGCGTGACCCACATCGAAGGGGGTTGGCCCGGGGCCAACCCCAACGACACCGAGTTCTTCGCCCGGGCCGGGGACGAGCTGGACCTGCGCAACGCCACGCTCGCCGCCTTCGGTGCGACCCGCAGGGCCGGCGTCGACGCCGCATCGGACCCGCAGGTGCAGGCGCTGCTCGACTCCGGCGCCGAGGTGATCACCCTCGTGGCCAAGATGCACCCCGGACACGTCGAGCGGGCGCTGCGCACGAGCGTCGCGGAGAACCTCGAGATGATCCGGGACACCGTGGCCCACCTGCGCTCCCACGGACGCACGGTGATGGTCGACGGCGAGCACTTCTTCGACGGCTACCTCCTCGACCGCGACTACGCCCTGGCGTGCGTCACGGCCGCCCACGATGCCGGTGCCGAGGTCGTCGCCGTGTGCGACACCAACGGGGGCATGCTGCCCGACCAGGTGCGCTCCGCGGTCGCCGACGTCATCGCGGTCACCGGAGCGCGTCTGGGCATCCACTGCCACAACGACACCGGGTGCGCGGTCGCCAACTCGATGGCCGCGGTCGAGGCGGGTGCCGACCACGTGCAGGGGACGATCAACGCCTACGGCGAGCGCACCGGCAACGCCGACCTGATCACCGTCGTCGCCAACCTCCAGCTCAAGCTCGGCATGGACCTCGTCGAGCCGCACCGGCTGCAGGACGCGACCCGCATCGCCCATGCGGTGAGCGAGGTGACGAACTTCCCGCCCTTCTCCCGTCAGCCGTACGTCGGCTCGGGGGCCTTCGCGCACAAGGCCGGTCTGCACGCGAGCGCGATCAAGGTCGACCCGGACCTCTACCAGCACATCGACCCCAAGTCGGTCGGCAACGACATGCGCATGCTCGTCTCGGACATGGCCGGCCGCGCGACCGTGGAGCTGAAGAGCCGCGAGTTCGGCGTCGACCTCGCCGGCGACGACGCGGCCCTGTCCCGCGTGCTGGCCAAGGTCAAGCAGCTGGAGCGGCAGGGGTACACCTTCGACGCGGCGGACGCGTCCTTCGAGCTGCTGCTGCGTCGCGAGCTCGACGAGGACGCACCCGAGTACGCCCGGGTCGAGTCCTGGCGGGTGATGATCGACGCCCGCGGTGGGGAGGACGCCCTGTCCGAGGCGACCGTCAAGGCCGTCGCGGGCGGGCAGCGCATCGTCGCGACGGGGGAGGGGAACGGGCCCGTCAACGCCCTCGACCACGGCCTGCGCCAGGCGCTCACGGTGGTCTACCCGGAGATCGAGGGGCTGGAGCTCATCGACTACAAGGTGCGCATCCTCGATGCCGCGCACGGCACCGACGCCACCACCCGCGTGCTCATCGAGACGAGCGACGCGCACACGTCGTGGACCACCGTGGGCGTCGCCGGCAACATCGTCGAGGCCTCGTGGGAGGCCCTTCTCGACGGTGTCACCTACGGGCTGATGCGCGCGGGCGTGCCCGCCCGCTGACCCCATCCGTCGTGCCTGGTCCGCCGTCGAGGCCTACGGGCCCGGGTCTACGCTGAAAGCGGTACCCGGTGCCCGGGGCCACCGTGATGCGGAGGAACCATGACCTACGACACCCTTCTTTCCGAAGCCCTCGTCGAGGCGTCCCGCGAGATCAACGCCCCCCAGGACCTCGAGGGCACCCTGGACGGCATCGTGGCCGCCGCCGCCCGGTCCCTCCCGAACATCGACCACGTCGGCATCTCGATCGTCCACCGAAGGGGGGACATCGAGACCAAGGCCGGCACCGACCAGCTGGTGTGGGAGCTCGACGCGTTGCAGTACTCCCTGGGTGAGGGGCCGTGCGTCCAGGCCGTCGAGTCCCAGCCGATCACCATCGCCAACCGGCTGCGGCACGAGACGCGGTGGCCCAAGTTCGTGCCACGCGCCGTGGCCATGGGGGTGCAGGCACAGATGGGCGTGCGGCTGTACGTCGAGCGGGAGACGCTCGGCGTGCTCAACCTCTACGCCACCGAGAGCGACACGATCGATGCCGACGTGGCCCACACCGCGGAGCTGTTCGCCGCCCACGCCGCCATCGCCCTGGGACGCGCCCGCCGTGAGGAGCAGCTCAGCGAGGCGATCGCCACCCGCAAGGCGATCGGTCAGGCGATCGGGCTGGTGATGGAGCGGTACCGGATCGACGAGGACCGTGCCTTCCAGTTCCTCGTCCGGGTCTCCACCACGAGCAACATCAAAGTCCGGGACCTCGCCGAGGAGCTCATCGATACCGCCAACGAGAACTACCGGCCCGGATCGTAGGCCCCGGGACCATCGGGCCACCGATGGTCCCGGGCCACGGCGGGCAGGGTGCCCCCTCAGGACGTCGCGACGTGCCCGAAGCGGTGGCGCGTGGTGCTCACCGCCTGCTCGCGCAGGAAGGGCAGCAGCTCACGGCGACCGGTCGCGAGGACCGGGCCGGTGATGACGTCCACCCCTGCGGCGACGAGCCCGTCGACGAGTGCGGGGGCATCCGTCCCGACGAGGCGCACCCGGGCGTGCTCGACCTGTCCGGCGCGGGCCAGGAAGGCCGCCTCGTCCTCGGCCTCGACCTGGACGTGGCCGAGGCTCCCGGGGAGCTTCAGCGCCGGGTCTGCCGAGACGAGCACACCCGCACCGGTGAGGGTGGCGGCGGCGACGAGGCGCACCACCTCGGCGACGGTGGTGCCGGCCCCGGCGCGCACGAGCACGTTCGGGTGCGGGCGGTAGCGGAAGACATTGGTCTCCACGACGAGCGCGCTCTTGTCGTGCTCGACACCGAGCTCGAGCGCCCACGCGGCGGCGTCGCTGGCGATCGCCGCCTCGAGCCACGGGCGGTCCGCCTCGGGCACCGTCGAGCCGAGTGCTGCCAGCTGTGCGTCGACGGTGCGACGCACCGCGGAGGAGGGGGTGGTCCCGTGGGTCGGGAGCCCGTCGGCACGCCACGTGCCCAGCTGGGCCACGTAGTTCGGCCCACCGGCCTTGGCGCCCGGCCCGATCGAGGAGGACTTCCACCCGCCGAAGGACTGGCGCTGGACGATCGCGCCGGTGATGTGCCGGTTGACGTAACCGTTGCCGACCTCGACGGCATCGGTCCAGTACCGGATCTCGGACTCGTCGAGGCTGTGCAGGCCACCGGTGAGGCCGAAGTCGGTGGCGTTCTGCAGCTCGATCGCCTGCTCCAGCGAGTCGGCCCGCATCAGGCCGAGGACCGGGCCGAAGACCTCGGTGAGGTGGAAGAAGGAACCGGGCGCCACCCCTTCCTTGACTCCCGGCGACCACAGCCGACCGGTGTCGTCGAGCTGCCGGGGCTCGACCAGCCAGCTCTCACCGGGCTCGAGGGTGGTCAGCGCGCGCAGCAGCTTGTCGCTCGGCGGCTCGATGACCGGCCCCATCCGGGTGCCCAGGTCGCTGGGCCAGCCCACGGCGATCGAGGTGACCGCGTCGACGAGCTGGCGGCGGAAACGTGGCGACGTGGCGATCGACCCGACGAGGATGCCGAGCGAGGCGGCCGAGCACTTCTGGCCCGCGTGCCCGAAGGCCGAGGAGACGAGGTCGGCGACGGCGAGGTCGATGTCGGCCGAGGGCGTGACGACGAGGGCGTTCTTGCCCGAGGTCTCACCGAGCACCCGGGCGCCCTCCTCGCGTCCGGCGCGCCACCCGGCGAAGAGCCGGGCCGTCTCGCTCGCCCCGGTGAGCACGACCGCGTCGACGTCCTCGTGGGAGACGAGCCGCTGGCCGACCTCGTTCTCCTCGGTGCGCACCACCTGCAGCACGTCGGTCGGGACACCGGCGGCGTGCAGCGCGGCGACGGCCTCCTCGACGCACCCGGGCGTCTGCGGCGCCGGCTTGATGATCACGGCGGACCCGGCCGCGAGCGAGGCGAGGACACCACCGATCGGGATGGCGACCGGGAAGTTCCACGGCGGGGTGATCAGCGTCAAGGCGAAGGGGGTGAACCGCGCCCCGTCGGTCATCGGCCCGTCCTCGAGCTCGAGGGCCCGGTCGGCGTAGTAGCGCGCGAAGTCGACGGCCTCGGAGACCTCGGGGTCGGACTCGGCGACGGTCTTGCCGGCCTCGGCGGCCATGACCGACACGAGGGCCTCCCGGCGGGCGTTGAGCTCGCGGGCGGCGTCACGCAGGATCGCGGCGCGCTCCTGCGCGGGACGCGCGGCCCAGCCCTCGTGCGCCGCACGCCCGGTGGCGACGACCTCCTCGACGTCGGCGACGACGTCCAGGTGGCGCGAGGTCAGCTCGGGCATCGGCTGGGCGACCGCTCGGGCGGCCCACTCGCGGTGCTCGGCCAGGGCCGGGTCGGCGTCGGGGGTGTTGGCGAAGGTATCGCCGATCGGCGCGGGCTCGACGAGGCGGCGCGGGCCGGTCGGGGTCGCCCCGATGGCCTCGACGCTCGCGCGGAAACGGGTCTCCTGATCGGGCATCGCGGCGGAGTCGTCCGAGAAGAACGCGTGCAGGTAGTTCTCCGGGGAGGCGTTCTCCTCGAGGCGGCGCACGAGGTAGGAGACCGCGGAGTCGAAGTCCTCCGGTGCGACGACCGGGGTGTAGAGGATGACCGTGCCCACGTCGTCGCGGACCGCGCGGGCCTGCGCCGGCGACATCCCCTGCAGCATCTCGATGTCGAGGGCGTCCTCGACGCCTCGGGACTGGGCGAGCAGGTGCGCGCTCGCGACGTCGTAGAGGTTGTGCGAGGCGACCCCGATGCGCACCCCGGCCGCGACGCTGTCAGCACGCAGCGCGCGCTCGACGCAGCGCAGGTAGTTCGCGTCGACGTCACCCTTGGTGGGGTAGGGGGCCTGCTCCCAGTCGTGCATGACGGCCTCGACCTTCTCCATGGCGAGGTTGGCGCCCTTGACCAGACGGATCTTCACACCCGCGCGGCCCTGGGCCCGGCGCTCGGCGGCGAAGGCGATGAGGCGCTCCATCGCGGGGAGCGCGTCGGGCAGGTAGGCCTGCAGGACGATGCCGGCCTCGAGGTCGTGGAAGTCCGGCTCGGAGAGGATCGCCATGAACAGCTCGAGCGTCATCTCGAGGTCGCGGTACTCCTCCATGTCGAGGTTGACGAAGGCGTGGGGGGTGGACGCCTTCGCCGCGGCGTACAGGGGGCGCAGCCGCTCGACGCAGCGCTCGACTGTGCCGGGGGTGTCCCACACGCTGATCTGGCTGACGAGTGAGGAGGCCTTGATCGAGACGTAGTCGACGTCGCCGCGCTCGAGCAGCTCGCGGGTGCGCCGGGTGCGGGAGGCGGCCTCGTCCTCGCCGAGGACGGCCTCGCCCAAGAGGTTGATGTTCAGGCGGAACCCGTCCTCACGGGCGGCAGCGAGGTGCCGACCGAGCTTCGGGTCGTTGGCGTCGACGAGCAGGTGGCCGACCATCTGCTTCATCCGCGCACGGGCGGCGGGGACGACGACCTTCGGCGCGATCCGGGCGACCGTCGCGCCGAGGCCGAGCAGACCGCGGTCGATCGGGCCGAGGAAGGAGGTGGCGTCCGCGGCGGTGATCTGGCTCAGGGCGTTGGCCGCGGCCTTGTCGTCCTCGGGGCGGGCGACGCGGTCGACGAAGAAGACGGCCAGGTCCAGGCCGCCACCGGCGTCGGAGAGCAGCGCGGCCAGCTGGCCGGTCGTCTGCGCCTCGCGCTTGGTCTGCCCGGCGTGGGCGGCAGCGGCCCAGCGCTCGGCGAGGGCGACGGCGTCCTCGACGAAGGGGGTCAGGGCTGCGGTGGCCGGGTGGGCGCCGGAGGCGGTTGCGGTCTCGGATGCCGTGGTCATCCTCCGACGGTAGGGCTGCCGGGTGTCGGGCACCACAGACAACTGCCACGTCTTGGACCGATCTCGTCATACAGTTGTCCAATGGACCTGCAGGAGCTCGTGGACGAGGCCTCGGCGATCCTCGAGGCCCCCGTGACGCTCGAGGACCGCGGGCTGCGCCTGCTCGCCTTCGCCGCCCACGACGCGGGCGCCGACCACGTCCGGGTCGAGACCGTCCTGGGTCGTGGTGCCGGGCCGCGGACGCGGGAGTGGTTCGAGTCCTTCGACATCGCCCGGGCGCGCGGGCCGGTCCACGTCCCCGCGCACCCGGAGCGCGAGATCGCCGCGCGCCTGTGCCTGCCGGCGCGCGCCCGTGGCGTCGTCCGCGGCTACCTGTGGGCGGTGGAGCCGCCGGAGGGACTGGCGCCCGAGCGCGTGCGGGCGGCCCAGGCCCTCGCGGCCCGTGCGGGCGAGGTCCTGGCCCGGGCCACCTCGCGCCGGAGGGAGACCGAGCGGCTGCTCCTCGACCTCCTCGAGACGGGTGCGGAGGGGCGCGGTGGCATCGCGCGCGAGCTCGCCGACGACCTCGCGATCGCGAGCACCGCGTCCGTCGTCTGCGCCGTCCTCGGCGGGGCGCCCGGTGTGCGGCTGCAGGCCGATCAGGTCCACGGGCCCGGGGGAGTGCCGCGCGACGTCGGGGTCGCCGAGCGCTCCGGGGACCTCGTCCTGCTCGTCCCGGCCGAGGGCCCCGGCTCGCCGGTGACGGACGTCGTCGAGTCCGCGATCGCCGCCCTGGCCCGTCTCGGCCTGCCCGGGGTCGTGGCCGGCGTCGGGGGCGAGGTTCCCCTGCGCGATGCGGTCGTCTCGGACCGGCGGGCGCGCGCCGCCCTGCGCGTCGTGCGTCCGAGGAGCCGGGCACAGCCGAGCGGCCCGGCCGCCACACGGGTGCACGCCTGGGACGCGCTCGGGGTGACGCGGCTGCTCGGCGGCCGCGCCGCGGACGAGCTCGTCGAGGCCGTGCGCACGCCCGCGGTCACGGCGCTCCTGGACGGTCCCGAGGAGCTCGTCGAGACGGCGTGGGTGTACCTCGAGGAGGCGGGGTCCGTGGCAGCGACGGCCTCCCGCCTCGGGCTGCACCGGCAGAGCGTGTACCACCGGATCCACCGCATCGAGGCGCTCACCGGGCTGGACCTCTCGCGTGGACGGGACCGCCTCGAGCTCCACCTCGCCCTCGTCGTCCTGCGCACGACATGAGCCGGTCGCGGTGCAGCACCCCTTCAGGAAGGCGGCATAGACTCGGGCCGAATACCGCTCCCTGTCAAGGAGGTTGCCATGGTCGATGCCGGATCGGGACCCGACCGGGTCGGCATCACGCGACGGGAGCGGATCCAGGAGCGTGCGCTGGGCGAGATCCTCGACGCCGCGCGTGACGAGCTGCGTCTGCACGGCCCCAGCGGGGTGACCATGCGGGCCGTGGCGCGGGCGGTCGACATGACGCCGTCGGGTCTCTACCGGCACGTGTCCGGGCACGACGAGCTGCTCGGGCTGCTCGCCGCCGACGCCTACGAGGGGCTCGCCTCGGTGATGGCCCAGGCGCGCGCCAGCGCGCCGGAGACGGACCACGCCACCGCGTGGTACCGCGTGGCGATGGCGATGCGCCAGTGGCACTTCGCCCACCGGTCCGAGTACGAGCTCCTCGTCTCACCCCGGCTGATCACCGTCGTCCCGGACCGGCTGCAGGAGGCCGCCGGCGGGGCGCTCGAGATGCTCGCACGCATCGTCGCCGACGCGATCGAGTCCGGACAGCTCGACCCGCAGGCCTCGGCCTTCCCGGTGACGTCGGCGCGCGCGAGCGAGGACCTCCCGGCAGCCGCACGGTCGATCTCCCTGTCGGCGCTGGCCTCGCTCGCCGGGCACGTCGGCTTCGAGGCCAGGGGATTCCTCGGGGCGACGGACATGGACCCCCAGGAGTACTTCAGCGCCTACCTGCGCGGGCTGATGAAGCTCATGGGATTCGTCGTCGAGCCCGGTCCGCTCGTCATGCCCGACCTGCACTGAGGTCGGGCCGCAGCGCTCAGATCGCCCCGATCAGGACCCCGCCCGCGCCGAGCGCGATGATCGTCCCGATGGCGAGTGCCACCCCGGGGGACGTGGCGCAGAGCCACTCCAGCGCACGGTAGAGGCCGGTCAGTGCGGCCACGGCGATGGTGACGTGCAGCAGCAGCGCGAGCCCCGTGCCGGCGATCATGCCCGCGATGCGGAAGCGTCCCCACAGCTGGGCGAGGAGGAGTGGTACGGCGACGGCGCCCGCCGCCCCCGTGAGCAGCCGCACCCACAGCGCACCCTCACCCATCCACGGCACACCGCCGACGACGTCCAGCAGGTCGGGCGTGGTCCACAGCCCGAGCACGGTGAGCACCAGCAGGGTGCCGACGGACGTCACCCGCCAGCGCCACTTCTCGATGCCCGACCAGGTCAGGTCGCCCAGGGCCATGACCGCCAGCGTCGTCGCCGTCCACATCAACCAGCGCCGGACGATGCCGGTGCCGGTGTCGGCCATGGCATCACGGAAGACCCGGTTGGCCTCCTCGAAGTCGACCTCCGCGCCCTCGGTGCTGATGTGGGTCGGCGCCTCCTCCGGTGGGTGGGGGACCAGTCCGTCGTGGAGCAGCGCGGCCGGCAGGTGGCGGCCGGTGCGCGGCACCAACCACGCGAAGACGGACGGTACGGACGCCAGGTCCGTGGTGAAGGTCCCCGGGTCCGCTGGGACGAGCAGCTCGCCGAGCCGACGGTCGAGGTAGGCGATGCGCCGCACCATCCGGAAGTCGTCGGGCTCCTCCATCCCCTCCGTGCGCTCCAGCGCGACGACCGGGGGCGCGCTCGGGTCGGGGGCCTCCTCGAGCGTCCCCCCGTCGTAGAAGCGTCGGACCTGTGGCGCCAGCTGCTGTGTCACGGGTCCAGAGTGGCAGCGGCCGGTGACGGTCGGGACCCGACGCGCTCCGTGAGGTCCTCGAGGACGTCGAGGAGGCGGCGGCGCAGGGCGTTGGAGCGCGCGGTGAACCCGCGCTGCCGCTCCACGTACTCGGCCTTGCCCGCCGACGTCTCGATCGCCACCGGCGCGATGCCGACGTCGGACAGGTCGTACGGCGAGGCGGCCATGTCCAGCTCGCGGATCTCCCGGGCCAGCTCGAAGGCCGCGAGCGTCAGCCCGGACGGGACCGCGGGGGCGAGCTTGAAGCACCACTTGTACAGGTCCATCCCCGCGTGCAGGCAGCCCGGCTGCTCGAAGGCCACCTGGTCCTCGCGGGTGGGGCGAAGGGAGTTGCGCCCCACCGCGTCCGGGGTGAAGAAGCGGTAGGCGTCGAAGTGACTGCACCTGATCCGGTTGTCCTCGACGACGGCATCCGTCTCGTCCTGCGACAGGCGGAGCGGGAGCTGCTCGTGGCGCTGCTCGCCCGGGGCGAGCCGGTAGACCATCGCCCACTCGTGCAGCCCGAAGCAGTCGTGCGCCGCCGGGCGCGACAGCGTCGCGCCGAGCAGGCCGTGCACGAAGCCGACGGTGCGCCCCCTTCGCTCCATGACGGAGTCGATGTCCAGGCGCGCGGTGCCCTCTGCGTCCACGACGTACCCGGGACGCTCGCCGTACACGTCCGCTGCGTCGGCCAGGGCCGTGCCCGCACCGGGGTGCCACCGCCGCAGGTGCGTGGGGCGGTGGCGGTAGTACTCGAAGAGGAAGTCCTCGACCGGGTGGCGCTCGCCGCGCTGCCGACGCTCCCGGTGGCCGGCGGTCAGGCGGTCGACGCCTGCCGCGTGCTCCTCGGCCAGCGTGAGCCACTGCGCCCGCGGAAGCGTCCTCTTGACCGGCGTGCCCACCCCACCACCGTAGATCCACGATCTCGAGGCTCCGGCCGCGGGCGGCCTGCGCACCTCGATCACCTGGTTCTGACATGTCCCACGCTCCCTGAGGTGTGAGTCCGCGAAGCGGGCGAACCTCGAAGGGAGGAACCGATCGCCTAGTGTGGTGCTGTGCGCATCGCGAGGTACACGGAAGGTGACGAGCCGGTCTACGGGCTCGTCGACGGTGGCGGGACGAAGATCGCCGAGGTGAGCGGGGACCCGCTCTACCAACGGATCGAGCTGACCGGCAGGACGACGACGGTCGACGAGGTGCGTCTGCTCGCGCCGGTCATCCCGCGCAGCAAGATCATCGGCATCGGGCGCAACTACGCCGACCACGCGGCGGAGATGGGCACCGAGGTCCCCGAGGAACCGCTGATGTTCCTCATCCCCAACACCGCGGTCGTCGGGCCGAACGACCCCGTCGTCATCCCGCCGATCACCTCCCTGGTGCACTACGAGGGCGAGCTCGCCGTGATCATCGGGCGGATGTGCAAGGACATCTCGCCCGAGGAGGCGAAGAAGGTCGTCTTCGGCTACACGATCGCCAACGACGTCTCCGCCCGCGACCTGCAGCGTGGCGACGGCCAGTGGGCACGGGCGAAGGGCATGGACACCTTCTGCCCGCTCGGGCCGTGGATCGAGACCGACCTCGACCCGCAGGACGTCTCCGTCGTCACCCGCCGTGACGGCGAGGTCGTCCAGGACGGGCACACCCGCGACATGGTGCACCAGGTCTTCGACCTGATCAGCCACTGCTCCAAGGCCTTCACCCTGCTGCCCGGTGACATCATCCTCACCGGCACCCCCGCCGGGGTCGGGCCGGTCGAGGCGGGGCAGCGCGTCGAGATCGAGATCGAGAACATCGGGACGCTGTCCAACCCCTTCGTCGCCGCGGAGTGAGCGACTGACGTGGACGTCGCCCGCTCGGTCCCGCTCTTCGTGCTCGCCGCGCTGCTCGAGATCGGCGGCGCGTGGCTGGTGTGGCAGGGGCTGCGCGAGCACCGCGGGTGGCTGTGGATCGGTGCGGGGGTCGTCGCCCTCGGGCTCTACGGCGTCGTGGCCACCTTCCAGCCCGATGCGCACTTCGGGCGAATCCTCGCCGCGTACGGCGGGGTCTTCGTCGCCGGGTCGCTGCTGTGGGGGATGGCCGTCGACGGCTTCCGACCCGACCGCTGGGACGTCACCGGCGCCCTCGTCTGCCTCGCCGGCGTCGCCCTGATCATGTACGCGCCGCGCTCGGCCTGAGGAGGGAGGGGCGCCCCCCTTCGCCCTCCGACGCGGGCCCGCCACCGCGGCGGCGATACGATCGGCCCATCATGAGCAGCTCCTCCGCAGACCCCACGTCCACCGCCCCGCGACTGCGTGTCGCTCCCTCGCCGACGGGGGACCCGCACGTCGGCACCGCCTACATGGCGCTGTTCAACCTCGCCTACGCGCGACAGCAGGGCGGCTCCTTCGTCCTGCGCATCGAGGACACCGACCGGGCGCGGTTCAACGAGACGAGCGAGCAGCAGCTCTACGACACCCTCGGGTGGCTCGGCCTGACCTGGGACGAGGGCCCGGACGTGGGTGGCCCGTACGCGCCGTACCGGCAGAGCGAGCGGCTGGACACCTACCGCCCCTATGTCGAGAAGCTCATCGAGGACGGGCACGCCTACCACTGCTGGTGCTCCAGCGAGCGGCTGCAGGCGATGCGCGAGAAGCAGCAGAAGCTGAAGCTGCCCACCGGCTACGACCGCATGTGCGTCGGGAAGACGAAGGAGGAGCGCGCGCAGCTCGAGGGCTTCAACGAGACCCCGGTCGTGCGGATGCTCGTGCCCGACGACGCGCCGACGACCTTCGAGGACGTCATCCGGGGGACCGTCTCGGCGCCGGTGCCCGACGACCAGGTCATCCTCAAGGGCGACGGCTTCCCGACCTACCACCTGGCCGTCGTCGTCGACGACCACGAGATGGGCATCACCCATGTCGTGCGCGGCGAGGAGTGGATCTCCTCCACGCCCAAGCACGTGCTGCTGTACCGGTGGCTCGGGCTGGAGCCGCCGAAGTTCGCGCACATGCCGCTGCTGCGCAACCAGAACAAGTCGAAGATCTCCAAGCGCAAGAACCCGGAGGCCCGCCTGACCTGGTTCTCGGAGCAGGGGTACCTGCCCGAGGCCGTCGTCAACTTCCTCGGCCTGCTGGCCTACCCGCCGGCGAAGGGGGAGAGCGGCGAGGACGTCGAGAAGTTCACCATCGAGGAGTTCACCCGCGTCTTCGCGTGGGACAAGGTCAACACCGTCGGCCCGATCTTCGACCTGAAGAAGCTCGACTGGCTCAACGGCGCGTGGATCCGTGGGCTGGACCTCGACGACTTCGCGGCGCGGTTGCTGCCCTTCCTGCAGGCCGACGGCGTCCTGGACGGGAACCCGGGCCAGGATGAGCTCGCCCGGCTGAAGAGCATCGCCGAGCAGATCCAGACGCGGATCAACCTGCTCACCGAGGCGACGCCGCTCGTGCGCCCGTTCTACGTCGCGGACGCGGACCTGGAGATCGCCGAGGACGCACGCCAGGGCCTCAAGGACACCGCGGGGGAGGTGCTCGACGCCGCGCTCGCCGCGCTCGAGCCGCTCACCCTGCCGGAGGGTGCGCTCGGGGAGAACCGCGAGGGCAACCAGTGGCACGCCGCCGAGATCGAGCGCGTGCTGCGCGAGGCGATCGTCGACGGGATGGGCATCAAGCCGCGCCTGGCCTTCGGCCCGCTGCGCACGGCCGTGTCGGGGCAGAAGGTCAGCCCGCCGCTCTTCGAGTCGATGGAGATCCTGGGCAAGGAATCCACGATCACCCGCCTGCGGAACCTGCGCGCGTCCCTGGCCTGAGGCTCGATTTGGGTGGGGCGTCTCGGGGCGGGTAGTATCACCACTCGGTTCACAGGCCGCGCGGACTTCGGTCCGAAGGGTCGGTGATACCCCCTTGGGGTATGGTGTAATTGGCAACACGGCTGATTCTGGTTCAGTTGTTCTAGGTTCGAGTCCTGGTACCCCAGCGCTGAGAGTGGCTCTGTCACTCGATTTCGGAGAAGAGCCCCCTTGTGGGTAAGGTTCTCTCCGTTGCCCAGCCGGTCGCCGGTCGGGAAACAGCAGATGGCCCCGTTGTGTAGTGGCCTAGCACGCCGCCCTCTCAAGGCGGTAGCGCGGGTTCGAATCCCGTCGGGGCTACATCGAGCAAGGCCCCCGTTCCTCGGAACGGGGGCCTTTGTCGTGCCCGGGGCGGTTGTGTGCCCGTTGAGGTGTGACGAGCGGCAGCGGACCCCCGAAGCGTGGTGGCGTCCCCCTTCGCCCTCTCGGCTCCAGCCTGACGTCGCTGTTCACGCTTGGCCCACGTCCTACCGTGGGCCAAGCGTGAATTTCGACGTCAGGCGGGCGGATCGACACGGGCCGATGGGCGAAGGGGGCGCCCCCCTTCGTCACTCGGTGTCGCGGTCGGCAGCCTCGGCAGCGCGGGCGTGCTTCTCCAGCACCTCGGTGAGCTTGTTGGCGCCGGCGATGACCGTCGCGGCGTGCAGGCGGCCCGGCTGGCGGGAGAGGCGCTCGATCGGCCCGGAGATGGACACGGCGGCGATCACGCGGCCGGAAGGGGAGCGCACCGGGGCGGAGACCGAGGCGACACCGGCCTCGCGCTCGCCGACGCTCTGCGCCCAGCCGCGGCGGCGCACGCCGGAGAGCATGGTCGCGGTGAAGGCGGCCTCGACCAGACCGCGGTGCAGCCGATCGGGCTCCTCCCACGCGAGCAGCACCTGTGCGGCGGAGCCGGCGTGCATCGTCAGGGTCGCGCCGACCGGGATGGAGTCGCGCAGGCCGACCGGGCGCTCCGCGGCGGAGACGCAGACGCGGTGCTCGCCCTGGCGGCGGAAGAGCTGGGCGGACTCGTTGGTGTGGTCGCGCAGCGCGCCGAGGACGGGACCCGCGGCGACGAGGAGCTTGTCCTCGCCCGCGGAGGCGGCGAGCTCGCCCAGACGCGGGCCGAGGACGAAGCGTCCCTGCATGTCGCGTCCGACGAGCCGATGGTGCTCCAGCGCGACGGCGAGCCGGTGCGCCGTCGGTCGGGCCAGTCCGGTGGCCGCGACCAGCTGCGCGAGGGTCGACGGGCCGGCCTCGAGGGCCCCGAGCACGACGGCGGCCTTGTCCAGGACGCCCACTCCACTTCCGTTGTCCATGGAGTGATACTGACATCTCATTTCCTGAGACGCAAGATATCGTGGGTCCGACGGCATGCGAATGTCGGTCGACAGACACCGTGCACATCTGTGGCACACCGCATGGGATGAGGATGAGGACATGGCTGGAACGCTGGCCGAGAAGGTGTGGGACGCCCACGTCGTCCGTCGCAACGAGGGCGAGCCCGACCTGCTCTACATCGACCTGCACCTCCTGCACGAGGTGACGAGTCCGCAGGCCTTCGAGGGGCTGCGCCTCGCCGGTCGGCCCGTCCGCCGTCCCGATCTCACGCTCGCGACCGAGGACCACAACGTCCCGACGACGCCCGGCCCCATCACCGACCCGGTGAGCAAGATCCAGGTCGAGACGCTGCGCGACAACTGCGCCGAGTTCGGGGTGAAGCTCTACCCGATGGGCGATGCCGAGCAGGGCATCGTCCACGTCGTCGGTCCGCAGCTGGGGCTGACCCAGCCCGGCACGACCGTCGTCTGCGGCGACAGCCACACGAGCACCCACGGTGCCTTCGGTGCGCTCGCCTTCGGCATCGGCACCAGCGAGGTCGAGCACGTCCTGGCCACCCAGACGCTCTCGCTCAACCCCTTCAGGACGATGGCGATCAACGTCCACGGCGAGCTGCAGCCGGGCGTGACGGCGAAGGACATCATCCTCGCGGTCATCGCGAAGATCGGCACCGGCGGCGGCCAGGGCTACGTCCTGGAGTACCGCGGCGAGGCCATCGAGGCCCTGTCGATGGAGGCCCGGATGACCGTGTGCAACATGTCGATCGAGGCCGGCGCCCGGGCCGGCATGATCGCCCCGGACGAGACGACCTTCGCCTACCTCGAGGGCCGCGACCACGCGCCGGCCGGCGTCGACTGGGACGCCGCCGTCGAGAGCTGGCGGCAGCTGCGCACCGACGACGACGCCGTCTTCGACGCCGAGGTCGACATCGACGCCTCGACGTTGACCCCCTTCGTCACCTGGGGGACCAACCCCGGTCAGGGGTCCCCGCTGTCCGAGGCCGTCCCGGACCCGGCGGCCATGGCCGACGAGGACGCGCGCTTCGCTGCCACGAAGGCCCTGGAGTACATGGACCTGACCGCGGGCACGCCGCTGCGAGAGATCGCGATCGACACCGTCTTCGTCGGTTCGTGCACCAACGGCCGCATCGAGGACCTGCGCGCCGCGGCCGAGATCGTCAAGGGCCGCCACGTGGCCGACAGCGTGCGCATGCTCGTGGTGCCCGGGTCCGCCCGCGTGCGCCTGCAGGCGGAGGAGGAGGGCCTGGACACGGTCTTCACCGAGGCGGGCGCCGAGTGGCGTCTGCCCGGCTGCTCGATGTGCCTGGGCATGAACCCCGACATCCTCTCGCCGGGGGAGCGGTCCGCCTCGACGAGCAACCGCAACTTCGAGGGACGCCAGGGGAAGGGGGGTCGCACCCACCTCGTCTCCCCGCTGGTGGCCGCGGCCACCGCCGTGCGCGGCACCCTGTCGAGTCCCGCCGATCTCGACGACGTCGTCGGAGCCTGAGGAGCAGCCATGGAGAAGTTCACGACGCACACCGGCACCGGTGTCCCGCTGCGCCGCAGCAATGTCGACACCGACCAGATCATCCCGGCCGTCTACCTCAAGCGGGTCTCGCGCACCGGGTTCGAGGACGGCCTCTTCGCCGCGTGGCGAAATGACGAGACCTTCGTGCTCAACCAGCCCGCGTACCGCGACGGCTCGGTCCTCGTCGTCGGTCCCGACTTCGGCACGGGCTCCTCGCGCGAGCACGCGGTGTGGGCGCTGAAGGACTACGGCTTCAGGGTCGTCATCTCCTCCCGCTTCGCCGACATCTTCAGGGGCAACTCCGGCAAGCAGGGCCTGCTCGCCGCGCAGGTCGCCCAGGACGACGTCGAGCTGCTGTGGAAGTACCTCGAGAACACCCCGGGCGCGGAGATCACCGTCGACCTGACGGCGAAGACCGTTGTCGCGGGCGACATCACCTGCGCCTTCCACGTCGACGACTACACCCGCTGGCGCCTGATCGAGGGGCTCGACGACATCGGCCTGACGCTGCGCCACGAGCAGGACGTCACCGACTTCGAGGCATCGCGCCCCAGCTGGAAGCCGACGACCCAGCCCGCCCGAGTCGAGAGCTCCTGACGAACCTCGTTGGGGCACAACAGCGCTCGTCGGTCGGCCCGCTCCCGCCGCCGGCGCCCGCCGGTCATGACGCCCTCGTGACCCGGGCACATGGTCACGAATGCGCTTGTGCGCCAAGAAAAACTGGTCACCCCGAAATGCTCCACCGGGAGCGCCACCACCCCTACCGTCGTGTACAGGTCGGGTGAACGACTCGGCTGTCCGAGCCGGGGACTGCCCGGCGCCGAACCGCTACGGGAGTGACCGTGAACAAGGCAGAACTCGTCAAGGCTCTCGAGGAGAGGTTGGGCAGCCGGAAGGCGGCCCAGGAAGCACTGGAGGTCGTGCTCGACACGATCGTCCGTGAGGTCGCCAAGGGGGGACGCGTCGCCATCACGGGTTTCGGCACCTTCGAGAAGGCGGCCCGCGCCGCTCGCACCGGCCGCAACCCGCGCACCGGTGAGGTCGTGAAGATCAAGAAGACCACCGTCCCGCGGTTCAAGGCCGGGACGAGCTTCAAGACCTACGTCGCCGATCCCAAGTCACTGCCGAAGGCCGCACCCGCCGCCGCGCGTGCCGCTGCCGGCACCGTCACCTCCGCTGCGGGAACCGCCCGGACCATCGCCGGTAGCGCGATGCCCGGTGGGAAGAAGGCCAAGAAGGCCGCGTCGGAGGGCTCGTCCACCGCCGCGAAGAAGACGGGGGCAAAGAAGTCCACCGCGAAGAAGTCCACCGCGACGAAGACCTCGGCTGCGAAGAAGTCCTCGCCCGCCAAGAAGACGGCCTCGACGTCCTCGGCGGCGAAGAAGTCCACGGCCTCGTCGGCCAAGAAGTCGACCCCCGCCAAGAAGTCCGGCTCGTCGTCCTCGACCGCGAAGAAGTCGACCCCGGCGAAGAAGAGCACGGCGTCGAAGTCGTCGTCGGCGAAGAAGTCGACCCCGGCGAAGAAGAGCACGGCCTCGAAGTCGTCGTCGGCCAAGAAGTCGACCCCGGCGAAGAAGAGCACCGCGTCGAAGTCCACGTCGAGCAGCTCGGACTCCGGCTCGGGCTCCAGCTGAGACCACGTCCTCACCGCACCGCGGTGGGACAGCGCCGAGGGGCCGCCACGGATCGCCGTGACGGCCCCTCGGCCGGTCCCACACCCCCTTCGCCCCGGGGGTCGCTCAGGTGATCGTCTCGTCGTCGCCGATCCCGACGATCCACAGCCGGGTGATGACACCGTCGGTCTCGGTGATGCTCACCCGCTGCCCGGGGCGCAGGAACCGCAGGCCGCTGGCCGCGACGACCTCGGGGGCGACGTCGTGGGAGAGACCGGCATCGGTGACCACGACGGCGCCGGTGTCGGGAGACTGGGAGAAGACCGTGGCTTGCACGGGTCCGAGGGTAGTCGTGTCATAGGCTGAACCCTCCACCCGAGGCGCCGACGGCGCCGCCCCGGACCGAGAGGTGACATGACCGCAAACCGCCTGCCGACACCGGTCATGTACCGGGTCGTCGCCGGCATCCTGCGCCCGGTCCTGCGGTCGCTGATGCGCTACGAGGTGAGCGGGCTGGAGCACCTCCCGCGCTCGGGCGGCTTCATCGTGGCGCCGAACCACGTCTCGCACATCGACCCCTTCCCGTGGGCGCACGTGCTGTACAACCAGGGTCGCCCGCCGGTCTTCCTCGCCAAGAGCAGCCTCTTCGAGGCCCCCGTCGTCCGGTCGGTCATGCGGCACACCAACCAGGTGCGGGTCGACCGCGAGACGGTGACCGCGGCCCGGTCGATCGGGCCCGCCGTCCGGGCGATCGAGGCGGGCGCGTGCGTCGCGGTCTACCCCGAGGGCTCGCTCACCCGCGACCCCGACCTGTGGCCCATGCGCGGCAAGACCGGTGCGGCACGCCTGGCGCTGCACGCCGGCTGCCCGGTCATCCCGATCGCCCAGTGGGGGCCGCAGGACCTGCTGGCCCCGTACGCCAGGAGGCCGACGCCGACGCGGCGACGGACCCTGGTGCGCATCCGCTTCGGCCCACCGGTCGAGCTGGCGGACCTACGCTCGGACCCGGTGACCCGCGAGGCGATCCGGACGGGCACCGACCGGATCATGCAGGCGCTCACCCACGAGCTGGAGCAGCTGCGCGGGGAGAAGGCCCCGGCCGAGCGCTTCGACCCCAAGGCCCACGGACTGCGGTCCACGGGTGACTACCGATCAGGAGGAGAGTCGTGAACCACATCGCCGTCTTTGGTGCCGGGAGCTGGGGGACCGCCTTCGCCGCGATCCTCGCCGACGCGGGGAACGACGTGCGCGTGTGGGGCCGACGCCCCGAGCTGGTCGAGCAGCTCAACCGGGGCGTCAACGAGGACTACGCGCCCGGGATCGAGCTCTCCTCGCGCATCTCCGCCTCGAGCGACCCCGCACACGTCGTCGACGGCGCCGAGATCGTCATCCTCTCGGTGCCCTCGCAGTCCCTGCGCGAGAACCTCACCGAGTGGGCCCCGCTCCTGACCGGGGACAAGATCATCGTCTCGCTGATGAAGGGGATCGAGCTCGGCACGACGAAGCGGATGAGCGAGGTCATCCACGAGGTGGCCGGGGTCCCGTTCGAGCGGATCGTCGCCGTGAGCGGCCCGAACCTCTCCCGCGAGATCATCCAGCGCCAGCCGGCCGCCACCGTCGTCGCGTGCCCGGACGAGCGCTCCGCCGACACCGTCGCCGCCGCGTGCTCGACGAGCTACTTCCGGCCCTACACCTCGCCCGACCTCGTCGGCGCGGAGATCGGGGGAGCGGTCAAGAACGTCATCGCGCTCGCCGTGGGCATGGCCTCCGGCCTGGGGATGGGCGACAACACCAAGGCGACGATCATCACCCGGGGGCTCGCCGAGACGACCCGCCTGGCCACGGCACTGGGTGCGGACCCGCGGACGATGTCCGGCCTCGCCGGCGTCGGCGACCTCATCGCCACGTGCATGTCGCCCCTGTCGCGCAACCACTCCTTCGGGGTCAAGCTCGGTCAGGGGCTGACGCTGGAGGAGGTCACCGCGCAGGCCAAGCAGACGGCGGAGGGCGTGAAGTCCTGCTCCTCGATCCTCGAGCTCGCCCACGGCAACGGCGTCGACGTGCCGATCATCGAGCAGGTCAACCGCGCGGTGCACGACGGCGTCCAGGTCACCGAGATCGGGCGCGAGCTGCTCGCCCGGGCCCGCAAGTCCGAGACGGACTGACCTCCGCCGGACCGGGGTGGCCCTCCCGCGGCCCCGTAACTCAGCCGAGCGCGTTCAGGGACTGCTCCAGGTCGCGCCACAGGTCGTCGACGTCCTCGACACCGACCGACAGCCGCACGAGGTTGACGGGGACGGCCTCGGGCTCGCCGGGCTGGCGCCGGCGGCGCTCGAGCTGCGACTCGACACCACCGAGGCTGGTCGAGTTGGACCAGATGCGCGTCCCGGCGGCGACGGCCTCGGCCTCCTCGACACCGTCGGTGGCGCCGACGACCTCGACGGACACGATCGCGCCCCACCCGGGGTAGCGCACCCGCGAGATCCGCGGGTGGTCGGCCAGCCGTCGGGCGAGCTCGGCGGCGTTGTCGCAGGCCCGTTCCAGGCGAAGGGAGAGGGTGCGCAGCCCGCGCAGGGCGAGCCAGGCCTCCATCGGACCGGCGATGGCCCCACCGAGCGTGCGGTGGCGTGCCAGCCGCGCCCGCAGACCGCGGCCCCGGTCGTCGTCGGCGGTGACCGTCAGGCCGAGGATCACGTCGGAGTGGCCGGAGAGGTACTTCGTCGCCGAGTGCACGACGACGTCGGCCCCGTCCTCGAGGGGACGCTGCAGCAGTGGGGTGGCGAAGGTGTTGTCCACGGCGACCAGCGCGCCGACCTCGTGCGCCGCCGCGGTGAGCCCCGCCAGGTCGGCGACGTCGAGAAGGGGGTTGGTCGGGGACTCCAGCCAGAGCAGGTCGGCGCCGGGCAGGGCCGCACGGACCCCCGCGGCGTCGGCGACGTCGACCCAGCGCACCTCGAGCCGTCCGGCCTCGGCCGCCTCGGTGAGCGAGACGACGACACCGTTGTACGCGGCGGCGGGGGCGACGACGACCCCGCCGACGGGGACGAGGGCGAGGACGGCCGCGACCGCGGCCATGCCCGAGGAGTAGAGGAGCGCCTCGCCCCCTTCGAGCCCGCCGACGGCCTCCTCGAAGGGGGTCCACGTCGGGTTGCCGACGCGCGCGTAGTTGATCGGCCCGTCGGCGACGTAGGTCGAGGTGAAGGTGACCGGGGGGTTGAGGGAGGCACCCGGCTCGCGCGGCGGGCGGCCTGCTGCGACGACCTGCGTCCGTGGGGACAGCTCGCTGGCGTGGGCGGGGGCGGGGGAGCTCGGGCGCTGGTCGGTCATGGCCGAAGGTTAGAGGTTAGTCTTCCGTCGATGAGCAGCCATCCGAATCGCAAGCCTCGCGTCGCCGTCGTCTTCGGTGGTCGGTCCTCGGAGCACGCCGTCTCGTGTGCCACCGCAGCCGGGGTGCTGCGGGCGATCGACCGCGACGCCTACGACGTCGTGCCCGTCGGCATCACCCGTGACGGTGCCTGGGTGCTGGCGCCCGACGACCCCGACCGGCTGGCGCTCACGGCCACGCAGACCCCGCAGGTGGAGGACACCGGCACCGCGGTCATCCTCCCCACGCGCGTCGGCGAGAGCGCGCTGAGCGTGCACCGCACCGGAGAGGCGCTCGAGACCCTCGGCGAGGTCGACGTCGTCTTCCCGGTGCTGCACGGTCCCTACGGCGAGGACGGCACCCTCCAGGGGATGCTCGAGCTCACCGACGTGCGGTACGTCGGCTCCGGGGTGCTCGCCTCCGCCGCCGGCATGGACAAGCACTACATGAAGGTCGTCTTCGCCGGTGCCGGGCTCCCCGTGGGCCCGTACACCGTGATCACCGACCGGGAGTGGCGCCGCGACAAGGCTGCCGCGATGGACGCCGTCTCGGCGCTGAACTTCCCGGTCTTCGTCAAGCCCTGCCGCGCCGGCTCGTCGATGGGCGTGGCCAAGGTCGACCACCCCGACCAGCTCGAGGGGGCGATCGAGGCCGCGCGCGAGCACGACCTGAAGGTCATCGTCGAGCAGGGCATCACCGGCCGCGAGATCGAGTGCTCCGTGCTGGAGGGACGGGGGCTCGACGCCCCGCGGACCTCCCTGCCCGGTGAGATCGTCGTCGAGTCCGGCCACGGCCACGACTTCTACGACTTCGAGGCCAAGTACCTCGACGACGCCTCCGTGCGCCTGTCCTGCCCGGCGGACCTGTCGGAGGCCGTGGCCACGGAGGTGCGTCGTCTCGCGGCGGCGGCCTTCGAGGCGCTGGCGTGCGAGGGGCCGGCCCGGGTCGACTGCTTCGTCACCGACCGGGGCAAGGTCCTGATCAACGAGATCAACACGATGCCCGGCTTCACCCCGACCTCGATGTACCCGCGGATGTGGCAGGAGAGTGGCCTGTCCTACCCACAGCTCGTCGACGAACTCATCCAGCTCGCCCTCGAGCGTCCCGTCGGCCTGCGCTAGGGGTCAGCTGCAGGAGCCTAAGCAGTTGCGCAGGTCGGACCCGTCAGCTGCAGGAGTAGTCGTTCGTCGGCAGCTGCTCCGCGGCCTCGGAGAACGCCGGGAGCAGGAGCGGGGCCGGCCCGTGCTCGTCGGGGACGAGGACCTCGATCGCCGGCTCCCGCCCGAAGGTGGTCAGCCTCGTCCCGTCACCGAGGTCCTCCGCGACCCAGTCGATGCCGTCGACGACGATGCACTGGTTCTCCGTCGGTCCGAGGGCGGGCATCCCGCACCGGGCGATGACGGCGGGGTCCGCCCAGGCGATGACGGTCGGGTCGCTCGGCTCGGTCTCCGTGGGTGCCTCGCCGAGGATCTCCGCGGGCCAGCGCTCGCTGGCGGCGGCGCACGCCGGCGTTTCCGCCTGCACGGGGATCGCGACCTCCACGGGCCCGGCGCAGGCGCCCAGGGCCACCACGACGAGCAGTCCGGGGGCGACCGGGAGGGCGCGCGCGCGACGGCGGGGGGAAGAAGGCACGGCCGGGAGGCTACCGTGCCCTCCTGACCCCCTTCGCCCACCCGAGGAGAGACGGATGACCCCGGCCCGCCTGCAGGACGTCTCCGAGGAGGAGCTGCTGCGCCGCCTCTTCCCGCTCTTCGGTGGGACCTCCGGGTCCGCGGAGGTGCTCGTCGGTCCCGGGGACGATGCCGCGGTGGTCGCCGCGCCGTCCGGATCGGTGGTGCTGACCACCGACTCCATGGTCCGCGGACGCGACTGGCACGACGACTGGTCCTCGCCGATGGACGTCGGACACAAGGTCGTCGCCCAGAACATCGCCGACATCGCCGCCATGGGTGCGGTGCCGACCGGGCTGCTCGTGGCCCTCGCCGCCGACCCGGCCACGGAGGTCGAGTGGGCGATCGCCCTCGCCGAGGGCATCGCCCGGGCCGCCCGTGAGGCCGGCGCCCCCGTGATCGGGGGAGACCTGTCCTCCGCGGGCGAAGGGAGCATCGTCGTGGGCATCACCGCCGTCGGTGATCTCCGGGGAGGTCGCGTGGTGGGCCGTGACGGTGCCGGCGCAGGGGACGTCGTCGCGGTCCGCGGGAGCCTGGGACGCTCGGGTGGGGGACTGCAGCTGCTCCTGGCCGGTCGCGGCCGCACGCACCGCGACGCGCCCCTCGGCGACGTCGACGACCCGCTGGCGCGGGCGGTCGAGGTGCTGTGCCGGGTCCACCGCCGCACCGAGGACGTCCCGTGGCGCGCGGGACCCGAGGCCTCCGCCGCCGGCGCGACCGCGATGATCGACCTCTCCGACGGCCTCGTCCGCGACCTGGGGCGGGTCGCGCGGGCCAGCGGGGTGCGCATCGAGCTCGACGAACGTGCTCTGGCCGCCTTCGCCACGGGGCCACTCACCCTGGCCCTCGGCGCCGAGGAGGCGATGCGTCAGGTGCTCTCCGGAGGGGAGGAGCACTCGCTCGCCGCGACCTTCCCGCACGAGGTCCCCGACGGCTGGGAGGTCGTCGGGGTGTGCGCGGAGGGCGCTGGCGAGGTCGTCGTGGACGGCGAGGTTCCCCCGGTCAGCGGCTGGGACCACTTCTCCGGGTGAGCACGAAGGGGGTGGCTCACCCCCTTCGTGCGGGTGCAGGCACGAAAAAGCCGCCGCCCCGGACGGGCGGCGGCGTCTTCGTCGTCAGCAGGTCAGCGCTGGACCTTGCCGGCCTTGAGGCACGAAGTGCAGACATTGAGACGCTTCGGGGTCGCACCGGCGTCGCCCACCTTGGCCCGAACCCGCTGGATGTTCGGGTTCCAGCGACGCTTGGTGCGGCGGTGCGAGTGCGAGATGGAGTGTCCGAAGGACGGTCCCTTGCCGCAGACGTCGCAGTTGGCAGCCACGGGTATCTCCTGTGTTCGTCAGTAACGTGAGTGATGCGCTCCGGCGCTCCACCACGAAGGGGGAGATGGTGCCGGGCAACCGGTACAGCGTAGCGGAGCGCGGCCCCCGGGGCCAAAACGGCCCGGCTGCGGTCCGCTGCAACGGCGCGGGAGCGCGACGAGCGGGGCGTCGTCCACCGTGCTGTCGCCCCCCTCGGATACCGTGACGACGTGCTGGAGGTCATGGACGCCGAGTCGGTGCGGCGATGGGTCGTCGTGACCCGGGCTGCGCTCGCCGCGCGCCGCGCCGAGATCGACGCGCTCAACGTCTACCCGGTTCCCGACGGGGACACCGGGACCAACATGTACCTCACCCTCGACCAGGCACTGCACGCCACCCGCACGGAGCAGGAGCGACTCGGGGAGGAGGGCCCGCCGCGCCTCGACGTCGAGGTCGCCGCGATGTCCCGGGCGGCCCTGATGTCCGCCCGGGGCAACTCCGGGGTGATCCTCAGCCAGCTCGTGCGCGGGGTGAGCGACGTCGTCGCGGGCGAGCACCTGACCGTCGTGGACACCCCGGCCGTGGCCCGGTCCATCGCCCAGGGCGCCCGTCGGGCGCGCGAGAGCGTCGTGCGTCCGCAGGAGGGCACGATCCTCACCGTCGCCGACGCGACGGCAGCGGCTGCCGAGCAGGTCGCCCGCGAGGGCGGGAGCCTGGGCGAGCTGACGGTCGCCGCCGTCACCGCCGCCCGCGAGGCGCTGGCCCGCACGCCCGAGCAGCTGCAGGTCCTCGCCGACGCCGGGGTCGTCGACGCCGGCGGTGCGGGGTACCTGCTCTTCATCGAGGCACTCGACCGGGTCGTGCACGACAAGGGACCGGCGCGGCACTTCGCCGTCGACGACTTCATCCTCAACACCACGCTGGAGCGGCGTGCCGACTGGTCGCACGACGGTGGCGACCGGGCGCCCGCGGCCGGGTACGACCACGACGGTCACGACGGGCCCGCGTACGAGGTGATGTACCTGCTGCGCGAGGTCCCGGAGGACGGTGTCGTCGCCCTGCGCCGGGAGCTCGACGGGCTCGGGGACTGCGTCGTCGTCTCCAGCGCCGAGGACCTCACGCACGTGCACGTGCACACCGACGACATCGGTGGCGCCCTCCAGGTCGGGCTGGCCCACGGCGCTCCCGACCGTGTGGTCGTCACCCCCCTGGAGACGACGGCCGGCACGCCGCAGCTCGGGGTCTCGCTCGTGGCCTGCGCGGCCGGGCCCGGGATCGCCGAGGTGATCACGCAGGCCGGGGCGGTCGCCGTGTCCTCCGGGCCGGGGCACCGGGCATCCGCGGGGGAGCTCCTGGCAGCCGTGCGCGAGGGCGGCACCGAGGAGGTCATCCTCCTGCCCAACGACCGGGACACGCGGATGGCGGCCGACGTCGCCGCCCGGGCCGCCGCGCAGGAGGGCCGGACCGTCCACGTCATCGGCTCGACCACCGCGGTCCAGGGGCTGGCCGCCCTCGCGGTCTTCGACCCGGGGCTGACCGTCACGCAGAACGTCCTGGCGATGACCCACACGGCTGCCGCGACCCGCCACGGGGGCGTGACGGTCGCGGTGAAGTCCGGTCTGACCAGCGGTGGTGCGTGCGAGATCGGCGACGTCCTCGGTGTCGTCGCCGGTGACATCACGATCGTCGGGACCGACATGGACGAGGTCGCCCGCGAGGTCCTGGACACCATCACCGGCACCGGGGCGGAGCTGGTCACGGTCCTCGTCGGCGAGGACGCCCCGGAGGGGCTCGTCGAGCGCCTCACCGCGCGGGTGGAGTCCCAGCGCGTGGAGGTCGAGGTCATCGACGGGGGCCAGCCGCACTACCCGCTGCTCTTCGGGGTGGAGTAGTGGCGGGGGAGGACACCCGGCTCAAGGGCCTCATCGGGGGACAGGCCGCGGGCAAGCTGGCCAAGCACCGGGGCATCGAGACCGTCGGCCAGCTCCTCGACTTCTGGCCCCGCCGCTACCGCACCGCCGAGGCCGACCTCGGCCAGCCGCGCATCGGCGACTTCCTCGTCGCGGTCGCCCGCGTCGAGTCGGCGCAGACCCGCTCGATGAAGTCCCGCCGCGGGCGCATGCTCGAGGCCACGATCACCGACGGGCGCTCCCGGATGCGGGTGACCTTCTTCGATGCCCGTGGCCACGAGCGCAAGCTCGTCGCCGGGCAGGAGTTCCTCTTCGCCGGCTCGGTCACCGAGTACCGCGGCGTCCGGCAGCTGGCCCACCCCGGCTACGCCACGCTCGAGGAGGCCGCCGCCCTGGGCGAGCTCGGCGACGTCGACCACCGGGGCCTCATCCCGATCTACCGGCACGTCCCCGGGGTGCACCCGTGGACGATCACCCGCTGCGTCCGCCTCGTCCTGGGCCAGCTCGACGAGGTCACCGATGCGATCCCCGAGCCGGTCCGCAGCCGCCGCGACCTGCTCGACCGGGCCGCCGCCCTTCGCGCCGTGCACGCACCGCGGACCCACGACGACGTCGACGCCGGCCGCCGCCGACTGCGCTACGAGGAGGCCCTCGTCCTGCAGTGCCTGCTCGGGCAGCGACGCGTCGCCGCCTCCCGGGTCGCGACCGAGGGCCGGCAGCAGCGGGAGGGTGGCCTGCTCAGTGCCTTCGACGAGCGCCTGCCCTTCGAGCTGACCGAGGGCCAGCGGCGGGTCAGCGGCGAGATCCTCGACGAGCTGGCTCGTCCGACACCGATGCACCGACTGCTGCAGGGCGAGGTCGGCTCCGGCAAGACGGTGGTCGCGCTGCGCGCGATGCTCGCCGCCGTCGATGCCGGCGGCCAGGCCGTCCTCCTCGCGCCGACCGAGGTCCTCGCCGCCCAGCACGAGGCCTCCATCCGCCGGATGCTCGGCGACCTGGCCGAAGGGGGGATGCTCGGTGGCGACGAGCACGCCACCCGCGTCGCACTGCTCACCGGGTCGATGTCGACCGCCCGGCGCCGCGAGGCGCTGCTCGAGATCGCCTCCGGTGACGCCGGCATCGTCGTCGGCACCCACGCCCTGCTCGAGGACAGGGTCAGCTTCCGTGACCTGGCCCTCGTCGTCGTCGACGAGCAGCACCGCTTCGGCGTCGAGCAGCGGGACGCCCTGCGGGCCAAGGGCACCACCCCGCCGCACCTGCTCGTGATGACCGCGACGCCGATCCCGCGGACCGTCGCGATGACCGTCTTCGGTGACATGGAGACGTCGACCCTGCGCGAGCTGCCCCGGGGCCGCGCACCGATCACCACGCACCTCGTGCCCACCGGGAGACCGGACTGGGTCGACCGCACCTGGCAGCGGGTCGCCGAGGAGGTCGCTGCCGGCCGCCAGGCGTACGTCGTCTGCCCACGCATCGGTGACGACGACGGCGAGGGGGATCTCGAGGAGGGCCTCGACCTCGTCGCCGAGGAGGGCGTCGTCGACGACGAGCAGGACGACGGGGAGCGGGTCGAGGACGGCGGGGCGCACGAGCGCCCCCTCGCCGGCGTCGTCGGGACCATCGACGTCCTGCGCGAGCACCCGGCGCTGCAGGGGCTGCGGATCGAGATGCTGCACGGCCGGATGACCCCGGAGGACAAGGACGCCGTCATGGCGCGCTACACCGCCGGGGAGATCGACGTGCTCGTCTCCACCACGGTCATCGAGGTCGGTGTCGACGTCCCCAACGCCTCGACGATGGTCATCCTCGACGCCGACCGCTTCGGTGTCTCCCAGCTGCACCAGCTGCGCGGCCGCGTCGGCCGCGGCGGCGATCCCGGCATCTGCCTGCTCATGACCGCCACCGAGACGGAGTCGGCGCTCGAGCGCCTCGAGGCCGTCGCGGGGACCACCGACGGCTTCGAGCTGGCGCGCCTCGACCTGACCCAGCGTCGTGAGGGTGACGTCCTCGGCTCGGCGCAGCACGGGGCCCGCACGCACCTGCAGCACCTGTCCGTGCTGCGCGACGAGGACCTCATCGAGGCCGCACGCGAGGACGCCGGGGAGCTGCTCACCGAGGACCCGGACCTGGGTGCCCACCCGGCGCTGCGCGACCGGATCGCCGACTGGCTCGACGCGGAGCGGGCGGCCTACCTCGAGAAGGGGTGAGACCCCCTTCGTCCCGGTTGCGCCCCCTGCGTACGGATGCCGCATGATGGATCGCGTGACTCGGATCATCAGCGGCGAGGCCGGCGGACGGCGACTGCGCACCCCCGGTGGGGACCGCACGCGGCCCACCAGCGACCGCGTGCGCGAAGCGCTCTTCTCCGCGCTGGAGGCACGCGACGCCATCGACGGCGCCCACGTGATGGACCTCTACGCCGGTTCCGGCGCGCTCGGGCTCGAGGCGGCCAGCCGCGGTGCCGCCAGCGTGCTGCTCGTCGAGTCCGACCGCGGCGCCTCGGCCACGATCCGCGCCAACATCTCCGACCTCGGCGTCGCCGGCGCCCGGCTGCAGTCGGGCACCGTGGAGCGGGCCCTGGACCGTCCCGCCTCGCTGCGCTACGACATCGTCCTCGCCGACCCGCCCTACGACGTCACCGAGGAGTCCCTCGCGGCGGTCCTCGAGATGCTGCTGGCCCACCAGTGGCTCGCGCAGGAGCCGATCATCGTCGTCGAGCGCTCCTCGCGCTCGCCCGAGCCGACATGGCCCGACGGGATCATCTCGCAGGGGTCGAAGTCCTACGGCGAGACCGTCCTGTGGTTCGCCACCCAGGTAGAGCCCGACTACCAGATTTGAGCGCTGCGGACAGGGTAGAAAAGCCCCATGAGCACCTACACGATCCCGCAACCCACGTCCGGTGACATCACCGACCTCATCGCCGATGATCACCGCCTCCTCGAGGACCTGATGCGCGACATGCGCGACAGCGAGGCCGACCGTGAGGCAGCGCGCGCCGCGTTCTCCGACCTGCTCGTCGCGCACAGCGAGGCGGAGGAGCACGAGGTCTACCCCCACCTGAAGTCGAAGAAGGTCATCGACGGCGAGGAGCAGGAGCACGGCGACAAGGAGCACGCCGCGACCAACGAGGCGCTGCTGTCGTTGCTGCGGGTCGAGGACAGCCGGTCGCAGGAGTTCGAGGAGGCCCTCGAGGAGGTCGCCGAGGTCCTCAACCACCACATCGGGGAGGAGGAGCTGAGCATCCTCAACCCGGCCAAGGAGGACGCCTCGCAGGAGCTGCGCGAGTCGCTGGCCGAGGCGTGGACGAGCAAGCGCAACTCGCTGCTGGACTCCGGCTGCGGGACGCGGGAGTCGGTGGAGAAGATCGTCAAGAAGGCCTACGACGACGGACTCCTGCCCAACGACGAGCAGCCGGAGGGCTGACGGGGTCGGACCGGGCGCGGGAGCCGGTCTCTGGCACGATCGCTGGCATGACCTCCACGACCCGTCGCGCCGTCTGCCCCGGCTCCTACGACCCCGTGACCGTCGGTCACATCGACGTCTTCCGCCGCGCCTCGGCGCTCTTCGACGAGGTCGTGGTCGCGATCCTGCACAACCCGGCGAAGCAGGGGGCCTTCACCGTCGACGAGCGGGCGGCCTTCATCCACCACCAGGTCGACGACCTGGGCAACGTGCGGGTCGAGGCCTTCGCCAACCGGCTGATCGTCGACGTCTGTGCCGAGCTCGAGGCCGGGGTGCTGCTGAAGGGCCTGCGCGGGGAGACCGACTTCTCCTACGAGTGGCCGATGGCGCTGATGAACCGTCACCTCACCGGCGTCGAGACGCTCTTCCTGCCCGGCGACCCGCGCCACGAGCACGTCTCCTCCTCGCTGGTCAAGGAGGTCGCGCGCTTCGGCGGCGACGTCACCGGCCTCGTCACCGACGAGGTGCGCGACGCCCTCCGGGAGCGCCTGCCGCGGCCCTGAGCCCGTCCCGTGGTGGCTGAGGTGCGACGGAGGAGCCTCGAAGCCCCGCGAGTTTGGGGCGAAGGGGGTCACCCCGGTACTCTGGGACGTCGGTCTGCGTCGTCCAAGTCGCGGGCCGATTCTGACGGAGACTGGAGTCATGGAACGCAACGCCCTCACCTCGCCCCTGGTGCTCGACACCAAGGATGTCGGTCGTCGACCGGGTGCGATGCACGAAGTGGACCTCGAGGTCGGCGCGCCGGCCGACTTCGGCACGGACGTCCTTGCCGTTCCGCAGGACCAGCCCATGGACCTGCAGGTACGCATGGAGTCGGTGCACGAGGGCGTGCTGGTGACCGGGACGGTCTCCGCCACTGCCAGCGGTGCCTGCGTGCGGTGCCTGGACGAGATCGACCACCCGGTCGATGCCTCGTTCCAGGAGCTGTTCGTCTGGCCCGACCGGGCGAAGCACCACCGCGAGGTGGATGCCGAGTCCGACCAGGATGAGGAGCACCTCATCGAGGACGAGATGATCGACCTCGAGCCGGTGCTCCGGGACGCAGTGCTTCCGAGCCTGCCGTTCCAGCCGGTGTGCCGGGACGACTGCCCGGGTCTGTGCTCCGAGTGCGGGGCACGGCTCGAGGACGACCCGGAGCACCATCACGAGCAGATCGACCCCCGGTGGGCGGCACTCGAGGCGCTGGCGCCTCTGGCCTCCGACACGGGGCCTACGGACAACGAAGAGAAGAGGAACTGACGTGGCCGTCCCGAAGCGGAAGATGTCGCGCTCGAACACCCGTAGCCGCCGTGCGAACTGGAAGGCGACGCCGGTTGCGCTGTCGACCTGCCCCCAGTGCAAGTCCCCGGCGCCGGCCCACCAGGCCTGCCCGAGCTGCGGCACCTACAAGGGTCGCTACTACGCGACCGCGGACCGTACCGAGCACCAGGCCTGAGCGTCCTGTCGCAGTGGGCGACAGGAACTCACGACCGCAGCAGCGGCCCGTCGAGGAGCTCTCCCGATACCTCACAGAGGTCACCGGGGAGCCCGTCGACGAGCCGCTGCTCACGCGTGCGCTGACGCACCGTTCGTACTCCTACGAGCACGGTGGGCTGCCCCACAACGAGCGCCTGGAGTTCCTCGGCGACTCGGTGCTGGGGCTCGTGGTCACCGACCACCTGCACACCACGCACACCGACGTCACCGAGGGTGACCTGGCCAAGCTGCGCGCCGCGGTCGTCAACATGCGGGCCCTGGCCACCGTGGCGCGCGCCATCGACCTGGGCTCCTTCATCCACCTCGGCCGGGGCGAGATCAGCACCGGTGGGCGGGACAAGAACTCCATCCTCGCCGACACCGTCGAGGCGGTGATCGGGGCCGTCTACCTCTCGACGCCCCAGCCGCGGGGGCTCGACGCCGCCGCCAAGCTCGTCCACGAGCTGCTCGACTCCGTGATGACCTCGTCGGCGAAGCTCGGCGCCGGTCTGGACTGGAAGACCTCCCTGCAGGAGGTCGCGGCCGGCCAGGGACGCGGTGCGCCGAGCTACCGCACCAGCGACGAGGGCCCGGACCACGACAAGACCTTCACCGCCGAGGCGGTCATCGACGAGGAGGTCTTCGGCACCGGTGTCGGTGGGACGAAGAAGGACGCCGAGCAGCAGGCCGCGGAGCGCGCCTACGCGACGCTGACCGCTCAGACCGTCCGGGGGGCGGAGCCCCTCGAGTCGCCGGCGACGGACGCCGCCACCGGCTGACGTGCCCGAGCTGCCCGAGGTCGAGGTCGTCCGCCGTGGTCTCGCCGGCCACGTGGCCGGACGCACCGTCGCCGACGCCGAGATCCGTGGTCACCGCGTCGCCCGCCGCCACGTCGCGGGCCCCCAAGACCTCGCCGACCGCCTGCGCGGCCGGGTGCTCACCGGGGCCCACCGCCGCGGCAAGTACCTCTGGCTCGCCCTGGCGGACCGGGAGGCGGTGCCCGACGAGGCGCTGATCGTCCACCTCGGGATGAGCGGCCAGATGCTCGTCGCCGGGCCCGGGACACCGGAGCCGAAGCACACCCACGCGCGCCTGGCGTTCACCGACGGCGGTGACGAGCTGCGCTTCGTCGACCAGCGCACGTTCGGTGGCTTCGCCCTCGCCGACCTCGTCGACGGGGTTCCCACGAGCATCGCCCACATCGCCCTCGACCCCTTCGACCCGGACTACGACCGGTCCGCGGTCATCGCGGACATCAAGCGTCGCCGCAGCGGGATCAAGCGGGTCCTGCTCAACCAGACCGTCGTCTCCGGCATCGGCAACATCTACGCCGACGAGGCATTGTGGCGCGCGGGCATCCACGGCGAGCGCCTGGCCAGCTCCCTGACCGGACCGGTCATCGGGCGGCTGCTCGACCACGCGAAGGACGTCATGTCCGATGCGCTCGAGCAGGGCGGCACGAGCTTCGACGCGCTGTACGTCAACGTCAACGGCGCCTCGGGGTACTTCGACCGCTCGCTGTCCGCCTACGGGCAGGAGGGCCGGCCGTGCCCCCGGTGCGGCACGACGATGCGCCGGGAGCAGTTCATGAATCGCAGCTCCACCAGCTGCCCGCGCTGCCAGGTCCGGCCGCGGAGGATCCCCGGCTGATCCGTGCCTCAGGGGCGGGGGAGGTCCTTGAGCGTGACCTCCTTGCCGGTGTGCTGCTCGGACAGGTCCGCGAAGGCCTGCCGGATGGTCGCGGCGTAGGTGTGCGCCCCGCCGAGCGAGGGGTGGATGCCGTCGGACTGCAGGTCCTCGGCCTCGACGGCCGAGTCCCAGTCCGCGATCGCGACATTGGGGTGCTCGTCGGCGATCTCCTCCAGGGCCGCGTTGTCCCCGCCGATGCGCGAGAGGCGGTCGGCGTGCAGGTTGACCAGGACGACCATCCGCTTCTCACCGATCTCGGCCAGGATCTCCTCCACGGTCTCCGGGTCGGTCCCGGCGTTCGTGCCGAAGGCGAGGACCACCGCCCGGCGGAGTGAGTCGTCCGCCGCGGCGACGGCGGACAGGCCGTCGGCCCACTGGCGGTTGGACTTGGCATCGATCCGCACGCCGGGGAAGTAGTACTCCAGGGCAGGAACGGCGCCGACCACCATGGAGTCGCCGAAGATCACCATCTCCTGGCCCGTGGGCATGGTGAAGTCCTTGCGGCGCTCCTTCGAGTCGCTCGGTGAGTCCTCCTGCGTGTCGGCCCCGCCGCTCGCCGCAGACGCCGGGGTGCTCGCGCCGGCCGTGGCGGGGGAGTCCTTCGTCTGCTGGGCGATCCGGGCCTGGTTGTCCTCGATCATCTGCTGGGTGCGGCTGATCTCGGGCGCGGTGAGGACCACGAAGGCAAGTGCCGCAGCCAGGAGGACCACGGTGCCGGTGACGACCCGGCGGCCACCGAGGGAGAAGGAGCGCACCGAGGTCGCGACGTGCCGCAGGCTCCCGCGGAAGCCCAGGCGTCGCACCGGGGTCTCGACGAAGCGGAAGGACAGGTCGGCCAGGGCGAGGGTGACCAGGACCGCCCAGATCCGCGTCCAGACGAACTCTTCCGTCCCGGCGTTGGTGGGGATGTCCTGACCGACGATGAGGATGACCGGCCAGTGCCAGAGGTAGATGCCGTAGGAGCGCCGGCCGACCCAGACCAGGGGGGCCAGGTCCAGGACGGAGCGAAGGGGGCCGGGCCGCTCGACGGCGGCGAGCAGCAGCAGGGCGGTCGCGACCGAGACCAGCGGGATGCCCAGGCGGAACGTCCAGGCGCTGCCCTCGCCGGCCAGCACCAGCAGGGCGGCGATCGTGACGAGCGAGCCCCCGACCAGCCAGCTGCGGCGCTCCCGCCAGATCGCCGTGGTGGTCCAGGCGCGGGTCGGCCCGGTCCACGCGATCGCCAGCGCGGCCCCGAGCATCAGCCCGAAGAGGTGGGTGTCGGTGCCGTAGTAGGCCCGAGTGGGGTTGGCCGGGTCGTACGTCACGGCCATCATGACCGCCGAGGCCACGCCGACACCGAGGACGAGCGCGGCGAGCGCGCCCTCCGTCACGGCGAGATACCTGTGCAGGGCGAGCAGGACGAGCGTCACCAGCGGCCAGAAGAGGTAGAACTGCTCCTCGACCGCCAGGCTCCAGAAGTTCATGAACAGCTGCGGCGAGGTCGCGGCGAAGTAGTTGCTGCCGTGGGCGATCTCGAGCCAGTTGGTCGAGAAGGTCAGGGCGCCGAGGGCCTGTCGGCGGATGCCGACGAGCAGGTCGGTCTCGACGGTGCGGGCGATGAGGATCGCGACCGGCACGACGACGACGAGCGCCGGCAGCAGCCGTCGGGCGCGCCGGGTCCAGAAGCCGATGAGGTCGACCCGGCCGGTGCTGCGCTTCTCCCGCACGAGCAGCGTCGTGATGAGGAAGCCGGAGATGACGAAGAAGATGTCGACGCCGAGGAACCCACCGGGCAACCAGTCGGGGTCGAGGTGGAAGACGATGACGGCCGCGATCGCGAGCGCACGCAGGCCGTCCAGACCGGCCAGGTGGCCGCGCGGGGTCCGCGTCGGTGCGGCGGACGCGGACGACGCCACCCTGGCGTCGTCGATGGTGGAGGTGGGAGCCACGTGTCCGACGCTAGGCACTGACTGCGCCCGGGTGGGGGAGGCGCACCGGTCAGAGCGGTAGTTTCGCCCCATGAGTTCCGAGCAGACAGGGACCGTTCGCTCCACGTGGTTCGTCCGCGGTCGCGTGCAAGGAGTCGGCTTCCGGTGGTGGACCCGGGCGCGTGCGCTCGAGATCGGGCTCGTCGGCCATGCCCGCAACATGGACGACGGCCGCGTCGAGGTCGTCGCCGAGGGGACGCCCGAGGAGCTCGACCGGCTCGACGCGCTGCTGCGCGAGGAGCCCTCCGGGACGGCGCGGCCGGGGCGGGTCACCGCCGTCGGCCGGGTCGACCAGGATGCTCGGGGCGACATCCTCGGCTTCGTGGAGAAGTGAGGGCCCCCGGCCGGGCGAGTTCTCTGCGTGAGCGTGGCTTAGCCTTGGCCGGGTGAGTGAGACGCATCCCGATCTGCTGCAGCTGCGGCAGTCCATCGACAACATCGACGCCGCGCTGATCCACCTGCTCGCCGAGCGGTTCAAGGCTACCCAGAGCGTCGGTGAGCTCAAGGCCCGCATTCGGATGCCTCCGGCGGACCCGGCACGTGAGGAGCGCCAGATCACCCGGCTGAGGGACCTCGCCGACGAGTCCGGCCTCGACCCGGTCTTCGCGGAGAAGTTCCTCAACTTCGTCATCGCCGAGGTCATCCACCACCACGAGCGGATCGCCGGCGAGACCACGGGGACCGAGTCATGATCGAGCTGAAGACCCCCGAGGAGATCGAGGCGATGCGGCCCGCGGGTCGGCTCGTGCGCTCCGTGCTCGACGCGCTCGTCGAGGCCGCGGAGGTGGGGACGAACCTCCTCGAGCTCGATGCGCTCGCCCACGACATGATCCGTCGCGCCGGTGGGGTGTCCTGCTACATCGACTACCACCCCTCCTTCGGGGCGATGCCCTTCGGCAAGGTGCTGTGCACCTCGGTCAACGACGCGGTGCTGCACGGCCTGCCGCACGACTACCGCCTGCGCGACGGGGACCTGCTGTCCGTCGACTTCGCCGTCGAGGTCGACGGCTGGGTCGGCGACGCCGCGCGCTCCTTCGTCATCGGCACGCCCGACCCGCAGGACCTGCGTCTCATCGACACCACGGAGCGCGCCCTGGCGGCGGCCATCGACATCGCCCGCCCCGGCAGGAAGCTCGGGGACCTGGGCGCGGCGATCTCCGAGGTCGCCCGCGGCGAGGGCTACACCGTCAACACCCAGTTCGGCGGGCACGGCGTCGGCCGCACGATGCACGGCGACCCGCACGTGCCCAACGCCGGCCGTCCGGGTCGCGGGATGCCCCTCCGACCGGGCCTCGTCATCGCGATCGAGCCGTGGTTCATGGCCGGCACCGACGAGATCCGGACCGACCCCGACGGCTGGACCCTGCGCAGCAAGGACGGCTCGCGCGGCGCCCACAGCGAGCACACGATCGCCATCACCGACGGCGACCCCGTCATCCTCACCGCCGGCTGACCCGGGCCCGTTCCGCGACCGGGGGCGGGCTGACGCAAGGGCTCGAGTCGACGCTCGGGAAGTAGAGTGACCGGGATCGTCGTCCCCCGTCTGCCCGAGGAGTCCCGCTCGTGTACGTCAAGAGCCTCACCCTCAAGGGCTTCAAGTCGTTCGCCTCGTCGACGCACCTGCGCCTCGAGCCGGGCATCACGTGCATCGTCGGCCCCAACGGCTCGGGCAAGTCCAACGTCGTCGACGCGCTCGCGTGGGTGATGGGGGAGCAGGGGGCGAAGTCCCTGCGCGGCGGCAAGATGGAGGACGTCATCTTCGCCGGCACCACCGGTCGCGCGGCACTCGGCCGCGCCGAGGTGACGATGACGATCGACAACACCGACGGGGCGCTGCCGATCGACTACTCCGAGGTGACGATCAGCCGCACGATGTTCCGCAACGGCGGGTCGGAGTACGCCATCAACGGCACCTCCTGCCGACTGCTCGACATCCAGGAGCTGCTCTCCGACTCCGGCATCGGGCGGGAGATGCACGTCATCGTCGGGCAGGGCCAGCTCGACGCCGTCCTGCGGGCGACGGCCGAGGACCGCCGCGGCTTCATCGAGGAGGCCGCAGGCGTCCTCAAGCACCGCAAGCGCAAGGAGAAGGCGCTGCGCAAGCTCGACGGGATGGAGGCCAACCTCTCCCGGGTCGCCGACCTCACCTCCGAGATCCGCCGCCAGCTCGGCCCCCTCGGCCGCCAGGCGGAGACCGCGCGCAAGGCCGCCGTCATCCAGGCCGACGCCCGCGACGCGCGCCACCGTCTCCTGGCCGACGACCTCGTGCGGATGACCTCCGCCCTCGAGCAGGAGGTCGCCGACGAGGAGGCCATGCTCGCCCGTCGCAAGACCCTCGAGGAGGCCGTCGCCGCGGTCCGCGACCGGATCACCGCCCACGAGGAGGCCGGGGCCGCCGCCACCGCGCAGCTCGCCGCCGCCCGGGACCGGGCCGTGCGCCTGGCCTCCCTCACCGACAAGCTCACCGCGACCGCGGAGCTGGCTGCCGAGCGGGTCCGCCTGCTCGGGCAGGACGAGGAGGTCGAGACCACGAGTGGCCGCGACCCCGAGGCGCTCCGGGCGCAGGCCGCCCGGGCCCGCGAGGACGAGGACGCCCTGCGCGCCGAGATCGCGGAGGCCACCGACCAGCTCGCCGAGACCGTCGCCGCCCGGGAGGCCGCGGAGAAGGCCTTCGCCGAGGAGCAGCGGCGCATCACCGCCCTCGCGCAGCGCGCCGCGGACCGGCGGGAGGGCCTGGCCCGCCTCGCGGGGCAGGTGGGCGCCCGTCGCTCCCGGATCGAGGCAGCCGAGGCCGAGGTCGGCCGGCTCCGGGAGAGCGTGTCCACCGCACTGGCCCGAGCCGACGAGGCCGAGCGCGAGTTCACCCGGCTCGAGAGCACGATCGCCGACGAGGAGGGCAGCGAGGAGGGACTCGACGACGCCTACGAGAAGGCCGCCGGAGCCCTCGACGAGGCCGCCGCGCAGGTCGAGAAGATCACCGAGGCGGGACGCACCGCCGAGCGCGACCGCCAGTCGGCCCAGGCCCGGCTGGAGGCCCTCGAGCTCAGCCTGCGCCGCAAGGACGGCGTCGAGGCGCTGAAGGAGGCCTCCGCCGACGAGCACGAGATCCTCGGCTCCGTCGCCGAGCTCGTCGCGGTCAGCGGTGGCCACGAGGCCGCCGTCGCCGCGGCCCTCGACCAGGCCGGCAACGCCCTGGCCGTCGGCAGCGTCGACGCCGCCGCCCGCGCCGTCGAGCGGCTGCGCTCCGAGGACTCCGGCCGCGCGCACCTCGTCGTCGGCGCCACCGCCCGCCCGCGCGGTCGCGACGGGTGGCCGTCCCTCCCTTCGCACGCGGTCTGGGCGCTCGACGTGGTCACCGCGCCCACCGAGGTGCGACCCGCCGTCGAGCAGGTCCTCGAGCGGGTGGCCATCGTCCCGGACACCCCGGACGCCCTCGCGCTGCTCTCGGAGACCGGCGACCTCACGGTCGTCACCGGGGACGGCGACGTCTACGGCCCCGGCTTCGTCCGCGGCGGGTCCAGCGCCGCCCCGAGCCTGCTCGAGCTGCAGGCCGCCGTCGACGAGACCCGCGCCGTGCTCGAGGACGCCACCCGCCGCAGCGAGGAGTCGACCTTCGCCCTGACACGGGCCAGGGAGACCCTCGCCGAGCGCGCCGAGGCGCGCGATGCCGCGATGGAGGCGCTCCACGAGTCGGACGCGCGGATGGCCGCCGTCGCCGAGCAGCTCGGGGCGCTGGGGACGACCGCCCGCACCGCCCGGGCCGAGGCGGAGCGCACCCAGTCCTCCATCGCGCAGGCGACGGACGCGCTCGAGTCCGACCGGGCCGAGCTGGCCGAGCTCGAGCAGCGCCTCGAGGACGCCTCCGCGGAGCCCGCCGAGGACGAGGGCGACGACGCCACGGACGACCGCGACCGCCTCGAGCTCGAGGCGGCCTCGGCCCGCACCGCCGAGACCGAGGTGCGGCTCGCCCTGCGCACCAAGGAGGAGCGGGCCCGCTCGCTGCACGGCCGCGCCGAGTCGCTCGAGGGGGCGGCGCGCAACGAGATCGCCGCCCGGGAGCGACTTCGGGAGCGAAGGGAGCGGCGCCGCCGGGAGGCCGAGGTCGCCGCTGCCGTCGAGACCGCCGCGCGCTGGTCCGCCGGACGCATCGCCGCCGCGGCCGAGACGGCCGGCCGAGAGCGCGACGCGGGCGAGTCGGCGCGTGCCGAGCGCGACGAGGCCCTGCGGGGTCTGCGCACGGAGCTGACCGAGCAGCAGGACGCGCTGCGCGAGCTGACCGACGAGGTGCACCGTGACGAGGTCGCCCGGGCACAGCAGGTCGCCAGGATCGAGCAGCTGCAGACGCGGGCCGTCGAGGAGCTGGGTGTCGACCCGGACGTCCTCATGGAGGAGTTCGGCCCGCACCAGCTCGTGCCGCACGTGCCGGGACCCGACGAGGACCCCGAGTCCGCGGATTTCCCGCCACCGCAGCCCTACGAGCGCGCCGTCCAGGAGAAGCGCCTGCGCGCGGCCGAGCGGGGACTGAAGTCGCTGGGCAAGGTCAACCCGCTCGCGCTGGAGGAGTTCGCGGCGCTCGAGGAGCGGCACACCTTCCTCACCACGCAGCTGGAGGACCTGCGCCGCTCCAAGCAGGACCTGCTCGACATCGTCTCCGAGATCGACGAGCGGGTGGAGCAGGTCTTCGCCGAGGCCTTCGCCGACACGGCCGAGCAGTTCCGGGGCGTCTTCTCCCGGCTCTTCCCGGGGGGAGAGGGCAAGCTCGTCCTCACCGACCCCGGCAACATGCTCACCACGGGCATCGAGGTCGAGGCCCGCCCGCCCGGCAAGAAGGTCAAGCGGTTGTCGCTGCTCTCCGGCGGCGAGCGCTCGCTCGTCGCCGTCGCGCTGCTCGTGGCCATCTTCAAGGCCCGGCCCTCGCCCTTCTACATCATGGACGAGGTCGAGGCCGCCCTCGACGACACCAACCTCGGCCGACTGATCATGCTCTTCGAGGAGCTGCGCGACTCCAGTCAGCTGATCGTCATCACCCACCAGAAGAAGACGATGGAGGTGGCCGACGCGCTCTACGGCGTCTCGATGCGCGGCGACGGCATCACCACCGTCGTCAGCCAGCGGCTGCGGGACGTCGCGCCCGAGGGCGAGCAGCAACCCGCCTGAGGTCACGGCCGCGTCCCAGCGGCCTGTCGAGTTGAGTGGCGGCGGCCGGGAGGAGACTATTGCCCTATGACCGCCGTAATCGTGGGGCTGCTGATCTGCCTCGTCCTCTCCGCCGTGGTGATGGCCCTCGTCGCGATCCCCGCCCGTCGCGACGGGCGCGAGATCCTGACCGCCCGCGGGGAGCGCGTGGTGGTCAAGGTCCGCGAGCGGACGGACAACGCCTCCACCCGCGCCTCCGAGGCCGTCGCCCAGGCCACCCCGACGCGACGGTCGACCCCGCCGAGCAACCGAAAGGCCTCATGACCGACACCCACGCCGCCACCGCACCCGTGGGTTTCCGCGGCCCCGTGGACCCGGGGGTGCGTCCGCAGGACGACCTCTTCGGCCACGTCAACAACCACTGGCTGAAGACCGTCGAGATCCCCGCGGACCGTGGACGCTACGGCGTCTTCGACGTCCTGCGCGAGCGCGCCGAGGACGATGTGCGAGCCCTCATCGAGGAGGTCGGTGCCGACCCCGACAGCCCGAGCGACTCGATCGCGGGCAAGGTCGGGGCCCTCTACCGGTCCTTCCTCGACGAGGAGCGCGCCGACGAGCTCGGCGCCCGCCCGTTGGCCGAGCTGCTCGCCGCCGTGGACGAGGTCGCCTCCGTGGCCGATCTCGTCACGCTCACCGGTCGGCTGGCCCGGGACGGCGTCAGCGGTTTCGTCCAGCCCTTCGTCAACACCGACGACAGGGACTCCTCCCGCTACGTCGTCTACCTGGAGCAGGGCGGCCTCGGGCTGCCCGACGAGTCGTACTACCGCGAGTCCCAGCACGAGGCGACGGTCACCGCCTACCGCGGGCACGTCGCGCGACTGCTCGCCCTGGCGAGCGACATGGACGAGGCCGCCGCGACGGACGCCGCCGAGCGGGTCGTCGACCTGGAGACCCGGCTGGCCGAGGATCACTGGGACCGGGTCGCCAACCGTGACCCGATCCGCACCTACACCCTCATGACCGCCGACGAGCTCGCCGGCCTCACCCCCCAGGTCGACTGGGCCGGGTGGGCCGCGGCGCTCGGGGCGGCCACCCCCTTCGCCGAGGTCGTCGTGCGTCAGCCCGACTACCTGCGCGGGTTGTCCTCCTTGCTCGCCTCGGTCGACCTGGCGACGTGGCGCGACTGGCTGCGCCTGCGCATCGTGCAGTCGCTGGCCGCCTACCTCGACAGCCGCATCGTGGAGGAGGAGTTCGACTTCGTCGGCCGCACCCTCTCCGGCATCCCCGAGCAGCGGGCCCGCTGGAAGCGCGGCGTCTCGCTCGTCGACGCCTCCCTCGGCGAGGCTGTCGGCAAGCTCTACGTCGAGCGGCACTTCCCGCCGGCCGCCCGTGAGCGGATGGTCGCGCTCGTCGACAACCTCGTCGAGGCCTTCCGCCGCTCCTTCGCCACGTCGACGTGGATGGGGGAGGAGACCAAGCAGGAGGCCCTGCGCAAGCTCGAGGCCTTCACCCCGAAGATCGGCCACCCCGTCCGGTGGCGCGACTACTCCGCCCTCGAGATCGTCGAGGGCGACCTCGTCGGCAACGTGCGCCGGGTCGCCGCCTTCGAGGTCGACCGCGCCCTGGCCAAGCTCGGTGGGCCGGTCGACCGGGACGAGTGGTTCCTCACCCCGCAGACCGTCAACGCCTACTACAACCCCGGTCTGAACGAGATCGTCTTCCCCGCCGCCATCCTCCAGCCGCCCTTCTTCGACGCCGAGGGCGACGACGCGGACAACTACGGCGGCATCGGTGCGGTCATCGGCCACGAGATCGGGCACGGCTTCGACGACGCCGGCTCGACCTTCGACGGGCAGGGCAACCTGCGCGACTGGTGGACCGAGTCCGACCGCGAGGCCTTCGAGGAGCGGCGCGATGCCCTCATCGAGCAGTTCGACGCCTACGAGACGCGCCACGCGCCGGGCCACACCATCAACGGCGCCCTGACGGTCGGGGAGAACATCGGCGACATCGGTGGTCTGGCCATCGGCCACGCCGCCTACCGGATCGCCGTGGGCGAGCGGGCCTCGCAGACCGACGACTCCGGGCTGACCGGGGACCAGCGGTTCTTCCACAACTGGGCCCGGGTCTGGTGTGGTGACGCCCGGACCGAGGAGGCGATCCGGCTGCTGTCGATCGACCCGCACAGTCCCCAGGACGTGCGCGGCAACGCCGTGCGCAACATCGACGCCTTCCACGAGGCCTTCGGCACCCGCGAGGGTGACGGGATGTGGCTCGACCCGGCAGAGCGCGTCAGCCTCTTCTGACGCCGTGCCCTCCCGCGACCGCAATGCCGCCGGCCGGGCGGAGAACGCCCGGCCGCGCGACGGGCTCGGCCGTCCGCTGCCGCACGGCAGCACCGGGGTCGAGCGCGTCGAGGAGGGTGAGCGCACCCCGCGCGAGGCGCTGGCCCGGGCCCAGGACTACCTCGACCAGGAGATGCCCTTCCACGCCCACGAGGTCCTCGAGGAGCAGTGGAAGACCCTGCCCCGGGAGGCGCCCGAGCGCGCCCTGTGGCAGGGCCTGGCCCAGCTCGCCGTCGGGCTGACCCACCAGCGCCGGGGCAACCTGCGCGGAGCGCGCACGGTGACCGCTCGCGGGGGCGAGGCGATCGCCCCCTTCGCCGCCGACCCGCCCCACGGCATCGACGTGAGCGGTCTCGTGGCCTGGGCGACGGCGCTCGTGGACGACCCCGCGGCCGACGCACCGGTGCCACACCTGATGGCCTGACCGAGGCACTCGCAGACCCTGCGAAGATGGTGCCCGTGATGGGTATCGACACGCTGACCGAGTACATCCTCGTGGCCCTCGGGCTGCTGCTCCTCCTCGGGGGGATGGCCGTCGGGCTGCTGCGCGGCCGGGGCGGGAAGTCCAAGGAGCTCCCCCCGGAGCACCGCCCGCCGGAGCGGCCGAAGGGCACCACCGACCACCGCAGCGGCACGATCGTCCTCGACCGGCCGAGCGACCACGCCAAGCCGCAGGCGCCACCCGAGGAGGCGAAGGGGGACCAGCCCCCGGCTCCCGAGGCGCCCGCCGAGAAGCCGGCCGAGCCGACGACCCCCACGCAGGAACCGGTTGACGAGGAGCCTGCAGCGGCCCCGACCGAGGCCCCGGTGGAGGAGCCGGCCGCCCGGGAGACCACCGACGAGGACTTCACCCCCGTCCGGCCCGACGCCGACGAGCGCGCCCGCACCGCCGCCACCGCCCCGCCCGCGGAGCCGACGAGCGAGCCGGAGGTCCTGCCCGAGGCCGCACCCGAGGCTGTACCCGAGCCGGAGCTGGACACCCCGGCCCCGACACGGGACCGGATGCGCTCGCTGCGCTCCCGCCTGGCGCGCTCCAACGGCGCGATCGGCAAGGGTCTGCTCGCGCTCCTCTCCCAGGGCTCGTTGTCCGAGGAGGACTGGGAGGACGTCGAGGACACCCTCCTGGCAGCCGACCTGGGCATGGAGCCGACCACCGAGCTCGTCGACTCCCTGCGCGAGCGCGTGTCCGTGGACGGCACCACCGACCCCGAGGTCGCCAAGGACTGGCTCTACCACGACCTGCTGCGCCTGGTGGATCCGAGCATGGACCGTGGTCTCGCGGCCAGCCGCGTCGACGGCCGACCGGCGTGCATCCTCGTCGTCGGTGTCAACGGCACCGGCAAGACGACGACCGTGGGCAAGCTCGCCCGCGTCCTCGTCGCCAACGACCGCGACGTCGTGCTCGGCGCGGCCGACACCTTCCGTGCCGCCGCGGCGGACCAGCTCGAGACCTGGGGCGCGCGCGTCGGTGTGCCGACCATCCGCAGCGACCGCGACGGGGCCGACCCGGCGTCCGTGGCCTTCGACGCGGTCCGGGCGGGCCACGAGATGGAGTCCGACGTGGTGATCATCGACACCGCGGGTCGCCTGCACAACAAGGTCGGGCTCATGGACGAGCTGGCCAAGGTCAAGCGCGTCATCGAGAAGCAGAACCCGATCGACGAGGTGCTCCTCGTCCTCGACGCGACGACCGGTCAGAACGGCCTGGCCCAGGCGAAGGTCTTCGCCGAGGCGGTCAACATCACCGGCGTCGTGCTGACCAAGCTCGACGGCACCGCGAAGGGCGGCATCGTCGTCGCGGTCCAGCGCACCCTCGGCGTGCCGGTCAAGCTGGTCGGGCTCGGAGAGGGCCGGGACGACCTGGCGCCCTTCGTCCCGGAGGCCTTCGTCGACGCGATCGTCGGCTGACGCGACCGCCGTGAGCGAGGTGTGGTGACGCCCCGACGAAGGGGAGATGCGGCGGCCCTTGGCCCTCGTTCCTCGGGCCTTGAGTCGGGCCACCACACCTCCCTTCGCCGCGGCTGACTCCCGAAGTTCACACAGCGGGCGCCCACGAAACATCGCCGTAACGCCGGCGAACCGGGAGCGCAACCACACCGTCGGATGCTGCCGGTATGGAAACGACACTCGACACCGGCCTCACCGCCTGGATGCTCGTCAGCGCATCGCTCGTGCTGCTGATGACGCCGGGCCTCGCCCTGTTCTACGGCGGCATGGTCCGCCGGACGTCCGTGCTGAACATGATGATGATGTCGTACGGCGCCATGGCCGTCGTGGGCGTCGTCTACGTCCTGTGGGGGTGGTCGATGTCCTACGGCAGCGCCTCCGTCGCCGGGCTGTTCGCCAACCCCTTCACCCACTTCGGTCTCGACGGAACGATCACCGACGCCACGGGCGAGTTCGTCCTCGACGGCGGCCTGCCGGTCGTGGTGGACGTGGGCTTCCAGGCGACCTTCGCGATCATCACCGTGGCGCTGATCAGCGGTGCCATCGCCGACCGCGCGCGCTTCGGTACCTGGCTCGTCTTCGCCGCGGCGTGGGTGACGCTGGCCTACTTCCCGATGGCCCACATGGTGTGGGGCGGCGGGCTGCTCAGCGGTGAGGGCCCCTTCGCCTCCATCGCCGAGCCGATCGACTTCGCCGGCGGCACCGTCGTGCACATCAACGCCGGTGCCGCGGCGCTGGTCCTGGCGATCGTCGTGGGACGGCGACAGGGGTTCGGCACCGTCGCGATGCGCCCGCACAACCTCCCGCTCGTCATGCTCGGGGCGGCCCTGCTGTGGTTCGGGTGGTTCGGCTTCAACGCGGGGTCCGCGTACGGCGCGGACGGTGTCGCCGGTCTGGCCTGGGTCAACACCACGACCGCCACGTGCGCGGCGATCCTCGGGTGGTTGCTCGTCGAGCGCGTCCGGGACGGGCACGCGACCTCGCTCGGCGCGGCCTCGGGCGTCGTCGCCGGTCTGGTCGCGATCACCCCGGCCGCCGGGTCTGTCTCCCCGGTCGGTTCGATCGCCCTCGGCGCCGTGGCCGGAGGCCTCTGCGCGGTGGCCGTCGGCCTGAAGTTCCGACTCGGTCTCGATGACAGCCTCGACGTCGTCGGCGTCCACCTCGTCGCCGGCCTCTGGGGCACCGTCGCCATCGGACTCCTCGGCACGGAGACCGGCCTCTTCTACGGCGGCGGCCTCTCCCAGCTCGCCGTCCAGATCATCATCGCCCTCGTCGCGGTGGCCATCTCCGTCGTCGTCACCACCATCATCGCCCTGGCCCTGAAGTACACGATGGGGTGGAGGGTCAGCGAGGACGAGGAGTCCAGTGGCATCGACTCCTCGGCGCACGCAGAGTCCGGCTACGACTTCGGGGGGCTGGGTGCTCCGCGCTCGACCGCGTTCCAGGGGCCCTTCAGCCCGATTCCCACCCCGGCCGCCCCGGCCGAGAGCACCTCGGAGGTCCGCTCATGAAGCTCATCACGGCAATCCTCAAGCCGCACCGCATCGATGACGTGAAGGAGGCACTGGAGACCTTCGGGATCACGGGCATGACCGTCAGCGAGGCGAGCGGATTCGGTCGCCAGCGCGGTCACAGCGAGGTCTACCGCGGCGCCGAGTACGTCGTCGACTTCGTGCCGAAGATCCGCGTGGAGGTGCTCGTCGAGGACGTCGACGCCGGCCCCGTCGTCGACGCGATCGTCACCGCGGCCCACACCGGACGCATCGGCGACGGCAAGGTGTGGGTGAGCCCCGTCGACGAGGTCGTCCGCGTGCGCACGGGGCAGAGGGGGGAGGAGGCACTATGAGCCTCCGTCGCCGATGAGGAGCGACGGCGTGGGGATCAGGGCCGCGCGACTCGATCTGGCCGGTACCCGGGACTTCGCCACCCCGGGTGCCGGCCCGGCACGTCGGGCCGCGATCGCCGGCGTGACCCGTGACTGGCTCACCGGTTTGTACGCCGATGCGGTGGGGGAGCGTGAGGGAGTGGCGCTGGCCGCCGTCGGCTCCCTGGCCCGGGGGTGGTCGGGTCCGCTGAGCGACCTCGACCTCATCCTCCTCCACGACGGCCGCAGCATCCCCGCCGCCGAGCTGGGTGCGGCCGCGGAGCGGCTCTGGTACCCCGTGTGGGACTCGGGGCTCTCCTTGGACCACTCGGTGCGCTCGGTCGCCCAGTGCCGGTCGGTGGCCGGAGCGGACCTGTCGGCCGCCACCGGCCTGCTCGACCTGTCCCCGGTCGCCGGCGACCCCGGTCTGGTGGAGGCGGTCCGCGCCGGCGTCGGACGCGACTGGCGCGCCGGGGCGCGCACGCGGCTGCCGGCCTTCGCCGAGGCCGTGCGCGAGCGGCACCGCCGGCACGGTGAGCTGGCCCAGCAGGTGCAACCCGACCTGAAGGAGGCGGTCGGGGGACTGCGGGACGTCACGGTCCTGGGGGCGCTGACCCGCGCCTGGCTGGCCGACCAGCCGCACGGTCGCGTCGAGCCCGCCTTGGCGCAGCTGCTGGACGTGCGGGACGCGCTGCACGTCGTCACCGGTCGTGGTCGGGACCGGTTGGTCGCCGAGGAGCACGACGCCGTCACCGCCCTCCTCGGCCTCACCGACCCCGACGACATGCTCGTCCGCGTCGCCACGGCCGCGCGGACCATCGCCTGGGCACTGGAGGCGACGATGCGCCGGGCGGAGCAGAGCCAGCGGGCCCGCACCCTGCGCGTGGGGCCACGGCGGCCCCGGCTGGCCCCGCTCGGTCACGGCCTGCACGCCCACGACGGCGAGGTGGTCCTCGGGGACCCCCGGCGCGCCCGGACCGAGGCGACCCTCCCCCTTCGCGCCGCAGCCGTCGCCGCCCGCCACCGGCTCGCCCTGGCCCCGGCGACGGTCGCCAACCTCTCGCGGGCGCCGCGCCTGCCGACCCCGTGGCCGGCCGACGTGCTCGCACTCCTCACCGACCTGCTCTCGACCGGGAGCGGTCTGACCCCGGTGTGGGAGGCGCTGGACCAGGTGGGGATCGTCGAGCTGTGGCTGCCCGAGTGGGCCGGGGTGCGCTGCCGGCCCCAGCACAACCCCGTGCACCGGCACACGGTCGATCGGCACCTGCTGCAGACGGTCGAGCAGGCCTGCGCGCTCTCCCGGGACGTCGCCCGGCCCGACCTGTTGCTGCTGGCCGCGCTGCTGCACGACATCGGCAAGGTCGCCGGGTCCCGTGACCACTCCGGGACCGGTGCCGGGCTGGCCGACATGGTCCTGCGCAGGTGGGGCCTGCCCCCTGCCGAGCGTGAGCTGGTCGTGCTCCTCGTGCGCGAGCACCTCACGCTCGTGCAGCTCGCCACCCGCCGCGACCTGGCCGACCCGGCGACGGCGGGCGCGGTCTGCGACCTCGTCGGCGGTGAGATCGAGACCTTCGAGCTGTTGCGCGCGCTGACCATCGCGGATGCCCGCGCAGCAGGGCCCGCCGCGTGGACCGACTGGCGGGCCACCCTCGTGGACACCCTCACCGGGCAGGTCCGCGCCCGGCTGACCGGCCGGGTCCCCAGCGCCGCGCTGCCGGTGGTGGCCGACCCCGTCGCCGACGACGAGGGGCGCCGTGCCGTGAGCGAGGGGCGGACGCACGTGCGGGTGGAGGACGCTGGCTGCGGCTGGGCCGTGACCGTCCAGGCCCGGGACCGCCGAGGCCTGTTCGCCGACACCGCCGGGCTGCTCGCCGCGCAGGGACTCCGGGTGCGCCGCGCCAAGCTGGTCACCCTCGACGACCACGCGGTGGACGAATGGGTCGTGGAGTCACCCGGCCCGGACGCCCCGGACGCAGGACGCATCGCCGCGGGGCTGCACCGTCTCGCGGCGGGGGACCGGTCCGTGCTGGCCGGGCTGAAGCGTGCCCGGCGGCCCGGCACGGGGGAGAGCGGGGCGCCGGGCCCGTCGACGCCGGGGGCGCGGGCCTTCGTCGTGCCGGGCACGCAGGCAGCGACGCTGATCGAGGTGCGGGCGGGGGACCGCCCCGGGCTCCTCCATGACATCGGGTGCGCGCTGGGCTCGACCGACGTCGTCGTGCGCTCGGCGCACATCGCCACCGTCGCGGACCAGACCCTGGACACGTTCTGCCTGACGGACCCGGAGGGGGCGCCCCTGCCTCCTGCCGCCGTCGCGCGAGCGATCTCGGCGATCCTCGGTGCCTGCGACGGGTAGGGGACGAAGGGGGTCGCGCGGGAAGATAGCCTAGGTCGGGTGTTCACCAGCCTGTCCGACCGCCTGACCGCGACGTTCAAGAACCTTCGCGGCAAGGGGCGGCTGTCCGAGTCCGATGTCAACAAGACCGTCCGGGACATCCGGATGGCCCTGATCGACGCCGATGTGGCGCTGCCCGTGGTCAAGGACTTCACCCGCGCGGTGCGCGAGCGGGCCACCGGGGCCGAGGTCAGCGGGGCGCTCAACCCGGCGCAGCAGGTCATCAAGATCGTCAACGAGGAGCTCGTGACGATCCTCGGTGGCAACACCCGCTCGATCGAGTTCGCCAAGCGACCGCCGACGGTGATCATGCTCGCCGGCCTGCAGGGCTCCGGCAAGACGACCTTCGCCGGCAAGCTCGGTGCCTGGCTCAAGGAGCAGGGCCACACGCCCATCCTCGTCGCGGCCGACCTGCAGCGCCCCAATGCCGTCACCCAGCTCGAGGTGACCGGTGAGCGGGCCGGGGTCCCCGTCTTCGCGCCCGAGCGCGGCAACCTGGGCGGGCACGACGCTGTCCTCGACTCCGGGGAGGGCACCCGGTCCTTCGGTGACCCGGTCGCCGTCGGCCGCGCCGGGGTCGCGCACGCCGAGGCGCAGCACCACGACGTGGTCATCGTCGACACCGCCGGGCGGCTGGCGGTCGACGAGGCGCTGATGCAGCAGGCGGCCGACATCCGCGAGGCGGTCCGCCCCGACGAGGTCCTCTTCGTCATCGACGCGATGATCGGCCAGGCGGCGGTCGAGACGGCCCAGGCCTTCGCCGAGGGCGTCGACTTCACCGGTGTCGTCCTGTCGAAGCTCGACGGCGACGCCCGCGGTGGTGCCGCGCTGTCCGTCGCCGGGACCACCGGCCGACCGATCATGTTCGCCTCCGTGGGGGAGCAGACCCGCGACATCGAGGTCTTCCACCCCGACCGGATGGCCAGCCGCATCCTCGACATGGGTGACGTCCTCACCCTCATCGAGCAGGCCGAGCGTGCCTTCGAGCGCGGCCAGGCCGAGGAGATGCAGCGCAAGTTCCTCGCCGAGGAGGACTTCACCTTCGACGACTTCCTCCAGCAGATGTCGGCCATCAAGAAGATGGGCTCGCTGAAGTCGATGCTCAAGATGATGCCGGGCATGGGCCAGATGTCCGCGCAGCTGGACAACCTCGACGAGCGGGAGTTCGACCGCATCGAGGCGATGGTGCGCTCGATGACGCAGTTCGAGCGCACCCACCCCAAGCAGATCAACGGGTCGCGCCGCTCGCGCATCGCCAAGGGCTCCGGCGTCAGCGTCTCGGAGGTCAACCAGCTTCTCGAACGCTTCGGCCAGGCGCAGAAGATGATGAAGCAGATGGCCCGTGGCGGCGGCATCCCGGGGATGCCCGGTGCTCCCGGGGGCGGTGGCGGTGCCGCCAACCGCAAGAAGGGCAAGCAGCAGCAGCGCAAGAAGGGCAAGTCGGGCAACCCGGCCAAGCGTGCCCAGCAGGAGCGGGAGGCGGCCGAGAAGGCAGCCGGGCGCACCAGCGCTCCCGGCTCGGCCTTCGGTGGTGCGGCCGCGGGGGAGGGCTCCGACCAGCCCGGGCCCGCCGACCTCGACCCGAGCCAGCTGCCCAAGGGCTTCGAGAAGTTCCTGGGTCGGTAGTGGGCGAGCCGGCGCTGCACACGGTCAGCTCGGGGGAGTCGGGGCCCCGGGTCGCCTTCTGCCACGGACTGCTGGGCCAGGGGCGCAACTGGAACCAGATCGCCAAGGGTCTCGCCGACATCAGTCGACCCACCCTGGTCGACATGCCCGACCACGGGCACTCCCCGTGGTCGGAGCGCATCGACTACTTCGACGCGGCCGCGGTGCTCGCCGACACCCTGCGGGCCATCGATCCCGAGGAGCCCTGGACGGTCGTCGGGCACTCGATGGGCGGCAAGACCGCCATGGTGCTGGCGCTGACCGAGCCGGAGCTCGTCGAGCGGCTCGCGGTCGTGGACATCTCGCCGGCGCCCACCGCCTCGTTCACCCAGTTCGAGACCTTCCTCGCCGGGATGCGCGGGGTGGACCTCGACGCGGTGAGCAGCCGCGCGGACGCCGACGAGGCGATGCGGGAGGCGGCCCCCGACCCGGCGATCCGCGGATTCCTCCTGCAGAACCTCCGGCGTGACGGCGACGGGTGGCGCTGGCTGCCCAACCTGGCGCTGCTCGAGCGCGACATCGCCGCCATCGGCGGGTGGCCGGAGGAGCGCATCGCCGAGCTTCCCCCCTTCGACGGGCCGGTGCTGTGGCTCTCCGGCGCGAACTCCCCGTACGTCTCGCAGGAGAACGACGCCGAGATGCGGCGGCTCTTCCCCCGGGTGCGCCAGGTGACGGTCAAGGAGGCCGGCCACTGGGTCCACTCCGAGCAGCCGGAGGTGACCACGGCGGCCCTGCGCGCGCTGATCACCGGCGAGCGCGGCTGAGCAGACGTGTGATGGGGTGGAGGGGGTGCCCGTCCTTGGGCACTCCCGAGCAGAAGGAGACGTCATGTCGCGCATCGCCATCATCGGTGGCCACGGAAAGGTCGCCCTCGAGCTCACGCCCCTCCTCTCCGAGGAGGACCACACGGTGACCTCCGTGATCCGCAACCGTGACCACGTCCGTGACGTCGAGGCCGCCGGCGGCACCCCGGTGCTCGCCGACGTCGCGGAGCTCGACGCGGACGGCATCGCCGAGGTCGTGGCCGACCACGACGTCGTCGTCTGGTCCGCCGGCGCCGGCGGCGGCAACCCGGACCGCACCTACGCGGTCGACCGTGACGCCGCGATCCGCTCGATGGACGCCGCCGCCCGGGCGGGCGTGCGGCGCTACGTCATGGTCAGCTACTGCGGGGCCGGTCCCGACCACGGGGTCGAGCCGGACAACCCCTTCTTCCCCTACGCCGAGGCCAAGGCGGCAGCCGACGAGTACCTGCGCACCACCGACCTCGACTGGACCATCCTGGGCCCGAGCGCGCTCACCGACGGCCCGGCCACCGGCACCATCGACGTGGCCTCGCGGGCGGAGGGCAGCGGTGAGGTCTCCCGGGGGAACGTCGCCCGGGTCATCGCCGAGACGCTCGAGTCCAACGGCACCGTCCGGCGCACCATCGAGTTCCACGACGGGTCCACGCCAATCACCGACGCGCTGCGCTGACCCAGCACGCCTCGGAGGATAGCCTCGGGCCATGACCGATGTGCTGCACGTCACGGGAGAGGTGCTCGTCTCCGAGCACGAGAGCGTCCCCGAGCTGTGGGTCGTCGACGGGAGGATCTCCTTCACGCCGCCCACGAGCGGCGACGTGGAGACCGTCCGGGGATTCGTCCTGCCGGGCTTCGTCGACGCCCACTGCCACGTCGGGCTCGATGCCCACGGCGCGGTGGACGACGCGACCAGCGAGCAGCAGGCGCTCACGGACCGGGATGCCGGGACGCTGCTGATCCGCGATGCCGGGTCACCCGCGGACACCCGGTGGGTCGACGAGCGCGACGACCTGCCCAAGATCATCCGCGCCGGCCGGCACATCGCGCGCACGCGCCGCTACATCCGCAACTTCGCGCACGAGATCGAGCCGGAGCAGCTCGTCTCCCGGGTGCGCGCCGAGGCGCGTGCCGGGGACGGCTGGGTCAAGCTCGTCGGCGACTGGATCGACCGTGCAGCCGGTGACCTCACCCCGTGCTGGCCGCGAGAAGTGCTCACCGAGGCGATCGCCGCCGCCCACGAGGAGGGTGCGCGGGTGACCGCGCACTGCTTCGGCGAGGAGTCGCTCGCCGACTTCGCCGCCGCGGGGACGGACTGCATCGAGCACGCCACCGGGCTGGTGCCGGAGACCATCGACGCCTTCGCCCGGCAGGGCATCGCCATCGTCCCCACCCTGGTCAACATCGAGACCTTCCCGCAGATCGCGGCCCCAGCGGCCGAGAAGTTCCCCGACTACCACCGCCACATGCTCCAGCTGCACGAGCGGCGCTTCGAGACCATCGCCGCGGCCCGGGACGCGGGCATCGACGTCTACGTGGGGACCGACGCCGGCGGTTCGCTGCCCCACGGCCTGGTCGCACAGGAGATGGAGCTGCTCACCCGCGCCGGCTTCTCGCAGACCGAGGCCCTTGCCGCCGGGACCTGGCGCTCGCGCGAGTGGCTGGGCCGACCCGCGATCGCCGAGGGCGAGGACGCCGACCTCGTCGTCGTGGCCGAGGACCCCCGCGAGGACGTGCGCACCTGCGGCACGCCCGAGCACGTGATCCTGCGCGGCCGGCGGGTCGCCGGGCGCTGACCATTTCCGTCCCGGCCCGGGCCCCGGCCGTGGCCGTCGACGACGCCGCGGCTGCGGGGATACTGGGGGCATGCACATCTCCGCCCGGGCCGACTACGCAGTGCGTGCGATGCTCACGCTCGCCGACGCAGGCGACGGGGCGCCGGTCTCCGTCCAGCGGCTGGCCGAGGAGCAGGACCTGCCCCGCAAGTTCCTCGAGGCCATCCTCGGGGACCTGCGTCGGGCCTCGCTGGTGACCAGTCGCATGGGTGCCATGGGCGGTTACGTGCTCGCCCGGCCCGCCGCGGACATCTGCGTCGGTGAGGTCATCCGCGCGGTCGACGGTCCGCTGGCGGAGGTGCGCGGCGAGCGGCCGCAGGCCACGAGCTACGAGGGGGCCGCGGCGAACCTGCGCACCCTGTGGGTGGCCGTGCGCGCCAGCGTGCGCTCGGTCCTCGACGAGACGACCCTGGCCGACGTGGTCTCCGGGGACCTGCCGCAGAGCGTCCGGCAGGCGCTCGAGCTGCCGGGGGCGTGGGAGAACCGCTGACCGATGACGAAAGGGGCGGGAGCGACGGCTCCCACCCCCTTCGTCCTCTCGTGGCTCAGAGGGCGCCCTTGCGCCACGGACCCGTGATCGCGAACGTGATGCCCGGGCTCTGCGCGTTGGCGAAGAGCCAGTTGCCGTTCTTCGGCTCGAAGGTCGACCCGCACCACTCCGACCCGGTGTAGGTGCCGGCGGCGACGGTGCTGCCGGCGATGCCGCTCTCGGGCAGCACGACGGTGTTCTGGGCGAAGGGGAAGATCTCGCCCGTGGCGGTCAGGCCGTGGAGGAACTCGCTGCCGCTGCCGTCCTCGCACAGCACGATGCCGCCGCGCGGGGAGACGCAGATGTTGTCGGGGTTGTTCAGCGTCGCGGCGTCGGGCGAGGCGATGAGCACGGTCATCGTCTCCGTCCGCGGGTCGTACTCGAAGACCTGGCCCTGACCGGCCGGGCCGCCGCTCGTGGACACGATGTACGCGCGGTCGTTGCCCCACCACGCGCCCTCGAGGCGGGCGAACTGGGCACCCCCCTTCGCGATGCCCTGCTGCACGACGCTCGTCTCGCCCGCTCCGGGGTCGGGCTGGTCGATCGTCACCCACGTCAGGTTGCGGTAGGTCGTGCCGGTACCGGCACCGTAGGTCTGGTGGGACGTGCTGCCGATGGCGAGCATCTGCAGCTCGCCACCGTCGGCGAGGCGCCCCGGCGTCCTGGGGACGTAGCGGTAGAGGCCCGACGGGGTCGCGTCCTCGGTGAGGTAGGTGATGCCGGTCGAGGGGTCGGTGCACGTGGCCTCGTGGACGAAGCGACCCATCTGTCGGATCGGCTCGGCGTTGCTCTTGCCCGTGGGCGGCACCTCGAAGACGTAACCGTGGCGGGTGCCGTCGGCAGAGATGTGCGTCGTCTCCTCGCAGGAGAGCCAGGTGCCCCACGGGGTCGGCCCGCCGGCGCAGTTGCGCACGGTGCCCGAGAGGGAGGCGTAGGACTCGAGGAACTGTCCCGCGTCCGGGTCGAAGACGACCGTCGTCGTGCCGCCGGCGCCCTCGCGGGCGTCGTAGGCCGTGCTGTCGTAAGCGGGGCCCGTGCCGTTCTCGTGGTTGCGCACCAGGCGGACGAGGTCGCCGTCGCGGAAGGCGGCCATGCCGTCGTGCATGGCGGGGGTGCGCAGGCCGTCGGACATCATCGAGCCGGTCCAGCCGTAGGTGAGGTACTCGAAGCCCTTCGGGAGCGAGATGAGCTCGAGCCCGGTGGTCTGGTCCTTCACCGGGTGGAGCGGGCCGTAGTCGGGGCCGAAGGGGCGGCGGCTCATCGGGGCGGCCCCGGCGGTGCGGGCGCCGAGTGCTCCCAGCGGGCCGAGTGCGGCGAGGGAGGCGGCGCCCTGGATGAGGGTACGGCGCTGGACGAAGGGGGACTGCTCGGTGGTCATGCGGCTCTCTCCTGCGATGTCGGTGACGGCCGCGCCGGTCGGCGTGCCCGTGGGACACGGCAATCCAAGGCCGGGCGTGAGAACACGGCGTGACGCACGGGCGAACTCCGGGTATGGGGAGGGTGGCCGTTGACCGGCTGCTTTTGGCCGGGCGCCACCGGTCGTGGAAGAATCCGGGCTGTACCCGTCCGCGCTGTCCGCGCGCCGGATGCCTACACCCCGAGCAGCGGTACCCCGTGCGACAGGCGCACGGTCTGGCCGTGCTCATGACATGAAGGAGACCACGCCAGTGGCCGTCAAGATTCGTCTCAAGCGCATGGGCAAGATCCGCGCCCCGTTCTACCGCGTCGTCGTCATGGACGCCCGTGCCAAGCGGGACGGCCGGGCGATCGAGGAGATCGGCCTGTACCACCCCACCGAGGAGCCCTCGGTCATCGACATCAACAGCGAGCGTGCGCAGTACTGGCTCTCCGAGGGCGCCCAGCCCACCGAGGCCGTCGCCGCACTGCTCAAGGTCACCGGTGACTGGCAGAAGTTCAAGGGCGAGCCCGGCGCCGAGGGCACCCTGAGGTCCAAGGAGCCGCGGACCTCGAAGAAGGAGCTCTACGAGGCCGCCCTCGCCTCCTCCGACAAGGAGGCCAGCGAGCACGAGGCGATCACGTCCAAGAAGAAGGCCGACAGGGAGGCAGCCAAGGCGCAGGCCGCCTCCGAGCCGACCGCCAAGGACGACGCCCCGAGCGCCCCCGCCGAGTCCCCCGCCGAGACCCCCGAGGCCTGAGATGCTCGACGAGGCGCTCGAGCACCTGGTCATCGGCATCGTCGACCACAAGGACGACGTCGTCGTGCGGAGCAAGAACCTGCGTCGCGGGCAGATCCTCGAGGTGCGCGTGCACCCCGACGACCTCGGCCGCGTCATCGGTCGCTCCGGCCGCACCGCCTCGGCGCTGCGCACCGTCCTCGGTGCGCTCTCCGGTGGTGAGAACGTCCGGATCGACATCGTCGACACCGACCGCGAGCGCTGAGCCGCCCGCGGGAGACGAGGGGCCGCCATCCATCACGGATGGCGGCCCCTCGTCGTGTCACACGTGGTCTGCCGGGGCACGTATCTTGGCCCGCATGGATGCTTCCGAGGGTCACGTCGTCGCCCGCATCGGCAAACCCCACGCCCTGCGCGGTGAGGTGACGGTCCAGCTGCACACGGACGACCCCGAGTCCCGTTTCGTGCCCGGGGTCGTCTTCGACACCCGCGCGGAGGCCGGATCGGGCGTCCCGCGCCAGCTGACCCTGGCGACGAGCCGGGTCCACCGGGGCATCTGGCTGCTGGGCTTCGAGGGGATCCCCGACCGCACCGGCGCGGAGTCGCTGCGCGGCACCCGCCTGCTCCTGGCCGACCCGGAGGCGATGGACGAGGCGGACGACGAGGGCTGGTACGAGGAGGACCTCGTCGGCCTGACGGCGCGCACCCCCGCCGGGGAGGTCATCGGCGAGGTGACCGCGCTCGAGATCGGTGGCGCGCAGGACCGCCTCGTGCTGCGCCGACCCGATGGCGAGGAGGCGCTCGTCCCCTTCGTCGAGGCGATCGTCACCGAGGTGGACCCGTCGGTCGGCCGGCTCGTCGTCGACCCGCCACCCGGCCTGCTCGACCTCGACGCGAAGGGGGAGTGAGCCGTGCGCATCGACGCCATCTCGATCTTCCCGGACTACCTGGCGCCCCTGGACCTCTCGCTCATCGGGAAGGCGCGTCGCGAGCAGATCCTCGACGTGCGGGTGCACGACCTGCGCGACTTCACCCACGACCGCCACCGGACGGTGGACGACACGCCGTACGGGGGCGGGGCGGGGATGGTGATGAAGCCCCAGCCGTGGAGCGAGGCCCTCACCCACGTCCTGGACTCCGCCGACGAGGCGACGGGCCCGGCCCCCCTTCTCATCGTGCCCGGCCCCGGTGGCGAGCGCTTCACCCAGGCGATGGCGCACGAGCTCGCCGCGGCCCCCTGGCTGGCCTTCGCGTGCGGCCGCTACGAGGGGATCGACGAGCGCACCTACGAGTGGGCCGCCGAACGCATGGAGGTCCGGGTCGTCTCCCTGGGTGACTACGTGCTCAACGGCGGCGAGGTCGCGGTGCTCGCGATGGTCGAGGCGATCGGACGCCTCCTGCCGGGGGTCGTCGGCAACGCGGAGTCGCTCGTCGAGGAGTCGCACGAAGGGGGGCTGCTCGAGTACCCGATCTACACCAAGCCCGCGGTGTGGGACGGCGGCGACGGCGTCGAGCGCACCGTGCCGGCCGTGCTGCTCGGCGGCAACCATGCCGCCATCTCCCGGTGGCGCCATGAGCAGCGCCTCGCGCGCACGGCAGCCCGACGCCCCGACCTGCTGCACACGGCGGCGACGACGGCGGACCTCGCCGACCTGGAGCACGCCGTCGCCTCACCTGCGGACGCCCCCGAGCTGGCCGTGCTGCAGAAGGCCTGCTGGATCGAGCTGGTCGCCCAGCCGCAGCACTGGTGGGGCGCGCCGGCCGAGGACGCGGGCACGGTCGCCGAGAACCTCGGGCAGTGGACGACGCACCTCTTCCGCTCCGAGGGCCGCCTGGTCATGTCCGTGCGCGTGCGACGCGACCCGCACCAGCCGACGACCTGGCAGATCGGTCGGATCATGGTCGCGCCGGACCTGCAGCGGCAGGGACTCGGACGCGCGCTGCTCGCCCATGCCGAGGCGCTGGCTCCCGCCGACATCACGACGTTCTGGCTCAACACCGGCGCCGACCAGCCGCGCCTGCTGAAGATCTGCAAGAAGGCCGGGTACCGCGTCGTCGGCCCCGGGGTCGGGCCGGGCACCGTCGACCTCGTCCGTCGTGCCGACCGCTGACGCCGACCGGTGATCACCGGGAGCCCGGCCGCTCGATTTCTGGTCACGCCCGTCCTCTGGCAGAATTGGCCATCGCGCTCATGACACCGCCCCTGCCACAGGGGGAGTGACGGGCCCGTAGCGACCCTCGGGTGGCCACGACCTGCACGCGGCGGTGAGCGCGACCTCCACTCCACTGACGAGGGCGGACGACCTGTGGCGTCCGCAGGAAGCGACAACGCCATGCAGCGTTTCGACGAGATCGACAAGGCCTCCATGCGGGACGACGTCCCCGAGTTCCGCGCCGGTGACACCGTCAAGGTGCACGTGAAGGTCATCGAGGGCAGCCGCTCCCGTATCCAGGTCTTCCAGGGCGTCGTGATCCGTCGCCACGGCGGCGGCGTCGGCGAGACCTTCACCGTCCGCAAGTCCTCCTTCGGCGTCGGCGTGGAGCGCACCTTCCCGGTGCACGCGCCGGTCATCGAGAAGATCGAGGTCGCCACCCGTGGTGACGTCCGTCGCGCGAAGCTCTACTACCTGCGTGACCGCAAGGGCAAGGCCGCTCGCATCCGCGAGAAGCGCGAGACCCCCTCGAACTGACGCATCCGCCCCTGCCGGCGGGACGTAGGCTGACGCCCGATGTCGACCGACCCCGCCCAGGACGCGAACGCATCGACCCCCGCCGGTGACCCGGCGGGGGTCGACGCGCGTCCGGCCCGACGTCTGCTGCTCGAGCTCGGTGTGGGCGTCCTGCTCCTCCTCCTGCTGCGGGCCTTCGTCATCCAGTCCTTCCACGTCCCGAGCGGCTCGATGGAGCCGACGATCCGGCCGGGGGACCGGGTCGTGGTGACGAAGATCGGTGCGGGGACCGTCGAGCGCGGCGACGTGATCGTCTTCGACGGCACGACGACGTTCGCGTCCGAGGGCGACACCGCGCCGACGGTCGACGGTCGCCTCGGTCGGGCGCTCGCGGCCACGGCCTCGACCTTCTCGATCGACCTGGGGGAGCGGGACTACCTCAAGCGGGTGGCCGGGGTCGGCGGCGACACCATCTCGTGCACGCCAGACGAGGGGCTGGTCGTGGACGGCGCGCCGGTCACCGAGCCGTGGCTCCCGCCCGAGGAGGCGCCGTGCGAGCACCCCTTCACCGTGGCCGTGCCGCCCGAGAAGCTCTTCGTCCTGGGCGACAACCGCTCGGAGTCGGCGGACTCGCGCAGCCACCTGGGCGACCCGGGGGGCGGGATGGTCCCGCTCGACGACGTCATCGGGCACGTCGCGTGGCGGTACTGGCCCCTCGACCGCCTCGGTGGGCTCGGGGAGCGGGCCGACCGACACGACGACATGGGCTCCGGTGCACACGTGCGCCGCACGAGCAGCGATACTGGACGGGACCGTACCCGGGACCCGGGGGCACTAGAGGAAGAGACCAGTGGCACACGACCCTGACTCGGCACGCGCGGAGGCCGAAGACGCACGACGGGAGCGGGCCCGTGCCGAACGCACGCACCGCGATCGCGGCTTCGGCGCCAGACTCGGGTCCGCGGTGAAGGAGGTCTTCGTCGTCCTCGCGATGGCGCTGGTGCTCTCCTTCATCGTCAAGACCTTCCTCATCCAGGCCTTCTTCATCCCGAGCGAGTCGATGGAGGACACCCTGCTCGTCGGCGACCGCGTCGTCGTCTCGAAGCTCTCCCCGACGCTCGTGGACATCGACCGCGGCGACGTCATCGTCTTCGACGACCCCGGTGACTGGCTCGACCCGGCACCCGCGGCCGATCGCGGCGCGGCGCTGAACGCCCTGCGTGACGGCCTGATGTTCGTCGGTCTGCTGCCCGACACCTCCGAGGGGCACCTGATCAAGCGCGTCATCGGTCTGCCGGGCGACACGGTGCAGTGCTGCGACGCCGAGGGCCGCCTGCTCGTCAACGGCACGGCGATCGACGAGCGGGCCTACCTCAAGCCCGGTCAGGGTGAGGACACCCAGGAGTTCAACATCACCGTCCCCGAGGGGCGACTGTGGGTCATGGGTGACAACCGTGGCGACTCCTCCGACTCCCGCTTCCACGACCCGGGCGGGACCGGCGCCGAGGGGGCCGTGCCCATCGACCTCGTCGTCGGCAAGGCCGTCCTCAAGGTGTGGCCCCTAGACCGGGTGGGCCGGCTCTCCGACCACGACGACGTCTTCGCCGACGTGCCGGACCCGGGCAACCGGGCCTTCGGCCTGGCCGTCCGCGAGACCCCCGCGACACGATGACCCGCCCCGGTACCCCACGGTCCTCCCGCCCCAGCCTGCGCGTCGAGCGCGAGCTGCAGCGGGCCGGGCACCGGGTGCTCGCCGGCATGGACGAGGTCGGCCGGGGGGCGCTCGCCGGCCCGGTGAGCGTCGGGGTCGTCGTCATCGACGAGACGTGCCCGAGTGCGCCCACCGGTGTGAAGGACTCCAAGCTGCTGACGCCCGCCGCCCGCGAGGCGATGGTCCCGCGGCTGACCCGCTGGGCCCGCGGCCACGCCGTCGGTCACGCGATGCCCGCCGAGATCGACGAGGTCGGGATCATCGGGGCCCTTCGCCTGGCGGGGACGCGCGCGCTGGCCGCCCTGGACGTCGTACCGGACCTCGTGCTCCTGGACGGCAACCACGACTGGCTCACCGACCCCGAGCAGGTCGGTCTTCTCGCCGAGCTGGCGGGGACCTCCACCCCACCGGTGCGCACGCTGATCAAGGGCGACATGCGGTGCAGCTCGGTGGCTGCCGCGAGCGTGCTGGCCAAGGTGGAGCGCGACGGCATGATGGCCGAGCTCGACCACGAGTACCCGCACTACGGCTGGGCCGACAACAAGGGCTACTCGGCGAGCGTGCACATGGATGCCCTGGCCGCCCACGGTCCCTGTGACCACCACCGCCGCTCCTGGTCCCTGCCCGGGGTGAGCTCCAATGTGCCGGTGGTCGTCGTGGATGATGGTGGGGACGTCGTCGCCCGACCCCTCGACGACATGGTGAGCGAAGGGAGGCCGCAGTGAGCTCGGAGGACCTGGAGAGGTACGAGACCGAGATGGAGCTGGCGCTCTACCGGGAGTACCGGGACGTGGTCCACCTCTTCAGCCACGTCGTCGAGACCGAGCGGCGCTTCTACCTCGCCAACAGCGTCGACGTGAAGGTCCGTGGCGAGGGCGCCGAGGTCTACTTCGAGGTGACGATGGAGGACGCGTGGGTGTGGGACATCTACCGTCCCGCGCGCTTCGCCCGCCAGGTGCGGGTGGTCACCTTCAAGGACGTCAACGTCGAGGAGCTGGCCAAGCACGAGCTCGAGGTCCCCGAGACCGGCTTCCGTCCCGGCGGTCGCTAGACCGTCCACAAGCTCCTGACGGGTGGCGACCGGATCCACAGCGCCCCCCGGTGACCTCGCGGTCACGCCCCGACCGCCGTTGACTGGCGGCGGAGGTGGTCGAGATGACCGAGCAAGCATCCGCACGATCCGCTCTCGGGGTGGCCGGCGAGGACATGGCGCAGCAGTACCTCACCGACCGGGGGATGGTCCTGCTGGACCGCAACTGGCGCTGCCGAGAGGGCGAGATCGACCTCGTCCTGCGCGACGGCGGCACGGTGGTCGTGTGCGAGGTGAAGACCCGCCGCACGACGACCTTCGGCGAGCCGATCCAGGCGATCACCCGGGCGAAGCTGGCCCGGCTGCGTCGCCTCGCCGGCTGCTGGCTCGCCGACCACCCGGTGCCCGCGCGCGGCGTGCGCCTGGACGTCGTCGCCCTGCTGCAGCACCCCGACGGCAGCTTCTCGGTCGACCACCGTCCCGGGGTGGGGCAGTGAGCATCGGGGTCACCCGCGGGGTGGCCCTGCGCGGGATCACCGGCCGGGTCGTGGACGTCGAGTGCCACAGCGGGCAGGGGTTGCCCTCCTTCGAGATCGGTGGGTTGCCGGACACCGCGCTGCGCCAGGCACCCCAACGGGTCCGTGCGGCGGCCATCGCCGCCGGGTACTCCCTGAACCAGCGGCAGCTGACGATCAACCTCTCACCGGCGTCGATCCCGAAGCACGGGACGTCCTTCGACCTGGGGATCGCCGTGGCCGCCCTGACCGCCTGCGAGGTCCTGCCGGCGGCGACGGTGCGACCCATCGTCCACCTGGCGGAGCTCGGGCTCGACGGTCGCCTCCGCCACGTCGCCGGCATCCTCCCGGCCGTGCTCGCCGCCCAGGCAGCCGGCTGCACGCACGTCGTCGTCGCCCCGAGCGACGTCGCGGAGGCGGGCCTCGTCGAGGGAGTCACCGTCTCGACCGCGACCACGCTCAGGGACCTCGTCGACGGCTACCGGTCCTTGGCGAAGGGGGAGCCCCCGCCCCCGGCCCCGGCCCCGACCGCGCAGGTGGCGGCGCCCCACGGCCGCAGCCTCGACCTCGCCGACGTCTCGGGGCAGCACGAGGCCAGGTCCGCACTGACCCTCGCCGCCGCCGGCGGGCACCACCTGCTGCTCAACGGGCCCCCGGGGTCGGGCAAGACCATGCTGGCCGAGCGGTTGGTGACGATCCTGCCGTCCCTGACCCGCGAGCAGGCCCTGGAGAGCCTTGCGGTGCGCTCCGTGCTCGGCGCGGTCCCCGCCACGGGGATCGACCTCGTGCCGCCCTTCGTCGCACCGCACCACTCGGCCAGCGTGCCCTCGCTCGTCGGCGGCGGGACCGCAGCGGTGCTGCCCGGCGCGATCTCCCAGGCCCACCACGGCGTCCTCTTCCTGGACGAGGCGGCGGAGTTCGCCGGGTCCTCCCTGCAGGCCCTGCGCCAACCGCTGGAGTCGGGGGAGGTCGTCATCGCCCGGGCCCGCGAGCGGGTCTCCTACCCGGCCCGGGTGCAGCTCGTCCTCGCCACGAACCCCTGCCCCTGCGGCGAGGGCCACGGCAAGGGGCTGAGCTGCCGGTGCCGACCGACGGAGCGGCGGGCCTATGCCGCACGCCTGAGCGGGCCGCTGATGGACCGGATGGACATCCAGGTGCAGGTGCCCAAGGTCAGCCTCGCCGACCTCAGCGAGGACCCCCCGGACTCCAGCGCCGCGGTCGGGGCGAGGGTGCTGGAGGCGCGCCACGCGCAGGCGCGGCGATGGCCCGCCGAGCGCTGGCAGCTCAACAGCCAGGTGCCCGGCCCCGTGCTGCGACGGGCCCCGTGGCGTCTGCCGTCGGCGACGACCCGGGTGCTCGACCGGGCCCTCGAGCTCGGGCAGGTGACCCTGCGCGGCTACGACCGGGTCCTCCGGCTGGCGTGGTCGAGCGCCGACCTGCACGGCCGCACGACCCCGAGCGTCGACGACGTCGGTCTGGCGCTGATGTACCGCACCCAGGGCGCGGTGGCCGCATGAGCGCCGGTGGTCCGCGGGTCCCCACCCGGGCCGAGGTGGCCCGCGCCCACGCGGAGATCGGTTCCGACGAGCGCCGCGCCCGGATCGCGTGGTCACGCCTGCTGGAGCCGCAGCGTGAACGGGTCAGCGACAAGCCCTCCGCGCTGCACGAGCACATCGCGGCACTCGGTCACGTCGATGCCTGGCACCGGTTGGTCGACGACGACCTCCCGCGGTGCGAGAGCGCCCGCGCCCGGGTCCCTGACGTCGACGTCGACGGGGAGCTGGCCCGGGCCACGCGATCGGGTGCACGAGTGGTCATCCCCGGGGACGCCGACTGGCCCGCGGCCTTCGACCACCCGCTCATCGCGCCGCACCTGGTGCACGTGCGTGGGCAGGGGTGTCTCGGTGACCTCGCCGCGAGGGCGGTGGCCATCGTCGGGTCCCGGGCGAGCAGTGGCTACGGCGAGGCCATCGCGCGCGAGATGGGGGCCGGTGTCGCCCGGCACGGGTGGAGCGTCGTCTCCGGGGCGGCCTACGGCATCGATGCGGCGGCCCACCAGGGGGCGCTCGCGGTCGACGGCCCGGCGATCGCGGTGCTGCCCTGCGGTCCGGACCGCGTGTACCCGCGGGGGCACGAGCGACTCATCCACGCCGTCGCCGAGGCCGGCGTCGTCATCACCGAGCTCGCCACCGGCACGACGGCGCGACGACACCGATTCCTCGCACGCAACCGACTCATCGCCGCCCTGGGCGGTGCCTGCGTCGTCGTCGAGGCCGGCCTGCGATCGGGATCGCTGAACACCGCGGGCTGGGCCGACGCGCTGCACCGACCCGTCGGCGCCGTGCCCGGCCCCGTCACGCAGATGTCCTCGGCGGGCTGTCACGAGTGGATCCGTCGCGGCCAGGCCACTCTCGTCACCGACGCCGACGAGGTCCTGGGGCTCGCGGCCCCCGTCGGGCAGGCCCCGGCAGAGGCGGTCGAGCTCCTGGGCCCGAGCCGCGCCCCCGACGTCATGCCCAGCGACCAGCGCCGCGTCCACGACCTGCTGGACGTGCGACGGGGCAGGGACGTCGGTGCCCTGGCGACCGACCTGGTCGTGCCGGTCGAGGAGGTCATCGGCCAGCTGGCCATGATGCAGCTGGAGGGGTGGGCCCACCAGGCCGAGGACGGTCGGTGGCACCGTGGTGGCGGCCCGACACGGTGAGCATCCACCGCCTCCGGTACCGCCCGTGGCACGGTGGAGGCGTGAGCGCTGCATCCACGCAGGAGCCGCCACCCGTGCCGGAGTGGGTGGTGCAGTCCGTCGACGCCTTCGCCGACCACCTCGTGCGTGAGCGGGACCGCTCCGAGCACACCGTCCGTGCCTACGCCGGCGACGTGCGCGCGTGCCTGACGTGGTGCGCGGGCGAGGGCAGCACCTCGCTCGCCGACATCGACCTGTCGGCGCTGCGTGCCTGGCTCGGCACCCTCGCGAGCGGGGGAGCGGCCCGGTCGACGTTGTCCCGACGGTCCGCGGCGGTACGCACCTTCTTCGCCTGGGCGCGGCGCACCGGACGGGTCGAGACGGACCCCGCGCTGCGCCTGGCCTCGCCCCGGCGCCAGCGCACCCTGCCCGACGTCCTCACCACGGACGGCGCCACCGCCGTGCTCGACGTCGCCGCGGTTGCCGCCGACGACGAGGACCCCATCCACCTGCGTAACCGCGCCGTCCTCGAGCTGCTCTACGCCACCGGTATCCGGGTCGGGGAGCTCACCGGCCTGGACGTCGACGACGTCGACCGCCACCGCAGGGTCGTGCGCGTGCTCGGCAAGGGCCGCAAGGAGCGGATGGTCCCCTTCGGGCAGCCGGCCGACGCCGCGCTCGCCGAGTGGCTCGAGCGGGGGCGCCCGCTCGTCGCGAGGGCCGACTCGGGTCCCGCGCTCTTCCTCGGCCGGAGGGGGCGACGGGTCGACCCGCGCCAGGTGCGCGAGGTCGTGCACAGCCTGCTGGCTCACGTCCCGAACGCCCCGGACCTCGGCCCGCACGGGCTGCGGCACTCCGCCGCGACGCACCTGCTCGAGGGAGGGGCCGACCTGCGGATGGTCCAGGAGCTGCTCGGTCACTCGTCGCTGGCCACCACCCAGATCTACACGCACGTCTCGCTCGACCGCCTCCGCGACAGCTATCGCCAGGCCCACCCGCGCGCCTGATCAGAGCGGATCACGGCACCGGCAGCAGGATCACCCGCCGCGCCCCGAAGAAGGGCATCGGGTCGAGGTAGTCCTCGGCGCGCTTCGCTCCCAGGTGCAGGCAGGTGAGTGGCGCGCAGTGGTTCACCCCGGCCCCGATCCTCCCCACGCGCTGGCCACGCCGGACCCGGTCGCCGACGGTGAGGTCGCTGGCCACCGGCTCGTAGGTGCTGCGGACCCCGGAGTCGTGCGTGATGCTCACCGTCCCGCGACCGGCGATCGCCGCGCGGTGGGTGACGACGCCGTCCGCGACCGCGGTGACCCGTGCCCCCTTCGTCGTGCGCAGGTCGATCCCACGGTGCCCGGGACCCCACCGCCCGTCCGGCGCGTCGAAGGAGGCCGCCACCGCAGGCCGCGCCCCGTCGCCGACGGGCCACAGCCACGTCGGGCCCGTGGGGGGAGGGGGAGGGAGCCCGACGAGCGCGCCGGCGAGGGCGAGGGCGACGGGTGCGGTGGCGGCCATGTTGACCAGCCTCGCCGGGCAGGGCCTCGTCGGGTGCGGTCCGGCGGCCGGCGTGGACGAGGGGCCGGCGGCGAAGGGGGTTGTGGACGACCGCGTGGTCCACCACCGCGGGGCGTCGGTCAGCCCATGGCGGCGAGACGCCGGCAGGCCTCGCGCAGCTTGTCCTCCTGCTTGCAGAACGCGAAGCGCACCAGGCTCGCCGTCGTCTCGTCGGGGGAGGAGCAGAAGACCGACACCGGCACCCCGACGACACCCACCTTCTCGGGCAGCTGCAGGCACCACTGCACCGCGTCGGTGACCCCGAGCGGCGCGGCGTCGGCGACGACGAAGTACGTGCCCTGCGGCACCGCGACCTCGAAGCCGGCCGCGGTGAGGCCCTCGACGAGCAGGTCCCGACGCGCGGCCAGCGACGCGGCCATCTCCTCGAGGACCCCCGGCCCCAGCCGCAGCGCCTCGGCGACGGCGTGCTGCAACGGAGAGGCCGTGGTGAAGGTCAGGTACTGCTTGACGGTCGTCACCGCCGTGACGAGGGGCTCCGGGCCGCTGATCCAGCCGACCTTCCACCCGGTGACGGAGAAGGCCTTGCCCGCCGACCCGATCGTCAGCGTCCGCTCGGCCATGCCCGGCAGCGTCGCGATCGGCACGTGCACCGCGCCGTCGTAGGTCATGTGCTCGTAGACCTCGTCGCTGACCACCCACGCGTCGTGCTCGCGGGCGAGGTCGGCGATGACGGTGAGCTCCTCCCGGGTGAAGACCTTGCCGAGCGGGTTGTGCGGGGTGTTGATCAGGACGACCTTGGTGCGCTCGGAGAAGGCAGCGGCCAGGCGCTCGCGGTCGAAGCCGAGCTCCGGGAAGGTCAGCGGCACGGAGCGCTGCACGCCACCGGCGAGCGAGATCCCGGCGGCATAGCTGTCGTAGTACGGCTCGAAGGTCACGACCTCGTCGCCCCTCTCGACGAGGGCCAGCAGTGCGCTCGCGATCGCCTCGGTGGCCCCCGAGGTCACGAGCACCTGCGACCCCGGGTCGAGGTCGATGCCGTACCGCTCGCGCTGGTGGTCGGCGATGGCGGAGCGGAGGGTGGGGACGCCCTGGGCGGGTGGGTACTGGTTGTGCCCGGCGGTGATGGCCCGACGTGCGGCCTCGAGCACCTCGTCGGGGCCGTCGGTGTCCGGGAATCCCTGACCGAGGTTCACCGCGTCGTGCTGACGGGCCAGCGCCGACATCTTCGAGAAGACGGTCTGGCCGTAGGGGCGCATGCGGGTCACGAGGGGGTCGCTCATGGGCACGACCCTACGGAGACATCAGCCGTCTCTCGACCCCACGTCCTGACGGATCACGATGGTCGCCAGCGACAGGAGCAAGCGGTCGCGGGGGTCCTCGAGGGACCGGCCGGTGAGCTTCTCGATGCGCTTGATCCGGTAGACGACGGTGTTTCGGTGGCACACGAGGTCCTCGGCGGCAGCGGTGGGCGACCCCCCGTGCCGTACGGCCGCGACGAGGGTCTCGAGCAGGGCCTCTCGCGTCACCCCCTCAAGGTGCAGCAGCGGCCGGATCGTCTCGTCGACGAGCAGCGCGGTCAGCTCGGGGCTGCCGGCGATGAGCGCCTCCGGCAGGCGCTCGCTGATGTCGGCGACCGCGTCGGTGCCCTCGGGCAGGGAGGTTGCGGCTGCGTGCGCGTGGTGGTGGGCGGCGACGACCCCCGCCAGCCCGTCGCGACACGTCGCGGTGCCGACCCGACCCTTGAGCGAGCGGGACAGTGCCCGATGCAGCGCTGGTCTCTGGTCGGGCGTCGCGGCGACGAGCCCCACCCCGTAGTCGCCGTGCAGCCGCCACGGGCCCCGGAAGCCCGCGTCCTGCAGACCCTCGTGCGCGACGGCGACCGAGGGCACCGACTGCTCGGTCAGCCACACGAGACACACCAGCTCCGTGGTGACGGTCAGGTCCAGGATGCCTCGCGCCTCACTGGCGAACCGCGGGTCCGAGCCGCGGCCCCGGAGCAGCCCGTCGAGCACCGCAGCCGCCTGCGCCGGGTTCCTGCTCTGGAGCGCCAGCTCCTCCCGGCGGTAGCTCTCACGCAGGATCTGGCACTGCACGTCCAGCTGGCCCCAGAGGGTCTGGCCGGCCTCCAGCAGGACCTCGGCCGGTACGCCCATGCCCTGCCCCGCCTCGAGGAGCTCCTCCCACAGCCGTCGTGAGCCCAGGGTGTAGGCGGAGATGACGGCGGCGACGGGGATGCCCTGCTGGGCCCGCCGCCGTCCGGTGTCGCGCCACACGTCAACGGCTCGGGGGCCCGCATCGGGGTGGCCGGCCAGCCGCTCGATGGCGGTGCGGATGTGTCGTCGCGTGCTCGCCCGCAACTCCGCGCGGATCTCGGGTGAGGCCTCGCCGTACCAGGCCTGCTCGGCATCCAGCACCTGCACGCTGATGCTGTCGGCGATCTCGGCCGACCGGGGCAGCAGGGCGGCGAAGGCCGCCCTGATCGAGGGGGTCGCGGCCGGGCTCTCGTCGAGATCGGGGCCGTGATCGCCCGGGCGCTGTCCGGTGGGCGGGTGTGGCATCGGACCTCGCTCTGCGGACGGAAGTGGGTGACAAGTGTCGTCGTGCACAGGAGATCTTGTGCACTGCGTCCATGGTGTGACACGGACCCTATCGGCCAGTCTCGAGCCAGAGCCGCACGAGGACGTGCGGCGACCCTTTCGAGGAAGGAGACCGTGTGGCGTCCCGACCCACGTCCCAGCCCGTGCTCACGATGGACGGCATCGTCGTCCGCTTCGGTGGCGTCGTGGCCCTCGACGGAGTCGACCTGGACGTCGGTCCCGGTGAGGTCCTCGGGGTGATCGGCCCCAACGGGGCGGGCAAGACGACCCTCTTCAACGTCGCCTGCGGGTTCGTCGCCCCGACGAAGGGCCGGATCCACTTCGAGGGCAAGGACGTGACCGGGTGGCGACCTCACGACCTGGTTCATCACGGCGTCGCGCGTTCCTTGCAGGGGCTCGGTCTCTTCAACCGGCTCAGCGTCCTGGACAACGTGCTCATCGGGGCGGAGCGCCACGCACGCGCGGGCTTCTTCTCCTCACTGCTGGCGATGCCCGGGGCGGTCAAGGACGAGGCAGCCCTGCGGGACCGGGCGATGGCGGTCCTCGACCGCCTGGACATCAAGGGGAGAGCGGGGGAGACGGTGGGCAGCCTGCCCTACCCCCTTCGCAAGCGGGTGGCGCTGGCCCGGGCCCTCGTGGCGCAGCCCCGGCTGCTCCTGCTCGACGAGCCCGCCGCCGGTCTCTCCGAGACCGAGATGAGCGAGCTCGGGGACATCATCCTCGACCTCGCCCAGGAGGTCTCGGTGATGCTCGTCGAGCACCACATGGACCTCGTGATGCGCGTCTGCGACCGGCTCACGGTCCTCGACTTCGGGCGGGTCATCGCCGCCGGGACCCCGGACGAGGTCCGCAACGACCCCGTCGTCCTCGATGCCTACCTGGGGGCCTCGGTCGAGGACCCCTCCGGGGAGGACGCGGCGACCTCGGTCTCCGGAGATGCCGCGACGACGAAGGGAGCGACCAGTGCTTGAGCTGCGCGGGGTGACGAGCAGGTACGGGCCGATCACTGCCCTGCACGACGTCGACCTCGTGGCCGAGGAGGGTCGGGTCACCTCGGTCCTGGGCTCGAACGGCGCCGGCAAGACGACCCTGCTGCGCACCATCTCGGGGCTGCACCCCGCACAGTCCGGGACCGTGCACTTCGACGGGCAGGACATCACCGGGTTGTCGGCGGACAAGATGGCCCGGGCCGGACTGGCCCACGTGCCGGAGGGGCGCGGGGTGATCACCGAGCTGACCGTGCGGGAGAACCTGCGGCTCGGGGCGCTGGGCCGATCGACGCACCGTGAGGCCGTCGCCATCGACGAGGTCTTCGACCTCTTCCCCATCCTTGCGGACCGATCCCACGCGGTGGCGCACACCCTCTCCGGTGGTGAGCGCCAGATGCTCGTCATCGCCCGCGCCCTGCTCGCGACGCCGAAGATGCTCCTGCTCGACGAGCCCAGCCTGGGTCTCGCACCCCGGATCAGCGCCCAGATCTTCGGCGTGATCCGAACGCTGGTCGACGAGCACGGACTGACGGTCCTGCTCGTGGAGCAGAACGCCCGCAGTGCGCTGTCCATCGCCGACACCGGTGTCGTCCTCGGACTCGGCAGGGTGGTCGCCTGCGACAGCGCCGAGGTCCTGAGCGCTGACGAGAACCTGCGTCATGCCTACCTGGGTTACTGACAAGGAGTCCCCGTGCAACTGATCAACACCCTCCTCGGTGGGCTGTCGCTGGGCATGATCTACGCCGCCTTCGCGCTGGCGCTCGTGCTCATCTGGCAGTCCACCCGGGTCGTCAACTTCGCGCAGGCGCCGATGGCCATGGTCACGACCTTCATCGCCCTGGAGATCATCGACGCCGGGTACGGCTACTGGGTCGGTTTCGCGGTGGCACTGCTGTGCGGCCTCGTGCTCGGCGCGGTGGTCGAGCGAGTGGTCATCCGCTACGTCGACCACGACAACCACATCAATCCGGTGATCCTCACCCTGGGACTCTTCATCGTCCTGCACGCGCTCGCTGCGATCGTCTTCGGGAGCAACTTCCAGTCCTTCCCCGCGGCATTCAGCCTCCGGGGTGTCGAGCTGGGAGGCAGGACCCTGGCCCTGACCCCCTTCAGCATGTTCACGATCCTCGTCGTCGTCCTGGTGATGGCCCTGCTCCGCCTGCTCTTCATCAAGACCGACCTCGGTCTGACCATGCGCGCCGCGGCCTTCAACCAGGAGGTCGCCCGCATCCTCGGGGTGCGGGTGAACCGGGCACTCACCCTCGGCTGGGCACTGGCGGCGGTCGTCGGCTCCCTCTCCGGCCTGCTCATCGCCGGTGGTGGTCTCGTCCACCCCGGCTACATGGACGGGGTCGTCGTGTACGGCTTCGTCGCAGCAGTTCTCGGCGGGCTCGACAGCCCCGCCGGGGCCGTCGTCGGCGGGCTGACGATGGGGATCGTCCTCTCGCTCGTCAGCGGGTACATCGGCTCCGGCCTCGTCCCGCTCGCCGCCCTGGTCGTGCTCGTCGTCGTCCTGCTCGTCCGGCCCGGCGGGCTGTTCTCCACCACGAATGAAAGGACGGTCTGATGGCGCGACTCACCGGCTCGACCGCGCTGCGCAGGGCGCTCATCGCCATCGCAGTGTTCATCGCCGCGATCTTCGTCATCGATCTGCTGTCCGACTTCCGACAGAGTCAGGCCGCCTCGGTCGCGTCCCTGGCGATCGCCGCCGGGGGACTGACGGTGCTGACGGGACTCAACGGCCAGCTCTCGCTCGGACACGGCGCGTTCATGGCCATCGGTGCCTACACGACCGCCAAGCTGCTCCAGGACGGACGTGAGGTCCCGCTGCTGGTACTCCTCGTCGCCTCCCTGCTGGTGACCCTCGCGGTCGGAGCCGTCGTGGGTGTCGCCGCAGCCCGGCTCCAGGGGCCCTACGTCGCCGGTGCCACCTTGGCGCTGGCCGTCGCGGTGCCCTCACTGGCCGTCCACTTCCGTGAGACGTTCGGCGGGGAGCCGGGGCTGCGCGTGTCCACGCCTGACCTGCCGCCCATCGCCGATGATGCGCTCTTCTTCCTCACGGGCACGGAGGTCGGGACGACGCAGTGGCTCGCCACCGTATCCGTGGCGTGCCTCGTCCTGACCTACTTCCTGCTGCGCAACCTCTCCACCTCTCGCGTGGGTCGGCAGTGGCGTGCAGTGCGCGATGACCCGGTGGCGGCCCAGCTCGCGGGCATCAACCTGGGACGCAACCGCGTCGTCTGCTTCGTGGTGAGCACCGCCTGCGCGGGTCTGGCGGGTGCGCTCATGGCTCTGGCCACCCGGGTGGCCGCGCCGAGTGGCTTCCACCTGGTCCTGTCCCTGACCCTGCTCATGGCTGTCGTCCTGGGCGGGATGGGAGCCCTCAGCGGTGCTCTGGTCGGGGCCGCGCTGCTGACGCTGCTGCCCACCTACGTGACGAATGTCGGCTCGAGCTTCGGGCTGTCCGACCTGCAGTCCGCCGAGCTCGCCCCCTTGGTGCTGGGCCTGACGACGATGCTCGTCATCCTCCTGGCGCCGGGAGGTCTCGTCGGTTCGTTGGCACCACTCATCCGTCGAGCGCGAACCTCGCGTTCCTGACCACGCCCCAACACCAGGAGGAATCACATGACCACAATCCGATGGAGGTCAGCGCTCGCCGCCGGCACGGCTGCTGTCGTGCTCGCCGGCTGCGGAGCCGGCGGACGCGAGTCGGGCGGCGGCGAGAGTGCGGAGGGCGACACCACCGGCGTCACCGACAGCACCATCAGCTTCGGTACGCACCAGCCGCTGACGGGGGTGGCGGCGCCGGGCTACTCCGAGATCAACACGGGGATGAAGGCCTACTTCGACTACGTGAACGAGGCCGGGGGCATCCACGGCCGGGAGATCGAGCTGACCGTCAAGGACGACGGCTACAACCCGACCAACACCTCCAAGGTCGTCGACGAGCTCGTCCTGCAGGACGAGGTCTTCGGGATCGTCGGCGGGCTGGGGACGCCGACGCACACGGCCGTCGTCGACTTCCTCAACCAGGAGGAGGTCCCAGACCTCTTCGTCTCCTCCGGTGCCCAGCTGTGGGGCAACGACCCGCAGGAGCGTCCGTGGACCTTCGGCTGGCAGCCCGACTACGAGATCGAGGGCAAGATCATGGGCCAGTGGATCAAGGAGAACGAGCCGGACGCCAAGGTGGGACTCTTCCTGCAGGGTGACGAGCTCGGTGGGGACGGCGAGAAGGGCCTGCGGCAGTACATCGACGACCAGATCGTCGAGCGGGTGGAGTACGCCTCGGGCAACACCGACGTGGGGCCCCAGATCTCGAAGCTCAAGGCCTCCGGCGCGGACCTGGTCGTGGGCTTCAACACCCCGAGCTACACGGCGCTGAGCCAGCTCACCGCTCGGACGCTGGGGTACGACCCGACGTGGATGTACACCAACGTCGGCTCCGACCCCAAACTCGTGGGCAGCCTGCTCTCGAAGTTCTCCGAGGGCAAGGTCGAGGGCGGCGGCGCCCTGGACGGCGCCATGACGACCGAGTACATCCCCGGTGTCGGCGAGGACAGCCCGTGGGTCGACCTGTGGGAGAAGGTCTGGAAGGAGCAGGGCGGCAAGGGCGAGCTGACGAACTACCGGGTCTACGGCATGTCGATGGCCTACCTGACCGCCTCGGCGCTGCAGGCATCGGGTGAGGACCTCACCCGTGAGCGCATCGTCGAGGTGATCGAGCAGGATGCCCAGAACTGGCCCGGGCCGCACCTGGCTCCCTTCCGCTACTCCGAGGACAGCCACCTGGGGATCTCCGGTGTGCGCATGTCGGAGATCAAGGGCCAGTCGACCACGCCCCTGACCGAGGTGCTCGTGACCGACATCGGCGACGCCGAGATCACCGCGGACCCGGATGACGTGGCCGCGACGGAGCCGCCGGAGGACGGCCTGCCGGATGTCGAGGTGACCGAGTGATCGTCTCCGGCTGAGCGGACCGATGTCGACGGTGGGGCTGCGGCCCCACCGTCGACGTGTGTCCGCTCTCCTGCCGTGCCGCAGGCGAAGGGAGGATTTCCCCTGTCGTCCCGCGTGCCCGTAAGATGGCAAGCACATCCAGTGTGTCTGGATGAATTCGCGTGTCCCACTTCCGGGTGACGAGGTATCCCTCCGAATCCGGGGCACACCACGGCAGTCCCGGTCGAGCGGCCGGGTGGGGTGGGTCGGGGCACCAGGAGACAACTGACAACCCACGACGAGAGGACTTCGGCATGGCCGTCGTCACCATGCGCCAGCTCCTGGAGAGCGGCGTCCACTTCGGGCACCAGACCCGCCGGTGGAACCCCAAGATGAAGCGCTTCATCATGACCGAGCGCAACGGCATCTACATCATCGACCTGCAGCAGTCGCTGACCTACATCAACGACGCCTACGAGTTCGTCAAGCAGACGGTCGCCCACGGTGGCACCATCCTGTTCGTCGGCACGAAGAAGCAGGCCCAGGAGCCGATCGCCGAGCAGGCGACGCGCGTCGGGATGCCCTACGTCAACCACCGCTGGCTCGGTGGCATGCTCACCAACTTCCAGACGATCTCCAAGCGCCTCACGCGCCTGAAGGAGCTCGAGGAGATCGACTTCGACACGGTTGCCGGCTCCGGCTACACCAAGAAGGAGCTGCTCATCCTTCGCCGTGAGAAGGACAAGCTGGAGAAGACCCTCGGCGGTATCCGTGACATGACCAAGGTCCCCTCCGCGGTCTGGATCGTCGACACCAAGAAGGAGCACCTGGCGGTCGACGAGGCCCAGAAGCTCGGCCTCCCGGTCATCGCCATCCTCGACACCAACTGCGACCCGGACGAGGTCCAGTACAAGATCCCCGGCAACGACGACGCGATCCGCTCGGTCACCCTGCTGACCCGGGTCGTGGCCGACGCGGTCGCCGACGGCCTCATGTCCCGTGGTGGTGGCGGCGCCGCCGCCCAGGGCGAGGCCGCGGCCGAGCCGATGGCCGAGTGGGAGCGCGAGCTCCTCGCCGGTGACGGTGCGAGCGAGGCCCCCGCCACGGGCGCCACCGAGGCCGCGATCGAGCAGGCCCCGGCCGAGACGGACAAGCAGGGTGTGGACGCCCCCGCGGCTACCCAGGCCCCGGCCGTCGACACGTCCGCCGCCGCCGAGACGGTGGCCGAGGGTGCGGACGCTCCGGCGGCCGACTCCACCCCCGAGGCCTGAGCCACCACTCACCACTCGTCACTTCCCCCAGAAGGAGAACGGCACACACATGGCGAACTACACCGCCGCTGACATCAAGGAGCTGCGCGAGCGCACCGGCGCCGGCATGCTCGACGTGAAGAAGGCGCTCGACGAGGCCGAGGGCGACAAGTCCAAGGCGATCGAGGGCCTGCGGATCAAGGGTCTGAAGGGCGTCACCAAGCGCGAGGGCCGCACCACCTCCAACGGGCTCGTGGTCGCCAAGGCCGAGGCCGGCGTGGGCACCCTCGTCGAGGTCCTCTGCGAGACCGACTTCGTTGCCAAGAGCGAGCCCTTCGGCGCGCTCGCGGACTCGGTCCTCGCCGCAGCCGTCGAGGCCAGGGCCACGGACGCCGAGAGCCTGCTCGCGGCCCCCGCGGACGGCAAGACGGTCCAGGAGCTCCTCGACGACGCCAACGCCACCATCGGCGAGAAGATCGAGGTCAAGCGGATCGCCCGCATCGAGGCCCCGGTTGTCTCGGCGTACCTGCACAAGACCAGCCCCGACCTGCCGGCGCAGATCGGTGTCCTCCTGGGCACCGAGGGCGGCGACGAGCAGGTCGGCCGCGACGTCGCGATGCACATCGCCGCGTTCAGCCCGAACGTCCTCACCCGTGACGAGATCGCCGAGGAGACCGTCGCCAACGAGCGCCGGATCGCCGAGGAGACCGCCAAGGAGGAGGGCAAGCCGGAGGCCGCGATGCCCAAGATCATCGAGGGTCGCGTGAACGGCTTCTTCAAGGAGAACGTGCTGCTCGACCAGCCGTTCGCCAAGGACGCCAAGAAGTCGGTCGGCAAGGTCCTCGAGGAGGCCGGTGCGAGCGCGACGCAGTTCGCCCGCTTCCGCGTCGGTTCCTGATCGGATCGAAGGCGCTGTCCTGAGGTGTGAGGAGCGCTAGCGACGAGCCTCGAAGGGGGGTCGCCACCATCCTTCGGTTCACATGGTCCTCGCAACACCTCGACTTGAGGAGTTGCGAGGACCATGGTCGTTTCACAGGGAAGACGGCAGCGGGTTGAGGTCACGCCGGGCCTGATCAGCCAGTTGGTGGGTGTCTTCGAGCAGACGGCTTCGATCGGTGCCGCAGCGCGTGCGGTGGGATGTGCTCACTCGACCGCGCGGCGGCACTTGGTGCGAGCCGGGCTCGTGCCGGCTGAGCCGTTGCCGTTGGGCAAGCCCGAGGCTCGAGCGCAGTTCGACGCGTTGATCGCTGAGGGTGTGCACCACGCGGTCGCGGCTCGTCGTGTCGGGGTCAGCCCGGCCACCGGCCGGTACTGGAAGCGGGGGATTCGGCGTAGTCATGGCCGCCGGATCTATCCCGATGGGCGCGTCACCGGCCCGCCGGCCCAGCGGACGGGTAGGAACAGGCCCATGGACCAGGTCGTGGGCACCGGCAGGCTGTTGTCACTGCAAGAGCGGCTGGTCATCGCTGACGGGCTGCGGGCCGGGGACTCGATGCGCTCGATCGCCACCGAGCTGGGCCGCGCGCCCTCGACGATCACCCGGGAGGTCGCCGCCCACCGTGATGGTCAGGGCCGCTACCGCCCCCATGTGGCGCACCGGCAGGCTGGGATCGGTCGGGCCCGGCCGAAGGAGTCGAAGCTGGCCCCGCCGGGGCCGCTGCGCGCCTACGTCATCGACGCGTTGGCGCGGAAGTTGTCCCCGGAGCAGATCAGCAACAGGCTCAAGGTCGACCATCCCGACGACGAGAGCATGCGCGTGAGCCACGAGACGATCTACCAAGCCCTGTACTTCCAGGCCCGCGGCGGCCTCAAACGCGAGGTCCAGACCGCGCTGCGCACCGGCCGCGCGGTACGCAAGCCCCAAGCCCGTGGGGTGCGCCGGCCCCGGTTCGCCGATCCGATGATCATGATCAGCGACCGCCCGGCGTGCATCGCCGACCGGGCCGTACCCGGCCACTGGGAAGGCGATCTGATCATCGGCAAGAACAGCGGCTCGGCGATCGGGACACTGGTCGAACGCACCACCCGGTACGTGATGCTGCTGCACCTGCCCGACACCCACGACGCGGTCACGGTGCGCGACCAGCTCGTGAGGGCCATGAACACCCTGCCGCAGCACCTGCGCGGATCCTTGACCTGGGACCAGGGCGCCGAGCTGGCCGCGCACGCCTCGTTCACGATGGCCACCGACATGCCCGTCTACTTCTGCGACCCGGCCTCCCCGTGGCAGCGCGGCTCCAACGAGAACACCAACGGACTGCTGCGCCAGTACTTCCCCAAAGGCACCGACCTGAGCGTCCACGGCCCCGCAGAACTCGAATACGTCGCCCACGAACTCAACGCCAGACCACGAAAGACGCTCGACTGGGCAACCCCAGCCGAGCGTCTTCGTGATCTACTTCAGGACACCTGACCACCTAGACGAAACACACGGTGTTGCGAGCACCCCGTGAAACCGCCCATCACGGTGGCGGCCCCCTTCGTCGTGTGCGGGTGGGGGGAGGTCAGTCGGTGGGCAGCGAGTCCAGGGCCGAGCGCACCAGCCACGCGAGGTGCTCGGCGACCTCCCCGGGTGCGCCGGTCGGGTGCATCACCTGCGAGAGGGTGACCCGCACGATCACCTCGATCGTCGCGTCGATCCGCGCCTGCGGCAGCGGGAGGGCGAAGGGGGCGACGAGCCCGGAGACGGCAGCGCTCGCCAGCTGCAGCAGGTGACCGGGACGGGTCGTCAGCAGCGGCAGCAGCTCGGTGTCGGCGCCGTGGGAGCTGCTGACGACGGCCCGCACGAGCGGGCTCTGCTGCGAGCGCGTGAGCACCCGGGTGATGGACCGCTCGATGGCCTCGGGGACGTCGGCGGCCCCCTCGAAGCCGGCGCCCACCTCGGCCAGGAAGGCCTCGACCTCACGGATGACGAGGGCCTCGGCGAGCTCGACCTTCGTCCCGACCTCGGTGTGCACGGTCTGGCGGCTCACGCCGACCGCCGCGGCCACCCTGCCCATGGACACGCTCGCCCAGCCACCCTCGATCGTGAGGGCGGCCGTGGCGTCGAGGATCCGCTCGAGCAGGGGTGCCTCCGTCACGGGGTGGGTTCGAGGACGAAGTCGAGCTTGTCACGGACCCCGCAGTCGGGGCAGGTCCAGTCGGTGGGGACCTGCGACCAGGGGGTCCCCGCGGCGAAACCCTCGTGCTCGTCGCCCGCGGCGACCTCGTAGCGGTAGCCGCAGCCCGGGCACGTCGCCGCGGTCACCAGGTCCTCGGGCGTCGGGTCCGGTCCCTCCGCGACGAGGACCGCGGTCCCGGACCCGTCGACGGTGGCCGCGTGCGCGGCCAGGAGGCGTTCGCGCCGGCGCGGGTCGATGTTGGCCCGGGTGACGTCCCCGTCGAAGTGCGCGAGGACCTTCGGGTCCATCACCCGCCGCCACAGGGGCGGCAGGAGGGCCAGCACGATCATCCCGGCGTAGCCGGTGGGCAGCACCGGGGCCTCGTCGAAGCTGCGCAGCGCCTGGTAGCGCCGGGTGGGGTTGGCGTGGTGGTCGCTGTGCCGTTGCAGGTGGTACAGGAAGACGTTCGTCGCGATGTTGTTCGAGTTCCACGAGTGGCTCTGCAGCACGCGCTCGTACCGCTCGACCTCGCCGTGGTGGACCTTCTCGCGGAGCATCCCGTAGTGCTCGAGGTAGTTGACGACCTCGAGCAGGCTCAGGCCGATGAATCCCTGCAGCAGCAGGTAGGGGAGGATGCCGGGCCCGAGCCAGAGCGTCACCGTGGCCCACAGCACGAGGGTCATCAGCCAGGCGTTGAGGACGTCGTTGTCGAGGTGGAAGGGGTGGCGGCCGCGGCGGGCGAGCCGCTTGGCCTCCAGCCGCCAGGCGTTGCGCAGGGAGCCGAGGACCGTGCGCGGCCAGAAGGCGTAGAAGCTCTCGCCGAGCCGGGAGCTCGCCGGGTCCTCGGGAGTGGCGACGCGGACGTGGTGGCCACGGTTGTGCTCGATGAAGAAGTGCCCGTAGCCGCTCTGCGCCAGGGCGACCTTGGACAGCCAGCGCTCGTGCCTGGGGCGCTTGTGCCCGAGCTCGTGGGCGGTGTTGATGGCGATCCCGCCGACGCAACCGATCGAGATGGTCGCCCCGATCTTCTCCACCGTGGTCAGCTCGAAGGGGACACCGAGCCGGCCGGGCAGCAGCCCGGCCCAGCCGTCGAGGCCGAGTGCCGCGAGCATCCCGGGGAGGGGGTTGCCCCGGGCGACGAGGTACATCGCGGCGGCGAAACCGAGGTACTGGATGGGGATGTATGCGTAGACGATCCAGCGGTAGTAGGGATCGGCCTCGAGGGCCTTGACCGCCTCCTCCGGGGGGTTGTTGCGGTCCCGCCCGACGAGGAGGTCGATCGCCGGGATGACTCCGAGGATGATGATCGGACCGAGCCAGAGCCAGAAGGGCCATCCGGTGATGCCGTGCCCCAGGAAGGCGACGAAGGCCAGGGACGGCACCACCAGACCGATGAGCCACAGGTACCTCTTGCCGTCGCGCCAGGGTGCGGGGGCCGTGGGGCTGGCCGTCGCCATGCCGATCTCCTCGTCGTCGAGTGCTCGTGCGGAGACCGTAGTGACTCACGAGTCACTTGACAACCGGAGAGCAGATGTCAAGCGAAGGGGGGAGGTCCCGTGACCGCCCGCACCTGTGGAAGGATCGGGCACACCCCGTATGCCCGATCTCCAGGGAGTGTCCACGTGACAGACCAGACCCCACACACGCCCTACCGCAGGGTCCTGCTCAAGCTCTCCGGCGAGGCCTTCGGCGGCGGCAAGGTCGGCGTCGCCCCAGATGTCGTACGCGGCATCGCCGAGCAGATCGCCACCGCCGTCAACAGGGGCGTCGAGGTGGCCATCGTCGTCGGTGGCGGCAACTTCTTCCGCGGCAAGCAGCTGCAGGAGCAGGGCATGGACCGCACGCGGGCGGACTACATGGGGATGCTCGGCACCGTCATGAACTGCCTGGCACTGCAGGACTTCCTCGAGGAGGCGGGGATCAACACCCGCGTGCAGACCGCCATCACCATGGGGCAGGTCGCCGAGGCATACATCCCGCGTCGGGCGATCCGACACCTGGAGAAGGGACGCGTCGTCATCTTCGGTGCCGGCGCCGGCATGCCCTTCTTCTCCACCGACACGGTCAGCGCCCAGCGGGCCCTGGAGATCAAGTGCGACATCGTCCTGATGTCCAAGCACGGGGTCGACGGCGTCTACGACTCGGACCCGCGCAGCAACCCCGATGCCCGCAAGCTGCACCGGATCACCTACGAGCAGGCGCTGCAGGAGGACCTCAAGGTCGTCGACGCCGCCGCCTTCAGCCTCTGCCGGGAGAACCACCTGCCGATGCTCGTCTTCGGGATGGACGGCGAGCGCAACATCACCCGTGCCCTGCTCGGCGAGCCGATCGGCACGCTCGTCACCTCCTGAGTGAGACACTGACCCCCAGACGACCACAGCCCCCGCGCGCCGTCGTGGCGGCTGACGAGAAGGAGCCGAGAGACATGATCGAGGAAGCCCTGCTGGAAGCAGAGGAGAAGATGGACAAGGCCGTGGAGGTCGCGAAGGAGAACTTCAGCGGCATCCGCACCGGGCGGGTCAACCCCGGCCTGTTCAACAAGGTGATGGTCGACTACTACGGCGCGCCGACCCCCTTGCAGCAGCTCGCGTCCTTCGCCAGCCCGGAGGCGCGCACCCTGCTCATCACGCCCTACGACCAGTCCTCGCTGAAGGCGATCGAGACCGCGCTGCGGGACTCCGACATGGGCGCGAATCCGAGCAACGACGGCTCGGTCATCCGCATCACGATGCCGGAGCTGACCGCCGAGCGGCGCAAGGAGTACATCAAGCTCGCCCATGGGCAGGCCGAGGACGCCAAGGTCTCCATCCGCCACATCCGCAGGCACGCCAAGGACACCATGGACAAGGCCGTCAAGGACGGCGATGTCGGTGAGGACGAGGGCAACCGGGGGGAGAAGGAGCTCGACGTGCTGACGAAGAAGTACACCGACAGCGTCGACGCCCTGCTGAAGTCCAAGGAAGCCGAGCTGTCCGAGGTCTGATGTGACCCCACCCGAGAACGCCACCCGTCGCTCCGTGCGGGCGCAGGCGGGGGCGGCCGGCGGCTCCACGAGCCGGGCGGGGCGCAACCTGCCCGTGGCCATCGGCACCGGGGTCGCCCTCGGCGTCGTGGCGGCCGGGTCGCTGATCATCCACCCGGTGGCCTTCCTGGCCGTCGTGTGCGTGGCCGCGGTCGTCGCCGTGTGGGAGATGCGCCAGGCCCTGTCCGAAGGGGGACTGTTCGCCCCCTTCGTCCCCGTCGCCGTGGGCGCGGTGAGCCTGGTCGTCGCCGGCTACCTGCGCGGGGCCGAGGCGATGGTCTTCGCCGCGACGCTGACGGTCCTGGCGATCATCATCTGGCGGGTCGCCGACGGTCTGACCGGGGCGCTGCGCGACATCGGCGCGGGAGCGCTGGTGCTGCTCTACCCGTGCTTCCTCATCGGCTTCGCGGCGTTGATGCTCTCCGAGCCGGAGGGCCGCTGGCGGATCTTCGTCTTCATCCTCATCACCGTCTTCTCCGACATCGGCGGCTATGCCGTGGGCGTGCTCTTCGGCAAGCACCCGATGGCGCCGCGCCTCTCCCCGAAGAAGTCCTGGGAGGGCATGGCCGGCTCCGCCGCCACCTGTGCGCTCGTCGGCGGCATCGCGGTGCCGCTGTGCCTCGATGCCGGCCAGTGGTGGCAGGGTGCGCTGCTCGGTGCGCTCACCGCCCCCGTGGCGACGATCGGTGACCTCATCGAGTCCAGCCTCAAGCGCAACCTCGGGATCAAGGACATGTCCAACATCCTCCCCGGCCACGGCGGCCTCATGGACCGGCTGGACTCACTCGTCCTCGTCGTGCCGCTGGCCTGGTTCGCGCTGCGCCTCATCGCCCCGTACTGACGCCTCCCGCACTCCCCCGGGGAGATGCGGCTCCGGGCCGTCCGTGTCGGGCTCCCGGCCCGATGCTGAGACAATGGTCCCGATGACCGATCTGCCCACACCCTCGACGACGCGCCCGGCGCCCGGCCAGCTGACCTTCACCGCACCCCGGCGCGGCAAACCGCCGCGCCATCTCGCCGACCTCGACCTCGCCGGTCGGGTCGAGCTGGCCAAGGAGCTCGGCCTGCCGGGCTTCCGCGCCAAGCAGCTGTCGACCCACTACTTCACGCACCACACGGACGACCCGGCGCAGATGAGCGACCTGCCCAAGAAGGGCCGCGAGGAGCTCGTCTCCGGGCTGCTCCCGCGGCTGCTGACGCCCGTGCACACGATCTCCGCGGACCAGGGCGCGACCCTGAAGACGCTGTGGCGCCTGCACGACGGCGCGACCGTGGAGTCGGTGCTCATGCGCTACCGCCGCCGGGCGACGATCTGCATCTCCAGCCAGGCCGGCTGCGGCATGAACTGCCCCTTCTGCGCCACGGGCCAGGCCGGTCTCACCCGCAACATGTCGACCGCCGAGATCGTCGACCAGGTCGTCGCGGCCAACCGCATGCTCGCCGAGGCCGGTGACCTCACCGCCCCCGCCGACGAGGGCGCCGAGCTCGGCGACGAGGCCGACGAGGAGCAGGGCGAAGGGGGGAGCCCCCCTTCGCGTGGCGGTCACCGGGTGACCAACGTGGTCTTCATGGGCATGGGGGAGGCGCTGGCCAACTACAAGGCCGCCATCGGCGCCATCCGCCGGATGGTCGACCCCTCGCCCGAGGGGCTGGGCATGAGCGCCCGCGGGATCACGATGTCCTCGGTCGGCCTCGTCACCGGCATCGACAGGCTCACGCAGGAGGGCATCCCGGTGACGCTCGCGCTGTCGCTGCACGCCCCGGACGACGAGCTGCGCGACGAGCTGGTGCCGATCAACACCCGCTTCAAGGTGGACGAGGCGATCGACTCCGCCCACCGGTACTACCTCGCCACCGGCCGACGGGTGAGCATCGAGTACGCGATGATCCGCGACATCAACGACCAGGCGTGGCGGGCGGACCTGCTCGCCAAGAAGCTGCTCGCCCGCGGGAAGGGCTGGGTGCACATCAACCCCATCCCGCTCAACCCGACGCCGGGCTCGAAGTGGACCGCCTCCCGCCCCGGCGTGGAGCAGCAGTTTGTCGAGCGGCTGCGGGCCAACGGCATCCCGACCACGGTCCGGGACACGCGGGGCAGCGACATCGACGGGGCCTGCGGGCAGCTCGCGGCGACGAGCGCATGAGCGCGCCCGTCCCCAGCGGCCTCGGCCGCGAGGTCGTCCTGACCTTGTCCGGGCCGGACCGACGCGGCATCGTCCACGCGGTCACCGGCGAGATGGTCGGTCTCGACCTCAACATCATCGACAGCCAGCAGTTCGGCGACCCGTCGACGGGGGAGTTCCACCTGCGGATGCACCTCGGCGGGGACGAGCCGATCGACCCCGAGGCGCTCGAGGCCGCCCGCACCCGCCTGCTCGAGCAGCTCGGTGCCGACGTGGACGTCCACGACCCGCACGAGCCGCACCGCCTGCTGATCATGGTCTCCAGGCAGGGGCACGTGCTCAACGACCTGCTCTTCCGGGTGCGCACCGGTCAGCTCAACGTCGTCGTCCCGGCGGTCGTGTCCAACCACGAGGACTTCCGCGAGGAGGTCGAGTGGCACGGCATCCCCTTCCACCACGTCCCGGTGACGCCGGCGACCAAGCCGCAGGCCGAGGAGCGGCTGCGCGAGATCATCGCCGCCGAGGACGTCGAGACGGTGGCCCTCGCGCGGTACATGCAGGTGCTCTCCGAGGACATGTGCGCGGACTTCCCCGGGCGGGTCATCAACATCCACCACTCGCTGCTGCCCTCCTTCAAGGGCGCGCGCCCGTACCGGCAGGCGCACGACCGCGGGGTGAAGGTCATCGGCGCGACCGCGCACTACGTGACGGCCGACCTCGACGAGGGGCCGATCATCGAGCAGGACTTCCGCCGCGTCGACCACCGGATGAGCCCGGAGCAGCTCGCGCGCACGGGTCAGGAGCTCGAGGCGATGGCCTTCGCCCGCGCACTGCGCTGGCACGTCGAGCGCCGTGTCGTCCTGCGTGGGCGACGCACCATCGTCTTCGACTGACGCCGGCGGGGTGAACGTCAGCTCGCCGACGAATCGGCGGCGTGTTCACCTCCACCCGCGCCGCGCAGCACGATCTCGGCGGCCTCGGCAGGGGTGTCCACGAGGTGGATGACCTCGCCCAGGGGCTGCCCGACCCCCAGGGCGCGCAGGGCCGGCCACACCGGCAGCGTCTCCGTCCAGTGCCTGCGGCCGACGAGGACCAGCGGCGGGAGCGCCTCGTCCTCGTCCGCGTAGTACAGCGGGGTGCCGGCCTGGAAGATCTCCTGGACGGTCCCCGCCGCTCCGGGAAGGACGACGAGGCCTGCGCTGCTCTGCGAGAGCAGCACGTCCTCACGCAGGGCGTTGGAGAAGTACTTGGCGATCCCGGTGCTGAAGACGTTGGGCGGCTCGTGGCCGTAGAACCACGTCGGGATGCCGATGCTGCGGACCCGGCTGTCGTCCACGCCGAGCTGCTCACGCACCTTCAGCGCGAGCAGCGCCCACTCGTCGATGGACGGGACGAAGCCCGGGACGGCTGCGAGATCGGTCAGGGCCGTCGCCAGCGCATCGGGCGACGGGGCGAGCGCGCCGAGGTTGGCGGCCTCCATCGCCCCGGGTCCTCCGCCGGTGAGCACGACACGTCCCGCGTCGGCGATGGTGTGGCCGAGGGCAGCTGCGTCGGCGTAGTCGGCCGTGCCACGGGCCAGGGCGTGCCCGCCCATCACCCCGACGACGTCGTGACCGTGGAGCACCTCGATGATCGCGTCCTGCATGGCGTCGTCGTGCAGGGCCCGCAGCAGGGTGGCGTAGGCATCGTGCTGGGTGCGCTGCTCCCGGCTCCACGCGTAGGCCAGCGCGTCGGTGGTGGCGGCGTAGCCGGACCCGCTGAGCCCGCGGTAGAGCTCGAAGGGGGAGTACAGCCGCGCCCGGAAGGGGTCGACGGGGCAGGCCGGGTCGTGCGGGATGAGCACCGCGCCCCGCGCGACGAGGCTGCGGGAGAGGTCCTCGGGGACCTCACCGCCGAGGACGACCAGCCCACGCACGTCGGCGCGCCAGAGGTAGCCGGCGTAGGGCGTGAGGTCCAGGCCCTGCAGGCGCCAGCCGCCCAGCGGGATCTCCCGCTCGACCAGCGCCCGCAACGTCTCGGTGTCGTGGACCTCCCGGAAGGCGGGGTGCCCGCGACCGGGATGGGCCGGGTCGTGCAGGGGATGGGCGCGCGCCTCCCGGTAGCTCATTCGCTCAACCTAGCCGCACGCTCGGGGACTCGCGGTCGCGGGGCGAGCCCCCCTTCGCCTCAGATGTGCTGACCGGCCTCCGTGAGCACCGAGCGCAGCCGCTGCTCGATGTCGTCGAACTCGGCCTGGCCGATGGTCAGCGGCGGGGCCAGCTGGATGACCGGGTCCCCGCGGTCGTCGGCGCGGCAGTACAGTCCCGCGTCGAAGAGCCCCTTGTCGATGTGGCCGCGCAGCAGCGTCTCGGCCTCCTCGTCGGTGAAGGTCTCCCGGGTGGCCTTGTCCTTGACCAGCTCGATCCCGTAGAAGTAGCCCTCACCGCGCACGTCGCCGACGATGGGCAGATCGAGCAGCTTCTCCAGGGTGCTGCGGAAGGCCGGCGCATTGATCTTGACGTGCTCGTTGAGGCCCTCGCGCTCGAAGATGTCCAGGTTGGCCAGGCCGACCGCGGCACTGACCGGGTGGCCACCGAAGGTGTAGCCGTGCAGGAAGGTGTTGTTGCCCTTCTTGTAGGGCTCGAAGAGCCGGTCGCTGGCGATCATCGCGCCGAGCGGCGAGTAGCCGGAGGTCATCCCCTTCGCGCAGGTGATGATGTCCGGGGTGTAGCCGAAGTCCGTGGAGGCGAACATCGAGCCGATGCGGCCGAAGGCGCAGATGACCTCGTCGGAGACGAGCAGCACGTCGTACTCGTCGCAGATCTCACGCACCCGCTCGAAGTACCCGGGGGGTGGCGGGAAGCAGCCGCCGGCGTTCTGCACCGGCTCGAGGAAGACCGCGGCGACGGTCTCGGGACCCTCGAACTCGATGGCCTCGGCGATGCGGTCGGCGGCCCAGCGGCCGAAGGCCTTGGGGTCCTCGCGCAGCTCCTCGGCGGCCCGGTAGATGTTGGTGTTGGGGACCTTGTGCGCGCCGGGCACGAGCGGCTCGAAGTCGGCCTTCAGCGGCGGCAGGCCCGTGATCGACAGCGCGCCCTGCGGGGTGCCGTGGTAGGCGACCGCCCGGGAGATGACCTTGTGCTTGTGCGGCTTGCCGGTGAGCTTGAAGTACTGCTTGGCCAGCTTCCACGCCGACTCCACGGCCTCGCCGCCACCGCTGGTGAAGAAGACGCGGTTGAGGTCACCGGGGGCGCCGAGGGCCAGGCGCTCGGCCAGCTCGATGGCGGTCGGGTGCGCGAAGGACCACAGCGGGAAGAAGGCGAGCTGCTCGGCCTGCTTGGCGGCGGCCTCGGCCAGCTCCTGGCGGCCGTGGCCGACCTGGACGACGAAGAGCCCGGAGAGGCCGTCGATGTACTCCTTGCCGGTGTCGTCCCAGATCGTGTGGCCCTGCCCGCGCACGATGGTCGGGATGTGGCTCCCGTCCTCGAAGTCGCCGTGGCGGGTGAAGTGCATCCACAGGTGGTCGCGGGCGGCGTCCTGCAGGCTCGTGCCGCGGGAGGTCGTGTGTCGGTCGCTCATCTGGTCCCCCAGTTGTAGTGCTGCTTGTTGAGTTTGAGATAGACGAAGGTCTCGGTGGAGCGCACGCCCGGCAGGCGGCGGATCGTCTCGGTCAGCAGGGTCAGCAGGTGCTCGTCGTCCTCGCAGACGACCTCGGCGAGCAGGTCGAAGCTGCCGGCCGTCGTGACGACGTAGGAGACCTCGTCCACGGCGGCGAGGGCCTCGCCGACGGGGGAGATGTCGCCCTCGACGGACAGCCCGATCATCGCCTGCCGGGTGAAGCCCACCTGGAGTGGGTCGGTGACCGCGACGATCTGCATGAAGCCGGTGTCGATGAGGCGCTGCACCCGCTGGCGCACCGCCGCCTCGGACAGGTCGACGGCCCGGGCGATCTCCGCGTAGGAGCGGCGACCGTCCTGCTGCAGGTGCTCGATGATCTGCTTGCTCACCTCGTCGAGCTTCACACGGCTGGGCATGGCGCCCATCTTCCTCTTCGGTACCCGTCGATTGCAACCCGAGCACCTACGGTATCCGTCGAAACGGCTGGTATTCGGGTGGGTGATCCGTCGAAGACAGCCCGTCCGGCACGTGACACGAGCCGTCCTGCGGGGATATGGTGCGAGTCACACGATCGACGTGCCCGCCCGGCCCCAACCCACAAGGAGTGGCCCCCGTGACCGACACCACCCAGGACATCCGCACCCTGCGCAACTTCGTCGGAGGTGACTACGTCGAGTCGCTCGGGGACGAGCACTTCGAGCTCGTCGACCCCTCGACGGGCAAGGTCGTCTCCTCCTCCCCGGCCAGCACCGCCGGTGACGTCGACCGCGCCTATGCCGCGGCCTCGACGGCGTTCGGGACCTGGGGGTCCACGACCCCGGCGGAGCGGCAGAGGGCCCTGCTGAAGTTCGCGGACGCGCTCGAGGCCCGCTCGGAGGAGCTGGCCCGCATCGAGGCGAAGAACACCGGCAAGCCGATCGCGCTGACCCTGAGCGAGGACATCCCGATGATGCTCGACCATCTCCGGTTCTTCGCCGGGGCGGCGCGGGTGCTGGAGGGCAAGTCCGCCGGCGAGTACATGAAGGGCTTCGAGAGCTGGGTCCGGCGGGAGCCGATCGGCGTCGTCGGCCAGGTCACGCCGTGGAACTACCCGATGATGATGGCCATCTGGAAGATCGCCCCGGCGCTCGCCGCCGGCAACACGGTCGTCCTCAAGCCGAGCGACACCACCCCCGAGGCGACCCTGCTCATGGCCGAGATCGCCAGCGAGTTCCTCCCCGAGGGCACCTTCAACGTCGTCGCCGGCAACCGCGACACCGGCCGCCTGGTCGTCGAGCACGCGAGCCCGCAGCTCGTGGCGATCACCGGGTCCGTCCGGGCCGGGATCGAGGTCGCCGCCTCCGCGGCGAAGGACCTCAAGCGGGCCCACCTCGAGCTCGGTGGCAAGGCGCCGGTCGTGGTCTTCGACGACGCCGACATCGAGGCCGCCGTCGCCGGGATCGGCGAGGCGGGCTACTTCAACGCCGGTCAGGACTGCACCTCGGCCACCCGGGTGCTGGCCGGACCGGGCATCCACGACGACTTCGTGGCAGCGCTGTCCGAGTACGCGAGGACCGAGGCGAAGGTCGGTTACCCGGACGACGAGGACGCCCTCATGGGTCCGGTGAACAACAAGAACCAGCTGGCGACCGTCACCGGCTTCCTCGAGCGCCTCCCGGACCACGCGAACCTGGCCGTCGGTGGCACCCGGATGGAGCAGATGGGGGAGGGGTTCTACCTCTCACCCGCGGTCGTCTCCGGCCTGCACCAGGACGACGAGGCGATCCAGAAGGAGATCTTCGGCCCGGTCATCACGGTGCAGAAGTTCTCCGACGAGGACCAGGCCGCAGCCTGGGCCAACGGCGTCGAGTACGGCCTCGCCTCCAGCGTCTGGACGAAGGACTTCGGCCGGGCGATGCGGATGAGCCGCCGTCTCGACTTCGGCTGCGTGTGGATCAACTGCCACATCCCGCTCGTCGCCGAGATGCCGCACGGTGGGTTCAAGAAGTCCGGCCACGGCAAGGACCTGTCGATGTACGGCTTCGAGGAGTACACGCGCATCAAGCACGTCATGGCCAACCTCGACTCCTGAGGTCCCGGGCTCCACGTCGCCGAGCCCCGTTCCCGGTCTCCCGGGGGCGGGGCTCAGCCCTTGCCGGTGGTCTGCAGCTCGCGGGACCGGGCGGGGTGCCCGGGCTCGCGCCGGGCGAAGGGGGCCGGGCCGGGCCACGCCGTCGCCGAGTCGGGTCGAGCCGTCATCGGCCGCACCGTCACCGGGCGCATCGGGGGCAGGTCATTGGCGCTCTGGGTCACCGGGGGGACGGCTGTGCGGGTCGCGACGCGGGAGGGTCGTGCCGGTGCCGCGGTGCGCACGGTCGGTGGTTGCCATCCGAGGACCGGCCTGCCGGCCGCGATCCGGCGATCGATGTCGACGATGATCCGCAGCATGAGGGCGCCGGCGAGCATGCCGCCGAGCAGATCGGTGGGCCAGTGGAAGCCGAGGTAGAACGAGACGAGGACCGCGTTGGCGGTGATCAGGCCGACGAGGGCGTTCAGTCGCTTGCGGATGCGCACGTCGGGGGCGGCGTAGGTGCGCAGCAGGTAGGCGGCGGCGCCGTAGAAGAGGATGGCCTCGGCTGCATGGCCCGAGGGGTAGGCGATGCCGTACCAGCCGTGCTCGAGCACCCCGCCCTCCCAGAACCGGCCGCTGCCGGCGGCGGGGGAGGTGCGGCCCAGCAGGATCTTCATCCCGCCGACTCCGGCGTAGAAGGCCACCTCGGCCGCGACGACGATGGCGAGCGGGTGCCAGGTGCGGTGCCTGCGCGCCAGCACGACCGCGACGAGGAGGAGCACGGGCAGGCAGACGGCCTGACCGGCGACCGCGTTGGGGACCGTGTCGAGGAAGCCGAACCAGTTGGGCGTGTACCTCTTGGCCCAGTACCCCTGCAGGGCCGCGTCGAGGGAGCGCAGCGGGCCAGCCGCGAGAAGGGTGACGACGACCAGCGCACCGGCCAGGGCCGGGGCGCTCGTCCACCGAGACGACTTCGAGGTCACCCTTCAAGTCTAGTGGATATTCCTGACAACTTCCTGTGCAACACGCCTTCGGTGAGTGAGTTCACAGTCCGTTCACCCTGTCACCGCGGTGGGGCGAGCTCCTCACGGACGGCCTGTGCGAAGGCGTCCACGTCGGACTCGGTGGTGTCCCAGGCGCACATCCAGCGCACCTGGCCGGTCGTCTCGTCCCAGAAGTAGAAGCGGAAGCGCTCCATCAGCCGCTCGCTCGCCAGGCGCGGGAGGATCGGGAAGACCGCGTTGGCCTCCACCCTCGTCACCAGCCGCACCCCGTCGATGTCGGCGACCGCCTCGGACAGGCGGCGGGCCATGGCGTTGGCGTGCTCGGCGTTGCGGCGCCACAGGTCCCCCTCGAAGAGGGCGAGCAGCTGTGCCGAGACGAAACGCATCTTGCTGGCCAGCTGCATCGACTGCTTCCGCAGGTAGGTCAGGCCGGCGACGCGCTCGGGGGAGAGGACGACGACGGCCTCGGCGATCATCGCCCCGCCCTTGGTGCCGCCGAGGGAGAGGATGTCGACGCCCGCCTCGCTCGTCAGCTGCGCCAGCCCCGTCCCGAGCGCGGCGGCGGCGTTGACCAGGCGTGACCCGTCGAGGTGCAGCACCCAGCCGCGGGCGTGGACGAGGTCGGCGATGGCACGGATCTCCTCGGGCGAGTAGACCGTGCCGACCTCGGTGGAGTTGGTGATCGACACGACCCCGATCTGCGCGAAGTGCTCGTCCCCCTGCCGGGCCGGGTAGGCCTCGATGAGCTCCGGGGTGAGCTTGCCGTCGGGCGTGTCGATGACGTTGACCTTCAGCCCGCCGACCCGCTCCGGGGCCGCGGCCTCGTCGGCGTGGATGTGCGCGCTGCTCGTCGTCAGGACCGAGGCCCAGCGCGGCGTCGCCGCCTGCAGGGCGAGGACGTTGGCGCCCGTGCCGTTGAAGACCGGGAAGACCTCGACCGGGCGGGCGAAGACGTCGGAGAGCACCTCGGTCAGGCGCGCGGTGTACACGTCCTCGCCGTAGGCGACCTGGTGGCCGCCGTTGGCGGCGACGATGGCCGCGAGCACCTCCGGGTGCACCCCGGCGTAGTTGTCGCTGGCGAAGCCGCGCTCGCCCGGGTCGTGGAGCGGGGCGAAGGGGGCGTCCCCGCCGGTCGTCGTGCTCTCGGTCTCGTGCTGGATGGTCACGCCGACATCCTGACATCCGCGGCGCCCACGGGGTCGCCCTCCCCGACGTCGCTCGCTCCGGTGATCCCGCGCGTGGAGTCGATGACCGGGCCGAGCTTCTTGCGCAGCGCCTCGAAGAAGACGTTGAGCGGGAACTCGTCCGGCAGCACGGCGTCGTTGAGGCCCTTGCGGGGACCGTCGAGCGGCAGGCCCGCCGCCCCCTTCGCCCAGACGGAGGCCGGGTGCGGCGCGACGTACTCGGAGATGAACTCGTGGGCCGCCAACCAGTGGCCGACCTTGGACCGGTCGATCCCGTCGCGGTAGAGCGCCTCGATCGCGTCCGACAGGGCGACCACGGTCTCCGGCACCCGCCGCCAGTCGAAGGAGAGGCGGTTGTCCGTCCAGCGCAGCGCGTCGTGCTTGTGCAGCCACGCGAAGAGCAGCTGGCCGCCCAGGCCGTCGTAGTTGCGGTGGCGGTCACCGGTCACGGGGAAGCGGAAGCCGCGGTCGAAGACGACCGCCAGCTGCACGGCCCGGGCGAAGGGGTGTCCCTCCTGCGCGAGGTCGACGCACTGGCGGAAGGTGTTGAGGTCGCAGCGCAGCTCCTCGAGCGCGTACATCCAGTACGGCATCCGCTGCTTGATCATGAAGGGGTCGAAGGGCAGGTCGCCGTGGCTGTGGGTGCGGTCGTGCATGAGGTCCCACATGGCGAAGACCGACTGGGCCATCTCCTGCGAGGCGACGAGCCGCTCGCCCTCCGGCGGCAGGTCGAGGGAGAGGGTCTCGGCGGCCGCCTCGGTGATCCGGCGGAAGCGCGCGGCCTCGCGGTCGGAGAAGATCGCCCCCCAGCTGAAGGTCGGCACCTCCCGCACGGAGACCGTCTCGGGGAAGAGCACGGCGGAGTTCGTGTCGTAGCCGGGGGTGTGGTCGAGGAACTGCACCGAGAGGAACATCGGGTTGTCGAAGGTGGCCTCGACGTCGGCGAGCCAGTCCGGCCAGAAGACGCTGATCAGCAGGGCCTCGAAGACGCGGTCGGGGTTGCCGTTCTGCGTGTACATCGGGAAGAGGACCAGGTGCTCGGCCCCGTCGACACGGTGCTGCTCGGGACGGAAGGCCATGAGGCTGTCCAGGAAGTCCGGCACGCCGAAGCCGTCGTCGACCCAGCGGCGCAGGTCGGTCGGCAGGGCGGCGAGGTACTCGGCGTCGTGCGGGAAGCGCGGGGCGAGCTCCTCGACCCGGGCGATCATCTGCGTCACGAGCCCGGTGGCGCGCTCGCGGTCGGCCCCCGGCGTCAGCGAGCCGTCACCGGCCTGCATCGTGCGCAGCTCCTCGACGGCCGCCTTGAGGGCCAGCCAGGCCTCCGACGTCACGGTGGTCGAGGCGGAGAGGCCCCCCGGGGCCGAACCCTCGAAACCACCATTGCCCGCCCACGTGACGAGGTTGATCCAGAACTCCTCGTGGTCGAGCTCGCCGATCGAGTCGTCGCCGACGAGGTCGGAGTCGGCCAGGACGACGACGCGTCCCCGGCCGTGCTCCAAAGTCACCGCGAGGGGCGCACCGGACGGGTGCGCGGTCCCCGAGGTGCGGGCCAGGACGTCGGCGCCGTCGGCGCCGGACACGTCGAGGGTCCCGGAGCGGTAGAAGCACAGGTCGGCGATGCCCGCGAGGACGCCCTGGCCGGGGCTCTGCGCGGTCTCCGGGCGCACCCAGGTGGCGTTGCCGTGCTGGCGTCGGCCGCCGTCGGGGGACTCGTGCACGAGGGTGGAGACGATCCCCACGCCGAAGGGGGCGAGCAGCTCGTCCAGGTTGTTGCCGTGGGTGTCCTGGTCGCACTCGGCGAGGACGACCAGGCCGCCCCCCGCCGCCACGTGGTCGACGACGGCGTCGATCTCGGACTGGTCGAGGACCGGGGGAAGTCCGCCGGTCACCCGCTCGCTCGCCTCGGCGGCGAGGTGCGGGATGACGAGGACGTCGACGCCCTCGAGGGCCGTGGGGGTCAGCCGGCCCTCGGTGTGCGCGTCGACGCGGGTGCCGCGCTCGCGCAGCAGGGCGGCGGAGCGGGCGAGGCTGGCGTCCCCCGGGTTGGCGGGATTCATCTCCGCGGCACGGTCGGCGTCGAGCGACCACGCGCTGGAGTGCACCTGGTCGACGAGGACACGGGCGAAGGGGGTCATGACAGCCTCCGGGGTCGGAACGGGAAGTTCATCCGTTCCAGCGTGTCAAAACAGGACGAGTTTCGCCAGTTCGTGCACGCGGAAGGTGGATCATCCGTCCGCGACCCGGGGTGGCCGCAGCGTGACGTCCCCCCGGCCCGGCGTCCGTAGGATGGGCCCACCCGACATCGAACCGGAGTGTGACGCCCGACCATGGACTCGTCCGCGAGCCCCCCGACATGATCACCACGATCATCACCCTGCTCCTCGGGATCGTCGTCCTGCTGGCGGTCATCGCCGCGAACGGCTACTTCGTGGCCCAGGAGTTCGCCTACATGTCCGTGGACCGGACCCGCCTGGCCGCACAGGCGAAGGCCGGTGATGCGGCGGCGGAACGCGCCCTCAAGGTCACCCGGCGCACCTCCTTCATGCTCTCCGGGGCGCAGCTGGGCATCACCGTCTCGGGCCTGCTCGTCGGTGAGCTCGCCGAGCCCATGGTCGGCGAGGCCCTCGGTGCGCTGCTCGGGGTGGCGGGGGTGCCGGCGGCCGTGAGCATCGGCATCGGCACCACGCTCGTGCTCGTCCTGGCGACCGTCGTGCAGATGATCTTCGGCGAGCTCTACCCGAAGAACCTCGCGATCGCCGCGCCCGAGCCGCTGGCCCGTCGACTGGCCCGCTCCACGGTGATCTACCTCAACCTATTCGGCTGGCTCATCACCCTCTTCGACCACGCCGCGAACGCCCTGCTGCGGCTGCTGCGCATCGAGCCCGTCCACGACCTCGACACCAGCGTGACCGCAGAGGAGCTCAAGCGGGCCGTGGCCGAGTCCCGTGAGTCGGGTGACCTGCCGCCGGAGCTGTCCCTGCTCATCGACCGGGTGCTGGATTTCCCCGACCAGGACGTCGAGCACGCGATGGTCCCGCGCGCGGGGGTGGACGTGGTGTCCACGGACACCACGGTGGAGCGGCTGCGGGACCTGATGTCGCAGGCGCACACCCGGTACCCCGTCATCGACGGAGAGGGCGACCCGGTGGGCGTCGTCGCGCTCGGCGACGTCCTGCATGCCGGGGGTGCCGGGACCGCTGCGGACCTCATGGGCGAGCCGCTGGTCGTACCGTCCCTGATGCGGCTGCCGGAGGCGCTCGCCCAGCTCGTGGCCAGCCGCAACCAGCTCGCCTGCGTCGTCGACGAGTACGGCGGCTTCGCGGGCGTCCTCACGGTCGAGGACCTCGCCGAGGAGCTCGTCGGCGAGATCACCGACGAGCACGACGAGGAGCCCGCACCGACCGTGGTCACCGAGGCCGACGGTGTCTGGCGGATGGCCGGCGACGTGCACCTGGACGAGGTCGCCCGCCTCCTGGGCCACGACCTGCCGGAGGGCGACTACGAGACGCTGGCCGGCCTGCTCATCGCCCACGAGGGCACCCTCGTCGAGGTCGGGAAGAGCGTCCGGGTCCCGTTGCCCGACGACCCCGGCGACCTCGCCTCCGAGCACCCCGCGCACCGTGCACTCGCACTCGAGGTGCTCGATGTCTCACGACACGTGCCGAGCGACCTGCGGGTGCACCTCGTCGAGGACGTCCCGGACGGGTCGGACCCGTCCCCGGAGCCCGCCACGGAGGAGGAGCGATGAACCCGGTCACGGTCGTCCTCGTCACGGTCGCGCTGCTGGTCCTCAGCGGCTTCTTCGTCGTCATCGAGTTCGCCCTCATGGGTGCCCGACGGCACACCCTCGAGGCAGAGGCGGCGACGAGCCGCTCCGCGCGGGCCGCGCTGCGCGGCATCCACGAGCTGACGATCATGCTCGCAGTCGCCCAGCTCGGGATCACCGCGTGCACCTTCGCCCTCGGCGCGGTGACCAAGCCGGCGGTCGACGACTGGCTGGGACCGCTCCTCACCGGGGTCGGTGTCCCCGGGTGGCTGGCCGGGAGCACGTCCTTCGCCCTGGCCCTGCTGGTGGTCACCTTCCTCCACCTCGTCGTGGGGGAGATGGCGCCGAAGTCGTGGGCCATCGCCCATCCGGAACTGGCGGCCAAGATGGTCAGCCCCCCTGCCCGCGGCCTCGCGTGGCTCTTCCGCCCGCTGCTGGTGTGGATCAACGACATGGCCAACCGGCTCGTCTCAGCAAGCGGGGTCACGCCCGCGGACCGCGCCGCCGTCGGGGGCCAGGACGTCGACACCATCCGCCAGCTCGTCGACCACTCCGCGTCCGTGGGCGCGCTCGAGGCCGGCTTCCGGACCCAGATCTCGCAGGTGCTCGACCTCGAGCGGATCGTCGTCGCCGACCTGGTGCCGACTGACTCTCCCACCGCGGTCCCCGCCGGGGCCACCGTCGCGGACGTCCAGCGCGCCGCTGCGGAGTCGGGTCACATGCGCATCCTCGTCGGTGACCGGGCGGTCCCTCCGCGCCAGGTCCACGTGCGCGACACGCTGCGCGAGCCGGGGGACCGTCCGGTGGCGGACCTCACCCGCGAGGCGATGACCTTCGACGCGCAGACGCCGGCCCACGAGGCACTCCACCGGATGCGCTCGGCCAGCGAGCAGCTGTCGGTCGTCGTGCGGGACGGGCGGTTCGTCGGGGTCGTGAGCATCGCCGACATCCTGCGCCGGGTGCTGCCGGGCCAGGAGGACCGCACGGGCTGATAGCGTCCGGAGGGCGCGCGACGCGCGCGGGGGTGACCAGCCCCTCAGGGCCCTCTACCGTAAGGGCCCATGGCACCCGTGACGCAGAAGTCAGCACTCGAGTTCGCCCCCACCGACCTGCTCGTCGGCGGGCGGTGGCGGCAGGCGGAGCAGGGTGGCACCTTCGCCGTCCACGACCCGGCGACGGGTCAGGTCCTGGCCGAGGTGGCCGACGCCACGGTCGCCGACGGGCGGGCCGCCCTCGATGCGGCCGTCGCCGCCCAGGCCGACTGGGCCGCCACCGATCCGCGCGAGCGCTCCGAGATCCTGCGGCGCGCCTTCGACCTGCTCACCGAGCGGGCCGACACCTTCGCGATGCTCATGACCCTCGAGATGGGCAAGGCCCTGGCCGAGTCCCGTGGCGAGGTCACCTACGGCGCGGAGTTCTTCCGTTGGTTCGCCGAGGAGGCGGTGCGCATCCACGGCCGCTACGCGGCCGCTCCCTCAGGCGGCACGCGCCTGCTGACGATGCAGCAGCCGGTCGGTCCCGTCTTCGCCATCACCCCGTGGAACTTCCCGCTGGCGATGGGGACGCGCAAGATCGGGCCGGCGCTCGCCGCCGGGTGCACGGTCGTCATCAAGCCCGCTGCCGAGACACCGCTGACGACGCTCGCGCTGGCGAGGGTGCTCGAGGAGGCCGGACTGCCGCCCGGCGTCCTCAACGTCGTCACCACGAGCCGCTCCGGCGAGGTCAGCGAGCCGATCATCCGCGACCCGCGCCTGCGCAAGCTGACCTTCACCGGCTCCACGCCGGTGGGCCAGACGCTGGTGCGGCAGTCCTCCGAGCAGCTGCTGCGCACGTCGATGGAGCTGGGGGGCAATGCCCCCTTCCTCGTCTTCGACGACGCCGACCTCGACCGCGCCGTGGACGGCGCGATGCTGGCCAAGATGCGCAACATCGGCGAGGCCTGCACCGCGGCCAACCGCTTCCTCGTCCACGAGTCGGTGGCGCAGGAGTTCGCCTCCCGGCTGGCCGAGCGGATGGGCAGCCTGACCGTCGGCAAGGGCACGACGAAGGGGGTCGACGTCGGCCCCCTCATCACCGAGAAGGCGCGCGCCAAGGTCGTCGACCTCGTCGAGGACGCCGTCGAGGGCGGCGCGAGCGTCCTCACCGGCGGTGAGGTCCCGAGCGGCAAGGGGTGGTTCTACCCGCCCACGGTCCTCACCGACGTGCCGACGAGCGCGCGCTTGCTCAGCGAGGAGATCTTCGGCCCGGTCGCCCCGATCACGACCTTCCGCACCGAGGAGGAGGCCGTCCGCCTGGCCAACTCCACCGAGTACGGCCTCGTCGCCTATGTCTTCACCGAGCAGACGGCGCGCACGATACGGGTCGCCGAGGCGCTCGAGTTCGGCATGGTCGGCGTCAACCAGGGCGTCGTGTCCAACCCCGCGGCCCCCTTCGGCGGGGTGAAGCACTCCGGCTTCGGCCGAGAGGGCGGCTTCGAGGGGATCGAGGAGTACCTCGAGACCAAGTACGTCGGACTGGCGTTGTGACATGAGCAGACGATGGCGCCTGCGGATCCGACTCGCCGGGGCCGTCCTCGTGGTGGTCGCGGCGAGCTGGATCATGCTCAACGGCGGCGACCCCCGAGAGCTGAAGGTCCCCGGGTCGCCCGCGGACCGGTCGAGCACCTCGGCACCCCGGGACTCCTCGACGCCCGACTCGGGGCTCGGGACGATCCCGGAGTCGCAGCTGCCGCCGCAGGGGCGGGAGACCCTGGGGCTGATCCACGACGGCGGCCCCTTCCCGTACGACCGCGACGGGATCACCTTCGACAACCGCGAGGGCATCCTGCCGCAGCAGCAGAGCGGCTACTACGACGAGTACACGGTGCCGACCCCCGGTCTGGACCACCGTGGCGCCAGACGCATCGTCTGTGGTGAGGCCATGGACTGCTACTACACCGACGACCACTACGCGAGCTTCGCGCAGATCGAGGAGGGCCAGTGATCCACATCGAGGCGGCGGGGGTCGACGGGCTGCTCGCCCGGGCCGCAGCCGGCACCGACCACGTCCACGTCGTCGACGGTGGCACCGACCGCACCGCGATCTACGACCACTTCGTCGAGGCCCTCGCGCTGCCGGAGCACTTCGGGCGCAACCTCGACGCGCTCATGGACTCCCTCCGTGACGTCGCCGACCGGCACGACGCGCCGTGGACGCTCGTGTGGCGCCCGGGGCGGGCCGTGCCCGGGACCGGGGGGCTCGACGCCGGCACCGACGAGGGGGTCCTCGACGTGCTCGCCTCGCTGGAGCGGGAGTACCCGGATCTCAGCGTCGTCATCGCCGACCGGTGAGGGGGCCCGCCCACGGGTCGAGGACGAGGTGCACGTCGTCGGCGATCCGGTAGGGGCCGGTCGTCACCAACCCGCCGACGACCCGCCGCAGCCGGCTGACCTCCGCACGGACGGTCACTTTGTGCTCCTCGTCCTCGAAGAGCGCACGACTCAGCTGCGCGGCACTGCACCCGCTCGCTCCGACCCCGGCCAGCACCCGCAGGATCTGGGCGTGCCGTGGCGTCAGCGTCGTGGACCAGCCGCGGTCGTCGCCGGCGGCCACGAGGTCGAGCACGTCGCTGCCGGCGACGGTGCGCAGCCGGGCTTCGAGCCCGGTCGCGGCGGCGGCGGGTGGCCGCACCAACCATCCCTCCGGCAGCCGCTCCGGCAGGCACAGCCCCAGCCCGGGGACGGCGATCAGCCTGCCCTCCTGCGGGACCGGGATCCGGTCGCGCACGGGCACACCGGAGCCATGGGCCACCCAGCCATCGTCGTCGACGACGAGCACCGGGGCCGATGACGTCGCGACGAGGTGCTCGGCCGACCGGCGCAACCGTCGCAGCGACTCCGCGTGGTGCTCTCGCAGCCGCATCTCGGCGAGCGCGGTCGTCGTCTCGACGAGGGCCGTCACCGCCGGGTGCATGGTCAGGGCGGGGCCGCTGACGTCGATGACGCCGAGCAGGGCGCCCGTCCGGGGGTCATGGACCGGCGTCGCGGTGCAGTACCAGGGGTGCTGGCCCTCCTCGAAGTGCTCCGCGGCGAAGAGCTGGACCGGGGCACGCTCGGCGAGTGCAGTCCCGATCGCGTTGGTACCCACGACCGCCTCGGTCCACCGCGCTCCGCACTGGAAGCCGAGCCGGTCGGCGCCCCGGAGCACGCCCGAAGAGCCCCGCCGCCACAGGATGACGCCGTCCGCGTCGGTGACGACGACGATGAAGTGGGAGGCGTCGGCCACCGCCGTGAGCGCGGTGAGCACCTCGCGCACGACGCGGGTGAGGGGTGAGGTCCTCCGCCGCTGCTCGATCTGCTCCCTGGGGAGCGGCGCGCGGTCGGCCGGGCGGGACGGGTCCAGTCCGGCCTCCAGCACCCTGCTCCAGGAGCGGGAGACGAGGGGCCGCGGGGCCGAGGGTGGCGTGTCACCGGACATGACCGCGTCGTGCACGGCCAGGAGGGCGTGGGCGTGCCGGTCGAGGTCGGCCCCCGGGGCGACCGCACCCGTGATCCGGGCAGCCATGGTCGTGCCTCCTTGCCTCACCACTTCGTGACGCGTGCGCCCAGCATAGGACGGTGGCGGGCGGAAGGGGAGGTGGTGCCCGGAGGTGCGTGCAACCCCGTGCAACTCTTCCCGCGGGCACCCGGCCGCGCTGGACTGGGCCCTGCGGGTCAACGAGGACCCGCAGGCCACGAAGGAGAGACCCGGATGACCGACACACTGGACCGGACCGAGGACGAGCAGACGGCGGCACCCTCCCGCGCCGAGGCTTGGCTGGCCGACTTCGAGACCACGCTGACCGCCGGCGACCCAGCCGCGGTCGCCGACCTCTTCTGCACCGACAGCTACTGGCGTGACTTGGTGTCCTTCACCTGGAACCTCGTCACCGTCGAGGGGCGTGCCGGCGTGCGTGACCTCGTCGCGGAGACCGCGACGAGGACGGCACCGTCGGACTTCACCACGAGTGAGCCCGCCACCGAGGACGGGGGCGTGGTCACGGCCTGGATCGCCTTCGAGACAGCGGTCGCCCGCGGCGAGGGGCTGCTGCGCCTGCGTGAGGAGGACGGCCGGGACCGGGCGTGGACCCTCCTCACGGCGATGACCGAGCTGAAGGGGTACGAGGAGCCGAGGCGGGACCGCCGGCCCATGGGTGCCGCCCATGGTGCGTCGAAGGAGCGGACCACCTGGAAGGAGCGCCTCGAGCAGGAGGCCGCCACCCTCGGTGAGACGACGCAGCCACACGTGCTCGTCATCGGGGGCGGTCAGGGCGGGATCGCCGTCGGCGCACGGCTGCGCCAGATGGACGTACCGGCGCTGGTCGTCGACGCCCACGAACGTCCCGGCGACCAGTGGCGTGGGCGCTACAAGTCGCTGTGCCTGCACGACCCGGTCTGGTACGACCACCTGCCCTACCTGAAGTTCCCCGACAACTGGCCGGTCTTCGCGCCCAAGGACAAGATCGGGGACTGGCTCGAGTCCTACGTGAAGGTCATGGAGATCCCGTACTGGTCGAGCACACGGGTCACCTCGGCCCGCTGGTCCGAGCCGGACCAGCGCTGGGACGTCGAGCTCGTCCGGGACGGGCGGCCCATGACGCTGCACCCGAGCGAACTCGTCTTCGCGACCGGGATGTCGGGCAAGCCGAACATGCCGGAGGTGCCCGGCGCGGATGTCTTCAAGGGGGAGTTCCACCACTCCTCGGCCCACCCCGGTCCGGACGCCTACCGCGGCAAGAAGGTCGTCGTCATCGGCAGCAACAACAGCGCCTTCGACATCTGCGGGGCGCTGTGGGAGCACGACGCAGACGTGACGATGGTTCAACGCTCCTCGACCCACATCGTCAAGAGCGCCAGCCTCATGGAGTACGGGCTCGGTGACCTCTACTCGGAGCGGGCGCTCGCGTCGGGGGTCACGACGGAGAAGGCCGACCTCACCTTCGCCTCTCTCCCGTACCGGATCATGCACGAGTTCCAGATCCCGGCCTACGAGAAGATGGCCGAGGTCGACCAGGACTTCTACGAGCGGCTGGAGGCCGCCGGCTTCTGGCACGACTGGGGCGCCGACGGCTCCGGTCTGTTCATGAAGTACCTGCGGAGGGGCTCGGGCTACTACATCGACGTGGGCTCGGCCGAGCTGGTCGCCGACGGCGAGGTCGCCCTCGTGCGGGGTCAGTTCGACCACCTGACCGAGGACTCCGTCGTCCTCCAGGACGGACGGGAGCTGCCCGCCGACCTCGTCGTCTTCGCGACCGGCTACCGGTCCATGAACGGCTGGGTCGCCGACCTCATCGATCAGGAGACCGCGGACCGGCTCGGCAAGTGTTGGGGCCTGGGCTCCGACACGCCCAAGGACCCCGGCCCCTGGGAGGGCGAGCAGCGCAACATGTGGAAGCCCACCCAGGTCCCACACCTCTGGATGCACGGGGGCAACCTGCACCAGTCCCGGCACTACTCGCTCTACCTGGCCCTCCAGCTCAAGGCGCGCCACGTGGGGATCGACACCCCGGTCTACGGGCTCCAGGAGGTGCACCACCTGGGGTGACAGGACGCCGCACCTTGCGATGATGGCCCCGTGACGACATCCACCGACACCCGCATCACGCTCTCGCGCATCATGACCAATGCCGAGGCCAACCTCCTCGGCACGGTCCACGGCGGCAACATCATGAAGATGGTCGACGACACGGCCGGCGTCGCGGCCAACCGCTTCGCGCAGGGGCCCGCGGTCACCGCCGCGATGGACGAGATGGCCTTCCACAACCCCGTCCGGGTCGGTGACGTCCTCCACGTCAGCGCACAGGTCAACTGGGCCGGCCGCACCTCGATGGAGGTCGGCGTGCGCGCCGAGGTCGACCGCTGGGACGCGGTGACCGAGCGCGTCCACGTCGCGAGCGCCTACCTCGTCTTCGTGGCGGTCGACGACGAAGGGGGTGTCCGCGAGATCGGCGAGCTGGTCACCTCCGAGGAGGAGGAGGTCCGCCGCTTCCGCGAGGCGCAGATCCGCCGGGAGAGCCGCCTGGCCCGCCGCGAGGCGATCAGGTCCAGCCGTGAGGACGCGACGGGAGCGAGCGCGTGAGCAGCGGCGACCGCACCCGGGTCACCCTCCTCGGCTCGACCGGCTCCATCGGCACCCAGGGCCTGCAGGTCGTCTCCGCGCACCCCGAACGCTTCACCGTCGCCGCGATCTCCGGCGGGTCCAACCTCCGGCTGCTCGCCCAGCAGGCGGCCCGGTACACCCCGGCCCTCGTCGCCGCCGCGACCGGCACGGTCGAGGAGCTGACCGACGCGATCACCGCTGCCGCCCACGAGACCGGCACCACCGACTACACGCCCGAGGTCCTCGTCGGCCCGGACGCGGCCACCGAGGTCGCCGGACGCCCGAGCGACGTCGTCCTCAACGGCATCACCGGCGCCATCGGCCTGCGGCCGACGCTGGCGGCGCTGGGCAGCGGCGCGCGCCTGGCCCTGGCCAACAAGGAGTCGCTGATCATCGGCGGCCCGATCGTGCGGGAGGCCGCCGCCCCCGGACAGATCGTGCCCGTCGACTCCGAGCACTCGGCGATCGCCCAGGCGCTGCGCTCCGGCCGCCGGGAGGAGGTGCGCAAGCTGGTCGTCACCGCCAGCGGCGGCCCCTTCCGCGGCATGTCGCGTGCCGAGCTGCGCGAGGTCACACCGGAGGCCGCGCTCGTGCACCCGAACTTCGCCATGGGACGGGTCATCACGACCAACAGCGCGACCCTGGTCAACAAGGGCCTGGAACTGATCGAGGCGCACCTGCTCTTCGACGTGCCGATGGACCACATCGAGGCCGTGGTGCACCCGCAGCAGATCATCCACTCGATGGTCGAGTTCCACGACGGAGCCGTGGTCGCCCAGCTCGGTCTGCCGACGATGCTCGCGCCGATCGCCCTGGGGCTGTCCTGGCCCGACCGGCTCGCCGACGTGGAGACCCCCGTCGACTGGACGCAGGCCGCCGACTGGCGCTTCGAGCCGCTGGACCACGAGGCCTTCCCCGCAGTGCGGCTGGCCCAGCAGGTCGGTGAGGCGGGCGGCACCCACCCGGCCGTGTACAACGCGGCCAACGAGGTCGCGGTCGACGCCTTCCACGACGGTGCCTGCGGCTTCCTCGACATCGTCGACACCATCAGCGAGGTCGTCTCGCGGCACGACGGCGCGGACTTCGACGCGCACACCGTCGAGGGCGTCCTGGCCGCCGACGACTGGGCCCGGCGGGAGGCGGCGCGCGTCCTGTCCACCTGACCCACCCCCTTCGCACGTCCGCACATCCTCGGGGAAATCGGGGGAGAGGGCGTGCGGGTGCGCGTGAGACGATTGAGACATGCTCTATGTCCTCGGGGTCGTTCTCGCGTTCGTCGGGATCGCCCTGTCCATCGCGCTGCACGAGGTGGGCCACCTCGTGCCGGCCAAGAAGTTCGGCGTGCGCGTGCCCCAGTACATGGTCGGCTTCGGGCCGACGATGTGGTCACGCACCCGCGGTGAGACCGAGTACGGCGTCAAGGCCGTCCCCCTCGGTGGCTACATCCGGATGATCGGCATGTTCCCGCCGGCCAAGGGCCAGGACCCGACGATGACCCGGGCCTCGAGCACGGGACGCTTCGGCCAGCTCGCCGACGAGGCCCGCAAGCAGAGCCTCGAGGAGATCAGGCCCGGCGACGACGGCCGCATGTTCTACCAGCTGCCCGTGTGGAAGCGGGTCGTCGTCATGATGGGCGGCCCGACGGTCAACCTCCTCATCGCACTCGTCCTCTTCACGGGCATCTTCACGCTCCACGGCGTGGCGGTGGCGACACCGAAGATCTCCTCGGTGAGCGAGTGCGTCGACATCACCAGCGCCGGCCAGCAGGCACGCACCGAGTGCACTTCCGACATGCCGCTCGCACCGGCCAACGAGGCCGGGCTGAAGCCCGGCGACACGATCACCGCGGTCAACGGGACCTCCGTCTCGACGTGGGACGACGTGCGCCAGGCCATCCGCGACAACCTCGGCGCGCCGTTGACCCTCACCGTCACCCGGGACGGCGACCCGATGACGCTCGAGGCCGACCCGATCGTCCTCGACCTGCCCGTCTACGACGAGAACGGCCAGCTCCAGCACGACGACGACGGTGAGGTCGTCACCGAGCGGGCCGGCTTCCTCGGCGCCAGCGGCAGCCGCGAGATGCAGGAGCAGCCGGTCACGGCCGTCCCGGGCCTCTTCTGGGACCAGGTCGAGCAGACCTACGGGCTGCTGGTGAGGATCCCGGAGAAGCTCGTCGGCGTCGCGGAGGCCGCCTTCGGCAGCGCCGAGCGGGACCCGAACGGTCCGATGTCGGTCGTCGGCGTCGGCCGGATCGCCGGTGAGGTCGCCAGCTCCGACGCCTTCGGCGACACCCGGGAGAAGGCGGTGCTGCTGGTCTCCCTGCTCGCCTCGCTCAACCTCGTCCTCTTCGCCTTCAACACCATCCCGCTCCTGCCCCTCGACGGGGGGCACGTCGCCGGGGCGCTGTGGGAGGCGCTGAAGAAGGGGTGGGCCCGGGTGCGCGGGCGTCCCGACCCCGGGCCCGTCGACGTCGCCAAGGCGCTGCCGCTGGCCTACGGGGTCGCGCTCGCCTTCATCGCCATGACCGTGCTGCTCGTCTACGCGGACTTCGTCAAGCCGATCCGTCTGACCTGACGCGCGCCCGCTGGACGGTACCCAGCGGGCGTTCAGACGCCGGGACGCATAATGGAGGCATGAGTGTCTCCCTCGGAATGCCGAAGGCCCCCGCGCCCGTGCTCGCGCCGCGCCGCCCGACCCGACAGATCAAGGTCGGTGCCGTGGGGGTGGGCAGCGAGAGCCCGGTATCGGTGCAGTCGATGACGACGACGAACACCGCGGACGTCAACGCCACCCTGCAGCAGATCGCCGAGCTCACTGCGGCCGGCTGCGACATCGTCCGGGTGGCCTGCCCGACCCAGGACGACGCGGACGCACTGCCGGCGATCGCGGCCAAGTCGCAGATCCCGGTCATCGCCGACATCCACTTCCAGCCGAAGTACGTCTACGCGGCCATCGAGGCCGGCTGCGCCGCCGTGCGCGTCAACCCGGGCAACATCCGCAAGTTCGACGACCAGGTCAAGCAGATCGCCCAGGCGGCCAAGGACCACGGCACCTCGATCCGCATCGGCGTCAACGCCGGCAGCCTCGACCGGCGTCTGCTGGAGAAGTACGGCAAGGCCACCCCGGAGGCGCTCGTCGAGTCGGCCGTGTGGGAGGCCGGCCTGTTCGAGGAGCACGACTTCCACGACTTCAAGATCTCGGTCAAGCACAACGACCCGGTGACGATGGTGCGGGCCTACGAGCTGCTCGCCGAGGCCGGTGACTGGCCGCTGCACCTCGGCGTCACCGAGGCGGGTCCGGCCTTCCAGGGCACGATCAAGTCCGCCACCGCCTTCGGCGCGCTGCTCTCCAGGGGCATCGGCGACACGATCCGCGTCTCCCTCTCCGCGCCGCCCGTGGAGGAGATCAAGGTCGGCCAGCAGATCCTGCAGAGCCTGGGGCTGCGCCCGCGCAAGCTCGAGATCGTCTCCTGCCCCAGCTGCGGCCGGGCGCAGGTCGACGTCTACGAGCTGGCCGACAAGGTCACCGCCGGTCTCGAGGGCATGACCGTCCCGCTGCGCGTCGCCGTCATGGGCTGCGTCGTCAACGGCCCGGGGGAGGCCCGCGAGGCCGACCTCGGTGTCGCCTCCGGCAACGGCAAGGGCCAGATCTTCGTCAAGGGCGAGGTCATCAAGACCGTCCCCGAGGCGCAGATCGTCGAGACCCTCATCGAGGAGGCCATGCGCATCGCCGAGGAGATGGGCGAGGACGCCGAGGGCGAGGAGGCCGGGGCCACCGTCACGGTGAGCTGACCCCCTTCGCCCCCGACGTGCAGGTGGGCTCACTAGGGTGGGGGAGTGCTGCGCACCCGCCAACCGATCCGGCTCCTGGGCGTCGACGACGTCGATGACGCCTTGGACCTGTGTGCGCGGGATCCCGCGGCGAACGTCTTCGTCGCCAGCCGGATCCTCGACGGCGGGCTCGGTCCCGGGTCGACCGCCGCGCACGGCTACTTCGCCGACGGGCGGCTCGAGGCCTTCGTCTGGTCCTACGCCAACGTCGTCCCCGTCAACACCGGGCCCGACAGCTGGGGTCCCCTCGCGGGCCAGGTCAAGCGCATGCGGCGACGCAGCGCCTCCTTCCTCGGCCCCCGCGAGGAGGTCCTCGGCCTGTGGAAGGAGACCCGGTCGGCCTTCCCCCGGCCGCGTGCGATGCGCTCGGAGCAGCCGCTCATGGCCACCCGCACCCCGCCGTCACAGCTGGGCTTCCCGGTCGACGCGCGCGTGCGGCAGGCCCAGCTCGACGAGGTCGACCTCGTCATGCCGGCCGCCGAGCACATGTTCACCCACGAGATCGGCTACCGCCCCTACACCGGCAGCCCCGCCTTCTACCGCGACTCGATCTGGCGCCTGATCCGCCAGGGACGCACCTACGTCGTCATCGAGGACGGACGGGTGATCTTCAAGGCCGACATCGGCTCGGTGGCCCTCGACGCGTGCCAGATCCAGGGCGTCTGGCTCTCCCCGGAGCTGCGCGGGCAGGGGCTGGCCGCCGGCTTCATGGCCTCGGTGGTGGAGCAGACCATGGCCGACCACGCCCCCTTCGTCACGCTGTACGTCAACGACTACAACGTGGCCGCCCTGGCGACCTACGACCGCATCGGCATGCAGCGGGTGGGCACCTTCGCGACGATCCTCTTCTGATCAGAGGGTGAAGACGACCTTGCCCACGAGGTCGCCGGACTCCATCGCCGCGAAGCCGTCGCGGGCCTGCTCCAGCGGCAGGGTGCGGTCGATGAGCGGTCGCGCGCCCGAGGAGTCGAGCAGCCGCATGAGGTCACCCAGCTCGTCCCGGGACCCCATCGTCGAGCCGATGACGCTCAGCTGCAGGAAGAAGATCCGGGTCAGGTGCGCCTCGTCGGGCCGGGCTCCGGAGGTGTGCCCGCAGATGACGATGCGGCCACCGGGACGGAGCGAGCGGATCGAGTGGTCCCAGGTGGCGCGGCCGACGGTCTCCATGACGGCGTCGACCTTCTCCGGCAGGCGCTCGTTCGAGTCGAAGACCGCGTGCGCCCCGAGCTCCAGCGCCCGGGTCTTCTTCTCCTCGCTGCGCGAGGTGGCCAGCACCCGCACGCCGGCGGCGCGGGCCAGGGTGATCAGCGCGGTGGCCACACCACCGCCGACACCCTGGACGAGCACGGTCTCACCGGGGCGCACGCCGCCACGGACGAAGAGCATCCGGTAGGCGGTCAGCCACGCCGTCGGCAGGCAGGCGGCCTCGGCCATCGACAGGCCTGCGGGCTTGGCGACGACGTTGCGGGCCGGCACGACCACGGTGTCGGCGAAGGTGCCCTGGTGCTTCTCGGACAGCAGCGAGCGGCGCGGGTCGGTCGTCTCGTCGCCGGTGAACCCGGGCGAGGAGATCACCGAGTGGACGACGACCTCCCGGCCGTCCTCGTCCAGACCGGCGGCGTCGCAGCCGAGGATCATCGGCAGCTTGTCCTCGCCGAGCCCGACGCCCTTGAGCGACCACAGGTCGTGGTGGTTCAGCGCGGCTGCCTGCACCGTGACCCGCACCCAGCCGTCCGGAACCTCCGGCTCGGGACGCTCGCCCACCACGAGTCCGGACAGCGGGTCGTCGGGGTTGATGCTCTCGGCGTACACGGCACGCATCGACGCGTCCTCTCGATCGGGGGTCTCTCTCCGGCCACTCTGCCAGCGCGGACTCCGGAGATCCACGGGGGTCCACGGGGGCGCAGGTCGCTCTGCGACCGTGAGCCCCTGTGCGAGCGGCTAGCGTGAGCGCAGCCACGCCGATCGCAAGGAGCGAGCATGCCGACCATCGCGGACAACGCCGTCGCCACACTGCGGGCCAACGGGGTGACTCGTGCCTACGGGATCCCCGGGGACTCCCTCAACGGCTTCACCGAGGCCATGCGCCGGGACGGGTCGATCGAGTGGATCCTCGTGCGCCACGAGGAGGCCGCGGCCTTCGCCGCGGCGGCTGACGCCGAGCTCACCGGTGAGCTGGCGGTCGTGCTCGGCAGCTGCGGCCCGGGCAACCTGCACCTGATCAACGGGCTCTTCGACGCCCACCGCAACCGGGTCCCGGTGCTGGCGATCGCAGCGCAGATCCCCAGCGCGGAGATCGGCAGTGGCTACTTCCAGGAGACCCACCCGCAGGACCTCTTCCAGGAGTGCAGCGTCTACTGCGAGATGGTCTCCGACCCCCGGCAGATGCCGCGGATGCTGCAGACCGCGATGCGCGCGGCGATCCAGCAGCGCGGGGTCGCGGTGCTCGTCGTGCCCGGCGACGTCGCCCAGGCCGAGGCGGTCGACGAGCGGGTCAGCGTCATCGAGCGCGCTCGCGCCAGGATCGTCCCGCAGGCCGACCAGCTGGAGCGGGCGGCGCAGCTGCTCAACTCCTCCCGCCGCACGACGATGCTCGTGGGTGTGGGCGCGCAGGGGGCGAAGGGGGAGGTCCTCGAGCTCGCCGACACCCTCGCCGCACCGATCGTGCACACCCTGCGCAGCAAGCAGCACATCGAGGGCGACAACCCCTTCGACGTCGGGCTGACCGGGCTGCTCGGCTTCGCCTCGGGCTACCGGGCCATGGAGGAGGCCGACACCATCCTGATGCTGGGCACGGACTTCCCGTACCGGCAGTTCTACCCGCAGGGCGCGACGATCATCCAGGTCGACGTGCGCGGGGAGCAGCTCGGCAAGCGGGTGCCCCTCGACCTCGGCCTCGTCGGCGACGTCGGCGAGACGGTCCGCGAGCTGCTCCCGCTGCTGCGACGCAGCACCCACCGTGGCCACCTCGACGACGCGGTCAAGCACTACGGCCGCACCCGCGAGAGGCTCGACGACCTCGCGGTGCCGACGAAGACGGGCCGGCTGCGCAGGAGCGAGGCCATCCACCCGCAGTACCTCGCGCGCGTGGTCAACGAGGTCGCCGACGACGACGCCGTCATCGTCCCCGACGTCGGCTCGCCCGTCGTCTACGCCGCCCGCTACGTGCAGTGCCACGGGGACCGCCGGGTCATCGGTTCCTTCATCCACGGCTCGATGGCCAACGCCGTACCGCACGCGATCGGTGCACAGACCGCCTTCCCGAAGCGCCAGGTCATCACGCTCAGCGGCGACGGCGGGCTGACGATGCTCATGGGCGAGCTGCTCACCGTGCGCCAGCTGGACCTGCCGATCAAGATCGTCGTGCTGAACAACTCGTCGCTGAACTTCGTCGAGCTGGAGATGAAGGCCGCCGGCCTGCCGGACTTCGGCACCGGACTGGACAACCCGGACTTCGCGAAGGTCGCCGAGGCCATGGGCATCCGCGGCTGGCGGGTCGAGGACTCGGACGCGCTGGAGCCCGCCGTGCGCGAGGCCTTCGCCCACGACGGTCCCGCTCTCGTCGACGTCGTCACCGACCGCCAGGAGCTGACGATCCCGCCCGCCATCTCCGCGGAGCAGATCAAGGGCTTCACGCTCTACGCCCTGCGGACGGTGATGTCGGGACGCGGCGACGAGCTGCTCGACCTCTCCCGCTCCAACCTGCGACAGATCTTCTAGACGATGCTGGAGTGGTCGGCGACGACCGACGCGGACGTCGGGGCACTGGTGCGTCTCGGGCAGGCCTGCCTGGAGCGGGACGGCGGTCTGCCCGACCTGGCCGACCCGGAGCACATGCGCACCTCCTTCGTCACCGGTCAGGCGATCTGCGGGCGCGACGAGCTCGGCGACGTCCTCGCCGCCGCCGCGATCGGCCGCGACTCCTCCGGCGGGCGCACCGCGACGGGGCTCGTCGACCCCGCGGTGATGGGGCAGGGCGTAGGTCACGAGCTCGCCGACTGGGTCGCCCGCCACGCCGGGGGGCCGGTGCGCTTCGTCATGGACTCGGTCAGCCCCGAGTCCGAGAGCCTGCTCGTCGACATCGGGCTGCACCGCGTCTTCGCGGAGACGATCATGCGCCACTCGCTGCGCCACGTCCCCGTGGTCAAGGTGCCCGACGACATCGTCACGCTGCCCTTCACCGACGACACGTCCGAGGCCTTCCACCACGCCTACGAGGAGTCCTTCGGGGACCAGCCCGGCTACGACGAGGGGAGCGCCCGGGCCTGGGGCCGGTGGTTGCGCGAGCAGCGCGGCTTCGTGCCCGAGGACTCCCGCGTGGCCATGGACCGCTCCGGCCACGTGGCCGGATTCGTCACCGTCAGCGAGGGCTGGATCGAGGAGGTCGGTGTCGTGCCGGCCTGGCGCGGTCGGCGGTTGGGTGCCCACCTCGTGGCCCGTACCCTGACGGCGATCGAGAAGCAGGGCCGCACCGAGGCCTGGCTGGCCGTCGACTGTCGGAGCCCGGCACGATCCCTCTACGAGCGCCTCGGGTTCCGCAGCCACGGCACGCGGGCCCTGTACGACCAGCGATGACCACGCCGCACCCCGCAGGAGGAGACCGATGACGACGCCGGAGACGACCGCAGACGCCCTGCCCGAGGAGGTGGTCGCCGCCGTGCGCGGCGCCCGCCGCGTGCTCGTGCTCTCGGGCGCCGGGATGAGCGCCGAGTCGGGGGTGCCGACCTTCCGCGACGCCCAGACCGGGCTGTGGGAGGAGTTCGACCCCGCGCAGCTGGCGACCGCCGAGGCATGGCAGGAGGATCCCCCCTTCGTCTGGGGCTGGTACGCGTGGCGGATGCACCTGGTGCGCGGGGTCGACCCCAATGCCGGCCACCGGGCCCTCGCCGAGCTCGGGCGGCTGCGGGAGGTGGCGATCTCGACGCAGAACGTCGACGACCTGCACGAGCGGGCCGGCTCGGACGTCGCCGCGCACGTCCACGGGTCCCTCTTCGCCCTGCGGTGCGCGGACTGCGGCGCCCCGTACGAGCAGGAGGTCGACCTCCCGACCGAGCCGCAGGAGCGCCTCACGCCACCGGAGTGCCCCGCCTGCGGCGGCCACGTGCGCCCCGGCGTCGTGTGGTTCGGCGAGATGCTCCCCGAGGCGGACGTCGCGGCGACCGAGTCCGCGATCGACGCGCTGGAGCCCGGTGACGTCGCCCTGGTCGTCGGCACGTCCGGGATCGTCTTCCCGGCGGCCGGCTACCCGGCGATGGCCCGCGCCGAGGGAGCCACGGTCATCGAGGTCAACCCGCTCGAGACCGACATCTCCGACATGTGCCACCACGTCGTGCGCGGGACCGCGGCCGAGGTGCTGCCCGCACTCGTCGCCGCCGTCCGCGACGCGGACCGGTGAACCCCGTCGTCCTCGATCTGCCCTTCCGTGGGCGCTGGCGCGCGGAGATGAGCCCCGTGCGGCGGGTGCCGAGCCACGGCACCGAGGCCTACGGGTCGAGTCACGCGATCGACTTCGTCGCGGTCGACGAGCGCGGCCGCAGCGCCCCGTCGTCGTGGCGCAGCGTGCTGGCCACCGAGCCGCCCGAGGGCTTCCTCGGTTTCGGCACCGAGGTCCTCGCACCCGTGGCCGGCACCGTGGTCGCCACCCACGACGGCGAGCCGGACCACGAGGGGCGACGCTCGCCCTTCGCCCTCGTGCCGTACGCGCTGACCCAGGCCTCCCGGGCGCGGGCCGGCCACCACGCCCTCGCCGGGAACCACGTCGTCATCGAGATCGCCGGCGGCCGGGTCGTCCTCCTGGCCCACCTGCGATGCGGCTCCCTGCGGGTGCAGCCGGGCCGGCAGGTGGCCACCGGGGACGTCGTGGGGGAGTGCGGCAACTCCGGCAACTCCACCGAGCCGCACGTGCACCTCCAGGTCAGCGACCGCAGCGACTGGGACCGTGCGAAGGGGGTGCCGCTCGCCTTCCGCCTGGCCGACGGCGTGCGGGTACCGCGGGAGCGCGAGGTCGTGCGGGGGTGACTAGCGCGTGCCGGCCACGGGCACGGGGACCGGCTCCGGCTCGACCGGGACACGGCGCCGGGACCGGCTGGAGGCCAGCAGCACGCCGCCGATGACGAGCGCACCACCGAGCAGCTCGAGCGGTTGCGGGACCTCCGCGAGGACCAGCCAGGCCAGCCCTATGCCGGTGACCGGGACGAGCAGCGAGAAGGGCGCCACCGACCCGGCCGGGTGCCGGGACATCAGCCAGGTCCAGATCCCGGATCCGACGACGGTCGCCACGATCGTCGTGTAGGCCAGACCGCCCCACGCCAGTAGGGCCTCGCTCGAGAGCGAGGCGGTGAGGGCCTCGCCGATGCGGGCCGGCCCCTCGGTGGCCAGGGACAGCGCGAGGAGCGGGACGGGCGGGACCACGGTCATCCACATCGTCAGGTGCAGCGGTCGCGGGGCCGCGGCCAGGCGTGAGGAGAGGTTGCCGAAGGCCCACCCCAGACCCGCCAGCAGGGTCAGGACGAAGGGGAGGATCCCCGCCGCGCCGTCCATGCGCTGGCTGCCGACCACCGCCATGCCGGCTGCGGCGACGAGCACACCGGAGCCCGCGCGCAGGGTCAGGTGCTCACCCAGGAGGGCGGCGCCGAGCACGACGGTGAAGGGCGCCGAGCTCTGCAGGACGAGGGAGGCGAGGCCCGTCGGCATGCCGCTGTCCATCGCGAGGTAGAGGAAGGCGAACTGCAGGACGCCGAACCCCGCCCCGTACCCGAGGAGCCACCGGGTCGGGACCTGCGGACGCGGCACGAGGACGATCGTCGGGATCGCCAGGAGGGCGAAGCGCAGCGCCGCGCACAGCAGGGGCGGGAAGACCTCGAGGGAGGCGTGGATGGCGAGGAAGTTCGCACCCCAGATGACGGCGACGGTCGCGGCGAGCAGTCGGTGGCGGATGGGCATGCCCTCGATCCTGCGTCCCTCGACCATGCAGGACAAGCGAATACTCGTGCATCATCGAGTTAGGGTCCCTACATGGATATCCGGCACCTGGAGCTGCTGAGGGACCTGCGTGAGCGGGGGAGCCTGTCGGCCGTCGCCGCGGCCACCCACCGCACTCCCTCGGCCCTGTCCCAGCAGCTGCGCACCGCCCAGCGGGCGGCCGGGACCGCGCTCGTCGAGCAGGACGGACGCCGGCTCCGGCTCACCGAGGCCGGAGAGCTGCTCGCCGACGGAGCGGACGACGTGACGGCGGCGATCGCGCGCGTGCAGGCCCGTCTGGAGGAGCACCGCGGCCGCCCCGTCGGCCGGGTGCGCGTCGCCGGGCTGCCGAGTGCCCTGACCTTCCTGCTGCCGGGGACCCTCGCGGCGCTCGCCGGTTCCGGGGTCACCCTCGACGTCACGGACCGGGACCTCGCCGAGCCGGACTACGCGGCCGCCGCGGCGGACACCGACATCGTCGTCGCCCACTCCCTCGTCAGCGACGTGCCGGCCGGCTCGGCGGGGCTGCACCGCACGGTCCTTGCCCGCGAGCCGCTCGACGTCGCCCTCCCCGTCGGCCACCCGCTCGCGGCCGGGGTGGGGCTGCGCGCCCGGGACGTCGCCGCCGAGCCGTGGATCGGCGTGCCCGAGCACTACCCCTTCGACACCGTGCTCGAGCGGATCTCCGCGGCCTGCGACGTGGCGATCAGCCCGCGCCTGCGCATGCGCGACAACCAGCTCATCGCCGCACTGGTGGCGGCGGGGGAGGGCATCGCCCTGCTGCCGCGGTACACCACGGACGAAGGGGGCGGACTCGCCCTTCGTCCCCTCCTCGACGTGCCCTCCGCCCGCTGGGTGGTCGCCCTCTCCCGGCGGGACCGGGCGGAGCGGGCGGCCGTGCGACTCGTCGCCCGCACGCTCGCCGAGGTCGGCTCCGCGGTCGCCGTCTGAGCCGGACGATATCCTTGGTCGGTACCGACCCCGTCACCTCCAGGAGCCGCTCCCGTGGTCACCCGCATGTCCTCCCTCTTCCTCCGCACCCTCCGGGAGGATCCGGCGGACGCGGAGCTGCCGGGGCACAAGCTGCTGGTGCGCGCCGGGTACGTGCGCCGCGCCGCGCCCGGCATCTACACCTGGCTGCCGCTGGGGCTGCGGGTCCTGCGCAAGGTCGAGGCGATCGTGCGCGAGGAGATGGAGGCGATCGGCGGCCAGGAGCTGGCCTTCCCCGCCCTGCTGCCCAAGGAGCCCTACGAGGCGACCAACCGGTGGACCGAGTACGGCGACAACCTCTTCCGCATCGTCGACCGCAAGGACGCGCAGATGCTCCTCGGGCCCACCCACGAGGAGATGTTCTGCCTCGCGGTCAAGGACATGTACACCTCGTACAAGGACCTGCCGCTGACGATCTTCCAGATGCAGAACAAGTACCGCGACGAGGCCCGGCCGCGCGCCGGCGTGCTGCGCGGCCGCGAGTTCATCATGAAGGACTCCTACTCCTTCGACATCGACCAGGCGGGCCTGCAGAAGGCGTACGACGCGCACCGCGACGCCTACATCAAGATCTTCGACCGCTTCGGCTTCGAGTACGTCATCGTCCAGGCCGACTCGGGGGCGATGGGCGGCAGCGCGAGCGAGGAGTTCCTCGCGGTCAGCCCCAACGGCGAGGACACCTTCGTCCGCGACGCCTCCGGCTACGCGGCCAACGTCGAGGCCGTCGAGATCCCGGTCGCCGCTCCGGTCGAGGTCACGGCCGGCCCGGCGCACGTGGAGGACACCCCTGACACCCCGACCATCGAGACGCTCGTCGCGGCCCTGCAGGCCGACCACCCCCGCGCCGACGGCCGCCCGTGGACCGCTGCGGACACGCTGAAGAACGTCCTCGTGATGCTCGTGCACCCCGCCGACGAGGAGCACCCGCAGGGACGCCGTGAGCCGCTGGCCATCGGTGTCCCCGGTGACCGTGACGTGGACGCCAAGCGGCTCGAGGCGCAGGTCGCCCCGGCACAGGTCGAGGGCTTCGAGGAGACGGACTTCGCCTCCCACCCGACGCTCGTCAAGGGCTACATCGGGCCGGGGGTGCTCGGGACCGAGCGCGCGTCGGGGATTCGCTACCTCCTGGACCCCTCCATCGCCGAGGGCAGCGCCTGGGTCACCGGCGCCGACGAGCACGGCAAGCACGTCCTCGACCTCGTGCTCGGACGCGACTTCACCGCCGACGGGCGCATCCAGGCCGCCGAGATCCGCGAGGGCGACCCCAGCCCGAGCGGCACCGGCACCCTCACCCTCGCCCGCGGCGTCGAGATGGGCCACATCTTCCAGCTCGGCACCAAGTACGCCGAGGCGCTGGGTCTGAAGGTCCTCGACGAGAACGGCAAGCTCGTCACCGTCACCATGGGCTCCTACGGGGTCGGCGTCACCCGCGCCGTCGGCGTCATCGCCGAGGGCAACCACGACGAGGTCGGCCTCGTCTGGCCGCGCCAGGTCGCCCCCTTCGACGTGCACATCGTCGCCGCCGGCAAGGGCGAGGAGATCTTCGCCGGTGCCGCCGACCTTGCTGCGCGGCTGGAGGCGGAGGGCGTCGAGGTCCTCTACGACGACCGCGCCGGCAAGGTCAGCCCGGGTGTGAAGTTCAAGGACGCCGAGCTCATCGGCGTCCCCACGATCCTCGTCGTCGGCAAGGGCCTGGCCGAGGGCAACGTCGAGATCAAGGACCGCCGCACCGGCGAGCGGCGTGAGGTCCCGGTCGACCAGGCCGTCGAGGCCGTCCTCGCCGAGGTCAGGAGCACGGGATGAGCATCGACGAGGTACGCCACCCGCTGGCCGTCCACGAGCGGCCGGCTGCGGGACCGGTGCACGCGGTGATCTTCGACTGGGGCGGCACCCTCGCCCCCTGGCACACCATCGACCTGGGCCAGCAGTGGCGCGTCTTCGCCCGCGAGGTCCACGGCATCCCCATCGACTCCGACGAGGTGCCCCAGGAGGACCTCGACCGGGCCCAGGAGCTCGGCGAGCGGCTGCACGCCGTGGAGCAGGCGGCCTGGCAGCGGGTGCAGGAGGACCACCGCAGCGCCCGCCTCGACGACATCCTCGCCGAGGCCGGCGTCGATCCCCGTGAGGACCGCCACCACGTCGCGCTCGCGGCCTACCGGCGCTTCTGGGAGCCGCACACCCGCACCGACCCGCAGGTGCGACCGCTCCTCGAGGGACTGCGCGCCCGCGGCCTCAAGATCGGCGTGCTGTCCAACACCATCTGGAGCGGCGAGTTCCACCGGGAGATCTTCGCCCGCGACGGGGTGCTCGACCTCATCGACGGCGACGTCTACTCCTCGGAGCTGCACGTGATGAAGCCGCACGCGGAGGCGTTCGAGGCGGCCTGCGCGGCCCTCGGGGTCGAGCCGGTCAACTCGGTCTTCGTCGGCGACCGGCTCTTCGAGGACGTCCTCGGCTCGCAGGAGGTGGGCATGCGGGCGATCTGGGTGCCGCACAAGGACATCCCGACCGACCAGCAGGTCACCGTCGAGGACGTGACCCCGGACGGCGTGGCCGAGTCCCTCGTCGACGTGCTGGACGTCCTCGACCCGTGGCTCGCCGAGGGCGCCTGACCCAGCAGATCCGCTGCTGTCGCGTGCGCCGTCGGGGTCACCCGCCGCCGAGCACCGCGAGCACCTCGGCGACGACCAGCCAGGTCGCCAGCCCCAGCGCGAGGACGAGACTGGCCTGCCACACCGCTGCGGGGAGCCACGTGAGCCGGGCGAGGACACCGACGTCACTCGTCGCGTCGGCCCGGCCGAGCACCGTCGCGAGGTGGCGCCAGGCCCCGACGAGGAGCACCACGCCGACCCCGACCAGCACGTGCTGCTGGAGCACGTCGTCGCGCCACCACCACAGCGCGCCGGTCCCCGCGAGAGCGGCGAGGACGACGACACCGGTGAGTGCCGAGCGGACGAAGAGCAGCGCGACCACCAGCCCCGCCAGCAGTGCCGTCAGGACCGGGGCGGTCCACCCCTTCGCCGCGACCCACACGAGCAGCGCCCCGATGACCGCCGGCGCCGGGTAACCGGCCCACGTCGTCGCGATGACGCCCGGGCCCGTGGGACGGCCGACGGTCACCGCGTGACCGGACATGTCGGCGCGCAGCACGAAACCGCGCAGCCGGCGACCGACCGCGACGCCCACCACCGCGTGCCCGAGCTCGTGCACGAGCGTGACGACGAGACGGAGCACGCGCCACGCCGGCCACCAGAGCGCGGCGACGGCGGCGACGGCGAGCACCGTGGCCAGACCGGGTGCGGCGAGCCGCGGGGTGCGGGCCGCGGGCAGCGCGCGGTCGACGATCTCGGTGAGCAGGTCCACGCCGCAGACCGTACGGGGTGGGCCTGCGGTGGACCTGTGTGCCCGTGGCAGTCTGGGCGCATGACGCACGTGCTGGTCCTCGGTGGCACCGCCGAGGCCCGTGACCTCGCCGCCCGCCTCGAGGCGAAGGGGGTCCCCCTCACCTCCTCGCTCGCGGGCCGGGTCTCCTCGCCGCGGTTGCCGGTCGGGCCGGTGCGCATCGGCGGCTTCGGGGGCGTGGCGGGGCTCGTCGACTGGATCGCCGAGCACGAGGTGGGTGCGGTCGTCGACGCGACGCACCCCTTCGCCGGGACGATGGGTTCCCATGCGGCACAGGCCTGCTCGCAGGCCGATGTCCCGCTCCTGCGACTCGCCCGCCCCGGGTGGAGGGACCATCCCGACGCCGGTGACTGGACCTGGGTGGACGGTCACGACGCCGCCCGTGAGGCGGCCGACGCCCTGGGCGGGACCCCCTTCGTCACGACGGGTCGGCAGACCCTGCACCACCACGTCACGGCATGGGCCGACCGGGAGGTCCTCGTGCGGCTCGTCGAGCCGCCGGAGGAGCCGCTGCCGCCGACGTGGACGGTGCTGCGCTCGCGCGGTCCCTTCGAGGTCACGGGCGAGGCGGCGCTGATGCGTGGGCACGGGGTGGGGGTGCTGCTGACGAAGGACTCGGGTGGCAGCTTCACGGCGGCGAAGCTCGCGGCCGCCCGAACCCTCGGGATCCCCGTGGTCGTCGTCGCCCGGCCCCCGCGCACCGACGGTGTCGCGCAGGTCGGCGACGCCGCCGCTGCCGCGGACTGGGTGCTCACCCGCTCCTGAGCCGGATGCCCGGAACGGCCACGGCGACGACCGCTGCGAGGGTGATGGCACCCACGCGCCGGGCCAGCCGCACCGCGCGGGGGAGGTCCGCCACCGTGACCGGCCGCCCGTGGCCGAGCGCCGGGCGCTCCTCGACCCCGCTCGCGTAGACCGTGCGGCCACCGAGGCGGATACCCAGGGCCGCCGCGAATCCCGCCTCGACCGGGCCGGCGTTCGGGCTGGGGTGGTCCTTCCCGTCCCGGAAGGCCGTGCCGACCACCGCTCCCGCGCGAAGGGGGACCGCCGCGGCCGTCGCGAGCACGGTCACCCTGGCCGGCAGCCAGCCCAGGGCGTCGTCGAGGCGCGCGGCGGCCCAGCCGAAGCGCGCGTACCGCTGCGTGCGGTGGCCGTGCATCGCGTCGAGGGTGTTGGCGGCGCGGTGCAGCACCACCCCGAGCGGCCCCAGGAGCGCGCCCCACACGAGCGTGCCCACGACGGCGTCCGAGGAGTTCTCCGCGACCGACTCGACGGCCGCCCGCGCGACCTCGTCCGCGGTGAGGTCGTCGGTGACCCGCCCGACGAGGTGGCGCAGCCGCGCCCGGGCCCCCGGCAGGTCCCCGTCGACGAGCAGGTCGTGCACGGCCGTGCCCTCCCGCCCCAGGCTCGTGCCACCGAGGGCGGCCCAGACCAGGGCCGCGGTGGCGCCGCCCCGCGCCGGTGCGGGGAGCCGGCCGGCGGCGACCCCGAGGGCGAGCACCGGCGCCAGCACGATCGCCTCGGTCGCGATCCCCGCCGCGCGCGAGTCCGCGTGGGTGCGGGCCTCCACCCAGTCGGCCCAGGAGCCGAGGAGCGCCACGGGATGGCCCCGGCGCGGGTCACCGAGGAGCTGGTCGGCGACCCACCCCGCGACGAGGCCCACCGCGACGGGCGGGGCCGCGGGCAGCGTCACGCCCCGCCCTCCACGGAGCCGTCCGCCTCCTTGACCGTGAGCACCTGCCCGGCGACGACGAGGAGCACACGGTCGGCGCTCGCGGCGAGGCGCTGGTTGAGCAGCCCGAGGCGGTCGGCGAAGACCCGCCCGGAGCGGTGCTCGGGGACGACACCCCACCCGACCTCGTTCGTCACGGCGACGACGTGCCGTGACGCGTGCCAGGCGGAGTCGAGCGTGGCGATGCGCTCGTCGAGCCGCGGTCCCCACCGTGACTCGGGAGCCTCCCACGCATCGAGCTCGTCGAGCTGTGCGGTCAACCACGTGCCGAGGCAGTCGAGGAGCACCGGGCCCGTGGCGTCGGTGAGGGCCGCGGCGGCGTCGGTCGTCTCGAGCGTCGACCACGACGCGGGACGCCGCTCCCGGTGGCGGGCGACGCGTGCGGTCCAGTCGGCGTCGTCGCTGCGGGGGCCGGTCGCGAGGTAGGTGACCGGGGCGTGGAGCGGCAGGTGCGGGGGCAGCAGCAGCGACTCCGCGTGCCGGGACTTGCCGGAGCGGACACCGCCGGTGACGAGGACGCGCATGCTCACCACGCCAGCGTGAGGACGACGAGGGTGGTGGTCAGGGTGACCTCGACGGCGGCCCCGAGCACGTCACCGCTGATCCCGCCGAGGACGGCGACGGCCTTGTCGCGCAGGAGGGTCGGGGCCAGCAGGCCGAGGACGACCGCGAGGAGCACCATGAGGCCGCCGCGCAGCAGGTCCCTGCCCTCGAGGAGGGACAGCTGGGGGAGGGCCGCGAGGAGGAGGACCCCGGCCATCGCCAGGGTGAGGGCCGCTGCGGCCGGGACGGGCACCGTGCCGACGAAGGTCGCCGCCATGCGGGAGCCGTCCGCCGGCGTCGTGTCCGTCGCGCACAGCCGCGCGCACACCGACCGGGAGAGCAGCACCGCGGCGGCCACGACGAGGGCACCGCGCCACCCGGCGGCGAGGAGGTCGGTGATGGCGGCCGCCTGCAGCAGGAGCACGAGCACGAGGGCCGCGGCGCCCATCGGGCCGACGTCACCACGACGCATCACCGCCAGGGCCCGCTCGCGGTCCCAGCCGGCGCCGAGCCCGTCGACGACGTCCGCGAGCCCGTCGAGGTGCATGGCCCGGGAGCCGTGCGCGAGGACGAGGAGGACGAGCCCGGCGGCGACGAGGGGAGGCAGCCCCACCTCGACGCCCGCGGCCACCAGTCCGGCGAGGAGTGCGAGCGGCAGCACCGCGACCGGCGCGAGCAGCAGCGCCGCGCGGGCCGTGCGCTCGTCGAGCGTGACCGTGCCGCTGGGGATCCTCGTGAAGGTCCCCAGCGCCAGCCGCAGCCCGTCACCGGTCGTGCTCACCCGCGCTCCTCCGTACCGGCCAACGCTGCCACGACGTCCCCGATGACGGTGATCGCGGGCGGGGCGATGCCCCCTTCGTCCGCGGCGCGTGCGATCCCGGACAGGGGAGCGCGCACGACCCGCTGGTCGGGGCTGGCGCCGTCGGCGATGGACGCGGCCGGCGTGGTCGGGTCGAGCCCGGCGTCGATGAGGGCCCGGGCGATGGGACCGAGCGTGGCCACGCCCATGAGCACGACGACGGTCAGGCCGGAGGTGGCCAGCGCCGGCCAGTTGACCTCGCTGCGCGGGTCCTCGGGGGCCACGTGCCCGGAGACGACGGCGACGCCCTGGGACAGGCCGCGGTGGGTGACGGGGATCCCGGCGAGTGCGGGCACCGCGAAGGCCGAGGAGACGCCCGGCAGCACCTCGACGGGGATGCCCGCGTCGGTGCACACCTGCCACTCCTCGCCGCCGCGGCCGAAGAGGTAGCCGTCGCCCCCCTTGAACCGCACGACGGTCCGGCCGGCGCGGGCGTGCTCGAGGAGGATGTCGTTGATGCGCTCCTGGGGGGTGAACGTCCCGCGGGGGATCTTGCCGACGTTGATCACCTCGGCCTGCGGGGCGTGCTCGGCGATCGAGGCCAGGGGCGCGAGCCGGTCGGTGACGACGACGTCCGCCGCGGCGAGCGCGTCACGTCCGGCGAGGGTGAGCAGGCCCGGGTCACCGGGACCGCCGCCGACGAGGAGGACCCGGCCGGTGCCGTCGCTGGGGGGAGTGCTCATGCTGACCTCGTGTGCTCTCGTCGTGGCAGTATCCGACCCAGCTCGCGCAGCAGGCCGTCGATGGTGTGCGGGTCACGGACGGCGATCCGTACCCACGCAGGGTCCAATCCCGGAAAAGTATCCCCCCTGCGCACGGCCCAGCCGGCAGTGCGCAGCCCTTCGCGGACGCCGGGACCGACCCGGGCGAGGACGAAGGGGGCGTGCGTGCCCGCCGTCGGGACGCCGAGGTCGGCCAGCCCGGAGGTGAGGTGGGCGCGCCAGCGGGTGGTCTCCTCGGCGGCGCGGGCGGCCTCGGTCCCGGCGTGGGGAGCGGCCGTCTCGGTCATGACGCGCAGCGCGAGGGAGCCGACGGACCAGTGCGGCTGGTGGGCGGCGAGGGCGGCGACGAGGTCCCGGTCACCGGCGACGTACCCGGCGCGCAGGCCGGCGACGGCCCACGTCTTGGTCAGCGAGCGCACGACGAGCAGCCCGCCGAGGTCGCCGGGCAGCAGGGACTGGACCTCGCCGGGCACCGCGTCCATGAAGGCCTCGTCGACGAGGACGACGCGTCCCGGACGTGCGAGGGAGCGGAGGGTGTCCGCCCGGTGGAGTGCCCCGGTCGGGTTGGTCGGGTTGCCCAGGACGACGAGGTCGGCGTCGCCGATCTCCTCGGCGGCGGCGTCGGTGAGCGCGAAGTCGTCCTCCGGTCGCAGGAGCACCCGACGCACCTCGTGGCCGGCCGCGACGAGGGCGGCCTCCGGCTCGGTGAACTGGGGGTGGACGACGACGGCGTCGCGCGGGGTGAGGGCGCGCGCGAGCAGGGTGAAGGCCTCGGCGCCGCCACTCGTCGGGAGCACCTGCTCCCGGGCCAGCCCGTGCCGGCCAGCGAGGGCGTCCCGGGCCCGGGTGGCGTCCGGGTAGGTCGCGACCGCGGCCAGCTCGTCGACCAGCGCCGCGGCGAGCCATGCCGGCGGCCGGGCCAGTCGCACGTTGACCGCGAGGTCGACGAGGTCGTCGGCGAGCTCGGCGTCGCCGTGGTGGCGGAGCGGGTCGCCCGGGGGCGCCCCCTTCGCCCCCTCCGGATACGAACTACTGCAGGCAGTACCTGGTATCGCGTGCAGTACCTCGAGGTGCTGCTGACGATACGAAGTGCTGCCTGCAGCAGTTCGTAGGGGTGGGACGGCGGCGGCCGCACCGACGAAGGACGCAGCGACCTCGGGGGAACCGGCCCAGTGGGTGTGCAGGTAGGAGGCGACGAGGGTGGCGCGACCCGTGCCGGCGGGATCGAGGGCGAAGCCCTCCTCGCGTCCGTCGAGCGACCAGGCGGCGCTCGTCCCCGCGCCGGGAGTGGTCCGGGTGCGGTGGAACTCGTGCCCGGTGACTCGCGTGCCGGCCGGTCCGAGCACGGAGTCGGTGGCCGAGACCGCCTCGCGGTAGCCGAGGGTGAGCCGCTGGCCCATCGCGGCCCGCGCGGGGAGGGCACCGACCATCGGGTGGTCGTCGAGGGACTCGGCGAGGTAGAGCATCCCCGCGCACTCGGCCACGGTCGGCATCCCGGCGGCGACGGCGGCCCGGATCTCCTCCACGAGGGGACGGTTCGTCGCCAGGGTCCGCGCGTGGACCTCGGGGAAGCCTCCGCCGAGGTACAACCCGCGCGTCCCCGCGGGCAGCGCAGCGTCGCGCGCGGGGTCGAGCTCGACGACCCGCGCGCCGGCGGCCTCGAGCAGCTCGACGGTCTCCGGGTAGCGGAAGGTGAAGGCACGCCCGCCGCCCACGGCCACGACGGGCCGGTCGGCGCCGGCCGGGACCGATGGCCCCACCGCGACCTCGGGGGCCCACGGCTCGACACCCAGCGCGGGCGCGGTGGCCGCGGCGGTCAGCAGCGCGTCGAGGTCGAGGTGCTCCTCGGCGACCGCGGCGATGTGGCCGAGCGTCGCTGCGGCGGAGTCGCGCTCGGCGGCCGGCACGAGCCCGAGGTGGCGCGAGGGGACGTGCATCGCGGCATCCCGGGGGAGCACGCCCCACACGGGGACACCGACCGCCTCGACGGCCCGCCGGGCCTCCTCCCCGTGCCGGGAGGTGCCGGCCTTGTTGAGCACGACGCCGACCACGTCCAGCCGCGGGTCGATCGCCGCGAGCCCGTGCACGCTCGCGGCGACCGTCCGGGACGTGGAGGAGATGTCCACGACGAGCACGACCGGGGTGCGGGTGAGCGTCGCGACGTGCGCGCTGGAGGCGAAGCCGTCGGCGCCCAGGCGCCCGTCGAGCAGACCCATGACCCCCTCGATGACGGCGATGTCCGCGGCCGTGGGGTGCGTGGCCCCGCGGGCGAGGAGGGGAGCGACGCTCCCTTCGCCCACGAGCCACGGGTCGAGGGTGCGGCTGGGCCTGCCGGTGGCGAGCGCGTGGTAGCCGGGGTCGATGTAGTCGGGCCCGACCTTGGCCGGCGCGACGGCCAGGCCGCGGCGCGCCAGTGCCGCCATGACGCCCACGGCGACGGTCGTCTTGCCGTGCCCGGAGGCGGGGGCGGCGACGAGCACGCGGGGAAGGGGGGCGCTCACCTGCTCCGGTGAGGTCACCACTCGATGCCCTTCTGGCCCTTCTGGCCCCGGTCGAAGGGGTGCTTGACCTTCGTCATCTCGGTGGCGACGTCGGCGACCTCGAGGAGCTTCGGGTGCGGGTCGCGGCCGGTGATGACGACGTGCTGGTAGCCGGGCCGCCGCGTCAGGGTCTCGACGACGTCGTCGACGTCGACCCAACCCCACTTGAGGACGTAGGTGAACTCGTCGAGCACGTAGACGGTGTGGGTCCCGGCGGCGAGACGGCGCTTGATCTCGGCCCACCCCTCGCGGGCGTCCGCGGCGTGGTCCTCCTCCGTCCCGGCCTTGCGCGACCAGGACCAGCCCGAGCCCATCTTGTGCCACTCGACGGGCGCGCCCTCGCCGGTCTCCTCGTGCAGCCGGCCGAGGGTCCGGTAGACCTCCTCCTCGCCGATCCGCCACTTGGCGGACTTGACGAACTGGAAGACGCCGATGGGCCAGCCCTGGTTCCAGCCGCGCAGCGCGAGCCCGAAGGCGGCGGTCGACTTGCCCTTGCCGGTGCCGCCGTGGACGACGACGAGCGGGGAGTGGCGGCGCTGCCGCGTGGTCAGGCCGTCGTCCGGCGTGACGGGGGTGCTTCCGCGGGCCATCAGGCGGCGCTCCTTCGGGGGTGGGTGCGGTCGGTGACGATCTCGACGAGGCCGCTGGCTGCGACCTGCTCGAGGGGGATGTGCTCGGCGCCCATGCGTGCCGCGAGGTCGGCGGCCAGGCCCATCCGGAAGCGGCCGGACTCGCAGTCGACGACGACCGTCTCCGCGGAGGAGGCCGCACGGCCCCACCGATCGGCCACCAGCCGGGCCCGGACGAGGGCGTCCTCGCCGGCCGTCGCGCGGCCGTCGGTGACGAGGACGACGAGGGCGCGTTGGTGGCGGTCGCGCACGCGCTCGCGGGCGACGACGCGGGCGACCTCGGCCAGGCCCTCGGCCAGGGGCGTGCGACCGCCGTGGGGCAGCTCCGCCAGCCGTGCGGCGGCGGCGTCGACGGACGAGGTCGGCGGCAGGGCGACGTCCGCTCCGGTGCCGCGGAAGGTGACCAGCCCGACGCGGTCGCGGCGCCGGTAGGCGTCCAGCAGCAGGGACAGGACCGCGGTCTTGACCTCGCTCATCCGCTTCCGGGCGGCCATCGAGCCCGAGGCGTCGACGGCGAGGAGCACGAGGTTGGCCTCCCGGCCGCGGGTGACGGCGTGGCGCAGGTCGGCGCCGGTGACCCGGGCGGGACCCGTGCCCGTGGCGCGGCGAGCGGCGCTGGCGCGAAGGGTGGCGGTCAGGTGCACGGGCGAGCCCGCCGGTTCGCGGTCGGGCGGGTGGACGCCGACCACGCGGCCGCGCGGGGTCAGCGCGGGGGAGCGCTGCCCGGACGGGCCGGAGCCGACGCCGGTCAGCTCGAGCCGGCGGGCGCGGTAGGGCTCTTGCGCGCTCGCGGTGCCCACCGGGACCGGTATGCCGCCGGGGGGCGCGTCCCCGGACTCGGGCGAAGGGGGGTCCACCGGGTCGGAGGCGTCGTCCGGCGCGTGGTCCGTTGCGCTGGGTGACGGTGCGTCGCGGCCCTCGTGCGCTACCTCACGCGGTGGGGTAGCGCACGAGTCGCCGGAGGCGCCGTCCGGCCCGTCGCCCTGTGGTGCGTCCTCCTCGGGGCCGCCGTCGCCCCCTTCGCCGTCGCCGGGGGAGTCCCCACCACCGGGCGGGTCGTCCTCCGGCTCGTCGTCGAGGAGCGCATCGAGGAGGTCCTCGTCCAGGCCGGGTGCGTCGAAGGGCGCACGGCGCCGTCGGTGGGGGAGCGAGAGCAGCGCGGCGGCGCGGACGTCCTCCCGGGTGACGTGGTCGCGACCCTGCCAGGCGGCGTGGGCGGCGGCGGTGCGGGCGGTGACGATGTCGGCGCGCATCCCGTCGACGTCGAAGCCGGCGCACACCCGGGCGATGGTGCGCAGCATCCGCTCGTCGAGGCCGACGTGGCGCACCGCGTCGCGGGCAGCGGCCAGGCGCTGGGTCAGCTCGGCCTCGGACTGGGCGAACCGCGCGGCGAAACCCACCGGGTCGGCGTCCGAGTCGAGCCGCCGGCGCACCACCTCGGCACGCTCGTGCGGGTCCCGGCTCGCCGCGACGTGCACGGTCAGGCCGAAGCGGTCGAGCAGCTGGGGGCGCAGCTCGCCCTCCTCCGGGTTCATCGTGCCCACGAGGGTGATCCGGGCCGGGTGCGAGATCGAGACGCCGTCGCGCTCGACGGTGTTGCGCCCCATGGCCGCCGCGTCGAGGAGGACGTCGACGAGGTGGTCGTGCAGCAGGTTGACCTCGTCGACGTAGAGGATCCCGCGGTGGGCGTCGGCGAGCAGCCCCGGTTGGTAGGCGGCCTCGCCGTCGCCGAGGGCGCGGCGCAGGTCGAGGGAGCCGACGACCCGGTCCTCGGTGGCGCCGACGGGCAGCTCGACGAGTCGTGCCGGTCGGGTCGTCGCCGCACCGGTGTGCGGGCCGTCGGGGCACTCCTCGGTGCGCTCGGGGTCGCACCCGAAGCGGCAGTCCTGTGCGATGTGCTGCTCGGGCAGGACGGAGGCCAGCGCGCGCACGGCGGTGGACTTGGCCGTGCCCTTCTCACCACGGACGAGGACACCACCGATCTCCGGGGCGATCGCGCTGAGCACGAGGGCGGTCGTCAGCTCCTGCGCGCCGACGAGTGCCGTGAAGGGATAGCTGGGTGCAGAGCCGGAGCGGGTCACTGATGCCTCCTGGCGAGTGTCCACGCTCGCCGTACGACGTCGCCGGGGCGGGCTCGCTCCGACGAGCGCAGACCGATGTCCTGGCTTGGCCCAACGGGGCCTTCACAGTGGCGGGACCGCTCCGGATTCGCACCGGATTCCTCGGTTGGCTGCGCCGGGCGACAGCATGCCACAGGTGGTCGTGGGCCTATGGTTGGCCTCCGTGATCGACGTCGTGGGTATCGGTGATGACGGCTGGGTCGGCCTGGACGACGGGCGGCGCCGCCTCGTCCGCGACGCCGCCACCGTCCTGGGTGGCCGGCGTCATCTCGACCTCGTGGCCGGGCACACCGCCCCCGGGACCGGTCTCGTGGCCTGGCCCAGCCCCCTTCGCCCGGCGCTGCCGTGGCTGCTCGAGTCGGCCGAGCGAGCCGGTGCCGTCGTCGTGCTCGCCAGCGGGGACCCCCTTCGCTCCGGGATCGGGACGACGCTGATCGACCTGCTCGGAGCCGACCGGGTGCGCATCCACCCGGCGGTCTCCTCGGACGTCCTCGCCCGGGCCCGGCAGGGCTGGTCCGCGGAGGAGACGACGGTCGTGACGACCGTCGGCCGGGACCTGCGGTCGGTGCTGCCGCACCTGGCCCCGGGAGCGCGGCTCGTCGTGCTCTGCTCGGACGGCGCGGACTCGGCCAACCTCGGTGTGCTGCTGGCCGAGCACGGCTGGGGCGCAACGCAACTCACCGCACGCTGGCACCTGGGCGGCCCGGGTGAAGGTGCGCTCGCCGCCCGCGCGGACGCCTTCACGGACACGACCGCGGACCTCGTCGTGTGCTGCCTCGACGTGCGCGCCGACGACCCGGGTGCGGGGACGACCGCCGGGGCCATGCCGGGGCGGGTGGAGGACTTCGTCGAGCACGACGGGCAGGTGACGAAGCGGGACGTGCGCGCCAGCGCCCTGGCGCGCCTGCGACCCACCCCCGGCGCGCACCTGTGGGACCTCGGCGCCGGCAACGGGACCATCGCCCTGGAGTGGTGCCTGGGCGCCGACCGGGCCACCGCCACCTGCGTCGAGAAGGACGGCGTCCGCGCCGAGCGGATCACCGCCAACGCCCGCGCCCTCGGCCTCGCCGGACGGGTGCACGTCATCCACGACGACACCGCGACGGCCGACCTGGGCGCGCTCACGCGGCCGGACGCGGTCTTCGTCGGCGGGGGACTGGCCGAGCCGGTGCTCGAGAGGGCCTGGTCCTCCCTTCGTCCCGGGGGTCGGCTCGTCGCGCACGCGGTGACCCTCGACGGGGAGGCCGCGCTGCTCGCCCTCCACGGGCGCACCGGCGGGGACCTCACCCGCCTGACCGTCGAGCGGGCAGTCCCGCTCGGCACCCACCTGTCGTGGACCCCGGCTCGTGCCGTCGTCCAGCTCGCCGTCGTCCGAGGAGACGCATGACCGTCCACTTCATCGGCGCCGGCCCCGGTGCCGCCGACCTGCTCACCGTCCGCGCCACGCGGCTGCTCGCCGCGAGCCCGGTGTGCCTCTACGCAGGTACCTACCTCGATGCCGCCGTCCTCGAGCACTGTCCCGAGGGGGTCCGCCTCGTCGACACCCAGCACCTCGACCTCGACCGGATCATCGCCGAGATGGCTTCCGCCCACGAGGGCGGCGAGGACGTCGCCCGGCTGTGCTCCGGCGACCCGTCCGTGTACTCGGCGATCGCCGAGCAGACACGACGTCTCGATGCGCGGGGCATCCCGTGGGACATCACCCCGGGCATCGCCGCCTACGCCGCGACCGCCGCGCGCCTGGGCCGCGAGCTGACCGTTCCCGAGGTCGCCCAGTCGGTCGTGCTCACCCGCGCCCAGCGTGACTCGACGACGATGCCGACGGGGGAGTCGCTCGAGGCCTTCGCCGCGACGGGCGCCACGCTCGTGCTGCACCTGGCGGTCCGGCGGGTGCGCGAGCTCGCCGGGCGCCTCGTCGAGCACTACGGCGCGGACTGCCCGGTCGCCGTGGCCTACCGCGTCGAGCAGCCCGAGGAGATCGTCCTGCGCGGCACTCTCGCCGACATCGCCGACCGGGTCGAGGCCCACGACCTCCGGCAGGCGGCGGTCATCGTCGTCGGCCGGGCGCTGCGGGCCGAGGACTTCGTCGAGTCGCACCTGTACTCGTGCCACCGGGTCGAGGGGCTGTCCGGTGGGCGGGGTCCCGGACGCCGCTGAGAGCGCGTGCGGACACGCACGCGGATCGAGTTACCCTTCAGTAGCACCCGTTTTTCTGCACCTGTCGAAGGATCATCGTGAACCGTGCCCCGCGCGTCCTCTGGACCGTCCTGACCGCCCGCCGTCGTGGCCGGGTCGCCACCGGTGAGGTGGCCGTGCTCCCGCTGCGGGTGCTGCCCAACGACATCGACCTCGCCGGGCACATGAACAACGGCGTCTACTTCACGATGGCCGACCTCGGTCGCATCGACCTGGCGATCCGGTCCGGATGGATCCGCGCCCAGCTGCGCCACCGCGTCGCACCCGTGGTGATGCAGGAGACGATGACCTTCCGCACCTCGCTGCAGCCCTTGCAGGCCTTTCAGCTGCACACCCACCTCGCCGGGTGGGACCGGATCAGCGTCTTCTACGAGCAGCGGTTCGTCGCCGACGGGCAGGTCGCGGCGCAGGCGCTGGTGCGCACGCGGTTCCTGCAGCGCGGCAAGGGTGTCGACCCGCAGCGACTGTGGCAGCTGCTGGGCATCGACCCGCCACCCTCGCAGGTCCCCGGCTGGGCGAAGGGGTGGGGAGACGGGACCCGCCTGCCGTCACCGCGCGCGGACGCCCCCGCGGGTCCGCCACCCTTCTGGACCTGAGGTCCCGATCGACGGTCGCGTCCGGCCTCACCGCGCCGCCCGGGCCGGTCGGGCCGTCCGGGCCGGTCGGGCGAGCTGGTTGACCGCCGCGTCGAAGACGGCGGGCACCCCGGCTGCGGCACCGACGATCCCACGACGGATCGGTGGCACGGCGGTGGCCAGGACCAGCCCCCCGGTGAGCAGGTCGTGACGTCGGCGCAGCCGGCGCCAGTCGCCCTCGTAGCGCTCTGGTCGCTCCTCCGCGAGGGCGGCCACCGCCGCGTGCGCCTGCGCCATCCCCAACGCGATGCCCTCGCCGGTGAGCGCGTCCACGTAGCCTGCGGCGTCGCCGACCAGGAGCACCCGACCCGCGACCCGCGCCCGGGACCGCTGCCGCAGGGGGCCGGCGCCCCGGGTCCGTGACGTGGCCCGTCCGGCGATGCGCCTGCCCAGGAGTGGGAACTGCGCGAGCAGCTCGGGCATCGGTCGTGGTCCTGAGGTGAGCACGGCCACGCCGACGAGGTCCTCGGCCACCGGGGTGACGTAGGCCTCGCCGGCGCCGGACCAGTGCACCTCGACGTAGGAGGTCCATGGCGCGACCTCGACGTGGCAGCGCAAGCCGTAGCGCCGATGGCGCGCCGGAGACCGGCCCAGTCCCAGCAGCCGGCGCACCGGCGAGTGCAGCCCGTCGGCCGCGACGAGGTAGCGGGTCGGCTCCCCGTCGACGACGAGGTGGTCGCCGCGGTCGAGGACCTCGCGCACCGGCCGGTGGTCGACCTCGATCGCGGCCTCGGCGGCACGGGCCCGCAGGGCGCCGTGCAGCACGGTGCGTCGCACCCCCAGCCCGGGCCCGTGGCGGAAGTCCGCCTGCGCCGTCCGTGCCCCGTCGAGGTATCGCACGCCGAGGACCGGGTGGCCGTGGGGGAGGACGCCCAGGTCGTCCAGGGCGGCCACCGCGCCGGGCATCAGACCTTCGCCGCAGGCCTTGTCGATGTCACCGCTCCGCGGCTCGCGGACCGCGACGTCCAGCCCGGCCCGGGCGGCGTACAGCGCCGCGGCGAGTCCGATCGGGCCGCCCCCGGCCACCAGCAGGTCACGCATCGGCGGTCCCGGGCTCGGGCAGCGACGCGAGGGCGGCGTCCTCCACCCGCAGCCGCACGGCCAGCAGGCCGGCGTTGAGGACGGTGAACGTGACCGCGGTGATCCACGCGGCGTGCACCATCGGCAGCGCGATGCCCTCGACGACCACCGCCACGTAGTTGGGGTGGGCGAGGAGGCGGTAGGGGCCGGTCCGGACCGCAGGGAGGTCGGGCACCACGATGACCCGGGTGTTCCACCGGGGGCCGAGGGTGAGGATGCACCACCAGCGCAGCGCCTGGGAGGCCGCGACCAGCGCCAGCATCGACCACGCGAGGACCGATGGCACCTCCGGGCGGCGCACGAAGGCCTCCACCAGCATGGCCACGAGGAAGCCGGAGTGCAATACCACCATCACCGGGTAGTGCCCGCGGCCGTACTCGCGCCCACCGCGCGCGAGGCTCCACGCGGCGTTGCGCCGGGAGACCACGAGCTCGGCCAGCCGCTCGAGGGCGACGAGCCCGACCAGGACGACGAAGGGGGTCAGCCCGGTCACGGCGCACCGCCGTCCCCGGTGGCGCGCAGCAGTACTAGCTCGGAGCAGAACCCCGGTCCCAGTGCCATGAGCATCCCGAGGCTGCCCGGCGCGGGAGGCCGCTCCCGCAGGGTGTCGGCGAGCACGTGCAGCACCGAGGCGGAGGAGAGGTTGCCGATGTCGGCCAGCGACTCCCGCGTCAGGGCGAGGTCGTGGTCGCTCAGGTCGAGGGCGTCGCGAAGCGCGTCGATGACCTTCGGCCCACCGGGGTGGCAGACCCACCACCCGATGTCCGCCCGCGACAGGCCGTGGTCGGCGAGGAAGCCGTCGACGTCCTCGCCGATGTAGCGTCCGACGATCGCGGGTACCTGGGCGTCGAGCACGATCCGCAGCCCGTGGTGACTGACGTCGAAGCCCATGGTGCGCTCGGAGTCGGGGTAGAGGCGGCTGCGGCTGTCCAGGACCTCGACGGGGCCCTCGGACCCCGGCCCCTCGTCGCCGCCCCGGGCCACCACGGCCGCGGCGCCGTCGCCGAAGAGGCCGCTGGCGACGAGGTTGGGCATCGAGGTGTCGTCGCGCTGCACGGTCAGCGAGCAGAGCTCGACCGTGACCAGCGCTGCGACCCGACCGGGGTGGCCGCCGAGGTAGTCGTGCAGGCGGGCGAGGCCGGCGGCCCCGGCGACGCACCCGAGTCCGACCATCGGGACCCGTCGCAGGTCGGGCCGCAGCCCGAGCACGGCCGCGATGCGTGCATCCAGTGACGGGATGGCCAGGCCGGTCACGGTCGCGCAGACCAGCAGGTCCAGGTCCTCCCGGCGCAGGCCGGCGGTCTCCAGCGCATCGGACAGCGCCCGGGCGCCGAGGGCGACGGCGTGCTCGAGGAAGAGGTCGTTGGCCTGGCCGAAGTCCTCGAGCTCGCCGTAACGGGTGATGGGCAGCACCAGGTTGCGGTGCTCCACGCCGGCGTTGGCGTGCAGCCGCCGCAGCACCCGCTGGTCGACCTCCCCGCGGGCGATGACCTCGGCGAAGGCGTCGGTGATCTCCGCCTGGCTGTGGCGGTGGGGCGGTAGTGCCCCTCGGACGGAGAGCACCTCGGTGGTCGACATGTCAGCCTCTCATCGGGGTCAGCTGGTTGCGGATCAGGCCGGCGCCCAGCGAGGCGACCAGGCGGGGCGTCAGCCGGCCGTCCCCGAGCCCGAGCTCGACCAGGTCGTCGAAGGTGTGCTGGTCCCTGCCCGCGGCGGTGATCCCGGCCTCGACGACCTGCGGGTGGCGGGTCAGCCGTCCGGCGAGCCAGGTGTGCCGCAGGTGGTGCTCGAGCAGGGCGCGGACCGCGGCTCGGTGGCGGGCCCCGGCGGCGACCGCTGCGTGGTCGGCGACGCAGGTCATGGCGGTGCGGCCCGCGACGGCACCCGTGGCCACCGCGTAGTAGATGCCTTCGCCGGTCATCGGGTTGACCAGGCCGGCGGCGTCGCCGGCGTAGAGGACGGGTCCGTCGGGCTGCTCGGTCCGCCACCCCCAGCCCGAGAGCGGCAGGTGGTGGCCGCGCCACCGCTCGGCCTGCGGGACGGTCCCCGGCAGCAGCTGCTCGAGCTGGTCGAGCAGCACGCCGCGCGAGGGCTGCCGTGGGCCACCGAGCAGCTCCCCGTAGCCCACGTTGGAGATCCCGTCGCCGCGGTCGAAGGCCCACGCGTAGGACGGCTGGGACCGCCCTTCGCCGTACCGGATCAGCTGGCGCCCGGCCCGCCCGGGCGGGGTCGGTGCATAGCCGCGGATCGCGATGGCCTCCCGTACGCGCCGGGGACCGGCCAGTGCGGTGCGGACCGCCGAGCGCGCACCGTCGGCGGCCACGACGACCCGGGCCCGGAAGCGTCCGTCGAGCACGACGGCACCGTCCTCGACCCGGACATCGCGGACGCGGTGCTGCACCAGCCGCGCGCCCGCGGCCACCGCGTGGTCGACGAGCCGGGCGTCGAAGACCTCGCGCGGGACCACCCGGACCGGCCGCGCCATCTGTCCCTCGACGGTGCGCCGACCCCGCGAGAGCTCCAGCCGCTGCAGGGGACGCCAGCCGTCCACGACGTCGTCGGCACCGAGGGGAGCGAGGACGTCGAGCACGTGCGGGGCGATCCCGTCCCCGCAGCTCTTGTCGCGGGGGAAGCGTGTCCGGTCCAGCAGCAGCACGCGTGCGGTGGGCTGCTGGGCCAACGCCGCCAGGGCCGCGGTCGAGCCGGCGGGTCCGGCGCCGACGACGGCGAGGTCCCAGGTCTCCTCGTTCATCCGGCCGCCACCACCAGCAGCAGCACGTCCAGCACCGCGATGCCGATCGCTGCCCGGAAGGGGACCCGACCACGGGCGACCAGCGCGAGCCCCGCGAGGGCGACGACCGCGACGAGCACGAGCGCCACGACCGGCCGGGGCACCTGCCCGGCGCCCACGGCGACCACCACCGATGCGGTGGTCAGGGCGGCGACGGCCAGGACCGACGCGGCCCGGGCACCGATCCGGTGCGGCAGGCCGCGGACACCGGTCGCCTCGTCGTCCGCGAGGTCCGGCAGCGTGTTCAGCAGGTGCGCGCCGACGCCGAGGAGCGCCCCGGCGGCGACGATCCACCAGGGCGGCGGCCCGGAGCCCGGGTCGGCGAGGGTGACGAAGACCGGGAGCCCCCCGAAGGCGAGGGCGTAGGGCAACCACGACCACACCGTGGCCTTGATGCCCAGGTTGTAGGCCCAGCCCGCGGCCACGCACCCCAGGTGCACGGCCCCGGCCACGAGGCCGCAGGCCAGGGACAGGACCACGGTCGCCGCGATCGCTCCCGCGCACGCGAACCGCGCGACCGGGAGCGGCAGCTCGCCGGTTGCCAGGGGCTTGTCGGTCCGACCGACGGCACGGTCGCGGCGGGCGTCGAGCAGGTCGTTGCCCCACCCGATCGACAACTGTCCGGCGAGGACCGCGGCCGTCACGAGCGCGGCCCGCCCGGGAGCGAGGCCGGTCGACACGGCGAAGGCCGCCGCCAGCAGGGTCACCGCCAGTGCCGGGCCCGGGTGCGCGGCGCCGAGCAGCGTCGACCGGACGCGCGGGGACGTGGACGGAGGGCCGGTCCCGAGCAGGCTGCGGGATTCACTGCTCACCGGCGGCTCCTTCGGATCGGTGTCGCGGACCGCGTCCGCAGCCCGGGTCCTACCCGCGGGAGGGGCGGGCATGCGATGACACGTCCGCGGGTCCGGTCCGGGACGGGTTGTCCACCCCAACCCTGCTCCCCAGCGAGCGCGGCGTCCAGACCCGTCCGTCGGCGGTGACCCGCGTGGTCGAGGCGCCGACGACGACGAGGCACCCCATGTCGACGGCGGCGACGTCGAGCCCACCGAGCGTGGTGACGACGACGGACTCCTCGTCGCGGCCCACGTGGCGGGCGACGACGACCACCCGCTCGGGGCCGACCGCCGCGACGAGCAGGTCCCGCGCGGCACCGAGGGTGTCCGGGCGGGAGCGCGACCGCGGGTTGTACAGCGCGACCGCGACGTCCCGTGAGACGAGGGCGGTGAGCCGGTCGGCGAGCACCTCCCACGGCTTGAGGTTGTCGCTGAGGTTGACCAGGGCGTGGTCGCCGCCGAGGACGGCGCCGACCAGCGCGCTCGCGGCGTGCGCGGCGGTCACGCCGGGTACCACTCGTACAGGGACGTCTGCATACGCGGCGTCGTCGTGCAGGGCGCTCTCCCGGGACTCGAAGATCGCCGTCGCCATCCCGAAGACCCCTGCATCACCCCCGGAGACGACGGCGACGTCGTCCCCGGCCCGGGCCAGGTCGAGCGCGAGCCGGCCGCGGTCGGTCTCCACGCCGTTGCCCGATGCGTGCCGCGTCAGCCCCTCTCGTTGCGGCACCCGGGCGACGTAGGGGCCGTAGCCGACGACGTGGTCGACCGCGGCGAGGACCTCGCTCGCCTCGGGGGTGAGCCAGCGGTCCGGCCCGGGGCCGAGACCGACGACGTGCACGGTGCCGGGGGACGAAGGGGGCGTGAGGTCGCCCTCGTCGGTGGTCGCGGTCAGCCGTGCGAAGTCGGCCGCCCGGCCCGCCGCGTCGTCGCGCAGCCCTTCCCCCGGGACGACGACGAGCGACATGTAGGGCACCCGTCCCTCGTCCACCTCGGCGGCGGGCAGGACGACCTCCCCCGTGCCGGAGGCTCGCTCGACGTAGACGGCACGCTCGAGCACGCCGGCCCGGCGCAGCGCCTCGCGCACGCCGGCGAAGGTGCGGCCGAGCTTCATGATGATCGCCGCATCGGTGTCGGCGAGCCGTCGGGCCAGCTCGGTGACGGGCAGCGTGCCGGGCAGGACGGTCAGGGTGTCCTCGTGGCGGCACAGCCCGGTGGCGACGGCCGCCGTGGCCGCCGACAGCGAGGTGATGCCCGGGACCACCTCGGTGGGGTAGCGGGGGCTGAGCCGGTCGTGGACGTACATGAAGGACCCGAAGAACAGCGGGTCCCCGACGGCGAGGACCACGACCGTGCGCCCCGCTGCCAGGTGCGCCTCGAGACGGTCGGAGCACTCGTCGTAGAAGTCGGCCAGCGCGCCGTAGTAGCCGCGCGGGTGGTCGGTGAAGCCGGTCGTCACCGGGTAGCGCAGCTCCTCCTCGACGACACCCTCGGGGATGAGGTCGGCGGCGATGGACCGGGCCATCGACTGCTTGCCGGTGCCCGCGTGGTAGGCGACGACGTCGGCCCCGGCGATGAGCCGCGCGGCCTTGAGGGTGATCAGCTCGGGGTCGCCGGGGCCGACGCCGACACCGTAGAAGTGCGCGCTCATGCCAGCTCGTCCGGGTTCGCGAGGGCGTTGAGCGCGGCGGCGGCCATCGCCGACCCGCCGCGTCGGCCGTGCACGACGAGCCAGGGCACGGGGCCGCCGGGCAGCTCGTGCCCGGCCAGGGCGACCTTCGACTCGGCCGACCCGACGAAGCCGACCGGCATCCCGATGATCGCGGCCGGGCGCGGCGCCCCGTCGTGGAGCATCTCGAGCAGGTGGAACAGGGCGGTCGGCGCGTTGCCGATGGCCACGACCGCGCCCTCGAGCCGGTCCGCCCACAGGGACACGGCCGCAGCGGCGCGGGTGGTCTCCCACTCTCGGGCCAGGTCCGGCACGGAGCCGTCGCGCAGGGTGCAGACCACCTCGTTGTCCGCGGGCAGCCGCCGTCGGGTCACCCCCGAGGCGAGCATGTGGCTGTCGGTGAGGATCGGCGCCCCGGCGGCCAGCGCCGCGTGCGCGGCGTCGGCGACGCCGGGGTGGGCGGCGACGTCGCGGGTGATCGCGACGTCACCGGCGGCGTGGATGATCCGCACCGCGGCGCCGTGCAGGCTCGGTGGCAGCGCGGACAGGTCGGCCTCGTCGCGGATCGTCGCGAAGGAGCGGCGGTAGATCTCCTGGCCGTCGGTGACGTAGTCGTAGCGCCGCGGGGGCTGGATGAGCACGTTCATCGGTCCTTCTCGGGTCGTGGGGAGCGTTGTGCGGCAACGATGTCCGCAGTGGTCGACGGGTTCAGGGAGATGTTGTGCGGGCGAGCGGGGTGGCCGCAGGAGCGGTCGCACCCGATGACGTGCACGGGTGGTCCGTCGACGTCGACGAAGGGGGCCGCCTCCCGCGCGATCCGGCGCGTCCGCGTCGTCGTGCGGCCGCACGAGGGTGCCCCGGCGCAGGCGGTCAGGACCGTCCAGGGGGAGTCGGCGGTCGTCGCGAACCCCGCGGCCGCGAGGTCGTCCGCGTGCGCGGCGCCCCCGGGCACGACGACCGACCGCCACGGGGTGGTGCGCAGGGTGGTTTCGAGGCTCGGCCGCGGGCGGCCTCGCACCTCAACCACCGATGCACGTCGGCTGAGGTGCGAGGAGCTCTGCGACGAGCCTCGAAGCCCGGAGAGCACCTCGGCCATCTCCGGAGTGAGCACCCCCAGCGGCACGAGGGCGACGAGGTCGTCACCGTGGACTCCCGGTGCCGGTGGCCCACCGGGAGCGGGCGCGAAGGGGGTGCCCCCCGGCAACAGGTCGGCCCGGTCCGCCGCGGGCAGGTCCCGCACGTTCCACGTGCGCTCGTCGGTACGCCTCGCGAGGAAGCGCCGGGCCGCCTCGAGAGCGCAGCCGACGGCATCACCACGGGCGACCACGACGCCCCTGCCGTCGACGACGACGCGAGCGGACCCCCCTTCGTCCACGATCGCCAGGTCCCACGGCTCGGCCAGGACCGGCCCGTCCGGCTCGGCGACGGCCATCAGGAACCGCCCGGGCAGTCCTGCGAGGTCCGGGTCGGCGAGCAGTCCCGCGTCGAGGTCGGCGACGAGGTCGTCCAGCACGCCCGCCGGGTCCGCGACGATGTTGCGCGCCTTGTCGTGGGCGCCGGACGGGACGAGCCCGAGGTCGTCGACGGCGGCGACGAGCCCGCGGGGGAGCGGGTCCGCCAGGCCGCGCAGCTGGACGCTCCCGCGGGAGGTGAGGGTGATGTCCGGGTCACCGAATCGCGTTGCGAGGGAGGAGATCTCGCCCAGCGTCGCGGCCTTGATCCGACCACCGGGGAAGCGCAGCCGGACCATGGCGCCGTCCGCGGAGACGAAGGGCGCCAGCAGTCCCGGGCAGCGGTCGGCGCCGTCCCGGGAGGGCGAAGGGGTGGACACGGGGTCGCAGCATACGCAGGGTCCGGCAGTGCGGTCCTTGTCCTCCGTGTCGGTCGCGGCTCTAATGGGGGGGAGACCGTGCCGGGAGGGCCGCATGCTGGATGTCCTGACAGCCGTACTGATCCTCACGCTCGTCGGCGTCTGGCTGGCCGCCTTGGGCCGCTCGACCATGCCGCGTGCCGAGCGGCTGCCGCTGGGCGCGTGGCGGGTCCCCGAGGTCGTCGCGAACATCGCCATCGGCTACCGGCAGCTGGTGGCGGTCCACGAGCGCATGAGGTGGACGGCCGGCAGGCGCGACCACCCGGGTGGGTAGGCTGCGCTCGGCAGATCCAGACGGAACCCGGTGCGAACCCGGGACGGTCCCGCCACTGTGAGCGATTGATTCGCGAGTCAGACACGTCGGATCCGCTGGCCCGGGCACACGGCGCGGGTCCCTTTCGACCGCGGGGCGCGGAACCCCGCTCAAGGAGCGCACGACGTGCCCACCGTTGCCCTGCTGTCCACGTCCGACACCGACCTGCTCAGCGCCCGGACCGCCACCGACTCCGGTGCCGACTTCGTCGTCGGCAACCCGGCCCGCCTGGACGAGGAGCAGATCGCCGAGCGCGTCTCCGGCGCCGACATCGTCGTCGTGCGCTACCTCGGCTCCCCGCAAGGACTGTGGGAGGGCTTCGCCGACCTGCGCACGGCCGCCGCCCCCCTCGTCGTCCTCGGCGGCACCCAGGAGCCGGACGCCGCGCTCATGGAGCTGTCGACCGTGCCACCCGGCACCGCCGCGGAGGCCCACCGCTACCTCGCCGAGGGCGGTCCGGCGAACCTCACCCAGCTGCACGCCTTCCTCGGTGACACCCTGCTGCTCACCGGCGAGGTCTTCGACGCCCCGAGGGCCCTGCCGACCTGGGGTGTCCTCGAGCGGGAGGCACCCGCCCCCCTTCCCGACGGGGCCGTGCGCCCCCGCGTCGGTGTGCTCATCTACCGGGCCCAGTACGCGGCCGGCAACACCGCCTACGCGCACGCCCTCGCCGACGCGATCGACGCCGCCGGCGGCCACGGCGAGGTCATCCACGCCGCGTCCCTGCGCGACGCCCCGGAGGGGCTGCTCGCCCACCTCGCCACCCTCGACGCGATGGTCACCACCGTGCTCGCCGCCGGCGGCACCAGGCCCGCCACCGCCGGCGCCGGGGAGGACGACGAGGCCTGGGACGTCGAGGCGCTCGCCGCCCTGGACATCCCGATCCTGCAGGGGCTGTGCCTGACCTGGGGCCGTGCCGACTGGGCCGACTCCGACGACGGGATGAGCCCGCTCGACGTCGCCACCCAGGTCGCCGTCCCCGAGTTCGACGGCCGGCTGATCACCGTCGCCTTCTCGTTCAAGGAGTTCGACGAGGAGGGCCTGCCGCACTATGCCGCCGACCCCGAGCGCGCCGCCCGCGTCGCCGGCATCGCGGTGGGCCACGCGCGGCTGCGATCCACCCCGCCGGCGCAGCGCCGGGTCGCGGTCGTCCTCTCCGCGTACCCGACGAAGCACTCCCGCCTGGGCAACGCCGTCGGCCTCGACACCCCGGTCTCGACGGTCCGCCTGCTGCGCGCGATGCGCGAGGCCGGCTACGACCTCGGGGAGGGCTGCGTCGGGATGGACCCGCTGCCCGAGGTCGACGGCGAGGCGCCCGACACCACGTGCGGCAACGCCCTGGTCCACGAGCTCATCGCCGCCGGCGGGCAGGACGAGGAGTGGCTCACCCAGGAGCAGGTCGAGGGCGCGCAGGTGCGCATCCCCGCCGACCGGTACCGCGAGTGGTTCGACCGCCTCCCGGACGAGCTGCGCGGGGCGATGACCGAGCACTGGGGCGAGGCGCCGGGCGAGGTCTTCGTCGACACCACCCGGGACGCGAAGGGGGAGATCGTCACCGCAGCCCTCGTGCGGGGCAATGTCGCGCTGCTCGTGCAGCCGCCGCGCGGCTTCGGGGAGAACCCGATCGCGATCTACCACGACCCCGACCTGCCGCCGACGCACCACTACCTGGCGACCTACCGCTGGATCGAGGAGGAGTTCGGCGCGCACGCGATCGTCCACGTCGGCAAGCACGGCAACCTCGAGTGGCTCTCCGGCAAGAACCTCGCGATGTCCGCCGCCTGCGGCACCGACGCCGCGCTGGGCAACGTGCCGCTGATCTACCCCTTCCTCGTCAACGACCCCGGCGAGGGCACCCAGGCCAAGCGCCGCGCCCACGCGACGATCGTCGACCACCTCATCCCGCCGATGGCCCGCGCCGAGTCCTACGGCGACATCGCGCGCCTGGAGCAGCTGCTCGACGAGTACGGGAACGTCACCGCCATGGACCCGGCCAAGGCGCCGGCCCTGCGCGGTGAGATCTGGCAGCTGATCCACGCCGCGCAGATGCACGTCGACCTCGGCCTGACGGACGTCGACCTCGACGACGCGGAGGGCTTCGACGAGCTCGTCATGCACGTCGACGGCTGGCTCTGCGAGATCAAGGACGTCCAGATCCGCGACGGTCTGCACGTCCTCGGTCAGGCGCCCGAGGGGGAGGAGCTGGTCAACCTCGTGCTCGCCGTCCTGCGCGCCGCCCAGGTCTTCTCCGGGCAGGTCGGGTCCGTGCCCGGCCTGCGCGCCGCGCTCGGGCTCGGCGAGGACGCCTCGGCCACCGAGACCGACGCGGTCGAAGGGAGGGCCCGTCGCCTCGTCGAGGGGCTCGCCGCACGCGACTGGTCGGCCGGCTCCGCGAGCGCCGTCGTCGCAGAGGCGGAGCCGGACCTCGATCCCGGCCGGGTCGACGAGGTCACCCGCGTCCTCGAGTTCGCCGCCACCCAGGTCGTGCCTCGCCTCGCGGCGACCGACCGGGAGCTCGACGTCGTCCTGCACGCCCTCGACGGCGGGTACGTGCCCGCGGGGCCGAGCGGGTCCCCCCTTCGCGGCCTGGTCAACGTCCTGCCCACCGGCCGCAACTTCTACTCCGTCGACCCCAAGGCGATCCCCTCGCGGCTGGCCTACCAGACCGGCACGGCGATGGCGGACTCGCTGCTCGAGCGCTACCGCGAGGAGACCGGTGGGCTGCCGCGCTCGGTCGGCCTGTCGATGTGGGGCACCTCGGCCATGCGCACCTCCGGGGACGACATCGGCGAGGTGCTCGCGCTGCTCGGCGTCACCCCGGTGTGGGACGAGCAGTCCCGTCGCGTGACCGGGCTCGAGCCGATCCCGCTCGCCGAGCTCGCTCGTCCCCGCGTCGACGTCACGGTGCGCATCTCCGGGTTCTTCCGCGACGCCTTTCCGCACGTCATCGCACTCATCGACGACGCCGTCGCCCTCGTCGCCGGGCTCGACGAGAGCGCCGAGGACAACCACGTGCGCGCCCACGCGGCGGCCGACCTCGCCGAGCACGGGGACGAGCGGCGTTCGCGCACAAGGATCTTCGGCTCCAAGCCCGGTAGCTACGGCGCCGGCATCCTCCAGGTCGTCGAGTCCGGCAGCTGGCGCAGCGACGAGGACCTCGCGCAGGTCTACACGCAGTGGGGCGGCTACGCCTACGGCCGCGACCTCGACGGGGCGCCCGCCGCCGAGGACATGGAGCGCACCTACCGACGCATCCAGGTCGCGGCGAAGAACGTCGACAACCGCGAGTCCGACATCCTCGACTCCGACGACTACTTCCAGTACCACGGCGGCATGGTCGCCACCGTGCGCGCGCTGACGGGCGCCGAGCCGAAGGCCTACGTCGGCGACTCCACCTCGCCGGACGCCGTGCGGACCCGCACCCTGCAGGAGGAGACCAACCGCGTCTTCCGCTCCCGCGTGGTCAACCCGCGGTGGGTCTCGGCGATGCAGCGGCACGGCTACAAGGGCGCCTTCGAGCTGGCGGCGACCGTGGACTACCTCTTCGGCTTCGACGCCACCGCCGGCGTCGTCCACGACTGGATGTACGACCGGATCGCGCGTGACTACGTCCTCGACGGGGCCAACCAGGAGTTCATGCGCCGGGCCAACCCGTGGGCGCTGCGCGGCATCGTCGAGAAGCTCACCGAGGCCGCCGACCGGGGCCTGTGGGAGGAGCCCGATACTGAGGTCGTGCAGCGGATGCAGCAGGTGTACCTGGACGTCGAGGGTGATCTGGAAGACGCAGCGGACGGAGACTGACGATGACCGACGAAGGGGGCGCCCCCCGGTACGCGCGGCCCGTCCCCACCGTCGGGGACGTGAGCAGCGCCGCGCAGCGGCGGGAGGACCCTGCCGGCTGGGCGATGGGGGAGACGGTGACCGAGGCGCTCGCCGCGGTGGTCGCCGGGCGGCGGGACATCCGCCGCTACCGACCGGACGCCGTGCCGGAGGACCTGCTCACCGCCGTCCTCGAGGCCGGTCACCGCGCCCCCAGCGTCGGCCACTCCCAGCCGTGGCGGTTCATCGTCGTCACCGACCCCGCCACCCGTGACCGGGCCGCGGCGATGGCCGACCGGGCCCGTCTGCAGCAGGCCGAGCACCTGGCCTCCGAGCGCGCAGCCCGCATGCTCGACCTCAAGCTCGAGGGCCTGCGCGAGGCCCCGGTCGGGGTCGTCGTCGCGTGCGACCGGCGGACACCCGCGAGCGGTGTCCTCGGCCGGGCGACCTTCCCCGACGCGGACCTGTGGTCGTGCGCCACCGCGATCGAGAACATGTGGCTCACGGCCCGCGCGCACGGCTTGGGCATGGGCTGGGTGACGCTCTTCGACCCCGACGAGCTCGCCGACCTGCTCGGCCTGCCCGAGGGCGTCGTCACCCTCGGCTGGTTGTGCCTGGGCTGGCCGGACGAGCGGCCGCCCTCGCCCGGGCTGGAGCGGGCGGCCTGGTCGCGGAGGACACCGCTCGACGAGGTCGTCATCCGCGACCGGTGGCCCGCGGACGAGGGCGCGCCGCGGCAACCCGTCTCGCACCTGCGGGCCCCCGCGGGGGAGCGCCTGGTCTCGGCCACCGACGCCGCCGACGAGCTGCTCTCGCCGCCGGAGTCGCTGGGTGTCCTCGACCGGGCGCTCAACCGGGCGGTCGCCGTGGGCGCGGAGGGCGTCACCGGCGGCACGCTCGTGCTCGCCGGGGCGGACCACCCCGTGACCGACCTCGGGGTCAGTGCCTTCCCCGCCTCGTCGACGGGCGACGTGCTCACCGCGAGCGTCGCGGGTACCTCCCTCGGTGCCGCCACGGCGGCGGGCGCCGGTCTCGCCGTCGTCCCGGTCGACGCGGGCGTGGCCACCCCGGTCGCGGGCGCCCGGGACGCGCGCCCGTCCGGCCCGCGGGGTGACCTCGCCACGACCGACGCGATGACCGTCGCGGACGTCGAGGCCCTCGTCGCGGCCGGTCGGGAGGTCGGCGCCGAGGCAGCGGCCTCCGGCCTCGTCTGCCTCGGCGAGGTCGGTGTCGGCAACACGACGGTCGCGGCCGCACTCGCCTGCGCCCTGCTCGACCTCGAGCCCCAGGACGCCGTCGGCCTCGGCTCCGGCTCCGACGCAGCGATGGTCGCGCGTAAGCGCGAGGTCGTCGCGTCCGCGCTCGCCCGGACGAAGGGGGAGGCCGGGCCGCCCAGCCCCCTTCGCCTCCTCGCCACCGTCGGTGGCCCGGAGATCGCGCTGCTCACCGGGGTCACCCTCGGTGCCGCCGCGGCGGGTGCGCTCGTCGTCCTCGACGGCCTTGCTGCCTCGCTGCCCGGGGTCATCGCCGCGCGTCTGGAGCCGGGGGTGCAGGGCTACCTCCTCGCCGGGCAGGTCAGTCGCGAGCGGGCCCACGCCCTCGTGCTGCGCGAGCTCGGTCTGGAGCCCCTGCTCGACCTGCGGCTGCGGGCCGGCGAGGGCGTCGGCGCCTGTCTCGCCGCCTCGATGCTCCTGCAGGGGCTGGCGGTGCGCCGCGTCGCCGCCCGGACCCGCTGAGACACGTCTCCCGCACGGGTGACCGACCCGTGGCACCTTCCGCCTGCGCGCCGGTAGATTCGGCGCGATGACGGTTCTCTTCCTGCACGGTGCCGGCGGCTCCGAGGACGACCAGGTGATGGTCGATGCCCTGCGGGCGGGGCTCGACGAGGAGGTGCTCGCCCCCGACCTCGACGAGGGCGAGACGACCCACGAGGCCTGGTCGCAGCAGATCGCCGAGCACCTGGGCGCCGACGTCGACGTGGTCGTGGGCCACTCCTTCGGCGGCTCGACGGTGCTCAGGATGCTCACCGAGCGCGACCTCGGGATCCGTCGCCTCATCCTCCTCGCCACCCCCGACTGGGGACCGGACGGCTGGGACGTGCCCGAGCTCGCCCTGCCCCACGACACCGCCGACCGGCTCCCGGCGGGTGTCGAGATCGAGCTGCACCACTGCCTCGACGACGAGGTGGTGCCCGTCGAGCACCTGTACCTGCTCGCCGCGCGGTTGCCCGATGCCCTGGTGAGGTACCGCCACCACGGCGGCCACCAGTTCCTCGCGCCCGCGATCGACGCGATCGTCCGGCGTGTGCTCGGCACCCGCGAGGTCGAGGACACCGGTCCCTTCTTCCACGGCACCCGGGCCCACCTCCAGGTCGGCGACCTGCTGGAGCCGGGGCGTGACTCCAACTACGGCGTGCGTCAGCGGGCCAACTTCATCTACCTCACCGCGACCCGGGACGCCGCGGTCTGGGGCGCGGAGCTGGCCCTCGGCGAGGGGCCTCCTCGCCTGTACGAGGTGCAACCCACCGGCGTGATCGAGGACGACCCCAACCTCACCGACCAGCGGTTCCCGGGCAACCCCACGCGCTCCTACCGCACGCGTGAGCCGCTGCGCGTCGTGGGTGAGGTCACCGACTGGGAGCCGCACCCACCCGAGGCCGTGCAGCGGATGCGCGACGGGGTCGCCGACCTGTCCCGCCGCGGCATCGAGGCGATCAACGACTGAGCCCAGCTCGGGCCGGCGTGAGCGCGTAGACGTCCATCACCCAGCCGTGCTCCTCGCGCAGCCGGGCACGCAGGTCGACGATCTCGTCGATGACGTCGGCCAGGCGCCCGGAGCGCAGCTCCTGCTGGGGCATGCCGACGTAGGCGCCCCAGTGGATGACCGTGTCCGGGTGGGTGTGGGCGATCTCGCGGCAGTGGAGGTGCCCGTCGAGCATGACGACCACCGTGCCGAGCGCGAGCCCGGCGGACTCCGCACGGGTCCACTCGTCGACGAGCCGGCGCCCGGTCGTGACGTGGACGGGTTCGCCGACGCGGTGCAGCACGATCCCGTGCGCGGCGGCGAGGGTCTGGAAGGCGGAGATCCCCGGGATGACCCGGACCGTGGTGGGGAGGCGCTCGCCGATCGCGTCGACGACGCGGATCGTGCTGTCGTAGAAGGCCGGGTCCCCCCACACGAGGAACCCGACGACGGCGTCCGACGGCAGCTCCTCGATGATCCGCACGTAGGCGTCGGTGCGTGCGGCGTGCCAGTCGCGCACTCCCTGCGCGTATGCGCCGGAGTCGCGCTCGGCGTCGGGGCCGCGCCTCGGGTCCGGCACGGTGACGAACTCGTACGCGTGGTCGGCCGGCACGAAGCGGTCGCAGATCGCGCGCCGCACGGCCACCAGCTCGTCCTTCGCGTCGCCCTTGTCGGCGACGAGGAAGACGTCGACCTCGGCCAGCGCCTCGGCGGCCTCGGCGGTCACGTGACCGGGCGACCCGGCGCCGATGCCGATGACCCGGATCGATCGAACGCTGCCCGGGCGGGCCGTTGGATTCTTCACGGGGTCTCCCCGACCATGGCCAGGAGGGCGTCGACGTCGACGTGCGCCTCCAGGGCGTTGGCGAGGGTGTCGACCATCCGCTCCCGGCGTGCGGCGAAGGGGGTCCCCCCGGCGGGTGCGCGCCAGCCCGACCCGGTCGTGGTCGCCACGTCGGTCAGGAGGGCGTGCCGGAAGTCGTCGCACTCCAGCGTGCCGTGCCAGATCGACCCGCGCACCGGTCCGACCGCGTGCCCGCCCGGGAAGTCCTCGCCGCCGGTCGGGGTCACGACGCCGTGGTGGATCTCGTAGCCCTCGACAGGGTGTCCGTGCCAGCCTCCGGACGGTCGCGCGAGGACCTTCTCCTCGCGGAAGTCGACCCGTCCGGGGAGCAACCCCAGACCGGGCACCGCTGCGGGGGAGGGGTGCTCGCCCCCCTTCGAGGCCCCTTCGTCGCGCCTCAGGACACCGCCTTCGCCCTCCACGCCGTCGACGATCTCGTCGGCGAGCATCTGGTAGCCGCCGCAGATGCCCAGGACCGGCGCACCGCGCCGCGCGCGCTCGACGACTACGTCGGCGAGGCCCGAGCGCCGCAGCCAGGCCAGGTCCGAGACCGTCGCCCGCGAGCCGGGGAGCACGAGCAGGTCGGCCTCCCGGGCGGTGTCGACGTCCCGTGTCACCCGCACGTCCACGCCCGGCTCCGCGGCCAGGGCGTCGACGTCGGTGGCGTTGGATGTGCGCGGCAGCCGGACCACCGCGACCGTGAGGTGCTGGTCGGCCGTCCCACCGACGTCGCCGTCCCCCCACGCGCCGACCGAGAGGCCGTCCTCGGAGTCCAGCCACACGTCCTCCAGCCATGGCAGCACCCCGAGCGAGGGCATCCCCGTGCGGCGGGTGATCTCCGCCAGCCCGGGCTCGAGCACCGAGGCGTCCCCGCGGAACTTGTTGATGACGTACGCCGCCAGCAGCGGCCGGTCCTCGTCGGACACCAGCGCCCACGTCCCGTACAGCGCCGCGAGCACCCCACCGCGGTCGATGTCACCGACGAGCACTGTCGGCATCGAGAAGCTTTGCGCCAGACCGAGGTTGACGTAGTCGCCGGCACGCAGGTTGATCTCCGCGGGGGAGCCCGCGCCCTCGCAGACGACGACGTCGTGGTCGGCGGACAGCTCCTCGTACGCGGCGAAGGCGGCGTCGGCGAGGTGCTGCCGGCCCGTGGTGTACTCACCGGCCCGCAGCTGCCCGGCGGGTCGACCGCGCACGACGACGTGGGCGCGCCGGTCGCTGCCGGGCTTGAGCAGGACCGGGTTCATCGCCGACGTCGCCTCGACGCCGGCCGCCTGCGCCTGGAGGTACTGCGCCCGACCGATCTCGGAGCCGTCGCGGCAGACCATCGAGTGGTTCGACATGTTCTGGGCCTTGTACGGCGCGACCGACAGGCCGCGCCGGGCGAGGACTCGGCACAGGCCGGTGACGACGAGGGACTTCCCCGCATCGGAGGAGGTTCCGGTGATCAGCAGTCCGCTCACGAGCCGCCACTCTACGAGCGCGGGCTAGCGTGGACCCCGTGAGCCCCACCCGTGTGCACCTGATCCGTCATGGGGAGTCCACCTGGAACCGTGACGGGATCATCCAGGGTGCCCACCGGGGGTCCGGGGAGGCGGTCCTCACCGAGGTGGGACGCACCGATGCCGCCCGGGCCGGACTGGCACTGGCCGCCCTCCTCGGGGCGCCGGGCGGGCACCGCTCGCTCTCCCTGTGGAGCAGCGACCTGCTGCGCGCGCTGCAGACCGCCGAGATCATCTCCGTGGCGCTGCGCCCGGGCGGCTGGAGCGCCTCCGTGCGCAACGAGGCCGGCCTGCGGGAGCAGGCCCTCGGCGACCTGGAGGGGGAGCGCGCCGACACGCTCCGGGCGCAGGAGGTTCCCGAGGGGCAGCACATCAGCGAGGTCCGCTGGGGCGGTGGCGAGTCGATGCGCGACGTCCACGACCGGGTCGGGGAGTGGTTCGCCCCCGCCCTCATCGAGCAGCCCGAGCACCTCGTCGTCATCAGCCACGAGCACACGATCCGGGCCGCGCTCGCCTGGCTGCGGCAGCGATCGTGGCGCGACATCGACTGGGACGAGCCGATCGGGCCCGGCACGATCACGACCTTCGACGTCATCGACTGACCCCACCCCCGAGGGTGCCGGACGATCAGGCCCCGAGTTGCCCCGCCAGGGCGTCGGCGTCGGTCACCGGCCGGTCGCAGACGAATCCCCGGCACACGTAGGCCGTCGCCCGCCCGTCCACGAGCGGCCGGTCGGCGAGCAGCGGCTCCCCGGGTGCGTCCGGTCGGCCGGTGACGATGACCAGGCCCGGTGCCGGGGAGGCCTCCGCCACGGCGCGAAGGGGGCCGGTCCCCCCTTCGTCCTCGCCCACGATGGCGACCTGCCGGGGCCCGTCGAGCATCGCCTCGGTCTGCGCCAGGGCCCACCCGGCGAAGCGCGGGTCGTGGGTGATGATCCGCGACTGGGCCGCGACGGCCTCCTCGGCCAGGGAACGGTGCTCGGCGCTGCCGGTGACGGCCGAGTGGGTCAGCAGCGCGCCGGCGATCGCGGAGACCCCGGACGGCTCGGCGTTGTCGGTGCGGCCGCGCGGGCGGGTGATGAGGGCCTCGCCGTCGATCGGGGTGTCGTGCCACCCCTCGGCGTCATGGAAGAGGTGGGTCGCCAGGTCGATGACCGTCCCGGCGTGGTCGAGCCAGGCGGTCTCGCCGGTCGCTCGGTGCAGGGCGAGCAGGCCCTCCGCGAGGTTGCCGTGGTCGTCGAGGACGGCCGGCGCGGCGCCCACCCGGCCGGCGAGCGAGGTGCGGCGCAGGCGTCCGTCGACGAGGTGCCGGTCGAGGACGAGGCGCGCTGCGGCCGCGGACGCGTCGACGAGCTCGGGGCGCTGCAGGGTGACGCCGGCGTCGGCGAGGGCGGCGACGGCCAGGCCGTTCCAGCTCGTGACCACCTTGCCGTCGAGGGCCGGCTGGGGGCGCTCGTCGCGGGCGGCGAGCAGCCGGACGCGCACCTCCTCCCACCACTGCGGGTCGTGGGGGTCGTGCAGCAGCTGCAGCGTCGACGCCCCGTGCTCGAAGGTCCCCTCCGGAGTGACCTCGAGCAACCGCGCCGCCCGGGCGGCGTCCTCCTCGCCGAGCACCTCGGCCAGCTGGGCCGGGGTCCACACGTAGGTGGCGCCCTCGACGGAGCGGCCGTCCACGACCGTGTCCGCGTCGAGGGCGGAGGCGAATCCCCCTTCGTCCGTGCGCAGGTCCCGCAGCAGGAAGTCCGCGGTGCTCCCGGCGACCCGGGCGGCCAGCGGTGACCCCGTCTGGCGGTACCAGTGGGTGTACACGCGCAGCAGGAGGGCATTGTCGTAGAGCATCTTCTCGAAGTGGGGGACGACCCACTCGGAGTCGACGCTGTAGCGCGCGAAGCCCCCCGCGAGCTGGTCGTGGATGCCGCCGCGGGCCATCGCCTCGCAGGTGCGCTCGACCATGGCGAGCGCGTCCGCGTCACCGGTGCGGGCGTGGTGGCGCAGCAGGTGCTCGAGGGTCATCGACGGCGGGAACTTCGGCGCCCCACCGAAGCCGGCCCGGGCGTCGTCGAAGGTCTTGCGCAGCGAGTGCACGGCCAGCGCGACCTGCTCCTCGTCGACGGGGGAGCCGGGGCCGGGGTCCGCGATGCCCGCGAGCTGACCCGCGATGCTCGACGCGCTCGCCATGAGGCGCTCGCGGTCCTCCCGCCAGGCCGTGCCGGCTGCGTCGAGCAGCTGCAGCAGCTGCGGCTTGGGCAGGTAGGTCCCGGCGAAGAAGGGCTCCCCGTCGGGCGTGATGAGCACGGTCATCGGCCAGCCGCCCTGCCCGGTCATCGCCTGCGTCGCGAGCATGTAGACGGCGTCGATGTCCGGTCGCTCCTCCCGGTCGACCTTGACGCTGACCCATCCCTGGTTGAGGGCGGCGGCCACGGTCTCGTCCTCGAAGCACTCGTGCGCCATGACGTGGCACCAGTGGCAGGCGGCGTACCCGACGCTGAGGAAGATCGGCACGTCCCGCCTGCGCGCCTCGGCGAAGGCGTCCTCGCCCCACTCGAACCAGTCGACGGGGTTGTCGGCGTGCTGGCGCAGGTAGGGGGAGAGGCTGTCGGTGAGTCGGTTGGCCATGCCTCCACCGTGTCACGCAGGGGTGGGCGTGGGTGGAAACCCATACGTGTGGGACCTGCGAAAGGGTGGGCCGCGGGTCGCGTGTCGGACCCGGACCGGGTCGATCTGCCGAGGGTGACGTCGATGTTCATGCCTAGCCGACGACATACCGTGGACCGAGCGTGAAGATCGACGTCACCCATGGCTGTGGACAACTGACGGCGCGGTCAGGCGGGTGCCCGGCACGATGAGCCGATGGACCCACGGATCGCGACCGTCCTCGGGACGAATCACGACGTCACCTCCACGCGACACCTCCTCGCCCGGGGCGTCGCCCGCCGGGAGATCGACCACGCACTGCGTACCGGTGGTCTGGTGCGGGTGAGACGCAATGCCCTCGTGCGCGGCTCGACCTGGCGCGAGTCGGCTCCGTGGGAGCGTCATGCGCTGCGGGCCCGGGCGGTGATGGCCGGAGCGAGCCGGGGGAGTCCGGTGGTGCTGACCCACCACAGCGCGCTGGCACTCCACGGGATATCGCTGCACGACGTCGATGACCGGGTCCACCTGGCGAGGACGGACACGACCCGGGGTCGATCGGACGCCGTCGTGTGCAGTCACCGGCATCTCCCCGAAAGCCAGGTCACGACGGTGGGCGTCGTGCGGGTGGCGACCGTCGCGGCAGCGTGCCTGCAGGTGGCGGCACAGTCGGGTGTTGAATCCGGGCTCGTCAGTCTCGACGACGCGCTCCACCGGCGGCTCTGCCGGTGGACCGACGTGGAGTCGGCGTTCACGGACCTGAAGCTGGCCACGTGGTCTCGTGCCGCCCGACAGGTGATGGCTCTCGCCGACGGTCGGACCGAGTCCGCAGCCGAGTCCCGGGCCCGGTGGGCCTTCCATACGCTCGGGTTCCGGCAGCCGACACCGCAAGTGGAGATTTATGACGGGGACGGGGTCCTCGTCGCGCGGGTGGACTTCCTCTACGAGGACCTGAAGCTGATCGTCGAGGTCGACGGCCTCGGCAAGTACCGGGGTCCGCAGGACCTCATCGCCGAGAAGCTGCGCGAAGACCGCCTGCGCGACCTCGGCTACGCGGTCGTGCGTCTGACCTGGGCCGACCTGGACGATCACGTGGTCGTGCAGCGCAAGGTGCTCGACGGGGTGGGTCGAGCGGCAGCGTGACGTCGAAGTTCACGCCTGGCCCACGACATACCGTGGGCCAAGCGTGAAGATCGACGTCACCTCCCGCCGGTCGCCTACCTCAGTCGCCGAGCGCCTTGATGATCGAGATCGCGAGCGAGACCCGGTCCTGGTCATCGTCCTCGAGCGCCCAGATCGCGTTGACGACCTCGCGCAGCGCCGAGACCGGCCGGACGACGTCCTCGTCGAGCCCGCCCACCTCGCACGCGAGCTCGACCCGCCGCCGCACCGACCACCGCAGCGACGCGCCCGTCCCCATCTCCTCGGCGCGGTTGGCCAGCAGCGGGGCGACCTCCCACGCGGGGTGCCCGTTGACGGGCTTGGGGTCGATCGCGACCCAGTCGGTGCCGTCGGAGAGGACGTTGGCGTAGTGCAGGTCGCCGTGGAGGAGGCGCACCTCCTCACCGTCCAGGGAGCGAAGGGTGGCTCTCGCCCTCTCGAGGACCTGCCGGGGCAGTCGTCGGCCGGCCGGTCGGGACAGGACCTCCGCCACCCACGGCGTCAGCGCCGGCACCCGCGGCAGCGGCTCGGTGTGCAGGTCCGCGTAGAGGCCGGCGACGACCCCCACGGCCTCCTCGTCCCACACCAGGGACAGGTCCTCCGTCGTCAACCGCTCGAGCAGCATGACCGAGCGGCGCGGGTCGGCGGACAGCAGGCGCACCGCCGAGCGGCCGTCCCAGGCGCGCAGCGCGAGGTGCTCGCCCTCCGCCTCGGTGTGCGGCCACCCGAGCTTGAGCGCGGCCCGCCCGCCGTCCCTGCGCACGGGGAGCACGAGCGAGCACCGGCCGGTCGTCGGTGACCCGTCGACCTCGAGGGACCACTCGTCGAGCACGTCCGCGAGCAGGTGGGGGAGCGCGGCCACCCACGAGGCCCCCGACGGACCCCCTTCGGCCCCGAGGCCGGCCATGCGCTCGGTGAAGGCCGCGGGCACGAGCGCTGCCGCGTCCTCGACCCTCACGAGTCGGTCGGGTCGTCCCCGTAGAGGACCGGGACCTCCAGCGGGAAGCGGTCGCGGGAGAGCCGCTCGGCGGTGACCATCCACTGGGGGACCTCGAGGGCGGCCCTCCGGTCCCCGCCCAGGCGGGGGAAGGTGTCCGCGTACGCCGCCAGCAACCGCTCGAAGCTGCGCCGGCCGAGCTCCCGCCCCTCCTCCGCGGTCAGCTCGTGGGGCACGTCGTAGCCCAGGGGTGCGGGCCTGACCGCCTCACCCGCTGCCGTGGTCTGGCGCACGCTCAGTCGGTGCAGGCCCTTCGCGGCCTCGAGGACCTGCTTCGAGACCCGCTCGTCGGTGGCCCTCGCGGCGATGAGGTCCAGGGCGTAGACCGTGGCCCGGGTCGCCTGCAGGGCGTCGGCCGCGGCCCCGCGCGCCCGCCAGGCCTCGGTGCCGGGCTCGCTCCACAGCTCCTCGTGGGCGCCCGCGAGGATCCGGTGGGTCGCGGTCAGCCGGCCGACGAGGGGGAGCACCCCGGGCCCGCAGTCGCGGATCGACCCCTCGAAGGCGGAGACGACCTCTCCGCCCGTGGCCGGCGCCGTGACGTCGGCCACGAGATCCTGCGGGACCTGGGCCTCGAGGAGTGCCTGCCGCAGCAGCTCGGCCCGCTCGTCGGCGTACTGCTCGTCACTGCCCTCCAGCGCCCCCAGCATCGCCAGCAGGGCCGACTCGCCGGGGATCGGCTCCCGCGTCGGGACGAACGGGATGCGCGGTGCGTCGTCCTCCAAGCGGACCCCGCAGCCGGTCAGGGTCGTCACGCCGGCGGCGAGGGCACCGGCGAGGACGAGTCGGCGACTGGGCGGGACGAGCACGGGGACGATCTTCGCACGAGGCAGCGCGTGTCGTTCATGACTAGAGTGTCGGCCCAGCACGGCAACTCCACACGGAAGGCTTCCCATGGGTCTGGACCAGGACGTCCACGAGCAGGTGTCCGCGGCACTGGGTGACGACTTCACCGTCGACGCGGTGACGGTGACGCCGGCCGGTCGGCGGCGCGTCGCCCGCATCACGGTCGAGCGGCCCGTCGAGGAGGTCGTCGGGGACAGCCCGGTCGAGCCGTTGACCCTCGACGAGATCGCCGACGCGACCAGGCTGGTCAGCGACGCACTCGACGCGAGCGACGTCATGGGCAGCCAGCCGTACACCCTCGAGGTCTCCACGCCCGGCACGGACCGCCCGCTGACCGAGCCCGTGCACTTCCGCCGCGTCGTCGGCCGGATGGTCGCGCTCGCCCTCACCGACGGGGAGCAGACCGGCCGGGTCCTCGCCGTCACCGCGGACGGGCTGGACCTGCACGTCAAGGGCACGAAGACGAAGCAGCCGCACACCGCCCACATCCCCTTCGCGGAGATCACCAAGGGCGTGGCCCAGGTGGAGTTCTCCCGACCCCAGAACCCGTCGGTGGATGCCGACGCCGAGACGGAGGCCTGATCCATGGACATCGACATCCACGCCCTCAAGGCGCTCGAACGCGAGCGCGAGATCCCCTTCGACGTCCTCGTGGACGCGATCGAGGCGGCCCTGCTGGGTGCCTACCACCGCACGGAGGGTGCCTACAAGCACGCCCGCGTCGAGCTGGACCGCAAGCACGGGCACGTCATCGTCTGGGCCCGCGAGGAGCACCTCGTCGAGGAGGAGGTCCCGGTCGAGCCGGCCGAGGGGGAGGCCCCGCCGGTCGACGAGGACGGCAACCCGCTGATGCGCACGCGCACGCGCCGGGAGCAGGGCCCGGAGTTCGAGGACACCCCGGAGAACTTCGGCCGCGTCGCCGCCGCGACGGCCCGCCAGGTCATCACCCAGCGCATGCGTGACCTCGAGGACGAGGCGGTCCTCGGCGACTTCCGCGGCCGGGAGGGCGACATCGTCGCCGGCGTCATCCAGCAGAGCCCCAACCCGCGCCACGTCACCGTCGACTTCGGCACGGTCGAGGGCATCCTCCCGTCGGCGGAGCAGGTGCCGGGCGAGGTCTACAACCACGGGGACCGCATCCGCGTGTACGTCGTCTCGGTCAAGCGCGGCATGCGCGGCCCGGAGATCACCCTCTCGCGCACGCACCCCAACCTCGTGCGCAAGCTCTTCGCCATGGAGGTGCCGGAGATCGCCGACGGGTCCGTCGAGATCGCCGCGCTGGCCCGCGAAGCCGGCCACCGCACCAAGATCGCCGTGCACTCCAAGATCCCCGGCCTCAACGCCAAGGGCGCGTGCATCGGCGCGATGGGCGCCCGGGTGCGGGCGGTGATGTCGCACCTGCAGGGCGAGAAGATCGACATCGTCGACTACTCGCAGGACCCGCAGCAGTTCATCTCCGCGGCCCTGTCGCCCTCCAAGGTCCAGTCGGTCACGGTCGTCGACCCCAAGCTGCGCTCGGCCCGCGTCGTCGTGCCGGACTACCAGCTCTCGCTCGCCATCGGCAAGGAGGGGCAGAACGCCCGCCTGGCGGCCAAGCTCACCGGTTGGCGCATCGACATCCGCCCGGACACGGCTCCGGACGTCAGCGGCGGGGTCGCCGTCCCGGGGCAGTCCCCGGGGTGACCGATCCGGATCGGATAGGCGGTAGAGTGGTGGAGGTCGCTCGGACTGGACTCCAGTGCGAGGCACCCCCGACAGGCCCGATCCGGACCTGCATCGGGTGCCGAGGACGGGATAGCCGATCGACACTGCTGCGCATCGTCGTGGTGACGGATGATCGTGGGTCGACCACGGCGGTCCCGGACCCGCGCCGACGTGTGCCGGGTCGTGGGGCGTGGCTCCACCCCGACATCGCCTGCCTGGAGCTCGCCGTCCGGCGGCGGGCCTTCTCCCGTGCGTTCCGACGCCGGGTGGATGGGACCGACGCCGTCCGTGACTGGCTCGAGGACGAGCGCAGCAGCAACCAGTGAGTATCGACCAACCGTACGCACAGAACCGAGAGCGGGTTTGACGCTGATGAGCACCCGATGAGTACTCAGCAATGAGCATTCACCTCAACTGACGACGGTCCGCGCCTTCTCTCAGGTACGGACCAGAGAAGGAGAAACGTGGCCAAGGTCCGTGTCCACGAGCTCGCCAAGGAGCTCGGGGTTTCCAGCAAGGCCCTCCTCACCCACCTGGGTGACATGGGGGAGTTCGTGAAGTCGGCGAGCTCGACGATCGAGGCGCCGGTCGTGCGCAAGGTGAAGGACAACCCACCTGAGCCCGACCCCAAGGCGAAGAAGGCTGCCGCGAAACCCGCGGCCAAGCCCTCGCCCGCCAAGCCGGGACCGGCCAAGCCGGCCCCCCAAGCGCCGGCCGCCGAGGCACCCGCGGAGCCCTCGGCTCCCGCGCAGCCGTCGGCTCCCGCAGAGCCGTCCCGGCCCGCTGCCGGGCCGGCCCCGACGCCCGGCCCCGCGGCGCCCAAGCCCGGCCCGGCCGCTCCCGAGCAGCCGGCCGCCGAGACGCCCGCTGCACCCGAGGAGAAGCCTGCCGCCCCGGAGCAGCCGGCTGCCAAGAAGTCCGACGAGGGCGCGAGCCCGGCTGCCAAGCCGGGCCCCAAGCCCGCGACCCCCGGCCCGCGTCCGACGCAGGCCAAGCCGGGCGGTGGCCGCCCGGGCCCGCGCCCGGGCAACAACCCCTACGCCTCCAACCAGGGCATGGGCACCCGTCGCGAAGGGGGCGGCAGCGGCGGTCCTCGTCCCGGCAACAACCCCTTCGCCTCCAGCCAGGGCATGCCGCGTCCGGGGCAGCGTCGTGACGGTCAGCGGCCCGGGCCCCGTCCGGGCGGTGCCGGTGCCGGCGCCGGCCAGCGCCCGGGTGGCGCAGGCGGCGGTGCCGCCGGGGGCGCTCCGCGTCCGTCCCCGGGGATGATGCCGTCCAGCTCGGCCGTCCCGCGTCCGGGCCAGCGGCCCGGTGGTCGCGGCGGTGCCGCAGGTGGTGGTCGTGGCCGTCCCGGTGCCGGCCCCGGCGGTCGTCCCGGTGGTGGCGGCGGTGGCTACCGCGGTGGTCCCGGCGGTCGTGGCGGCACCCAGGGTGCCTTCGGCCGTGGCGGCGGCAAGCGCAAGCAGCGCAAGTCGAAGCGCGCGAAGCGGGCCGAGTTCGAGCAGATGCAGGCGCCGTCGGTCGGCGGTGTGATCGTCCCCCGCGGCGACGGCACCACCAAGATCCGCGTGCGCCAGGGCGCCTCGATGACCGACTTCGCGGAGAAGATCGACGCGAACCCGGCATCGCTGGTCACCGTGATGTTCAACCTCGGTGAGATGGCCACGGCCACCCAGTCGCTGGACGAGGAGACCTTCCAGCTGCTCGGTGCCGAGCTCGGCTACGTCATCGAGATCGTCTCGCCGGAGGAGGAGGAGCGTGCGCTCTTCGAGTCCTTCGACGTCGACCTCGACTTCGGTGTCGATGTCGAGGAGGACGAGGACCTCGAGGCCCGCCCGCCGGTCGTGACCGTCATGGGTCACGTCGACCACGGCAAGACGCGACTGCTCGACGCGGTGCGCAACGCCGACGTGGGCGCGAGCGAGGCCGGTGGCATCACCCAGCACATCGGTGCCTACCAGATCCACACCGAGCACGAGGGCCACGAGCGGGCGCTGACCTTCATCGACACCCCGGGCCACGAGGCGTTCACCGCCATGCGTGCCCGTGGTGCGAAGGTCACCGACATCGCGATCCTCGTCGTCGCGGCCGATGACGGCGTCATGCCGCAGACCATCGAGGCGCTCAACCACGCCCAGGCGGCGGATGTGCCGATCGTCGTCGCCGTGAACAAGGTGGACGTCGAGGGCGCCGACCCGGCGAAGGTGCGCGGTCAGCTGACCGAGTACAACCTCGTGGCCGAGGAGTACGGCGGCGACACGATGTTCGTCGACGTCTCCGCCAAGCAGGGTCAGAACATCGACTCGCTGCTCGAGGCCGTCCTGCTCACCGCCGACGCGGCCCTCGACCTGCGGGCCAACCCCGAGCGGGACGCCCGCGGCGTCGCGATCGAGGCCAACCTGGACAAGGGCCGCGGCGCCACGGCGACCGTCCTCGTCCAGTCGGGCACGCTCAACGTCGGTGACGCGATCGTCACCGGCTCGGCCTACGGCCGTGTGCGCGCCATGCTCGACGAGCACGGCAACCAGGTGAAGGAGGCGGGTCCGTCCCGTCCGGTCCAGGTGCTCGGGCTCTCGTCCGTGCCGCGGGCCGGCGACACCTTCGTCGTCGCCCCCGACGACCGCACCGCGCGCCAGATCGCCGAGAAGCGTGAGGCGGCCGACCGTCAGGCGAGCCTGGCCAAGGCCCGCAAGCGGATCAGCCTCGAGGACCTCGACCAGGTCATCGCCGCGGGCAAGATCGACACCCTCAACCTCATCATCAAGGGTGATGTGTCGGGTTCGGTCGAGGCGCTCGAGGACGCGCTGCTGCAGATCGACGTCGGCGACGAGGTCGACCTGCGGATCATCGACCGCGGCGTCGGTGCGATCACGCTGAACAACATCAACCTGGCCATGGCCTCCGACGCGATCATCCTCGGCTTCAACGTGCGGGCCGAGGGCCAGAACGCCGAGGTCGCCGAGCGCGAGGGCGTGGAGATCCGCTACTACGGCGTGATCTACCAGGCCATCGAGGAGATCGAGCAGGCCCTCAAGGGCATGCTCAAGCCGGAGTACGAGGAGGTCGAGCTCGGCTCGGCGGAGATCCGCGAGGTCTTCCGCTCCAGCAAGTTCGGCAACATCGCCGGTTCGATCGTCCGCAGCGGCCTGATCAGGCGTGGCGCCAAGGCGCGCATCACCCGCGAGGGTGTCGTGCTCACCGAGGGCCTCGAGCTGACCGGTCTGCGTCGCTTCAAGGAGGACGTCACCGAGGTCCGTGACGGCTTCGAGTGCGGTATCAACCTCGGCAGCTTCAACGACGTCCGTGAGGGTGACCTGATCACCACCTACGAGATGCGCGAGAAGCCCCGCGACTGATCGACGGGCACAGCCACGAAGGGGGGCCGGCAGCGAGAGCTGACGGCCCCCCTTCGAGGCTCCTTCGTCGCACCTCTGGACGGCGCCCTTCGCCTGCCCCCGTACACCCCGCGGGGTGCGTAGGGTGTGCGCATGACGACGCCACCCCCACCACCGCCCGGACCGGGCGGAAACCCTCCCTACGGCTCCTCCGAGGGACCCGAGGGGGAGCCCCCCCGGAGGCCGGGCCCCGCGGGCCCGCCGCCGGGTCCCCCCGCCGGCCCACCCCAGGGTTCGCCCGCGGGTCCGCCGCCCCCTCCCGGCTCGCCACCGCCCCCACCCGGGTCCCCGGCGCAGCCGCCCTACACGGGCCCCGCCGGACCGCCCTACGGCGGCCAGCCGTACCAGGGCCAGTCGCCCTACGGTGCGGGTGGACAGCCGCCGATGGCGCCGCCGCCGGCCCCCGGCAGCGGTGGCCCGGGCGACAACAACGCCAAGATCATGTCGATCGCCTCCCTCGTCGTCGGCGTCATCGGCCTGTGCTCGTGCATGTGCTTCGTGGGCTCGATCGCCGCGATCGTGCTCGGCGTGCTGGGCAGGAAGGGCGCCGAGAGGACGGGTGACGCCAGCAGCCGGACGATGGCGCTGATCGGTCTCGGGCTGGGTGTCGCCGGGATCGTCGTGGGCATCGGGTGGTGGATCTGGATGCTCGTGTCGGCCTCCAGCGGCTACTCGACGTACTGACCCCACGACGGGCAGCGCCCCCGGCCACGCGGTCGGGGGCGCTGCCCGTCCCATCGGCGTCGCCCGCCGTGCCGTTCGTCGCATACCGTGGGGTCGTCCCCACCCCAGCCCCTCACCGGAGGTGTGCCATGGCCGACCCGGCCCGCGCCCGCAAGATCGCCGACCGCATCAAGGAACTCATCGCAGCCAACCTCGAGCAGGTCGTCAAGGACCCCGACCTCGGGTTCGTGACGATCACCGATGTGCGCGTCACCGGTGACCTCCAGCACGCCTCGGCCTTCTACACCGTCTTCGGCGACGAGGCCCAGCGCGAGCGGACCGCGGAGCTGCTAGAGGCCAACCGCGGCCGGCTGCGCTCCTTCGTCGGGCAGCGGTTGGGCATCCGCCTGACCCCGACCCTGGAGATCATCCCCGACGCCCTCCCGGAGAACGCCTCGCACATCGACGACCTCCTGCGCTCGGCCAAGGAGCGCGACGAGGACCTGGCCCGGTCGCGCAGCGCCGCCCGGCCCGCCGGTGAGGCCGACCCGTACCGCACGAAGGGGGACGACGAGCAGTCCCCGTCCGCGCCGGAGTGAGCGACGGACTGGTCGTCGTCGACAAGCCCGCCGGCTGGTCGAGCCACGACGTCGTCGCCCGCAGCCGTCGGCTCTACGGCACCCGCAAGGTCGGGCACGCCGGCACCCTCGATCCGATGGCCACCGGCGTCCTCGTCCTCGGGGTCGGCAGGGGCACCAAGCTGCTCACCTTCCTCGTCGGCGCCGACAAGGCCTACACGGCCACGATCCGTCTGGGGCAGGCGACGATCACCGACGACGCCGAGGGCGAGGTCACGGCCACCGGTGGGGTGACCGGCATCGACCGGCCCGCGCTGGAGGCGGCGATCACCCGGCTCACCGGCGACATCGAGCAGGTGCCGAGCTCCGTCAGCGCCATCAAGGTCAAGGGCGAGCGCTCCTACGCCCGGGTGCGCGCGGGGGAGGACGTCGAGCTGCCGGCCCGTCCGGTGACCGTCTCCCGCTTCGACCTGCTCGACGTGCGCGAGGCGAGCTCGGGCAGCACGGCCGGGCCCGGCGGTGCTGTCGGTGTCCTCGACGTCGACGTCGAGGTGGAGGTCTCCTCGGGCACCTACGTGCGCGCGCTCGCCCGTGACCTCGGCGCCGACCTGGGCTGCCACGGCCACCTGACCGCCCTGCGTCGCACCCGCGTCGGTGGCCTGACCCTCGAGCACTCCCACACGCTCGAGGAGCTCGCCGCCCTGCGTGACGGCGGCACCGAGCCGGCGGACCTGCCGATGACGCCCCTGGCCGACGCCGCACGCGCGGCGCTCGTCCAGCGTGAGCTCACCGCCGAGCAGGCGCGCTCGCTCGGCTTCGGGCAGCGGATCCCCAGCGCCCTTCCGGGCCGGCAGGAGCCCGTGGGGGCCTTCGCCCCGGACGGCTCGCTCGTCGCCGTGCTCGACGAGACCCGTCCCACGGCACGTGCCCACGTCGTCTTCGCGCCGGCCAGTTCGTAGAGTGGGTGCCCGTGCAGCACTGGACATCCCCGGGTGACACCCCGTCGCAGCTGAAGCCGTGCGTGGCGACCTTCGGCAACTTCGACGGGGTGCACCGCGGTCACCGCGCGATCCTCGACGAGCTGGTCCGCCAGGGCCGCGAGCGCGAGCTGCCGGTCGTCGTCGTCACCTTCGACCCCCATCCCGTCGAGGTGATGCACCCCGAGCGTGCGCCTGAGCTCATCGCGCCGGGCAGCCTGCGTGACGACTTCCTGCGGGAGGCGGGCATCGACGGGGTGCTCGTCCTGCCCTTCACGGCGGAGTTCGCCCAGACCTCCGCCGTCGACTACATCGTCGACACCTTCGTCACCGGTCTCGGTGCCGCCGCCCTGGTCGTCGGCGCGGACACCAAGGGCTTCGGTGCCGGCTACACCGGGGACGTCTCGTTGATCCGCGAGCTCGGGGAGCAGCACGGCTTCGACGTGGTCGTCATCGAGGACCAGGGCGACGAGGAGCGCTGGTCCTCCTCCGCCGTGCGCACCCACCTGGCCGCCGGTGAGGTGGAGGCCGCCGCCGAGATCCTCGACCGTCCGCACCGGGTCGTCGGCACGGTCGTGCACGGTCACCACCGCGGCCGCGACCTCGGCTACCCGACCGCGAACCTCGGCAACGACACCCTCGGCCTCGTGCCGAGCGACGGCGTCTACGCCGGCTGGCTCACCCGCCTCGACCTGCCCGAGGGCAGTGTGGACCGGCGCCTACCCGCCGCGATCTCGGTGGGCACCAACCCGACCTTCGACGGGCAGGTGCGCGTCGTCGAGTCCTATGTCCTCGACCGCACGGACCTCGACCTCTACGGCGAGCTGGTCGCCGTCGACTTCGTCGGCCACGTCCGCCCGACCCTGCGGTTCGACTCGATCGACGAGCTGCTCGAGGCCATGGCCCGGGACGTCGACACGACCCGGGCGATCCTGGCGCCGTGACCACGCGGAGGCGCGGCTGGGACATCGCCGGTCTGCTGCGCTCCGACCTCGTGCTCGTCGCGGCGGCGCTGACCGCCTCGGGTCTGGGCGCCCTGCTGGTGCACTCCGCGACGCGGACGGAGGCCGGGTCGGCCTACCTCGTGCGGCACCTGCTCAACCTCACCATCGGGGTGGTCATCGCCCTCGTCGTGGTGCGGCTGGACCGGTCGATGCTGCGCGCCCTGGCGCCGGTGGTCTACCTCGCGGGGATCCTCGGGCTCGTCCTCGTGCTCACCCCCCTGGGCGTGGAGGTCAACGGCTCGCGCTCGTGGATCCGGGTGCCGGGGGGCTTCTCCCTCCAACCCAGCGAGCTGGCGAAGGTCGGGCTGTGCGTCGCCCTGCCGATGCTGCTCGCCCCGGCCGCCGAACGGCGCCAACGCCCCCGCCCGCGCGAGATCCTCCTCGCCGGGCTGGTCACGGGGGTCCCGGTCCTGCTCGTCATGGCCCAGCCGGACCTCGGGTCGGCCCTGGTGCTCGTGGCGCTCGCACTCGGCGTGCTCGTCATCTCCGGGGCCGCGTGGCCGTGGTTGCTCGCGGTGCTCGTCGCCGGCGTCACCGCCGTGGTGACGGCGTTCACCACGCCCCTACTCAGCCCGTACCAGCGCGACCGGCTCACCGCCTTCCTCGACCCGGGGACGGATCCGCAGGGGATCGGGTACCAGACCCGGCAGGTGCGGGCCGCGATCTCCGAGGGCGGCTGGGGCGGCCAGGGCCTGTACTCGGGCGAGCTGACGAGCGCGGGCGCGATCCCCTTCCAGGAGACCGACTTCGTCTTCTCGGTGGCGGGCGAGGAGCTCGGCTTCGTCGGGGCGGCCTTCGTCATCGGCCTGCTCGGCCTCATCGTGGCCCGGATCGCGCTCGCGGGCACCCGCAGCGTCGACCCCTTCGTCCAGCTCGTCTGCTGGGGGGTCGCGGCGTGGTTCGCCGTGCAGTCGGTGGAGAACATCGGGATGAACCTCGGCCTCGTCCCGGTGACGGGACTGCCCCTGCCCTTCCTCTCCTACGGTGGGTCGTCGATGTTCGCCTGCTGGGCGGCGGTCGGCATCGTGATCGTCGTCACGACCGAGCACCGGGGTCGACCCGGGCTGCAAACGCGCGCAAGGGAACTGGCGCGCGAGTACCGGATCTGACCGGCGTGGTCACCAATGGGTGAACATGTGGACAGGTGGGTGACAATCGACGTACCGGTGGGTCATGATGCGCTCACCGAACGCCCACAAAGGAGTGGCCACCGTGCCTGACACCATCCCCCGCACCCCCGCCGACGAGGCCTTCGACGCCAGTGTGTTCGACGACCGCGCCCCGAGTGTGGGGCACCTGCTGCGGCAGCGCATCGCCGACACCCCCGACAGCACCGCCTACTCCTTCCCGGCGGGCATCGCCTGGGACGAGCTGACCTGGGCACAGCTCGGGGACCGGGTCTGGGCGCTCGCCGCCGGCCTCGTCGACCTCGGCGTCCAGCCCGAGGACCGGGTCTCCCTCGCCTCGAGCACCCGGATCGAGTGGGTGCTGAGTGACTACGCGATCATGGCCGCGGGCGCGGCGACGACGACGATCTACCCGACGTCGATCAGCGACGACGTCGCCTTCATCCTCGACAACTCCGGCTCCAAGGTGGTCATCGCCGAGGACGCGGAGCAGGTCGGCAAGATCCGCGAGGTCCGCGACGCCATCCCGGGCGTGACCCACGTCGTGGTCATCGACCCCGAGGGTGTCGAGCTGGATGACTGGGTGCTCACCTTCGCCGACCTCGAGCAGCGCGGCGCAGCGGTCCTCGCGGCGGAGCCGGGGCTCGTCGACGCCCGGATCGACGGCACCGGGCCCGACTCGCTCGCGACGATCATCTACACCTCGGGCACCACGGGACGGCCGAAGGGGGTGCGCCTGCAGCACAAGACGTGGACCTACCAGGGCGCGGCCATCCGGGCGAACGGCATGCTCACCCCGCAGGACGTGCACTACCTCTGGCTGCCGCTGTCGCACGTCTTCGCCAAGGTGCTCCTGCTCATCGCCACCGATGTCGGCATGCAGACCGCCGTCGACGGGCGCATCGACAAGATCGTCGACAACCTCGGTGAGGTCCGTCCGACCTTCATGGCGGCGGCCCCGCGCATCTTCGAGAAGGTGTACGCCAAGATCTCGCTGGGCATGGCGGAGGAAGGGGGCGCGAAGGCCAAGATCTTCGACTTCGCCTCCCGGACGGCACGCGAGTACTCCCGGGCCCTGTCCGAGGACCGCAAGCCCGGGATGGTCCTGCGCCTGAAGCACTCCATCGCCGACAAGCTCGTCTTCGCCAAGGTCCGCGAGCGCTTCGGTGGCCGGATCCGCTTCTTCATCTCCGGCTCCGCCGCGCTCAACCAGGACATCGCGCACTGGTTCAACGGCGCCGGGCTGCAGATCCTCGAGGGCTACGGCCTCACCGAGACCTCCGCCGCGGCCACGGTCAACCGGCCCTACGCGCTGCGGGTCGGGTCCGTCGGCTGGCCCACCCCCCAGACGGAGATCAAGGTCGCCGAGGACGGCGAGCTCCTCGTCCGCGGCGAGCACGTCATGGAGGGCTACCACGACAACCCCGAGGCGACGGCCGAGGTGCTCACCGAGGACGGCTGGTTCCACACCGGCGACATCGGCGAGATCGACGAGCGCGGCTTCGTCAAGATCACCGACCGCAAGAAGGACCTGTTCAAGACGAGCAACGGCAAGTACGTAGCGCCCTCGCTCATCGAGTCGACCTTCAAGGGGCTGTGCCCGTACGTGGGCCAGCTGCTCGTGCACGGCGAGTCGCGGCAGTTCGTCACCGCGCTGGTCACCCTCGACGAGGAGGCCATCCGGCCCTGGGCGGAGGCCAACGGGCTCGGCGAGGCGAGCTACACCGAGATCGTCTCCTCGCTGCAGGCCCGCGAGATGGTCCAGTCCTACGTCGACGAGCTCAACGCCGGCCTCAACCGGCACGAGCAGATCAAGAAGTTCCACATCCTCGGCCGCGACCTCACCGTCGAGGACGGCGAGCTCACCCCGAGCCTGAAGATGCGCCGCAAGGTCGTCGCGGACAAGTTCAGGGGCGACATCGAGGAGATGTACCCGAGCTGACGCGACGTAGGTCAAGTCCGGACGAGGATCGGCGTCGCCCCTTGGTCGTTCGTTCCGGGTCCTGAGGTTGTGAGTCCGCGCAGCGGGCGAGCCTCGAAGGGCACTCCCTGAGTCGGGGCAACCCCGACCTCGTCCGGACCCTCCACCTTCGACCTCGTCGCCTTTGGGAGGAGGTGGCCAGCCCCCGTACCCTTGGTGCATGAGCGGTGAGACGATCTTCCCTGCCCTCGAGCCCCTGCTCGAGAAGGTCAGCAAGCCCATCCAGTACGTCGGCGGCGAGCTGAACTCCACGGTCAAGGAGTGGCAGGTCGGCGGCCACGGGCCCGGGGGCGAGGAGCTGACCGTGCGCTGGGCCCTGATGTACCCCGACGCCTACGAGGTCGGCGTGCCCAACCAGGGCGTGATGATCCTCTACGAGGTGCTCAACGAGCGCCCGGACGCGCTCGCTGAGCGCACCTACGCCGTCTGGCCCGACATGGAGGCCCTCCTGCGGGAGCACGGCCTGCCGCAGTTCACCGTCGACGGGCACCGCCCGGTGGGTGACTTCGACGTCTTCGGGCTGAGCTTCTCCACCGAGCTCGGCTACACCAACATGCTCACCGCCCTGGACCTCGCGGGCATCCCGCTGCACAGCAGCGAGCGCACCGACGAGCACCCGCTGGTCATCATGGGTGGCCACGCCTCCTTCAACCCCGAGCCGGTGGCCGACTTCGTCGACGCCGCGATCGTCGGCGACGGCGAGGAGGCCGTGCTCGCCGCGACCGACATCATCGGCGAGTGGAAGGCGCAGGGCCGGCCCGGTGGTCGGGTCGAGGTGCTGCGTCGCCTCGCCGCGACGGGCGGCGTCTACGTCCCCGCCTTCTACGACGTCGACTACCTGCCCGACGGGCGCATCCAGCGCGTGGTGCCGACCGAGTCGGGCGTGCCGTGGCGCGTCGACAAGCACACGGTCATGGACCTGGACGAGTGGCCGTACCCGAAGCAGCCCCTCGTGCCGCTCGCGGAGTCCGTCCACGAGCGGATGAGCGTGGAGATCTTCCGCGGCTGCACCCGCGGCTGCCGCTTCTGCCAGGCGGGCATGATCACCCGACCGGTGCGCGAGCGCTCCATCACCGGTATCGGCGAGATGGTCGAGCAGGGTCTGCAGGCCACCGGCTTCGAGGAGGTCGGCCTGCTCTCGCTCTCCAGCGCCGACCACTCCGAGATCGGCGACGTGGCCAAGGGGCTCGCCGACCGCTACGAGGGCACCAACACCGGTCTGTCGCTGCCGAGCACGCGCGTGGACGCGTTCAACATCGACCTGGCCAACGAGCTGACCCGCAACGGTCGCCGGTCCGGGCTGACCTTCGCGCCCGAGGGCGGCTCGGAGCGCATCCGCAAGGTGATCAACAAGATGGTCACCGAGGAGGACCTCATCCGCACCGTCTCCGCCGCGTACGGCGCGGGCTGGCGCCAGGTGAAGCTCTACTTCATGTGCGGCCTCCCGACGGAGACCGACGAGGACGTCCTGCAGATCGCCGAGGTCGCCAAGCGCGTCATCGAGACGGGCCGCGAGGTCGCCGGCCACAACGACATCCGCTGCACCGTCTCCATCGGTGGCTTCGTGCCCAAGCCGCACACCCCCTTCCAGTGGTCGCCGCAGCTGGGCGCCGAGCAGACCGACGAGCGGCTGCACAAGCTGCGCGACGCGATCCGCGCCGACAAGCGCTACGGCCGCTCCATCGGGTTCCGCTACCACGACGGCCGGCCGGGCATCGTCGAGGGACTGCTCTCGCGCGGTGACCGCCGCGTCGGTCGGGTCATCGAGCAGGTGTGGCGCGACGGTGGTCGCTTCGACGGCTGGAGCGAGTACTTCTCCTACGACCGCTGGATGGCCGCGGCGGAGAAGGCCTTCAAGGGCACCGGCGTCGACGTCGACTGGTTCACCACCCGTGAGCGCGAGGAGGCCGAGGTCCTGCCCTGGGACCACATCGACTCCGGGCTGGACAAGGAGTGGCTCTGGCAGGACTGGCTGGACGCCCTCGACGAGACCGAGGTCGAGGACTGCCGCTGGACGCCGTGCTTCGACTGCGGTGTCTGCCCGCAGATGGGCACCGACATCGAGATCGGCCCCACGGGCAAGCAACTGCTGCCCCTGACCGTCCTCGGCTCCGGCAAGGAGTCGATGGTGCGCTCCTGACGCGCCGAGCGTCGGGACACCCCTCCACGGGAGCGGGGCGAAGGGGGACAATCGCCTCATGACCGCGTCGACCCACGAGATCACCGAGGCCCTTCGTCGCTCCGGGGTCGCCGATGTGCGCGCCGACGCGCTGACGGTGGGGATGTTCTCCACCGACGCGTCGCTGTACCGGGTGCCCCCGCGAGCCGTCGTCTTCCCCCGGGAGACGGGCGAGATCGAGGCCACGCTCGCCGTCGCCCGCGACCTGGGCGTCCCGCTGACCGCCCGTGGCGGCGGGACCTCGTGCGCCGGCAACGCCGTCGGCCCGGGCATCGTCGTCGACACCTCGCGGTACATGAACCGCGTCCTCGAGGTCGACGTGGACGACGCAGGCGACGGCTCGGCCCTCGTGGAGGCCGGCACCGTCCACGCCACCCTCCAGGCCGAGGCCCGACGCGTCGGGCTGCGCTTCGGTCCCGACCCGAGCAGCCACTCCCGCTGCACCGTCGGCGGCATGATCGGCAACAACGCCTGCGGCAACCGCGCCCTCGGGTACGGACGCACGAGCGACAACATCGTCGGCATGGACCTGCTCACCGCGGGCGGCGCGCACCTGACCGCGACGACGGGAGTGGCGGGGGGACCCCCTTCGCTCACCGGTGACGACGTCCTGGTGACCCGGCTGACCGAGCTGCGTGACGCCCACCTGGAGACGATCCGCACCGAGTTCGGCACCTTCGGGCGGCAGGTCTCCGGTTACGCCCTCGAGCACCTCGCGCCCGAGCGCGGCCTGGACATCGGCCGCATGCTCGTCGGCTCCGAGGGCACGCTCGCGCTGGCCACCCACGCCCGGGTCCGGCTCGTCAGCGACCCGCCGGCGACCGCGCTGGCCGTCCTCGGCTTCCCCGACATCTACGCCGCGGGCGACGTCGCCCACCTGCTCAAGGGACTAGGCGCGGTCGCCGCCGAGGGCATCGACTCCCGCATCGTCGACGTCGTGCGCGTCCGGCGCGGGCCGCAGGCCGTCCCGGACCTGCCACGGGGCGCCGCCTGGATGCTCGTCGAGGTCCCGGGGGAGAGTCCGGCGGGCGCCGTCGCGGCCGCCGAGCGCATCTGCCGCGAGATCGAGTCCCTCGACGCCCGCGTCGTGACCGACCCCGCCCAGGCCCGCTCGCTGTGGAGGATCCGCGAGGACGGCGCCGGCCTGTCCGCGCGCTCGCAGCGCGACCGCCCCGCCCACGCGGGGTGGGAGGACGCGGCCGTGCCGCCGGCGCGGCTGGGGGACTACCTGCGCGCCTTCGACGACCTCCTCGAGGAGCACGACGTCCAGGGCCTGCCGTACGGCCACTTCGGGGACGGCTGCCTGCACATCCGCCTCGACATCGAGCTCGACACCCCCGGCGCGCAGGAGCGCTACCGCTCGCTCGTGGAGGAGGCCGCCGACCTCGTCGCGGCCCACGGCGGATCGCTGTCGGGGGAGCACGGGGACGGCCGCGCCCGCTCGGCGCTGCTGCCGCGGATGTACGGGCCGGAGACGATCGCCCTCTTCGGCGCGGTCAAGCACGCCTTCGACCCGACGAACCTGCTCAACCCCGGCGTGCTCGTCGACCCGGCGCCGGCCGAGGCCGACCTGCGCATCCCCGCCGCGCACAAGGTGGCCGTGCCGCTGGCCTTCGGCTACCCGGAGGACGGCGGCGACTTCAGCCAGGCCGTCCACCGCTGCACCGGCGTCGGCAAGTGCCGCGCCGCCGGGACGTCGACGACGGTCATGTGCCCGAGCTACCAGGCGACGGGGGAGGAGAAGGACTCGACCCGCGGCCGCGCCCGGGCCCTGCAGGAGATGCTCAACGGCACGACGGTCACCGGCGGCTGGCGCTCCCCGGAGGTCCACGAGGCCCTCGACCTGTGCCTGTCCTGCAAGGGCTGCGCCAGCGACTGCCCGACCGGTGTCGACATGGCCACCTACAAGTCCGAGGCACTGCACCAGACGTGGAAGGGGCGCCTGCGGCCGCGCAGCCACTACTCGCTCGGGCGGCTGCCGCAGCTGGCCCGGGTCGCCTCGCGCGCACCGCGGCTGGTCAACGCGATGACCTCGCTGCCGGGGCTGAAGAAGCTCACCCTGCCGGCCGCCGGCGTGGACCCGCGGCGCAACCTGCCGACCTTCGCATCGGAGACCTTCCGCACGTGGGCCCGGCGCGAAGGGATGATCGCCTCCGCCCCGCAGATGGCCGGCGCCGACCACCCGGTCGCGCTCTTCGTCGACTCCTTCACCGACCACTTCTCACCGCACGTCGGCCGCGCGACGGTGGCGCTCCTGCGGGAGGCGGGATTCTCCCCCTTCGTCCCGGCGGAGGCGTTGTGCTGCGGCCTGACCTTGATCTCCACCGGTCAGCTCGACGCGGCGAAGTCCACGCTGGAGACCGCCGCCCGGGTGCTCGCCCCCGCGACCCATGCCGGCATCCCGGTGCTCGGCATGGAGCCGAGCTGCACCGCGGCCCTGCGCCACGACCTGCCGCGACTCGTCGACTCCGCCGCGGCCCGGACGGTCTCCACCAACGTGCGCACGGTCGCCGAGCTGCTCGCCGCCGCCATCGACGAGGGCCGGTGGAGCGCGCCCGACCTCACCGGGACCGAGGTCGTCGCCCAGCCGCACTGCCACCAGCACGCGGTGATGAGCTGGAGCGCGGACGAGGCGCTGCTCGCGCGCACCGGCGCCACGGTGACCCGACTGGGCGGCTGCTGCGGGCTGGCGGGCAACTTCGGGGTCGAGCTCGGGCACTACGACGTCTCGGTGCAGGTGGCCGAGCTGCAGCTGCTCCCGGCGATCCGGCAGGCGGGCACGGACACGGTCGTCCTCGCGGACGGCTTCTCCTGCCAGACGCAGATCGCGGACCTGTCCGAGCGCGAGGGCGTGCACCTGGTCGAGCTGCTCTCGCGCGACGCATAGGGTTGATCCCCATGGCCAAGCAACGCACCCCCGAGGGGCCGCCCCCGCCGCCGCCGGTCCAGAAGCTGCGCATCCAGTACGCCCGGCGCGGACGGTTGCGCTACTCCTCGACCCGTGACTTCGGCCGGGCGCTGGAGCGCGCGCTGCGCCGCTCCGGGGTGCCGATGGCCTACTCGGCCGGGTTCCACCCGCACCCGAAGATCTCCTACGCCAACGGCGCACCCACGGGGGCGGCGAGCGAGGCGGAGTACTTCGAGATCTCGGTGACCGAGCAGGTCGACCCCGCCGCCGTGGCCACGGCCCTGGACGAGGCGCTGCCCGAGGGGCTGGACATCGTCGCGGTCGTCGAGGCGCGCCCGGGGTCGCTCGCGGACCGGTTGCAGGCCAGTCGCTGGGAGCTGCGCTTCCCCGGCGTGGACCCGGCCGAGCTGGAGACGGCGGTCGCCGGATTCCTCGCCGAGGAACGCATCGAGGTCGAGCGGATGTTCAAGCGTGGGATGAAGTCCTACGACGCGCGCGGACCGGTCGAGTGGGCGCGTACCGGGGTCGCCGAGGACGGTTGTGCGATACTGGAGATGGTCGTGCGGCACACCACACCTGCCGTACGCCCCGACGACGTCCTCAGCGCGATCACCGCTGCCACCTCGTTCGCGCCGCCGCGGTCGCCGATCGCGACCCGGTTGGCGCAGGGGATCTGGAGCAGCGAGACCGAGAGCGTGGCCGATCCACTGGCCACCGACTGAGTCGCCGTCGGCCCCGTGGGGGTGCCGCGCACGGCGCGAGCCACCTCGAGGTAACACGGACTTGCTTCCGCGGGCCACCTGAGCCCGCGAACGCCGCGCCTGCGGCCTGGTCGCACCCTGCGAGGTGCCGGTGTGGGGCAGGGTCGCCGGCGCTGGAGGTGCCGCATGGCTCCCGAGAACGAGCACGCCGAGGAATCGACCGAGGCCACCGCCCCGGCCGACCAGCCCGAGCAGACCGAGGACGAGCAGACCGAGGACGAGCAGACCCCGGAGCAGGCGCCCGCCGCCGCACCGGGCTTCGGGCTCCTCTTCCAGCCGCCCACCCCCGTCGCCGCCCCGCCCCGCCGTCAGCGCGACCCGGAGCCGTACGACGACGAGGACGAGGACGAGCAGGACTCCGCCCGGGACTCCGACGACAGCGACACCCCGCAGGGTGACGACTCGGACAACCAGCAGGGCGAAGGGGGCCGCAACCGGCGTCGCCGCCGTGGCGGGCGCGGTCGCAACCGCTCCTCCGACTCCTCCGACGGCCCCGACTCCGACGACGACGGCTCGAGCGGGTCGGGCTCCTCCAAGAGCTCGTCCAAGGACTCGCCGAAGGAGACCTCGAAGGATTCCTCGAAGGACTCTTCGGACGACTCCTCCGACGACGAGGACGACGACCAGAAGTCCTCCGGTGGACGTGGCCGCGGCCGCGGCCGGGGTCGAGGCCGCGGCAACGGCTCTTCGGGGCAGGACGAGCGCTCGTCCGACTCCGGCGATGACGACAACGACAACGACGACGACTCCGACACCGACTCGGGCGACGAGGACCAGTCCTCGGGCAGCTCGCGTCGTCGGCGCCGTCGCCGCCGTGGTGGCGGCGGCAGTGGTGGTGGCAACGGCGGCGGCAGCGGTGGCGGAAACGGTGGTGGCGGCTCCGGGCAGGACGACCCGCCCGGGACCGTGACCAAGGTCCGCGAGTCGCGCCGCAGCGAGCCGCAGGCCATCAAGGGCAGCACCCGCCTGGAGGCGAAGAAGCAGCGTCGCCGCGAGGGCCGCGAGGCCGGTCGGCGCCGCACGGTCATCACCGAGGCAGAGTTCCTCGCCCGCCGCGAGAGCGTTGAGCGGGTCATGGTCGTGCGCCAGCAGGGTGACCGCACCCAGATCGGCGTCCTCGAGGACGGCGTGCTCGTCGAGCACTACGTCTCCCGGGAGACGACCTCGACGATGGTCGGCAATGTCTACCTCGGCCGCGTGCAGAACGTGCTGCCGAGCATGGAGGCCGCCTTCATCGACATCGGCAAGGGCCGCAACGCGGTGCTCTACGCCGGTGAGGTCAACTGGGACGCGCAGGGTGTCGGCAACGGCCAGGCCCGGCGGATCGAGAACGCCCTCTCCTCCGGCGACTCGGTCCTCGTCCAGGTGACGAAGGACCCGATCGGCCACAAGGGCGCGCGACTGACCTCGCAGGTCTCCCTCCCCGGGCGCTACCTGGTCTACGTGCCCGAGGGCAACATGACCGGCATCTCCCGCAAGCTGCCCGACACCGAGCGCTCACGCCTGAAGTCCATCCTCAAGCAGGTCGTCCCGGACAGCTCCGGCGTCATCGTGCGCACCGCCGCCGAGGGGGCCTCCGAGCAGGAGCTGACCGCCGACGTCGAGCGGCTGACGAAGGCCTGGTCGAGGATCAGCGACAAGGCCGAGGCCAAGAAGGGCAAGAAGACCTCCGCGGGCGGCGCCCCGACGCTCCTGCACGCCGAGCCGGACATGACCGTGCGCGTCATCCGCGACATCTTCAACGAGGACTTCGCGAAGATGGTCGTCTCCGGCGACGGTGCGTGGGAGGAGATCAAGCGCTACGTCGACGACGTCGCCCCCGATCTGGCCGACCGCCTCGAGAAGTGGACCGGCGACCGGGACGTCTTCGCCGAGCACCGCATCGACGAGGGGATCTCCAAGGCGATGGACCGCAAGGTCTGGCTGCCCTCGGGTGGTTCGCTCGTCATCGACCGCACCGAGGCGATGACCGTCGTCGACGTCAACACCGGCAAGTTCACCGGCTCCGGGGGCAACCTCGAGGAGACGGTGACGAAGAACAACCTGGAGGCCGCCGAGGAGATCGTGCGGCAGCTGCGGTTGCGCGACATCGGCGGCATCATCGTCGTCGACTTCATCGACATGGTCCTCGAGGCCAACCGCGACCTCGTCGTCCGGCGCCTGCTGGAGTGCCTGGGGCGCGACCGCACCAAGCACCAGGTCGCCGAGGTCACCTCGCTCGGCCTGGTCCAGATGACGCGCAAGCGGGTCGGTTCCGGCCTCATCGACGTCTTCTCCGAGAACTGCGAGGCCTGCAACGGCCGCGGCATCATCGTCCACAACGAGCCGGTGGCCCACGACCACGGCGGCAACGGCGGCGGTGGCTCCGGCAGCGGTGGCGGTGGCGGCGGCAAGTCCCGACGGGGCCGCGGCAAGGGCGGCAGCGACAAGGACCCGCAGCCGAAGCCCGCGCCCGAGGAGGAGAGGGACGCCAACGGGCGCACCGCGGCCCAGATCGCGGCCGCTGCCCACGCGGCCGCGGTCAAGAGCATCGCCGAGCCCGGCGCCGGCGAGGACGTCGCTGTCGGCGACCCGGGGGCGAGGACCCCCGCACTGGAGCCGGAGGAGCCGAAGAAGGGCGAGGCGCCCGAGCCCGAGCCCGAGGCGCCCGCCCCCGAGCCGGCGGTCGTGGAGGCAACCCCCGAGGCTGCCCCCGAGCCCGAGCCCGAGAAGAAGCCGGCTCGACGTCGTGCCGGTCGCCGTGCGGCCTCCAGCGCGGGTGCCCCGGTGGCTCTCGAGCCGGTCGACCTGACCGCCCCCGCGGCCACCGCGAGCGCACCGCTGACGTCGATCGCGGGGGAGAGCGGGGAAGCCCCCACGACCCCCGTCGCCGACCCCCCGGCCGAGCCGGCCACCCCGCCGCGTCGCAAGCGCAAGCGCGTCACCGCCCAAGCGGGGCCGCCGGCGCCCGAGGCCACGGACTGACCCCCGTCGAGGTCCCTGCCGGAGCGCGCAGTCGCGTTTTGCGGCGGCAGGGCCCTCGACGGTAGTCTCTACCCTTGGTGCGCCCACCGCGTGGACGCTTCGTGCCCTCCGGCGCGAGGATTGTCTGCCGGTCAGACCAGAGCGAGTGCGCCGGAAGCGAAAGTGAGTTCCCACTGATGTACGCGATCGTTCGCGCAGGTGGTCGCCAGGAGAAGGTCTCCGTCGGCGACACCATCACCATCAACTCGATCAAGGGCAACGCCGGCGACAGCGTCGACCTGAAGCCGATCCTCGTCGTCGACGGCTCCACCGTCACCTCCGACGTCGACGCGCTGGCCAAGGTCAGCGTGACCGCCGAGGTCGTCGGGGCCGCCAAGGGTCCGAAGATCGTCATCACCCGGTACAAGAACAAGACCGGTTACCGCCGTCGCCAGGGTCACCGCCAGCCGCTGACCCAGCTGAAGATCACCGACATCAAGGCCTGAGCCTTCCAAGAGAGGAACCACTGACATGGCATCCAAGAAGGGCGTGTCCTCGACCAAGAACGGTCGCGACTCCAACTCCCAGCGCCTCGGTGTGAAGCGTTACGGTGGCGAGGTCATCGGCACCGGTCAGATCATCGTCCGCCAGCGCGGCACCCACTTCCACCCCGGCGACAACGTCGGTCGTGGCGGTGACGACACGCTGTTCGCCCTCGCCGACGGCGAGGTGCAGTTCGGCTCCAAGCGCGGTCGCAAGACCGTGAGCATCGTCCCGGTTGGTTCCGCCGGCTGACGCGACACACTGCGTGAGGCGAAGGGGGCGGGTCCTGTCGACCTGCCCCCTTCGTCGTCCCATCCAGCCAGAAGTAGAAGAGGTGAGGTCGTGACGACCTTCGTAGACCGGGTCACCCTGCATGTCGAGGCCGGCAAGGGTGGCCACGGTGTCGCCTCCGTGCACCGCGAGAAGTTCAAGCCGCTCGGTGGACCGGACGGCGGCAACGGCGGTCACGGCGGCGACGTCGTGCTCGTCGTCGACCCGCAGGTGACGACCCTCCTCGACTACCACCGCAGCCCGCACCGCCGCGCGACCAACGGGGCGCCCGGCGCCGGGGACGAGAAGAACGGCGCCAACGGCGAGGACCTCATCCTGCCCGTGCCCGAGGGCACCGTCGTGACCGACAGCCGGGGCGATGTGCTCGTCGACCTCGTCGGTCCCGGCGCGCGCTTCGTCGTGGCCACGGGCGGACGCGGTGGCCTGGGCAACCGCGCGCTGGCCAGCCGCCGACGCAAGGCCCCCGGCTTCGCGCTGCTCGGCGAGCCCGGGGAGGCCACCGACGTCGTGCTGGAGCTGAAGTCGCTCGCCGATGTCGCCCTCATCGGCTTCCCGAGTGCCGGCAAGTCCTCGCTCGTCTCGGTGCTCTCGGCGGCCAAGCCGAAGATCGCCGACTACCCCTTCACCACGCTCGTGCCCAACCTCGGCGTCGTCACGGCCGGTGACGTGCGATACACGGTCGCCGACGTGCCCGGACTCATCCCGGGAGCGAGCGAAGGCCGTGGCCTCGGCCTGGAGTTCCTGCGCCACGTCGAGCGGTGCTCGGTGCTCGTCCACGTCATCGACTGCGCGACCCTCGAGCCCGGCCGCGACCCGATGACCGACCTCGACGTCATCGAGGAGGAGCTGTCGGCCTACGTCGCCGACGAGACGCTCGGCGGCCAGCCGCTGTCGGAGCGCACCCGCATCGTCGTGCTCAACAAGGCCGACGTCCCCGAGGCCCGTGAGCTCGCGGAGATGGTCAAGCCGGACCTGGAGGAGCGGGGCATCGAGGTCTTCATCGTCTCGGCCGTGGCGCACCAGGGGCTGAAGGAGCTCACCTTCGCCATGGCGCGCCACGTGGTCGAGGCGCGCAAGCAGATCGAGTCCGACGTCAGCCCGCAGCGGGTCGTGCTGCGGCCGAAGGCCGTCGACGACTCCGGCTTCGTCGTGCGACGGGAGACCACCCACGAGGGCGAGGTCTTCCGCGTCATCGGCGCCAAGGTCACCCGCTGGGTGCACCAGACCGACTTCGCCAACGACGAGGCGATCGGTTACCTCGCCGACCGGCTCAACCGGGCCGGCGTCGAGGAGGAGCTGACCCGGGCGGGTGCCGTCGCCGGGTCCACCGTGCTCATCGGTCCCGAGGACAACGCCGTCGTCTTCGACTGGGAGCCCACCCTCGTCGGTGGCGCCGAGCTGCTCGGTGGCCGCGGGCAGGACCTGCGTCTGGACGAGAACACCCGCCGCACCACCGGCGAGCGCCGGGAGGAGTTCCACGCCCGCAAGGACGCCCAGACCGCAGCGCGCGAGGAGCTGCGCGCCGAGCGGGCGTCCGGCCACTGGGTCGAGGACGAGTGAAGCCCGAGCGCGCGCGACGGGTCGTGGCCGAGGCGCGACGTCTCGTCGTCAAGGTCGGCTCGTCGTCCCTGACGAGCGCTGCCGGGGGAGAGCTCGACGTCGCCCGGTTGACCGCGCTGGTCAACGCCCTCGCCGCGCGCCACACTGCCGGCACCGAGGTCGTCCTCGTCTCCTCGGGCGCGATCGCCGCCGGCATCGGCCCGCTGGGGATGGCCACCCGTCCGCGTGACCTGGCCCGCCAGCAGGCCGCGGCAAGCGTCGGGCAGGGCGTGCTGCTGTCCGCCTACGACGCGGCCTTCGGCCGGCACGGGCACACGATCGGCCAGGTGCTGCTCACCGTCGACGACGTCACCCGGCGCACCCACTACACGAATGCCCGGCGCACCCTGGACTCGCTGCTCGGGATCGGTGTCGTCCCGATCGTCAACGAGAACGACACGGTCGCCACCGACGAGATCCGCTTCGGCGACAACGACCGGCTGGCAGCGCTCGTCGCCCAGCTGATCCGCGCAGACGCACTCGTGCTGCTCACCGACGTCGACGCGCTGTACACCTCGTCGCCGCACGACCCCGGTGCCGAGCGGGTCCCCGTCGTGGAGGACCCCAGGCAGCTGGCACAGATCTCCATCAGCGGCACCGGCTCGGCCGTCGGCTCGGGTGGCATGACCACCAAGGTCGAGGCGGCGACGATCGCGCACGCCGCGTGCATCCCGACGGTCCTCACCTCCGCCGACCAGGTCTGCGCGGCGATCGACGGGGAGGACGTCGGCACCGTCTTCCTCCCAGGGGAGCGCTCCCGCGGCTCGCGCGGGCTGTGGTTGGCCTACGCGACCTCGCCCCGCGGGTCGGTGCAGATCGACGAAGGTGCGGTCACCGCCCTTCGCGAGCGGGGCCGCTCACTGCTGCCGGCCGGGATCACCGGGGTGACCGGCTCCTTCACCGACGGGGACCCGATCGACGTCATCGGGCCCGACGGCGTGGTCGTCGCCCGCGGGCTGGTCAACTACACCTCCGGCGAGCTGCCGCACCTCATGGGCCGCTCGACCAGGGAGCTCGCCGCCGCGATCGGCCCGCAGTACGAGCGTGAGGTCATCCACCGGGACCACCTCGCGATCCTCTAGTCGACCCGGACGAAGGGGGGCCTCGCCTCAGCGCACCCGCGTGACCTCGAACTGCATCCGCGGGTCGGCGTAGACCTCCTGCGCCTGGACGAGCTGCAGCTCACGGCGCCCGGAGTCGAGGGTCGTGCTCAGCAGGTCGAAGACCGAGGAGGCCGTCCGGCCGAGCGCCTCGGGCAGCGAGCGCGTACGCACCCAGTGGCTGGTGAAGAGGGCGGCGGTGACGTCACCCGAGCCGTTGGCCTTCAGCGGCAGGTGCGGCGTCTGCACGATCCACGCCTCGTCGTCGTGGCAGGCGAGCATCTCGATGGTGCCCTCGGGGCGGTCCGGCCGCAGCACGGAGGTCACGAGGATGGTGCTGGGCCCGATCTCGCGGGCCCGGTCGACCGAGGCGAGCGTCTCCTCGAGCGTGTGCGGCTGCGTATCGGTGAGGTAGCCCAGCTCGAACTGGTTCGGCGTGATCAGGTCCGCCTTCGGGGCGACCTTCTCGCGCAGCAGCACCGGGATCGACTCGTGGACGAAGCAGCCGGACTTCTCGTTGCCCATGACCGGGTCGCAGGCGTAGATCGCCTCGGGGTTGGCGGCCTTGACCTCGGCGACGGCCTCGAGGATCGTCGCGCCGATGCCCTCACCGCCCTGGTAGCCGGACAGGACCGCATCGACCTCGCCGAGGGCATCGCGCTCGCCGATGCCGGTGATGACGTCGGCGACGTCCGCCGGGTCCATCAGGGGACCGCGCCAGGCGCCGTAGCCGGTGTGGTTGGAGAAGTTGACCGTGTGGACCGGCCACACCTCGACACCGAGGCGCTGCATCGGGAAGACGGACGCGGAGTTGCCGACGTGTCCGTACGCGACGTGGGACTGGATGGACAGGATCGTCGTGGTCACCCGGGCATTCTTCCACTGCCCACCTCCCGGACCGTCATCGGCGGGGGGAGCGATCCCTCCTACTCTGGTGGCATGACCGACAGCACCTCCGTCGTCCGTGACCTGGCCGAGCGGGCCCGCGTCGCCTCCCGCCGCCTCGCGCTGCTCACCCGCGCGGAGAAGGACGCGGCGCTCCTCGCGCTCGCTGACGCGCTGGACGCGGCCACCGAGGAGGTCGTCGCCGCCAACGGCGAGGACCTGGCACGGGGGCGCGAAGGGGGGATGGCCACCGGTCTCCTCGACCGCCTGACGCTGGACGCCGACCGTGTCGCCTCCGTCGCGCAGGCCCTGCGCGACGTCGCGGCCCTGCCCGACCCGGTGGGGGAGGTCGTGCGCGGCTCGACGCTGGCCAACGGCCTGCAGATCCGCCAGGTCCGCGTGCCGATGGGCGTCGTCGGCATGATCTACGAGGCCCGGCCCAATGTCACGGTCGACGCGGCCGGCCTCGGCCTGAAGTCCGGCAACGCGATGATCCTGCGTGGCGGCTCCGCCGCGGCGAGCACCAACCGCGCGCTGGTCGCCGCCCTTCGCGCCGCCCTGGCCGAGCACGGGCTGCCGCAGGACGCCGTGCAGCTGCTCGAGGGCGACCACGACGCCGTCAAGGCGCTGATGACCGCCCGCGGCCTGGTCGACCTGCTCATCCCGCGCGGGGGAGCGGGCCTGATCCGGGCCGTCGTCACCGAGTCGACCGTGCCCGTGATCGAGACCGGCGTCGGCAACTGCCACGTCTACGTCGACGCCGGCGCCGACCAGGACAAGGCACTGGCGATCACCCTCAACGCCAAGACCCACCGGCCCAGCGTGTGCAACGCCGCCGAGTCGCTCCTCGTGCACGCCGGCATCGCCGGGGACTTCCTGCCCCGCGCGCTCGCCGACCTGGCGGCCGCCGGCGTGACGCTCCACGGCGACGAGCGCACCGTCGAGCTGGCGCCCGAGGGTGTCGAGGTCCTCCCGGCCACCGACGAGGACCACGACTGCGAGTACCTGGCGCTGGAGATGTCGGTCGCGGTCGTCGACGACGTGGACGCGGCGATGGAGCACGTGCGCCGGCACGGCTCGGGCCACACCGAGGCCATCGTCACCGAGGACCGGGCAGCCGCCCGCCGGTGGACCGCCGAGGTCGACGCGGCCGCCGTGCTCGTCAACGCCTCGACGCGCTTCACCGACGGTGGGGAGTTCGGCTTCGGCGCGGAGATCGGCATCTCGACGCAGAAGCTGCACGCCCGCGGCCCGATGGCGCTGCCGGAGCTGACGACGACGAAGTGGGTCGTCGAGGGCGACGGTCAGGTCCGCGCCTGACGGTTCGCCGCGCAGGCCGGCGGGTACCGGTCCACCACCCGGGAGGGGCCGACGCAGGACGAGGGCCCTCCCTTCGGGGAGAGCCCTCGTCCGCTGTGTGCGAGCCACGATCCTGCGGCGACAGCAGCACGGCGTCGTGGCACGAGGCCGCGACGTCGCGGTGACACGTGGACCAGGAGGTGCCGACGCAGCGGTCGCCAGGGCCAGCACGGTGTGGGCCCGTGCAGGCATGCCGACGTCGTTATCCCTGTGGTCCGTTGGCCGTGCACCCCCCTCTGGAGTGGCGATCACGACCGCGGTGTGAGGACTGTTCTACGCCGCTGCGGCGCTCGGTGGCAACAGTTGTCGGCCACGATCTGTGAACGGCCACCACACACAGCCGTGTCCACAGGAACATCGCGCTTCCCTCGTGGTCGTCCACAGGGCTGTGGACGGGGACGGTGGACAAAGGTGGTGTCGAAGGGGGCGCCGCCCCTCGTGCGCGGGCCGGTAGGATGGCCGCCATGCTGAGTATCGCCCTGCCCCTCCTCGCCGGGGCCGAGACCCACGTCGAGCTCCCGGTCCCGCCGTTCGTCTACGGCCTGATCGCCCTGGCCGTCTTCGCGATGATGCTGGGCGCGCTCTTCGCCGTCCGCCAGGCCTCGACGAAGTTGCCGCGCCGGGAGAACACCGTGGCGCACGGGGCCCCGCACGCCTACGAGGGCAAGGGCGTCTACGGCCACGGCGACGACGAGGCCCACCGCTGAGCAAGCGCCCCAGGCGGCTGGGCGTGATGGGTGGGACCTTCGACCCCATCCACCACGGCCACCTCGTGGCGGCCAGCGAGGTCCAGTCGCTGTACGAGCTCGACGAGGTCGTCTTCGTGCCCACCGGCAAGCCGTGGCAGAAGGCGCACGCGGAGGTCTCGCCCGCCGAGCACCGCTACCTGATGACGGTGGTCGCCACGGCGTCCAACCCGCGCTTCACCGTCAGTCGGGTCGACATCGATCGTGAGGGGCCGACCTACACGATCGACACCCTGCGAGACCTGCGCGAGCAGCGGCCCGACGACGAGCTGTTCTTCATCACCGGTGCCGACGCCCTCGCGCAGATCCTGTCCTGGAAGGACATCGACGAGCTGTGGGAGCTGGCGCACTTCATCGGCGTCACCCGTCCCGGCTACCACCTCAGCGAGTCCGGACTGCCCCGGCACCGGGTGACCCTGCAGGAGGTGCCGGCCATGGCGATCTCCTCCTCCGACTGCCGTGCGCGCGTCGCCGACGGCGAGCCGGTCTGGTACCTCGTACCGGACGGCGTCGTGCAGTACATCAGCAAGTACGAGCTCTACACCGACGACCGGGAGTGACCGACAGACCGTGGTAGCCACCCAAGAGGCCATCGACCTCGCCAAGATCGCGGCGCATGCCGCCCATGACAAGCTCGCGACGAGCATCACCGGACTCGACGTGTCCGGGCAGATGCCCCTCACCGACATCTTCCTCATCGTCTCCGCGGACAACGAGCGCCAGGTCCAGGCGATCGTCGACGCCGTCGAGGACGACATGCGGGAGAAGGCGCAGGCCAAGCCGCTGCGCCGCGAGGGCAACGGGCCCGGCCGGTGGGTCCTGCTCGACTTCGGCGACGTCGTCGTGCACGCGCAGCACGACGAGGAGCGCGACTTCTACGACCTCGAGCGCCTGTGGCGCGACTGCCCGCACCTCGACCTCGGCGTCGTCGGCTCGGCGCAGGAGCAGGGCGGAGCGTGAGCGAGGTGACCCGCTCCCTCGCCGCCGAGGCCACCACCGGTGCGGCGAAGGGGGAGCCCCGTCGCCTCGTCGTGCTCCGGCACGGCCAGACCGTCTCCAACGCCCAGGGGATCTGGCAGGGCCAGCTCGACCACGAGCTGTCCGAGCTGGGCCACGAGCAGGCGCGCGCCGCCGCGGCGGCGATCTCCTCCCTTCGCCCCTCGCGGGTGGTCTCCTCCGACCTCTCCCGCGCCCACGTCACCGCGCAGGAGGTCGCCTCCGCCAGCGGCAGCCTCGACGTCAGCCTCGACGAGCGCTGGCGGGAGATCCACGCCGGCGGCTGGCAGGGGCTGACGGCCGACCAGGTGTACTCGCAGTACCCGGAGGACGCCGACAAGCTGCTCACCGGTGAGGACTTCCGGCGCGGAGGCCACGGCGAGTCCCTCGCCGACGTCGCCGCGCGCACCCGTGCGGCCCTCGACGAGCTCATCGCGACGATGGGCCCGGGGGAGTGCGTCGTCATCGCCACGCACGGCGTCACGGGCCGCTGCCTCGTCGCCGAGCTCGTCGGCTTCGACCAGTCGCTCGCCTGGCGTGCGCTCGGGGGCTTCGGCAACTGCCACTGGGCCGTCGTCGAGGAGGGCAGCACCCCCGCGACCGGCCGCAGCGGCTGGCGCATCGCGCAGTGGAATGCGTCAGCGGAGGGGCTCTGAAACGCCGATTTGGATAACGGTGGGTGCGTCGGGTTAAACTCTCGCAGTCCCCTTCACGGGGGATCCCACACTCGGGGCTGTAGCGCAGTTGGTAGCGCACCTCCATGGCATGGAGGGGGTCAGGGGTTCGAATCCCCTCAGCTCCACTTCGTAGGACCGGGCTCGGCGAACGCACGTTCGCCGGGCCCGCTGCCGTTGGTGCAGACGGCTGCCTGCCCGCTCAGGCGAAGTGAGGCGCTCGGCGCAGGAACTGCCAGGTGAGGTCCACGGGCGCGTCGTCGCTCTCCGCCGAGTCGTCCTCGGTCCAGTGCTCGATGATCGCCCAACGCGTCGTGGTGCGCGGCACCTCGAACGACGCGCGCAGGGTCGCTCCCGAGTCGGACCTCGCGTCCACCTCGTGGCTGCCCGGGGGGAGGCTCAGGGGGAAGTAGATCCAGTTGTGCTGGTCCTCGACGTGGAAGTCGTCGTCGACGACCGTGACGCCGTCGATCACCACGGTCAGGCGCGCTTGCTCGTCGTCGAGCGACTGGTTGCTGACGATGAGGACCAGATCGGCCCTGGCCTCGTCGACGAGTGCGACGGTGGCGTCGGGAGCGGTCACGTCGGAGTGCGGTGTGGGGTCCTCGCCCTCCGTCACGCCGCAACCCACCAGGGCGAGGGCGGCGATGGCGAGAACCAGGGGGCGGCGCACAGTCACGAGGATAGGCCGCTGCGGGTCCTACCGTGGACCCCATGACCACGATCCACACGATCGGCCACTCCACGCGACCGATCGAGGAATTCATCGAGCTGCTCACCGACCAGGGCGTCACGCGGGTCGTGGACATCCGCACGGTGCCAAAGTCCCGGCACAACCCCCAGTACTGGGGTGATGCGCTCGAGGCGTCCCTGGCGGACGCCGGGCTCGGCTACTCCTACGTCAAGGCGCTCGGCGGGCTGCGGCCCAAGCACGCGGACTCGCCCAACACCGCCTGGCGCAACACCTCCTTCCGCAACTACGCCGACCACATGCTCACCCACGAGTTCCGCTCCGGGCTCGAGGAGCTGATGGCGCTGGCGGAGGACGACTCGTGCGCGATCATGTGCGCCGAGGCCGTGCCGTGGCGCTGCCACCGCCGGCTCGTCGCCGACGCCCTGCTCGTGCGCGGGTACACCGTCCTGGAGATCATCTCCGGGGGCGCGCCGAAGGAGCACGAGCTGACCCCCTTCGCCGTCGTCGAGGGGACGCGGGTGACCTATCCGGGCAGCGATGAGGGGGAGCCGGCCGGGGAGTGAGGCTCAGCGCGCCTGCGAGTGGTACTCGTGGTTGGGCACCATCCCCAGGGCGCTGGAGACGCGGTTGGTCATGTTGAACATGCCGATCACCTGGACCGCCTCGAGGATCTCGTGCTCGTCCATGCCGGCCGCGCGCATCGGCTCCAGGTCGCCCTCGTCGACCGACCCCGGGGCGCGCGTGAGCAGCTCGGCGTACTCGGCCATCGCCTGCTGTCGCTCGTCCAGCTCGGCCTGGCGCCAGTTGACCGCGACGAGGTCGGCCGTCACCGGGTCACCGGAGTACTCCCGCAGGGCGGCCCCGTGGGAGACGGCGCAGTAGGTGCACCGGTTGATCCCGCTGACGACGACGGCGATGAGCTCGCGCTCGGCATTGCTCAGGTGGCCCTCCTTGTTGACCAGGAGGTTGAAGTACTTCCACCACGCCTCGAACTGCGCGCCGTTGAGGGCCTGCGCGCGGAAGACGTTGGGGATGAAGCCGAAGGCCTCGCGGGACTTCTCCCACAGTCGCTGGACGCCCTCGGGGACGTCCTCGACGCCCGGGACACGGAGGAAGGAGATCGGACGCGGTGTGTCAGCCATGCAGGCACGCTACTGCGGCGTGTGGGCGATGAGCGCGATCCCGCGCAGGTGGGAGCGGTGGGCGCGGAAGGTGGCCCGCATCGCCAGCACGCGTCTGCGGGCGTCACGCTGCCGCAGGAGGTTGACGCCGAAGCGCAGGGCACCCACGAGCCCCTCGTCGGCGATGATGCGCATGGGGTCGAGCAGCGCCATCGGGGCCGTGCGCACATGATCGATGACCAGACCCTGCCCGATGAGCAGGTCCTCCCACTCGAGGACCGTCAGCGGGCGGGCGTTGAGCTTGATCGAGCGGGCCAGGGCCCGACGGATGTCGGTCCTGACCTCTTCGGCGATGGACTCCGGCACCAGGGCGAGCTCGTGGATCGCGTAGCGCCCACCCGGCCGCAGGAGCCGCACCGCTTCCGCGACGATCGCTGCCTTGGCTCCCTCGCCCTGCATCGTGAGCATCGCCTCGCCGATGACGACGTCGGCGTCGGCATCCGGCAGCCCGCTGCGGGCGGCGTCGGCGGTGACCACTGTGCCCAGTGGCGCGACGACCTGCTCGGTGGCGCGCGCCGCGTCGGGGTCGGCCTCGACGCCGCGGTAGCTGCGCGGATCCAGCGCGATGATCTCGCCGGCGGTACGCCCCAGGCCCGGCGCGAGCTCGACGACGCCCACCCCGGTCGGTCGGCTCTCCCGCAGCAGAGTTCGCGTCAGCTCCACCCCGCCGGGCCGCAGGACGCGCTTGCCCAGCCGGGCCAGCAGCCAGTGGCCGTGGACGGCCAGGTCGTCACGGTCGGCGAAGGGGGTCGGTCGGGCGCTCATGGCGGTTCTCCTCGGGCGGGTGAGGGTAATTAGTACACCAGAATTCGTGAAAAAGATCACCCGGTCACTACGCTGGGTCCAACGCACCCACCGAAGGAGAGATGTCATGCAGTCGCTGTCACTGACCGAGTTGGCGCAGGAGCACCTGGCGAAGGCCCGTGGCGGCAGCGCCGGCCGCAGCGCCGTCACCGTCCACGGCCGGCACGACTACGTCCTGCGCCAGACGCTCGTCGCCCTGGTCGAGGGTGAGGCGCTCGCTCCCCACGACAGCCCGCAGGAGGCGACCTTGCAGGTCATCTTCGGCAGGGTGCGCCTGGACACCGGTGAGGAGACCTGGGAGGGCGGTCCCGGCGAGCTGCTCGTCATCCCGCCGCAGCGCCACGACCTGCTCGCGCTGGAGGACTCCGCGGTGCTGCTGAGCGTCGGCACCGGCAGCAACACCTGAGGGTGGACACCGCCCGCTCGAGCGTGGTGGCACCCGGCCCGGTGATGATCGCCCTGGGCTGCGTCGCTGTGGTGCTCGGGGGCCTCGTCGCCGCGTTCACCGGTCCCCTCGACTGGGCGAAGGGGAGCTGGGCCGCGGCCTACCTCGTGCTCGTGGTCGGCGCGGCCCAGTACGTCATGGGACGGATGCGTCCGGCCGGCCGGCGACCCGACCGGACGGGGTGGGCCCAGCTGGCCGGCTGGGACCTCGGCAGCCTCCTCGTCATCGGCGGCACCCTCGTCGCCACCCCGGTCCTGGTCGACCTCGGGTCGGCGTTGCTCGTCGCGGCGCTGGCCCTGGCGCTGCTGGCGGACCTGCGGGCACCAGAGCGCGCCGGGGCGTGGGGGACGTGGGCCTACCGCGCGATGCTGCTCGTGCTGCTCGCGAGCATCCCGGTCGGGATCGTGCTGTCCCACCTGCGCAACTGAGCGGTCCGCTCCCTTCGCCGGGTCACGGCCCCAGCAGCCGGGCGGCGTTGTCGTGCAGCACCCCGCGCACCCACTCGTCCCCGAGGCCGAGCCCGATGACGGCGTCGACCGCCTCGAGGTACGGGTAGGGGATGTTGGGGAAGTCGCTGCCGAAGAGCACCCGGTCACCGAGTGCGCGCAGGTCGTCCAGACGGTCGCTGGGGAAGGGGGTGGCCTCTTCGGTGAAGGCCGTGAACGCCATCGTCGTGTCCAGATGGACGCGCGGGTGCTCGGCGCAGATGTCGAGGAACTCGCCGTAGTCGGGCATGCCCATGTGCGCGATGACGAGCGTGAGGTCGGGGTGGCGGGCCAGCAGCCGGCGCACCGCCTTCGGCCCGGTGAAGGTCCCCGGCGCCGGGCCGTTGCCCGCGTGCGTGATGATCGGCGTGCCCGCCTCCTCCAGCACGGTCCACACGTCCTCGAGCAGCGGGTCGGCCATGTCGTAGTCGCCGACCTGCACGTGCACCTTGAACAGCTGGGTCCCGCTCGCGATCGCGCTGCGCACCTCGTCGGCGGCGCCCGGCTCGGGGTAGAAGGTCGCCGAGCGGAGCACGTCCCGGTGGTCGTCGGCGAAGCCCGCGGACCACCCGTTCAGCCACGCGGCCATGCCGGGTTTGTGCGGGTAGTTCAGCGACGGGAAGGCGAGCACGCCGAAGGAGCGCAGCGTCGCCAGGCGCTCCTCCTCGCTGGTGCGGTAGGCGATCGGCCACGGCCGGCCGATGAGCGGCCCCGCCGAGTCGAAGTACGCCCACACCTTGTCGAGCACGCGCTGCGGCATGAAGTGCGTGTGGACGTCGATGATCCCGGGCAGGCGGAGCGCGTCCACCCGCGCCCTGATCCGTGCGGCCTCGTCGGCGGGTGGCGCGTACGTCGTCGGGGCGTCCATGGCGCCACCCTAGGAGGCGCTCGGACCGACCCGGCGGGCGGTCAGGCGAGGTGCGCCAGCGCCGCGACGACGAGGGCCCGGGTGCCGACCTCGAGCGTCGGCCGGACCACCGGTGCGAAGGCAGGGGAGTGGTTGACCGGGATGTCCCGGTCGAGACGTCCGGCGGCCTCGGCTCGGGCGTACTGCTCGGGGTCGGTGCCCCCGATGCCCCAGTACGTGTACGGCGCGTCGAGCGCGTCGGGCACGTCACTGAAGTCCTCGCTCGCCGACTGCAGCGCCAGCTCGCCGGCCGCGTCGCCGAAGTGCGTCTCGAATGCCGCCCGCACCGTCGCGGTGACGCCGGGGTCGTTGACGGTCACGGGGAATCGGTCGTAGTACTCGAACTCCGGCTCGCGCGGGCTCCCGGACGCCGTGCACTCGGCGCGCACGATGCGCTCGATCGACGCCAGCAGGCCGGCGCGGGTGGCCTCGGAGTATGTGCGCGTGTTGACCTCGAGGACGGCCCGGTCGCTGATCACGTTGCTCTTGCTGCCCGCGTGGAGCGACCCGACGGTGACGACGGCGGGGTCGGTCGGGTCGATCTCCCTGGAGACGATCGTCTGCAGACGCAGCACGATCATGGCCGCGAGCACGACCGGGTCGACGGAGGTCTGCGGCATGGAGCCGTGGGACCCCCGCCCGTGGACGGTGATGCGGACGCTGTCGGCCGCCGCGAGGACCGGACCCTCACGGGTGGCGACGGTGCCGGCGGGGAGGGCGAGCACGTGCTGGGCCATCGCGACGTCGACGGGCCCGACCAGGTCGGCGAGCCCGTCCGCGACCATGGTCCGTGCCCCGTCGCCGAGCTCCTCCGCCGGCTGGAAGAGCGCGATGAGCGTGCCCGACCACGCCGCCCGCTCACCCGCGAGCAGGTCCGCGGCCTCGAGCAGGCAGGTGACGTGCACGTCGTGCCCGCAGGCGTGGGCGACGGGCACCTCGGTGCCGTCTTCGGTGGTCGCGGTGGCCGTGCTCGCGTGGTCGGCGCCGGAGGCCTCCCGGATCGGCAGGGCATCCATGTCGGCGCGCAGGAGGACGCGCGGCCCCTCGCCGTTGGTGAGGACCCCGACGACGCCGGTGCCCCCGACCCCTTCGGTGACCTCGAGGCCGGATGCCCGCAGGCGCCCGGCGACGCTCGCGGCGGTCGCGTGCTCCTGGTGGGAGAGCTCCGGGTGGGCGTGCAGGTGCCGGTAGTACTCCTCCCGGCGGGTGCGCGTCTCCTCGAGGCGGGCGAGGACCTTGGGGGGCGGTGCGGTGTCGCTCATGACGCAGCTCTCCTCGAGCGGGGGTGATGGCTGCGAGCCACTGTGCCACCGATGCCGCAGTGCTCGTTTACCCTGTATCAGTCCCACGTCCTTGACCCACGGAGCCGCCACATGATCTGCACCGTCAGCACCATCAAGGACTCCCTCACCAACGTCACCCGCTTCGTCGAGGGCAACCTGGCTGCCGGGGCGGACCACCTCTTCATCTTCCTCGAGGGCGGTGACCGCGAGGTCCTGGCCTACCTCGAGAAGCACCCGCACGCCACCGTGGTCGACTCCGACGAGGCGAACCGGCACAACCCGCAGCCGGACAACCTCAACGCCCGGCAGACGATCAACGCCAACCGCGTCAACGTCCTGCTCTCCGACATCGAGAGCGCCCAGTGGCTCTTCCACATCGACGGCGACGAGTGCCTGGACATCGACAAGGACCGCCTCCTCGCGATCGATGGTGGCGTCGCGACGGTGCGGCTGCTCCCCAAGGAGTCCGTCAGCTCCTCGCGGGAGGGCGATGACCGGTACTTCAAGCGTCTGCTGGCGCGGGAGGAGCTGTCCCTGCTGACGGTGCTCGGCCTGATCGACAAGCCGACCAACCGCAGCTACTTCCACGGTCACGTCTCCGGCAAGATCGGGATCCGTCCCTCCTTGTCGTTCGGCATGCACATCCACCAGGCGCGCGTCCTCGGCGAGGACGAGACGACGACCGACTTCGAGGCTGACTGGTTGCACCTGCTGCACTACGAGTCGTTCACGATGGAGGAGTTCCTGCGCAAGTGGGTGGCCCACCTCGGCGCCGGCGAGGGGGCGAAGTTCCGCGGGGAGAAGGACCTCGTGCGCGGCGCGGTCAGCGCGGTGCTGGCCAACCCGCACCTCGACGAGGACGAGAGGCGTCGGTACCTGACCGAGATCTACCAGCGGCGGATCGAGGAGGACGTGCCGACCCTGCTGAAGCTCGGTCTGCTGGACACCGTCGAGCGGGGCGACTACCGGCCGAGCTCCTTCACGCCGCGGGAGCGGAAGAAGCTGACCCACGAGCTGTCGGCACTGCTGGTGGCTGACAAGGGGCACTTCCAGCCGCGGAAGATCGAGCACGACCTCGTGGAGCTGAAGCGCAGGATCCACCGCGGCCCCGTTCGCCGCTTCCACCGCACGAGCTGAGCAGCCATCGCCCGCGGTGGCCACCGCGGACCGGACGGGGGCAGGGCGTGTCCGGCTAGTAATGTGCGCCGTGGGCCGAACGGCCGAGGCAACCCCGGGAGACACAGCACTGATGAGCGAGACGCCGTACCGCTACACCGCCGAGATGGCCGGTCGGATCGAGGTCGACTGGCAGGACCGGTGGGAGGAGCAGGGGACCTTCCGTGCGCCGAACCCCACCGGACCGTGGGCCGAGCCCGAGCGCGTGGCCTCCTACGACGGGCACATGCTCGTCCTCGACATGTTCCCCTACCCCTCGGGCGCCGGCCTGCACGTCGGCCACCCGCTGGGCTACATCGCCACCGACGTCTACTCGCGCTTCCAGCGGATGCTCGGCAAGAACGTCCTGCACTGCCTGGGCTACGACGCCTTCGGACTGCCCGCGGAGCAGTTCGCCGTGCAGACCGGCCAGCACCCGCGCAAGACCACCGAGGACAACATGGTGGTGATGAAGCGCCAGCTGCGCCGCCTGGGCCTGGGGCACGACGACCGGCGCGCCTTCGCCACGATCGACCCCGACTACTACCGGTGGACGCAGTGGATCTTCCTGCAGATCCACAACTCCTGGTACGACCCGGACGCGGTGCGCCCCGACGGCGGCACCGGCCGCGCCCGCCCGATCGACGAGCTGGTCGACTCCTTCGCCTCCGGTGAGCGGCCCCTGCCGAAGGGGGAGACCCGCCCCTGGGCGCAGCTGTCCCCCAAGGAGCAGGCGGACGTCCTCGACGAGTACCGCCTCGCCTACACCAGCCACGCCCCGGTGAACTGGGCCCCCGGTCTGGGGACCGTGCTGGCCAACGAGGAGGTCACCGCCGACGGACGCTCCGAGCGCGGCAACTACCCGGTCTTCAAGGCTAACCTGCGCCAGTGGGTCATGCGCATCACCTCCTACGCCGACCGTCTCGCCGACGACCTCGACCGGGTCGACTGGCCGGAGAAGGTCAAGGCCATGCAGCGAAACTGGATCGGCCGCAGCGAGGGTGCCGCCGTCACCTTCCCCGCGAGGGGTGCAGACGGGAGCGAGCACGGCATCGAGGTCTTCACCACGCGCCCGGACACGCTCTTCGGCGCGACCTTCATGGTCCTCGCCCCGGAGCACCCGCTCGTCGACGCGCTCGTGCCCGAGGGTGGTTGGCCCGAGGGGACCGACGAGCGCTGGACCGGGGGAGCGGACACCCCCTTCGCCGCCGTGAGCTCCTACCGCGACGCGGCCGGGCGCAAGACCGAGGTCGAGCGCCAGATCGACACCAAGGACAAGACCGGTGTCTTCACCGGTGGCTGGGCGACCAACCCGGTCACGGGCGAGCAGGTCCCGGTCTTCGTCGCCGACTACGTCCTCATGGGCTACGGCACCGGCGCCATCATGGCGGTGCCCTCGGGCGACCAGCGCGACTTCGAGTACGCGACCGCCTTCGGGCTGCCGATCGTGCACACCGTGCAGGCGCCGGAGGGGCACGAGGGTGCCTGGACCGGCGAGGGCACGATCATCAACTCCACCGCCGAGGGCATCTCCCTGGACGGGTTGAGCGTCGCCGAGGGCAAGGCGAGGATCACCGCCTGGCTCGAGGAGACCGGCCGGGGCGAGGGCACGGTCAACTACAAGCTGCGCGACTGGCTCTTCTCCCGGCAGCGCTACTGGGGCGAGCCCTTCCCGATCGTCTTCGACGAGGACGGCGTCGCGCACGCCCTGCCCGAGTCGATGCTGCCGGTCGAGCTGCCCGAGGTCGAGCACTACAGCCCGCGCACCTTCGAGCCTGACGACGCGAGCAGCGAGCCCGAGCCGCCGCTGGGTCGCGCGACCGAGTGGGTCGAGGTCGAGCTCGACCTCGGTGACGGGCCGAAGAAGTACCGTCGCGAGACCAACACGATGCCCAACTGGGCCGGTTCCTGCTGGTACTACCTGCGCTACCTCGACCCGGCCAACGACCAGGCCTTCGTCGACCCGGGCAACGAGGCCTACTGGGTCGGCCCGCGTCCCGAGTCGGTGCCCGGCGCCCCCGCCGGCACCCGCGACCCGGGTGGCGTCGACCTGTACATCGGCGGTGTCGAGCACGCCGTGCTGCACCTGCTCTACGCGCGCTTCTGGCACAAGGTCCTCTTCGACCTCGGCCACGTCACGAGCGAGGAGCCCTTCCGCAAGTACTTCTCGCAGGGTTACATCCAGGCGCACGCCTACCGCGACGGCCGCGGCCAGCCGGTGCCGGCCTCCGAGGTCGAGGAGCACGGTGATGAGCACGGGCGGACGTCGTTCACCTGGCAGGGCCAGCCGGTCACCCAGGAGTACGGCAAGATCGGCAAGTCGCTGAAGAACGCCGTCAGCCCGGACGAGATGTACGAGCAGTTCGGTGCCGACACCTTCCGCGTCTACGAGATGTCGCTCGGCCCGCTGGAGCAGTCCAAGCCGTGGGAGACCCGCGCGGTCGTCGGCAGCCAGCGCTTCCTGCAGCGCCTGTGGCGCAACGTCGTCGACGAGGAGAGCGGCGAGGTGCACGTCACCGACGACGCCCTCGACGCCGACACCGAGCGCCTGCTGCACCAGGTGATCGCCGCGGTGCGCGAGGACTACGACGGTCTGGGCTTCAACACCGCCATCGCGCGCCTGATCGAGCTGAACAACGCGCTGACCAAGCTCGACTCCGTGCCCCGCGCGGGCATCGAGCCGCTCGTGCTCATGGTCGCCCCCGTGGCGCCGCACCTCGCGGAGGAGCTGTGGTCGCGCCTCGGGCACGAGGAGTCACTGGCCCACGCGCCCTTCCCGGTCGCCGACGAGTCGAAGATGGTCGAGTCGAGCGTCACCTGCGTCATCCAGATCAAGGGCAAGGTCCGGGATCGGGTCGAGGTCCCCGCGGACATCAGCGAGGCCGACCTCGAGGCGCTCGCGCTCGACCGCGAGAAGGTCCGGGCGGCGACCGAGGCGGGCGTGCGCAAGGTCATCGTCCGCGCGCCCAAGCTGGTCAACGTCGTCCCTGTCTGACGCTCGCCCGTGCGGGCCCCACCCGTGCCACCCCGCCCCGTGCCGGCTCCGCCCGGACGAAGGACGGGAGGCCCTTGGTCGTTCGTTCCTCACTCCCTGAGTCGGGCCAACCCATCCTTCGTCCGTGCATCGCCCACTGCTCCCGTGGGGCCTCACTTCCATTGAGGCAGCACGCAACTCCGCCGGGCTGGCCTGGCCGGTCGTCAGGTGGTCAACTCGTGCGACTCACAGCGGAATTTGACGCACCACGTGACCACCTGATGGGCCGCCTACTGTCCTCGCGGCCTGATCCGTGCGTTCGGTAACGCCGGAGCAGGAAGGGGGGCGGGCTGGTTCGGCGGGAAGGTCCCGAACTGCGGGTACCCGATACCGGCGCCGTAGCTGCCGGACTCGGCGGCCGAGACGGCGCCGGGGAACTGCTCGGCGCCGATCTCGGTCTGCCAGGCCTCGCGGTGGGCGACGATCTCGTCGTGGCTGCGGCCGACGAAGTTCCACCACATGACGATCTGCTCGCCGAAGGGCCGCCCGCCGACGAGGATCGCGCGGACCGGCTCGTCCCCGGCCTCCAGACGGATCGTGCCGGGACCGTCCTCGGGCAGGTGGGCGAGCTCGGTCGGGGCGACCGGCTGCCGGTGTCCGTCGACGACGAGCGTCAGGTCACCGGAGTCGACGAGGACGCCGTGCTCGAAGTCGGTGTCCACCTCGAGCTCGACGCTCTCGCCGGCGCGGACGTCGACCTGGGCGGCGAGGGCGTCCACCCGCGTGCGCACGGGTGAGGTGATCCCGGCGCAGGTGCCGATGTAGGTCATGACCGCGCCGCCGGGGACCTCGGCGCGCTCGGCGACGTGGTGCTGGGACCCGGGGGCGGAGTGACGCACCGCGTCCGGGAGGGCGTACCAGAGCTGGACACCGTGGAGCGTCGTCGTGTCGGCGGAGGAGAACTCCGAGTGCGAGACCCCGGTGCCCGCGATCATCAGGTTCACCTCGGCGGGGCGCACGACGTTGGCGAAGTCCGTGGAGTCGATGTGCTCGATGCGCCCCTCGAAGAGCAGCGTCACCGTGGCCAGGCCGGTGTGCGGGTGGCGGGGGACCGACATCCCACCGCTGCTGGCGACGGCGTCGGGGCCGAAGTGGTCGACGAAGCACCACGGACCGATGAGGCTGCGCCTGCGCTGGGGCAGGGTGCGCCGCACCTTCATCGCCCGTGGGCCACCGAGGGGGACCTCACGGGCGGTGATGATCTCGATGGCATCGGCGCACGTGACGTGCTCGCCCTCGTACTCGAGCGGGTCGATCTCTGCGTTGCTCATGGCTCTCCTCGCCGCTTGACGGGGTGCTCCGAGAGGATGGAGACGCGGTTGTAGGCGTTCATGGTCACGGCGGCCCACTCCACGGCGGTGAAGGCCTCGTCGCCGAGGGTGTCGTGCGCGGAGCGCAGCCGCGCCCGTCGCACGTCGACGTCGGGGAGGGAGGTGGTCACCTCGGCGACCTCGAGCACGGCGCACTCGACGACGTCGAAGAGGGTGGACTCCCGCCACGCCGGCAGCTGCGCGATGCGCTGGCTCGTGGCGCCCGCCTCCTCGGCCTTCCGGGTGTGCAGGTCCAGGCAGAACGAGCAGCCGTTGAGCTGGGAGATGCGCACGTTCATCAGCTCGAGCGTCTGGCGGTCCAGCCCGGCGGCCTCCGCGGCGGCCGAGACCTTCATCGCGAGGGAGTTCAGCGCCTTCCACACGTCGGGGTCGGAGCGGTCCAGGAAGGGCTGACGGTCACTGGAGGACATGCCCGCAGGCTAGCCCGGACCGCTGATCGTGTCGCTCCTCGATATCCTCACCTCGTGAACATCGCCGTCGTCACCGACTCCACCGCGTCGCTGACCGAGGACCTCCGCAGCCGGCACGGGATCACCGTCGTGCCCCTGCACGTGGTCGTCAACGGCGTCGACCGCGCCGAGGGCGAGGGCGCGGACACCGGGTGGGTCGTGGAGGCGCTGCGCGCCAAGGCGGACATCAACACCTCCCGGCCGACCCCGGCGGCCTTCCTGCAGGCATACCAGCAGGTGGCGAAGGGGGGTGCCGACGCGATCATCTCGGTGCACCTGAGCGGTCACCTCTCGGGCACGGCGGACTCCGCCCGCTCCGCCGCACCCGAGTCCCCGGTACCGGTGCACGTCGTCGACTCGCAGCTGATCGGGATGGCCCTGGGGTTCGCCGCGATCGGTGCCGCGCGGGACGCGCAGGCCGGGTACGACGTCGACGACGTCCTCGAGCGCCTGGAGCGCCGCTGCGCGGCCTCGTCGATCCGACTGGTCGTGCACAGCCTCGAGCGGCTGCGCCGGGGTGGCCGCATCGGCGGTGCGGCGGCGCTGCTGGGGTCGGCCCTGGCGATGAAGCCCCTCCTCCACGTGGTGGACGGCGAGGTCCAGCCGCTGGAGCGGGTGCGCACTGCCGGCAAGGCGATCGCCCGGCTGCAGGCGCTGACGGAGGCCGACTGCGACGCGCTGCCCGACTGGGCCGACGGCGCCGACGTCGCCGTCCACCACATCGACGCGGGGGACAGGGCCGAGCTGCTGGCCGCGAACCTGGGGCAGCACGTCGACGGTGACGTGGACCTGGCGAACCTCAGCGCCGTCGTCGCCGCGCACGTCGGCCTCGGCACCGTCGGTGTCGCCGTGAGCCCGCGCCCCCGCGACTGAGCCACCACTGCTCCACAACCACCAGCGCTCGACCGGCCGGTCCACAGCGCAACGCAGGACCGACCCCGCACACCCCGCACCTCCCTAGCGTCACGGGCATGAGCCCACGTGCCAGCGAGCCCTCCACCCGGGTCGCCGAGATCCTCGATGACGACCGTGACCCCGCGGTGCTCGAGCTGCCCTCGACCGTGGCGACCGGTCGCTACTCGGTCAGTCGCCAGGCCGTGATCGGCATCGCCCTCGTCGTCGCGGTCGCGGTGGCGGTGCTCGGTGGTCGCTATCTCATGGCGCGCCAGGACGCGGCTCCCCAGCCCGTGGCGGCGGTGGCCGACGAGGGGGACCGCAGCGCCTACGCCGGGCAGGAGGCTGATGGTGAGGGCGGTGGCGCCGGAGCGGGCGGATCGGTCCCGACGCCGGCCAGCGAGCCGGACGGGGCAGCCGGCTCGGTGGCCGCCGCACCATCTGCCGCACCCGGCGTCACCGTCCACGTCGTCGGCGAGGTCAAGAGCCCGGGGATCGTCTCGCTGCCCGGGGGCTCGCGCGTCACGGACGCGCTGGAGGACGCGGGCGGCGCAACCTCCAAGGCCGACCTGACCGGCATCAACCTCGCCCGCGAGCTCGTCGACGGTGAGCAGGTCGTGGTGCCGAAACCCGGGGAGACGCCTGTCGGGGCGGCGCCTCCGACCGGGCCGGGTAGCCCCGGAGGGCCGGCCTCGCCGGATGCCCCGGTCAACCTCAACACCGCCGACCTCGCCACGCTCGAGACGCTGCCGGGTGTCGGCCCGGTCCTGGCGCAGCGGATCATGGACTGGCGCCTGGAGCACGGGCAGTTCGTCGCCGTCGAGGAGCTCGGCGAGGTCAGCGGCATCGGCGACAAGACCTACGCGCAGCTCGCCCCCAAGGTCACCGTGTGACCTCCGCGCAGCCGGTCCTCGACCTGCGGCTGCTCCTGCCGTGCCTCACAGCGTGGGCGGTGGGGGCGTGGGCGCTGTCCTGGTCCGGCGCCCAGCGCGCCACCGGTGTCGCCCTCGCCCTCGCCCTGCTTGCCGTGCTCGTGGCCGCGGGTGTGCGCTACCGCGGTCGGCACGCCCGGGCGTCGTGGCGCCGGGACGGTCCCGGCGTGCTCGCGCTGACCCTCGTCGCGACCGTGCTCGTCCTGGGCTCCTCGGCCGCGCACGAGTGGCGCCGACAGCTCGGCCCGGTCGACCGGCTCGCCGAGCGTGGCGCGATGGTCCGGGCGGAGGGGGTGGTCCTCACCGAGCCGAGGGTGCGCGCCGGGCGGCCCTCGGGCGACGAAGGGGGCGAGCCCCCTCAGCAGGCCTACCTCCGGGTCCGGCTCGAGAGCGTCGACTCACGCGGGGTCAGGACCCGGGTCCACGCGCCGGTCTTCGTCCGCGGTGACGCGGCGTGGGCCGAGGTCGGCTGGCACGACCGGATCGAGCTGACCGGCAAGCTCTCGCCAGCCGATGCCGCGGCCCCGGAGGTCGCGCAGCTGAGCCCCCGCGGCCCGCCGGTGCCGGTGGGGGAGCGCTCCACCGTCCGGGCCGGCGCCGAGCACCTGCGCAGCGGGATGCGCGAGGCGGTCGACCCGCTGCCGACCGATGCCCGCGCCCTGCTGCCGGCCCTGGTCATCGGCGACACCTCGATGACACCGCAGGAGCTGACCGACGACATGCTCGTCACCGGCATGAGCCACCTGTCGGCGGTGAGCGGCTCCAATGTCGCGGTCGTCCTCGCGGCACTCGTCGGGGCCTGCCGGCTGGGTGGGGTCCCGCGGCGCTGGCGACCGTGGGCGGCCGGGGCCGGCCTGGCGTTCTTCGTCGTCCTCGCGCGACCGGAGCCCAGCGTCATCCGGGCGGCGACGATGGGGGCGATCGGCCTGATCGGGATGAGCACCTCCCGTCGCGGGGCCGGGACACCGGTGCTCTGCACGGCGGTACTCGTGCTGCTGGCGATCGATCCGTGGCTCGCCCGCTCCTACGGCTTCGTGCTGTCGACGCTGGCGACCCTGGGGCTGCTGCTCTTCGTGCGGCCCTGGTCGGCGGCGATCAACGCGCACCTGCCCCGGCAGCTGCACCTCATCGGGCCGGCGGTCGCGATCCCGCTCGCGGCGCAGCTGGTCTGCGGCCCGGTCATCGTCCTGCTCCAGGGCAATGTCAGCCTCATCGCCGTCGTGGCCAACCTCGTCGCCGCACCCTTCGTCGCACCGGCCACCGTCCTGGGCGTCACCGCCGCCCTCGTCGCGGTCGTGAGCACCACGGTGGCGACGCTCGTGGGGTGGCTGGGGACCCCCTTCGCCCTGGTCATCGCGTGGACCGCCCGGGTGGCCGCGGACGTGCCCGGCGGGGCCCTGCCGTGGCCGGACGGTGCGCCGGGGGCGCTGCTGCTCGCGGCCGTGACGGCGGTGGGCATCCTCTGCGGGCCGTGGGTGCTGCACCGGGCCCGGGCCAGTCCGCTCGTGGCTCTCGGGGTCCTCACCGTCCTCACGACCGGGTTGGTCCCCTCCCGCAGCCTCGGGTGGCCACCACCGGGGTGGCGGCTCGTCGCGTGCGACGTCGGGCAGGGGGACGGGCTGGTCCTCGCCTCGGGCCCCCGTCGGGCGGTGCTCGTCGACGTCGGTCCGGAGGACAGCGACATCGACGGTTGCCTGGACCGGCTCGGGGTGCGCTCGCTCGACGCGGTGGTGCTCACGCACTTCCACGAGGACCACGTGGCCGGTCTCGAGGACGCGCTGGGCGGACGGGCGGTCGGGGCGCTGCTCGTCACTCCCGAGGCCGATCCCGAGTGGGCGGCCCGGCAGGTCCGGGAGGTCGCCGCGGAGCACGACGTGCCGGTGCGCACGGTCGTGGCGGGCGACCGCTTCGAGCTCGGTGAGGTCAGCGCGACGGCGTGGTGGCCGGCCCGTCCCGTGGCCGGGGGGTCGCCGGCCAACAACGCGAGCATCGTGCTGCACGTGCGCAGCGGGGACGTCGACGCGCTGCTGCTCGGGGACATCGAGCGCGAGGCCGGGCACGCCCTGCTGCTCGCCCTGCGGCGCGACCCGGCGATGGCCGCGGCCGCCGACGGGCTCGAGGTGCTGAAGATGCCCCACCACGGGTCGAGCAACCTGGACGAGGGCTTCATGGACGAGGTCGCCGCGCCGGTCGCGCTCATCAGCGTCGGTGCCGACAACGACTACGGCCACCCCACGCCCTCCGCCCTCGCCTGGGCCGCGAGCCACGCCTCCCGGACCCTGCGCACCGACGTCCACGGTGACATCGCGGTCCTCGACGGGCCCAGGGTCGTCACCGAGAGGCCCGGGTGAGCCCGTAGCGTCAGACGGAGGCGGGCGTGGCCGTCGCGGCGGAGGCGACGAGCGCCTCGAGCGTGGCGGCGACGGCCGGCACCTTGAGCAGGTCCTCGGTCGTGACCGCGTGGATCCGGCGATGGCTCGTCGGGTCCAGCGGACGGATGACGACGTCGGGGTTGGAGGTCGCCGCGCGGATGAGGTCGGGGATGAGCGCCACCCCGAGACCGGCGGCGACGAACCCCTGGACGGCGACGTAGTCCTCGGTCTCGAAGGCGACCTTGGGCGCGAATCCCGCGTTGTTGGCGATCTGCAGCAGGTGCCCGCGACAGCGGGCGCACCCGGCGATCCAGTCCTCGTCGGTCAGGTCGGTCATCGAGACGACCTCCTGCCCGGCGAGCGGGTGGTCGTGGGGGAGGGCGACGCGGACCTCCTCCTCGAGCAGGGGGTGGACGGCGAAGCCCTCGAGGTCCTCGCCACGGGCGATGTCGCTGCCGTCGTAGGAGAAGGCGACGGCGAGGTCGACCTCCCCGGAGCGCAGCGCGGCGATCGACTCGGGCGGCTCGGCCTCGGCGAACTGCACCGACAGGTCCGGGTACTGCCTGCGCACCGCGGCGAGCGCGCGGGGGACGAGCGTGACCGAGGAGGAGGGGAAGGCCATCAGGCGGACCCGACCGGAGCGCAGCCCGGCGATCGCGGCGACCTCCTCCTCGGCGGCGTCGAGGGCGGCGAGCACGGGGGCGGCGTGGCGGGCCAGGACGCTGCCGGCCTCGGTCAGGCGCACGGAGCGACCGACCTTCTCCACGAGCACGGTGCCGGTGCGCTGCTCGAGCCGCTTGACCATCTGGGAGACGGCCGGTTGCGAGTAGCCGAGGGCGAGGGCAGCGGCGGTGAAGCTGCCCTCCTCGGCGATGGCGCGCATCACGCGCAGCCCTGCGGCGTCGATCATGCCGCCATGCTAAGCCGTGGGTGGTGGATCAGGGGTCCGGCTACGTCGCATACTGGGCGGGTGATCGAGGACATCGCCCGCGTGCTGTCGGCAGGACCGGCGCTGGTGCTCACGGGCGCCGGCATGTCCACCGACTCCGGCATCCCCGACTACCGCGGCCCGGACGGCCAGCGGAAGGTCACGCCCATGCACCTCTCGGAGTTCGTCGCCAGCAGCGAGGCGCGGCGGCGCTACTGGGCGCGCAGCTTCGTCGGTTGGCGCCGCTTCCACGCGGCCCGGCCCAACGCGGCGCACCATGCCGTCACGCGCCTGCAGGAGCTCGGAGCGGTGGGCCCGCTGATCACGCAGAACGTCGACGGCCTGCACCAGGCCGCCGGCACCCGCGAGGTCGTCGAGCTGCACGGCAACCTCGTCGACGTCGTCTGCCTCACCTGCGACGCGCGGGTCGCCCGTCCCGTCCTCGACGAGCGGATGGCCGCGGAGAACCCCGGCTTCGACGTCGACAGCGACGAGATCCGCCCGGACGGCGACGTGCGGCTCGACGCCGTGGACGTCGAGCGGTTCCGGGTACCGATCTGCACCTCGTGCGGGCAGGACACGCTCAAGCCGGACGTCGTCTTCTTCGGGGGAGCGGTGGACAAGCCGAAGGTCCAGCACTGCTTCGACCTGACCGACCAGGCGCCGAGCCTGCTCGTGCTCGGTAGCTCGCTGCAGGTGATGTCCGGGCTGCGCTTCGTGCGCCGGGCGGCCAAGCGCGGGATCCCGGTCGCGCTGATCACCCGGGGGCCGAGCCGGGGCGACGACCTCGTCGACCACCGCGTCGACGGGGAGCTGGCCGACTCCCTTCGCTCACTGACGCAGTCGTTGGACCGGGTGGCCGCGAGCGCCTGAGGTGGTCAGCGCAGCGCGGCCCTGACGACCTCGGGGTCGGGGTTGGTGTGCACCTCGTCGCCGATGCGCACGGTCGGGACGGTCTCGTTGCCGCCGTTGACCGAGCGGACGAAGGCGGCCGCGTCCTCGTCCGCCCAGATGCTGACCCAGGCGGCCTTGTCCTTGTCCTTGCCCAGGGCGCCGCGCAGGCGCAGGCAGAACACGCACCCGGGGCGCCAGTAGATGACGACGGGGAACTCGCTGCGCCTCGCCTCGACCTCGGCGTGGCCCGGCCCGCCGCGGCCGTTGAGCGGGGAGAGCCACCACGCGAAGACGAGGACGACGACGAACAGCACGACGTTGGACCCCTCGCCGGTGCGCACTCCCTGTGCCGCGAGGACGATGCCCGCGACGAGCAGGGCCAGTGCGGATCCCCATCTGCGCATGGGGCGATTGTGCCTCAGAGGCTGCGCAGGACCGCCGTCACCTTGCCCAGCACGGTCGCGTGGTCGCCGTCGATCGGCTCGAAGGCCGGGTTGTGGGGGAGCAGCCAGACGTGGCCGTCCTTGCGCTTGAAGGTCTTGACCGTCGCCTCGTTGTCGAGCATCGCCGCGATGATGTCGCCGTTGTCGGCGTCGGGCTGCTGGCGCACGACGACCCAGTCGCCGTCGCAGATGGCCGCGTCGACCATCGAGTCGCCGACGACCTTGAGCAGGAAGAGGGAGCCCTCGCCGACGATCTGCTTCGGCAGCGGGAAGACGTCGTCGACGAGCTCCTCGGCGGTGATCGGCACACCGGCGGCGATCTCACCCAGGACCGGCACGTAGCTGGCCTCGGGCCGCTCGTCGCCGGAGCCGGTGATGTCGACGTCCTCGTCCTGCGCGGTCGCACCACCACGCATGCCGCCGAAGTCGGCGGTGTCGGCGATGACCGCCTCGGCGTCCGCGTCGGGGGAGATGACCTCGATCGCGCGGGGGCGGTTGGGGTCGCGGCGCAGGTAGCCCTTGCGCTCGAGGGAGGAGAGCTGGTGGGCGACCGAGCTGGGGCTGGTCAGGCCGACGAGCTGCCCGATCTCGCGCAGGCTCGGCGGGTAGCCGCGGGTCGCGACGGCGGTGCGGATAACCTCGAGCACCTTGCGCTGGCGGGCCGTGAGGCCGTCGCCGGAGTCCCGCTCCGGGAGGTGGCGCACGGTGCTGTCGCCGCCGCCGGAGTCCGTGCTCGTGTCCTTGCCGCTGCCCTTGCTCATCTCGACCCTTCCGTCCGTGTCACCAGCGTTGTCGGTGGTCGCTGGTCAACTTCTCGGTAGTGGAGACAGTAGGACGATCGAACAGGTATTTCAAACATGTGTTCGAGCGTGTTGTTGATCTTCTTCGAACATCCGTGCTAGACATCGTACAGACGTTCTATCGAACACCGGTTCGAGGGAACACGCCACGAGGAGGACCAGATGACCGCACTCACCGTCACCCACGGCGCGCCGGTCGGTGCGCCCGCAGTCCGACCGACCCGCACCCGCCACCTGCACTCCGTCCCCACGGGCGACGCGGTCGCTGCCCCGGCGAAGGGGGCGGTGCGGCTGACCCGTCGCGGTCGCCTCACGATGACCCTGACGACGCTGGCGGTTGCCTCCGTCGCGGGCGCGGGGATGGCCTTCGGTGGCCCCGCGGCCACGCCGCAGGAAGTCACCGTCGAGCAGGGACAGACCCTGACCTCGATCGCCGCCGTCGAGATGACCGGCGTGCCGACCGACGACGCGATCGCGCAGATCCGGCAGGCCAACGACCTGGCGACCAGCCACGTCCACGCGGGGCAGACCCTGGTCATCCCCACCCCCTGAGAACCTCCCGGGCCCATCGACCCAGCCCGGGCCGGCCGTCGGCCACCTCCGCATGCCGGAGGTGGCCGACGTGCGTGTCAGGGGGGTCGGTCGAGGTGCCGCAGGGGGTTGGTCGAGGCGTCGCGGTCGCGGGTGCCGGCGAGCTGATCCCCGGTATTCCGGCCCTGTGCGCAGGGCGGTGACCGCTCACCGACGGCGCCACGCCGGGGACTTGCATCCGTTGTGTGACAGGGGTCTAATGGTCACTACATCTAGTGGTTACACAGATGTCATTCGTCCACATCTAGTACACAGGATGAGTTCGGTTCTCCACAGGATTCGGGGAATCGTCCCCATCCCGTCCACCGTTTCATCCACAGGCACACCCCTACGAACCGAGAGGAGTCGGCCATGCACTGTCCCTTCTGCCGGCACACCGACTCCCGGGTCATCGACAGCCGGACCACCGACGACGGCAGCGCGATCCGCCGCCGCCGCCAGTGCCCGGAGTGCTCCCGGCGCTTCACCACGCTGGAGAGCGCGAGCCTGTCGGTGACCAAGCGGTCGGGTGCTGCCGAGCCGTTCAGCCGGGCCAAGGTGCTCGCCGGTGTCCGCAAGGCCTGTCAGGGCCGCCCGGTCACCGAGGACCAGCTCGCCCTGCTCGCCCAGCGCGTGGAGGAGAGCATCCGCTCGCAGGGCAGCGCCGAGATCGACGCCCACGAGGTGGGCATGGCGATCCTGCCGCCCCTGCGGGACCTGGACGAGGTCGCATACCTGCGCTACGCGTCCGTCTACCAGTCCTTCGAGTCGCTCGAGGACTTCGAGGCGGCCATCAGCGCCCTGCGCCGCGAGCACGCGACCGCCACCGAGGGCGCCACCCCATAGACCCCGGGTACCGATACGCGATTGGGCTGTCGGTACCCGGTGCAAACGTAAGAACCGTACACACGGATCGAGGAGAGAAGAGCATGACCGAGACCGCCGGCAAGTCCAGCGCACGTCGCGGCTCCCGCACGAACAAGGGGCTGACGATCGAGCGCATCCACACCACCGAGGGCGTGCACCCGTACGACGAGGTGACGTGGGAGAAGCGTGACGTCGTCCAGCAGAACTGGAAGACCGGCGCGACGATCTTCGAGCAGCGCGGGGTCGAGTTCCCCGACTTCTGGTCGTTGAACGCCTCGACGATCGTGACGACGAAGTACTTCCGGGGCGCCCTGGGCACCCCGGAGCGCGAGACCGGTCTGAAGCAGCTCATCGACCGCGTCGTGCTCACCTACGTCAAGGCCGGCAAGGACAACGGCTACTTCGCCACCGACACCGACGCCGAGATCTTCGAGCACGAGCTGACGTACGCCCTGCTCCACCAGATCTTCAGCTTCAACTCCCCGGTGTGGTTCAACGTCGGCACGCAGAGCCCGCAGCAGGTCAGCGCCTGCTTCATCCTCTCCGTCGACGACTCCATGGACTCGATCCTCAACTGGTACAAGGAGGAGGGCTTCATCTTCAAGGGCGGCTCCGGCGCCGGCCTGAACCTCTCCCGTATCCGCTCCTCCAAGGAGTTGCTCTCCTCCGGTGGCACCGCCTCCGGCCCGGTCTCCTTCATGCGTGGTGCCGACGCCTCCGCCGGCACGATCAAGTCCGGTGGCGCGACCCGTCGCGCGGCGAAGATGGTCGTCCTGGACGTCGACCACCCGGACATCGAGGAGTTCGTCGAGACCAAGGCCCGCGAGGAGCACAAGATCCGTGCGCTGCGTGACGCCGGCTTCGACATGGACCTCGGCGGCGCGGACATCACCTCCGTGCAGTACCAGAACGCGAACAACTCGGTGCGCGTCAACGACGAGTTCATGCGTGCGGTCGAGGACGGGACCGAGTTCGGTCTGAAGTCGCGCACCGACGGCTCGGTCATCGAGAGCGTCGACGCCCGCGAGCTCATGGGCAAGATCGCCCAGGCCGCGTGGGAGTGCGCCGACCCGGGCATCCAGTACGACGACACGATCAACGACTGGCACACCAACCCCGAGTCGGGTCGGATCACCGCGTCGAACCCCTGCAGCGAGTACATGTCCCTGGACAACTCCTCCTGCAACCTCGCCTCGCTGAACCTGCTGAAGTTCCTCGGCGACGACGACACCTTCGACGCCGAGCGCTTCCAGAAGGTCGCCGAGCTGGTCATCACCGCGATGGACATCTCCATCTGCTTCGCGGACTTCCCGACGGACCCGATCGGTGACACCACGCGCGACTACCGCCAGCTGGGCATCGGCTACGCCAACCTCGGCGCGCTGCTGATGGCGACCGGTCACGGTTACGACTCCGACGGCGGTCGTGCCCTCGCGGCGTCGATCACCTCGCTGCTCACCGGTGCCTCCTACAAGCGCTCCGCGGAGCTCGCCGGCATCGTCGGCCCGTACAACGGCTACGCCCGCAACGCCGACGCGCACAAGCGCGTCATGCGCAAGCACCAGGCCGCCAACGACGAGATCCGCACGCTGCACACGATGGACCGCTCGATCCACAAGGCGGCCACCAAGGCCTGGGACGCGGTCGTCAAGGTCGGCGAGAAGAACGGCTACCGCAACGCCCAGGCGTCGGTGCTCGCTCCCACCGGGACCATCGGCTTCATGATGGACTGCGACACCACCGGTATCGAGCCGGACTTCTCGCTGGTGAAGTTCAAGAAGCTCGTCGGTGGCGGCTCCATGCAGATCGTCAACCTGACGATCCCGCGTGCGCTGAAGCTGCTCGGCTACACCGAGGAGACGTCCGAGGCGATCGTCGAGTACATCGCCGACAAGGGTCACGTCATCGACGCCCCGGGTCTGAAGCCGGAGCACTACGAGGTCTTCGACACCGCCATGGGTGAGCGCGCCATCGCGCCGATGGGCCACGTGCGGATGATGGCCGCGGTGCAGCCCTTCCTCTCCGGTGCGATCTCCAAGACGGTCAACCTGCCGGAGAGCGCCACGGTCGAGGAGATCGCGGACGTCTACTCCGAGGGCTGGAAGCTCGGCCTGAAGGCGCTGGCGGTCTACCGCGACAACTGCAAGGTCGGTCAGCCGCTGTCCGACGGTGGGTCCACGGCGAAGGGGGCCAAGGCGGACGCCGAGGCCGCTGCGGCGGAGTCCGCGAAGGTCGTCGAGTACCGCCCGCTGCGTCGTCGCCTCCCGAAGCGTCGCACCTCGCAGACCACGAGCTTCGCCGTGGGCGGGGCCGAGGGGTACCTGACCGCCGGCACCTACGAGGACGGCGAGCTGGGCGAGATCTTCCTGAAGTTCGGCAAGCAGGGCTCGACCCTGGCCGGTCTGATGGATGCCTTCTCCATCGCGATCTCGATCGCGCTGCAGCACGGTGTGCCGCTGGAGACCTACGTCGAGAAGTTCACCAACCTGCGCTTCGAGCCGGCCGGTATGACGGACGACCCGGACGTGCGGATGGCGCAGTCGATCATGGACTACGTCTTCCGTCGCCTCGCGCTGGACTACCTGGACTTCGACACCCGGTCCTTCATGGGCATCCACACCGCCGACGAGCGGTCGCGCCAGCTGGAGACCGGCTCGTACGCCCCGTCGTCCTCCGACGAGGACGAGGACTACGACGACGAGTCCTACAGCCAGACCGTGGCCACCACCGAGGCCCGGCCGGCCGCCAAGGAGGAGTCGACCGACACCTCCGGTACCGGCAGCGCCTCCGCACGGGAGGCCGACGCCACGATCCACTCCTCGGCCGAGCTCATGGAGAAGCTCCAGGGCAAGGCCTCGGACGCCCCGATGTGCATGACCTGCGGGACCAAGATGCGCCCCGCCGGCTCCTGCTACGTCTGCGAGGGTTGCGGCTCGACCAGCGGTTGCAGCTGATCCGCTGAGTGACTGACAGTGGCCCCCGACTCCACACGGAGTCGGGGGCCACTGTCACTTCAGAGATCAGTGTTTCTGACGACGCAGAAGCCCTCGGTAGGTCTCCTCGATGAGATCCGCCGCATCACTCGGCGGTACGTGCTCCCACAGTCGGAGGACGGTCCAACCAAGATCGGCAAGGCGCCGATCGGTGTCACGGTCTCGTTGCTCATTGATCGACAATTTCCATAACCACCAGTCTCGGTTCGACTTGGGAGTGGTGCCGTGGACCGGGCAGCTATGCCAGAAGCAGCCATCGACGAGCACTGCCAGCTTCACGCGTGTGAAGGCCAGGTCCACTCGTCGTCGTGGCAGACCGCTGATCCGATGTTGTATCCGAAACCGGAGCCCCCGTGCATGAAGGTGCTGTCGGATACGGACTTCCGGCGCGGTGCCCTCCCTCGCTTGCCGGGAGAAGCGCCGACTGACGACGGCGTCTGGCCGTCGTCGGGGTGGTGGCGTGATCGACATCGTTGACGAGGCTACTCAGCTGGTGAGGATCTCCATCGGTCTCCGGCTCGTGACCTCGGACTGGTAACGCTCTGAGACATGCTCCAAGAGAGCGTCGAGGTCACCGCTGAACGACTGCTGCACGATGCGATCGATCGTCTCGACGAGCTTCAAGCCCGGCACCAGCATCACGGGGTACTCGTCGTCCACGATCTCGACTTGTGCTTGCTTCGAGAAGTGGCCCGTTGTGACGTATACGCCGATCCAGCCACGTCGCAGCCTCGCGACGAGCCGTGCAACCTGATCTGGACTGACGCCGGAGCTAGGGAGCACGCACTTGGCTTGGCCGAGGACGACCAACGGCGCCTTGCCGTGGCCGATGCCAACATCGAGGCGGCCAACGAAGTCCATGCCACCGTCACCGCCAGCGCGAGTGAGCCATCCTGCCGTGTACGTGTGTCCCTGCTCGCCGAGGAGCTCACCCGCAACCATTGAGGCGAGGTACTCGAAGGAGTGTTTTTGACCGTCGAAGAAGCGATACGTCCTCGCGAGCAGATCCCCGTACTTGGAGCCTGCGACGGGCAGTTGCTCTTCGCGGCTGCGAACACGGCTGCTCATGACGCGACGCCGAATTCGTGGGAGCGCGGCTCGACCGTCCTTGACCCAGCGCTTCCAAGATTCGGGGGCGCGCTCGAGAGCCTGGCTCGCATTGAGCCGCGGGTCCCGTCGGTCATCGATCCACGACCAGTCGAGCTCATCGTCACGGCCGAGCGAGATGACGTTCAGGTCGAGGGCCAGGTTCGGAAAGCTTCGTCCTGTGACGGGATCCCGTTGGACTACGTACTCCAAGCGCTCGATCAGGGCCACCCCACAGAAGTCGATAAAACCCTTGTCGCGTCGCCGTCCATCTACGTACTCGCTGCGCCCGGCGAACACAAGGAGAGGCTCGGCCTGTAGCCGTTCATCGCGATCTGTTGAACCGTGACGGGACCAGGCATCGATGAGTGCCTTGTTCCCCCGCGTAGACCCCAGCGGGCCAGCGGTGGTCGCCTTGTGGTCCCCGAAGTACCGGATGTGCCCGTGGTCCAGATCGAACTCGTCATGCCAAGGCGTCTCCAACGACCCGGCCTTCCAGGGGCTGGACCGTATCGCGATGGCAGGCCGCCTCTGGCCATCGAGGGCCTTGACATGCTGGACCGCATTGATCCCGCTCTCCAGGATGATCCGTCGTTGATCATCACGCGCGCCCTGCGCGAAGTAGTGAAAGTTGAGGTATCCCTCAAAGATCGGGTCGGCGTTGGCCTTCTTCGCGTATCGAAGTGTCTCCCCGAACTGGAGCAACTTTGGGGTCGACATGGGCCGAGCTAAGCATCTACTTGGTTGCGTGTGAAGGAGGCACCCCGGAACCCGGGCATTCAGTGGCCTCCTGAGGCAAGGGCGGAGAAGAGTCCAGCACCGGCACTCTCTGTTGTACCAACGAGGGTGCCCCGGTCCAGCACGAGATTGAACCCTTCGCAACTGGTCTCTGGGAGTAGGAGGCAAGCGTGGCAGGCAGCGAGGTTGAGACCGTCCACGCCAGATGGTCCGGATTCCAAACACACAGGGTCAGACGTGCACCAGCTTGCGCGTTGAAGGGCAGACGCCAGGACGGCAGCGAACCTGTGCGGATCGCTGAGCGCAGCCAAGCCACCCAGGCTGCCAGCACTATCGGCTGTCGCAGTGTAGATCAGGATCCCGCTCTGGTCGCCATCGGTATAGAGCCGCTCACGCAGTGAAGCTGTTGGATACCCGGCGGTCAGCGAGCATTCATCGATTAGTGCATGTGCTAGCGAGTGGAGGACAAGCCGCTTCGCGCTCACATCTAGCCCACTGGCCATGGACTGCGGCGACAGTTGGTCCTGTGCCTCGAGGAGGCTTCTAACTCTGCCAACGGCGAAGGGGCTGTCGCTCCACGCGTTTAGCTGGCCAGTGTCGAGTCGGAGGAAAATGCCTTCGCCGAGAACCTCCAGCGCTGGGAGCCACCTGACATCCGCGGAGGCCAGGGGCGCCCGACGCGTTTCCTGATCCTTGTCGGACTCGACGGTCATCGGTGTGACTCGGGAGAAGCCAGCAAGAGCCCGAACCTCGCGTAGGCGAGAGACACGAGAGACCTGGGCAATTACCGGTGGTAGTTGTGCAGACGAGATGTCCACCTTGGCACAAAGGAACTCGTCGGTCCCCAGACCCTCCGTCAGACCGTTAACCAAGGCGCGGTACTCCTCGGCACGTAGGTCCTGCTGCGAGGGCCTTTCACCGCTTGCCGCAGGGGTGCGCAGTTCGAGAATGGCAGCCGCGACATCATCGGCAGTGCATCCTTCTGGCGGCTTGAACATCGATGCAAGCGCCACTGGGTCTGCGGTGGGGGTCGCATCTCGAAACTTTCGCGCGGCAAATGCCCGTGCGCGAGAACGGACTGACGGGATGGAGATCGCCGACCTCGTCTCGGCGAACCATGCATTCGATGAACCGCGCTGCAGGGTCCTGAGGGCCCCGGAGCACGATTCACTTTCAGCATTGGGTAACCAGGGGCGTTGACCGGAGCATCCCTTGATGTCCTTCAAGGCCGTGAAGTCGAATGACCCGAACATCGAGCGCTTTTGACCGCAACTGCACTCCACGATGACGTCGGACAAGCTGGAGGACTTGCCTCGTGTTGTGAAGCGCAGGTCGTGCCCTTCGGCGCGCACATATTCGCCTTGGTGAACCCACGAGCGATACGGGAAGTCTTCGATGTGGCCATTTTCGCAGCACACGATGAATCGGGAGGGGGAGACCTTGGCGTTACAGGCTTTGCACCGACGCGAGTCGTTTGCAAGTGACCAGTGGGGTGCCAGGCTGCGACAGTCAGGACAAAAGGCCCACTCAGGGAAGCGAACTACTGGTATGTCACCCGCCTTGCGCCCTGCTGCCGGAGACCGGAACTCGGCTACCCCCAGACTCGCGGCAAGCCGAGGCTCGAACACCTGTGGCCCCTCGGGCCAGTCGTCCAACCCGCAGATCATCATGCTGTCGCTCTCCGTTGGGAAGAGAGAGCCGACACCATAGGTAGTCACCAGGCTCGTACGGCGTGCCTGGCCTACAAACTTACTTGCCACGATTCCTCCGTCGGCGAACTAGAAACAACTTGGACTCAGCATCGACGTCTCGCATGCTCGTCAGAGTGGGCCATGGTGGATCCGTCACTGGGAAGTTCGCTTCGTCGTCGTGGTCGGCTACGACCGAAGATGCGTCCTTGAGTAGAGCGCCAACCTTTCGGTCGTACCAACCCGCATAGTGCGTGAGCGACTCGTCAGAGAGCCATCGTTCGATGAGCTCATTAAGCTCGTCCTCGATGACGTCGGGCGACTCGTCCGGTGGGTAGACCTCCTCGTTCTCCAGGATCTGCTCAGCTCGATCCACGATGCGGGACGCGATGCTCTGGAGCTCGTGCTCCCAGTCCACGGCCGCGCCCGCAGAGCCATCAGGCATCGCCTCTGGGATCAAGAGGCGCGCCATTGACACCAGCACGCCGTGCAGGGCCCGATCGCGAGCACGAGGTGCCAATGGCGTGGCCCCGGTGGCCTCCACATGCCGGTAGATCATTTGGTGATAGCCGGTGAAGTTCTCGAAGTGGGAGAGGTCTCGGGTTCTGGCGGCGTTATAGACCGTCACGACCAGACCAGGCCTGCGACGACCGACTCGGGAAGTTGCTTGAATGTACTCTGAACTGGTCTGAGGCTGTCCCATAACTGCCATCAGGCCAAGGCGGTCCACGTCGACGCCAACGGAGATCATGTTCGTAGCCAGTACAACGTCGGCGGCTTGGTCGTCCCCACGATGCCTTTCGAGGATCTCAAGTTCCTCGGGAATCTCCGAGGACTTCTTCCGGGAAGTCATCTCGCGTGGCTGGTCCAGTTCCCGGACCTTTTCGTTGCGACGCTCTGCAATGACATGCATGTGTCCGGGAACATCATCGATCACCTGCATGTAAGCACCCCCAAGAACTCGAAGGCTATTGAAATAGCCAAGAAGGGTCCAGTAGAGATCCGCATCATCGGATTCTTCTTGAACCGCTGCTGCGCTCTGGAGCAGCGACGCGTAGACGCGGACCATCAGGGTCGTATGACTTGTGCCGGCGCCCATAACTCCTAGATAGGCCCTGGACCCCTTCTCGTCCCGAGATGCCTCGATAGCAAAATACGAGTCTTTTTGAGTGCGCCCAGGTGGCGGGAATTGCCGTGCCTGGCGGGCAAAGACAGCCTTGACCTGTGCGCTAGCACGACGGATCGTCGCGGTTGAGGCTACGACCTTGGGTGGTGCAGGGCGTGAGCATGCGGCGTCGACCGCCATCTCATACAGACCCACTACGGTGCCGAGCGGACCACTGATGAGATGCAGCTCGTCCTGGATGATGAGATCCGGGGGGATGGTGGAACCGGGGCCGTTTGTCTTGGCGTCGGTACCAAAGAGTGCCCCGACCTCGTGCTTCCACGGCATCATCGCGAACTTGTCGACAGTGGCGATGAGGAGCGAAGGTCGTTCGCGATACACGTCCTCGTCAACGATGTTGACGGGTAGGCCGTTGCGGAAACGGCAGCCAGCGAATGCGCAACGGACCACCATTTTTTCATCGTCCACGATCGTGTAGTTCTCGTGAGTGAGCTCAGTTCCGCACCAAGGACATTGGCGCAGTTGGACTGGATCTGCGCGATCCTCTTCGACATCGGCTCGCCCGTTCCTAGCGGCCTGCAGTGCCTTCTTGGCGTCCTTGACCGTGTTGGGAGTCGAGGCCTGGCCGACCCAGAGGCCGATCGAGATGCTCTTGCTTTTCGGGATCTCGCGTACGCGGAGACTCTCTAGCGCGCAGATCAGTCCCGTAGCTCGCTGATACTGCTGGAGTGTCAAGAGACGCAGCGTGTACCGCATCAGAACGGACACGCCCGCATCGTTAGGATTCCGCAAACGCCGCAACATGATGCTGATGGCGACCAGACCCAAGTACGCCTCGGTCTTACCGCCACCTGTGGGGAACCAGAGAAGATCTGCTAAGCGCCGGTCGGGAGAGGATGGCTCACACAAGCCTTCTAGGTTCAGCAAGATGAAGGCCAATTGGAAAGGGCGCCACGAGGCATCCGTATTGCTCGGTGGATCTCCGACGCCACCGTTGCGGTGAAATTCCTGGCGGCTTCGCTGCTCGGACATGGCTTCGTTCATGAGACGGAACGAGGACGCGATCGCTTGATCGCTGTCCAGCAATTCGATGCCGCGACGGATCCGTCGGGCGGCCACTCGGGCCTCGGCCTGGTGTCGCCTCAATGCCTCGACGTCTTGGGTTGATAGCTCAGCCACGTCTTGATCGAGTTGTTCGATCCATCGCTCGTAGTCGTCGGCCAGAACCGCGAGGCCAGAGAAGTCAGTGGTCTTGGCCAGAGAGGACATGGCCAAGTCGAGCGCAGCGATGCCGCCAGGATTACTGAGCAACAGTTCATGGGTAGGCAGGAAAGTGGTCGAGAGTTCTGTCGGAGCCTGGGAGCTTGCACCCCACTCGACAGCACAACCATGACCGATCGCGTAGGTGTTGACGTCGCCGAAGAGCAGACGCTGCGAGTGCACCTCGTCGTCGTCGAGGCCCGCCACGACCACGTCCGGTCGCGCACACAGAACGCCTTCTTTGGCCTTAACGTAGACCTGCGGGTTGAACCAACAGCGTGCGGGCCTTTCTTCCCACGTCGCTTCTGCGGTGTTGACTAGCGCGATCGTCACTGAGACGACTCCATCTTGCGGTGAGCGCACGACGGTCCGCATTTCCAAGCCTGCGACAAGTGTGCGGCGATCAGATCCCACCTGCGAACAGTCGAGGTCGGCTGCCTCAAAAGCCAGGCCCTCACGCGACCACACGGGCTCGTCGCCGACGGTAGACCGAAGGTATCGAGACGCGGTCGGAGCAAGAGTCACGCGTGAACCTCGTTCAAGGTTTACGGCGAATGTCAGGCCCATCGTGCGTGGGTGACGCACCTGCGCGAGGGCTACGACCGGGTCGTCCTGGCCATCCGTGGTCCGGGCGCCTGCATCCCCGTCCTGAGTGGTGTCCAGCCCGTCGGCGTCGATGCCTTCTGCGCTGGAAGTTTCCGTGGTAGCTCGACCGGGGTACAGGACGCCGACGACGAACCTCGACAGGGGGTCCTCGCTCATCTGTTCGTCGGATTCGCCGCCCAAGAGGTCCTCGTATAGGCGTTGAACCATGAACTCACGCGTTTTGTAAGCGCCCAACAGGTCGGCCATAAGTCATCTCCACTTCAGATCGATAACGCCCGATATCCGGGCCCCCAGCCACAACCCGTGCTTGCCGCCAGGGGTGCTGCTGGCGGGGCCTACGACGGTCTCAAGACCCTCAACGTGCCCACCCCTTAGTAATGGCCTGGTTCGTCGACTCTTCGTCGCCATGAAGCGGCCGAAGACGTCACCAGATCGTGCTACGGGTGTACCGGAAACGGTCGCCACCCATGATGGGAGCAGGTCTCCGTCGACGTCTTCGATGTCGTCGCCGTCTTCCCAGGCAACCGTCTCACCGATGACTGCGTTCGATAGCGTGGCCGAAGCTCCAAGTGCGCGCGCAAGTGATGGTTCCATCAGCAGACCGTTGATGCCGCCACGTCGACCTCTAGGGCCGTGAACCCACATGGTCTCCCCAGAACCGACTCTTGCCTTGAACCATCCATGAGGCGCGTAGTCGCGCGTATAACTTACTCGAGTATGTGCCCGGGAGAGCGCCACATACAGCATGCGAGCTATACGAGACTGATCCTCGTCCGGCCTCCACCAGTCGTCAGGATCGATCAGCACAACGTTATCGAACTCGAGGCCCTTGGCTCTGTGCACAGTTGAAACCACGAGCGGTGCCGTGGCGTTCGGTGGAAAGGTCGTGATGCTTCGTCGCGTGAGTCTGCCCGCGAGTGTCGGGATATCCAGGACGCGATCAGAATCAGCGATGGTGATTAGTTCTCGCCAGGCCGCCTCAGGCTCCTCGACCCCAACGGATCGAGCGCGGTCGAGGAACACATCTCGGGGGATTGATCTGGTTGGGACATCGCCCAGGCATTGAGCGATCCATGCAGGTAGAGGTGTCTTCTCAGCCGCAGTCGCCAGCCGTGAGGGTATGCCTGCCCGGCCCAGCTGGTCAGCAACGAGGCCTGCTCGAGCATTGTTGTCGCAGAGGAGTGCTGTTGTGCCAGGCCACCCAGCAATAGTTTCGAGGGCATCATCGTCAAGCGGTCCTAGCGGTGCCAAGTTTGCTACGGCGGACCGGAGCCGACGGAGACGCTCGTCGTCATTCAGAGCTATCAGATCTGATCTCAGGGACGATATCTGGCGTGCATCTGGGGTGATGCTGCGATAGTCGCCAGTTAGGTGGATATGGGTCGGTGAGAACAGTTCGTCTACTCGATCCAGGAAGTCCGTGCATGTCCAGTTGTGGCGGCCTTCCATCTGAAAGTCGTAAAGTGACTGCAAAGGATCGCCCAGGAGAGTGAAGCCGGCCCCTCCTGCCACTGCGGCCTTGAGGAGTTCGCAGACGAATTCGGCCCGTACGCCGACGACGTCCTGGACCTCATCGATTATGACGTGCTGGAACTCGAACGGATATCCACCTTCGGCGCCGTGAGCAAGGATGTCCTTGGCTGCCATCACCGTGTTGTCGAAGCTGGTGAGGACAGGTTCTTCGTGGCCTTGCTCTCTGATCACCCGTGCAGCCAGTGAATCGATAGTGGCAGTGGAAACCGAGCTGCCTTCGTCAACGATATCTGACGTTCGGTCGTTCACGACCTGGACGGCAGCGCGCGAGAAAGAGACTACTAGGATCTCATCCGGCCACAGACCATGATCGACGACAAGCTGTCGGGACAGTTCACCGACAACGTGCGACTTCCCTGAGCCTGGCCCAGCTGTTATGACCGTCGCCTGCGTCGGGTCTGCTGCGACAGCAAGCTCCTGAGCCGCGTCCAACGTGGAGGTGATCATGGTTCGTTGCGCCTCCACAAGTGGTGGAAGTGATGGAATGCGAACTCTGTACCATAGTTCGTCAGGTTGTCGGCGACGTTAACGATCAAGACCTCGGAGCTTCCTCCGTTGAGTGGACCTCGGAGTCCACGTCCGATCATCTGTTGATACACATTTGGGCTGAACGTAGGGCGCGTGATGTAGACAGCATCCAGCGTAGGTACATCGAATCCTTCGGTGAAGACATTGTAGTTCGTTAGAACGCGGATCTTCCCCGATTTGAAATCCTCAATGTATTGACGACGTTCAGCTCTGGAGGTCTGGGACGAAACATCCCGGGCAGAAACGCCGTGAAATGTCATGAGTGCGGCAAGGACCCGAGCGTTTTCCACCGAACTGGCGAAAAGCAGAATCTTCGCCGATTCATCGAGGCTCAAGATCGACTGAAGGATGGTGTTGTTGCGTCCTCCGTCCTCTCCCAGACGAGCGGTCACCGAATCGGCGAGCCTGTAATTGGTGGCCTCATCGATCTCTTCGTCTGTAAGGGTGATTTCCGACCCTTGAAGTTCGATCTGCCTGATTCTGGCCAACACCTGCATGTCTTGCAGGTGCCCATAGACGTCATTGTCAGGGAAGACCCCCTCGTCCAGGAGGTTCTCGTCGTAGCGCTTCGCCAGCCGCTTCGTCTCGTCGTTGTTGAACCCTCGGAAGGGTGTGGCCGTCAAGCCAAGGAGCGGTGTGGTGATGTCCTGGACCCGCTTTCGCCCTCCGAGCGCGGCGAGCGTCCGGGTGTACTGCGGGCTGATGGACTTGTGAGCCTCGTCGACGATTATGAGGGCTGGCTCCTTGAGCCAGCCATATTCGACTTCCCAGCTGCCTGTGCCCTCGCCTCGTTTCACGATGCTATCCAACTTGCTGATAGAGGTGACGACCACTTGGAAGCCATCGCGCTCATTGGCTTCGTTCTGGGCCCACAACCGGCTCAGAGTGAGTGGGATACCTTCAGCGCCGAAAGCGCGCCACACGACCGACCACGTTTGGATGGCCTGCTCGCACAGTTCGTCCGTCTCCGCAACCCAGACGACACGCATGCCATCCGCCGACCACGCCATGGACTCGACCAGGGCCTGTACAGCAACGCGGGTCTTACCAGCGCCAGTGGGGAGGGAGACCAACCCGCGGTTGGCGCGAGGGCCATTGTGGAGCAAACCCTGGACGTTCTTCGCGATCTTGACCTGGTAGGCGTGCAGGGGGCCAAGACGGGGAGGTCCTTCAACTTCGAGCTCGGCGTCTCTCGAGGTCGAAACGAAGCCCGCAAACTCGATTGGGAAGCCAAGTTTACGAACCCACTCCCTTGCGGCTCTCCTGCCAGCCCATTGCGAGGGCGGATCCAACTGTCTGCGCTGGAGCTCCTTCGCATGGTTTGCGAGGATGGAATAGCCATCCATCGCCAGTGCCAGGCGTGCTATCTCATTTTCGGACAGGGGCTGGTCCACTGAATCCGAGAGTGCGTCGAGAGCGGGGCGGGGGATGGAGCGTTGGAGGGAGTCGACGCCGATGGCGAGGACCAACTTCTTGAGAAGGTCGTCGGTCTCGGCGATCTCAACGCGTAGCTTCTCCCGCTGTTGCTGTTCCATGCGTCGGAGCACCGCGTCAGGTTTGAAGGTCGAGTTCGTCTCGCGGGCGATCTCCAAGAGAAGGTCCCGACCTCGTATCGCTGTGGTGAGGAGTGTTTTGCCCTCCAACCGAGATGAGAGAGGTCGAGAACGCTGACCGCGAGGCGTCGAAGTCAGTAGGGAAATTCGATTGCACGGCTGGATCGACAGCTCAAGGTGGTCAGGCGGCAAGGCGTGCCGCAGGGGAGGGAACTTGTCTACGGCGAGTGTTGGCTCGCCTGCGTACTCCGCATCAACTGATTCCTCGAGGAGGCCTTCGGCGGGGGACAGGCCCCACTTTTCGACGAGGATATCGGCGTCGTACTCGGTAGTGAAGATCGAAGGAATGCCAGCTGCTAGGAGAGAGTCGCGTTCGTCTTCTCTGTGCGTGACGGCCACGTCTTCCGTTGGAGCATCGATGTGACCACGTTCACGAAGCACCCGCAGGGTCGAAGGAGGCTGCTGGTCACAAAGCGCCGCCCACGCATAGAGCAGGAAGCGCGGCTCGTGCTCCAAGGCGGTGGCGTTCTGGAGCAGAGCCGCCCAGGCCTCGCTTGGGAGCTGGCTTACGTTCTCACGGATGTGCAGGCTCTCTGCCTGCGACGCGGTTACGGTGTCTTCCAGGAAGGGGAGGGGCTGCTTGACGCCCTCGACCACCGCGTCATCCCCTTGGGCGAGGCACCACTTGACGGGTTGAAGACCTGCCTGAGTATCGAGGACACCGTGGTTGGCCAGACGCGCCCAGATCGGGTCTGGAACGGTACGCCTCTTACCGCCATCCTTGCGCGTAATCGTCCACCGCTCGTCTCCGGAAAGTCCCCGTAGCACCTTACGAGTGACCGCTCGTCGAGCAGCTGGCGATAGCTCGGAGAGGAACTCGAGCGGCCAGAAGATGCGGCCCGTGTCGATCTGGATGGTCTCGTCGCTCAGTCGGGAGTTGCCCGTCCACTCTCTGTACTGATCGCGCGCGTTTAAGTACTTGGCTCGGATCCACGACTCCAAGGGCGGGTTGTCCAAGCGATGAGGTCCATCGACCATGCCGAGACGCTCCAACAACCTGATGTCCTGCTGATGAAAGCGGTGGTCGACGACCCAGCGGCCATCGCGGCTACCATCGCCAGGGATGACCTCGCCAGGAAGGTAGACCATTCCCGCCGGTCGCCATTGGCCTGCGAAATTTCGAACTCTGATGTTGTCGAGGAGGTCGGTCCCCATAGTCTCCCGAAAGATGGCCTCAGCATCTTCGGGTGTATTTCGGCGCGAGCTCGACCACACTCTCTCCCACGCGACCGGCGTCCGGGCAAGTTCAGATCTGAGTTCGCCCGCGTGATCGAAGATCTGAATCCCCAGGCTCTTGAGCGCCAGGTCGACTTCTGGAATCGCCGCAAGAACTGGGTTGATGATCAGTTGGTCAGATTGTTCTTGTCCTCCAGGAAGGAAGACCTGCCCAGCGATGCACGCACCCAGTGAGCCGTCTTCGAGCAGCAGAACACGAGCCCTTGCCAGTTTCGCTCTGATCTGTGGATCCCGCGCGCTCAGAGCTGCAACGAGCCGTACCGCAGCGGCGGACCCTTCGACGTCACCTTCCTTTGCGAGATGCTCGACCCATTCCCGAAGGTCTGTGCTCGATCGTCCATGATGAGCGAGGAGGCGGACGACCTTCGACCGGCGCTCAGCGCTCGTAAGGGAACCGTGCACCCAGTTCTCGGGATCAGTGCAGGCGTCCAGGAAGCTTTCAAGCTCCTCGGGACTAGCTTCGTCGGGATGGAGCTTTACCCGTGTGGGATGACGAAGTTTGTTGTCTGCAGTGGGCACGCATTGCACTCGCGCTACCGCATCGAAGACCGGCTGATTGATAACGTCATCTGCGTGACCTCGGGATTCCTTTCCGCGGGCGGGAAGAAGGTCGATCACCATGCTCGCTTGTCCAGCCTTGGCCAGTTCGGGCAGCGCTTTAGTCACCAGTTTGGGCAGCACCTCGACGAGGAGTTCGTCATTGAACCTTCCCGGCAACAAGCTCGCCCTGTCGTCAGCTAACTTCCAGGGGGCGTTCGTTATGCCGGAGAGCGTCGTTAGTTCATCGGTGGGGAAGAAGGCCCAGAACGTCCCCACTCCCCTCTGCGCGCCTTCAACCGGTGCCGCCCAACTGACGTCTACGGTCGAGCGTGCCGCCTGATACCCCCCGTCCCTGAGCGCTTCGGGTGATGGGGAGTGTGTGTGGGAAACGACGATCCACTTGGACGTCTTGCCCGACTCGCGAAGCGATATGAGGCCATCCGCGTCTCTGGTGAGTGAAATGCTCCGGAGTTCTTCGTTGACTCGATCTTCGATGTCGAGCTGAGTCACGTGCTGCGAGAAGAGCAAGAACTCCTTGGGAAAGACTTTCATGCTAGACGCTATCAAGTCGGGCTGGATGAGCTGAGGTAGAGCGATGACGGTCGTAGCCCATTTCATCAACGAATCCAGAACCGGATCGTCGCGACGTGCGGCGAAAGGATCCAGTGGCTGGGCCAGCCTGCTCACAGGGTAGTGACTTTGCCCAGGGATGAGTTCGGCCAGCCTGGCTCGAGACCACTTTCGGTCGAAACCGAGGGAGCCGGATCGGCTATAAATCCGTGGTGAGTCGGTCACTGCTAGAACGGATTTGAACCCGAGTCCGAATCGGCCGATCTGTTCGTCCCGCTTGGCGGACAGGTGTGCGGCCATGAGCGTTTCGACGCCGTCCTTGGTCAACGGCTCACCGGAGTTGGCGACGTAAAGTGTGCGACCGGCCAGGACGACCTCGCAGCGGCCATCGGTGCCGCGCATAGCGTCGGCAGCGTTCTGCAGCAGTTCGAAGAGCTGGCGCTTCGCGTACGCGCCCTCGTGAATCGAACGTTCTGTGTTGGCGTCCTCTTCGAGTCTTCGGGGGTCCGCTTCATAGGTTTCCAGAAGCCTCTTGTTCTGAAGTTGAACCGCTGCCCCGACATCGCCATCGATGCCTTGCCAACCAGCCACGTGCCCTCCGTAAGATTTCGGTCAGGCCACTGTGGCATACGCCTACGACAGTGCGTGGCTAGGAGTTTTACAACTCAGTAACATTACGGGCCACGAGAATTTCGCGTCAGAAGAGACGACGGGTCGTACTCAGCTCGGCTCCGCTCGAGGCAGCTACGATCTGTCTGCCGATGGCCTCGCCAAGTCGTACTGGGACAGCGTTTCCGATCTGACGGGCGATCTGTGTCTTGCTGCCGATCCAGATGTAGTGGTCCGGGAAGCCCTGCAGTAGCGCTGCCTCCTTGTGAGTGATCGCTCGGTTGGCGGTGGGGTGGAGGTAGCGACCCTTCTCTGGCTTGAAGAACTCGGTGCGAACTGTGACGGACGGTCGGTCTAGGTGCATCCGTCCCATGACGTCCCCAGCTCCAGTGGTGTGTTTCCGCCAGCAGGGCGAAAGGAGTTCGTCAGGCAGACTGAAGCGATTGCCACCCGGTGGGATCGCTCGAAACCGGTCCAGACTCAATTGCGCATACTTGCGCGTGATGTGGAGCTCCCTCGTCGTGTATGGCCCCGGGAGTACCTGATCGCGGAAGGTCAGCGTGCGCACTTCTTCGAACTCGGTCCGGCGAACCTGGGGAGAAGTCCGGTCGAAGACCGTCGCAGCAGGTACCCAGGTATCGCGATCGTGAGTGGCCTCTGGCAATCCGACCTCCGGGAGGTCTCTACGCCGGCCGAGAACGATGGCTCGACGTCGCGTCTGTGCAGCCCCGAAGTCAGCTGCATTCAGAACGTCCGCGTCGATCGTGTAGTCCTCGAGGAGGCCGCCCTTGGTGAAGGCGTCCTGCAGCATGGCGAACTCCGGGGTATTGAACATGGCTGCGACGTTCTCGAGCACGAAATATCTGGGCCTAGCGAGCCTGACGGTCTCCATGTAATAGCGCCACAGCAGGTTCCTCTCATCGCCCTCCCGGTACCTGTTCAGGCGTGAGAAGCCTTGACACGGGGGGCCGCCCACCACGACGTCCGCTTCAGGAACCTCTCCGGAGTCGACCCATTCGGTGATGTCGCCGACGTGAACCACGTCCCCGTGGTTCTGCGCAAACGTTGCGCTCGCAGCGAGGTCCATTTCCACGGCGGCGACGGGTCGAAAACGACCTGCCTGCTTCAGGCCTTCGGTCAGACCCCCTGCGCCTGCAAAAAGGTCGATGGTCGTGATCTCGGGCTGAGTCACTTCAGGCGGAGGGGCGGGCACGTGCGGAAGCCTATAGCGTCGGGGTTAGAGAGCGGTGGCGCCACGCAGGAGCGATCGAAACGGGGGACAACACCCGTTGGCCGTTTGGGCTGTGGATGGCTCGGACCACGCGGTCGCATGTGCTGAACCCGTACGGGCGCCCGATCTGTGCGGGGGCGTCGTTCCAACACCAGGTGTTGTCATACGGCGCACATAGAGTTGATCTCATCGACGGGACGCGCCCGCCGAGGTAGGTCTGGGGAGAGATAATGCAGGACATCTGGGTCATCAGTGGCGGCCGTGCGGGTCGCGGGGCCACCTTCGAGTACTACACCGGCAGCGAGACAGCGCTGGCGAGGGGCTAAAGGCACTCGAGGTCGCCGCACGTCAGGAGTTCGAGGAGCTCGACCAACGACTGGACCTAGATTGCACATGGGAGCAGTACCGCGAGATCCAGGACTTGTTGCCGTATGACGTGCACGGCGTCCCTGACGCCGAGTCTCTGATCCCGTCCAGTGACGGCACACTGACTGGCGGTGTGCCTTCGGGGCGTCTCTGGGTCCCCCTGGAGGAGGGGCGTCCAGAGGAGGGCCACGGGTACCGGCAGACCGAGGAGGGGGCTGTGGACCACGTGTGGAGCCGCAACTGGGCTCGATGGGAGTGCTTCCTCATGGGTGAAGAGATGCCCTTTGCCGAGTACAAGGCACAGTCCTTCGGCGGGCCGTTCGACTACGCGCCGGTCGACCCGGGGCCCGAACAGGCGTGACCAGCGTCTGAGAGGCTTTCGTTCGAGACGGTGGCTGAGCAATCCCCGCAGGGAACGGTGGGCCTCGAAGTTCACCCGCTGCATTGATTCGCACCTCGACGGGTGAGGGGTGGCCGAGTTTCACCCGTCATAGGGATCCGTTTCTCGGACAGCACGCGCGTCGGTACGTTCGGTGCATGGGCACCGCAGCTGATCCCGGAGGGCGCCCACGCTTCACGACCGAGTCCGAGCAGGTCGTGGGGGAGCGGCTTCCGGCCTCACTGCATAGCGTGACTCCCTTCGCCCGGAGGGCACGTTCGTCGCCGACCTCCGCTTCACCGGGCACGCTCTCGTCCTCGTCCTGCCGGACGCCGGCGTGGTGGCGTCGAGGTCAAAGGAACCGGGGTCCGCATCGACGATGGCATCTATAACGCGGAAGTGAGGGCTTGCTCCAGCCTTCGTGGGATCGGGAGCGCTGTCATACCCCACTGACAGACTCGTACACATGTTCGAGGATGAGATGGCCATGCTGGAAGAGTCCTTCCGAGGACTGGGTAACGCCCGCGAGAGGGTGAGCGCGCGCGGCAGGCGAGCCGACGAGCAGACTCTGACGCGGGCCCTCGAGACCACGGAGCGGCTCAGACGGGCAGCCGATGCCCTGGAGCTCTCGGTGATCGGACAGGCAGTGCGCTGGGGTGAGGAGCGCGGACCGGACGGGATCTACCGCGCCGTGCACCTCGATGAGGGTGAGGTCGCGGAGTTCGCCGTCGAGGCCGTCGGTGTCACCTTGCGGGCGAGCACCTACGAAGCCAGGGGTCGATGCGACCTTGCGGCGCGTGCGGTCACCGACCTGCGCGAACTCGCAGATCTCATCGCCGACGGGCGACTGAGGGAGCGGGCCATGGGTGTCGTCGCCAAGGAGACCCGCCTCGCCGAGCCCCACGCCGTGGCAGAGGTGGTCGCGCACCTCATGGCACCGATGCGCGGCCGACCTGACTCGATCCGCATCGTCGAGTTGGAGGAGCGCGAGATCCGCAAGGCCTGCCGTCGCATCCTGCAACGGGTCCAGCCCGACCTGCTGAGGGGTGAGAGCAAGCGCAATCGCCGCGAGCAGCTGGATGCGCGCTTCAGCGCCGGCCCTGTCGGCACCACCGATCTCCACGGGACCCTTCCCAGCGAGCTCGCACTGGCCCTGAAGTCCGCCATCGACGAGGCCGCGAAGCAGCGTCTCGTGGACGACCCCGACCTCACCGCCGGAGCCGCCCGCGCGTTGGGCCTGGTCGACCTCGCCCTGCGCGGGGTCGAGGTCACCGCCCAGGTCAGAGTCGGTATCCCAGTCATCACCTCCGCTGCCTCCCGTCTCGCGTTCGCCCCCTACGAAGGGGGCGAAGGGGGTGGTGGTCGTGGAAGCCTGGGCCAGGACCTGCACGGCCCCACTGCTCGCGAGGGCCGGCTCGTCACCGGCGACGGAGCCGACGCGGTGGAGGTGCTCGCGGAGGAGTGGGCTGGTGACGCGGTCAGCTCCCAGGTGCCGACCACGTTCGGCCCGGACGGACCTCCTTCGTGGATCAGTGGGTGCGACATCCCCGGGATCGGCTACATCCCACCGGACGCCGTGGCCGCCATCGTCAGCAACCTCGAGACGAAGGTCTCCCGAGCGCTCCTCGACGCACGCACCGGCACCCTCGTCGAGACCTCCAACCCGCGCTACGTCGTCACCGACTCGATGCGTGAGTTCGTCGCTGCCCGTGACGAGGTGTGCCGGATGTGGGGCTGCAACCGTCGGGCGTGGCGAGGTGCCCTGATGCCCGCGGCCGACCTGGACCACGCGCGGCCGTGGCCCGAGGGCCCGTCCTCCCCGCGGAACCTCTCCGGCCTCTGCCGCCACCACCACCTGCTCAAGCACTCCGAGCGCTGGACTCACGTGCTCCACCCCGACGGCACCACCGAGTGGATCAGCCCCGGCGGCGTCTCCACGGTGACCTTCCCCGCCCAGTGGGTACACACCGAGGACGAAGGGGGAGACCCCGGGGCTCTCACTTCGCCCCCTTGGGAGGGGGCGAACACCGACTGGCTGGAGTCGGCCGTTGATGGGGCAACCGAAGACAAGGTGGATGTCTTCGCCTCCCTCCCGGAAGTGGTGCCCTTCTGAATCACGGTATTCGCGGTGAATGTAAGGGTTTCGTTGTAGTCCGCAACGGTTCTAGCGCGGGTGCTGACAGTGGGCCGTCGATACGTTCTACACATGGCACCGCAGCTGATCCCCGAGGACCCACGCTTCACGACCGAGTCCGAGCAAGTCGTGTGGGAGAGGCTGCGGGACTCCCTTCGCCCCGAGGACACGGTCATCGCCAACCTGCGCCTGACCGACAGCCGCAAGGACCACGAGGCCGACCTCGTCGTCGTCATGCCCGACGCGGGGGTCATCGTCGTGGAGGTCAAGGGGGGCAAGGTGCGGATCGAGGACGGTGAGTGGAGCACCATGCGGCACGGCAAGAGGGTGCCGATCCACCCGGTCGACCAGGCGCGCGACACGCGCTATGCGATCCGGCAGTACGTCGAGTCCGACCGCCGCTGGGCCAACTCGTCCCGGGGCAAGGTGCGGTTCGCGCACGCGGTCGTCACCCCCTTCGTCGGTCTCGGTCTGGACTTCGACCTGCCCGACTGCCCGCGGTGGATGATCCACGACCGCGAGGACCTGCATGACCTCGCCCGCCGGCTGGCCGACGTCCCGCTCGGCTTCGAGACCCACCGCCGTGTCCCGACCGAGGACGACTGCGCGCTGATCGTCGACATCCTCAGCGCGCGCGGCACCGACGCCGTCCCGTCCGTCACCGACGAGGCCGACGAGCGCCTTCACCGCGCCGACCGCCTGAGCGAGGAGCAGAGCCAGATCCTGCGCGTCACCCGACTGCTGCGCCGCGTGGAGATCCGCGGCGGTGCCGGCAGCGGCAAGACCCTCCTCGCCCTCACCCAGGCCCGCCAGCTGGCGGCCGGACGCGATGGCCGCACCGCGGAGCGCGTCGCCCTGCTCTGCTACTCGATCGGCCTGGCCACCCACTTCGCGCGCGAGGTCGCGACCTGGCCGCACCGTCAGCGTCCGGCCTTCGTCGGCACCTTCGAGGACCTCGCCAACCTCTGGGGACTGCCCTCCGGCTCGCGCGACGACCCGGACTACTGGGAGGAGACCCTCCCGCTGCTCATGGCCGAGCGCGCCGCGCAGCTGCCGCCGGGGGAGCGCTACGACTCCTTCGTCGTCGACGAGGCGCAGGACTTCGCCGAGTCGTGGTGGCGTCCACTCATCGCCGCGCTGACCGACGAGAGCGACGGCGGCCTCTTCATCTACAGCGACGAGAACCAGCGCCTGTTCAACCGGTTCGGCCGGCCACCGGTCCCGCTCGTGCCCCTCGTGCTCGACCACAACCTGCGCAACACCAAGCAGATCGCCGAGGTCTTCAAGCCACTCGCACCGTTGCGGATGCGGCTCGAGGGAGGCGACGGCCCCGCCGTCACCTTCATCCCCGCGAGCCCCGAGGAGGCCGTCGGTCGGGCCGACGACCAGGTCGACCTGCTCCTCGACGAGGGGTGGGACCCAGGGCACATCGCCCTCCTGACCACAGGCCACCGCCACCCCGTGCAGGTCGAACGCCAGGAGAGCCTCGGTCAGGCCGGGTACTGGCGCACCTTCTGGGAGGACGAGGACGTCTTCTTCGGTCACGTCCTCGGGGCGAAGGGGATGGAGCGCCGCGTCGTCGTGCTGTGCATCAACGAGGACGGCACACGGGAGCGCTTCCGCGAGCGGCTCTACGTCGGCCTGTCCCGGGCCACCGACCGACTCGTCGTCGTGGGCGACCCGACCACCATCGCGTACGCGGGCGAGAAGGTGGCCACGACCCTGCTCGATGCGGCGGATACAGTCACGGCAGCACCGCAGCAGACAGGGGAGTAGGGATCGTGAACGAGCACGCGCCGGGTTGGTACGACCACGAGGGGGAGCGCCGCTACTGGGACGGCCAGCGGTGGACGCACTCCACGTCGGTGCCGCAGATCCCGGCCCCGGGCACGCCGCCGCACGGGCAGGTCCCGCCACCACCGCCCTACGGCCAGCCGGGTGCCTACGGCAGCCAGGCGCCCCCCTTCGCCGGCATGCCGGTCGCGCGCAAGGAGCCGGCGCTGTCGCTGCTGGCGTCCTTCTTCGTCCCCGGCGTCGGCCAGATGATCAACGGCGACACCGGGCCGGGTCTGGCCTTCCTCGGCGCCTACCTCGGCGGCCTCGTCGCGGTCATCTGCCTCGGGTGGATCCTCATCGGCTTCATCGGCCTCCCGATCGCCATCGGTGCGTGGATCTGGTCGATGATCGATGCCTACCAGGGCGCGGTGCGGTTCAACCAGCGAGCCGGGTACCCCGGCTGAGCCCGGTCGCCTGCCGTCAGCACTCGATGACGTTGACGGCCAGCCCGCCGCGCGCGGTCTCCTTGTACTTCACCTTCATGTCCCGACCGGTCTCCCGCATGGTCTTGACGACCTTGTCGAGGGAGACGACGTGCGAGCCGTCCCCGCGAAGGGCGGTGCGCGCCGCCGTGATCGCCTTCACCGAGGCGACCGCGTTGCGCTCGATGCACGGGATCTGCACGAGCCCGCCGACGGGGTCGCAGGTCAGACCGAGGTTGTGCTCCATGCCGATCTCCGCGGCGTTCTCCACCTGGGCGGCCGAGCCGCCGAGGACGGCGGCCATCGCCCCGGCGGCCATCGAGCAGGCCGAGCCGACCTCGCCCTGGCAGCCGACCTCGGCACCGGAGATCGAGGCGTTCTCCTTGTAGACCACGCCGATCGCGGCCGCGGTGAGCAGGAAGCGGACGATGCCGTCGTCGTCGGCGCCCGGCACGAAGTCGACGTAGTAGCGCAGCACCGCGGGGATGATGCCCGCCGCGCCGTTGGTCGGGGCGGTGACGACGCGCCCACCGGCGGCGTTCTCCTCGTTGACCGCGAGGGCGTAGAGCGTCAGCCAGTCCATGCCGCGGAGCGGGTCCTCGTTGTTGGCGCCCTCGGCGCGCAGCCGGCGGGAGAGCTCGGGGGCGCGGCGGCGGACCTTGAGGCCACCGGGCAGCACGCCCTCGCTGCGCACGCCGTTGTCGATGCACTCCTGCATCACCGACCAGATGTGCAGCAGCTCGGCACGCACCTCCTCCTCGGTGCGCCAGGACTTCTCGTTCTCCAGCATCACCTGGGCGATGGACAACCCGGTCTCCTCGCAGATCGCGAGCAGCTGGTCACCGGTGGTGAAGGGGTGGGCGACCGGGGTCGTGTCGGCGACGACCTTCGTCGAGCCGGACGCGTCCTCGCCGATGACGAAGCCGCCACCGACGGAGTAGTACGTGTGGCTGCTGATCGGCTCCTCGCCCTCGCCCCATGCGGTGAAGGTCATGCCGTTGGGGTGCAGCGGCAGGGTCTTGCGCCGGTGCAGCACGAGGTCCTCGGCCTCGTCGAAGGTGATCTCGTGCTCACCGAGGAGAGGGAGCCGTCCCGAGTCCCGGATCCGGCTCAGCTTCCCGGTGACCGAGCGCGGGTCGCACACCTCGGGGCGCTCGCCCGAGAGCCCCAGCAGCACGGCGGTGTTGGAGCCGTGGCCGTGGCCGGTCGCGCCGAGCGAGCCGAAGAGCTCGCCCTTGACCCGGCGCACCTGGTCGAGCACGCCCTCGTCGCGGAGGGTCTCGCCGAAGGTCACCGCCGCCCGCATCGGGCCGACGGTGTGCGAGCTCGACGGGCCGATGCCGATCGAGAAGAGGTCGAAGACACTGAGTGCCACGGAAGTTGACTCCTGGGTGCTCGGGTGGGGGCACGGACGGCCGTCGCCGTGGGTGGACGACGTGCCGCTCATCACACTACCTCCGCCGGCTGATCGTGAACGTGCCCCGAGGTGCGAGGGAGGAGCCGCGACGGGCTCTGTGGAAAAGCTCGCGGCGGCTCCGCCCGACGTGGCCATGATGAAGGGCATGACATTCGAAGACCTGCCCGGTGACTGGCCCACCCGACCCCTGACCGACACCACCGTCGCACCTGACGTCGTCGACCTCGTCGTGCGCGAGAGCGACCGCGAGGGCGGGTGCCTGAGCATCCTGCTGTGCGGCGAGAACCACCGCATGCTCCAACCGGTGGCGATCACCGACCTCGACGCGGAGCCGCACGTGCTGCACCGGGAGCTCCTCGATACGTTCCTCGGTCATCTCGGCGAGGAGCTCGGCGGCATCGTCATCGCGATCGGTCGACCCAGCGGACTCCAGCCCGACGACGAGGCGCGTGCCTGGCACGAGGCAGCGATCGCCTCCTGCCGCGAGCACGGGGTGCCGCTGCTGGGCACCTACCTCGCCACCGCGCACGGCGTCGTCGAGATGCCGGTGTGGGACGAGCTGCGGGCCGCGGGCTAGAGCTGCCCGTTGATCTGCTCGGTGATCGCGGTGCCGATGCCCGAGGCGAAGCCCTCCGGGTCCTCGTGCGCGGCGGGTGACTCCGGGACGATCACGTCGACGAGCCCGTCCTGCAGCATCTGTGCCGCACCCACCCGCTGCCGGGCCGCGAGCAGGGGAGCGTGGTCGATGTCCTTGTACAGGATCGCGCTCGCACCCTCCGGCGGCAGCGGCGACAGCCAGGCATTGCTCGAGGCGATGACCCGCCGCGCGGGCAGCATCGCCAGGGCGCCCCCGCCGGTGCCCTCACCGAGCAGCACCGAGACGCTCGGGACGGTCAGCGAGGTCATGTCCGCGATCGAGCGGGCGATCTCGCCGGCCAGCGCGCCCTCCTCCGCGTGGGGGGAGAGGTCCGCACCGGGGGTGTCGATGACGGTGACGAGCGGCAGCCCGAGCTCGGTGGCCATCCGCATCCCGCGGCGGGCCTCGCGCAGCGCGGCCGGGCCCATCGACTCGGCGACCTGGTAGCGCCGGTCCTGCCCGACGAGCACGCACGAGCGGCCCCCGAAGGACGCGAGCGCCAGCATCACGCCCTTGTCCAGCTCCCCGTAGCCGGTGCCGTTGAGCGGGATGACGTCGTCGGCGGCGTACCGCAGCAGCTCGCGCACGCCGGGCCGGTCGTCCCGGCGCGTCACCGTGATCGCCGACCAGAGCGCGTCGACCTCCTCCTGGGTCGGCTCCGGCCGGGAGACGAAGGGGGTGACCCGCCAGACCGGGTCCTCCCCGTCGGCCGCGGGGGAGCCCGGGGAGGCGTCGCGCGCCTGCGGGTGCGTGTGCCCCTCGGTCGTCGCGGACAGCAGCGTCAGTGCGCGCGCGGCGATCCCGGCGAGCTGGTCGGTGGGTACCACGGCGTCGACGATCCCCTTGTCGACGAGGTTCTCCGCGAGCTGCACCCCTTCGGGGAAGGGCTGCCCGTTGACCGTCTCGTAGACGACCGGCCCGAGGAAGCCGATGAGCGCCTCCGGCTCGGCGATCGTCATGTGCCCCAAGGACCCCCACGAGGCGAAGACCCCGCCGGTCGTGGGGTGGCGCAGGTAGACGAGGTAGGGCAGGCCGGCCGCCTTGTGCGCGACGACGGCCGCGGAGATGTCGACCATCGTCACGAAGGCCGGGGTGCCCTCCTGCATGCGCGTGCCACCACTGGCGGTCGCGGCGATGAGGGGAAGGCGCTCGGTCGTGGCCCGCCGGATCGCGGCGACGATCCGACCGGCGGCCGCCCGGCCGATCGAGCCCGCGAGGAAGCGGAACTCCCCGACGATCAGCGCGGCGTCGTGGCCGTGGATCCGGGCCGAGCCGGTGAGCACCGACTCGTCGGTGCCGGCCCGCTCGGCGGCACGGTCGAGCGTGTCGAGGTACGCCTCGTCCAGACCGTCGAGGTCGAGGGACTCGTCCCAGGAGACGAAGGTGCCCTCGTCGACGACCGTGTCGATCAGCTCGTGGGCAGTCAGGCGACGCGAACTCATGCCGTGATCGTCCCAGTCCCGGCGCTCGGTAACCTTGCGCCGTGCTTGTGCCCTTGACCACTGTCGTGATCGTGGCCGTCGGCGTGCTCGGGGTGATGGCCCTGGTCTACCTGCTGATCAACCGCCTCGTCGACGACGCCATGCTGCTCGTGACCGCCGTCGTCGAGCTGTCCCTGCTCGTCCTCGTCGTCGCCAGCGCCATCGCGCAGGGCAGGGTCACCGGCACCGGGCAGGGCGCGACGATGCTCGCGTACGCGCTGACGCTGCCGCTCATCCCGCCCGCAGTCGTCTTCATCGCGCTGAAGGAGAAGACCCGCTGGTCCATGGGGGTCGTCATCGCCGGCGCCTTCACCGTCGGTGTCATGGCCTACCGCATCCTGCAGATCTGGGACGTCCATGGCCCCGCCTGACGTGCGGACCGGCACCGGCCCGGGCCGGGTCGTCGTCGCCGTCTACGCCGTGCTCGCGCTCGCCGCCACCGGCCGCTCGGTCCTGCAGCTGACCCAGTACCTGGACCGGGCGCCGCTGGCGTACGTGCTCTCCGCGCTGGCGGCGGTGATCTACATCGTCGCGACCGTGGCCCTGGCGAAGGGGGGACGCACCGGCGCCCGGGTCGCCACCGGGGCGATCCTCGTCGAGGCCGTCGGGGTGCTCACCGTGGGCACCCTGTCCTACCTCGTGCCGGAGCTCTTCCCGGACAAGACGGTCTGGTCGCACTACGGAGCGGGCTATGCCTACGCGCCGCTCGTGCTCCCCTTCGTCGGGCTGTGGTGGATCCGCAGGGTGCGACGGGCCCGCCGGGGCGCGGGGGACTGACGGGGGACGCCCCCTTCGCCCGGGAGGTGAGACACCCTCCGCCGGACCACGGGGCGTCTCATATGCTCTGGGCAGGTCTTGAGTGCCAGCGCACAGCCCCGGCTAGCTGGCCGGCAACCCTCCTCCGCGGTGGGGTGCCCCGGGAGACGACCAGGTCCGTGGCAATCCGTCACGGTCAAGCGCGCACCACACCAGGAGCACAGACATGTCCGACCCGACCACGTGGAACTTCGAGACCAAGCAGATCCACGCCGGCCAGGCACCCGACCCGACGACCGGCTCGCGGGCGCTGCCGATCCACCAGACGACGTCCTACGTCTTCAAGGACACCGAGCACGCGGCAAATCTCTTCGGCCTCAAGGAGCTCGGGAACATCTACACGCGGATCATGAACCCGACCCAGGACGCGGTCGAGAACAAGATCGCCGCGCTCGAGGGTGGCGTCGCGGCGCTGATGACCGCCTCGGGCATGTCCGCGACCAGCCTCGCGCTGATGAACATCGCCGAGGCCGGTGACCACATCGTCGCCAGCGCCGCGCTCTACGGCGGCACGGTCAACCTCTTCCAGTACACGCTGCCGAAGTACGGCATCGAGGTCACCCTCGTGGAGGACCCGAGCGACCTGCAGGAGTGGAAGGCCGCGGTCCGGCCGAACACGAAGGCCTTCTTCGGGGAGACCATCGGCAACCCGAAGGACGTCGTCCTCGACATCGCCGGCATCGCCGACGTCGCGCACGAGGCCGGGGTCCCGCTGGTCGTGGACAACACGATCGCCACCCCCTACGTGCTGCGTCCGATCGAGCACGGCGCCGACGTCGTCGTGCACTCCGCGACGAAGTTCCTCGGGGGCCACGGCACCTCGATCGCCGGCGTGATCGTCGACGCCGGGAAGTTCGACTACGCCGCCGACCCGGAGAAGTTCCCCAACTACAACGAGCCCGACCCGAGCTACCACGGCCTGCGCTTCGGCCCGGACCTCGGCGTGAATGGCGCCATGGGGGCCAACCTCTCCTTCATCCTCAAGGCGCGGGTGCAGCTGCTGCGCGACCTCGGCCCGGCCGTCTCGCCGTTCAACGCCTTCCTCATCGGACAGGGCATCGAGACGCTCAGCCTGCGCATGGACCGCCACCTGGACAACGCCCACAAGGTCGCCGACTACCTCGGTGGCCACGCGCAGGTCGAGAAGGTCACGTGGGCCTCGCTGCCGAGCAGCGCCAGCCACGAGACCGCGCAGAAGTACACCCCCAAGGGCGCCGGCTCCATCCTGTCCTTCGAGATCAGCGGCGGCCTCGAGGCGGGCAAGAAGTTCGTCGAGGGCCTGGAGCTGCACAGCCACCTGGCCAACATCGGTGACGTGCGCTCGCTCGTGATCCACCCCGCGTCGACGACCCACTCGCAGGGTCCGGACGAGGACCGCCTCGCCGCCGGCGTCACTCCCGGCCTGGTGCGCCTCTCGGTCGGCCTGGAGAACGCCGACGACATCATCGCCGACCTCGAGCAGGGGTTCGCCGCCGCCAAGGCCTGACCTCGATACATCACCCCGCGGGGCCTGTGGAGAACTCCACGGGCCCCGCGGCGTTCTTCCCTACGGTGTCCGCATGGGTGACGACGGGATCTCGATCGACGGCGAGGGCATCGCCCGCCTCGGGGAGCGGCTCGGGGACATCGCAGACGGACTCGAGGATGCCGCGGCGCGGACCGCGGAGACGGCCGTGTACGGGTTCCCCTCCGGCACGGGCGAGCGGGCCCTGGACGGCGTCCTCGGCGACCGGGAGCTGGTCCGGGTCGAGGTGTGCGGCACGCTGCGGGCGCTGCGGGACCTGGCTCGGCACGCCGGCGGGTGCTTCATCAGCACCGAGCAGCAGGTCGACCTGCGCTTCCGGGGCGGCTCCTGATGGCGTTGCGGATGTTCCACACCGAGTTGGGGGACCCGGCCCTCCTGCGCGCCCGGGCGTGGAGCCTGCGAGCCCGGGCCGACGCGATGTGGGAGGCGGCCGCGCGGCTGCACGAGGTCTCGACGAAGGGGGTGTGGGAGTCGCCGTCCGGCGTCACCTTCGCCTCGCGGGTGGACGAGTGCCCGCAGACCCTGCACCGGCTCGCGAGCACGCTGTCCGACGCGGCGCAGGTGATCGAGTCCTACGCGGACCTGCTCGCCTAGTCCCAACGCGTCATGCGCATCGAGCGCGCGGCCTACGAGGAGCACGTGGCGACCTCGGACGCACTCGAGGCCCAGCTGGCGCACCTGTCGCCCGAGGACCCGCGGTACGCGCAGGTGGACCGGCAGTGGCGCGACGCGGCCGACGAGCGGGAGCTCGCCAAGCGGCGCTACGAGCGCGAGGGCGAGCAGGCGACACTCGACGAGGAGACCGTCGCCCGGCGTCTGGACGACATCGGGGCCGATGCGAGCGACCCGTGGGGCTACGACTTCTTCGAGGGGTTGAGTGATCTCGGTCAGAGCCGGACCGTCGACAACGTCCTCACGGACTTCGTGCCGCATCTGCGCCTGCTCGCACTGCTGCAGTTCGGCGACCCGATCGGCAAGCTCGGTCTGCGTGCCTTCTACGGCCAGGGCAGTTACGCGGGCGCGGCGAAGGCCGCACGAGAGACCCTCTTCAACGTGGTGAAGACCCCCATGGGTGCCGGTGCCAAGGCCGACGATGCCGCCCGGAGGGCGAGCCGCGCGAGCGAGACCGCCGCGGCGAAGGCACGCCACGGCAATACCGTCGGAGTGGCCGGGAGCGGGACGAAGCGCCTGCGGCACAAGGCCGGGACCAGGGTCAGGCAGACGACGACCCAGGCCGGTGTGCGCGCCAAGCACCTCGCGCAGGATGGCTTCGAGCACGCCACCGGGACCCGCCTGATCAGCGACATGACCTCCGACTGGGCAGCCATCGCGGGGGCCGGCCACGTGACGAAGGGGGCACACATCCTGAGGTACTCGGTCGCCGCGGCGGACACGGTCGACGGCACCGTCCGATCTGCGCGCACGACGGCAGGCCTGCTCAAGCCCCTCGCCAGTACGGACGCGCGCAGGGACCGGCGCGAGGCCCGGGAGAAGGCATCGCGCTGAAATCCGTTGCGCCCCTGCGTCCGACCGGTGGAGGATCGAGCGCATGACCTCTCGCGTGACCGTCCACCGGATCGACCCGCAGGACCCGGCCGGGGCCGAGGCGGTCCTGGACCTCGACCAGCTCGTCTGGGCCGACGACCTGCGCACCCCGCGCGAGGCCGCGCTCGCCGACACCCCGACCAGGGCGGCGTCGATCGCCCGGGCCGACGGTGAGGACGCCGGCATCGCCGCGTCCTGGGACGTCGAGCTGTCGATCCCCGACGGTGACATCGCCTCCCTTCGTCCGGTCGAGGGCCTGACCTGGGTCGGGGTGCACCCCGACCACCGGCGCCGGGGTGTGCTCACCGCGCTCATCCGTGAGCACCTGCACTGGACGCGCCACGAGCAGGGTCGTGCGATCAGCGTCCTCAAGGCCTCCGAGCCGGGGATCTACGGCCGCTTCGGCTACGGCGTCGCGAGCTCGACGATGATGTCCTCCTTCTCGCGGGGGACGACCTTCGCCGCCCCACCGGCCGTGCGGGCGCTCGCGGACGCGACGACCCTGCGCACGACGACCGCGAGCCACAACCAGGGCAGGCGCTGGCACGAGCTGGCCAGGGAGTGCGCCCGCACCGGCGCCGGACACGTCGTGCGCAGCGCGCAGGACAGCGAGCGGCTCCTCGTCGACCACCCCGAGAGCCGGGGGAGCCGCGAGCCCGCACGTCTGGTGTGGGCCACCCGGGACGGGCGGGACGTCGGCGTCGCCCACTTCCACCGCTCGCCGAAGTGGACCAGCGGCACCCCCGCCGGCACCGTCGGCGTCTTCTTCCTCCTCTCCGCGGACGCGGGTGCCCGACTGGCGCTCGCCGAGCGTCTGGTCAACATCGACCTCATGGCCACCACCGAGTACTGGGTCGCCCCCGACGACGTCCTCGCCCTGTGGCTGCCGTCGCCGCGGTCCGTCGGTGGCAGCGGCACGACCGACAACCTCTGGCTGCGCCTGGTCGACCTGCCGGCCGCCGTCACTGAGCGCGGTCACGCCGCGGACGTGGAGCTCGTCGTCGGGGTGCGCGACGCGATCCTCCCGGACAACGCCGGCAGCTGGCGCTGGACCGCCACCGGCGGCACCGGCGCCGTGAGCCGCACCGACGCCACGCCGGACGTGACCCTCGACATCGGCGACCTCGGCGCGGTCTGGCTCGGCGGGCAGACCCTCGCGGCACGGACCGCGGCCGGCTTCGTCGCCGAGCACCGCCCCGGTGCGGTGGCCGAGCTCGACGCCGCCCTGCGCACCGCGGTCGGCCCGGTCGGGACGATCGACTTCTGACGTCCCTTCGAGACGCTTGCTTCGCAAGCTCCTCAGGGACCGTGGGGCGGGGATCGAGGTGGAAGATATCGTGCTGACCATGACCGCCCCTGTCCGTGAACCCGTCGCGGCGGCGGACCTGCACTACGCGGAGGAGCTGCCGGTCGTCGCCCGCAAGGACGACATCGCGCAGGCGCTGCAGGAGCACCAGGTCGTCATCGTCGCGGGGGAGACCGGCTCCGGCAAGACCACCCAGCTGCCGAAGATCGCCCTCGAGGTCGGGCGCGGCACGACCGGCCAGATCGGGCACACCCAGCCCCGCCGCATCGCCGCGCGCTCGGTCGCCGAGAGGATCGCGGACGAGATGCAGGTCGAGCTCGGGGAGCTGATCGGCTACCAGGTGCGCTTCGCCGACCACAGCAGCGACGCCACCGCGGTGAAGGTCATGACCGACGGCATCCTGCTCAACGAGATGCAGCGCGACCGGGAGCTGCGCCGCTACGACACGATCATCATCGACGAGGCCCACGAGCGGTCCCTGAACATCGACTTCATCCTCGGCTACCTCAAGCAGCTCCTCCCGCGCCGACCCGACCTGAAGGTCATCATCACCTCGGCGACGATCGACCCGGAGCGCTTCGCTGCCCACTTCGCCGACGCGAGCGGCGAGCCCGCACCGATCATCGAGGTCTCCGGCCGCACCTACCCGGTCGAGGTCCGCTACCGCCCGCTCGAGGACCCCGAGAAGGACGGTGACGACGGCGAGAAGAGCGGCGGCGACTCCGACCAGGTCACCGGCATCTGCAGAGCGGTCGAGGAGCTGTGGACGGAGCCCGATCCGGGCGGCCCGCGCGACGTGCTCGTCTTCCTGTCGGGCGAGCGGGAGATCCGTGACGCGCAGGAGGCCCTGACCTCGATGCGGCTGCCCGACACCGAGATCGTCCCGCTCTACGCGCGCCTGTCCGCCGCCGAGCAGCACCGCGTCTTCTCCTCGCACGCCGGACGCCGGATCGTGCTGGCCACCAACGTCGCCGAGACCTCGCTGACCGTCCCCGGCATCCGCTACGTCATCGACGTCGGCACCGCCCGCATCTCGCGCTACTCCCAGCGCACCAAGGTCCAGCGTCTGCCGATCGAGCGCGTCTCCCAGGCCTCGGCCAACCAGCGCGCCGGCCGCTGCGGGCGCATCGCCGAGGGCATCTGCGTGCGGCTGTACTCGCAGGAGGACTTCGAGTCGCGCCCGGAGTTCACCGACCCCGAGATCCTGCGCACCAACCTCGCCAGCGTCATCCTGCAGATGACCTCCCTCGGCCTCGGGGACGTCGCGCGCTTCCCCTTCGTCGAGCCCCCGGACGCCCGCCAGATCACCGACGGCGTGCGCCTGCTGCAGGAGCTGCAGGCCTTCGACACCGAGGGCACGGTGACCGCGGCAGCCAAGAGCGCGAAGGGGGACCGCCGCGGGCGTCGCGGCGGTGGCCGGCGCCTCACGCCGACCGGGAAGACGCTCGCCCGCCTGCCCGTCGACCCGCGCCTGGGTCGGATGCTCATCGAGGCCGACCGCCTCGGGTGCACCACCGAGGTGCTCGTCATCGTCGCCGCGATGTCGATCCAGGACCCGCGCGAGCGCCCGGTCGACAAGCGCTCGCAGGCCGACCAGCAGCACGCGCGCTTCCGCCAGGAGGGCTCGGACTTCGCCGGCTGGTGGCACCTGTGGACCTATCTCAAGGACCAGCAGAAGGCGTTGTCCGGCAGCGCCTTTCGCCGGATGTGCAAGCGCGAGTACCTGCACTACCTGCGCATCCGCGAGTGGCAGGACCTGCACGCCCAGCTCAAGCGGGCCGCCAAGCAGCAGAAGCTCGACACCCGCCAGCGCACCGCCGCCCGCGACGCCGACCCGGACTGGGACACGATCCACCAGGCCCTGCTGACCGGCCTGCTCAGCCACATCGGTCTGCGGGACGAGGACAAGCGCGACTACCTCGGCGCCCGCGGCGCCCGCTTCTCCATCCAGCCGGGCACGACGAACTTCCGGCGGCAACCCCCCTTCGTCATGGCGGGGGAGCTCGTCGAGACCTCGCGGCTGTGGGCCCGCTCCACCGCGCGGATCGACCCGGTCTGGGCCGAGCGAGCCGGTGCCCACCTGGTCAAGCGGACCTACTCCGAGCCGCGCTGGAGCAAGAAGGCCGCCTCGGTGCTCGCGACCGAGCGGGTGACCCTCTTCGGCGTCCCGCTCGTCGTCGGCCGGCCCGTCTCCTACGGGAAGATCGACCCGGTCGTCAGCCGTGAGCTGTTCATCCGGCACGCGCTCGTCGAGGGCGACTGGGACGGCCGGCACGACTTCCTCACTGCCAACCGCCGGCTCGTGCGGCGCCTCGAGCAGCTCGAGGAGCGGGCCCGCCGCCGTGACCTCCTCGTCGACGAGGAGGACATCGTCGAGTTCTACGACGAGCGGGTGCCGGCGGAGGTCGTTTCCGGGGCGCACTTCGACTCGTGGTGGAAGAAGGCCCGGCACGAGCAGCCCGAGCTGCTCACCCTCACCGAGGAGCGCCTCACCCGTACCGGCGCCGAGGCGGTGAGCACGAGCGACTACCCGAAGCGCTGGCGCAGCGACGGCATCGAGCTCGCGGTCACCTACCAGTTCGAGCCCGGCCGGGAGGACGACGGGGTAACCGTCCACGTGCCCGTCGACGTGCTCAACCAGCTGACCCCGGCCGGCTTCGACTGGCAGGTGCCCGGGCTGCGCGCGGAGCTCGTCGCCGCCCTGATCAAGTCCCTGCCCAAGGCCACCCGCCGCCACCTCGTGCCCGCCCCCGACCACGCCCGCGCCGCTCTGGCCGAGCTCGACCCGGACGCCGGCACGTCGATCACCAGCCAGCTGTCGACCGTCCTCGGGCGCCGGGCCGGGCTGCGCATCGACGAGGGGGAGTGGGACTGGTCGAAGGTCCCCGACCACCTGCGGGTGACCTTCGCCGTCGAGGACCAGCGCCGCCGGCGCCTCGGCCGGGGCAAGGACCTCACCGAGCTCGCCGAGCAGATGGCCGGCCACCTGCAGCAGCGCATGTCGCGCGCCGGCGCCTCCATCGAGCGCACCGGCCTGACCGGGTGGGACATCGAGGACCTCCCGGACACCTTCACCACGAAGGCGGGCAAGCACACCGTGGTCGGCTACCCCGCCCTCGTGGACGAAGGGGGTTCGGCCGCCCTGCGCGTCCTGCCGGACGAGCAGCAGGCCCGCGCCGCCCACCGCGACGGCGTGCGTCGCCTCCTCCTGCTGGGCACGAGCCCGCCGTGGAAGCGCGTCCTCGCCCGACTGACCAACGAGCAGAAGCTCGCGCTCGCGGACAACCCGCACGGCTCCGTCCCGAAGCTCCTCGAGGACGCCCTCGCCGCGGCCGTCGACGACATCGTCACCCAGCACGTCGACGGGCCGGTGCGCACCGCCGCGGCCTTCGAGGAGGCCCTGAAGGCCACCCGCACGCACGTCGCCCAACGGGTGCTGTCGATCGTCGCCGAGGTCGAGCCGGTGCTCGCCCAGCGCAGCGAGGTGCTGCGCCTGCTGGAGCGGATGACCGCCCCCGCGCTGTCGGTGACCGTCGCCGATGCCCGCGCCCAGCTCGACGGGCTCGTCCGCCCCGGCTTCATCGCCGACACCGGCGTGGCGAAGCTGCCCGACCTGCGCCGCTACCTGCGCGGGATCCTCGTGCGCCTGGAGCGCGCCGCGGAGAACCCGCGCCGCGACGCCGGTCACCAGGAGGCGATCGACTCGGTGGAGTCCGCCTACGCCGACCTGCTCGACGCGCTCAGCCCCCTTCGCCGCCGAGCGCAGGACGTCGTCGACATCGGCTGGATGATCGAGGAGCTGCGGGTCTCCCTCTTCGCCCAGCCCCTCGGGACCGCCCACTCGGTCTCCGCCAAGCGCGTGCGCGCCGCCATCGCCGCGGTGCCCCGGGAGTGACCGGGTCGACTGGTTGCCGGACCATCGGCGCGGGGAATGGGCCGACCACCCGGGTCGTTGACACAATGAGTGCTGAACCGACAAGGAGGAACTGACGTGGCCGAGCGCCTCTACCGTTACGAGGTCGACACCGACCCCGCGGCCCTGGAGCCGGGGCCGATGATCGTCGCCTTCGACGGCTTCTTCGACGCCGGGATGGCCCAGCGCCTGCTCGTCGACCACCTGCTGGAGGTCAGCGAGCCGACCGTCGTCGCGTCGTTCGACGTCGACTCCCTCGTGGACTACCGCTCGCGCCGGCCGGTCATCACCTTCGACGCCAACCGGTACACCGACTACAACGACCCGTCGATGCTGCTCTACCACCTGACCGACCGGGACGGGCAGAGCTACTACATCCTCGCCGGGCCGGAGCCGGACTACCGGTGGGAGGCGGTGATCTCCGCCGTGACGACGCTCATGGACGAGGTCGGCATCTCCCTGGTGGTGCACGCCCACGGCATCCCCATGGCCGTGCCGCACTCCCGCCCCGTCGGCATGACCGTCCACGGCAGCAACGAGCGCCTCATCGGCGAGCACAAGCCGGTCTTCGGCACCGTCCAGGTGCCCGCGAGCCTCGCCGCGCTGCTCGAGATGCGGCTGGGGGAGTCCGACCGCGACGCCGTCGGGTTCAGCCTGCACGTGCCGCACTACCTCGCGCAGTCGACCTTCCACGACGCCGCGCTGACCGCGCTCAACGCCGTCGTCGACGTCACCGGCCTCAACCTGGCCAACGACGCGCTCGCCGAGGCCGCCCGCGAGGGCCGGCTGCAGATCGAGCGCGAGGTGGAGGAGAACGACGAGGTCCGCGAGGCCGTCCAGGCGCTCGAGCGCCAGTACGACGTGCACCTGCGTGGTCTCGAGCGGCCCAGCCTGCTCGCCGGGGAGGGCCAGGACCTGCCGTCGGCGGACCAGCTCGGCGCGGAGTTCGAGGACTTCCTGCGCACCCGGGACGACTCCTCCGACTCCAAGTAGACGGAGGCGGTACGCGCCTGCTCAGGTGCCGGCTGCTCGGCCGGCACCGCCCCGTCGTGCTGCCCAGACGGACAGGGCGAGCAGGCACAGGGCGACGCTGAAGAAGCTCCACTCGCCGTGCAGTCCGATGTTGTCGGGTGAGAACACGCGGCGCCCAGCGGCGTCGGCGACGAACGAGATCGTGGCGCCGACCAGGGTGACGGCGATGAACGCGAGCACGGTGTAGCCCACCCGTGCCGCCCCCTCGTGCCCGGCGCCCACGTGCACGGCCACCGCGGCCAGGGTCAGGACCATCGCGCCGAGACCGATGAAGAACAGGATCGAGTCGAGCGGCTCGATGTGCGAGTTGGTGATCGTGATGATCGCGATGTCGACCACGAGCGCCACACCCGCGATCGCACCGAGGACCGCGATGGCCCGCAGCGACCCGAGCCCGAACTCGTCGGCGTCAGCTGTGGCCACCCCGGGTGTCCAGGCACCTCTCCGGTGAGTCCCCATGGACAGATCCTCCTCCGGCGACCGATGCCGCACAAGGGTGCGAAGGAGGCGCCGCGGTGATCATTTCGCCTCGGACCACCGACGCACGATCGAGGTGTCGGCGACGAAGCGCACCTGCTCGCCCCCGAGCCAGCGCCGCGCCGCATCCGTGAGCGCCCGGTCGACCGCGGCGGCGGCCTCCTCGGCGTGCTCCTGTGGCACGTGGACGAGCAGCTCGTCGTGCAGGCACAGCACGATCCGGGAGCGAAGGGGGCGCACCGCCACCCGCACGGTCGCGGCCCAGGCCTTGAAGAGCTCGGCCGCCGACCCCTGGATCACGGCGTTGCGCGCGAAGCGCCCGCGTGCCGAGGACACGGCATCCTGGTCCTCGCCGCCGGGGACGTCGGTGCGCACGAGCCGGCCGCCGAAGGTCACCACCGGCTCCCCGCGCCGGCCCGCGTCCTGGGCGCGCTGCAGGTGCGCCATCGCCACGGGGTACTCCCGCTCCAGCCCGCGCAGCGCCTCGGCCGCCGGGCCGGAGCGCTGGCCGTACATGGCCGCGAGGACCGCGATCTTCGCCACCGAGCGCTCCACCCCGAGCCGCGCCGCCACCGGGGCGTAGAGGTCGTCCGCGCGGGTCGCGGCCGCGAAGGCCCGGTCGCCCGAGACGGCGGCGAGCACCCGCGGCTCGACCTGCCCGAGGTCGGCGCGGACGAAGACCCAGCCGTCGTCGGCCGCCACCGCAGGGCGCAGCTCGGCCGGCAGGTTGTGCAGCCCGGCCTGCGCGGTCATCCGGCCGGCCGCGCCGTCGCAGGCCTCCCAGGCGCCGCGCAGCCGGTCGTCGGCGCCGACGTGCTCGCGCAGCCACCGCCAGCCGTAGGTCGTGGCGATCCGCTCCTTCCGGCGCCACTCGAGCAGCGCCGGGACGAGCGGATGGGCATGGACCTGCGCCTCGAGGACCCACTTGCGCGTCGACGGCACGTCCACCCCGGCGCGGGCGAGCATCGACTTCACCTGGGCGGGGTTGCGCAGGTCGACGTGACCCGTGCCGGGCAGCGCCGCGAGGACCGGGGCGTCACGCACCCGCCGGGACTCGAGTTCCTCGGCCACGTCGTGCGGCTCCGGGCCGGCCGCCTCGGTGACCAGGTGGCTCGCTGCCGCGCGGTCGATGGGCAGGCCGGCGGTCTCGAGCTCGACGCACAGGACCGCGGCCGCCGACTCGGCGTACGCCGTGGCGAGCGCCCGGGGACCGGCGGCCGACCTCCCTTCGCGCTGGTGGTGGGCGACCTGCCGGGCCGCGTCCGCGAAGGCCGCGCAGCGCTCCGGCGTCGTCAACCACGCACCGGAGACGGCGTCCGCGCGCAGGTGACCGTCCGGGCGGACGAGGTCCTCCGCGGGCAGCTCCTCGGAGAGCAGGTCGAACAGGTCCCCGGTGGGCGCGCTGGGCACCTCGTGCGGGTCGAGGCCGTGGACCGCCGCCCAGGCCAGCTCGGGTCCGGCGGCCCAGCCGCCGTGGGTGAGTCGGTGCACCTCGGCGACGTCCCACGTGCGGTCGAGGCGGGCACCGGCGCGGATGGCCGCGGCGACGGCGTCGGCCGACCAGGTGACCCAGCGCACGGTCGGGTCCAGCGCGGCGACGAGCGCCTCGACGTCCGTGGTGGGCACGGCAGGGGAGTGCGGCGGCAGCACGGCGCCGACACCGTCCACGCCGACCACGACGGCCCCGAGATCCTCCACGGGCAGCGAGGCTACCGGCGTGGGCCGACACTCCTGCCCACGCACGTCCCCGGCGCCGGCGGCGTGGCAGGATCGGGACCGGACCACCGGTCGCACCACACACGAAGGGCGTCACATGGGCTTCATCACGGACATGTTCGGCCGCGGTCGGGGCAGGCACGCGTCCCGGGACACGCGATCCGCCCTCGAGCAGGCCCAGGACCCGCAGGCCTCGTCGGGGACGGTCGTCACGCTCGTGCAGAACCTGCTCGACGTCGGCATCGACGGCCGCGGCCCCTTCGACTCCGCCGTCTCGGTGGCGGAGACCGCGCTGCTCCGGGCCGGCGGCAACGCCGAGAGGGCCATCGACGACATCGTCGGCAGGCACGTCAAGCTCGCCGGCGCCCACGGCTTCGTGACCAACCTCGGCGGCTTCACGACGATGCTCGTCGCGCTCCCCGCCAATGTCCTCGGCTTCTACGTCCTCGCCACGCGCATGGCCGCCGCCGTCGCCCACGTGCGCGGCCACGACCTGCAGCGGCCGGAGGTGCGCTCCGCCGTGCTGCTCAGCCTCGTCGGCGCCGACGCCCAGGACCTGCTGGCGAAGGCCGGGATGGTCGCCCCGGGCGGTCGCCTCGCGACCTTCGCGACGCAGCGGCTGTCCGGACCGGCCCTGATGGTGGTCAACAAGGCCGTCGGCTTCCGCATCCTCAGCCAGGCGGGGAAGGGGGTCTTCTCCCGCTTCGGCAGGGCGGTCCCGGTCGTCGGTGGCGCCGTCGGCGCGGGGCTGGACGTGTGGTTGCTCAATCAGCTGGCCGACCACGTGCGCGCGGAGTTCGCCGCGGAGGCCGCTCCGGGCATCGAGGGTCCCACCGCCTGAGGAGTAGCCTGCGTGGTGTCCACCACCCGGAGGTGACCGATGCCCATCGGCCCCAGCACGTACCGAGCCGCCCGACTCGCCCACGCGATGCACGAGGCCTCGACCGCCCCCGGTGCGCCGGGCCTGTGGGCCCGCGTGCGCGCCGTCCCACGCATGGTCCGGGCCGTGCGCTCCGGGCGGTACACGGGCCTGACGTCGACGCGGCTGATGATGCTGCTCGCGGGGGTCGGGTACGTCGTCTCCCCGGTCGACCTCGTCCCGGAGGGATTCCTCCTCGCGCTCGGGCTCGTCGACGACCTCCTCGTCATCGGGTGGGTCGCCACCGCGCTCATGCGTGAGACGGAGGACTTCATCGCCTGGGAGCGCGGCGCGACCGCGTGGGCCGGGCAGCGGGCGCGAGGTCAGGACCGGCCCGAGGGGCGGACGGTGCCCTCCCACGTCGTCCCGGACTGACGCCACCCACAAGCTCTTCCGCGTGCGACGCACTACCCACAGGCGGCGAAGGGGGCGCCCCCCGCACCGACGATCATCGGCAGATTCGGGGCATGACAACGACAGTTCGCCCCCGCAATCCCGCCGAGCTCGCCGTGGTGCTCCCGTACCAGCTCGGCTACCACCCCGGCCCCTCCGTCGTCGTGACCGTCCTGCACGGCAAACGCCTCGGGCTCGTCCAGCGCCACGACCTGCTCAGCGACCCCGAGGACTGCCGCGGTGCCGCCGGGCAGGCGATGGCGATCGCCGCCCGCGAGTCGGCGACGGCGGTGATGGTCATCGCGCACGAGGACCGTGCAGGTGACTCCGCCCCCTTGTCCGAGGCGATGCTCGAGGCCGCGACGGCCGAGGGGATCAGCGTCCACGACCGCGTCGTGGTGCGCGACGGGCGCTGGTACTCACCCGACTGCGCCCAGAGCTGCTGCCCCGAGGAGGGTCAGCCCCTGCCTCGGCCGGAGGACGTGCCCGCCGTCGCGGCCTTCGTGCACGCCGGCGTCGCGCCACTGCCGAGCCGTGCGGCCATCGTTGAGGGAGTGCTACCGGGGCGGGACGAGGACCGCGCGCGCTCCGTGGGCCTGCACCTGGCAGCCCTCGGGTCGCCCAGCAGCACGCGCACCTTCGGTGGTGGCCCGACCGGCCCGCCTGCCTCCTGGTTGGACCGTGGGGAGGACGTCCTCGCGTGGTGGGCACAGCTCCTCGACCCGCGACCCCGGGCGATGGCCGTCACGGTCTTCAGCGACGAGGCGCTCGCCCGGGTGGCGACCTCGCTCCGGGACGTCGTCTGGCGCGACGCCCTCCTGGGCGTCCTCTGCCCGGGTGCCATGCCGATGGCCGAGAGCTGCGGCGCCCCGGCCGCTGCGGCGGTGCTCGCCGCCCGGTGGTGCCCGTGGGTGCCCGACGTCGACATCGCCGTCGAGGACGTCGCGGCAGGGATCGACGAGGAGCGGGCGCGTGCCTCGGCCGACGTCTCTCCCGAGCGGTGGCACGAGGAGGTGCTCGCCGTGCGCTCGCGCCTGGTCGAGCTGAGCCGGTTGCTGCCACCCGAGGCGACGCCGCCCGTCCTGACCCTCGTGGCCCACCTGGCCTGGTGGGTGGGGGACGGGACGGTCGCCGGCATCTGCCTGGAGCGGGCCCTGGAGATCGAGCCGGACCACCGGCTCGCCGAGCTGATGCTGCGGTTGCTCTCCGCGGGGGTGCGACCCTGGGCCGGTGCCCTCCGGGAGGGGGCGTCGGGGGAGGCCGCCTGAGAGGCCCGCCGGAGGGTCCGGTGTGCGGACCCCGCTCGATCCTTGTCGCTTCACTGGCTATGGTTGTCGGCAGGTCATGAGCGCCAGCGTCAAGCCCCGGCTTGCTGGCCGGCAACCCTCTTCGCGACGGGGTGCCCCGGGTGATGACCTGGCTGCACCGTAGGGGTGTGGCAAGGCGAGCCCCGGGAGACCTCATCATGAGCGTGACCACCAGGCCCCCCACGACTGCGGGTTCCTGGCGCGACGGAGACCACCCCGGCCGCCGGAAGTTCGTCACCATCGGTGACCTCGATCTCGAGTCCGGCGACCGGCTGCCCGACGTGGTCCTCGCGTACGAGACGTGGGGCGAGCTCAACGAGCGCCGTGACAACGCGATCCTCGTCGAGCACGCCCTCACCGGGGACAGCCACGTCGTCGGCCCGGCCGGTCCCGGCCACCCCACCGCGGGCTGGTGGCCCGACCTCATCGGCTCCGGCGCACCCCTGGACAGCGACGAGTACTTCGTCGTCGCCATCAACGTCCTCGGCGGCTGCCAGGGCAGCACGGGCCCCGGCGCCCGCTCCGCCGACGGACGTCCGTGGGGGAGCCGGTTCCCCCGGGTGACGATCCGTGACCAGGTCACCGCCGAGGCGCGCCTGGCCGACGAGCTGGGCATCCACACGTGGCAGTCCGTCATCGGTGGGTCCATGGGCGGCATGCGCACCCTCGAGTGGGTCGCGAGCTTCCCCGACCGGGTCGCCGCCGCGGTGGCGCTCGCGACGAGCGGTTACGCCACGGCCGAGCAGATCGGGTGGAGCCAGGCGCAGATCCTCGCCATCCGCAACGACCCCTGGTTCGCCGGCGGCGACTACTACGACAACCCGCAGGGTCCCGAGGCCGGCCTGGGCATCGCCCGGCGCATCGCGCACATCACCTACCGCAGCGAGCCCGAGCTGCACCAGCGCTTCGACCGCGAGGTCCAGGACGAGCCGGTCGGGCCCAACGGCCGACCGCGGTACACCGTCGAGAGCTATCTCGACCACCACGGCGGCAAGCTCGCCGCCCGCTTCGATGCCAACTCCTACGCGGTGCTGTCGGAGGCGATGAACTCCCACGACATCGCTCGTGGGCGGGGTGGCCTGCGCGAGGCACTCGCCCCCTTCGCCGGTCGTCTCGTCGTGGTACCGGTCGACTCCGACCGGCTCTACCCGCCGCGGCTGTCCGAGGAGCTCGCCGAGGCCAAGCCGGGGGCCGAGCTGGTGACGATCAGCTCCCTCGTCGGCCACGACGGATTCCTCACGGAGGGCGACCAGGTCGCCGACCTGCTGCGCTCCGTCGTCGTGCCGCCACCCCGCTGAGGCGTGCCCTGCGAAATCGTCGCCACGCCAACGCATTCGTGAGACACGTCACGCGGTCGCGGTGTAGCGTTCGACCTAGGTCTTCCATCAGCAAGTCGTCTTGAGGAGCACAGATGATCGTCGTGGGGTACGTGTCGACCAAGGAAGGCGAGGCCGCGCTGGAGCGGGCCTTCGAGGAGTGCAAGCTGCGCGACGAGCAGCTGACCGTCATCCACTCCGATCGTGGCGGTGCCAGCCTCAGCGGTGACGCCGCCCGCAAGAACGACAGCGACCTGCGCCGGGTGGCAGCCCGTCTCGAGGATGCCGGCGTCAAGGGCGATGTCCGCGGGCTCGTGCGCGGCAAGGAGCCGGCCGAGGACCTCATCGCCGTCGCGGAGGAGACCGATGCCTCGCTGATCGTCATCGGGCTGCGTCGCCGCACCCCGGTCGGCAAGCTGATCCTCGGGTCCAACGCGCAGCGAGTCCTGCTCGACGCACCCTGCGACGTGCTCGCGGTCAAGGCGGACGCCCGCTGAGGACCGCACACCAGCGACACCGGGGCGCTCCCTCTGCAGGGGACGCGCCCCGGTTTCGTGCACCTCGGGCCACCCTCGGGTACCTGTGCCGGACGGCAAGGATTTATAATGGGGACACAGCCCATCGCGCAGCGTGCGGGCGAGTCGGGACACCGGGGACACGCCACCTCCACGATGCCCCGGCGGAATCCACCGTGACGAAAGGTTGTTGGTGACTGCTGTGTCCCCACGGTTCGACGGGGCGCAGGGCTCCCTCCCCAAGGAGTTCTCGCACTCAGCGCTCCAGGAGCTGGTGCGCCAAGGACATACCGCAGGGCTGGTCACGCCAGACCAGCTGCAGGTTGCATTCAGCGAAGCCAAGATCAGCCCCAGCCGGGGAAAGGCCGTCTTGCGTGCGCTCGACGACCAGGGAATTGAGGTTCAGGTGCCAAAGTCCATAGCCGCGAAGAAGACGGCCAAGAAGGCCCCCGCGAAGAAGGCCGCGGCTGCCTCGACGTCGGAGACGTCGGAGAAGAAGGCCACGCCGGCGAAGAAGGCTGCCGCGAGCACGAAGTCCACGGCCAAGAAGTCCGCCGCGAAGTCCACCGCTGCGGCGGCGGAGACGCCGGAGGCCCCGGAGGCCGCGAAGGCCGCGGAGAAGAAGACCGCGCCGAAGAAGGCGGAGTCGACCAAGAAGGCCGCGACGAAGAAGACCGCCGCGAAGAAGACGACGGCGAAGAAGACGGCCGCCACCAAGACGAGCGCGGCCGCCGCTGCCGCGCCGGCGAAGAAGGTCGCGCCCGCCAAGCAGGCCGCCGCCAAGAAGGCCGCCGCCAAGAGCGCCGCCGCCAACCCGACGACCACCACGGCCGAGGAGCCCGAGGAGGGCGAGGACGAGGTCCTGGGTGAGGACCCGAAGGAGAAGTCCAAGAAGGAGCAGGAGGCCGACGAGAAGGGCGGCTTCGTCATCAGCAACGATGACGAGGGTGATGCCCCTGCGCAGCAGGTCGTCACCGCCGGCGCCACCGCCGACCCGGTCAAGGACTACCTGAAGCAGATCGGCAAGGTCGCCCTCCTCAACGCCGAGCAGGAGGTCGAGCTCGCCAAGCGGATCGAGGCCGGTCTCTTCGCGGAGGAGAAGCTGGCCACCGCCGAGAAGATCGACATGAAGTTCAAGCGCGAGCTGTGGTGGATCGCCCAGGACGGCAAGAACGCGAAGAACCACCTCCTCGAGGCCAACCTGCGTCTCGTCGTCTCGCTGGCCAAGCGCTACACCGGCCGCGGCATGCTCTTCCTCGACCTCATCCAGGAGGGCAACCTCGGGCTGATCCGTGCCGTCGAGAAGTTCGACTACACGAAGGGCTACAAGTTCTCCACGTACGCGACGTGGTGGATCCGCCAGGCCATCACCCGCGCGATGGCCGACCAGGCCCGCACCATCCGCATCCCGGTGCACATGGTCGAGGTCATCAACAAGCTCGCCCGCGTGCAGCGCCAGATGCTGCAGGACCTGGGCCGCGAGCCCACCCCGGAGGAGCTGGCCAAGGAGCTGGACATGACCCCGGAGAAGGTCGTCGAGGTCCAGAAGTACGGCCGCGAGCCGATCTCGCTGCACACACCCCTCGGCGAGGACGGCGACTCCGAGTTCGGTGACCTCATCGAGGACTCCGAGGCGGTCGTGCCGGCCGACGCGGTCAGCTTCACCCTCCTGCAGGAGCAGCTGCACAGCGTCCTGGACACCCTCAGCGAGCGGGAGGCCGGTGTGGTCTCGATGCGCTTCGGCCTGACCGACGGCCAGCCGAAGACCCTCGACGAGATCGGCAAGGTCTACGGGGTCACCCGCGAGCGCATCCGCCAGATCGAGTCGAAGACAATGAGCAAGCTGCGTCACCCCAGCCGCTCCCAGGTCCTGCGCGACTACCTGGACTGAGCATCACCCACGACGAAGGGGGCGAAGCAGCGACGGCTGCTCCGCCCCCTTCGTCATGGGTCGGGATGGAGAACTGCGGCCGGGATCAGGCGGTGGACGCCGCCCGCAGCGGGCACCGCGGCGCGGCGAACCAGCAGACCGCGCCAGCAGCACCAAGGACGCCGGCACCGATCCCGACGACGAGCCCGGCCGTGGCGGGCAGCTCCTGGACGAGGACGAACACGCCCATCACCAGCACGAAGATCCCGAAGCCCTTGCGCAACGCCGCCTCCGGAATCCGCCCGGCCAACCGCGCCCCGAGGAACGAGCCGACGACGGCCGCGGTCGTCACCGCGCCGATCAGCCCCCACTCCAGGGTGACCGTGGTGAGGTAGCCGGCCAGGCCCGCGAACGACTTCATGGCAATGACCACCAAGGACGTACCCACGGCCACGGGCATGGCCAGCCCGCCCATCAGTGCCAGGGCCGGGACGACGAGGAAACCACCGCCGGCCCCGACCAGACCGGTCACCAGGCCCACGACGAGGCCCTCGAGAATCACCTTCAGCACCGGCAGCTCCCGATCGTGGGGCTGGACAGCCTGGTTCTTGCGGCCGCGGATCATCGCCACGGAGGTGGCGACCATCATCAGCGCGAAGGCGATCATCAGCAGCGTGCCGGAAACGTGGCCACCAAGCAGGCCGCCACCGAAGGCCCCGGCCATACCGGCGGCGCCGAAGACCAGCCCGGTGCGCCACTTCACTCGCTGGTTGCGGGCGTGATTGACGGCACTGACGGCCGAGGTGACTCCGACCACGAACAGGGAGGCCGCGATCGCCTCCTTGGGCGGGAGCCCCGCCACATAGGTCAGGATCGGCACGGTCAGGATGGACCCGCCGCCGCCGAGCAGACCGAGCGAGAGCCCGATGAGCACCGAGAACAACAAAGTCAACACAAGAGTGGCGGTCATGAATCCATGTCCTTATCCTCCCAGCCGACTCCGGCCGGGATCACGATCGGGTGGCAACACTGCTGCACTGGCACGGGCCGGAGAGACTCCAGGGCCCCAACGGAGGGTCCGACCCCACCACGTTCTTGAGTCGAGTATTGCAGATACCCCCCGGAGTATCCACCTGCCCGGGTCGGCTCCTGCCTATCGCCGGCGGACGAGGTCGACCGCGCGCTGCGGCAGGGAGAGCCAGGCGTCGACGCCGGCCCGTGGCCACAGGATCGCCTTCAGGCGGGAGCTGGTCATCCGCTGGTGGCGGACCGTCCCGACGATCGAGGTGACCTCGGCGGAGACGTCGGGCAGGTCCTGGTCCGGGCGCCCGTAGCGGGCGCGCTCCACGGTCGCCACGACGTGGTCGAGCTGCTCACGCGTTGGGTCGTCGAGGTAGCCGTTCCTGCCAACCCACTCGCCGACGCGGCGCGGGGTGGCCCCCACGGGCGGGCGCAGGCCCAGGTCGTCGAGCCGGCCGATGAGGTCCTGCCACTCCGCCTCGACCCGGGCCGGGGGGTCGGGGGCCGTGGCCCGCTCGCGTCGACGGGCCAGCCACGCGGTGACCGGCATGATCGCCAGTGCGGCCACGGCGAGCAGGAGGCCGAGCAGCCACGGTCGCCACGGCCGGCTCTCGCCCTCGCCGGTCGGGTCGACCGCGGTCCGGTCCTGCGCCTCCGGGACCGGCTGCGTGCTCGTGCTCGTCGTGGTCTCGCTCGTGGTCGTCGTCTCGTCCGTGGTCGCGGCCCCGTCGCGCTCGATGGAGATGGAGTACGACGGCACGCTCGCCGCGCGGGCGCCGGGGGTCGGCTCGAAGCGGGTCCATCCGACACCCGCGAAGTACAGCTCCGGCCAGGCGTGGGCGTCGCTGGCCCGGATGACGCGTTCCTCGGCATCGACGGCCTCACCGGGGAGGAAGCCGACGACCACCCGGGCGGGGATGCCGTGGGCGCGCGCGAGCAGGGTCATCGTCGAGGCGAACTGCTGGCAGTAGCCGACCTTCGTCTCGAGGAAGGACAGGACCGGGTCGTCGGGGGCCCCCGGCGGGTCGGGGACCTGGAGGTCGTACTCGAAGTCCGGCCCGCGCAGGTACTCCTGGTACGCCTGGGCGGCCGTGAGGTCGTCGGCGCCCCCGGGCGCCAGGGAGAGGGCCAGCTCCTGGATCGCCTCGGCCGACGCGGGGTCGAGGGCGAGGTACTCGTCGGTGTACGCGGGGACGTCGACCGAGGACCTCGACTCGCCCGTGCCGAAGTCCTCCTCCTGCGGGTCCAGCTCGAGGTAGCTGCTCGAGTAGCTGCTCGGGGTGCGCTGCACGCGGGCCGTCCCGTCGGAGCCGAGCGCCCAGGGGATGCCTCCGAGGTCGACCTCGGTGGGGTGTCGTGGCAGGGCGATCTGCGGGGCGGCCACGCCGTTGGCGCTGATGGCGAGGCTGCGCTCCTCGCGGGCGATGGACTCGGCCGCGGCGGACGCCGGCCGGGGCAGGTCGAACTCCTCCCGGGGTTGCAGCGCTCCCGAGCGCATGCGCCCGAAGCCGTCCTCGAAGTCGGTGACCACGGCGACCCGCAGCGGCTCGGGCGTCGGATCGTCGGTCGTGTAGCGCAGCACCGGCTCCTCGCTCGGTGACCGGAGGCTGCGCCTGAGGTCGAGCTCGGTCGACAGGCGGATGCCGTCGGTGGAGCGGGCCGACCCCGCACCTCCCGCGCCGAGCCCGTCGAGGACGTATCGGGTGGGCAGGTGGGGCAGCGCCGCCGGGATGAGGAGGGCACCGACGAGGCAGATCGCGGAGATCCGTGCTGCCTGCCACCGCAGCGAGCGGGCGGCGAGCGCCTCCCCGTCGGCGTCGGCCATGAGGGGGACGGCCGTCGTCCACTCCCGCATCTCGCGGTCGGACTGGTTGACGACCATCGCCATCCACAGCACGGCACCGACGGCGAACCACCCCCACGGGAGCGCGCCGCCGGAGTTGGCCGCCGAGACGAGGAAGAGCGACAGCAGCGGCAGCCCCGCGACCGTCGGGGCCGCGGCCGTCGCCGCGGACATGTCGACCGCGAGCCCGACGACGACGACGATGATGACGAGCACGACGGTGACGCCGGGGGACTCCGGCGCGGGCGCGGCGTAGGTGGTGATCGTCTCCTGGGCGTCCCGCACGTAGTCGAGGAGCCGCGGCCACGTCCGAGCCGTCGGCACGACCCCGTAGACCGTCGTCCCGCCCAGCTGGGTGGCCAGGACGTAGGCGGTCGCCGCGAGGAGCTGCCCGAGGATCGTCACCCCCGCCCGCCGGACGAGGCCCCGCAGGACGACTCCGGTGACGGCGACGACCACGACACCGAGCACCGCGGCCGGCAGCCACGCCGACTCCTCGAAGAGCGTCGTCAGCGGCATCGCGACCACGATGGTCGCCACGGCCGCGAGCGTCGCCGCCAGCGACTGCGTCCCGGTGTTCATCCGCGGACCACCCGTGCGACCGCGAGCTGCTCCCACAACCGCGGGAGCTGGTCACCGGGGTGGACGACGAGGCTGCGCCACCCACCGAGCTCGAGCCGTTGCGCGGTCAGCTCGGCGGAGTCGCCGGCGTCCGCGCCGAACCCGTCCCGGTCGATGACCAGGGCCAGCCCGTGGGGGGCGCGGGCGGCGACGGGCTCGGCGTCCCGTGCGCCGAGCGCGCCGATGACCGCGACGACGAGACCGCCTCCGTGCCGGGCGAACTCGTCGAGCGCCTCGACCATGTGGTGCGCCGAGGCCTGGTCGGAGGGCTGTACGGCGGCGAACCGGTCGAGCGCGTGCTCGACGTTGTCGAGCACGAGGACGTGGCCGGCACCGGCGGAGGCGAGCGAGAGGTGGACCTCGAAGCGCTCCGCGAGCAGCAGCGCCGTGACGGACGCCGCCGCGGTGACCGCCCACTCGAAGGAGCCGCCGTTGCCCGTCCCGGCATGGACACAGGCCCGGTCGTCGAGGACGACGAGGGCGCGACGACGCGTGGGCTCCTCGTCCTGGCGGACCATCGTCTCGCCGGTGCGGGCGGTGGAGCGCCAGTGGATGCGCCGCAGGTCGTCACCGATGCGGTACTCGCGCACGCCGATGTCGTCCTCGCCGTGCAGGGCCATGCGCGGGGTGGAGGCGGAGTCGCCACCGCTGCCGGCGGTGACACCGCGCACGGGGAGCAGTGGGACGGTGCGCGGGAGGACGACCAGGGCGCTCTCGCCGGGCACGGCCACGAGGCGGGTGGTCAGGCCGAAGGGGTCGTTCACCCGGACCGACAGCGGGCCGATCGTGTGGTGGCCGCGCACGTGGGAGCGCACCCGGTAGCGCAGGGCGCGCTCCTCGTCCCGACGCAGCCGGGGGATGAGCAGGTGCGGGCGGTCGCCGAGCGCGTAGGCCAGTCCCTCCTCGCCGCGCAGGAGCGGGGAGGTGGTCCGACCGGTGTTGCGGACGGTGAGCGTGACGTCGGCGTGCCCGTCGATCGGGATGCGGGCGGGGGAGAGGGAGCGGCCGACCTCGAGCGAGACGGGGCGCCGCGTCAGCAGGGAGGCCAGCAGGGGCAGGACGACGAGCAGGGCGCCGATCCGGGTCAGGTCGTGCAGCCCGAGGACCATGCCGGCCACGGCGATGCCCACCCCGGCGCCGACGAAGGCGCGTCCTCGCAGGGTCATCGCTCAGCGGGGGCCGGGCACTCGCGTGCGCTGCACGATCTCCGCGACGACGTCGGCGGCGGAGTGCCGGGCGAGCTGGGCCTCGCTGCTCAGCAGCAGCCGGTGCTCGAGCACGACCGTGGCCAGCGCCTGGATGTCGTCGGGCAGCACGTGGTCACGTCCGGCGAGCGCCGCGTGGGCCCGCGCGGCCCGCAGCAGGTGCAGGGTCGCGCGCGGTGAGGCGCCGAGGCGGATGTGGGAGCTGTGGCGGGTGGCGGTGGCCAGGTCCACGACGTACTGCCGCACGGCGGGGGAGGCGTGCACCGTGCGCACGGCCTGCACGAGCCGGACGATCCCCTCGGCGTCGGTCACCGGCTCCAGGCCCTCCAGCGGGGAGCGGGACCCGTGGTGCTCGAGCAGGTCGACCTCGGCGGCGGCCGTCGGGTAGCCCACCGACAGCCGTGCCATGAAGCGGTCGCGCTGGGCCTCGGGGAGGGGATAGGTGCCCTCCATCTCCACCGGGTTCTGCGTGGCCATGATGATGAAGGGGTGCGGGAGCTCGTAGGTGTGCCCGTCGACGGTCACCTGCGACTCCTCCATGCACTCCAGCAGCGCTGACTGCGCCTTGGGGGAGGCCCGGTTGATCTCGTCACCGACGACGACGTTGGCGAAGACGGCGCCGGGGCGGAACTCGAAGTGCCGGGTCTCCTGGTTGTAGATGCTCACGCCGGTGATGTCGCTCGGGAGCAGGTCGGGGGTGAACTGCACGCGCCGCACCGAGGCATCGATGCTGCGGGCGAGGGTCTTGGCCAGCATCGTCTTGCCGACGCCCGGGACGTCCTCGATGAGCAGGTGGCCCCCCGCGAGGAGCACGGTGATCGCCGTGCGGACGACGTCCGGCTTGCCCTCCATGACGCCGTTCATCGCCTCGGCGAGACGTGCGCCCACGGCCACGACGTGCTCGAGGTCCTCGCTCGGCGCGTGGGCGGGCGCCGCGTCTTCCTTGCTCAGCGTCACCACGACTCCGATCCGTGGGTTCCCGGACGTTCCCCCACTTCGCTCCAACTCACCCCCGAGCCTACGTGGCGTCGGGCTGCGAGCCCGCTCCCACGGGGTCGCTCACCTGCGCCGACGGCTCCCGGCGTCGCCGCCATGGCCGGAGGAGGGCGAAGGGGGGCGGCAGGCTGCGAATTTCCCCCCACTTTGCACCACCTGCCATTTATCAGGGGAAACACAGGGTATTCAGGCTCGATTTGTGGGCGCGGGAGGTGTGTTTCGGGCCCCGGTGGAGTAAAGTGGGGGAAGAAGGAAGCGCGTGGTGCCATTCGGGTCGATTCGTAGGGGAGGTGACCGCGATGTTCCTCGGGACGCACACCCCCCGTCTGGACGACAAGGGGCGCCTGTTCCTCCCCGCCAAGTTCCGGGACAAGCTCGCCGGTGGCCTCGTGATGACCCGTGGGCAGGAGCGCTGCCTCTACGTCTTCCCGATGGAGGAGTTCGTCAAGGTCACGCAGAAGTTCCAGGAGGCCCCCACCTCCAGCAAGGCGGCCCGTGACTACATGCGCGTCTTCCTCTCCGGGGCGAGCGACGAGATCCCCGACAAGCAGGGCCGCGTCACCGTCCCCGCCGCGCTGCGCGAGTACGCCGGGCTCGACCGCGAGTGCACCGTCATCGGCGCCGGCTCGCGCGTCGAGGTCTGGGACACCGCCGCGTGGAACGAGTACCTCGCCAGCACCGAGCAGGCCTTCGCCGACCAGTCCGAGGAGGTGATCCCCGGACTCATGTGACGGCAGCTGCCGTCCGGCCTCCAGCCGAGACGTACGCCGACGCGACTTCCCCCGCGCCGGACGCGTCCCGGATGGGGACCGGGTGGCAGCTGCAGGACACGACAGGTACCGGAGATCACCCCTCTGCCCAGACCCACCACCGCACCAGACCGAGACGACGAAGGGAGTGACCGTGGACGATGCGCACGCCGGCCCCGAGCCGGGCCGGGACGCCGCCTCACGGCACGTCCCCGTCATGCTCGAGGAGGTCCTGACGCTGCTGGCGCCCGTCCTCTCGACGCCTCCCGAGGGCATCAGCCGTCTCGTCCACGTCGACGGCACGCTGGGCATGGGCGGCCACGCCGAGGCGGTCCTCGAGGCCGGCCCCGACGTGCACCTCGTCGGTATCGACCGTGACCCCCAGGCGCTGGAGCTCGCGGGGGAGCGGCTGGCCCGATTCGGTGACCGCGTCACCCTCGTGCACGCGACCAACGACGAGATCGGCGACGTCCTCGACGACCTGGGCATCGAGACCGTCACCTCCGCCTTCTTCGACCTCGGGGTCTCCTCCCTGCAGCTCGACGAGACCGAGCGCGGGTTCGCCTACGCGCACGACGCCCCGCTGGACATGCGGATGGACCCGACGGTCGGCATGACCGCTGCCGACGTGCTCAACACCTACGAGGCCCGCGACCTCGCCCGCGTCCTCTCCCAGTACGGCGAGGAGCGCTTCGCCCGCAAGATCGCCGCGGCGATCGTCCGGGAGCGGGAGGTCACCCCCTTCGTCACCTCGGGGCGCCTCGTGGAGCTGCTGCGCAGGACCATCCCGATGGCCACCCAGCGCGGTGGTGGCCACCCGGCCAAGCGCACCTTCCAGGCGCTGCGGATCGAGGTCAACGAGGAGTTGGCCGGCTGGAGCCGGGCGCTGCCGCTGGCCCTGCGGCGCATCGCGATCGGCGGCCGGATCGCCGTGCTGTCCTTCCACTCCCTCGAGGACCGCATCACCAAGCGGGCCCTGGCCGCCGGCGCCACCTCCACCGCACCCCATGACCTGCCCGTCGAGCTGCCCGAGCACGAGGCCGAGCTGCGCCTGCTCACCCGCGGTGCGCTCGGGCCCACGCAGGCCGAGCTCGACACCAACCCCCGATCCGCCTCGGTGCGCCTGCGTGCCGCCGAGCGCACCAGAGCCCCCCGGCCGATGAAAGGCACCATGAGATGAGCCAGATGTCTGTGGCAACCACCGTCGCCAAGCGCTCCACGACGGGCACGCGGCGGACCTCGCTGCGCGTCGTCACCCCGGAGGAGCGGACCGACTCCGCATGGTTCCCCGTCCTGTGCGTCGCGCTGCTGCTCGCCGGCCTGGCCGCCGTGCTGGGGCTGAACACCGCGATGGCGCAGGACTCCTTCGAGGTCACGGCGCTCGAGGAGAGGACCGCCGAGCTCTCCGACACGCACGCCGCCCTCGAGCAGTCGATCAACGACCACTCCGCCCCGCAGAACCTCGCCACCGAGGCCCGAGCCATGGGCATGGTCCCCAGCGACACCGCCGCCTTCATCGACATCGAGAAGGGCCGCATCCTCGGCGTGGCGACGGTCGCGGACAAGCGGAAGGGATTTACCGTGGACGCAGCATCCACGGCCACGGTCGAGGAGCAGAAGTCCTCCGACGAGAACGCGTCGTCGCACGACACGGCGGCGGACGACGAGCCGGGCGGCACCGAGTCCGCCGACACCCCCGAGACCCCCAGCGACTGACCGACATCACCACCCGCGACGCAGAGAGGCAGCGCCTGTGACCGAGCGTCGATCCGGCGGCAGCGGGCCCTCGCCCCGCCGCACGTCCGGAGCGAAGGGGGCCTCCCCCCGGCCACGCACCGCGCCCACCGCAAAGAAGGCCGTGCCGAAGAAGACCGCGGGCCCGAAGGCCACCGGACGGCCGAGCGCGAAGAAGGCGGCACCGAAGAAGGCGACGCCGAAGAAGGCCGCCTCGCGGCCGAGCGCGAAGAAGACGGCACCGAGGCGCCCGGCACCGGTGCGCCGGCCCGCCGTGGCCGCCACGGCCGGGACGGCGGCCCCGGGCAACTCCCGGGCGCGCATGCGCGCCCTGATGGTCACCTCGCTGATCGTGCTCAGCCTCTTCGCCGCGCAGCTGCTGCGCATCCAGGGTTTCGACTCCGAGGCCGTCGCGGCCAACGCCCTGGCCCAGCGCACCCACACCGAGACCATCCCGGCCCAGCGGGGCACGATCTACGGCGTCAACGGGACGGTCCTGGCCCAGAGCCAGGAGCGACGCACCGTGACCGTGGACCAGACGGCCGTGCCCGAGTACGAGAAGACCGTCGGCGGCGAGCTGACGAAGGTCGGCGTGCAGGGCGCCGCGCAGGACCTCGCGGCGCTGCTCGACGAGTCCGAGGGCGACCTCGCGGAGGCCATGACGGGTGAGGAGCGCTACGTCGTCCTGGCGAAGAACGTCTCCCCGCTGACTTGGCGCAGGATCAGCGACCTGGGCATCCCCGGCATCTACTCCGAGCGCACGTCTCAGCGCACCTACCCGCAGTCGACGACCGTCGCCTCGCTCGTCGGCTTCGTCCAGCCGCAGGACCAGAGCGCCGGCGCCGGCCTGGAGCTGCAGTTCGACGACGTCCTCAGCGGCGAGCCGGGCCGGGCGACCTACCAGATCTCCCAGGACGGCTCCCGCCTGCCCAACGCCTCGGACGACATCAACTCCGCCGAGCCCGGGCGCGACATCCGCCTGACGATCGACAACGACATCCAGTGGTACGCGCAGAACGCCCTGGCCAGCAAGGTCGAGGAGACCGAGGCGCTCTCCGGCACCGTCGTCGTCCAGGACGTCAACTCCGGTGAGCTCGTGGCGCTGGCGTCGTACCCGACCTTCGACCCGAACGACCTCGGCAGCGGGGAGGGGGTGTACACCAACCTCGCCTTCAGCGACGTCTTCGAGCCCGGGTCGACCGCGAAGATCATGACGGTCGCCGCCGGTCTGGAGGAGGACACCATCACGCCGCAGACGCCGATGCTCCTCCCGTACTCGATGCGCCGTGGCAACGCCACGCTCAAGGACTCCCACCCCCACCCGGACGAGTACCGCACCGTCGCCGGCGCCCTCGCCCAGTCGAGCAACACCGGCATGATGCTCATCGGCGAGACGATGGAGCCCAAGACGCTCGAGGAGTACCTGCGCCGCTTCGGTCTGGGCTCGACGAGCGGCTCCGGCTTCCCCGGCGAGTCCGGCGGTCTGCTGCCTCCGGCGGAGGACTGGAGCGGCTCGCAGCGGTACACGATGACCTACGGCCAGGGTGTCTCGACGACCGCGGTCCAGGTGACCAACGTCTTCCAGGCGATCGCCAACGACGGCCTGCGGATCAGCCCGACCTTCGTCGACTCGATCGCGGACGAGGACGGCACCTGGCGCCCGGCGCCGGAGGGGGAGACCAACCGCGCGGTGTCGAAGAGGACGGCCAACCAGGTCTCGCGGATGCTGGAGGGCGTCGTCTCCGAGGACGGCACCGCCCCCGAGGCGCAGATCGAGGGGTACAGCGTCGCCGGCAAGACCGGCACCGCGGACCGCTACGACCCGGACACCGGCGGGTACTCCGGCAAGACGGCCAGCTTCATCGGCTACGCCCCGGCGGACGACCCGCAGCTGGTGATCTCGGTCATCCTGCAGCGCCCGATCAACGGCTACTACGGCGGCACGGTCGCCGCGCCGGTCTTCAAGGACGTCATGACCTACGCCCTGCAGAAGAAGAAGGTCCCCCCGACGCCCGCGGACGAGCGCACCCCGCAGGTGCGCACCGTCCCGCCCGGCAAGCCGGACATGGACGACCCGGATCTGCTGCGTGACCGGGGCGCCCCTGGTGGAGGGTAAGGTCGACGATCGTGTCATTTCCACGTCCTGAGCGGGTGCAGCCGCTGACCCTGGCCGAGGTGGTCGAGGCCCTCGGACCCGACGCCGCACGGCTCGTCGACCCCTCGACCGGGTCGGTCGCGGTGACCGGGGTCTCCCTCGACACCGCCACCGTCCGTCCCGGCGACCTGTGGGCCGCCCTGCCGGGCGCCCGGGTCCACGGCGCCGACTTCGTGGCGGCAGCGGCCGGGGCGGGGGCGGTCGCCGTCCTCACCGACGCGGACGGTGTCTCCCGGATCGCGGCGAAGGGGGTCGACCTGCCCCTCGTCGAGGTGGCCGGCCCACGCTCGCGCCTGGGCGAGGTCTCCGCGGCGATCTACGACAGCGCCGCCGCGATGCCGACGATGTTCGGCATCACCGGCACCAACGGCAAGACGACGATCGCCTACCTCATGGTCTCGGCGCTCGAGGCGCTCGGCCGCACCACCGGGCTCATCGGCACGATCGAGACCCGGGTGGGCGAGGAGCGGATCAAGTCGGTGCGCACCACCCCGGAGACGACGGACCTGCACGCGTTGCTGTCGGTCATGGGGGAGCGGGGCGTCGACGACTGCGTCATGGAGGTCTCCAGCCACGCGCTGACCCTCCACCGCGTCGACGAGGTCGTCTACGACGTCGCGCTCTTCACCAACCTCAGTCAGGACCACCTCGACTTCCACCTGACGATGGAGGACTACTTCCAGGCCAAGGCCGGACTCTTCACGCCGCAGCGCTCCCGGCACGGCGTCGTGTGCATCGACGACGAGTGGGGGTACCGCCTCGCCGCGCAGGCGGGTGTCCCCGTCACGACCGTCACCTCGCGCCTGGACGTCGAGGCCGACTGGGTGGTCCGCGGCGACCCGCGCGAGCCCGACCTGACCCTCAGCAGCGCCGACGAGGTGCTCCACCTGCGCTCGGCGCTGCCGGGTGACTTCAACCGCGTCAACACCGCCATGGCGGCGGTCGCGCTCATGCTCTCCGGCATCGCCCCCGACGACGTCGCCGAGGCGGTCCTCACCCGGCCGGAGGTCCCCGGCCGGATGGAGCTGGTCCTGCCCAGCGACACCGCGCGCCCCGACGTGGAGGACCTGCCGACCGCCCTCGTCGACTTCGCGCACACCCCCGACGCCGTCGGTGCGGTGCTGTCCGCGCTGCGCCTGCAGACCAACGGCCTGCTCGTCGTCGTCCTCGGCGCCGGCGGCAGCCGTGATCCCGGCAAGCGTCCGGGCATGGGCGCCGCCGCGGCCGCGCACGCCGATGTCGTCATCGTCACCGACGACAACCCCCGCGACGAGGAGCCCGAGGTCATCCGCGCGGCCGTCGCCGACGGGGTCTGGCCGCGCTCGCGCGCCCGACTGGAGAACGTCCCCGGTCGCGCCACCGCGATCGAGCGGGCCGTCGAGATCGCCTGCGAGTCCGGGCCCGGCGCCACCGTCGCCGTCCTGGGCAAGGGCCACGAGCAGGGCCAGGAGGTCCGCGGCGAGGTCCGCGACCACGATGACCGGGTGGTCCTGCGGGCCGCCCTCGACCACCGGAGCGTCACGGGATGATCCCCACGACCCTGGGCGCCGTCGCCGGCATCACCGGCGGGCGCCTCCACGGATGCAGCACCAGCGAGGCCGAGGCGATCACCGTCGACGGCCCCGTCGTCACCGACTCCCGGGAGGCCGCCCCGGGCAGCCTCTACATCGCCCGCGTGGGCGAGTCGGCCGACGGCCACCAGTTCGTCCCGGCCGCGGCGAAGGGGGGAGCAGTCGCCGCGATCACCACGCGCGAGGTCGACGGCCTGCCCGCCGTCGTCGTCGAGGACGAGCAGGCGGCCTTCGTCGCCCTCGCGCGCCACCTCGTCGACTCCCGCCCCGACCTGACGGTCATCGGGATCACCGGCTCGTCCGGCAAGACGAGCACCAAGGACCTGCTCGGCGCCGTCCTCGGGGCCGACGGCGAGACGGTCGCCCCGGTCGGCTCCTACAACTCCGAGGTCGGGGTGCCGCTGACCGTGTGCCGGATCACCCCGGCCACCCGGCACCTCGTCGTCGAGATGGGCGCCCGCGGGATCGGGCACATCGAGTACCTCACCCGCATCGCCCCGCCACGCATCGGCATCGTCCTCAACGTCGGCCACGCCCACGTCGGTGAGTTCGGCTCGCTCGAGGCCGTCGGCCGGGCGAAGTCCGAGCTGCCCGCCGCGCTGCCGCCGGAAGGGGTCGCCGTCCTCAACGCCGACGACCCGGTCGTCGCCGGCATGGCCGCCCGCACCCGCGCCCACGTCGTCCTCGTCGGGGAGTCCGAGGGGGCCACCGTCCGCGCCACGGACATCACCCTCGACGAGGCCGGCCGCGCCTCCTTCACCGTCACCGCCCCCTTCGGCACCGCGCACGTGGCCCTGGGCCTCGTCGGCCGCCACCACGTCGGCAACGCCCTGGCCGTCATCGCGGCCGCCGACGCCGCGGGGATGGACCTCGACCGGGTCGTCACGGCGCTCGCCGCCGCCCGCCCGCTGAGCCGCTGGCGGATGGAGGTCACCCGCCGCGAGGACGGCGTGACCGTCGTCAACGACGCCTACAACGCCAACCCCGACTCGATGTCGGCCGCCCTGCGCTCGGTGGCCGGGATGGCCACGCAGGGCCGGCGGTGGGCCGTCCTCGGGGCGATGCTCGAGCTGGGTGACGACGCGCCGGTCCTGCACGCGCAGGTCGGGGCCGAGGTCGCGGAGCTGGGCTTCGACGAGCTGCTCGTCGTCGGCGAGGACGCGCTGCCCCTGGCCGACGGCGCCCGGGGGGCCGGGGTCGAGGGCCTGCACGTGCGGACCGTCCCCGATGCCGACGCCGCCGAGGGCCTCCTGCGCGAGGAGCTCGACGCGCAGGACGTCGTGCTGCTCAAGTCCAGCCGTGACGCCGGGCTCCGGTGGCTCGGCGACGCCATCAGCCAGGAGGCCCGCGCATGAAGGCGGTACTCATCGCTTCCGTCATCTCCCTCGTCGTGGCCCTCCTGGGCACGCCGATGTTCATCAAGTACCTCGTCAGGCAGGGGTACGGCCAGTTCATCCGCGACGACGGCCCCGACTCCCACCACACCAAGCGCGGCACCCCGACCATGGGTGGTGCGGTCATCATCCTCTCGACGGTCGCCGCCTACGTCCTCGCCCACCTGGTGCTGTGGACACCGCCGACGGCGAGCGGCATCCTCGTGCTCTTTCTCATGGTCGGTCTCGGCGCCGTCGGCTTCGCCGACGACTACATCAAGATCAGCAAGCAGCGCAGCCTCGGACTGAAGTCGGGGGAGAAGCTCGTCGGGCAGGCCCTCGTCGGGGTGACCTTCGCGGTCCTGGCCCTGCAGTTCCCCAACGAGGCCATGCGCAGACCCGCGTCCACGCACATCTCCTTCGTGCGCGACCTGCCGATCGACCTGTACTTCGCCGGCCCGGTCATCGGCCTGGTGCTCTTCGTCATCTGGTCCAACCTGATGATCGCCGGCACCTCCAACGGCGTGAACCTCACCGACGGACTCGACGGGCTCGCGACCGGCGCCTCGGTGATGGTCTTCGCCGCCTACGTCGTGATCGCCACATGGCAGTTCAACCAGAACTGCCAGATCAACCCCGGCGCCAAGTGCTACGACGTGCGCGACCCGCTCGACCTGGCGGTCATCGCCGCCGCCGGTATGGGGGCGTGCTTCGGCTTCCTGTGGTGGAACGCCTCACCGGCGAAGATCTTCATGGGGGACACCGGCTCCCTCGCCCTCGGTGGTGCCCTGGCCGGTCTGGCGATCATGTCGCAGACCCAGCTGCTCGTCGTCGTGCTCGGCGGCCTCTTCGTCACGATCACCCTGTCGGTGATCGTCCAGGTCGCCTCGTTCAAGACCACCGGCAAACGGGTCTTCCGGATGGCGCCCCTGCAGCACCACTTCGAGCTGCTGGGGTGGCAGGAGGTCACCATCGTCATCCGCTTCTGGATCATCGCCGGGCTCTTCGTCGGCGTCGGCCTGGGCGTCTTCTACGCGGAGTGGGTCGTGGGAGCGCCCTCGTGACCGGGGCACCCGACCGTGACGCCCGCAGTGCTCGAGTGGCCGACCTGACCCACCGGGACGCCGACTGGTCCGGGCTGCGCGTCGTCGTCACCGGGCTGGGGGTCTCCGGCTTCGCCGCCGCCGACTCGCTGCTCGAGCACGGTGCCCGCGTGCGCGTCGTCGACGCGCAGGCGCCCGAGTCGGGGTCGATGATGGCCCAGCGGGCCCAGATCCTCGAGGTCCTCGGGGCGCAGCTGCTGCTCGGCGACGGCGCGGAGGAGGCCCTGCCGGGCCCCGCCGAGGACATCGACCTCGTCGTCACCTCCCCGGGCTGGCCCCCGCACCAGCCGCTGCTCGCGGCCGCCGCCGACGCCGGCATCCCCATCTGGGGCGATGTCGAGCTCGCCTGGCGGATGCGCCCGAGCGAGGGAGCAGCACCCTGGCTGCTCGTCACCGGCACCAACGGCAAGACGACGACCGTGCAGATGCTCACCGCGATGCTGCGGGCCGCCGGGCTGCGCGCCGCCAGCGGCGGCAACGTCGGGACGCCCGTCATCGAGCTGGTGCAGGACCCGCAGCCCTTCGACGCCATCGCCGTGGAGCTGTCCAGCTTCCAGCTGCACTGGAGCCACTCCCTTCGCCCGCTGGCCGCGGCCTGCCTGAACATCGCGCCCGACCACATCGACTGGCACGGCTCCCTGGCGGCCTACACGCAGGACAAGGGCAAGGTCTTCACCCACGCCGAGGTCGCCTGCGTCTACAACGTCGAGGACCCGGCCACCCGCCGCCTCGTCGAGGAGGCCGACGTCGTCGAGGGCTGCCGCGCGATCGGCTTCACCCTCGGCACACCGCAGCTGTCCATGCTCGGGGTGGTCGAGGACGTCCTCGCCGACCGGGCCTTCGTCGAGGACCGGGAGCAGTCCGCGGCCGAGCTCGGCACGCTCGCTGACGTGCAGGGGGAGGCGACCGCCCTCGCCCCGCACCTCGTCGCCAACGCCCTGGCGGCCGCCGCGCTGGCCCGCGCCTGCGGGGTCCCGCCGATCGCCGTCCGCGAGGGCCTGCGCACCTGGCAGCCCGAGCCGCACCGGATCGCCCACGTCGCCACCTTCGGCGACGTGCAGTGGGTCGACGACTCCAAGGCGACCAACCCCCACGCCGCCCGGGCCAGCCTCGTCGCGCACGAGCACGTCGTCTGGGTCGCCGGCGGGCTGCTCAAGGGCGCCGACGTGGACGAGCTGGTCGCCGCGGCCGCCCCCCGGCTGCGGGCGGCGGTGCTCATCGGGCAGGACCGCGCGCAGATCGCGCAGGCGCTCGCCCGACACGCGCCCGACGTCCCCGTGATCGATGTCGCCGCGACGGACACTGGTGCGATGGATCTCGTCGTCCGGCACGCGGGTGACCTCGCGCGACCGGGTGACGTGGTGCTGCTGGCCCCGGCAGCGGCATCGATGGACATGTTCGACAACTACGGGGCCCGCGGCGACGCCTTCGCCGCAGCGGTGGATCGGTACGTGCAGGAGGGGTGACGGTGAGCAGCAACGCAGCGACCGGACGTGGTCGGTCTGCGACGCGCCGCGATCGCCGGGGGAGCCGTCCGCTCGAGCAGTGGCTGGCCCGCTTCGAGTCGCCCATGACGACCTACTACCTCCTGCTCGGCGTCGTCGGGCTGCTCGTGGGCATCGGCCTGGTCATGGTGCTCTCGGCGTCGATGATCGTCTCGCTGAAGGAGAACGACTCCTCCTTCACGATCTTCCTCAAGCAGTTCGTCTTCGCGGTCGTCGGTGCGCTCGTGCTGTGGTGGTCCGCCCGGCGCAGCGTGGCGTTCTGGAAGTGGCTCGCGTTGCCGGCGCTGCTGGTCTCGATCGTGCTGCTCGCGCTCGTCTTCTCACCCCTGGGGTTCGGCTTCCAGGGCAACCGCAACTGGATCGGGGTCGGTCCGGTGACCCTCCAGCCGAGCGAGGTCGCCAAGCTCGGGCTCGTCCTCTCCGGTGCCCTGATCCTCGAGCGCAAGCGCGAGCTGCTCGGCTCGATCAAGCACGCGCTGGTCCCCTTCGTCATCCCGATCGCCCTCGCGCTGCTCACGCTCGTGATGCTGGGGCACGACCTCGGCACCGCGACGGTCATCGCGATGATCGTCGTCGGCATGCTCTTCGCCGCGGGGGTGCACCTGCGGTGGTTCGTCGTCGGCGCCGGGCTCTTCGCCGCACTGGGTGTGGTCGCCGCCGGCGTCGGCAACAGCCGCATGCAGCGCATCCAGATCTGGCTCGACCCGCAGGCCTGCGCCCCCGGCAGCCAGCTGTACTACGACATCTGCCGCCAGCCGATGCACGGACGCTTCGCCCTCGCCGACGGCGGCTGGCTCGGCGTCGGGCTCGGCGCCAGCCGGGAGAAGTGGGGCTGGCTGTCCGAGCCGTACAACGACTTCATCTTCGCGATCATCGGCGAGGAGCTGGGGCTGCTCGGCACCCTGGCCATCCTCGGGCTCTTCGCCGCCTTCGCCCTGACCGGGATGCGCCTGGTCTCGCGCACCGACGACGTCTTCGTGCGGATCGTCACCGCAGGCATCTGCACGTGGGTGCTCGTCCAGGCCACGATCAACATCGGTGCCGTGATCGGCATGCTCCCCGTCATCGGCGTCCCACTGCCCTTCGTCTCCTCCGGCGGGTCCTCGCTGGTGACCACGATGCTGGCCGTGGGCGTGCTGCTCAGCTTCGCGCGCAACGAGCCGGGCTGCTCTGAGATGATCGCTGCCAAGCCGTCCGGGCTGCGTGCCCTGCGCGCCCGGCTCCCGATCAGGAGGACCTCCACCCGATGACTGGCTCCCGCCCCACACGCGTCCTTCTGGCGGGGGGTGGCACCGCGGGTCACGTCTCGCCGCTGCTCGCCCTCGCCGACTGCCTGCGCAGGCGCGACCCGGACGTCGACGTGGTCGCCCTGGGCACCGTCGAGGGACTGGAGTCGCGCCTCGTGCCCGAGCGCGGCTACGAGTTCCGCACCGTCCCCAAGGTGCCGCTGCCGCGCAAGCCCACGGGCGATCTCGTCCGGCTGCCGGTCAACCTGCGCCGGGCCGTCGCCGCCGCGCAGCAGGCGATCGAGGAGATGGACGCCCAGGTCGTCGTCGGCTTCGGCGGCTACGTCTCCACCCCCGCCTACCTCGCCGCCCGTCGCCTCGGGGTGCCGATCGTCATCCACGAGCAGAACGCCCGGGCCGGCATCGCCAACAAGGTCGGGGCGCGCTTCACCGACCACGTCGCGATGACCTTCCCGGAGACCAGGCTGCCCGGCGGCCGGGTCATCGGCATGCCCCTGCGACCGGAGATCATCGCCCTCGACCGGCCCGCGATGCGTGTCGGGGCGCGGGCGTACTTCGGTCTGCGCGAGGACCTGCCGGTGCTGCTGGTGACCGGCGGGTCGCTGGGGGCGAAGCGGCTCAACGACGCCTTCGCGGCGAGCGTGGCGACGCTGCGTGACGCCGGCGTGCAGGTGCTGCACGCCACCGGCGCCGGCAAGGACTTCGTGGCCGTCGGCGGCGACGAGAGCGTGCCCTACGTCGTGCTGCCCTACGTCGAGCGGATGGACCTGGCCTACGCGGCCGCGGACGCCGTCGTCTGCCGGGCCGGGGCCAACACCGTCTGCGAGCTGACGGCCGTCGGCCTGCCCGCCGTCTACGTCCCGCTGCCCATCGGCAACGGCGAGCAGCGCCTCAACGCCTCCGGTGCGGTGGCGGCCGGCGGGGGACTCCTCGTCGAGGACGCCGACGTCGATCCGGGCTGGGTCGCCGCGGAGATCGTCCCGCTGCTGCGGGACGCCCAGCGGCTGGACGCGATGTCGCGGGCCGCGGCCTCGGTCGGCCACCGCCACGCCGACGAGACCCTGGCCGACATCGTCACGGCGGCCTGGGTGGAGGGCGGCAGCCGTGGCTGATGCGCTGCCACCCGTGCCGCGCAACCCGCGCTTCGACGTCCTCGCCCCCCGACTGGCCCTGGCCGACCTGGGCGTCGTCCACGTCCTCGCCGCGGGCGGGGCCGGCATGTCGGCGATCGTGCGACTCCTCCTCGACGCCGGGGTGGAGGTGCGCGGCAGCGACGCGAAGGACTCCCCGTTGCTCGACCGGCTCCGCGGGCTGGGCGCACGCATCCACGTGGGGCACGACCCCGCCCACATCGAGGGCGCCGACACGGTCGTCGTCTCCTCCGCGATCCGCGAGTCCAACCCCGAGCTCGTCGCGGCACGGGAGCGCGGCCTGCGCGTGATCCACCGCAGCCAGGCCCTCGCCGCCGCGATGGACCGGCAGGAGCGGGTGGCCGTGGCAGGAGCCAACGGCAAGACGACGACGTCCTCGATGCTCACCGTCGCCCTCCTCGAGGCGGGGGAGAACCCCTCCTTCGCCCTCGGTGGCGAGCTGTCGACGCAGGGCGTCAACGCCGCCCTCGACGACGGGGCCGCCTTCATCGCCGAGGCCGACGAGTCGGACGGCTCCTTCATCGCCTACGAGCCGCACGTGGCCGTCGTGACCAACGTCCAGCCGGACCATCTCGACTTCTACGGCGACTTCGCCACGGTCGAGGCCGCCTACCTCGAGTTCGTCGGGACGATCGAGCCGGACGGCCTGCTCGTCGCGTGCGCCGACGACGAGGGCTCGGCCCGACTGGCCGAGCGGGCGGCCGAGGCGGGCCGGCGCGTGCTCACCTACGGCTTCACCGAGGGCAGCGACCTGCGACTGTCCGACCCGGTCCTCGACGGGACCGACGCGCGCGCCACCCTCACCGCCGGCGGGACCGACCGGGAGCTGGCCATCGCCGTCCCCGGACGGCACAACCTGCTCAACGCCGCGGCCGCCTACGCCGCCGCCGTCGAGGGCCTGGGCGTGGACGCGGAGGCGGTGCTCGCCGGCCTCGCCGCCTACGGGGGGACCCGACGGCGCTTCGAGACGAAGGGGGTCGCCCGCGGCGTCACCGTCGTCGACGACTACGCGCACAACCCCGGCAAGGTCGAGGCCGTCGTCCGCACCGCCCGGGAGATCGCGGGGGAGCGGCGTCTGGTCGTCGTCTTCCAGCCGCACCTGTACTCGCGCACCCGCGACTTCGCCGAGCTCTTCGCCCGGGGCCTCGCCCCGGCCGACGAGGTGCTGCTGCTGGACGTCTTCGGCGCCCGTGAGGAGCCCGTGGAGGGGGTCAGCTCCCGGCTGGTCGCCGAGCCGCTGGCGGCAGCCGGGACGACGTCCTCGGTCGTGACCGAGGACGAGGCCCTGGAGCGCGTCGTCGCCACCACCGCGGAGGGCGACCTCGTGCTCACGGTCGGCGCCGGTGACGTCACCGCGCTCGGTCCGCGCATCCTCGACGCCCTGCGACGGTGAGGAGGACTCCATGGCACAGCGGTCGATGAAACGGCGCCCTGCGCGCAGCGGGACGAGGGAGGCGACGGAGCGTCGCTTCGTCGAGCGGGCGGCGCAGGCCCGGGGGCAGCGACTGCGTCGATGGCTGGTCGCCCTCCTCGTCATCGCGGCGCTCGGCGGACTGGGCTGGCTGCTGGGCTTCTCCACGCTGCTGGACGTGCGCACGGTGGAGGTCACCGGGGCGGACAAGGCCGACCGTGCGGCGATCGAGCAGGTCGCCGCCCAGCAGGAGGGCACCCCGCTCGCCCGGGTCGACGGCAGCGCGGTGGCGGCCCGGATCTCGCAGGAGGTGCCCGCGGTGAAGTCCGTGGACATCGACCGCGGCTGGCCGCACACCCTCAATGTCAACGTGACATCGAGAGTTCCGGCGCTGGCGGTGCGGGAGGACGACGGCTTCCGGCTGCTGGACATCGAGGGAGTGGTCATCCGCACGACCTCCTCGGCGCCGAAGGGCGTGCCCACCGTCAGGGCCGAGGACGGCGCCGAGGTCTCCGGGCACGGCGTGCGGGCGGCCCGCGGCATGCTCAAGGCGCTGCCGGAGGACATGCGCGATCGCGTGCGCGGCGTGACGGTCGACGGGGCGGACCAGGTCAGCTTCCGGCTGGGCCGCACGACCATCGTCTGGGGTGACGCCGAAAGTCCGAAGGTCAAGGTGAGGCTCATCCCGATCCTGCTGGAGAAGAAGCCGGAGATCATCGACGTCTCCGCCCCCGGCTCACCCGTGACGACGGGTTAGGCTGGGCGACACGCCGGGCCGTGCGTTTGCTCCCCGGGCCGGGGCGGCATAACGTCACCCGCACACCGAGCGTGACCAAACTGTAACCCTGAAGTTCACCTTGAGCTTATGGGGTGACGGCACCACCGAGCAGCAGCAACAGGAGTCCCCCGTGGCATCAGCCCAGAACTATCTGGCCGTTATCAAGGTCGTCGGCATCGGCGGCGGTGGCGTCAACGCCATCAACCGGATGATCGAGGTCGGGCTCAAGGGCGTCGAGTTCATCGCGATCAACACCGACGCCCAGGCGCTCCTGATGTCCGATGCCGACGTCAAGCTCGATGTCGGTCGCGAGCTGACGCGCGGTCTCGGTGCCGGCGCGGACCCCGAGGTCGGCAAGAAGGCTGCCGAGGACCACGCCGAGGAGATCGAGGAGGTCATCAAGGGGGCCGACATGGTCTTCGTGACCGCCGGTGAGGGAGGCGGCACCGGCACGGGTGGTGCCCCCGTCGTCGCCAAGATCGCCAAGAGCCTCGGTGCCCTGACCGTCGGTGTCGTCACCCGCCCCTTCACCTTCGAGGGGCGTCGCCGGGCCAACCAGGCCGAGACCGGCATCGGCTCGCTGCGCGACGAGGTCGACACGCTCATCGTGATCCCCAACGACCGGCTGCTCTCCATCAGCGACCGCGCCGTGAGCATGCTCGACGCGTTCCGCTCGGCCGACCAGGTGCTCCTCTCCGGTGTCCAGGGCATCACCGACCTCATCACCACGCCCGGTCTGATCAACCTCGACTTCGCCGACGTCAAGTCCGTCATGCAGGGCGCCGGGTCCGCGCTCATGGGCATCGGTTCCGCGCGCGGTGAGGACCGGGCCGTGCAGGCCGCGGAGCTGGCGATCTCCTCGCCGCTGCTCGAGGCGAGCATCGACGGCGCGCACGGCGTGCTCCTGTCGATCCAGGGTGGCAGCGACCTCGGCCTCTTCGAGATCAACGAGGCCGCCCGCCTCGTCCAGGAGGCTGCGCACCCGGAGGCCAACGTCATCTTCGGGACGGTCATCGACGACGCGCTCGGCGACGAGGTCCGCGTGACCGTCATCGCCGCCGGCTTCGACGGTGGCGCCCCGACGCCGCGCCAGGACGACCGGGCCCTGGGGCAGGTCCAGTCCGGTGGCCGCAACCAGCCGGCCGCGCCGCCGCAGCAGGGTGGCCAGCCGCAGCAGTCTCCCGCGCAGGGCCGGCCGGCCCAGCAGGCACCGGCCCAGCAGGCACTGCCCCAGCAGGCGCCGGCCCAGGGGCAGCCGCAGTACGCGCCGCAGGGCCAGCCGGCCCCGCAGCAGGGTGGTCAGCCGCAGCAGGCTCCCGCGCAGGGCCAGCCGGCCCAGCAGGCCCCCGCGCAGGGCCAGCCGGCCCAGCAGGCGCCGGCCCAGGGCCAGCCGCAGCAGGGGCAGCCCGAGCAGGGGCAGCCGCAGCCGGCCCCGGCCCGGCAGCAGGCCTACCCGGCCGCGCCGCCGCGCCAGGTGACCTTCGACGACGGCGACGACCTGGACGTGCCGGACTTCCTCAAGTGATCCACCGACGGGCGGCCCGGGAGCGCAGCTGAGGTGTTCCTCTGGCGATCGAGCGCGCCGGGGCCGTTGCAGGCCTTCACCGACCGGCACGACGGGGCGAGTGCCGCCCCCTTCGCCGGGCTCAATCTCGGCGCCCACGTCGGTGACGAGGCCGAGCACGTGGCGACCAACCGGCGCCGCCTCGAGGCGGAGATCGGCATGCCGACGGTGTGGGCGGACCAGGTGCACGGCACCGACGTCATCCACGTCACCGACGAGGTGCTGCGGGGTCCCCGCACGGTCACGGGTGCCGTCGGCACCGCCGACGCCCTCGTCACCACCCTGCCCGGGATCGCGCTGGGCGTCCTCGTCGCCGACTGCACGCCGGTGCTGCTCCACGACGAGCGGGCCGGCGTCGTCGGCGTCGCGCACGCCGGACGCCAGGGCATGACGAAGGGAGTCGTCCCCGCCGTCGTCGCCGCGATGCGCGACCTCGGGGCGAAGGACCTGCGGGCGACCGTGGGTCCATCCGTGTGCGGTCGCTGCTACGAGGTCCCCGCCGCCCTGCGCGAGGAGGCGGCCGCCGTCGCGCCGGTCTCCGCCGCGCTCACCTGGACGGGCACCCCGGCGATCGACGTCGCCGCCGGCGTCGTCGAGCAGCTGGGCACGATGGGCATCCCCGTCGAGTGGGTGCCCGGCTGCGCCCGCGAGGACGAGTCCCTCTACTCCCACCGCCGCGACGGCACGACCGGACGCTTCGCCGGGATCATCGGCCGGCCCGCATGAGCGAGCGCCGGGACGAGCTGGCCCAGGGCCTCGCGGCCGTCGAGGAGCGGATCTCCCGCGCCTGCACGGAGGCGGGACGTCCGCGCGAGGACGTGCACCTCGTCGTGGTCACGAAGTTCTTCCCGCGCACCGACCTCGACCTCCTCGCCTCCCTCGGGGTCACCGACATCGGGGAGAACCGCGAGCAGGAGGCGGCGGCGAAGCTCGCGGAGGGCGGCCCGCCACCCGGGGTGCGCACCCACTACATCGGTCAGCTGCAGTCCAAGAAGGCCAATGCCGTCACCCGCTGGGCCGACGTCGTCCAGTCCGTCGACCGCCCCAAGATCGTCGCTGCCCTCGCCCGGGGAGCCGGCAACGCCGGCCGCGAGCTGACCGTGCTCATCCAGGTGGACCTGGACCCGGACCCCGCCGAGCACCGCGGGGGAGCGCAGCCGGCCGACGTGCCCGCCCTCGCCGACGAGGTCGCGGCGAGCGACTCCCTTCGACTCGGTGGGCTCATGGCCGTGGCGCCCCTCGGCGGGGACCCGGACGAGGCGTTCGCCCGCCTGGCGGCGCTGTCGGAGCACCTGCGGGAGGACCACCCGGAGGCCGACTGGATCTCCGCGGGCATGAGCGGGGACCTCGAGGCGGCAGTGCGCCACGGAGCGACACACCTGCGTGTCGGGACGGCAATCCTCGGAACTCGTCCGCCCCAGCGGTAACTTCGGTACCGACGACGAGGACCCGAAGCTGGTTAAGGATGAGCACATGACGGCACTGCGGAACGCGATGGTCTACCTCGGCCTCGCCGAGGACGACAAGCGGTACGAGGAGTACGACGAGTACGTCGAGGACTACGACGAGCCTGCTCACGACATGGCAGCAGGGGAGCCGTCCGCCGAGGTCACCCCGATCCGACGGGTCCAGGCCGCTCCGGCCGTCCGCGAGGTGGAGGTCACCCAGATGAACCGCATCACCACGATCCACCCGAGCACGTACAACGACGCGCGGGCCATCGGGGAGAGCTTCCGCAGCAACACCCCGGTGATCATGAACCTCTCGGACATGGACGACTCCGACGCCAAGCGTCTCGTCGACTTCGCCGCCGGACTCGTCTTCGGTCTGCACGGCTCGATCGAGCGCGTGACCAACAAGGTCTTCCTGCTCTCCCCGGAGCACATCGAGGTCGACGCCGAGGGCGGCGAGACCCCGCAGACGCGAGGTCTGTTCAACCAGTCCTGACCTGCTCGTCCGCGCCACCGGTGCGGCACATAGGCTTGCGCCCATGCTGATCGTCCGAGAAGTGCTCGACCTCCTGCTCGGCATCTACCTGTACATCCTCATCGGACGACTGATCTTCGAGTGGATCCAGGTCTTCGCCCGTCAGTGGCGGCCCACCGGTGTGGTCCTCGTCGTCGCCGAGGCCATCTACACCGTCACCGACCCGCCGCTCAAGGCCATCCGCAGGGTGGTCCCGCCGCTGCGGCTCGGCGGCGTGGCGATCGACCTCGCCTTCCTCATCCTCATCATCCTGGTCTCGATCCTGCGAGCCATCGTCTAGGCTGAGCGGTGATGCCCGTGCGTGCCCTCGCGCCGTACGTGCCCCGAACTGCCCGATCGCATACGGAGGAAGTATGGCGCTCACGCCCGAGGACGTCCTCAACAAGACCTTCACCCAGACCCAGTTCCGTCGTGGGTACGACGAGCGCGAGGTCGACGACTTCCTGGACGAGGTCGTCGCCGAGATGCGTCGCATGGTCAAGGACTCGGAGGACCTGCGCTCGCGCGCCGGTGACGGTGGCGCCGCGCCTGCGGCGGCCGCGACCGCAGGTGCCGGCAAGCCCGACGAGGCCCTGACCCGGGAGAACCGCGAGCTGCGCAGCCGCCTCGAGAAGGAGACCGCCGCCCGCGCCGAGGCCGAGAAGCGCGCCGCCGAGCTCGAGTCGCGCGGCCCGGCCCGCGACGAGAAGCGGCGCGGTGACTCCGCGAAGGTCGCCTCCGCCGAGGCCGACGCCGACGAGCGCGTCAGCATCGTCAACGCCCGTGCCGACGAGGCCGAGAAGAAGGCCCAGGAGCGCATCGCGGCCGCCAACGCCGCCGCCGAGCGCGCCGAGGCCGAGGCCAAGACCCGCGCGGACAAGGCTGCCGCCCAGCCGGCCGCCGCCTCCGCCGACTCCGACACCAGCGCCGGCGAGATGGCTGCGGCCGCCGGTGGCGGCGCCGGGGCCTCCGGCCTGATCGCCCTGGCCCAGCGCCTGCACGACGAGCACGTCGCCGAGGGCCGGACCCAGCGCGACAAGCTCGTCGCCGAGGCCGAGCGTCAGCACGAGGAGCTCGTCACCAAGGGCCAGAGCAAGCACGACGAGCTCTCCACCTCGGGTCAGAGCAAGCACGACGAGCTGGTCAAGGCCGGCCAGACCAAGCGTGACCAGCTCATCGGCGAGGGCACGAGCCAGCGCGACAAGCTCGTCTCGGACGCGCAGACCAAGTCGGCGTCGCTCGTCAACGAGGCCGAGGCCAAGCGCAAGAAGATCCTCGACGACCTCAACGCGCAGAAGACCAGCCTGGAGACCCGCATCGCCGAGCTGACCACCTACGAGCGCGACTACCGTCGCAAGCTCAAGGACTTCATCTCCGGTCAGCTCAAGGACCTCGAGTCGGCCCCCGCGGTCGCCCCGCAGGAGAGCGCCAAGCACTGATCACGACCCGGCCGGCATCTTCCCGGTCGCGCCCGACGAGAGGCGGCGGTGTCCACCCGGACACCGCCGCCTCCGTCGTCGCCACGCCGGTCGGCGGCGGTGATGAATCGCCGGCTCGTGATCCTGCTCTCACCCGTCAAAAGGACGTACCCTGCGGGCACACCAGGTCCGTGCGCGACGCACGAACCTCCTGATACCGAGGACGGTCATGGCGGCGAAGAAGTCGACGGCCCGCAGCACGGGCGCGAAGAAGGCCACCCCTGCCAAGGGTTCGGCCAGCAGCACGGAGAACGGGACCACGCCGGCGAAGAAGTCCGGCGCGAAGTCCACGTCCGGGGGGAAGAAGCCGGCGAAGAAGGCGAGCACGACGACGCCCGCGAAGAAGTCCACGACGAGGAGCTCGGCAGGCAGGGGCACGACGGCGACCCGGGCCGGACAGCTCGTCGTCCGGGAGGACGAGTCGCCGTGGACGGCCGCGGAGCTGAAGGAGGTCCGCGCGGAGCTCGAGGAGGAGATCGCCCGGCAGCGGGCCGACCTCGAGGCCTCGGAGACCGAGCTGACCGCCTTCCTCAGGGAACCGATCGACGGTGCCGGTGACGACCAGGCCGACGCGGGGGCGAAGTCCTTCGAGCGCGAGCACGAGCTGAGCCTCGTCGCCGGGGCCCGGGCGGGCCTGGAGCAGAACCTCCACGCGCTCGAGCGGCTCGAGGACGGCAGCTACGGGATCTGCGAGTCCTGCGGCAACCCGATCGGCAAGCTTCGACTCCAGGCCTATCCGCGTGCGACCCTGTGCATGACATGCAAGAGCACACAGGAGCGCCGCTGAGCGCCACACAGCCACCGGGGGACGGTGAGACCACCCCGGCGAGATCCCGCGCGCGGATCCTGGCGTGGTACGCCGTCACCGCCATCGTCGTCCTCGGCATCGACCAAGCGAGCAAGGTGTGGGCGCTGCGCACCCTCGACGGGGAGCCGGGGGTCCGCCTGATCGGTGACCTGATCGGCCTGCGCCTCATCCGCAACTCCGGTGCGGCCTTCTCGATCGGGGGGTCGGTCACCTGGGTGATGTCTCTCGTCGCCGTCGCGGTCACCGTGGCGATCCTCGCTGCCGTCCCGCGCATCGGCTCCGTGCGCTGGAGCCTGGCGCTGGGACTGCTGCTCGGAGGCTCGCTGGGCAACCTCTACGACCGCTTCTTCCGCGAGCCGGGCCCGTTGCAGGGTCACGTCATCGACTTCATCGACTACGGCGGTCTCTTCGTCGGCAACGTCGCCGACATCGCCATCGTCGGTGGGGCCGGGCTGCTGCTCTGGCTCGTCTTCACCAACATCGGCATCGACGGCTCGCGTCCGCAGCACGTCGTCGGCCACCGGCACCAAGGAGGAGACCGATGAGTGACGTCCGCAACGTCCTCGTCCCCGAGGGGCTCGAGGGGGAGCGCGTCGATGCCGCCGTGGCGCGTCTCTTCGGCCTCTCCCGCACCCGGGCCGCCGAGCTCGCCGCCGAGGGGCTGGTCGAGATCGACGGCGCCGGCGTCGCGAAGTCCACGCGGGTGACCGCGGGGGCCCGGATCGAGATCGCCCTGCCGGCGGCACCGACCAGCCCCGAGCTGGAGGTCGTCGCCGAACCGGTCCCGGGGATGCGGATCATCCACGACGACGACGACATCGTCGTCGTGGACAAGCCCGTGGGCGTGGCCGCGCACCCGAGCGTCGGCTGGACCGGTCCGACGGTGCTGGGCGGGCTCAAGGCCGCCGGCTACCGGATCACCACCAGCGGCGCCAGCGAGCGGCAGGGGATCGTCTCCCGGCTCGACGTCGGCACGAGCGGGCTGATGGTCGTGTGCAAGAGCGAGTACGCCTACTCCGTGCTCAAGCGGGCCTTCAAGCAGCGCACGGTCGACAAGACCTACCACGCGCTCGTCCAGGGCCTGCCGGACCCGCACGTCGGCACGATCGACGCGCCGATCGGTCGTCACCCGAGCGGCGAGTACAAGTTCGCGGTCATGGACTCCGGCAAGCACGCGGTCACCCACTACGAGCTGATCGAGGCCTTCCGGCACGCGTCCCTGCTCGACGTGACGCTCGAGACCGGACGCACCCACCAGATCAGGGTGCACATGGCCGCCCTTCGCCACCCGTGCGTCGGCGACCCGACCTACGGGGCCGACCCCACCCTGGCCCGCAAGCTCGGGCTCGAGCGGCAGTGGCTGCACGCGATGGGGCTGGGGTTCATCCACCCCGGCACCAACGAGTACGTGTACTTCGAGAGCACCTACCCCGACGACCTGCAGCAGGCGCTCGACCGGCTCGCCGACCTGTCCTGAGGCCTCACCGGCGCACGGAGAACAGGTCGCCGGGCGTGCAGTCGAGGGCGTCGCACAGGGCCGTCAGGGTCGAGAAGCGCACGGCCCGGCCGCGGTTGTTCTTCAGCGCCGAGAGGTTGGCGTGGGTGATCCCGATGCGGCGGCTGAGCTCGGTGACGGTCATCCCGCGGGCCTCGAGCAGCGCGTCGAGGTGGCAGACGACCCGGTGGTCCTCCGGCGGCATCAGATGAGCCCGTCCTGATCCGCCTGCAGCTGGCTGCCGCGGCGCAGGACGAGGGCGACGAAGGACAGCGTCATCGCCCCGACGTAGAGGTACCACCACTGCGTCGTGATCGCTTGGGCGTCCCAATCACCCGCCCGTGCCTGGAGGGCGAGGTTCGTCGCCGGTCGGCGCAGGAGGGACGGGACCAGGAGCATCACGATGACGATCCAGCTCGCGGCCGTGGCCCACCGCGCCGTCGCGCGGGTGAAGACGTCCCCGCGCAGCATCGCCACGACGCACAGCGACAGCAGGACGAGCACGGCCGCGGCGGTGGCCCACTGGAGGACGTCGGCGGCGCGCAGGGTGACGAGCGCCCATCCGGGCAGGTCGGCGGTCGCGACGAGGACGGTCCTCGGCAGCTCGTCCGGGTCCAGGGCCGCCAGCGCCACCACGTCCGCCGACCACCGGTCGGTGACGCTGTGGATGACGTGCACGAGCAGCGCGAGCCCGGCGAGGCCGAAGGCGAAGATCGAGGCGCCGGCGTCGCGCCGCAGCCGGGTGGTGGATGTGCGGGCCATGGGGTCCTCCCTGACGACTACATTGTTCTTCGATGTATCGATAAACAATGTAGCAGAGGTGAGCGAAGGGGGTGGCGCGCCGGCCGAACGCCGGTGCGCCACCCCCTTCGCCCGCGTGGGTCGTGAACCCCCGCGTCAGTTGACCTGGCGGTCGCGCCCCTCCCAGTACGGGGCGCGCAGCTTGAACTTCTGCAGCTTGCCCGTGGCGGTGCGGGCGAGCTCCTCGCGGAACTCGACGGAGGTCGGCGACTTGTAGCCGGCGACGCGCGCCTTGCACCAGGCGATGAGGTCGGCCTCGGTGGCCGTGGACCCCTCGGTCACGACGACGAGGGCCTTGATCGTCTCGCCCCACTTCTCGTCGGGGACGCCGATGACGGCGACCTCGGTGACGTCCGGGTGGGAGAAGAGGACGTCCTCGACCTCGACGGAGGCGACGTTCTCACCGCCGGTGATGATGACGTCCTTCTTGCGGTCGCTGATCGTGACGTACCCGTCGTCCTCGATGTAGCCACCGTCACCGGTGTGGAACCAGCCGCCCTCGAAGGTCCGCTCGGTCTCCTCGGGGAGGTTCCAGTAGCCCTCCATGATGACGTTGCTCTTCGCCAGGACCTCCCCGGACTCCGACACCGACATCTCGACTCCGAGCGCGGGCATCCCGGCCCGCACGAGCTTGCCGGCGCGCTCCTCGGGCGGAAGGTCGTCCCACTCGGCGCGGGTGGTGTTGATCGTCAGCAGGGGCGAGGTCTCGGTGAGGCCGTAGATCTGCTGGAACTCCCAGCCGAGCTCGGTCTCGACGCGGGCGATCGTCTGCGTGGGCGGCGGGGCGCCGGCGACGATGATGCGCACCCGGTCACGGCCGGGGATCTCGCCCTCCCACTCGGCCGCCGCCGCCAGGACGGCGTTGACCACGGCGGGTGCGGCGCACATGACGGTGACGCCGTGCTCCTGGACCCGCCGCAGGATCTCCGCGCCGTCGATCTTGCGGATGACGACGTGCTGGGCACCGACGCCGGTCATGGCGAAGGGCATGCCCCAGCCGTTGGCGTGGAACATCGGCAGCGTGTGCAGGTAGACGTCACGGTCGCCGATGCCGGCGTGCAGGCCGAAGGTGACCGCGTTGACCCAGATGTTGCGGTGGGTGATCTGCACTCCCTTGGGGCGGGCCGTCGTGCCGGAGGTGTAGTTGATCGTCGCGACGGCGTTCTCGTCGGGCTCCCAGGGGCGCGGGTCCGCGGCCGCGATCTCCTCCTCGGTACCGAAGAGGTGCTCGTCGTCACCGAGGACGAAGGTGTGCTCGGCCTGCACCTCGTCGATGAGGGAGGTCAGCTCGGGGTCGATGTACAGGACGCGGGCGCCGGAGTGCTCGACGATGAACTTCACCTCCTCGGGCGCGAGGCGGAAGTTGATCGGCACCAGGACCCGTCCGGAGCCGGCGACACCGAAGAAGCTCGTCAGCAGGCGGGCGGAGTTGTGCGAGACGACGGCGATCCGGTCGCCGACCTCGATGCCGAGGGAGTCCAGGTGCGCGGCCTGGGCCCGGGCCAGCTGGCGCATCCGTGCGTAGGTCACGCCCTCGAGCGGCGGCGCCGGCTGGTCCGGCTCGTCCACGACGGCGGTGCGCTCGCCGTAGACCTTCGCGGCGCGGTCGAGGAAGTGGTTCACGGACATGGGGACGAACATCCTCAGGGCCTCCTGTGGCTGGCGACGGTGTCTCCTCCGACGGTAGACCCACCGCTGACGGGGGAGAAGGAAGGAGGGTAGCGGCGCGGCGAGCGGCTCGTGGTACGCGATCGGCGGCCGGTCGCGCCACTCGTCGGGCAGGGACCGAGTTGTCCCTGGCTCGGCCTAGACTCGGGGCGATGTCCGAGCTGCCGCGTTCCGAGAACTTCGTCCACCTGCACAACCACACCGAGTACTCCATGCTCGATGGGGCTGCCCGGATCACGGACATGTTCTCCACCGCCCAGGAGATGGGCATGCCGGCGATCGCGACGACCGACCACGGCTACCTCTTCGGTGCCCACGAGTTCTGGAAGACGGCGCAGTCCTACGACGTCAAGCCGATCATCGGCCTCGAGGCCTATGTCGCGCCCGGCCACACCAGCCGCAAGGACAAGACGCGGGTGAAGTGGGGCGACGAGCGCACCCGCAAGGGCGACGACGTCTCCGGTGGTGGCGCCTACACCCACATGACGCTGCTGGCGCGCAACAACACCGGGATGCACAACCTCTTCCGCATGGACTCGATGGCCTCCCTGGACTCGGTGTACGCCAAGTGGCCGCGGCTGGACCGCGAGCTGCTGTCGCAGTACGGCGAGGGGCTCATCGCGACGACCGGCTGCCCCTCCGGCGAGATCCAGACGCGGCTGCGCCTGGGTCAGTACGACAAGGCGATCGAGGCCGCCTCGGAGTTCCGCGACATCTTCGGCAGGGAGCACTACTTCCTCGAGCTGATGGACCACGGCAACCAGATCGAGCGCCGGGTGCGCGAGGACCTGATGCGCCTGGCGAGGGACCTGCAGCTGCCGCTCCTGGCGACGAACGACCTGCACTACGTCAAGCAGGAGGACTACATCGCCCAGGACGCGCTCCTGTGCATCAACTCCGGCTCGACGCTGCTCGACCCCGACCGGTTCTCCTTCGAGGGCGATGGCTACTACCTGAAGTCCCCGGCGGAGATGCGCCGGTTGTGGCGCGAGCTGCCGGAGGCCTGCGACAACACGCTGCTCGTCGCCGACATGTGCGAGGTCTCCTTCACGGAGGGGGAAGGGCGGTACATGCCGCGCTTCGACGTCCCACCGGGGGAGGACGAGCAGTCGTGGTTCGTCAAGGAGGTGCAGACCGGGCTGGGTCGGCGCTTCCCGGACGGGATCCCGGAGTACGCGCAGAAGCAGGCGGACTACGAGGTGGGGGTCATCGCGGGCAAGGGGTACCCGGGGTACTTCCTCGTCGTCGCCGACTTCATCAACTGGGCGAAGGACAACGGCATCCGGGTGGGGCCGGGCCGTGGCTCCGGTGCCGGGTCGATGTGCGCCTACGCGATGGGGATCACCGACCTCGACCCGATCCCCCACGGGCTGATCTTCGAGCGCTTCCTCAACCCGGAGCGACAGTCGATGCCCGACTTCGACGTCGACTTCGACGAGCGTCGCCGCGCCGAGGTCATCCAGTACGTCACGGACAAGTACGGCGACGAGCGAGTGGCGATGATCGCCACCTACGGCACGATCAAGGCCAAGCAGGCCGTCAAGGACGCCGCCCGGGTCATGGGCCACCCCTTCTCCGTCGGCGAGCAGCTGACCAAGGCGATGCCCGCCGACGTCATGGGCAAGGGCGTCCCGCTGAACAAGATGTACGACCCGCAGCACGAGCGCTACAACGAGGGCCAGGAGTTCCGCGACCTCGTCCAGAGCGAGAAGCACCTCGGCGAGATCGTCGAGACCGCCAAGGGCCTGGAGGGCCTGAAGCGGCAGTGGGGTGTGCACGCGGCCGGCGTCATCATGTCCAGCGAGCCGCTGATCGACGTCATCCCGATCATGCGTCGCCTGCAGGACGGCCAGGTGCTCACCCAGTTCGACTACCCGACGTGCGAGACGCTCGGGCTGGTCAAGATGGACTTCCTGGGCCTGCGCAACCTCACGATCCTCGACGACGCCCTGATCAACATCAAGAGCAACCGCGACGAGGAGATCGACCTCGACGCCCTGAGCAAGGACATGACCGACGAGGCGACCTACCGCCTCCTCGGTCGTGGCGACACCCTCGGCGTCTTCCAGCTCGACGGCGGCGGCATGCGCACGCTGCTGCGACTGATGCAGCCGGACAACTTCGAGGACATCTCCGCCGCCCTCGCGCTGTACCGACCCGGCCCGATGGGCGTGAACGCGCACACGAACTTCGCGTTGCGCAAGAACGGCCGTCAGGAGGTCGTCCCGCTCGACCCGCAGCTGAAGGGCAAGCTGCAGCCGCAGATGGTCGAGGCGCTCGAGCCGATCCTGGGCACGACGCACGGTTTGTGCGTCGCGGGGGAGACGCCGATCATCGACGCCGACTCCGGGGAGCGGGTACGAGTCGACGCGCTGGAGCAGAGAGTCCGTGACGGCTTCTTCACCTTTGGCGTGGACGACACCGGCGCCGTCGTGCGCCGACGGGTGACGCACTGGTGGCAGATGCCACCCAAGAAGGTGCTCACCGTGGTCACCTCCTCGGGCCAGAGGATGCGGCTGTCGGCCGACCACAAGGTGCTCACCCCCCGGGGGTGGATCCCTGCTGGGCAACTCGTGGCAGGCGTCGACCGGATCGCCCGTCCACGTGACGAGCAGGAGTGGACTTCGCCCTCGACGGTCACCCCGGATGAGGCTGCACTGCTGGGTTACCTCGTATCGGACGGTTACATCACGCTGTACGAGAACACATTCATCAGCTCCACGCCCGAGTTGCGCCAGGAGGTGTCCCGGCTGTGTTTGGCGCTCTTCGACGACACGTTCCCGGTCGAGGACTGCCTGGACCGGCGGGCGCCGCGCGTACGTCTGGCCGCGGCTCCTGGAGGGAGTGGCAACGGAGGCAACCCCACGAGAGGCTGCTTCACCGCCATCGGAGTCAACCGATGGTTGCGCGAGCTCGGCTACGCAGGAAAGACGACCTCAGGTCACAAGTTCGTCCCCGAGCAGATGAAGCGTGCGAGCCTCGAGGCACGCACACGCCTGCTCGCCGCTCTTTGGGACGGGGACGGCCACGTGGGGTCGAAGTTGGCCTTCTACAAGACGATCAGCATGCAGCTCGCCGAGGACGTGCAGGAGGTCCTGTCGGGTCTGGGCATCCCGTCTCGGCTGAAGCACACTGACAGTTACCTGTCGCAACGTCACGGCATCCAAGACGTGTGGACGGTGCACGTGTACGACGAGCGCTTCTGGCAGCTCATCGTGCCTGCCATGGTCCACCAGGCCAAGGTCTCGCCACGGGCCGAACTGCACACGGCATCTCGTAGCCGCGGCATCGATTGGGAGCACATGCTCGTCCGTGCCGGTGATGTCGTGCGGTCGGACCCCGCACTGTCGACGCGCACGCACCGAACCATGGCGCACGGCCCGGCCACCCTGCCGGCGCTTCGTCGCCACCTATGGCGTCAGGACCGCGTCGACTCCCCGAAGACCACCCATCCGCTCTTCGACGGATCCTTCCTCTACCCCTTAAACGAGACTTCGCGTGCCTACCTCGATGCCATGGGGACGCCCGAGGACCACTTCGCCGCGTCTCTGGACTGGAACCGCGTGGTGGAGATCCGTGTCGGGGACGAGGAGCCCGTCTACGACATCACGGTCGAGGACGTCCACAACTTCGTCTCCAGCGGCATGGTGCTGTCGAACTGCATCTACCAGGAGCAGGTCATGGAGATCGCGCAGAAGCTCGCGGGGTACACCCTGGGCAATGCCGACCTCCTCCGCCGCGCGATGGGCAAGAAGAAGAAGGAGGTCCTCGACAAGGAGTACGTGCCCTTCTCCGAGGGGATGAAGGCCAACGGCTACAACGAGGCCTCGGTCGCCGCGCTGTGGGGCGTCCTCGTTCCCTTCTCCGACTACGCCTTCAACAAGGCGCACACCGCCGCCTACGGTCTCGTCTCGTACTGGACGGCCTACCTCAAGGCGAACTACCCGGCTGAGTACATGGCGGCCCTGCTGACCTCCGTCGGTGACGACAAGGACAAGTCGGCGCTCTACCTCAACGAGTGCCGTCGCATGGGCATCAAGGTGCTGCCGCCGTCGGTCAACGAGTCCGAGGGGCCCTTCGCCGCCGTCGGCGAGGACATCCGCTTCGGGCTGCTCGCGATCCGCAACGTCGGCCGCAACGTCGTCGACGCGATCATCGCCACCCGCGAGGAGAAGGGGGCGTTCACCTCCTTCGACGACTTCCTCGCCAAGTGCCCGGCAGTGGTGTGCAACAAGCGCACCATCGAGTCGCTGATCATGGCCGGCGCCTTCGACGACCTCGACCACCCTCGCCAGGGCCTGGTCATGGTCCACGAGGAGTACGTCGAGGCCTTCGTCGGCGTCAAGCGCCAGGAGGCCGTCGGCCAGGACTCGCTGTGGGACATGTTCGGCGGGGACGAGGCCGCCGACGACGGTCCCGGGTCCGGCATCGAGGGGATGGGCCTCCGGGCGATCCCCGATGTCGAGTGGGACAAGAAGGCCAAGCTCGCCAACGAGCGCGACATGCTCGGGCTCTACGTCTCCGACCACCCGCTCTTCGGCGTCGAGCACGTGCTCCAGCGCGCCGCGGACACCTCCATCGCGACGCTGACCCAGTCCGACAACGGCGTGAAGGAGAACAGCCACGTCACCATCGCCGGGCTCGTCACCGGGCTGAGCGTCAAGCGCACCAAGAAGGGCGACCTGTGGGCCATCGCGACCGTCGAGGACCTCGAGGGAGCGATCGAGTGCCTGTTCTTCCCCAAGACCTACCTGACGGTGCAGACGATGCTCACCCAGGACATCGTCGCCGTCGTGCGCGGCCGGGTGAACGTGCGCGACGACTCCGTCTCCCTCTACGCGGAGGACCTGAAGATCCCCGAGCTCACCGACGGGCCCCGCGGCCCGGTCGTGCTCACGCTCGACTACGCCCGCGCGACCACCGGGCGGATCGAGGAGGTCAAGCAGGTGCTCTCGCAGCACCCGGGCAGCACCGACGTGCAGATCAAGCTCATCCAGCCCGGGCGGTCGGTGACGATGTCCGTCGACGCCAGCTACCGGGTCGAGCCCAGCGAGGCGCTCATCGGCGACCTCAAGGTCATCCTCGGCGCCCGGGCGGTGTCGGCGTGAGTGACGCGACGAGCAACCAAGGAGCCCACGAGATGACGCAGAGCCAGGCGCACGCGACCCCGCCAGTGCCGGAGAAACGCGAGCACGTGCGCAGCCACCACGGGGACGACGTCGTCGACCCCTACGAGTGGATGCGCGACGGCGAGGACCCCGACGTCCTGGCGCACCTCGAGGCGGAGAACGCCTATGCCGAGGCCACGACGGCGCACCTGGGCCCCCTTCGCCAACGGCTCTTCGACGAGATCAAGGAGCGCACCCTCGAGACCGACCTGTCCGTCCCCATCGCCTCGGGGCCGTGGTGGTACTACGCCCGCACGGTCGAGGGCCAGCAGTACGCGATCCACTGCCGCGCGCCGTTGACCGACGCCACTGCCGTGCCCGAGCTCGACCCGAGCCGGCCGCTGCCCGGCGAGGTCGTCCTCCTCGACGGCAACGCGCTCGCGGAGGGGCACGAGTTCTTCTCCCTCGGCGGGCTCGATGTCAGCCACGACCACTCCCGTCTCGCCTACGCGGTCGACGTCACCGGCGACGAGCGCTTCGACGTGCGCGTCGTCGACATCGCCTCCGGTGAGGTCCTCGACGAGGCGATCAGCGGGGCGGGGTACGGCCTGGCGTTCTCCCGCGACGGCGACCACCTCTTCCACGTCGCGGTCGACGAGGCCTGGCGACCGCACGAGGTGTGGCGCCACGCGGTCGGCACGCCCCGCGAGGACGACGTGCTCGTGCACCGTGAGGAGGACGAGCGGTTCTGGATGGGTCTGGGTACCAGCCGGGACGACCGCTGGATCGTGCTGGGCCTGGGGTCGAAGACGACCTCGGAGGTGCACCTCATCGACGCCACCGACCCGACGGCACCGGCACGCTGCGTCGCGCCGCGCCGCGATGGCGTCGACTACGACGTCGAGCCCGCCGCCGACCACCTGCTCATCGTGCACAACGAACGCCAGCCCGAGGGTGACCTCGCCTGGGCGCCGCTCGACGCGACTGGTCCCGAGCAGTGGCAGCCGCTGCTGCAGCGCGGGGAGGACGAGCGCTTCATCGGCGTCGATGCCTTCGACGACTTCGCCGTCCTGTCGCTGCGTGCCGGCGGTCTGCCGGCGCTGCGGATCCTGCCGCGGGTCGAGGGCGGGGGACGGTCGACACCGTTCTCCCCGAGCGACTACGGGGACCCGGTCGACGTCACCTTCGACGACGAGCTGCACTCCGTCGCCCTGGGCCCGATCGCCGAGCCCGGCACCGACCGGATCCGCGTCCTGCACGAGTCCTGGGTCAGCCCCCGCTCCGTCCTGGACGTCGTCGTGGCGACCGGCGAACGCATCGTCCTCAAGCGCCAGCCGGTCCTCGGGGGAGTCGACCTCGACGACTACGAGCAGAAGCGCACCTGGGCGACGGCCCCGGACGGCACGCGGGTGCCCGTCTCCCTCGTCATGCGGCGCGGCACCCGGGCCGACGGGACCAACCCCGGGCTGCTCTACGGGTACGGCAGCTACGAGATGAGCTTCGACCCCTACTTCTCCATCGCCCGGCTCTCCCTGCTCGACCGCGGGGTCGTCTACGCCGTCGCGCACGTGCGCGGTGGCGGCGAGCTCGGCCGGCACTGGTACGACGACGGCAAGATGCTGCACAAGCGCAACACCTTCACCGACTTCGTGGCGGCCGCGGAGCACCTCCACGACAGCGGCTGGGTCGCGCGGGACCGCCTGGCGGCCGAAGGGGGGTCCGCCGGCGGTCTCCTCGTGGGCGCCGCGACGAACCTCGCGCCCGACCGCTTCGCGGCGGTGCTGGCGGCCGTGCCCTTCGTCGACACCCTGACGACGATCCTGCGCCCGGACCTGCCGCTGACGGTGCAGGAGTGGGAGGAGTGGGGGGACCCGCTGCACGACCCCGAGGTGTACGCGTACATGCGCGGCTACACCCCGTACGAGAACATCGCCGCCGTCGAGTACCCGGCGGTCCTCGCCACGACCTCGCTGCACGACACCCGCGTGTACTTCACCGAGCCCGCGAAGTGGGTGGCCCGCCTGCGCGAGGTGACCGCCCACGACGAGCAGCGCCCGATCCTGCTGCGCACCGAGATGAGCGCCGGGCACGGTGGCCGCTCGGGGCGCTACGACGCCTGGGAGCAGGCCGCCTGGGAGTGGGCCTGGGTCCTCGACCGGATTGGGGCGACCGAGCCGGTGACCCGAGCCTGAGGGTTCGCCGGAGCGAGCACCTGTCCTGGGTCTCTCGGCGCCACTGTGTCTGCCGCCGAGCGATTCCTGTCCCCATTCGAAGAGGAAACGCGGCCGCCATGTCGCGATGCTTCTTCGAATGACGACGTGAGAGCGCGCTACCGATGATCCCGCCGGGCGCTCAGGAGCCGGTGTGCCTCCACCACCTGGTCGATGAAGGCATCGCGATGCAACCGGAGACCGATGAGGTTCATGCGCAGGATGACGTCACCGCCCATGGTGATGGCGTTCCCGCGAAGGTGGTCGAAGGTGACCTCGAGTCCTTCGGAGTGTGCTGCGCCGTCGATCTCCAGAGCGAGGCCGATGTCCTCCCAGCCCACGTCGAGGTACCTGACGCGGCCATCGATACGCCGGAGTGCCTGACGTGTCGGGGTGGGGAGGCCACGTCGGCGCAGCAGGGGCACGATCTCGAGCTCGCCGAGCGATTGGGCCCCGTCCGCGATGTCATCGACGAGTCGCGTGACGAGGGAACGACGCCTGCGGCCCGGATACTGGGCGTGGGCCTCGCGTAGGTGCGCCGCCGTGGTGATGCGCTGCTGGGTCGGGAGGACGAGGAAGAGCGCGGCCTGACGGTCGGACACCGCCCACTGGGCTGCTCGCAGCGCAGCGAGTGCCGGAGTGGTCCGGGGCAGACCGGGCAGCTCGGAGTCTCCGGGTATCCGTCGGGACACCTTGTGCTGGACCACGCCGTCGATGGCACGCACCTGGCACAGGTGGTGCAGCGAGACGTGGACGATCTGGTCGCTGAGACCTGTGACGCCGGCCAGTTGGAGGCTGGTGACCCCGTCGACTCGGGCATCCCCGACGCTCTCGTGGACAGCTCGCCACGCCAGGGCGAGGGATGACAGCGCCCCGGTGTGCAGAGCAACGGTCTGACGACCGTGCAGCTGCCACCGACCGGCTCGAACCTGACTTGCCACGCGGTCCCTTCCCACACCGAGTGCGCGCAGCTGCGTACGGGAGAGCACTCCGTCGCTGGCGTCCGCTGCCTCGAGCGCACGCTCCCTCAGCAGTGCGCTGAGCCGACTGCGGCTGAGTTGCTCCATGCCGGAGGGCTGCTGGTGCTCCATGCCGGAAGACTGCTGCGATCGGTGGGCCGCGGGGCCTTGCACGGCCATGGTGTGGACAAGGAGCGATTGACTGACGAACGTGTGCGCGAGTCCGATGACTCGTGGGTGGGTCTTCCCCATTCGAAGAAGGAACGCGACCCACAGGTCGCCTTCCTTCTTCGAACGGCCAAGGTCAGCACGAGCCGGTCGACCTGCGTGACCGAGCCGCCGTGCGACCGGCCAGCCAGCGGCCTCAGTCGGCGAAGCCCAGCTCGGTCGCGAGTATGCGCGACCACGTGCGCACGACCCGACGGCGACGCTTGGAGTCGTCGGTGAGCAGGTCGGCCAGGGCGAGGCCGCGGGCGATGTCCAGGGTGGTCTGGATCAGGGTGCGCACGTGCGGGTCGGAGTCGTCGACACCGAGGTGGGCGACGGCCAGGTCGTGGACGGACCGGGCGAATCGGCGCTCCAGGGGGGCGATGACCTCGCGGACCTGCTCGTCGGCGGCTGCCGCGGTCCAGGCGTGCAGGGCCGCCCGGAACAGCTCGCCGTTGTACGTCTCGACGAGGGTCTCGACGACCGCGTGGACGCGCGCAGGACCGTCACCGGTCGGCGCGGGCAGTTGCTCGACGCGGGTCGCGCGCTCCTGGAACATGTACTCCAGGGCTGCGACGACCAACGCCTCCCGGGTGGGGAAGTGGTGCTGGAGCGCTCCGCGACTGATCCCCGCCGCGTCGGCGATGACCGAGACCGTGGCCGCGGTCCACCCACGCTCGGCGAGACAGTGCACGGTGGCCTCGAGCAGCCGCTGCCGGGTGGCCCGACTGCGGTCCTGCTTCGGCTCGGTCGTCGTGCGCATCGCGCTCATCCCTCGCTCGGCGCCCACAGGGGAGAGCGCTTCTGCATGAAGGCCGTCATGCCCTCACGGGCCTCCTCGCTGACGAAGAGCCGCGCGGACTGGTCGGCGACCCGGTCGCGGTGGGCATCGATGTGGTCGAGGACCTCGTGCGTGACCAGCGCCTTGCTCTCGCGCAGGCCCTGCGGCGAGCACCTGCCGAAGGCACCCGTCACCCCGGCGACGGCCTCGTCCAGCTCGTCGGTCCCGACCACGGCCTCGGTCACCAGCCCGATGCGCGCGGCCTCGGCAGCGTCGAACTTCGAGCCGGTGAGGAAGTACCGGGCGGCGGCCCGTGGGTCGATCCTCGGCAGCACGGTCAGCGAGATGACCGATGCGGCCAGCCCCAACCGGGACTCGGTGAGCGCGTAGGTCGCGGCGTCGCTCGCGATCACGATGTCGCACGCCCCGACCAGCCCCATGCCACCCGCGCGCACGTGCCCGTCGATCCGGCCGATGACCGGCTTCGGCAGCGCGACGATCGCCCGCAGCAGGTCGACGAGCTGGTCGGCGCGGGCCCGGGCGGGGTCGTCGGCGGTGTTGCTGCTCGCCTCGGACAGGTCCGCCCCGGCGCAGAAGGTCGTGCCGGTGTGCGTGAGCACGACGCAGCGGACGTCGTCGTCGCGCTCGGCCGCGGCCAGCCCCTCGGTCAGCTCGGCGACGAGCCGGTCGGAGAGGGCGTTGCGGTTGTGCGGCGAGTCGAGGGTGATCGTCATGACGCCCGAGCTCGTCCCGGTCCTGACCCGGGGTCCCTGCGGTGCGCTCATCCTGCGTTCCTCTCCTCGATGTCTCTGCTGTCGCTGTCGTCGGCAGCGACGGCGGCGTCGCCGGTCGCGTCGTCCTCGACGACGGCCAGCGTGGCGCCCTGGTCGACCTGCTGGCCCACCGCCACCGCCACCCGGGTGACGGTACCGGCAGCCGACGCCGTGACCGCGTGCTCCATCTTCATCGCCTCGAGGGTGAGCACCGTCCGTCCCGCCTCGACGACGTCCCCGGGCTCCACGTGGACGCCGGTGATCGTGCCCGGCATGGGTGCGACGAGCGCGCCCCCGGGGGTCAGGGCCGACGGGTCGACGAAGCGGGGTGGCAGGCCCAGGGTGCTCGACCCCAGCGGGGAGTCGACGGCGACCATCTCCTGACCCGGCCCGTCACCGGCGATCCAGGCGACGTCGAAGCGACGCCGCACGCCGTCCAGGTCGAGGACGACGCAGGTCGGGTCCGCCTCGACGAGGACCACCCGGTCCGCGGACGAAGGGGGCGACTCCAGCTCGAGGCCGTCCCGCCCGATCCGGTGCCCGACGACGACCTCGTCGTCGCCGTGGGCGAAGGTGCGCCGCTGGAAGGTCGAGGGCACGTTGCGGAACCCGGTCTGCACCGACCGCAGCACGGGGCGCTGGGCGACCTGGCGTGCACCGTCGGCGAGGGCGGCCACGAGCCCGGCGAGCTCCGGGGCGAGGGCGGTGCCCTTGGTCAAGGTGCTCGGGTCGTACCGACCGTAGAAGCCGGTGTCCGCGGTGCCGTCGAGGAACTCCGGGTGCAGCAGGCTCTCGACGAGCAGGTCCCGGTTCGTCGTGATGCCGTGGATCCGGCTGCGGCGCAGCGCGGCCGCGAGCTCGCGGACCGCCTCCTCCCGGGTGGGAGCCCGGGAGATGACCTTGGCCAGCATCGCGTCGTAGTGGGTACCGACGACCGACCCGGTCTCCACGCCGGAGTCGAGCCGGATGCCGTGCTCGGGCGCGACCGCAAACCGTGTGGCGACGCCGGGCACGGACAGGGCCGCCACCGTCCCGGTCTGGGGGCGCCAGTTGGCGTTCGGGTCCTCGGCGTAGAGCCGCGCCTCGACCGACCACCCACGGGTGGCCGGTTCCTGCGCGGGGAGGGACCTCCCTTCGGCCACGTCGAACTGCAGACCGACGAGGTCGGTGCCGGTGACCGCCTCGGTGACCGGGTGCTCGACCTGCAGGCGGGTGTTCATCTCGAGGAACCAGAAGGAGCCGTCGGGCAGGGCGAGGAACTCCACGGTGCCGGCGCCGCAATAGCCGACCGCGGTGGCCGCGTCGCGACCGGCCTGCAGAAGGCGCTCACGCATCTGCGGGCCGACCCGCTCGACGAGCGGCGAGGGGGCCTCCTCGATGACCTTCTGGTGGCGGCGCTGCAGCGAGCACTCCCGCTCGCCGAGCGCCCACACGGTGCCGTGGGCATCGGCCATGACCTGGACCTCGACGTGGTGCCCGGTCTCGAGGTAGCGCTCGACGAAGACGGTGGGGTCGCCGAATGCCGAGTCCGCCTCCCGGGAGGCGGAGGCCACGGCCTCGTCGACCTCGGCCAGGGTGCGCACGACCCGCATGCCGCGGCCGCCACCGCCGCTGGAGGCCTTGACGAGCACCGGCAGGTGCTCCTGCGTGACCTCCTCGGGGGCGATGCGGTCGAGGACCGGGACGCCGGCCTCGGCCATGCGCTGCTTGGACTCGACCTTGCTGCCCATGACGTCGATGGAGCGTGGGTCGGGACCGATCCAGGTCAGTCCCGCGGCGCGGACCCGCTCGGCGAAGGCGGCGTTCTCGGACAGGAAGCCGTACCCGGGGTGGATCGCGTCGGCCCCGGCAAGCCGGGCGGCCTCGATGACGAGGTCACCGCGCAGGTAGGTGTCGGTGGGGGAGCTGCCGGGCAGGTGGACCGCGGCGTCGGCCTCGCTCACGTGCGGGCTGTCGGCGTCCGGGTCGGAGAAGACGGCGACGGTGGCGATCCCGCGGGCACGGCAGGTCGCGAAGACCCGGCGGGCGATCTCCCCGCGGTTGGCGACGAGGACCGATCGGATCGGGGTGGCAGGTGTGGTGGCGAGAGAGTTCACGGTGCTCCTCACATCCGGAAGACGCCGAAGGAGGAGGTCCCCTCGACCGGTGCGGTGTGGATGGCGGACAGGGCGATCCCGAGAACGTCCCGGGTGTCGCGGGGGTCGATGATGCCGTCGTCGTAGACGAGGCCGGAGAGGACCATCGGCATCGCCTGCGCGGTGATCTGTCCCTCGACGTAGTCGCGCACGGCTTGGGCGCCCTCCTCGTCGAAGGGCTTGCCCTGCGCGAGCGCGGAGGCCTTCGACACCGAGTAGGTGACGTCGGCGAGCTGCTGTGCGCCCATCACGGAGGAGCGTGCGGACGGCCAAGTGAAGACGAACCGCGGGTCGTAGGCACGTCCGCACATCCCGTAGTGGCCGGCGCCGTAGGAGTTGCCCAGCAGCACCGAGATGTGCGGGACGGTGGAGTTGGACACCGCGTTGATCATCATCGCGCCGTGCTTGATGATCCCGCCCTGCTCGTACTCCTTGCCGACCATGTAACCGGTGGTGTTGTGCAGGAAGAGCAGCGGGGTGTTCGAGCGGTTGGCCAGCTGGATGAACTGGGCCGCCTTCTGCGACTCCTCGCTGAAGAGCACACCGCGGGCATTGGCGAGGATCCCGACGGGGAAGCCGTGCAGCTGGGCCCACCCGGTGACCAGGGAGGTGCCGTAGAGCGGCTTCCACTCGTCGAAGTCGCTGTCGTCGACGATCCGGGCGATCACCTCGCGCGGGTCGAAGGGGGACTTCAGGTCCGACGGGACGATGCTCAGCAGCTCCTCGGCCGGGTACCGCGGTGGCCTGGGCTCGGCGGTGACCGGACCGGAGGCCTTGCGGTGGTTCAGGCGGGAGACGATGGTCCGCCCGATCCGGATGGCGTCCTGCTCGTCACGCGCGTAGTGGTCGGCGAGCCCGGAGACGCGGGCGTGCATGTCGGCGCCGCCGAGGGACTCGTCGTCGGACTCCTCGCCGGTGGCCGCCTTGACGAGCGGGGGCCCGGCGAGGAAGACCTTGGAGCGCTCCTCGATCATCACGACGTGGTCGCTCATGCCGGGCAGGTAGGCACCGCCGGCGGTGGAATTGCCGAAGACGAGCGCGATCGTGGGGATGCCCTCCCGGGAGAGCCGGGTGAGGTTGCGGAAGATCGCGCCACCGGGGATGAAGATCTCCTTCTGGGTCGGCAGGTCGGCTCCACCGGACTCGACGAGCGAGATCACCGGGAGCCGGTTGGCCAGCGCCACCTCGTGCATCCGCAGCGTCTTCTTCAACGACCACGGGTTGCTCGCGCCACCCTTGACGGTCGGGTCGTTGGCGACGACGAGGCACTCCACGCCGCTGACGAGGCCGATGCCGGCGACGACGGAGCCGCCGACGGTGAAGTCCGACCCGTAACCGGCGAGGGTGGCCAGCTCGAGGAACGGGGACTCCAGATCGAGCAGGAGCTCCACCCTCTCGCGGGCGGTGAGCTTGCCGCGGTCGTGGTGCCGGGTGACGTACTTCTCCCCGCCACCATCCACGGCCCGAGCGACCTCGACGCCGATGTCGGCGAGGGAGGCGTGCATCGCGTCCGCCGCGGCCTGCGCCTCGGGGGTCGTCGGGTCGAGGGTGCTGTGCAGGATGGTCATGCCACCAGTCCCAATCGTCGTGCGGCCATCTGGTTGAGGATCTCGACGGTGCCCCCGCCGATGCCGAGGATGCGCATGTCGCGGTACTGCCGCTCCACCTCGCACTCGGCCATGTAGCCCATCCCGCCGAAGAGCTGGACAGCCTGGTGGGCGACCCATTCGCCAGCCTGCGTCGCGGTGTTCTTGGCGAAGCACACGGCGGGGATGAGCTCGGTGAGCGGTTCTCCGGCCTCGTGCCGGTCGACGACCGAGCGGGTGTAGGTCCGCGCGACCTCGATCCGGGAGGTCATCTCCACGAGGGTGTCCTGGACCGTCTGGCGGGAGATGAGCGGCTGACCGAAGGTGCGTCGCTCCCGGCACCACTCGGTCGTCAGGTCGAGGCAGCGCTGGGCCTGCGAGTACGCCTGCGCGGCGATGGCGATGCGCTCGGTGAGGAAGGCGCTGCCGATGAGCAGGAAGCCGGCGTTCTCCGGGCCGACGCGGTGCCTCGCCGGGACGCGCACATCGGTGAAGGCCAGTTCCGCGGTGTCCGAGGAGCGCCAGCCCATCTTGTCCAGGCGCCGGGTCACCTCGAAGCCCGGCATGCCCTTCTCGAGGACGAGGAGGGAGAGCCCGCGGCTGCCCCGGTGCTCCTCGCCGCCGGTACGCACGGCGGTGGTGACGAAGTCGGCTCGGACACCCGAGGTGATGTACGTCTTGGTCCCGTTGACGACGTACTCGTCACCCTCCCTTCGCGCCCTCGTGCGCAGGCCGCCGACGTCCGATCCGCCGTCCGGCTCGGTGATGCCCAGCGCACCGATCATCTCGCCGGCCAGCGTCGGGGCGACCCAGCGCTCGATCTGGGCCGGGTCACCGGCGGTGACGATGTGCGGGCAGGCGATGCCGGCCGTGAAGAGGGAGGCGTAGGTGCCCCCGGCCGCACCGGCCTCGTGGAAGGCCTCCGCCACCACCACCGCGGCGCGCTGGCCGGCGCCCCCGCCGCCGGCGGTCTCGGGGAAGCCGACCCCGATGAGGCCGAGGCCGCCGGCAGTGCGGTGCAGCTCGCGGGGGAGCTCGCCGTCGCGCTCCCACGCGTCCTGGTGCGGCAGGACCTCGCGTCGGACGAACTCGCTCGTCGTCGCGCGCAGGGCCGTCAGCTCCTCGGTGTACCAGTCCTCGTGGCTCATCGGTCCTCCGTCGGGTCGAGCAGGGTCGCTGGGATGTCGACCTGCCGGGCACGCAGCCATTCGCCCAGCCCCTTGGCCTGGGGATCGAAGCGCGCGTTGTACGCGACGCCCTCGCCGAGCAGGCCCCCGATGACGATGTTGACGGCGCGCAGGTTCGGCAGGTGGATGACGGTCAGCGGCAGGTCGTCGGTCTCCGGGAGCAGCTCGCGCACCCGCTCGGGGGTGAGCAGCCCGGACAGCCACGGCCAGGCTGCGTCGTCGCGCACCCACACGCCGATGTTGGCGTTGCCACCCTTGTCCCCGGAGCGGGCGCCGGCGACGGTGCCCAGCGGCGCACGGACGGTGGCGCCCTCCTGCAACTGCCTAGGCTCTTGCGAGGTGTGGGGGTCCTGCCCGTGCAACTGCTTGGGCTCTTGCGAGGTGTGGGGGTCCGTCAACGGTTCGAGGGCCTGCGTCGTCATGGGAGGTGGGACGTTCTCGACGGAGCCGTCGTCGAGGACGACCTCATGGTGCGGCACCGACTGCGGGACGTAGCCGGGCGTGAAGACGCCGTAGGGCGTGGCGGTGGACGGTGGAGCGAGCGTGTGGAAGCCGGGGTAGGACGCCAGGGCGATCTCGATGGCCGCGCTCGAGAAGGGACGACCGACGACCTTCGCGTCCGGGTCGCGCGCGACGACGGTCAGCAACGCCGCGGCCTGCTGCTGCGTCGGGGCGTCTGCGGAGTCGGTGCGCGCCAGCGTCCACGTCAGCTCGGCGGGGGCGGTGGTGAGCGCGTCGTGGAACTGGCGCTTGACGAGCTCCGCCTTGGCCTCGACGTCCAGTCCGGTCACGGCCATCGTCATCTCGTTGCGGAAGCCCCCCAGGGACGTCAGCGACACCTTGACGTCCGGCGGTGGGGCCTCCCCACGCACCCCGGTGATCGAGACGCGGTCCGTGCCGTCCGGGCGAAGGGAGATCGAGTCCAGTCGGGTGGTGACGTCCGGGCCGGCGTAGCGCGCGTCCTGCACCTCGTAGAGCAGCTGGCTGGTGACGGTGCCGACGGTGACCGCACCGCCCGTCCCCGGGTGCTTGGTGATGGTGCTCGACCCGTCGGGGAGGATCTCGGCGATCGGGAAGCCCGGGTGGACGAGGTCCTCGATCTCCGTGAAGAAGGCGTAGTTGCCGCCCGTGGCCTGGGTGCCGCACTCGATGACGTGGCCCGCGACGGTCGCACCCGCGAGGGCGTCGAGGTCGTCGCGGCCCCACCCGAAGTGCGCGATCGCCGGGCCGACGATGACCGACGCATCGGTGACCCGACCGGTGACGACGACGTCCGCGCCCGAGGACACGGCACGGGCGATGCCGAAGCCGCCGAGGTAGGCGTGCGCACCCAGCGGGGTGCCGAGGGCGAGAGCGTCGGCGCGCGGGGTGAGATCGTCGCCGCGCACGTGGGCGACGGTGGGGGAGAGGCCCTGCTCGGCGGCCAGCGCGCGGATCGCGGCGACCAGGCCCGGGGTGTTGACGCCCCCTGCGTTGGCGACGATCGTCACTCCCCGGTCCATGGCGAGCCCGAGGCAGTCGCGCAGCTGTGTCAGGAAGGTCTTGGCGTATCCGGTGCTCTCGTCCTTCATCCGGTCGCGGGCGAGGATGAGCATCGTCAGCTCGGCCAACCAGTCCCCGGTCAGGACGTCCAGCTCCCCGCCCTCGAGCATCTCCCGCATCGCGGAGAGCCGGTCGCCGTAGAAGCCGGAGCAGTTGCCGACGCGCAGTGCCTCGCCCGTCCCGGTGCTCATGCCTGCGCTCCCGCCCGGGTCGGCGCCCCGGCGAAGGCTTGGGCGAAGGTCAGCCAGTGGGCCGCCTCCCCGGTGGCGACGAGATCGGTGGCGGCGAGCTCGCGCCGCTGGGTGACGACGAGGGCGAAGTCCTCGGCTGACCCGGTGACGGTGTCGTCCCCGTCCTCACCCCAGACCCACGGCTCGCCGCCGGGGGAGGCCAGCTCGACATGAAAAGGCACGGAGGGGGTGTCCTTGTCGTTGATGATGTAGGCGAAGTCGCGCGTGCGCACCCCGAGGTGGCAGATGTCGCGCAGCCGGTCGGTCGGCTCGCGGCGCACTCCCAGGGCGTCGGCGACATCCTGTCCGTGGGCCCAGGTCTCCATCAGGCGGGCCGTGGCCATCGACCGCGCGCTCATCGGTGGGCCGAACCACGGCAGCTTCGTCCCGTCGGGGGTGGAGCGAAGGGCGTCGGCCAGCTTCTCGCGACCGGTGCGCCACCGCGCCAGCAGCTCGACCGGGGGAGCGGCTGCTCCCTTCGCCGCCTGCTCGTCCACGTGCCCCGTGACGTTCTGCAGGGCCGCCTCCACCTCTCTCGCGAACTCCTGCGGCGCTGTCGCGGCGAGCACGGCGACCTCGTCGGTCCACGCGAGGTGGGCGATCTGGTGGGCGACGGTCCACCCCTTCGCCGGGGTGTCGTGGGCCCAGTCCGAGTCGTCCAGGGCGGCGACGAGGGCATCGAGATCGGTGCACTCGTCGAGGAAGGCGGCCACGGTGTCGCTCATGGGGTGAGAGTGCCACGCACCGAACAAACAATCAAGCATGCTTGTTTTATTCGTTGACGGTGGCTACCGTCGCGGTCATGCGCCTCACCGATGAGCACATCGCCTTCCGCGCCAGCGTGCGCGCCTTCGTGGAGTCCGAGATCAACCCGCACGTGGACGCGTGGGAGGAGGCCGGGATGTTCCCGGCCCACGAGCTCTTCCCGAAGGCGGCCGCCCTGGGTCTGCTGGGCCTCGAGCGCGACCCCGAGTACGGGGGCGAGGGCGCGGACCACTCCTTCCAGATGGTCGCCGCCGAGGAGCTCGGCCGCGCCGACGCCGCCGGGGTGGCCATGGCGCTGGGGGTGCAGTCGATGATGGCCACGCCCTCGCTCGCCACCTTCGGCACGCCGGACCTGAAGCGCGCGTACCTGGCGCCCGCGCTCGCCGGCGAGCAGGTCGCCGCGATCGCGGTGACCGAGCCGGACACCGGCTCGGACGTCTCCCGGCTGCGCACCCGAGCGGTCCGTGACGGCGACGACTGGGTCATCACTGGCCGCAAGACCTACATCACCAACGGCAGCCAGGCGGACTGGCTCTGCCTGCTCGTGCGCACCTCTGACGAGGGCGGCTACCGGGGGATGTCCCAGATCATCGTCCCGACCGACTCGCCCGGCTTCTCCGTTGCCAAGCGCCTGGACAAGCTCGGCAACCGCTGCTCCGACACCGCCGAGCTCGTGCTCGACGAGGTGCGGGTGCCCGTGGCCAACACCATCGGCGAGGTCGGTCGCGGCTTCCAGCAACAGATGCAACAGTTCATCATCGAGCGGATGTACGCGGCCTACTCCAGCGTCGGCAGCTGTGACAAGGCGCTCGAGCGCACCCGCGCCTACATCACCGAGCGCGAGGTCTTCGGCCAACCGCTGGCCACCAAGCAGTACGTCACCTTCCGCCTGACCGAGCTGCAGGCGCAGGTGGAGATGCTGCGCAACCACAACGCCGCCGTCTGCGAGACCCACCTCGCCGGCGGCGACATCACCCGCGGTGCGAGCGTCGCCAAGCTGACCGCCGGTCGCCTCGCCCGCGAGGTCGCCGATGCGTGCATCCAGTTCCACGGCGGCATGGGCTACATGGAGGAGACGTGGACCGCGCGCTTCTTCCGTGACACCCGCCTGGGCTCCATCGGCGGTGGCGCCGACGAGGTCATGCTCCAGGTCCTTGCGCGGCTCGACGGACTGCCGGCCTGACCCCCTTCGCTACGCTCGGCCGACCAGACGACCCACCCAAGGAGAGACGACCATGACCCGCACCCTCGCCGGCCGCACCATCCTCATGTCGGGCGGCAGCCGCGGCATCGGGCTGGCCATCGCCGAGCGCGCCGCCCGGGACGGCGCCAACGTCGCGATCGTCGCCAAGACGGACACCCCGCACCCGAGGCTCGAGGGCACCATCCACACGGCGGCGGCCGCCATCGAGGCCGCCGGCGGTCAGGCCCTGCCCGTCCTCGGGGACGTGCGCTCGCAGGAGTCGGTGCAGGAGGCGGTGGACCGCACTGTCGAGCGCTTCGGTGGCATCGACGTCGTCGTCAACAACGCCAGCGCGATCGACCTGTCGTCGACGGCGGACCTGTCGATGAAGAAGTACGACCTGATGCAGGACATCAACACCCGCGGGTCCTTCCTGCTGGCGAAGACGGCGCTGCCGCACCTGCGGGCGTCGGGGGCGGCACACGTGCTCACCCTCTCGCCGCCGCTCAACCTCAACCCGCGGTGGGCGGGCGCGCACCTCGGGTACACGATCGCCAAGTACGGCATGAGCCTGGTGACGCTCGGCCTGGCCGAGGAGTGGCGCGAGCACGGCATCGCGGCCAACAGCCTGTGGCCGAGGACGGCCATCGCCACGGCCGCCGTGCAGAACCTCCTCGGTGGTGAGAAGGCCATGGCGGGTAGCCGCAAGCCGGAGATCATGGCCGACGCGGCCCACGCGGTCCTCACCCGCGCCCCGGCCGAGTGCACCGGGCAGTTCCTCATCGACGACGAGGTCCTCGCAGAGGAGGGCGTCACCGATCTCTCCGTCTACGGGCCGCCGCTCGAGGAGCTGCTGCCCGACTTCTTCCTCGACGAGTGAGGCTCAGCGCAGGCCGAGGGTGATGAACTTCGGCCGGTAGAGCGTCGGGTTGTTCATCAGCTCCTCGAAGTCGAAGGTGTTGACGTTGTAGGAGATGAGCAGCCGGCCGTCCTGCGACAGCGCCGGGTGGCCGTGCGCGTTGTAGGTGAAGTGCTGCCCCTGCGTCTCCGGCGTCTCGTAGATCGTCTGCGGCTGCTCCCACGGGCCGGTGGGGGAGCAGGCCGTCCACGCGTTGATCTTCGGGCTGTACGGCTCGGAGGTGTCCGAGGAGATCATCAGGTACCCGTCGCGGAAGGGGGAGACGCTCAGCTCGTTGGCCACCCCCTTCGTCAGGCGCTCGCTCTCGTCGGGGTCGTCCTCCCAGCCGTCCGCGCCGAGGTACTCCCACGTCGAGCGGTCGGCGAGGGAGCCCGCGGGCGCGCGCGCCACGTGCAGGTGCTTGGCCTTCTCCCGGTCCTCGATGCCGTAGATCCACGTGTGCGTCGAGGTCGACATCAGCCCCGCCCCCCACGCGACCGGACCCTCGAAGCCCTCCTGGATGTCGGTGACCTCCAGCTCGGGCAGCGACACGTGGGCGAGGGTATTGCGCTCCCACTCGAAGCCGTTCTCGCCGACCTGCTTGGTGCGGGAGAGGAAGACGAGCAGCTCGCCGCCCTCGACCTTGGCGTCCTGCACCCAGTAGTAGGTCTTCTCGCCCGGGTCCGGGAAGAAGGACTCCGGGCCCTCGCGGGTCAGCGTGCTCAGCTGCCCGGACCCGTCCTCGACGACCAGGGCGTTGTGCACCATCGTCATCCCCGGCTGCGGGTTGCCGTTGTCGTCGACGGTCCCGATGAGCGAGTCGCTGAAGAGCCACAGCGTGCGCTCCTGCGGCAGCTGGACCGAGTAGGTCGAGTCGCCGCCGATCCAGCCCGGCCCGGACAGCTCGAAGCGGGCGTCGTCGGAGCGCGAGGGCTGCGCCCAGTCGAAGTCGGCGGAGAGCGCCTCGCAGTCGCCGCGGTCCCGGTCCCTCTCCTCGGAGCACCCGGCGAGCAGCCCGGCACCGACCGCGAGCACGGCGCAGACCGCGGTCAGGCGTCTGCGGTGCATGCGGGCTCCTGGCGAAGGGGGCGGGTCGCCTCCCATTGTGACCGACGCGTAGCCCCCGGTCGCCGTGCGTCTCGGGCCGTGTCCCGAGGTGCGACCGGGACGCCCGTCAGGGAGTCACCCGGACGGGGTGCTCTCCGCGAGTCGGCGCCCCAGCTCCTCGCCCCACTCCCGTGCCCGCTCCAGCTCGCCGGGCAGCAACGGCCCCTCGTAGTCCTCGACGTAGAAGGTCTCCGGGTCGGCCAGCACGGTGCACCCCATCTTCCTCAGCGTCTTGGCCGCTCCGTGGCCCGCGTGTCCCGGCAGGTTCGGGTGGCGCACGTGGGTGTCGAACGTGGCGACCGTCAGCTGCGCGCTGCCGGTGGCGATCCACTCACGGACCCCGGTCGTGAGCATCCGTCCACCCCGCCGGTGGGCGTCCTCCCGGGTCGAGGGCCGGCTGAGACCGAAGGCCTGGGTGGGAGCTCCCACCACGAGGAGGTCGACTCGCAGGTCCGGCAACGGCGGTGCCTCACCTACGGCCACCACCTCGGTGGTCAGGTGCAGGCCGAGACCGGCCGCGATCGCCTCGGCGACGGCCCGGGTGTTCCCCCAGGCCGACTCGTGGACGACGATGGCCTTCATCCCGCCTCCTTCGGTCCGTGGGTCAGCGCCGGATCCCGCGCGTGAAGTAGACGAGGGGGCCGACGAAGCTGACGGCGATGACCGCCGCCCACCGTCCCTTGCCGCCGCGCACCTCGCTCGCGGGCCGCAACGCCAGATCGGTCCAGGCGGTCAGCGCGAGGGACAGCTGGATCGAGGCCAGGGTCAGCACGGTCGTCTGCTGTCCCGGGCTCAGGTCGTCCCAGCTGCGCTTCCCGCGGGTCATGTCGTCTCCCCTCGACGTCGGGTCCATGGAGGATCCACCCTCACCCGTGATTGTGGCACGGTGCTGGTGAGCCGGGTCATCAGCGGGGTGGAGTGAATTCCCTCCGTGGGCGGGGCCGGAGGAGAGCGGTCAGAGCCAGCCGAGGTCCTGGGCGCGGCGGGCGGCCTCCACGCGGGTGGCGGAGCCGGTCTTGCCGATGGCCGAGGAGAGGTGGTTGCGCACCGTGCCGGGGGAGAGGTGCACCCGCGCGGCGATGGCGGCCGCCGAGCCGCCCTCGAGGGCGTGGGTGAGCACCTCGCGCTCGCGCTCGGTGAGGGGGTTCGGCCCACCGACGACGCTCTCGGTCGCGAGCGAGGGGTCGACGACCCGGCCGCCCCGGGCGACGGTGCGCACGGCCTCCGCGAGCTCCTCCGACGGCGTGTCCTTGACGACGAAGCCCCGCGCACCGGCCTCGAGCGCCCGGCGCAGGAAGCCGGGGCGACCGAAGGTCGTGACGATGAGCACCCTGGTCCCGGGGACCTCGCGGGCCAGCTGGGCGGTGGCGGCGATGCCGTCCATCCCCGGCATCTCGATGTCGAGCACGGCGACGTCGGGGCGGGTGCGGAGCGCCGCCTCGAGCACCTCGTCGCCCGAGCCGACCTCGGCGACGACCTCGAGGTCGTCCTCGAGCCCGAGCAGCGCGGCCATCGCCCCGCGCACGAGGGCCTGGTCGTCGGCGAGCAGGACGGTGGTCACGGCAGCTCCACCCGCACCCTCGTGCCCGGCCCGGCGGAGCCGGTGAGGCCCTCACCGACCTCGATGCGTCCGCCGGCCTGGGCGACCCGCTCGCGCACACCGGTCAGCCCCGATCCCTCCTTGTGCCCGCGCAGGCCGCGGCCGTCGTCGCTGACCTCGAGCCACGAGGGACCCCAGGCGACCTCGACGCGACGGGCGCCGCTGTGCCGGATGACATTGGTGACGGCCTCACGCAGCACCCACGCCATGGTGATGCGGTGGGCCGGGTCGACGACGTCACCGTCCTCGGGCAGGCGGGCCTCGATCCCGGCGTCCCGCAGGGCGGTGGCCGCCACGTCCCGCTCGTCGGCCAGCCGGGCCACCCGCAGGCCGGCGACGGTCGCGCGGATCTCGGCGAGGGACTGACGGGTGAGCGAGCGGATGTCGGCCAGCTCCCCCTTCGCCCGCTCCGGGTCGATGTCGATGAGGCGCTCGGCCAGGTCGGCCTTGAGGGAGACGACGGTCAGCGAGTGGCCCAGCACGTCGTGCACGTCGCGCGCGACCCGGTCGCGCTCGGCGGTCACGGCCAACGACCGCTGCATCACCTGGTGACGCTCGTCGCTGAGCGTCATCCGGCGCAGCAGCAGACCGAACGCCCCGATGGCGAGGGGGAGGAAGAGCAGGAACCACACCTCCCGCAGGGCGTCGGTCACCGCCAGGACCAGCGCAGCGAAGACGACCACGGCGGCCACCGAGGGCAGCGGCCACCGGGCGGGGAAGCTGAAGGCGGCGAGCGAGGCCAGGAAGGGGGCCATGCCCACGGCGCCCGGACCGATGAGGGGGATCAGGGCGACCATGATCGCGATCCCCGCCAGGAAGCTGCCGAAGACGATGACCAGGTCCGCTCGTCGCCAGCCGCAGCGCAGTGCCCCCTGCCCGCGTACGAACCCCCACACGTAGAGGCCGGCGAAGGCGAGGACGCCGGCGAGGGCGACTGCGCGCAGCAGCGGCCGCTCGCCCGTCCGCTCGATCACCGAGAGGGCGGGGAAGGCGAGGAAGACCAACCAGATGGCGGCGAGGACCCACCCGTGCCTGGCCCACGGGTCGGCGAGGTACTCCTCGTCGGAGGGTGCCTGCGCCACCGGCTCGGCCGGGGTCACTGCCGCTCCCGCCCCCGCCGCGCCAGGAAGACCGTCGCCACGGCCATGATCATCGTCCACACCACCACGTTAGCCAGCGGCACCCACAGCGACTCGTGGGTGAGGTCGCCGGACGTCTCCACGGAGTCGCCCCCGGTGAGCGGGTAGCGGGCGAGGGAGACGAAGCCGTAGAGCGGGGTGAACTTCGCGATCGTGAGCATGATCCCCGACAGCGGGATGAAGATGTTGCCGAGGAAGGCGAAGATCACCAGCGACCCGGAGGCCGCGCCGACGGCCGACTCGGACCGCAGGGCGAGCCCGAAGACCAGGCCGTACAGCGCGAAGACGCCCGCGCCGAGGAGCACGATGGCCGCGGAGGTCGCCCAGACCCAGGCCTCCCCCTTCGCCCCCGTGCCGATGCCGATCCCGTAGATCAGCGTGATCGGGATCAGGGCGACGGACAGGGCGATGAGCGCCTTGCCGGCGACGTACGAGCTGTCGCGAAGGGGGGTCAGGCCCAGCTGTCGTCCCCACCCCTGCTGTCGCTCGACGGCGGCCTGACCGCCGATGCTCACCGTCGCGGTGACCGCGCCGTACACGGCCATGGAGATCATGATGTAGAGGGAGACGTTGCCGCGGCCGATGTCCTCCGCGCCGAAGGTCTGCGCCGCACCGAAGATGACGTACATGAAGGCCGGCAGCCCGGCGATGAAGAACAGCCCGACGTGGTCGCGGGAGATCCGCTTGAGCTCCAGGCCGATGATCGTGGGGTTCATCGCAGGGCCTCCGTCCCGGCCGCGCCGGCCGTCTCGTGGATCTCGTCGGTGGTGATCTCCTCGCCGGTGATGGCCAGGAAGGCGGCGTCCAGCGAGGCCGCCGTGACCTCGAGGTTCCTCCCGCCCAGCTCGGTCAGCAGGACCCGGGCGAGGGCGTCGGAGTCCTCACCGATCGCGGTGACCCGCTCGCCGGTCGTGGTCACCCGGGTGGTTCCCGGGAGCGCGCGCAGCTGCGCGACCGCCGCGCCGACGTCCCCCCTGCGGACGTCGGCGCTGACGGTCCGGCCGCTGCCCCGGGCGCGGATCTCCTCGGTGGTGCCGTCGGCGACCACCCGGCCGTCGGCCATGAGGACGATGCGGTCGGCGAAGTCGTCCGCCTCCTGCAGGTAGTGGGTGGCGAAGAGGATGGTGCGCCCCCGCTGCGCGACGGCGTGCATGGTGCGCCAGAAGTCGCGCCGTGCGCTCACGTCCATCCCGGCGGTGGGCTCGTCGAGGACGAGCAGGTCGGGGTCGGGCAGCAACGCCAGGGCGAAGCGCAGGCGCTGCTGCTCGCCGCCCGAAAGCTTGTGGACGAGGCGGTCGGCCTTGGCGGCCAGACCGGCCCGCTCGAGGACGGTGTCGACCGGCTGGTGGTCGGTGAAGGTGGAGGCGATGAAGCGGACCGTCTCGCGCGCCGTGAGGTCGCGCAGCAGCCCGCCGGTCTGCAGGACCGCGGAGACCCGCCCGGCCCGGACGGCGTCGCGCGGTGGTTGGCCGAAGGCGGTGACGGTGCCGGTGTCCGACTGGGTGAGGCCCAGGATCATGTCGAGGGTGGTCGTCTTGCCCGCGCCGTTCGGCCCGAGGATCGCCACGACCTGCCCGGGCGTGACGACCAGGTCGACGCCGGCGACCGCCCGGACGGTCCCGCTGCGCGCACGGAAGGCCTTGGTGACCCCCTGCAGCTGGATGCCGTCGGCCGGGTCGCTGCGCGAGGTGGCTGGTGCGCTGGTCATCGATGTCATGGCCCAAGCCTCGTGCGCCGCAGGGGATCGCCACCATCCCCGGATGTCACGAGTCGGACATGACAGGTGTCACGAGGGCAGACATCCGGCGCCCGAGCCGTCATGATGGAGACAGGACGGGCCCGGGTGTGCGACGGCCGGGCCGACATGACGATGGAGGTCGAGATGGGCGCAGCAGTCGAGATCAGCACCGGGACGATCGACCCGGTCCACCTCAAGGGCAAGCACGTCATGCTCGGCGCCGAGTCCCTCGGGGTGCTCGACGGGACCCGGTCGGTGGTGCGGTACGACATCCCCGCCGGCAAGCACATCGTCTACCTCAAGGACGGGCTGACCACCTCCGGTGCGGTCGCCTTCCGGGTCAGCTCGGGTCACTGTGCCCAGCTGACGATCAGGGACGCGGAGGCAGGGATGTTCGCGGCGATCTTCGGCGGCTGGGTCGCGCTGAAGCGCTCCGGTGACGAGCACCTCGACGACCAGGCGCCCGGGGCCGAGGAGATCTCGGTCGACGAGGTGCCGGTCGACGCCTGAGGCGTCGGGCCCGCGTGGCACCATCTGAGCCATGCAGGTCACCCAGGTACGCATCTATCCGGTGAAGTCCCTCGGCGGCACCGCCGTCGAGTCCGCCCGCGTCGAGCCGTGGGGCCTTGCGGGCGACCGGCGCTGGGCGCTCGTCGACGAGATGGGGGAGCGGGTCACCGCCCGCGAGGCCGGCGCCCTGCTCGGGCTGCGTGCCCAGGTGGTCGACGAGGAGACGATCCGCATCCACGCCGGCGAGGAGAGCATCCTCGTCGACACGCCGCTGGGTCTGCCACCGGTGCCGGTGGGCATCTCGCGGCAGGACTTCGCCCCGCCCGCGGACCAGGACGTCAGCGAGTGGATCAGCGAGCGCGTGGGCCGCCCGATGCGGCTGGTGTGGCAGGAGGACCCGCAGGTGCGGCGGATGTCCGGCGCCCACGGCGGGCAGGAGGGGGACACGCTCTCCCTCGCCGACGCCGGTCCGCTGCTGCTCACCTCGCAGACCTCGCTCGCCCGGCTGGAGGAGTGGATGGCCGCCGAGGCCGGCGAGCCGGACCCGGAGGACCTCGACCCCGACGACATCAGCGGCACCGGGGCCGGGTCGGTCATGACGGGCGACGGGGGACCGCGCCTGAGCATGCTCCGCTTCCGCCCGAACGTCGTCATCGACGGCGAGGAGCCCTTCGCCGAGGACGTCTGGCCGACCGTGCGGATCGGGGACGTGGAGTACCGCACCGCCGAGACCTGCGACCGGTGCGTCGTGACCACGATCGACCCGGAGACCCTCGAGCGCGGCAAGGAGCCGATGCGCACCCTCGCGCGGCACCGCCGCTGGGACGGCAGGACGTGGTTCGGGACCCGGCTCGTCCCCCTCGGGGACGGCGAGCTGCGCGTCGGCGACGACGTCGTCCCGGGATGAGCGGCGAGCCGGGCGGGAGCCCACCCGTGGACCCGCCGGTGGTGACCGGGACGCACGCGCAGCTGCCGAGCGAGGCGGAGCAGGCGCAGGTCCACCGGCGCACACTGACCGTCGTCGTCATCAGCCAGATCCTCGGTGGCGCCGGTCTGGCCGCGGGCATCTCCGTCGGGGCGCTGCTGGCCGAGGACATGCTGGGCTCGCAGGGCCTGTCCGGGCTGCCGACCGGGCTCTTCACCCTCGGGTCCGCCCTGGCGGCCTACCTGGTGGGTCGCTCCACCCACCGCCTGGGACGGCGACTGGGGCTGGCCCACGGCTTCCTCGCCGGTGGTCTGGGGGCCTTCGGCGTGGTCCTGGCGGCGGTGGCCGACTCCGTGCCCCTGCTCTTCGTCTCCCTCTTCGTCTACGGCTCCGGGACGGCCACCAACCTGCAGGCCCGGTACGCCGGCAGCGACCTGGCGCCGGAGCACCGTCGCGGATTCGGCACGAGCATCGCCATGGTCGCCACCACGGTGGGGGCCGTCGCCGGCCCCAACCTCATCGAGCCCATGGGCGTGGTGGCCGGCGCCGTGGGCGTGCCCGCCCTCGCCGGTCCCTTCATCCTCTCCGGTGCGGCCTACGGCGCGGCCGGCGTGGTGCTCTTCATCTTCCTGCGGCCCGATCCGTACCTGCTGGCCACGCGGATCGCCGCCGGCAGGCTCGCCGCGTCGGCCGTGCCCGGCTCGACGCCCGGCCCGGTGCCCACGGTCGGCGCCGGTGCCTGGGTCGGCGCGACGGTGATGGTCCTGACCCAGCTGGTCATGGTCGCCGTCATGACGATGACGCCGGTGCACATGCGCGCCCACGGGCACGACCTGGGCGCGGTCGGGGTGGTCATCGGTGCGCACATCGCTGCGATGTGGCTGCCCTCACCGATCACCGGTGTCCTCGTCGACAGGCTCGGGCGCACCCCGATGGTGGTGGCCGCCGGCGTGACGCTGCTGGGCGCCGGGGTGGTCGCGGCGCTCGCCCCGGGTGACTCCCTGGGCCTGCTCATCCTGGCCCTCGTCCTGCTCGGTCTCGGTTGGAACGTCGGCCTGCTCACCGGCACCACGCTCGTCGTCGACGCCACCGACCCGCGGAACCGGGCCCGCACCCAGGGCACCATCGACGTCCTCGTCGCGCTCGCCGGTGCGGGGGGCGGGGTCTCCTCCGGCCTGGTCCTGGCGGCGAGCAGCTACCAGGCACTCGCCCTCGGTGGCGGGCTGCTCTCCCTCACGCTCGTCCCGGTCCTGCTCTGGGCGCGGGCGCGGCACGCCGTCCCCGCCTGAGCGAGCGGCTCACTCGCAGCCGACGCCGTCACCGTCGCGGTCGAGGTGCGGGCCGTAGCCCGGGTCGCCCACGCGCACGGGTGCTCCGCCGGCGGCACGGGCCGCGGTGCAGTTGTCGAAGGGGGTCTGCCCGCCTCCCGAGGGGGGCGCCGGTGGGGCCGTGGTCGCCGGTTCCGGCTCGGGCTCGGGCTCGGGCTCGGGGACGGGTTCCGGCTCCGGCGGTGGAGGCGGGGGTGGTGGTGATGGTGGCGGTGGCGTGGTCGTCGTCGTGACCGTCGGGACGTCGGCGGTCACCGTCGGGGTCGTGGTCACCGTGGCCGTGGTGGTGACGGTCGCGGTGGAGGTGTCCGCGGCGACGGGCTCCCCGACACCCCCGCACCCGCCCAGGGCGAGCGTGAGCCCGAGGAGCAGGGCCGGCGCGGCCCCCTTTGCCCGGCTCATGCTCCACCCCGCGGCGGCACGCCGGTGCCCGCCGAGGTCGGCAGCGGCTGCCCGGGGCACGCGCCGAGGATCCGGGTCAGGGCGTCGCGCTCGTGCGGGGTCACCCACAGGTCGTAGCGCTGCTTGACCGCGATCTGGCCGGCGGCGTACTCGCAGCGGTAGGCCGCGCGGGGCAGCCAGGTGGCGGCATCGCCGTCACCCTTCTGCGCGTTGGCGCTGCCCTGGACGGCGAGCAGGTTGAGCGGGTCGTTGGCGAGGTCCTCGCGCCGCTGCTCGCCCAGCTGCTGGGCGCCGGTCTGCCACGCGTTGGACAGCGCCACGAGGTGGTCGACCTGGACCTCCCGCGAGGTCTCCTGGCCGCGGACGAAGGAGATCGTCGTCCCCGTGAAGGGGTCCTGCAGCGTCCCGGTGAGCACGACGCACCCGCCGGTGCCCGGGTCGAGCGTGGTGCCGGTGAGGTCGCGGCGCAGCACGTCGTTGCGGGTTATCTGCACTGCCTCCTCCCCTGAAGGCACGAATGGCGGAGAGCGACACAATATTGTCCCTCGCGAATATCCCACACTGGTGATGGACGGGGCTCTACGTTCGGCTCATGCCATATCGGGCGGAGCGAGCTGACTCTGCGGCTGGTCACTCGTGGTTGGTCATCGACACCGAGACATTCGAGGTGCATGCGGGCGTTCGCGAGTATGTGCTCTTCCTGCGTGGCGGTTCCCGCTCACCGAACACCATCCGTGCCTATGCCCGCGCGATCGCTGTTTTCTTGACCTGGTGCGAGCGGACCCGAACGGACTGGCGCACGGTCCGGCTCGGTGACCTCGCCAGGTTCAAGACCTCGGTCGAGTCGAGCCCGACACCGCAGGGGCGGCCGCAGTCGGGACGGTCGGTGGATCTGACGCTGACGGCGGTGTGTGAGTTCCTGCGCTTCGCAGCCGCCAGCGGCCTGGCGGATGGGGATGTGGCGGCGATGCTCAGTGAGCGTCGCCACCTGACATTTGTGCCCTCGGCCTTCGATGTCGGCGAACAGGGCCAGTTCAGATCGGTGCGCTCTCGCGCCCTGCGCACCCGGGCTGCGCCGTTGCCGCCGGCGACGTTCACCACCGAGCAGGTCGAAGCACTGCACGAGGCGGCGACGACCGCCCGGGACCATTTCATCGTCCGGGTGCTCAGCCGCAGTGGCGTGCGGGTGGGCGAGCTGCTGGGCATGCGCCTGGAGCATCTGCACTTCCTGCCCGACTCGATGCCGCTGGGATGCCGCGTACCCGGCGCCCATCTGCACGTACCCGCAAACGGCGACGGGACGACGGCCGCGCGGAGCAAGTCCGGCGCCCGCACGGTCCCGGTCACCGCGGATGTGGTCATGGACTACCGCGAGTACCGCACCGAACGCTTCGACCTGTTCGGCGAGCGCGACCAGAGCGGCCACGTGCTGATCAACCTGAGCGGACCGCGTGCCGGGGCACCGATGAGCTATTCCAACCTCCGCCAGATCCTCGCGCGGCTGGGCACCGGGCTGGGGTTTCGGGCGACACCGCACATGTTCCGTCACACCGCAGCCACCGAATGGCTCGAGGCGCACATCGCTCCGGATGTCGTGCAACAGCTCCTGGGGCATGCCAGCCAGTCCACCCTGGCGGTTTACACACATCCGAGCGATGCCGCCGCTCGCGCGGCAGTGGACCGTGTCCACGAGGGAAGGTCACGATGAGCGTTGCGCTGCATGCCCTGCCCGAACTGCCGGCGCCCGCGCCGGGGACGACTTGGCAGGACTGGGTCACCTCCCACCTCGAGCAGGGGTGGCGCCCCGTGGAGTGGAATACGCAGACGCATGAGTTCGCCGGTGACGTGGACAACCCGATGACGGGTGCCTATACCTGCACCACGCCGGGGTGCCCTGGCGTGACGAGCGTGCAGCATGGCGGCTGCTCGGGATGTCGCAAACCGCGGCGGACGGGTCGACGGATGCGCTCGGACGCCAACGCCTTCATCGTCCACCGGTTCAGCCTCGCCGCGGTGAACCCCACCGTGCGCTCGGAACTGCTGTACGGGCTGCAGTGCCGCGACCGCGACCAGATCGCGCTGGTGCCGTGGACGATGCGGTCCGTGCTCAAGAGGCTACCCGCGGATCTTGACTCCCTGATGCAGCTGGACCGAACGGCGGCACTGCCCGGGATGACCGCGGATGGCGCCGGTCTGCTGCGGGGGATCCTGGCACCGGTCGACCGGCTCCACCTGGCGTTCACCGGGACCGACCCGACCGCGACGGATATCTGGGACTGCACACTGGTCGGACTACGGTCGGCCCCGGACCGTCGCTACGTGGCCGTGACCGGGACACTGGACTTCACCCCGATCCGCCTGGACTGGCTGCGAGAACTCGTCAAGGCGTGGGCCCGGGACCTGCGCCCACCCGTCTCCATCGTCCGGTACACGCTCTACGCCGCCACCGTCGCCGACCGCGTCCTGCGTACCGCCGCTCATCGCGGCGATCCGGGCCAGCTGGGCTTGGCCGACATGGCCAGGGTTATCGAAGCCCTGATGGCGACAACCGCTGCGGACGGGACGCCGCACTCACACAGCCACCGCCGCGCACATGTCGGGTACCTGCGACGACTGCTCGACTACGCCCGGGCGGCCGGGCTGATGGAGGTCATCCCGGGCGGCTTCACCATGGCCGGCCACTTCCGGACCCTGCCTACCGAGCTCGCCGAGGACACAGAGGCCGGGCAGGCCATTCCAGAGCACGTCCTCGCCCAGCTCGACGAACACCTGTCGTTGCTGGGGACCCAGTCGAACTACGCTCGCGGCGGTTGGCAGCCGGCCGACTACGCGCTGATGTACCAGACCATCTACCAGATCCAACGCGACACCGGCCGCCGCAACAACGAGGTCGTCAGCCTGGGCCCCCACTGCCTGACTTGGGACGGGGACCGACCTGTCCTGGTCTATGACAACCACAAGGCTCGCCGACTCGGGAGACGCCTACCGATCCACCGCGACACCGCAGCCCTGATCCAGAACTGGCAGCGTCACCTCGGGCGGCTGCCGGTGCCGCAGGAAAGCAGTGCCTACCTCTTCCCGAGCCCCGGGCAACGGGGCCGTGCCCGACGTGGCCACGTCAATAAGCTCACCTACGGGCGCATCTTCCGCGTCTGGGTCGAGGCACTCCCCACGCTGAGCGGGGTCGGCTTTGACGACGATGGGGCCCCGAACTTCTTCCCGAAGGAACGGATCACCCCCTACGGGCTACGACATGCTTACGCCCAGCGGCACGCCGACGCCGGCACCCACGTCGACGTGCTCCGGGAACTGATGGACCACCGCAGTGTGGAAACGACGATGGGCTACTACCAGGTGAGCCTGAAACGCAAACAGGAAGCCGTGCGGATGCTCGCGCCGACCGCGATCGACCGCAACGGACGGTCGGCCGCCTTCGCCGATGACACGGACTACGAGTTGGCCTCGGTGGCCGTGCCCTTCGGCAACTGCACCGAGCCGACCAACGTCAAGGCCGGCGGGAAGCAGTGCCCCATCCGGTTCCAGTGCGCTGGGTGCAACTACTACCGACCCGACATCTCCTTCGTGCCGGCGATCGCCGAGCACCTGATCGAATTGCGGGCCGACCGCGAGCTGGCCACCAGCACGGACGCCGCCGATTGGGTGGTCGCCAACATGGACGATCAGATCACCGCGTTCGATGAGATCCACGCCCGGCTGCACGACCAGCTGACCAGCATGTCCACCTTCGACCGCGAAGCCATCGAGTCCGCCAGCCGGGAGCTGCGCAAAGCCAGGGCCGTGGCCTTCATCCCCACCGAAGACCTTCGGATCAGGCCTCATGACTCGTGAGGAGCGGACCACGCGACTGGTGCTGGATCGCCCCGGGAGTGGTGGAGGGTGTGATCTCCCCAGGAGGATGGAGTCATGCCTGCACCGAGGAAGTATCCCGATGAGCTGCGCCAGCGAGCTGTGAGGCTGGTGCGTGACCGTGTTGCTGATGAGCCCGCGCTACCGGTCTCTCGTGCCTGCCGGCTCGTGGGTGAACAGCTAGGGATCAACGGCGACACGCTGCGTAACTGGGTCCGCTCCGAGCGCGTCGATGCCGGCGAGCTGCCGGGCACCACCAGCGCCGACGCGATGCGGATTGCCGAGTTGGAAAAGGAGGTTCGTGAGCTGCGCCGTGCGAACACGATCCTTCGCCAGGCGAGTGCCTATTTTGCGCAGGCGGAGCTCGACCGCCGCTGAAGGACGTTGATGCGTTCATCGACGATCACCGCGATGAGCATGGGGTCGAGCCGATCTGCACCACCTTGGCCGAGGCCGGGGTCCAGATCGCCCCGAGTTCGTACTACGCCCGCAAGGCCCGGCCGCCCTCGGCGCGGGCTCGTCGCGACGCGGTGCTGGACGAGCGGCTGGCGATGGTGCACGAGGACAACATGGGCGTGTACGGAGTGCGCAAGATGTGGAAGACGATCAACCGGCTCTACCCGGGCGAGCAGGTGGCCCGGTGCACCGTGGAGCGCCGGATGCGCGCGCTGGGATTGGCGGGGGTCACCAACGCCAGGTCGACCCGCACGACCCGCCCAGCTCCGGCGGCGGACGCGCGCCCGCAGGACAGGGTCAACCGCGACTTCACCGCCGCGGCGCCCGACCAACGATGGGTCGCAGACATCACCTACGTCCCGACGTGGGCAGGGTTCGTCTACGTCGCGTTCGTCATGGACCTCTTCTCCCGGCGGATCGTGGGCTGGCGGGTGTCGACGTCGCTGCGCACCGACCTCGCGCTGGACGCCCTCGAGCACGCCATCTGGACCCGGCAACGTGACCAGCGTGACCTGTCTGCGCTGATCCACCACAGCGATCACGGCTGTCAATACCTGTCGATTCGCTACACCGAGCGCCTCGCCGAGGCCGGCATCGAGGCCTCCGTGGGATCCGTGGGCGATTCCTACGACAACGCCGCTGCCGAGGCATTGAACAAGCTCTACAAGAAGGAACTCATCTGGCGCCGGGGACCCTGGAGCGGCCTCGACGCCGTCGAGATCGCCACCCTCGAATGGGTCGACTGGTACAACAATTCACGACTTCACGGCCACTGCGGAGACATCCCGCCCGCCGAGCTCGAAGCCACCTACTACGCTGACACGACCACCGACCCGGCAACCGCCGAGACGGCACAACCCGCCCTCCACTAAACCCGGGGCGATCCACAGCTGGGAACGATCCGTGCGGTCGCCTTCGACAAGACCGGCACGCTGACCCGCAACGAACCCCAAGTGGTGGCCACTGCCGCTGCGGATGGCCACACCGACGCCGAGGTCCTGGCCATGGCGGCGGCCCTGGAGGCCACCAGCCGGCATCCGCTGGCCACCGCCGTGGTCGCCTCCTCACCGGGCCACCCCGAGGCCAGCGACGTGCACGAGCACGCCGGGCACGGGGTGACCGGCCTGGTGCAGGGCCGCCGAGTGCGTGTGGGCAGCCCCCGCTGGGTCGCGCCGCAGGAGCTGGCTGATCGTGCCGACGCGATGGCCGACGAGGGCATGAGCCTCATCGTGGTCGAGGCCGACGGCCGGGTGTCCGGGCTGATCGGCATCCGCGACGAGCTGCGCGCCGAGGCGGCAGAGGCGATCAACGCGTTGCACCAGCAGGGCGTGTCCACTCTCATGCTGACCGGCGACAACTCTCGCACCGCGCACGCCATCGCCCACGAGGCCGGCATCCGCGACGTCCACGCCGAGACGTTGCCTCAGGACAAGGCCGATCACATCCGCCGTTCCATGGCCCGCACCCCCACGGCGATGATCGGTGACGGCATCAACGACGCTCCCGCCCTGGCGTCGGCCACCGTGGGTATCGCGATGGGCGCCAGCGGTTCGGCCGCCGCGGTCGAGTCCGCCGATGTCGCCTTCACCGGCCATGATCTTCGTCTGCTGCCGCAAGCCCTGGCGCACGCGCGTCGGGGACGGGCCATCATGACCCAGAACGTGGTGCTGTCCGTGGCGCTGATCGTGGTCCTCTTCCCGATGGCCCTGTTCGGCGTGCTGGGCCTGGCGGCTGTTGTACTGGTGCACGAGGTTGCCGAGGTCATCGTCATCGCCAACGGCCTGCGGGCCACCCGGACACAACGTCTCGAGACATCCCGCAGCTCGGGCACCCCCGCCAGTACCAGCAGCCCCCGTGCTTCGAAGGTAGGAAACCGTTGAGCAAGAGCGTGAAGTTGTCCGTGGCCATGGTGGTGGCCGTCATCGTGGCCCTGACCGCCGCGGTGGTACTCAGCCGCCCCGGCGATTCCGCCAGCCCGACCAGCTCCGGTGATGGCGCGCCCGCGCCGTTGGTGCGCCAGGACAGTCCTCGGCTGACCTCCGGCAAGGACGCGGTCTTCGTGGAGTTCCTCGATTTCGAGTGCGAGGCCTGCGGCGCGGCGCATCCGGTGCTCGAGGACCTGCGCGAGCAGTACGGGGACCGGGTCTCCTTCGTGGTGCGCCACATGCCTCTGCACAACAACTCGATGAACGCGGCCCTGGCCGCAGAGGCCGCCGCCGAACAAGGCGAGTTCGAGGCCATGCACGACAAGCTCTTTCAGACCCAGGCCGAATGGAGCCACCAAGAGGCCTCGCAGATGGAGACCTTCGTCGGGTACGCCAAGGAACTGGGCTTGGACATGAGGCAGTTCCGTGCGGATCTGGAAGACCCGGCCCTCACGGAGCGCATCGAGCAGAGCAAGCAGGACGCGCTGGACCTGGGCGTCACCGGGACGCCCACCTTCTTCCTCGACGGCGAGAAGCTCGAGCTGACCACCGTCGCCGACCTCGAAGCCGCGCTCGATGCCGCTGTCGACGACTGATCGGAACGCACTGGCCACACCCAGTTCTGGGTCTGCTGAACGCGGGCTGGGGCTGCTGTACCTCATCGCAGGTTTGCTCGGTCTGCTCGCCGCCGTGGTGCTGCTCGTGGAGAGCATCGCGCTGCTGAAGAAACCCGACTACGTCCCCACCTGCAGCATCAACCCCGTCCTTTCCTGCGGGTCGGTGATGAACACCCCCCAAGCAGCAGCGTTCGGGATCCCCAACCCGATCATCGGCGTCGCCGGCTTCGCGGCCCTGTCGATGCTCGCCGTGGTGGTCCTCACCGGCGCCACCATCCGCCCGTGGCTGTGGACGGCCACCCAGGCCAGCGTCACCTTCGCCGTGCTCTTCCTCCACTGGCTGATCTACCAGAGCCTCTACGTCATCGGCGCATTGTGCCCCTACTGCATGCTCGTGTGGGTCGTGACCATCGCCGTCTTCTGGTACACCACCATCCACACCCTGCAACGCCGCCGCCACGGTCCAGCCGACTCACGTCCACGAGGGATCGTGGCCGCGCTCAGCGACTACCGCGCAGCAGTCCTAACTGGCTGGTACCTGGTGATCATCGTGCTCATTGCGCACCGGTTCTGGGACTACTGGATCACCCTCGTCTGACGCCGGGCACCACGGTGAATCGCCCCGGGTTTCGGCCCTCAGTCGTCAACGTCGTTGTCTATGTCCGGTCGTTGCGGCTAGCGTCGCAACGGTGACCATCCTGTCCGGCCTGGCCGACCACGCGCCTCTCGTGGAGCTCTCCTGATCGATGAGCATTGGCTTCCGCCTCCCCGACACCGTGCGGCGAACGAGGAGCGCGACTTCGCGTGGGTCGGTGCTGGATGCCGCCCTGATGGTGACGGCTGCGACCCTCTGGTGGTTGGCGTTGCCACCACGCGGGTGGTGGGAGCTTTTCCCGCTGGGGGTTACTGCATTCATGCTGGCCCTGGCTGGTCGTCCGCTGCGTGAACGTCTGTGGCTCGGCGCGCTGGCTGGAGTCGTCCATTACGGCATCGCCCTGCGCTGGCTCACCGACTTCACCGGCGGCGGGTACCTGGCCGTCGTCGTTCTTGAGACAGCACTGCTGGTGCTCGTCGCAGCGGTGTCGTTCGGGGGCCCGACACGGGCGGGCGCAGTCACCCGGCGTCCCGGGAGGCGGGGCTGGTGGCTGACCACCCCCGCCGCGCTCGTGCTGCTGGAGGCGGTGCAGAACCGCTTCCCCTTCGGCGGGTTCCCGCTCCCGTCTCTGGGCTTCAGCCAGGTCGACGGGCCGTTCCTGGGCGCGGCCCCTGTCGGTGGTTCCCTGTTGGTGACCGGACTCGCGGCGTTGACCGGAGCCGCGGTGGCTGCTCTCGTCCTCGAGTCGAAACGGACCCGCGCTGTCGCTGCGATCAGTGCCTTGGTGGCGCTCGTCGTGCCACCGGCGCTGCCGGACACCCCAGGGACCGCGGCAGCGGGCACGCTCGACGCGGTGCTCGTCCAAGGAGGCGGTGCACGGGGGGTGCACGTGATCCAGTCGGTGGATGCCACGGCCGAGCACCTGCGAGCCGCCCGAGGCATCACCGGATCACCGGACCTGGTGCTCATGCCGGAGAGTATCGCCCACGTCGACGGTCCGATAGGCCAGACATCCGTGGGTGCACGCTTCGCCGACCTGGCCCGACGGCTCGAGACCAACCTCGTCGTCGGGACCACCGAAGCCGAAGGGCGGGACCGCTTCCGCAACGCGTCCGTCCTGTGGGGCCCGGAGGGGAACCTGCTGGGTCGCTACGAGAAGCACCACCGCGTCCCCTTCGGCGAGTACCTGCCGATGCGGGATCTGGTCGAGCCACTCAGCGACCTGACCCGACTGGTGCCGCGCGATGCCATCGCCGGCCAGGGCCCCGCAGTGCTCCAACCGCGTGGGACACCACCGTTGGGCATCGTCATCTCCTACGAGACGTTCTTCCCCGACCGGGTCGCCGCGGCGGTGCATGCCGGCGGACAGCTGGTCCTCGCTCCCACGAGCGCCTCGTCCTTTACCGGCCGGACCGTCCCCGCCATCGAAGTCGCCGCGTCCCGCCTGCGCGCCCGGGAGTTCGGTCGCGCTGTCTTGCAGGCCGCACCCACGGGGTACTCGGCCATCATCCGACCCGACGGTGCGCTGACCGATCTCAGTGGTCTGGGGACGCGAGAGCTGATGAGGGCCAGCGTCCCGTTGCGGACCGGGTTGACTCCCTATGCGCGCATGGGCGACACCCCGATGCTCGTGCTCGCACTACTCGTTCTCATCGCACCGGTGGGCGTCCACGCCACCCGTCGGCGCTCCGTCTGACCGGCGGTCCATCCTCAACCTGCATGGGTGGCTGCGGCGGTCCGGCAATCGTCGAACCTCCGTCAGTCCCACGGAATGTCGACGGACGGGGCGTCCGCCCCACCGCAGCCCAGGACCGCGGAGGCGTCACCGAAACATGCGTCAGGGTGACGCGCTCCTGAGGCCTGCCAAACCGTAGAGGCGAAGGAGGGTGTAGCGGATCATGGTGGCCTTACTGGGCGTAGCTGTGCATGCCGATGAAGTAGAAGTTGACGACGGTGTAGTTGATGATGATGCACGCGAACCCCGCGACGGCGATCCAGTTCGCGGTCCGGCGCGGGGTGGTCTTCGTCGCGCGCGCGTGCAGGTAGGCGGCGTAGACCGTCCAGATGACGAAGGTCCACACCTCCTTGGGGTCCCACGTCCAGTACGCACCCCAGGCCTCGCGCGCCCAGATGGCGCCGGCGATGAGGGTGAAGGACCACAGCGGGAAACCGATGATGTGCAGGGAGTACGAGAACTTCTCCAGCCACTGCGCCGGGGGCAGCTTGCGCCAGAACCGCTCGCCGCCCACCTCGCGATCGCTGAGCAGGTAGAGCCCACTGACGATCGCGCCCACAGTCAAGACACCGACCGCCAGGGTAGCCACGGTCACGTGGATCGGCAGCCAGTAGGACTGCAGCGAGGGCACGACCTCGTCGGCCTCGACGTACCAGGAGGTCGAGGCGACCATGAGCAGCAACGTGACGAAGGCGGTGACGAACACCCCGAGCCAGCGCAGGTCGCGGCGCGTCGAGGCCACGCTGAACGTCGCCAGGGCGAAGAAGGCCCCGCCGATGCTGAACTCGAAGAGGTTGCCCAGCGGGAATCGGTCCACCGCGAACCCGCGCAGCGCGAACGACAGCAGCAGGAACCCGGCGCCGAGCCACGAGAGGGAGCCGGCGACACCGGCGGCCTTGCGTGCCCGCACCGCGGTCTCACCAGCGGTCGCGGAGCCGGTCTCGGCTGGGGCAGACCCCCCTTCGCCATCGGCCGGACCGCCCACGATCGCCGGGACCTTGGACCCGACCTCGGCGCGCTCACGCATCGGCACGGCCTGCGCGAGGTAGAGGGCGTAGCAGAGCATCGCCACGGTGATGACCAGCGCGGCCGAGGCCAGCGCGTAGTTGGCGTACTGGGCCAGCATCTCGTTGTTCATGATGTCCTCGATTCTCCCACGAGCCGGTCTCGCACCTGCTTGACCACCTCGGTCAGTCCCTCGTCGTCGTCACGGCTCATGCCGCCCACCTCGACCCGCACCCGGCCCTCCTCCTCGTGCAGCCGCACGAAGACCCGCCGCCGCTTGACCAGCAGCGTGGTGATGAGGCCACCGAGCGCCAGCAGCGCGGAGACCAGCATCAGTTCTTCGCCCGGGTCATGGCGCACGGAGAAACCGGCGTACCGCTCGATGCCGTCGAAGGTGATCGTGCCCCGGTCACCGGGCAGCGTCTTGGTGTCGCCGGGGGTCAGCCACAGCCGCGTCTGGTCGGTGCCGTCGGCCGTCTCGACCTTGTCCATCGACTTCGTGTCGAGGGTGAAGACGGACTGCGGTTGGCCCCCGGGGTACAGCTCACCGGTGTAGAGGCTCAGCGCGAGGGCCGGCGCGCGGGTGTCCGGGAAGACCGAGACCGGGCCCTGCTGGTCGTCGATCATCGCCGTGGGCAGGAAGAGCCCGACGAAGCCGAACTGCTCGGGCTGCGTGGCCGCCCCGACCTTGATCGCACCCGTGGAGCGGTAGTTGCCGTCCTGCGCGAGGAAGGGGGTCGCCCCCTTGTAGAGGACCTCCCCCTGCGCGTCCTTGACCGTGACGACGGGGGCGTAGCCGTTGCCGAGCAGGAAGACGGTCGCGTCCGTCATCTCCAACGGTGCGTTGACCTTGATCTCGTCGGTGAAGGACTCACCCTCGACCGGGTCGACACGCACCTGTGCCTCGAAGTCGCGCGGCTGGCCGAAGCTGCGGGCGTTGGGATCGACGTCGTTGAAGTCCGCCGTCATCTCGTCGACCGCGACGACGAAGGGAGCCAGCGATGACTCGTCGACCAAGGGCCCCGGCGCCCAGGTGTCGAAGCGGGTGACGGTGCTGACGAAGGACTCGCCCGAGGGGACGATGATGTCGGCCTTCCACCCCCACAGGTAGCCGATCGCGACGCCGATGATCAGCGCGACCAGGCTCGTGTGGAAGATCAGGTTGCCGGTCTCCTTGAGGTAGCCGGTCTCGGCTGAGACGCTGACGTCGTCGTGGCTCGCGACGCGGTAGCGGCGCCCCCGCAGCACCGTGGTCGCGGCCTCGCGGACCTCCTCGAGACTGCCCTCGACCTCGCCCTCGGCGTGGGCCTCGAGGCGGGCCAGGCGTCCCGGGGCGCGCGGGGGCCTGCCGCGCAGGGCGCGCAGGTGGACCCCGGTCCGGGGGATGATGCAGCCGATGAGCGAGATGAACAGCAGCAGGTAGATCGCCGAGAACCAGGGCGAGGAGTAGACCTCGAAGGCTCCGAGCTTGTCGAGGATCGGGCCGGTCGTCTCGTGCCGGTCGATCCAGTCCGCGACTCGGCCCGGATCGAAGCTGCGCTGGGGGAAGACCGAGCCGGGCACCGCGCCGATCGCCAGGAGGAGCAGCAGGAAGAGCGCGGTGCGCATGCTCGTCAGCTGTCGCCAGCCCCACCGCGCCCAACCGACGACACCGAGCCTGGGTTGGGTGATGTCCTGCTTCGGGTCGGGCTTCGTGCCGATCGCCATCAGATGAGGACCTCCACGTCGCTGATCAGCTGGGTCTGCAACCACCGGGTCAGGTAGTCCCAGCCGCCGGTGAGCAGGAGCAGACCCACGATGATCAGCAGGATCGCGCCAGCGACCTGGATCCTGCGCTGGTAACGCAACAACCATGCGGACACCGGGGCCCAGCGCTCGTAGGCGGCCGCGATGAGCACGAAGGGCAGACCCAGCCCCAGGCAGTAGGCGACAGCGAGGATCACCGCACGGGTGGTCGACGCATCACCGGCGAGGTTGAGGGCGAGGACCGCCGCCAGGGTCGGACCCATGCACGGCGCCCACCCGAGGCCGAACACGGCGCCGAGGAGCGGCGCCCCGGCCAGCCCGGTCGCGGGTTTGACCGGTAGGCGGAAGGTCCGCTGCGTGCCTGCCCCCAGGAAGACCAGGGCCATCAGGATCACCACGACGCCGCCGACGCGCATCAGCAGCACCCGGTGCTCCACCAGCGCGCGGCCGGCGGTGGCCACGAACAGCGACGCGAGGACGAAGACGAACGTGAAGCCGAGGATGAACAACAGCGCACCCGCGATCATCCGGCCGCGGCTGCGCTCCTCAAGAGCGACGTCGGACAGCCCGGTGACGTACCCGAGGTAACCCGGCACGAGCGGAATCACGCACGGGGTGGCGAAGGAGACCAGGCCGGCGAGGGCGGCCACGAGCACTGCGAGCGGCAGGGCCCCGCCGGCGACCTGGTCACTCAGCTCAGCAGGCACGGAGATGAGCGCCGGGAGCCCGGAAGTACTCATCCCTCCTCCGACAGGGTGTCCTCGATGATGCCGACGAGGGTGCTCTCGGTCACCGGGCCGAGGACGACGGCGGCGATGCGCCCCTCACGATCCAGGACCGCGGTCGAGGGCTGGGTGGTCATCTTGCCCTGCATGTCGATCGCGGTCGAGCCGCTCTCGTCGTAGATCGAGGGCCAAACGAAGCCCCACGTCTCCGCCTGCGCCAGCCCGGTCGCCACCGAGGACTCGCGGTAATCGATGCCGACAAAGGCGACGTCCTGCCCCTTTGTCGCCTCATAGGTGTCCACCAGGTGCGGCGCCTCCTTGGCGCACGGACCGCACCAGCTGGCCCAGAGGTTGACCACGACCACCTCGCCGCGGTGCTCGGCCGAGTCCCACGTCGTGTCGCGGATGGTCTCCCCTGCGAGCTCGACCGGCTCGTCGCGCTCGTCCGCGGGGATGAGGTGCAGGGTGCCGTCACCGGAGCGGTACCCGGCGTCCTGGGCCGCATCCGCGGTGTCGGAGGAGGACGAGCAGCCGGAAACCGCCATCACTGCGAGGGTGCTCGCGGCGGCGACGACGGTACGGCGGGTGGGACGGTGGGCAGTCATCGAGGGGCAGGCTCCAAGGTCATCGAACTGCGCGCGTACAGGCGTGCAGCCGAAGGTGCGGTCGGGCGAAGGGCGGTCGACCAAGAATCGGGTTGCCAACCAGAGAGGAATCGATCAGGCTCACCTTCTGCTGACTCATGGCACCGATCCTCTCAGGCTAGACCCGGAGCCCAAGGTCAGGGGTGTCAGTACTTGGGTCCTAGCATTGCATCAGGCTTTCGGCGAAATCGTTCTATCAGCGCACGAGCGGCAGGGAGATGGTGAAGCACGAGCCCCTTCGGGGCCCGGGGCTGGACGCGGTGAGGTCCCCATGGTGCGCGTCGATGATGGCCTTGCTGATGGTCAGGCCGATGCCGGAGCCTCGTCGGTCGTTGGTGCGGGCCGAGTCCCCGCGATAGAAGCGTTCGAAGGCGTGCTGCACCTGGTCGGGTGTCATACCTTCACCGGTGTCGGTGACGGTGATGATGGCCTCACCGCCCTCGCGGCCCGCCGCGAGGGTGATCGTTCCGCCTGCAGGTGTGTGCCTGAGGGCGTTGCTGAGGAGGTTGGTCATGACTTGGGCGAATCGGACGGGATCGACCAGGGTCTCGAGTCCTGTCGCCTCGTCAACCTCCAGGACCAGGTTGAGGCCCTTCTCCGAGTAGCTGTCCCGCATGCCCCCGTAGGCTGCCCACAACAGGTCAGCGACCTTGTGGCGCTGGATGTCGAGGGCGAGGTGTCCTTCTTCGGCCGTGGAGACCTCGTTGATGTCCTCGGCCAGTCGCGCGAGTCGTTTCGTCTGGGCGGTCAACGCCATACGAGAGTCATCACCGAGGGTGACGACACCGTCGTGCAGTCCCTCGTGGTAGGCGCTCAGGGTCGCGATCGGCGTGCGTAGTTCGTGGGCGAGGTCGGACAGCATCCGCCGTCGGGTGTCCTCGACCCCCTGCATGCGGGCCGCCATCACGTTGAAGGCGCCGGTGAGGGTCTCGAGCTCAGTCCCCGCACCAACATGTGGCACCCGGGTGGAGTAGTGGCCACGGCTCAGTTCGCGCGCGGCATCGGTCATCTGCGCCAACGGTTGGCGCAACCGTCGGGCGAGGAACCAGGCCACCGCGGTCGCCCCAATCAGAGAGATGAGCAGGCCTACACCCAAGGCGATGAGCGAGGCGTCCCGGTAGGCCATCTCGATGTGGACCAACTCGGCCGCGTTCTCCCGGTGCCCGGCTTGGAGGAGATGGTCGTGGAAGATCGAGGGACCGATGACGGCGGCGACGAGCCCGGTGGTCAGTGCTCCCGCAAGCAGCACCAGGATCTGTCCCGCCAGCAACCGGGGGGCCAGCCCTCGGGAGAGCATGTCGGTGCGGTTGTTCATCCCGGCCCCATCCGGTAGCCGATGCCGCGCACCGTGGTGATGTAGCGAGCCAGATCGGGATTGTCTCCGAGCTTGCGCCGAAGGTGAGCGATGTGGACGTCGACCAGGTGCTCGTCACCGACCCAGCCGCCACCCCAGACCTCTTCGATCAGCTGGGTGCGGGAGAGGGCCATCGAGGGTCTGTGGGCGAGGGTCATCAGCAGATCCCGTTCGGTAGGGGTCAGCGAAACTGGTTCCCCCTTCAGGTGAACCTGCTGCCCGAGAGGGTCGACCTGAAGGTCGCCGAATACCCACGGAACTGCCGCAGCGGTGGGGTTGCCGGGGGTCCCGCCCCGTGGGCGACGCAGGACCGTCTGGACACGTGCCACTACCTCTCGCACGCTGAAGGGTTTGGTGACGTAGTCATCGGCGCCCACGGACAGCCCGATCAGGGTGTCCACCTCGTCCGTCCGGGCGGTCACGACGATGACGTAGCAGTCGCTGAAGGTGCGGATCTGGCGGCAGACCTCGATGCCGTCCAGTCCGGGCAGCCCCAGATCCAGGATCACCACGTCGGGGGACTGCGCTCGTGCTGCGTTGACTCCGGCGACGCCGTCGTGCTCGATTGCGGTCTGGTACCCGTTGCGAGTGAGATAGGCGGCGATCATCTCTGCCAGTGTCTTCTCGTCCTCGATGACGAGCACCTTCGCCAACGGCTCGACAGGAGTTGGTGTGCTCACGACAGACAGTCTCTCCCGAGGAGGTCGTGACAGCGCTCGTCGGTGGTGAAGCGAGGAGGATCTTCGTCAAACCTCAACGCGGAAACCATCAGTCCATGACATTTCCGCCAGATCATGGACATATGACGGTGCGTGACGAGAAGAGCCCACGAAGGAGCATCCGATGATGAACTCCGGCTGCGACATGATGTGGCTGGGCATGCTTGCGGGGGTCCTCGCCTTCTGGGTCATCGTCGTGCTGGCCGTGCGCGCGCTCTTTCCCGGGCAGAAGAGCGCCGGTGCGGACCGTCCCCGACCTGACGCGTTGGTGCTTCTCGACGAAGCATTGGCTCGCGGCGATGTGAGCATCGACGAGTACGAGAAGCGTCGGCACCTGCTCATCAACGGCCGCTGACGTACGTCGGTGCGGCGACGCGTGGAGGGAAACATGAAGACCATCACACGCCGTGGACTGCTGATCGGCGGTCTCGGTGCTGCTGGCGCAGCGGGCGTGGGAGCCTATGCCGCCACCCGAGGACCGGGTGCACGCGCGCCGAGGGGCCCCTTTGGTGCTCCGACGCCTGTCTCACCTGAGTCTGGTCAGACGGTGGTGACCAAGTCGTTGACGGCCAAGCCGGTCACCCTCGATCTGGCGGGCCACACCGTCTCGACCTGGGGATACGGCGACTCCGTGCCTGGTCCGCTTCTGCGAGCCACCGCCGGCGACTTCCTGCGCGTCACCCTCGACAACCAGCTTCCGGACGAGACCACCATCCACTGGCACGGGATTCGTCTGCGCAACGCCGCCGACGGCGTCCCCGGCATGACCCAGGACCCGGTGAAGCCAGACACCTCCTACGTCTACGAGTTCACTGCGCCCGACCCGGGCACGTACTTCTTCCACCCCCACGTCGGCGTCCAGCTCGACCGTGGGCTGTACGCCCCGATGATCATCGACGACCCGAACGAGCCAGGCGGCTACGACACCGAGTGGATCCTTCTCCTCGATGACTGGATCGACGGAACGGGCACCACGCCGAAGCAGGTCCTGGAGAAGCTCCTTGCCAATGACTCCGGGTCCGGGGGCATGGGCGGCATGGACCACGGCGAGATGGATGGCATGAACCATGGCGCCATGGGCGAGGCCGGGCCCTGGGGCGACGCCGGAGACGTCGCCTACCCCTATTTCCTCATCAACGGACGGCCGCCAGCAGACCCCGAGACGCTCACGGCCAAGCCGGGGCAGAGGGTCCGTCTGCGCATCATCAACGCCGCCTCCGACACCATCTTCACCGTCGCTCTCGGGGGGCATCGGATGACGATCACGCACAGCGATGGATTCCCGGTCGAGCCGACCGAGACGGGCGCCATCTACATCGGGATGGGCGAACGTTACGACGCGATCGTCACCCTCGACGACGGGGCCTTCCCCTTGGTGGCCAAGCCGGTCGCCAAGACCAGCGGCGGCCAGGCCATGGCCCTGGTCCGCACCGGAAACGGGGCCGCACCCGGTGAGGACGCCAACCCACGAGAATTGACTGGACGGGTCCTCGTCGGCTCCGACCTGAGACCCGCGCAGGCAGCCAAGCTGCCCAGCAGGAGACCCGATGCGATCACGCGGCTCGCTCTGACTGGGTCGATGCAGCACTACGAATGGGGGATGAACGGAGCTCCATTCGGCAAGAACGAACCCCTGACCGTCCAGGCCGGGCAACGACTGCGGATCAACGCCACCAACATGACGATGATGACCCACCCGCTGCACGTGCACGGCCACACCTTCGCCCTGCCCTCCGGGCTCAGGAAGGACACCGTCCTCATGGCCCCCATGCAGTCATTCGCCATCGACCTCGACGCCGACAACGAAGGCGACTGGATGATCCACTGCCACAACATCTACCACGCAGAGGCCGGCATGATGATCGCCCTGGAGTACACCGCATGAAACCCCGTCGACGACGTGCCGCCCGAGGTATCGCTGCCGTCGCTGTCGTGGCGCTGCTGGCCGGGTGCTCTTCGACATCCGATAACGGGACACCCCAGTCCACCGGCGGCGAATCGTCCAGCCCAGCAGCGGGCGAGGCGGCCGAGCAACCCGCACCCTTGATCCACGTTCATGGCATCGCTCGTCACCCACGCACCGACGACCTGCTGGTGGCGACCCACCAAGGCTTGTTCCATCAGGTCGACGGTGAGTTCGTCCGCAAGGGTCCTGCCATCGACCTGATGGGCTTCACCATCGGCGATGACGGCACTCTCTATGCCTCCGGCCACCCAGCGCCGGGCACCGACCTTCCTCAGCCAGTAGGTCTCATCACGTCGCAGGACACCGGCCGCACCTGGCAGGTCGCTTCCCTCGGTGGACAATCGGACTTTCACGCGCTGACCGCCGGCCCGAACGGTGCCATCGGGTTCGACGGAACGCTTCGACACACCGAGGACACCAAGACCTGGGACACGCGGGACATCCCTTCGCCGCCCCGGGTACTGGCCGCCTCCCCCACGTCCGGGAAAATACTGGCCACCACAAGCGCCGGCCTGCTCATGAGCCACGACGAGGGCACCACCTGGACCTCCCTGGCCCCGCCGCAGACCGCCGTCCTCGCCGCCTGGGCCGACGAGGAGACCATCGTGGTCTCGTCCGCCGAAGGAAGACTCGCAACCAGCAGCGACGCCGGCCAGACCTGGACCCTTCACCCCACAAGCATCGGGCCGGCCGAAGCGCTGTGGGCGGGCCGCACCACCGACGGGCAGCTGGAGATCATTGCGTCCGTCGACGGGCGCGTGATCAGCACCACGGATGCAGGAAGGACCACCCAGACATTGGTCCAGTGAGTCGTCGCCGTCATCCCTGCGACCAGGTCCCGGACTCCGCATCGCCGACCCTCCACCGGCAGCGCGGTGGCCTTCATCCAACCTCCACACGATCGGGATCGAATCATCATCCCGCGACGTGAAGGTTGGTCCAGTCCTCGAACATTCTGCGAAGGAGTCCCCGATGACCCGCCCTGGACGGCGCGCTGCCCGCGTGGTCGCGACAACCCTCACCGTAGGCGCCCTGGCTGCCTGCTCCAGCGGCTCGGACGGATCCATGTCCGGGATGGACCACGACAAGACACCGATGAGCACCAGCGAGACCTCGGCGACGGCGGACGGGCGGCAAGGCGACATCATGTTCGCCCAGATGATGATCCCCCACCACGAGCAGGCGATCGCGATGGCCGACCTCGCTCTCGATCCTTCCGCCAAGGCGTCGGAGCAGGTCCGCGACTTCGCGAAGGACATCAAGGACGCCCAAGGCCCCGAGATTCAGACGATGGCAGGGTGGCTCGAGGACTGGGACGCTCCCACCACGAGCTCCACCGGCATGGACCACGGGTCCGGGATGATGACGCAGGAGGAGATGGCCATCCTTGAGACGGCCACTGGCGCCGAATTCGACCGGCAGTGGCTCACCCTCATGATCCAGCACCACCAGGGCGCTGTGACCATGGCGGATCAAGTTCTCGCCACGACCGAGGACGACGCAGTCCAACGGATGGCCAAGGCCATCGTCAGGACGCAGGAGGACGAGATCAAGGCCATGCAGCGAGCTCTGAGCGCGGCATGACCTTGATGGGCCCGGCTGGCCGGACCCAGGGTGGCGCGCGATCCGCGCCCGGTGGACAGTCAGGTGAGCGAGTTGATCAGCGCGCGGCACGCCTGCTCGCACCGCCGGCACGCCTCGGCGCAGATGCGGCAGTGTTCATGCATCGAGGCATGTTCCTCGCAGCTGTCGCCGCACGACGTGCAGGCTGTTGCGCAGGCTTCAAGGAGGGCCCGCGTGACATTGGCTCATAACCGGTGTGGCGCGAGAGCGCCGACCCGGTCGTCGTACAGATGTCCGCGCAATCGAGGTTGGCGCGGATGCACTTGGTGAGATCAGCGACCGAGTCTTCGCTCAGACAGGCGTCAGCACAGGCAATGCAGGTCTGTGCACACTCGAAGCAGGCTTGGATACATTCGCTCAACTTGGCCCGGTCGATGTTCCCCAAGTCCTGCGGGTAGGTCTCAAGCATTTGCTCCACGGTGTGCATGCTTTCTCCTTCATCCTGTCGCGCGATGCGAAGGCTGTTCTTGCGCGGCGCATCGACGAATGTCTGGGCCCAGTACCCGGGCGAGGTATCCCGAAACAGGCGCCCGGTTGACTACCCACTCGCCAGCACGGTTCCTGATACCTAACGGGCGTATACGTGACGGAGGTCGATCGGAATGCTGGTGGGGTACGTTCGTGTGTCGAATGCCGCCGGGTCGCAGACCACGGACCTGCAACGCGACGCGATGGTCGCGGCTGGCCTGGCCCCGAGCGGGTGTATGAGGACCGCGCCTCCGGCGCCAAGGATGACCGGCCTCAGCTGTCCGCCTGCCTGAAGGGGCTGCGCGAGGGGGACACGTTGGTGGTGTGGAAGTTGGACCGCCTCGGGCGGAACCTGCGCCATCTGGTCACCATCGTCGATGACCTCACCACTCGGGGCGTCGGGTTGCAGGTCCTGACCGGGCAGGGCGCGGCTATCGATACCACCACGGCGGCGGGCAAGCTCGTGTTCGGGATCTTCGCCGCACTGTCCGAGTACGAACGGGCCCTGATCTCCGAACGCACCGTCGCCGGGTTGGCCTCCGCCCGGGCGCGGGGACGCACGGGCGGACGCCCGTTCAAGATAACGCCCGCCAAAGTCCGTCTGGCCGCAGCAGCGTCCGTGGGGCAACCCGATACCAACGTCGGTGACCTCCGCAAGGAACTCGGCGTCACTCGGCAGACTCTCTACCGGCATGTCTCAACCGCCGGCGAGCTTCGAGACGACGGAAAGAAGGTGCTCGGCCGACAGTAGAACGAGCCAACTGGTTGGTGCCGCATGTCGGCCCGGTCCCGGTGAACGCTCCGGACGGGTCAACCGGGACGCCGACAAGTGGCGGCCCGCGAGGCCGCCGCTGAATGTGCACCGTTACCGGTCCCCGTTCGGCTTGCGGGACGGTCGTAACCTCGCACCAACGAGGACCACCCTTCCCGCTGGCTGTAGGGTCGAGTCGGAGGTTGCGATGAGGATTGGTGAGCTGGCCGGCCGACTGGACGTGAACCCGAAGACGATCCGGTACTACGAGTCGATTGGGCTGCTGCCCGAGCCGGAACGCACGCGTTCGGGCTACCGGGACTATGACGAAGGCGCCGTCGAGCAGCTGACGTTCATCCGCACCGCGCAGCGGCTCGGGGTCACCCTCGATGAGGTGAAGGAGATCCTCGGGCTTAGGGAGCGGGGGGAAGCGCCGTGTGCGTATGTCCGAGGGGTGCTCGATGCGCAGGTGCACACCATCGACCGGCGCATCACCGAGCTACAGGAGTTGCGAGGTCAACTCGTAAACCTTGCCGCCGAAGCCGACGACCTACCGCCGGCGGACGCGGGGGTGACCTGCCAGCTCATCGAGCATGTCCGACAGAAGGGCGGCGGTGCGGGTACAGCCCCAACCGTGCGCAGTTGAGACCGCCCCGGCCGCCCGGGCGGGCGGGTCAGGCGGCGCTGGCAATCTGACGACAGGCTTCGGCGGCGTTGCGGCAGGTCTTGGCGCACTCGGTCATGCCGGTCCGCTCGCACTCCTGCGCGCACTGCTCGCAGACGTCGGCGCACAGGCGGCACAGCTCCGCGGAGAACTCGCTGCCGCGGGCAAGCAGCGAGATGCACGCCTGACACAACGTGGCGCAGTCCAGGCACAGGCTGATGCAGCCGGCCAGGTCGGCCTTGCCTTGGCTGGCGCAGTCCTTCGCGCACGCCTCGCACTTGGCGACGCAGTCTGCGAGGACATTGATCAGCTGCTGGGTGTGGTCGTCGACGAGAGACATGTCGGTTCCTTCCGGTCGGCCCTGAGGGCATGGGAGTGCGGTACATGCCCACTCTGGACCTTCCTGCGGCTGGAAGGTCAACAGTGGCTGCGCGTGGGGGCAGTGAGGCTTGACATTCCAGTCGAGTGGAAGGATTACCTTGGTGGCTACGGCTCAGCAATCTGCGCGGGAGCTCGTCCGGACTGAGTCTGCGCAGGGTGAGCACGACACGTGTGGGCCCTATGACTACTGCATATTGGAGGTACACCATGGCGGAGAACGTGACCCTGCAAGTCGAGGGCATGACCTGCACCGGCTGCGAGCAGCGCGTGAGCAAGGTGCTGCGCCGACTGGACGGGGTCCGGGAGGCGACCGCGGACCACCGCACTGGCCAGGTACGGGTGCGCTTCGACCCGATCGTGACCGACCGCGCAGTGCTGGAGACCCAGATCGAGACTGCCGGCTACCAGGTCACCGACGACCAGCAAGGTGGGTCTCGATGACCGCTCCGGCCGACACCGATAAGGAACAGCTGTGGGCGGAGGAGCCGAGCCACGTGGCAGGGCACGCCCGGATTCGGGCTCGGATCGCGGGCCTGCACTGCTCGTTGTGCACCGGCACGATCGAGAAGGCTCTGGGTCGTCAGCCGGGGGTGGACCAGGTCGCGGTCAGCCTCACCCACGAGCAGGCCCTGGTCGACTACGACCCGGCGCTGATCGGGCCGCAGGACATCCTGTCTACGCTGCGCGACCTCGGTTACGACCTGTACGACCCGCGCAAGCTGCGCCCGTTCGAGGAGGAGGAGGCCGACCTCGTCCGCGAGGGCAAGCGGCTGCTCGCCGCGGTGGCGGCGAGCATGGCCGCGATCGCGCTGATCCTCGAGGTCGATGGCGTCTGGTCGGTGCTGGTGCCGGCCTCGGTGGCAGCCCTGATGGTGCCGGTCGCCTACGCCATCCTGCGCCCCGCCGGGAAGGTCCGGGCGGCTCTCGGTGCGCTGGCGATCATCGCCCCGGCGGCGCTGGCCTACGCCGCCCGGGAGACCGGGGTGATCGGTGACACCGCAGCCGGGTGGCTCACCGGGGCGCTGGCCGTGGTTGTGGTGTTCGGGGTCGCCCCGCACATCCTGCGGATGGCCTACCAGGCCGGCCGGCGGCGCATCCTCAATCAGCACGTGCTGTTGGAGGTCGGCGCGTTCGCCGGCATCGCCGGCGGCGGCATCGGCCTGACGAGCCTGCTGCCGGACTACCCGACGGCGCCATTCTTCGCGGTGACCGTGCTGGTGACGAACTACCACATCTTCTCCGAGTGGCTTTCGCTGCTGGTCAAGACCCGCTCCAGCCAGGCGGTGAAGAAGCTGCTCGACCTGCAGCCCGACACCGCCCGGGTGGTCCGCGACGGCGTCGAGCGCGACGTCCCGATCGCCGAGGTCGCCGCCGGCGACCTGGTCCGGATACGCCCCGGGGAGCGCATCCCGGTCGACGGGCGGGTCACCGACGGGTACTCCACCGTCGACCTGTCGCTGGTCACTGGTGAGTCCGTGCCGGTCGAACGCGGCGCCGGGGATGAGGTCATCGGTGGGTCGATCAACGCCTCCGGGACCCTGCTGGTGGAGGCGACCTGGGTCGGTGCTGACAGCTTCCTGGCTCAGGTGGTGCGCCACGTCGAGGACGCCCGAGCGCTCAAGCCCGGCATCCTGCACCTGGTCGACCGGGTGCTGCGGGTCTACACCCCCACCGTGCTGATCGTGGCCGTGCTCGCGCTGCCCGGCTGGCTGGCCGGGTCGTGGCTGCTGGCCGGGGAGCCCGACGTGCGCCGCGCGGTGTTCGCCGGGCTCGGGGTACTCGTGATGGGATACCCGTGCGCGGTCGGGATCGCGGCCCCGCTGGCGATCGTGCGCGCCGCGGGGGAGGCCGCCGACCTGGGCATCATCATGCGCACCGGGGAGGCGTTCCAGACCTTCGGGCAGGTCCAGCGCATCGTGCTGGACAAGACCGGCACCCTGACCGAGGGACGGCCCGCCGTCCGGGAGATCGAGGCGCTGGTCGACGAGGACGACCTGCTGGTCACCGCGGCGGCGGCGGAGTCCTCCTCCGAGCACCCCCTGGCCCGCGCCATCGTCGATGCCGCCACCGATCGGGATCTCACCATGGCGGCCGCGGAGAACTTCGAGTCGGTCACCGGCTTCGGCGTGATCGCCCGGGTCGCCGGCCGACACGTCTTGGTGGGGCGCCCAAGGTTTCTCACCGAGCGGGGCGTGGACCTGGACCGGCTCGCCCCGGCCATCGACCGGCTGGAGGCCGCCGGGCGCACCGTGGTGGCCGTGGCCGCCGACGGCGAACTCCTCGGCGTGATCGCCCTGGGCGATGAGATCCGCGCCGACGCCATCGAGGCCCTGGCCCAAATACGGGACGCCGGTCTGTCCCCGGTGCTGGTCACCGGCGACAACGAACGCGCCGCCCGCCACGTCGCCTCCCAGCTGGGGATCACTGATGTCCGCGCCGGCGTGCTGCCCGAGGGCAAAGCCGACATCGTCCGTGACCTCCAGGCCGACGGGACCCGCGTAGTCATGGTCGGGGACGGCATCAACGATGCCCCCGCGCTCATGCAGGCCGACGTCGGCATCGCGATGGGCGGTGGCACCGATATCGCGGTCGAGTCCGCCGACGTCATCGTCGTCCGCGACGATCTGCGCTCGGTCCTCACCGCTCGGGAGATCAGCCGCTCCAGCTACCGCCGCACCCGCCAGAACGTCGCTCTGGCGTTCCTGTTCAACGGCGTCGGCATCCCGTTGGCCACCACCGGGCTGGTGTATCCGGTGTGGGCGATGGTCGCCATGGCCCTGTCCGTGACCACCATCTTCATCAACTCCATCGGCGGTCGACCCTCCCTGCTGTTCCAAGCCATCGGCAGCGTCGGGCGCACCGACACCACCTGAGACGGTGTCCATTGCACCGGCTAATCACAAAGGGGCCTGCGCCCCGGCAAACGATGGCCTACCGGGACGCCTCGTTCATCGTCCTTGGTTGAGTCTGCTCATCTGACTGGGGCTACCGGGCAAGGGGACGCGACTCGCGATGAGACTGTTCTATGACAGCACCTCCGTCAATTGGTCCACGGTCGGGGCTCCGTCGGGCCCGTTGGCTGTGAAGAACACGCGACAGGCTAGGGCCGGCTGCTCGTCACCTCGGGCAAACGGGTCGCGGCCGTCTACGAGGACCGTGGGCGAGCCGATGAAGCCCAGTCGCAGGGCATCCTCAGGTGTCTGGACCAGCACCTTGGTGATGGCCTCCTCCTGGCCAAGTCCCGTTAGAGCGGCACGGACTGGATGCTCGGCAAGCTCCCAGTGCGGGCACCCCTCGAAGTACAGCAGACGTATATCCATGCATCCATCGTGAGCGGCCATCGTTCATTTCTCTATCGCAATCTGCCCCGTCGTCGAGCCATCTCCCAACCGGGACCCACTTGCACAATGACATCCGAATCGGAGTTGCCCCCCGTCCTCTTGGTCGCTGTGGCTTCGTTAGAGACCGAAAGCTCCACCGCTGACGAGGATGACGATGCCGAGGCCGATCAGGACGATGGGGAACAGGATGTGTTCCCAGCGTTCCAGGACTTCGGCGATCAGTGGGCGGGTGGCGACGAACTTGGCGAGTATGACCAGGACAGCGACGAGCGCGAGGAAGACGATGCAGTAGGCAACCACCGCCATGGGTTCCACACTCAGGAAGACGGGGGTGTAGACGCCGATGTTGTCACCGCCGTTGGCGAAGGTAACCCCTGCGACGGTCCATGCGCTGACCTTCTTGCCCGCGACCTTGGCGTCATCGTCGTCATCGCCGCCGCGCCAGACTTGCCACGCAGCCCAGAGACCAAGAGCGAGAGGGATGAGCCCGAAGTACGGGATAGCCGCTGAGGGCAGGAAGGCTCCGGCTCCGATGGTCACCAGCACTGCGGCACCGAGGATTCCGGCGAACCCAAGGTACTGCCCGGCCAGGATGCGGGCGGTCGTGCCGCGCTGGCCCGCACCTCGAGCGAAGAAGAGGGAAAGCACGATGATGTCGTCGATATTGGTCGCCATGAACAGGCCGATCGCCTGTAGTGCCGTTGTCAGCATCACGCGTCCACCTCCCCTGCGCAGCAACCAGGCACCGAGCAGGCGGGATCAATGCACGGGGCGTTCTCGTCGACCGCGAGGGTGGCGTCGACCAGCGCCGTCAGGGCCTGCGCGAGATGCGAATCGGCGATCTCGTAGCGCGTCTTGCGGCCCTCGGGCTCGGCAATGACGATCCCGCAGTCGCGCAGGCAGGCCAGATGGTTGGACACGTTGGAGCGCGTCAGGCCCAGATCGTGGGCCAGCTCTGCTGGGTAGGCCGGTCGGTCGAGCAGGGTCAAGATGATCCGGGACCTCGTCGGGTCGGCCAGCGCGCGGCCCAGCCGGTGCATCACGTCCAAGCGAGAAGTAATAGTCAGCATCTGCTGAACTGTACAGCATGGACTGAACTATGATCGTCGAGTCCGCAGCAATCAGGCGCCCCCGCTCTCCGTCTCCAAAGAGTGACCCTCAACCGCGGACCTCCACGGCAGGGCCCGCTTTCGCGCCGTCGCGACGATGGTCTCCCCGCTATCCCGTCCGGCTTGCAGTTCCGGGACAGGGGGCGCTCTACGGCCCAGGCCGGGCTACGTCGCTTTCGTCGCTCACCTTGAGCGCACTTCGGCACAGCGCTCTCTCTGCGGCATGTGGAGGCAGTCAGGCTCGGGGCGTGCAGATAATGCGACTGTCGCAGCCGTTGTGGCCACCGTCCACCTCGACGGCGTCGCTCCAGGCCTGGCCGAAGTGCGCGCGGTCGTACCCCGTCTGCGGGGCGCGCCCCTTGACCGGGAGGGTGCCCAGCGCGGCGAGCGCGGGGGAGGGCGCGCCGGCGGTGGAGGAGGCACCCGACTCCGCGGCCGGTCGTGCCGTCTCGGTCGCCGTCACCGGGGACGGCGTGACGGTCTCGGGCGGGGCGGTGTCCGTCGCCGTCGTCGTCACCGTGGTGGTGGTCGTCGAGGCGGCCGTCGGCTCGCCCGGTGCGGTGCACGCCGCCCCCAGGGTGCTGACGACCAGGAGCGCGATCGTGCCGCGCAACCGCGTGGTCATGACCGAACGGTAGCCCGCGGCACCGACAGCCCCGACACCGCCTCTGCGGGTCCCGGGCGTTCTCCGACACAGTGTCCGATTCCCGACGGTGCAGTTGCGTCACCCGGCGCGATGACGGCGGCCCGCAGCCCTCGTAGCGTCGTCGTCATGGAGCAGACACCCCACGACGACGTGGTGATCATCGGCGCCGGCATCGGTGGGCTCACCCTGGCCCTCGCCCTGCGCGAGCGTGGCATCGACGCCACCGTCCTCGAGCGCACCGCGGAGCTGCGGGAGGTCGGGGCCGCGGTCGCGCTCTCGGCCAACGCGACGACCCTCTTCCGCCGCCTGGGCATCTACGACGCCCTCGAGGAGGTGTCCTGGGCGCAGACGGACCTGGTCTTCCGGGACGGCCGGACCGGGGCGACCCTGGGTCGCACACCCGTCGGGAGCGCCTACCGGGAGCGCTTCGGCGCGGACTACTGGGGCGTGCACCGCGCCGACCTGCAGCGGGTGCTCTCCGACGCCGTCGGCGCCGAGCGGATCAGGCTGTCCCACCACGTGCTCGACCTGCACGAGGAGGACGACCGTGTCCTGCTCGACCTCGCCGACGGGTCGCGACGCAGCGCGGGGATCGTCGTCGGTGCCGACGGGGCGCGCTCGCTCCTGCGCCGGTGGGTCGTCGGGTACGACGACGCGATCTACTCCGGACGCTCCGGGTTCCGCGGGATCGTCCCCACCGAGCAGCTGACCGAGCTGCCCGACCCGAGGGCGATCCAGTTCTGGATCGGACCGACCGGCCACCTCCTGCACTACGCGATGGGTGGGCAGGGCCAGGACGTGAATTTCCTCGCCGTCAGCCGCACCCCGCAGGAGTGGACCGCCGAGGGCTGGGTCGAGCCGGCGAGGGACGAGGAGAAGTTCCTCCCCTTCGCAGGGTGGCACCCGGCCGTCACGCAGATGCTGGGGGCCGGCGAGGTCGACCAGCGGTGGGCCCTGATGCGCCGGCCCCCGCTGTCGACGTGGCACCGCGGCCGGGTCGTGCTCCTCGGCGACGCCGCGCACGCCCTCGTCCCGCACCACGGCCAGGGCGCCAACCAGTCGATCGAGGACACGTGGGCCCTGGCAGAGGAGCTCGCCGCCGCGGACCCTGCCGATCCGACGCCGGCCTTCGAGGCCTACGAGGGGAGACGTCGCCTGCGCACGCGTGCCGTCCAGTTCGCCTCGTGGCAGGTCGCGGAGGTGCTCCACCTCCCGGACGGGCCGGCGGCGGAGGCGCGCAACGCCGAGATGGCGACGACGGACTACTTCGAGGACAAGCTCGCCTGGATCCACGGCTACGACCCGACCGTCGACTCGGGGATCCGGCCGGGGGCCCGCGTCCTCAACCGGTGAGCATCCCGGCCAGGCGCGCCACCCGCAGGCCGGTGTGCAGCTCGCGGCGCGCCACCCCGGCGCGCAGGTCCGCGCCGGTCGTGGTGCGGATGCGGGTGAGCCGGTAGTACAGGGTCGAGCGGTGGATGCCCAGGTCGATGGCCGTGGCCCGCGCGTCCCCACCGGCGGCGAGGTAGGCCTCGAGCGTGGGGACGTCGACCTCGCGGTGGTCGCTCGCCAGGAGTCGGGCCACGCCCTCGGGCAGGTCGTCGGCGGTCAGCCGTGCCAGCGGCAGCCGCAGCAGCAGCTTGTCCAGACCGAGGTCGGACCAAGTCGTCACCCGGGGGTGCGTCGCCGGGTCGAGGCACGCCGCGCGCCACGCCCGGCCGGCCTGCTCGTGGCTCGTGGCCACCTCCGTGAGGTCGGTGACGACTCCGCCGATCCCGGCGCGGACCTCGCCGAGCCCGGGCGCCGCGAGCACCCGCTCGAGCCGGTCCCGCACGACCGGCCGGGGGAAGACCAGCACCCCGTGGCCCTCGACGAGGCCGCCGACGACCGTGGCCGTGGAGGTGCGCGCCACGAAGTCGAGGGTGGTCTCGACGGCGGTGCGCGCGGTCCAGGTGCCGTCCGGGTGGTCGGTGCCGTCCGGGTAGTCGGTGCCGTCCGGGTCGACCGCGGGTACACCGAGGACGACCGCGCAGTACTGACCGGTGGCACCGACCAACCCCTCGGCGACGAGTGCCGCCGCGGCGCGCCCACGCTCGACCGCCGGTGCCTGCGTCGCGAGGAGCGACGACAGCAGCTCGCCCGCACGCGCGGCCTCGCGCTCGGCGGACCTCGCCCGCAGCGACAGCAGCACCCCCAGGTGGGCGGCGCCGTCGGCGAGGGCCGCCGCGTCGGGTGCGGGGACCCCCTTCGCCCGCACGTGCAGGAGGTGACCGACCCGGTGACGATCGTCGCGAAGGGGATGCAGCACCCACCGCGTTCCGTCACCGGCCTCGCGGACGACGGGACCGTCGGCGCCCGCGGGCAGCGGGGGCCAGGTGTCGCTGTGCGCGAGGAGGTGGGAGAGGCGGGCGCGGTCCTCCTCGGACTCGTGGATCGAGTAGGCGATGACCCGCATCCGCTCGTCGAGCACGACGAGGCGGTGCTGCACGGCCTCGGAGAGGTCCTGCAGGGCGTCGTCGAGGTTCGTCACCGGTGGGGTGGCTACCGGGCGAGCGGGCTGTAGAGGACCAGGCCGTTGCCCTGCGCGTCGTAGACCACGGCACGGCGCTCGTGCGCGTCGTCGTAGGGGCCCTTGGCGATGGCGCCGCCCCCCGCCTCGATCGCGGTCGCGGCACCGTCGACGTCGTCGGTCCTGATGCCGGGGACGACCTTGCCGGGCATCGGGTGGTCCACGGAGGTCGCGAGCGCGATGGTGACCGACCCGCCGTCGAGGGCGGCGAAGTGGGCCCCGTCGCGGAACTTCAGCGGCATCCCCAGGGTCTCGGTGTAGAAGGCGATCGACGCATCGAGGTCGTCGGTCGAGAGCATGATCATCCGGACGTCGTGGTTGCCCACGGGCGCCTCCTCGGGAGTCGGGTGGGAGGTCCTGACCGGCCGGTCGGCCGCTCGTGCCCACGAGGCCAGATTAGTCCCGGGTCCGCGCACTCCCGCCCGGGGTGTCAGCACCGCGATTGTGGGTATCAGGCCACCGGACCCACCCCCGACAGACAGGAGTCGACGGACATGGTCGATGCTGCGGTCTTCGCCCCCTCGCCGTTGCTGACGGTCACCGTCGAGCAGGACGCGAACGACGAGGCGGAGGTGCACCTGCACGCGGGCGGCCAGGGATTCTGGATCGCCCGGATGGTCGTGGCTCTGGGGGGAGGTGCCCTCCTCTGCGCGCCCCTGGGCGGGGAGGGCGGACCGGTGCTGCGCGCCCTGGTCGAGGCCGAGGGGGTCACGCCGATCTCCGGCGCCGCCACCCGCGCCAACGGCGCCTACGTGCACGACCGCCGTGGCGGTGACCGGACGGTCGTGGCGGAGATGCGACCGGCGGTCCTGTCCCGCCACGAGGTCGATGCCCTCTTCAGCGCGACGCTGGCCGCCGGGCTGGCGGCCGACGTCGCCGTGCTGGGTGGCCCGCACGCCCCCGACGTCGTGCCGGCGGACGTCTACCGCCGGCTCGCCGCCGACCTGCGCTCCGCCGGAGTCGACGTGGTCGCAGACCTGTCGGGGGAGCCCCTGTCGGCGGCACTCGAGGGTGGGGTCACCGTCATCAAGGTCAGCCACGAGGACCTCATGGAGGACGGCCGCCTCGCCGACGACGACCCGGCGACCCTGCTTGAGGCCATGCACGATCTCGCCCGTGAGGGCGCGAACCACGTGGTGATCTCCCGGGGAGGCGATCCCACGATGGCGCTGGTGGACGGTGAGCCGCTGACGATCTCGGGGCCGCAGATGCAGCTCGTCGACCACCGAGGGGCCGGCGACTCGATGACCGCCGGGATGGCGGTGGCGCTCGGTGGCGGTGAGGACATGCGCGAGGCCCTGCGGCTCGGCGCCGCGGCCGGCACCGCCAATGTCACCCGGAAGGGACTGGCCACCGGCCAGCGACGGCTGGTCGAGCAGCTGGCCCGACGCATCGACGTGCAGCCACTGCGGTGAGGAGGTGATCACGTGCACGCGCTGGTGACCAATGACGACGGGATCGACAGCCGGGGCCTGGGCACGCTCGCCCGGGTCGCGGTCGAAGCGGGCCTCGACGTGGTGGTGGCCGCTCCGGACGAGGAGTTCAGCGGTGCGAGCGCGTCGCTGACCGCGCTGGAGGCCGACGGCCGCCTGCGGACGCACGCGCGTCGGCTCGAGGGGCTTGCGGGGGTGCGCACGCTCGGGGTCGAGGCCAGCCCGGCCTTCATCACCTTCGCGTCGGTCCACGAGGCCTTCGGACCGGCCCCCGGGGTCGTGCTCTCGGGGATCAACCACGGTCCGAACGTCGGGCAGGCCGTGCTGCACTCCGGCACGATCGGGGCGGCGCTCACCGCGCGGACCCACGGGATCCCGTCGCTCGCGATCTCGTGCACCTCTCCCGAGCCGGTCCACCTGGACACCTGCGCCCGGGTGGCCGCACGCGTCCTCGCCTGGTTGCTCGAGCGGCCGGGTGACGGGGCGATCGTCCTCAGCGTCAACGTCCCCGACGTGCCCCCGGACGAGCTGCGCGGTCTGCGCCCGGCCCGGTTGGCGTCCTTCGGTGCCGTCCAGGCCGAGGTGGGGGAGATCGGTGAGGACCACGTGACGATGACCATCCGGGAGACCGATGACGAGCTCGAGCCGGGCACGGATGCCGCTCTGACAGCGGACGGTTGGGCCACCGTGACCACCCTCGCGGCGCCCTGTGAGGTGCACGATGTGGATGTCGCCGGCCTCGACGACAGCGGATAGCGCTCGATTGCGGCACCATGGGAGGTCGTGCAGTCGACCAAGGAGTGACCGTGTCCCCAGGACCGCTCTCGGCCGAGGTGGCCGAGGACGAGGCGCTGGCCCGCCTGCTCGAGGAGGGCCAGCGCGGCGACACCGGGACCGTGGAGCATTACGGCGCCGCGACGGACGCCGTCGTCGAGCGCTACGGGCCGGTGGACGCCCCGGCGATCGTGCTGGTGCACGGGGGGTACTTCCGCCCGGGCGTGGACCGGACCCACTCGCGGCCCCAGGCGCGGGCACTCGCTGCTCAGGGGTGGCAGGTGCTGCTCCCCGAGTACCGACGGGTGCCCGGTGCGGCGTGCACCACGACCGAGGACCTCGCTGCCCTGGACGCCCACCTGCGTGATCAGCACGTCGACGTGCGCGCGTGGGTCGGGCACTCCGCCGGTGGGGCACTAGTGCTCTGGCGGGCGCTGGCCCCCGAGCTGCCACCCGTGCGCGTGGTCGCCCTCGCGCCCGTGGCCGACCTCGATGCCGCGGTCGCGCAGCGCCTCGGGGGCGACGCGGTCCGGGACTGGGTCGGTGCCGGTCCGCGCGACGCGCCCATGACCTATGCCCGGCTGGACCCGATCCGCCTGGCGGCGCGTGCCCCGGAGGCACTCGAGCGCGTCCACCTCGTGCACGGCACCAGCGACGCGACGGTCCCCGTGGGCCAGACCGAGGACTTCCCGGCCGCCCGGACCCTCGTGCGCGACGCGCACCACTTCGACCTCATCGACCCTGCGTCCCGGCACTGGCCGGCCGTCCTCGGGGCCATCCGCGGCTGAGGCGGGCGTGCGCAGGGGGGTGGCGTCCGTCTCCGTCCCGTAGGGGAGAGGTGTGTCCTGTGCAGGCTTGTGCCCTACCTCATCCCGTGGGACGCATCCCACGGGATGAGGTAGGGCACAAGCCTGCCGAAGAGAGGTCGGAGTGGCCCGCCCGAGGCGGTCCCCAGTCAGCCCGCGTGCCAGGTCCGGTGTCCGGCGTGCCCGGGGTCAGTGTCCCGGTCGCTCGAGAAGGGCCTCGATCCGCGACAGCGCGTCGGCCACCTCGGTGAAGCTGGTGCTCAGTGGGGAGAGGCCCAGCCGGATCCCGTCGGGCTCACGGAAGTCGGGGATGACGTCCTGCGCCCACAGGTCCCGGGTGAGCTCGCGGGAGCGCGGGTGCCCGATCGTCACGTGCCCCCCGCGGCGGGAGTCCTCGCGCGGCGAGACCACGCGCACCCCGTGGTCGGCCAGCAACTCGTCGACGCCGTCGATGACGAAGCGTCCCAGGGCGCTCGCCTTGGCCCGGACCCGGTCCAGCCCCACCCGCTCGATGAGGTCGACGGTGTCCTCGATGCCGGCCATCCCCAGCACGGACGGCGTCCCGGAGACGAAGGCGCGCATCCCCGCTCCGGGCCGGTACCCCGGACCCATGGCGAACGGCTCGGCGTGGCCCATCCACCCCTGGATCGGCTGGCGCAGCCTCTCCTGGTGGCGGGCGGCGACGTATCCGAAGGCGGGTGCACCCGGGCCGCCGCCGAGGAACTTGTAGCTGCAGCCGACGGCGAGGTCGACCTGGTGTGCGTCGAGGTCGCTCGGGAGGACGCCGACGGAGTGGCACAGGTCCCACAGGACGAGCGCGCCCGCGTCGTGGGCGAGGGCGGTGATCGCCGGCAGGTCGGCGACCCACGCCGACTTGTACGCCACGTGGGAGAGGAGGACGACACCGGTGCGGTCGGTGAGGGCACCGGCGACGAGCCCGGGGGTGACCCCCTTCGCCGGGTCCGGCTCCAGCCAGACCAGCTCGGCGCCGGTCTCCGCCGCGATCCCTTCTGCGACATAGCGGTCGGTGGGGAAGTTCTCCGTGTCGAGCACGATCTCCGGGCGCTGCGGGCCGGCGGCGGCGACCGCGGCGCGCAGCAGCTTGTAGAGCATCACCGTCGTGGAGTCACCGAGGACCGTCTGCCCGTACGCCGCGCCGAGGCAGACCTGCCCGATCCGGTCGCCCAGGCGCAGCGGCAGCTCCATCCACTGCTCGTCCCACGAGCGGATGAGCCGGGTGCCCCAGTCGTGCCGCACGAGGTGCTCCATCCGCTCCGCGGTGGCGCGGAGGGGGCGACCGAGCGAGTTGCCGTCGAGGTAGGCGACGAGCCCCTCTGCCGGGAGGAACTCCTCCCGGCAGGCGGCCAGCGGGTCGCCGGCGTCGAGCTCGGCGGCACGGGTGTGCAAGAGGCTCACGCGCCGATCTCCGTGCGCACGGCGAAGAGCTCGGGGAAGAAGGTCAGGTCGAGCGCCTGCTGCAGGAAGCCGACGCCGGAGCTGCCGCCGGTGCCCCGCTTCATGCCGATGATGCGTTGGACGGTCTTGAGGTGGCGGAAGCGCCACAGCTGGAAGTTGTCCTCGAGGTCGACCAGCTCCTCGCACGCCTCGTAGACGTCCCAGTGCTCCTCGGCGTCCTCGTAGATCCCGCGGAAGAGCGCCGTGAGCTCCTGGTCGAGCTCGTGGGCGCGGGTGACGTCCCGGGTGAGGACCCGCTCGGGGATCGCATAGCCACGGCGGGCGAGGTGGCGCAGGAACTCGTCGTAGAGGCTCGGGGCCTCGAGCAACTCGGCCAGCCGGGCCCGGGCGTCCGGGTCGTCGGCGAAGACCCGCAGCATGCCGGCGTGCTTGTTGCCGAGGGCGAACTCGACGGCGCGGTACTGCCAGGACTGGAAGCCCGAGGCGTGGCCCAGGTGCGGGCGCAGCTCCTGGTACTCGGTGGGCGTCAGGGTGGCCAGGACGGACCACTGCTCGGTGAGGGTGCGCTGGATGTGCTTGACGCGGGCGACGCGCTTGAGGGCGATGCGCATCTCGTCCTGCGCGAGCAGCGCCATCGCCGAGCGCGTCTCGTGCAGCACGAGCTTCAGCCACAGCTCCGAGGTCTGGTGCTGGATGATGAAGAGCATCTCGTCGTGGTGCTCCGGGACGCTGATGGGGCGCTGCGCGTCGAGGAGCGTGTCGAGGGCGAGGTAGGAGCCGTAGGACATCTCCTCGCGGAAGTCGTGGTGGACGCCGTCCTCGATGTCACGTGTGTTGCCGGTCACCCCGACACCCTACGACCCCTGCGAGACCTCCGGCAGGCGCGCCGAGGCGAGCACACCGAGGAGTCCCAGGCCCGCGAGGAAGAGCAGCGCCCAGGTGACGCCGAACGTGGCCAGCGCCGAGCTGAGGGCGCCGACGACGAGCAGGACCAGCCCCATCGCGGAGTTCGACACCGCGACGTAGGTGGTGCGTCGGTCACCCTCGGCCAGGTCCACGATGTAGGTCTTGCGGCCCACGCGGACGCCGGTGTGGGTCAGGGTGAGCAGGAAGTAGCAGCCGACGAAGAGCACGTAGGCGAGCACGGATCCGTCGGGGACGTCGAGGACGGTGACGGCGAGCACGAGCAGCACGATGACCCCCGAGGCGAAGGCGGCGCCACCGGCCATCAACCGCTTGCTGGAGCGGTCGGCCAGCCGGCCGAAGACCCGTCCCCCGAGCAGGGCCGCGACTCCCGAGGCGAGGATGAAGCCACCGAGCCCGCCGAGTCCCTCCGTGCCCGAGCGCACGGCGAGCACGACGACGAAGGGCGGGGACAGCGCCGAGACGAGCAGGAAGCTGCGGACGGTGACGAAGGTGCGGAAGGCCTGGTCGCGCCGCAGCATCGAGAAGGTCTGGACGAACCAGTTCGGCTCCTCGTCCGTGCCGCGGATCGACGGTGCCGCGGTGTCGTCGGCGGGCTCGCGGACGGTGATGTACACCGCCGCGACGAGAACCCAGAGGGCCGCGCCGGCCGCGAGCAGCCAGACCAGCTGCGCCGCTGCGATGTCGCCGCCCCCGACCGTGCGCACCCCGAGCCCGAGAGTGATCGCGACGAGGCCCGAGGCGGTCGTGGCGAGGCCGTTGATCTGGCCGCGTTCCCCCTTCGGCACGGTGCGGCCCTGCACGTCCTTGGAGGAGATCGAGCACAGGCACCGACCGAGGGCGAAGACCGCGAGGGCGGCGATGATGACCACGCCGGCCGCCAGCCCGCGGCCGAGCGCAGCCGTGCCCGCCATGACGGCCACGGATGCGGCCTGCACCAGTGCGCCGGCGACGAAGACGTGCTTGCGGTGGCGCACCCGCAGCACGAGCGGGGTCAGCAGGGCCTGGGGGAGCATCGACCCGGACTCGCGGATCGGCACGAGGACACCCGTGAGTGCCGCGGGCACGCCGAGGGCGTGGAAGAGCCACGGCAGGACGGTCGAGGCGTTGACCGTCTGGTCGCCCGAGGACTGCAGCGCGTTGGCCAGGACCAGCCGGAGGCCGTTGCGGGGGACGTCCCGGCGCACACCCTCGGGCAGTGCCTGCTCGGCCTCGACGTCGCGCCGGATCAACCGGTCGTGGATCCGCTCGCTGGTGCTCACCGAGGGAGTATCCCGCATGCGGGAGGCTTGTCGGACACGTGCGTCAGGCCCAGGGGCGTGCCCTCAGTCCGTGGTCCTGCGCGTAGGCCGCCCGCTGCGGCGGCTGCCAGCCGGCCAGGGCCTCGTCCGGCACCGAGTAGACCTCGATGCCCAGCGGCCGGCAGACCGCCTCCGTGTCCCCGGCCTCGGGTCCGAACATCGGCACCGACAGGTCACCGCCGGGACACGCCGACAGGGCGGCGAGGAGGTCGATCTCGGCGAAGAACTCGAAGTAGTCGCCCTTCGTGGCGGGACAGGTCTTCATGAAGTACTCGTCGCGCTCGTTCAACCCCGTGCACTGGAAGACGTTGAGCACGTCGTGCACGTCGAACTCGGTCAGGTGCCACGGTCGCACGGCCCGGGTGAGGTTGGAGTGGCAGTGGTAGTCGAAGGGGGCGTCATTCAGCATCTGGTTGACGTACGGGTCGCACCGGGTGCCGAGCAGGTCGTGGACGCGCCCCCCTTCCTCGTCCACGCCGTAGTCCTCGAGGGAGTCGCCGGTGATCGTCACGAGCGGGCGGAGGAAGGGCAGCGTCGACCACAGCCGGTCGAATGTGCTCACGTGTGCCGACTGCAGCTGTCGGGTGCGGGCGGCCCAGAGGCGCTCGCGGGGGTCGTGGCGGTTCCACAGGTTGAGGTCGGCCACCTGTGGGCCCTCGATCGTGACGATCCGGCAGACGTGCCCGGCCGGCACCTCCCACGCCCGACCGCTGCGGATCGGGACGACGAAGGAGTCCACGAGCTCGCGCCCCTCGGTCATCGACCCGATCCGGCCGTAGAGGTCACGGTCGAGGTCGAGGGGACCGCCGGGGTCGGACTGGTACGCAGCATCGGTGAGGCTCATGGACCCATCGTGACCCACGAGCGCCGACCCTGACGATGGCTGAGGCGCGCAGGCTCCCACCTCAACCACCGGTGGCTGGGGTGGGAGGAGCTCTGCGACGACCCTCGAAGCCACCTGCTCGTGGCTCGGCGCCTCCGCCTCGCCGGCGCTGGCCCGGACGAGGTCGACGACGGCCTCGTCGATGTCACCGCAGCCCTCGACGAGCGGGTCGTCCTTGCCGACCCGGCCGCCGAAGAGCCGTCCGGTCGTGCCGTCGTCCCGGGCGATGGGCAGGTCCTGACCGTACGGCCAGATGCCGCGCAACAGTAAGGTGGTGGTGCCAAGTGGTCGGGGAAGTGGTGCGATGACGCAGCAGGAGGCAGGGTCCGAACTCGCGCACACCCTGCGTGGCGAGTGGCCCTTCACGAGCCGCGACGCCGAGCTGCACCTCGTCACCGCGCTGCTGGGCCCGACCAACGGCCATCCGACCGGTCCCCGGGGCGCGGTCGTGGTGGCGCCCGCCGGTGTCGGGAAGACCCGGTTGCTGCGCGAGGTGCGTTGGTGGGCGGAGTCCAGGGGACTGGTGACCTCCTCGGTCATCGCCACGCGAGCGGCCTCCCGCACGCCCTACGGCGCTGTCCTGCACCTGCTGCCCGAGGGCGCGGCCGACCAACCGGACCCGGCCGCGTGGCACGGTTCGTTCTCCGCGCAGCTGCGGTCCGAGGGGCGACGGACGGTGGTGCTGGTCGACGACGCGCACCACCTCGACCAGGCCAGCGCGGCCCTGCTGCTGCAGCTGAGCCTCGACGGCGTGGCGATACCGGTGGTCACCGTGCGGCGCGGCGAGAGCGTCCCGGACCCGGTCACCGCACTGTGGAAGGAGGACTTGGCGCTGCGGGTGGACCTGCAGCCCCTCTCGACGACGGAGATGGGCGGCCTCATCCGCCGGGCGCTGGGCGGACCGGTCAGCGACCGGACCGTCGCTCGGCTGACCGCGGTCAGCGGCGGCAACGTGCTCTACGCCCGCGAGCTGGTCATGGCCGCCGCCGAGCGCGGGTCACTGAAGGTCCGGGACGGGGTGTGGATGTGGGACGAGGAGGTCGTGCTCGCTCCCCGCCTGGTGGATGCGGTGTGGGCTCGCCTCGAGGCCCTGGACCCGGCCCAGCGCCACGCCCTGGCCGCGGTCGCCATCGGGGAGCCCCTGCCGCTGAGCGTGGCCGAGGCCCTCGCCTCCACGGAGGTGCTCTCCGGGCTGGAGGAGCTCGGCCTCGTGCACGTGGACGACTCCGACGCGCGCGGGGTCCTGCGTCTGGGGCACCCGCTCTACGGCGAGGTGCTCGTGGCCCGGATCGGCTCGATCGGGCGACGGCGGATGGTGGGCGCCCTGGCGGAGGCCTTCGACGCGGCCGACCCCCGCGAGGCGGAGGCCTCCCGGGTGCGCATCGTGACCTGGCGCCTGGACGCCGGTCGCACGCAGAGCCGGGAGACGTTGCTGGACGCGGCGGTCCGGGCGAACCAGGTCTTCGCGCACCCGCTGGCGGCACGGTTGGCGCAGGCGGCGCTGGAGGCCGGCGACGCGGATCCCGCCGGACGCGCACCGGTCGTAATCGAGCTCGGTCGGGCACTGGTGGGCTGCAACCGCGCCGAGGAGGCACTTCCCCTGCTGACCGAGGTCGAGGACGCCGTGCTCGCGAGCGCCGACCCGCAGCTGGTGGACGACTACGTCGAGGTGCGCTTCCGGGCGAAGTACTACGGCCTGGGTCACGGCGAGGAGGTCGAGGCCCTCCTGGACCGCGTCGGCGGCGGGGCCCGCGCCCCGGAGGGCGGCGACAGCACCCCGAGCCGCGCGGAGCGGCTGGCGCCCTACCGAGCGAGCATCGTCCTGGGCCGGGGCCGACCACGGGAGGCGCTGGACATCGTCGAGCCACTGCTCGACCGCTCGGACATCTCCCCGCTGCACCGGATGATGGCCCTGGAGATCGCCGGTGAGGCGCTGGGTGAGCTGGGGCTGCACCGGCAGGCGGAGGGGGTGTGGGACCGCCTGCGGCAGTTCCCCGTCGGTGCGACCGCCCGGGCCTCCGGGGCGGCCGCCGAGGCGGACCTCCAGGCCGTCTTCAGCGGCATGCTGGACGGTCGCATGACCGACGTGCTCCCGGCGCTCACCCGGGTGCACGCGGCGATGTCCGACAGCCCGGACGTGATCAACCGAGGGCTGGCGTGCCTGGGGCTGGGCCGGGCCCTCCTGCACGTCGGGCGGCTCGCGCAGGCGCGCGCCGTGCTCCTGGACGCTGTCGAGGACTTCCGCAAGGTCGACCTGGGGGAGTCGCTCGCCTGGTCGCTGACCCTGCTCAGCCAGACGGCCGCGGTCAGCCACCGGGTCGACAGGGCGCGGCGGCGGTGGGAGGAGGCGGCGGCGGCACGACGGGGCACCGCACCCGCGTGGCAGGCCGCCGACGTCGTCATGGCGGAGGTGTGGCTGAAGGTCGCCGAGGGTGATCGCACGGCCGCGGCGGCGATCGCCCTCGCGGGGGCGGAGCAGTACCCGCAGTTGGAGCTGGCCCGTGCCGGTCTGCTCCACCTGGCCTGCCGGTTGGGCGAGCGGGGCGCGGAGGTGACCACCTCCCTTCGCCGGATCGCCGATCGCGCCGAGTGCGCGTACCCGACCCTGCTCGCGGACCACGCGGACGCGATGCGTGCAGATGACCGGCGCGCCCTGGAGGAGGTCGCCGAGCGCTTCGCCGAGCGCGGGCTGATCCCGTTGGCGGTCGAGGCCGCAGGGCAGTCCGCGCACGCCCACCGGGCCGTCGGGTCGGCCGACGGTGCGCGGCGCATGACCGGCCGGGCGCAGATCCTCGCCCGGCAGATCGACGGCGGGGCCGCCCAGACCCTGGCCCCGCAGGAACCGGTCATCGGACTGAGCCGTCGCGAGCACGAGGTGGCGGCGCTGGCCGCGGCCGGGATGAGCAATGCCGACATCGCACAGCGGCTCGTGGTCTCCGTGCGCACGGTCGAGTCGCACCTGTACCAGGTCTTCGCCAAGCTGGGCATCACCACACGCTCCGACCTGGAGAAGTACCTGCCCCCGTCCGCGGGCCCACCGTGACCCGGCCTCCAGTAGTGGACCACTGAGGTGGCCACGGCCCCGTCGTGCTGGGGTGGGCCCATGACCAGCAGCGAGTGGGAGAGACGGGTCGACGCGATGTCGCCGGCCCACGGTGTCGCCCTCCGTCTGCGCCGCGCCGGGTACGAGGACGTCGTCATCGCCACGGCGCTGGGGGTGCCCGTGGAGTCGGTCGCCGCGTTGCTGCTGGTGGCGCAGGGCAAGTTCGACGGCAACGGTGACGCCGTGGAGGAGGCGGAACCAGTAGTCGACCACTGAGGTGGCGGGGGGCCGCGCGAGCCTACTGTCAGGTCAGTTCAGATCTCCGGGGGGAGAGAAGTGAGGGGCCCGTCCGGGACGAACCGGGACGGGCCCCTCCCCTCGTCCGGGTGGGGTTTGCTCAGTGCCCGACGGTGAACCGCTGCCGGGGGTGGTCCCCGCGCTCGATCTCGTCGAGATAGGCCGTCGCGTAGTCGGTGCCGGAGATCTCGGACGAGCCGTCGTCCTTGACGACCAGCTCGTCGAGGCCGAGACGGTAGCCACCGGTGGTCTCGCCGGGGGCGAAGGAACCGAAGAGCGCGGCGGGGGAGACGTAGAACCAGTCCAGCTCCGCCGGGGCCTGACGGATCGCGTCGAGGACCTTCGCGTGCGCGAGTGCCTCCGGCTTCCAGTCCTCGTGGAAGTCCGGGGTGTCGACGAGGCGGGGACCCCCCTTCGCCACGTGGAGGGTGCCGGCGCCACCGACGAAGGACAGCCGCGCGCCGTGCTCGATCGACGCCTGCACCAGGCGGTCGACGTGGTCGACGAGCGGGGACCCGCCGACGTCCCGGCCGTGGGTGGCGACGACGAGGTCATCGGCGTCCGCCGCGGCCTGCGCGACGACGGTGTCGTCGGTCAGCGACCCGGTGCGGTACTCCACGCCCTCGGCGCGCTCGCTCGGCTCGGAGCGGCTGTAGGAGATGACCCGGTGGCCGCGGGAGACGGCCTCGCGGGCGATGTGGCCTCCGGCGTAGCCGGTGCCGCCGAGGATGACGATCGTGGACATGGGTGGAGCCTTCCTGTGGGGGGTGGGCGATGGTTGAGGTGCGAGCGACGGGCCGCGAAACCTGAGGTGCGGGCCCCGACGCCGTCAGGCCGGCAGACCGCGGACCGGGCCGTCGGTGTTGGGACGCCAGCCGAGGGACGGGGCGACGTGCTCGGCGAAGGCCCGCAGCACGTGCAGGTTGTAGTCGACGCCGAGCTGGCTGGGGATGGCGAGCATGACGGTGTCCGCGGCGGCGATCGCCGGGTCGGCCCGCAGCTGCTCGACCAGGACGTCCGGCTCTTCGGCGTAGGTGCGGCCGAAGGTCGAGCGCAGGTTGTCGATGATCCCGACCTGGTCGCTCGAGGCCTGGCCGCGCAGCCCGAAGAGCTGCCGGTCGATGTCGCTGACGAGCGGGAAGATGCTGCGGGAGACCGACACCCTCGGGGCCCAGTCGTGCCCGGCCTCGCGCCACGCCGCGCGGTAGCGGTCGATCTGCTCGCGCTGCAGGTCGCCGAAGGAGGCGCCCGTGGCCTCGGTGAGCAGGGTCGAGCTCATGAGGTTCACGCCCTGGCGGGCGGTCCACTCGGCGGTCTCGCGGCTGCCGGCGCCCCACCAGATGCGCCGGTCGAGGCCGGGGGAGTGCGGCTCGACGCGCAGCCGCCCGGCCGGGCCCATCTGCGGGTCGGCGTCGACGACCTGCTCGCCACGGACAGCGGACAGGAAGCCGTCGAAGTGCCCGTAGGCGATGTCGGCGCCGCGCGGATCGCTCGAGCCGGTGTATCCGAAGGCCTCCCAGCCGCGCTTCGCGGGCTCGGGTGACCCCCGGGAGACGCCGAGCGCGACGCGGCCGTCGGCGATGAGGTCGAGTGCGGCGGCCTCCTCGGCGAGGTGCAGCGGGTTCTCGTAGCGCATGTCGATCACGCCGGTGCCGACCTCGATGCCCCGGGTGCGGGCGGCGATCGCCGACAGCAGCGGCATCGGGGAGGCGGCCTGCCGGGCGAAGTGGTGGACCCGGAAGTACGCGCCGTTCACCCCGAGCTGGTCGGCGCCGACACCGATCTCGACGGCGTCGTGGAGGGCCTGGCGGGCGTCCGGGTCACCGAGCCCGGTCCCGTGGCCGTAGTGACCGAAGCTGAGGAATCCGAAGGCATGCACAATCGCGACAACATGGTTGATGGTGAAACTATTTCCTCCGCTTGCGAGGATGGGGCCCATGACCTCCATCCCTGACCTGCACGACGACCTCGACCTGGTCCACGGGCCGTCCTGGGCCAACCGCTTCGCGCTAGCGCCGCTGACCAACACCCAGAGCCACGCCGACGGCACCCTCTCCGAGGACGAGTACCAGTGGCTGGTGGCCCGTGCCGAGGGCGGCTTCGGCCTGACGATGACCTGCGCGACCTATGTGTCGCCCGCGGGACAGGCCTGGGCCGGGCAGCTGGGCATCAGCGATGATCGGCACCTGCCGGGACTGACCCGTCTGGCCGATGGCATCCGCGCGACCGGGAGCGTGTCCTCGGTGCAGCTGCACCACGCCGGCCGGCGGGCCGACCCGGACGTGCACGGCGGAGCGAATGTCGCCCCGTGGGACGACGCGGAGAAGAACACCCGGGCGCTGACCACGGCGGAGGTGGAGCAGGTGGTCGAGGACTTCGTCGTCGCCGCCCGGCGTGCCGAGCGGGCGGGCTTCGACGGGGTCGAGGTGCACGGCGCGCACGGCTACCTCCTCACGCAGTTCCTCGACGGTCGCCACAACGACCGCACCGATGGCTACGGCGGCTCGCTCGAGGACCGCTCGCGGGTGCTCCTCGACGTGCTGCGCGGCGTGCGCGGAGGCACCCACGACGACTTCCAGGTCGGGGTGCGGCTCACCCCGCGGGGCAACGGTGTCGTCCTCGACGAGGGCGTCACCGTCGCCCGGTGGGTCCTCGACTCTGGCCTCGTCGACTACGTCGACATGTCGCTGTGGGACGCCTTCGCGACGGTCGACGAAGGGGGCTCCCTCCTCATCGACCGGTTCACCCGGTTGCCGCGCGGCGCCACGAGGCTCGGGGTGGCGGGCAAGATCCGTACGAGCGAGCAGGCGCGCTGGTGCATGGAGCACGGCGCCGACTTCGTCGACCTGGGGCGCGCGGCGATCGTGCACCACGACTTCCCGCGCCGGGCGGTCGACGCCGACTTCGCGATGGCGCAGCTGCCGGTGACCCGGGAGCACCTGCGCGCCCAGCGCGTGGGGGAGGACTTCATCGACTACCTCGACGCCGGATGGCCCGACTTCGTGGCGTGAGCAGCCCGGGGCTGCTCTTCACCACCCTGGTCCTGCTCACGACCATCACCGCCGTCGCCGGCAGCCTCGGTGCCCCGCTCGTGCCCGGCATCGCCCGCGACTTCGGCGTCCCACTCGGCGCGGCCCAGTGGTCGTTGACCCTGACGATGCTCGCCGGTGCCGTCGCGACCCCGGTCATCGGGCGGTTGTCCGGCGGGCGGGCCCGCATGCGTGCCGTGGTCCTCGGTCTCGGTGGGGCGACGCTGGGTGGCCTGCTGTGCGCACTCCCGCTCGGATTCGGTGCCTTCCTCGCCGGCCGCACGCTGCAGGGTCTGGGCTACGGCCTCACCCCCGTGGCCATCGCGATCGCGCGCGAGGCCATCCCGAGGCAACGGCGCGCGGGCGCCATCGCGATCCTGTCGGTCACCACCGTCGCGGCCGCGGGCCTGGGCTACCCGGTCGCGGCCGTCATGGCCGACCTGTGGGGGATCCGCGTCGCCTTCGGCGTCGCCACCGCACTCTGCGCGGCCACCTTGGTGCTGGCGCTGCTGACGCTCCCGCCGAGCCCGGACACCGAGGGCACCCGGGTCGACTGGTGGGGCACCGTGCTCCTCGCCGGGGGGACGACGACGATCCTCATCGCGCTGGCCGAGGTGTCCGTGCTCCCGATCGGCCGCGTCGCGCTCCTGGCCACCGTCGGCATCGTCGCCTGCGCCGCCTGGGTGTGGTGGAGCCGACGCGTGGCCCACCCCCTGGTCGACGTCACCCTGGCCGCGCGGCCGGTCCCGCTGCTGACGCACGCCACCTCGATGCTGATGGGCGTGGGCGTCTACCTGCTCTTCCCGCTCGTCGTCATCGTCGTGCAGGACCCGACGTGGGGGATGGGGTACGGAGCGACCGTCGCCGGCCTGCTGCTCGTGCCCTACGCCCTCGCCAGTGTCGTCGGCAGTCGCCTGAGCCAGCGCCTCATGACGCGGGTCGAGGCCACGACGCTGCTCCCGCTGGGATCGGCGACCTACCTCTCGGCCTTCGTCCTGCTGGTCGTCGCTCACGACACCGTCTGGCAGCTGCTGCTCGCCATGGCCATCGCGGGCCTGGGCAGCGGCCTGGGCTTCGCCGGTATCCCGGGACTGCTGGTCGGGTCGGTGCCGCGGTCGGAGACCGGCAGTGCGATCGCCTTCACGATGGTCGTGCGCTACCTCGGCTTCTCGGTCGGCTCCGCCCTGGCCGTGACCGCCCTGACCTTCGGTGGCGAAGGGGGTGAGGCCGGCTTCGTGCGCGCCCTCCTCGTCGCGTGCGCCGTGGGGGTCCTCACGGTCGTCCTCACCACGTGGCTGTCGTTGCGGGTGCGAGGGGGCGTCGGGCGCTGGTGAGCAGGGTGCAAGAGCCCAGGCAGTTGCAGAAGAGAACTCGCAAGAGCCTGAGCAGTTGCGGGAGAGGACCCGCAAGAGCCTAGGCAGTTGCGAATCCTCAGGTCGCGGGCAGGATCGTCCCCACGCACTCACCGAAGTCGATGACCGACCCGTCGGGACCGGGCGCCGTGCCCCGCAGGGTGATCGTCTGCCCGTCGGTGAGGAAGGCCTGCTCGCGGCCGTCGGCGAGCCGCAGCGGCTCCTTGCCGCCCCAGGACAGCTCCATCAGCGACCCGCGCTCGTCGACCTCGGCGCCGGAGACGGTGCCGGATCCGAAGAAATCACCCGGGCGCAGGCTCGCGCCGTTGACCGTCATGTGCGCGACCATCTGCGGCGCGGTCCAGTAGAGCGTCTTCACCGGCGGGTGCGAGACGACCTCTCCGTCGACGTCGACCTCCATCGTGATGTCCAGACCCCACGGCTCGCTGCCCGAGTCGTCCAGGTACTCGGCGAGCTGGTGCTCCCGTGCCGGCGGCGCGACGCGGGCATCGGCCAGCGCGTCGAAGGGCACGACCCACAGCGAGATCGACGAGGCGAAGGACTTGCCCAGGTACGGGCCGAGCGGCACGTACTCGTACCCCTGGATGTCCCGGGCGGACCAGTCGTTGAAGAGCACCACACCGAAGACGTGCTCCGCCCCGGCGCGATCGACCGACACCTCGCCCTCGGGCACGGACCCACCGAGGACGAAGCCGAGCTCGGCCTCGATGTCCAGCCGGCGCGACGGACCGAAGCTGGGGGTCCCCCCTTCCTCCGGCCGCAGGCCCTTGGGGCGCGGGAACGCGGTGCCGGAGGGGACGACGGTGCCGGCGCGGCCGTGGTAGCCGACGGGCAGGTGCTTCCAGTTCGGCAGGAGCGGGTCCTGGTCGGGGCGGAACATCCGCCCGATGTTGGAGGCGTGGTGCTCCGAGGCGTAGTAGTCGACGTAGTCGGCCACGGTGAAGGGCATGTGCAGGGACACCTCGGCGACCGGGGTCGAGGCGTCCTCCACCGCGCCGTCGAGGCCGTCGGTCGTGACGACCTCCTGCAGCCAGGCGCGCAGCGGCCGCCAGACCGTGTGCCCGGCAGCGAGGAGCGCGTCGAGGTTGGCTGTGCCGACCGCGCCACGGGCGGTGGGTTCCAGCGCCGGGGTGGTCGTGGCGTCGGCCAGGGCGGCGATGCCGATGACCCGGTCCCCGAGGCGCACACCCAGTCGCCGTTCACCCCCGGCGACGGAGAAGGAGGCGTAGGGCAGGTTGTGCGGGCCGAAGCCCGTGGTCGCGAATCGCTCGGCGGCGCTGGTCATGGATGCTCCTGGGTCGTGGTCAGGGTCGGGAAGAGGTCGAGTCGGCGCAGGCTGTCGGCGGGCTCGCTGACGCTGCACGTGCCGAAGGACCGGAAGGACTCGCGCCACGCGCCGTCCGAGGCAGCCGCGACCGTGCCGAGCAGGTCGGGGTCGGTCTGGGCGAGCCACGCGGCGATGCTCTCGGCCGGCTCCCCGTCCCGCGCCGCCTGGGTGGCGAGCGCGATGTTGAGGAAGCCGTGGTGGTGGAAGCCGGTCGCGTCGTTGGTGTAGCGCACCGCCTCGTGCAGACCGGCGGTCAGCTTGAAGGGCAGCCCGGCGGCGACCGCCCTCGCGAGCACGTCACCGAGCTCCTGCGGGGTGGGGAAGAGATGCGCCTCGATCCCACCGGTGCGGTACTTCAGCGCCAGCCCGGTGTCGACGAGGAGCTCGAGCGCGTCGTCGGCCACCTGGGCCGCGGTCAGCTCGACGAAGACCGGGATCCCCTGCACCGCAGCGGCGTCGGCGATCTGCTCGGCCATGACCGCGCGGTCCCGCGGGTCGGTCTTCAGCTCGATCGCGACCACCTCCAGCTGCGGCCGCACGTCCTCGACCGCCTCGAGCGCCTCCGCGAGCGCGCCGGCCGGGGTGACGACGGAGACCTCGACCGGCCGGCCGCTCAGGTCGAGGGCGTCGGCGACCTCCCGGGCCCGCCGCAGGTCGGCCAGGGCGAGCACGGCCGGCCCCACCGCCGGGACGAAGGGGGAGGAGCGTCGCGCCACGTGGTCGGTCACCGCCTGCTCGACCGGGGCGAGCCCGGGCGGGAAGGTCGCCGCGTCGTCGAAGAAGCCGAGGAACTGCTCGGGGACTGTCTGTTGCGACGTGGCGCTCATACGTCTTTCCGCTCGCCGAGCCAGCGCCCGCCGGTCCACGACGAGGCGTACTTGCCGTCGTCGGTGGCGCGGGCCGCGGGGCCGAGGTCGAGCGGGCGGAAGGTGTCGACCATGACGGCGGTCTCGTCGAAGTACTCCACCCCCATCGACGCCTCGACCGCGCCCGGCTGCGGGCCGTGGTTGTGCCCACCCGGGTGGATCGAGATCGAGCCCTTGCCGATGCCCGAGCCCTTGCGCGCCTCGTAGTCGCCGTCGACGTAGAACATGATCTCGTCCGAGTCGACGTTGGAGTGGTAGTACGGCACGGGCACGGCCAGCTCGTGGTAGTCGACTTTGCGCGGCACGAAGTTGCAGATGACGAAGTTGTTGCCCTCGAAGACCTGGTGGACCGGCGGCGGCTGGTGAACCTTGCCCGTGATCGGCATGAAGTCGCGGATGTTGAAGGTGTACGGGTAGAGGTACCCGTCCCAGCCGACGACGTCGAAGGGGTGGGTCGGGACGGTGTGCACGGTGCCGGCCAGACCCCCTTCGCCCCGCCCGCGGTGCTTGATGTAGACGTCGACGTCGCTCTCCTCGCGCAGCAGCGGCTCGGTCGGGCCGTGCAGGTCGCGCTCGCAGTAGGGCGCGTGCTCGAGGAACTGACCGTAGCGGGAGAGGTAGCGCCTCGGCGGAGCGATGTGGCTGTTGGCCTCGACGGCGTAGAGGCGGGCGGTCTCACCCTCGCGCAGGACCCAGCGGTGGATGGTGGCGCGGGGGATGACCACGTAGTCGCCCTCGGCGACCTCGAGCGCGCCGAACTGCGTCTCCACGAGGGCCGAGCCGCGCTCGACGTACACGCACTCGTCGCCAATTGCGTTCTTGTACAGCGGGGAGGTGGTCCCGACCCACGCGTAGGAGATGCGCACGTCGCCATTGCCGAGGACGAGCTGGCGGCCGGTGACGGCGTCCGTCCCGGCGGCCTGCTCCTCGGTGAAGAGGTCGTGCAGCGTCAGGTGGCGGGGCAGGAGCGGGTGGTTGGCCACCAGGGACTGGTCGGGCAGCGTCCACTCACGGGCGCCGACGATGCCCGAGGGGATGTGGCGGTGGTAGAGCAGCGAGCTGTCGGAGGAGAAGCCCTCCTCGCCCATGAGCTCCTCGGACAGGATGTTGCCGTCCCCGTCCTTGAAGAGGGTGTGCCGCTGCTGGGGCACCGGTCCGACCTGGCGGTAGTGGGCCATGGGGTTCCTTCACGTCGTTGTGCGGTGAGCGTGTAAATGCGTGCGCTCATCGCACAGCCTATCGATGCCGGAACGGCGTGGTCAACGTGTCCGGTGGCCCGCGACCGTGTGGTCAGACCCGCGAGCCGCCCCGGCGCCGCTGCCGCATGACGAGACGGGCGATTCGACGCGCGATCCTGATGATGATCCCGACGGGTGCAGCCATGGTGATTCCTATCGGTGAGTCAGTACTGGCGGGTGAGCGAGTCGCGGGCGGCCTGCACGAGCGGCAGGAGGGCGTCGACGTCGAGGTCGCCCGGTCGGCCCAGGCGGATGATGCCGATGGATGCCTCGGCGTCGCTCGTGAAGGCACCCCCGGTGGCGACGGCCAAGCCGACGGTGCCGGACTGGATCTCACCCTCGGTCAAGGCGTAGCCGAGGGTGCGGGCGCGGGTGACGGCGGCGATGTCGGAGTCGCGCTCGGGGCGCTGGGCGAGGATCGCCAACCCATCGGCGCCGTGCTCGAGGGGATGCCGTGCGCCCATCGTGTAGCGCACGCCGATGTCACCACGGGCGGCCGGCTCGGCGACGGCGATGGCGACCGACTCGTCACGGTCCGCGATGGACACGAACGCGGTGCATCCGGTCGCGTCGGCGAGCTCTTGGACGACCGGCTGCGCGGCAGTGCGGTACTGGCTCATGAAGCGCCCGGCGACGACGAGCGCGCCGCTGCCGAGGCGGTAGAGGCCGTCGTGGCCCTTGGCCACGAGGTGACGCTGCTCGAGGGTGGCGAGGATCCGGTAGGCGCCCGCGCGGTGCACACCGAGCTCGTCGGCGAGGGCGGCGGGGGAGATGCCGCCCGTGCGCCGGGAGACGATGTCGATCGCCTCGAGCCCGCGGTCGAGCGTCTGCAGGGTGCTCATGGTCTGGGGAGTCTACGCAGCGCGGTGGCGCCCGGGGTGGGGCTGTGCCGCGCGGATGCCCCGCCGACGGTGCCGGCGGGGCGGGTGCCGCGGCGTCAGCGCGCGCGACGGTGGTCATGGGCCGGGTCGGTCATCAGGGTCTTCTCCACCCACGCCATGGCGAAGGGGAGCAGGGCCCCGGCGACCATCCCGGCCGCCGCAAGGGCGACAGTCAGTGCCATACACGTCACCGTTTCACTCCCTGCGCGGGTCATGCGGCATTTCGCGGCCGTGAACCGCCGGGTGTCATCGGATGGTTACCTGCGGCCCCGCTGCCGTCGCTGGTTTCAGGGCTTCGTCACCTACTCACCCGTACCGCTTCACGGACTGGCAAGTGCATCGGAAAGGCCCCGTCCGTCGGTCTCAGCAAGCGACCGCTCACCGAATCTCCGGGGTGGGGACCGTTGTGCGACAGGGGTCGTGGGGCCAGCGTGCTGAGGACCCACACGACAAAGGAGTCGACATGGATCACCAGCTCGAGCACCCTTCCCACGAGGCCGCACTGCCACGACGGACCGTTCTCGGCGGCATCGGGGCCGCCGCACTCGGCCTGACGGCAGCCGGGGGCGCCACCGCCTACGCGCGACCGTCACAGTCCGCGACGAGCCTGACCGGGGCGGCGATCCCGGCGGCCGACAAGGACCCCGTCGACCTGCTCAAGCGCATGCTGTCCTACGACACCCAGAACTACGGCCAGGGTGGCACCACCCGTCCGCACGGCGAGTGGCTCAAGGGCGTCTGGGAGAACGCCGGTGTACCCGTCGAGATCATCGAGACGCCGCAGGCCGACAACGTCCACGTGATCGCCCGCATCCCCGGCACGGGAGACGCGGAGCCGCTGCTCCTGCTGGGTCACTCGGACGTCGTCCCGGTGGAGGAGGAGAACTGGGACGTCGACCCCTTCGCCGGGAAGGTCGTCGACGGCGAGATCTACGGCCGCGGTGCCCTCGACATGAAGGGCGCCAACTCCGCCTTCATCAGCGCCATGCTGCGCCACATCGACGAGGGCTCGCAGTTCGACCGGGACATCATCGTGCTCACCGATTGCGACGAGGAGGCCGGCTCCTACGGCTCGCGCTGGCTGGCCGAGAACCACTGGGACAAGATCGCCGCCGGGTCGGTCCTGACAGAGGGCGGGTGGTTCCTCGCGCAGAGCGACCGGACGACGCCGATGCTCATCACGGCCACCCGCCAGGACAACGTCTACTTCAACCTCGACATCACGGCGAAGGGGGTCGCCACCCACTCCTCGAAGCCGATCCCCGACGAGACGGCGATCGTCACGCTCTCCCGGGCGGTGAGCGAGCTGGGGGAGTGGGAGGCGCCGGTGCACCTGACCGAGGTCACCCGCGAGTACTTCACCGCGGTGATGGAGGCGACCGACGACGAGCGCTTCGCCAAGGCGATCCGGCTGATGCTCAATGCCAGGAGCCAGCCGGCGCGGGAGCGGGCGGCGAAGCTCGTCGTCTCCCGGTCGGACTACCCCTACCTGCACCGTGCGCTGCTGCGCACCACGCACGCCTTCGTCATCGAGGAGGCGGGGTACAAGGAGAACGTCATCCCGTCGTCGGCGGAGGTGCGCGTGAACTGCCGTGGGATCCCCGGTGGCGAGAAGCCGCGGGAGTTCCTCGCGAAGGTGCGTGAGCTGCTGGCCGACCGAGAGGTCGAGGTCGCCCTGGTGACGTACGACGGCGAGAGCGAGGAGGAGGCGCTCGCCGGGCTCGACGAGACGTGGGCGACCCCGCCCGCCGACCTCGACACCGATCTCTACCGCTCCCTGACCGGGGCCGCGGAGAAGGTCTACGAGGGGACCCCCTTCGCCCCGGCGCTCTTCGAGGCCGGCACGAGCCTTGGGCCCTGGCGTGCGGAGGGAGTGCCCGGCTACGGCGTGTACCCGTACGTGCTCAGCAACGAGCAGCTGATCGGGATGCACGGCAACAACGAGCGCATCTTCGTCGAGGCGCTCAAGCAGGGCACGGACTTCATGTACGAGGTCTTCGCCGGCTTCCTCGCGAAGTAGGGTTCCGCTGTGCCGGGGCGGTGGTGGGCCGTCCCGGCACAACCGGTCACTCTCCCTTCGCCCCGACGATCCGGCGCGCGAAGTCCAGGTGCCGCTCCACGACCTCGTCCTCGGTCAGGGGCCCGTCGGGCTGGTACCACGTGGCGATCGAGACCGACAGCGAGGAGATCGCGCGCGCCGCGTCGGCCGGGTAGGCGCTGACGAAGCTGCCGTCCGCGACACCGTCGGCGATCGCGTCCGCGAGCAGGCGCTGCTGCTGGTCCCGCTGGGCGATGTGACGGGCGCGCACCTCGGGCTCCATGCTGCGCATCTCGGTCGAGGCCAGGAAGGCGTGGTCGCGGCGCTCCATGTGGAAGCGGGCCAGTGCCTCGACGAGGTTGTCGAAGCGCCCGCGCGGGGTGCCGTCGGAGTCCTCCTCGGCGGCGTGGCTGTGGGCGAGCATCTCGGTCATCGTCGCCGTGACGATCGCGTCGAGGATCGCCTGCTTCGAGCGGTGGTGGTGGTAGAGGCCCGGGACGGAGAGGCCGGCCGCTTCGGCGATCGAGCGGATCGAGGTGCCGTGGTACCCCTCCCGGACGAAGACGCGGAGCGCGGCCTGCAGCGGGGGCGTGAGCATGTCCGGGCCGAACGTGCGCCAGTCCGTGGTCATGCGTGGCTCCTGTCGTCTCACCTGTCGGGCTCCTCGACCCTAGTGCGGTTCGCACCCTTGACATCCGAAGGTCTCCTCACCCACAGTACAAGGGCCGACCGAGCGATCGCTCGGTCCACAAGGAAGTGGGTGACCAGGCATGGATGACGTGACAGTGCACGAGCTCGACGCGGACGGACCGCACGAGCGGCCGGCGCGACCGGGGACGGTGACCGAGGCCTGGCACCGACGGGTCGCTGCCGGACCGGACGCGCCCGCGATCGCGTGGTTCGACGCCACCTACACCGTGGCCGAGGTCGACGACCTCGCGGGCTCGCTCGCGGTCGCCCTCGCCGAGCGCGGCGTCGGCGCGAAGGATCGCGTCGGGATCCACCTGCAGAACGTCCCCCAGTACGCGATCAGCCTGCTCGCCCTGTGGAAGCTCGGCGCCACCGCCGTCGTGCTCAACCCGATGTACCTCGGCGGCGAGCTCGAGCAGCCGGTCGCCGACTCGGGTGCGATCGGCATCATCACGACCGACCGGGACGTGGCGGCCGTGCGCGAGAGCGTGCAGCGCACCGCGGTCCGGTGGGTGCTCAGCACCGACGAGCGCGACCTGCAGGGACGCGATGACCCGCGTATGTTCCCGGAGCAGGCAAGGGTCGAGGCTTCCGCCGACGGCGACCTCGTGGACCTCATGCGGCGCCACGCCGGCCGGCAGCCCGAGCCGGTCGGGACCGGACCCGAGGACCTCGCCCTGCTGACCTACACCTCGGGGACGACCGGCCCGCCGAAGGGGGCGATGAACTCCCACGCGAACGTCGTCACCGTTGCGACGACCTTCGCCGAGTTCGTCGGGGTGGAGGACGGCGACGTCGTCCTGGCCATCGCCCCCCTCTTCCACATCACCGGCGCGGTCATCAACGCGGTGCTCGGCCTGGTCCACGGGACGACCCTCGTCTTCACCGGACGGTTCCATGCCGAGGTCGTGCTCGACGCCTTCCACGAGCACGGCGTCACCTTCACCATCGGGTCGATCACGGCGTTCAACGCGCTGATGCGCCTCGAGCACGCGAGCGCCGAGCACTTCGCCTCGGTGAAGACGCTCTACAGCGGTGGCGCACCGATCCCGCCATCGACGGTCGAGCGCTTCGAGGAGCGCTTCGGCCACTACATCCACAACGGCTACGGCATGACCGAGACCACCTCCGGTGTCATCGCGGTCCCACCCGGCAGTCGGGCACCCGTCGACGGGGCCAGCGGCACGCTGTCGATCGGCAAGCCCCTTCCCGGTGTGGGCGCCGCGGTGGTCGGTCCGGACGACCGTTCGGTCGCACCGGGGGAGCAGGGCGAGCTCGTCCTCACCGGTCCCCAGGTGGTGCGCGGCTACTGGCGGAACCCGGCGGCGACCGAGGCGACGATGCCCGGCGGGCGCCTGCACACCGGCGACGGCGCGGTCATCGACGAGGAGGGCTGGGTCTACCTCGTCGACCGGCTCAAGGACCAGATCAACACCTCCGGCTACAAGGTGTGGCCACGCGAGGTCGAGGACGTGCTCTACCAGCACCCGGCCGTCTTCGAGGCGGCTGTGGTCGGCCTGCCCGACGAGTACCGCGGCGAGGAGGTCACCGCCTTCGTCTCGCTCAAGGAGGGAGCGAAGGGGGACGAGGACGAGCTGCGACAGTTCGTCGCCGACCGCCTCGCCGCCTACAAGCGACCGCGCCACGTCCACGTCGTCGGCGACCTGCCGAAGACCCAGACGGGCAAGATCCGCCGCCGCGCGCTGCGTGACGAGGCGGTCTGACCCGTTCGCCCCTGCTCCTGCTCCCCAATCCCCTGGAAGGCAACGACATGACCACCTCACACACCAGACACGTGTCCGCCGGTGACATCCGCACCGGCCCCGAGCCCACCACCCGCACCAACCCCTCCGCCCGACGATCCCTCGTCGCGAGCACGGTAGGCCGGCCTTCCTGATGAATGAGAGCGGGGCATCGACCTGCACACGGTCGGTCAGCGCTGACCGCCCGACGAGACCTGGAGGCCCTTTCGTACACAGCACCGACACCCCGACCCTCGACCCGACACTCGAGCAGATTCTGAGACCCGACGTCGTCGGACCCCGGCTCGTCGCGGCCACCGGCCGCGAGGCGTGGCGGGACTTCTCCGCCGAGCTCATCGCCGGCGGGAAGTCCAACCTCACCTTCGTGCTGACCAGCGCGGACGGTGACCGACTGATCCTGCGGCGCCCACCGACCGGGGACCTGTTGCCCAGCGCCCACGACATGGGCCGCGAGGCACGGATCCAGACCGGGCTGGCCGGGTCCGGCGTCCCCGTCGCGCACGTCGTCGTCAACGAGACGAGCGGGGAGGACCTGGGCGTGCCGTACTACGTGATGGAGGAGGTCGTCGGCCACGTCGTCCGCGACGAGCTGCCGGCGGACTACGCGCAGGACGAGCGGAGCAAGGAGGCGATGACCGATGCCCTCGTCGATGCGCTCGTCGCGCTGCACGCGGTCGACCCGGACGAGGTCGGCCTGGGTGACCTCGGCCGCCGCGACGGTTACCTCGAGCGGCAGCTGCGCCGGTGGCTGGGCCAGTCGGAGAAGGCCACCAAGTCGGTGCAGGCGCCGCGCCTACCCGACCTGGCCGCCCGACTGGGGGAGTCGATGCCGACCTCGCCCCCGTCGCGGATCGTCCACGGCGACTACCGGATGGACAACTGCGTCTACGACGCGGACGACCCGGGGCGCATCCGGGCGGTTCTCGACTGGGAGCTGTCCACCCTCGGTGACCCGATCGCCGACCTGGCGCAGACCGCGATGTACTGGGGCGACGCCGACGGTCCTGCCATGCCGCTCATCCCGAGCCTGAGCCGGGAGGCGGGGTGGCCCCCTTCGTCCCACCTCGTGGAGCGCTACTGCGCGGCGTCGGGGACCGACCCGGCCGTCCTGCCGTGGTACCGGGCCTTCGCGTGCTTCAAGTTCGCCGCCATCGCCCAGGGCGTGGCCACGCGTGCCGCGGCCGGGGACATGGCCGGCCAGGAGTTCGGCGACATCGGGGACAGCATCCGCCACCTCGTCGACCACGCCCACTCGATCCTCGACGACCACCCGGGAGGGACCCGTGCCTGATCCGCACCGCACCCCGATCGACCCCCGCACGGGCGAAGGGGGCGAGGGCTCGCTCCTCGACCGCTTCCGTCTCGACGGCCGCGTCGCGATCGTCACCGGTGCCTCCTCCGGGCTCGGCGCGGGCTTCGCCCGGGCGCTGGCCTCGGCGGGCGCGACCGTCGTCCTCGCCGCCCGACGACGCGAGCGCCTGGAGTCACTCGCCGAGGAGATCCGCGCTGGCGGTGGCACCGTGTCGACGGTCTCCTGCGACGTGGTCGACCCGCAGCAGTGCGCAGATCTGGTGCAGGCCGCGATGGCCGAGCACGGGCGGGTTGACGTCCTCGTCAACAACGCGGGCCTGGGCACGGCGGTACCGGCGCTGAAGGAGTCGCCCGAGGACTTCCGCAGGGTCGTCGACGTCAACCTCAATGGCGCGTACTGGATGGCCAAGGAGTGCGCGGCGGTCATGGGGCCGGGCTCGAGCATCGTCAACATCGCGAGCATCCTCGGCCTGACCGCCGGCTTCGCGCCACAGGCGGCGTACTCCTCGTCTAAAGCCGCTGTCCTCGGCCTGACGCGCGACCTCGCGGCGCAGTGGGGCAGTCGGCGGGGGATCCGGGTCAACGCGGTGGCGCCGGGCTACTTCGCCTCCGAGATGACCGACGAGATCCCCGGGGCGCTGCTCGAGACGATCACCTCCCGCACGCTCTTCGGCCGGCTCGGTCGGCAGCAGGAGCTGGACTCCGCGGTGCTCTTCCTGGCATCGGACGCCTCCTCCTTCATCACCGGCACGACGCTCGCCGTCGATGGTGGGACGACACTGCACTGACCCTTCACCTCCTGCCGCACACCGACAGACAAGGAACGAAGCATGGAACGCACGCTTCTCTGGCGACCGTCCCCCGAACGGATCGCCGACTCGCAGATCCGCCGCTACCAGGCCTGGCTCGCACAGACGGCCGGCGTCGAGACCGGCGACTACGCCGACCTACACGCGTGGAGCGTGGCTCACGTCGACGAGTTCTGGCAGTCGATCTGGGACTTCTTCGGAGTGGTCGGTGACCGCGGGGACGGACCGGTGCGTTGCGGCGAGGACATTCAAAGCACACGGTGGTTCCCCGGCGCGCAGGTCAACTTCGCGCAGAACCTGCTGCGCTGGTCACAGGAGCGGCCGGATGAGGAAGCAATCGTCGGGCTGCACGAGACCGGGCCGCGTGAGTCGGTGACCTGGGCCGAGCTGACCGGTCGGGTTGGCGCCCTCGCTGCTCACCTGCGGGCGGTCGGAGTGCAGCCCGGCGATCGGGTGTGCGCGGTCCTGCCCAGCTCGCCGGAGACGGTGGTCGCCATGCTCGCCACTGCGACCGTGGGTGCCACCTGGTCGGTGGTCAACACCGACTTCGGGGTGCAGGGGATCAGCGACCGCTTCAAGCAGATCGAGCCGCGGGTGCTGTTGACGACCGACTCCATCGAGTTCGGCGGGCAGCACAGAGATCAACTGGCGCTGCTTCCCGCGATCCTGCAGGCGCTGCCGAGCGTGGAGCACCACGTGCTGATCGACACACGTGATGGGGTGGCGCCGGATAGCCTCCGGGTGCCGAGCACACGCATATCGGAGATTCTCGCGGAGCCAATCGAGCCGGAGTTCGAGCCGGTCGAGTTCTCCCACCCCCTGTGGGTGCTCTACTCGTCGGGCACGACCGGCCGGCCGAAGGGGATCGTCCACTCCCACGGCGGGATCGTTCTCACAAGCCTCAAGGACAACGCGCTCCAGTACGACCTCACTCCCGGATCGCGCTGCTACTACGCAGTGTCGACTACGTGGGTGGTGTGGAACCTGCTCGTACAGTCGATGTTCGTCGGCGTCACGATCATCACCTACGACGGCGCACCGACCCACGGGTCGCCGGCACGACAGTTGCAGATCTGCGCTGAGGAGGACGTCGAGTTCTTCGGGACAGGCGCGGCGATCCTGTCGGCGATCGAGCGGGCAGGTATCTCGCCGAAGGAGTTGTGGAATTTCGACAGCCTCCGCTCGATCCTTTCGACCGGGTCGCCCCTGCCGGACTCGACCTGGCGATGGTTCTACGAGCACGTTGCCGGGGACGTGCGGCTGGGTTCGGACTCCGGGGGCACGGAAATCGCCTCCGGCATCCTCGGATCAAACCCGCTGGATTCCGTGTACCTCGGTGAGCTGATGGCACCGTATTTGGGCGTCGATGCGCGGACCGTCGATACGAAGGGGGAGAGCGTCACCGGCGAGGTCGGTGAGTTGGTGATGACCTTGGCGCTGCCATCGATGCCGATCGCGTTCTGGAACGACCCGGGCGGGAGGCGATACAAGGAAGCGTACTTCGACGCGTTCGACGGGCTGTGGCGGCAGGGCGACTGGGCGACACGCAACGCGGAGGGCGGCTGGATGATCCACGGACGCTCAGACGCGACGATCAACCGCGGCGGCATCCGGATGGGGTCAGCCGACATCACCAGCATCGTGAACACCGTTGTGGGAGTGGCTGACTCGATGGTCCTCGGCGCAGAGCTCGACGGCGGCGAGTACTACATGCCGCTTTTCGTCGTCCCGGAGGCGGGCGTCGACGTGGACGCGGCCCTCCGAGATCGCATTGTTGCGACGATCCGTGAACAAGTCTCCCCACGCTACGTCCCCGACGAGATCCTTGCCGCGCCGTCAATTCCGCGCACGCGTACCGGAAAGATCCTCGAGGTTCCGATCAAGCGGGTCTTCCAAGGTAGCGACCCAGACGCGGTCAACCGCACAGCGGCCGCGGACGTCGCTTCGCTCGAGTGGTACATCGAGCAGGCGACGCGCTTTGCGCAGAACAGACGGAGTCTCGTCTGATCGGCCATCTTCGTACTGACGACAACCGAGCACGAAATCACACACAACCCCGTTCGGCATCCACGCCGGGCAACGACGAATTGGAATAGATCACTATGAAGAAGCCCCTGATGCTTACCGCCCTCACCCTCGCACTAGGGATGACCACCGCCGCATGCGGCAGCGGTGGTGGTGCCGGTGGCGACGACACACAGACGCTGCGCTTTGCCACCGGATTCACTTCACAGAATGGCTGGTGGGTCGGGACCTACAAGCCGTGGATGGATCGTGTGGAAGAGCTGAGCGAGGGTGCTGTCGAATTCGAAGCGTTTAATGGCGGCGAGTTGGTCGCGGCTGGTGACGAGCTCGAGGCACTCAATCAAGGCATCGCTGACATCGGTAGTGTCGCGCCGCCGTACCTGCCCGACCAGTTCACCGCTGGCGAGGTCACAATGCTGCCCCTTGCCGAATCGGATGTGCGGATCGCCTCTAAGGCATACAAGGCTCTTCTGGAGAGCGATGAGAAAATCATCGACGGGAAGACGTACTACGAGTCGCAGTTCGAGGAAAACGGGCTCAAGGCGTTCCCCGTGCCCACGACTGCTGAGTACACGATTTCAACTACGGGGAAGGAATTCAATTCCGTATCGGCGGTGAAGGGTCTCAATATCCGCGCATCATCGCGAACACATGAGATCTTGGCTGAATCGATGGGGATCAACCCCGTGGCCATCCCAAATGCAGAGGCGTACGACGCCCTCAACAGAGGCACGCTTGATGGGAACTTCTCGAGCGTCGCTGATTGGTCGGGTTACGGCTTCCAGGACCTCTTCAAGTACACCCTGAAGGGGATCAATTTTGGGCACTTCAACGGCACCATGGCAATGACGGAGGAGACCTGGAACGGTCTTGACCCCGAAGTTCAGGAAGCCATGGAGCAGGCTAATGAGGAGCTGTACCTGGATCCCGGGGCGCAAGAGTGGGTGGATCGCGCGGACAAGATGGTCAAGGTCAATCGGGAGTCCGGCGGAGAGTTTGTTGAATTCGACACGCTGAATCCGCAGGTGCAGGAGCTCTTCCTCGATGGCGTGGATAAGACTTGGAACAACTACATCGCGCAGCTCGACGGCAAGGGACTGGATGGCGAGGCCGTGGTGAGCCATTGGCGCGACCTGCTCGTTGAAGCCGGTGGCGAGGTGCCGGAGAGCGCCAAGGATCTCAACTGATGGTGTATCGAAACCCTACCGTTAAGGGAGGCGCCGGTGTCTAGCACTCTAGTTATCGCGGTCATCGTCGTTCTGTTCGCCGTGCTCCTCTTGGCCGGCGGCTATATCCATACTGTTCTGTTGGTGGCAGGTATCGGTGGCGTATTGCTTCTGTCAGGCACCGACATCTTGGGCGGTCTGTTGGGGCCACTACCCTTCTCGCGGACGGCCTCGTACACGCTCACCACCATTCCACTCTTCGTCTTGATGGCGCAGTTTGTCCTACAGGCAGACATAGTCAAGGACCTCTTCTATGTGGTCAACCGGGTCTCGAAAAATCGCAACGGAGTGCTCGGGTCTTTGACCCTAGTGGCAGGGGCGATGCTCGGCGCCGTCTCAGGCTCAGGTGTGGCGGCTGCCGCATCTCTCGGTCAGGTGGCAGTGCCGGAGTTGGAGAAGAGTGGCTTCAAGCGAGCTCACGCTGGTGCGGTGGCGGCGGCCGCCGGCTCATTATCGGGAATCGTTCCGCCAAGCATCATTTTGATACTTTTTGGTGTTGCGACCGAGACGCCCATCGGCGATCTCTTCATCGGGGCGGTCATCCCCGCAGCCGCGGTGACCCTGGTGTTCATCTTGGTCATGATGTTCTACCTTCGACGGGACCATGCGAAGGCTGAGCTGGCGAACTGGCCAGCGGCGCCGGTCGAGTCAATCGGCGTGCCCCGCCTGATCGTGTCGATGAGCGTCATGGGAGTCATCGTTTTCGTTGTCCTGGGAGGCATCTATGCCGGGATGGTGACCGCGACAGAGGCTGGCGCCATCGGAGCCTTTTCGGCACTTTTGGCAGCCATAGTGCTCGGTCAGTTCAGCCTCAGGTTCCTCAGGGACAGTTTTCTTGAGACCGTGAAGATTACCAGTATGGTGATGCTGATCCTTATCGGGGCACAAATTTTCGGTAAGTTCGTCACCCTGTCGCTGCTGCCTCGTCGTCTGATCGATCTGCTAGGGCCGCTCGTCGACAACCCCGTAGCGATGATCGCGATCCTCTCAGCGGTCTTCTTCATCCTCTTCATGTTCATCGAGGGCGCCGCTGTGATCTTGATGACCATCCCAGTCATATTGCCCATCATCAACGCGATGAATATGGACCTTCTGTGGTTCGGTGTCTTCGTTGCCATGATTTGTACCGTTGGACTGATCACTCCTCCGGTCGGCCTGAGTGTGTATGCCGTGTCAGGGGCCAGCGGCGTGTCTTCAGGCGGAATATTCAAGTACGCAACAGGTTTTGCGGTCCTCGCGGTGTTGATCGTGGCAGCGATGATGACGATCTTCCCGCAAATGGCCACATGGCTGCCCTCGGTCGCCGCTTGAATGAGGATGAGTAATTTCCATTGGGCTTTTGAAGGACGTGTGAATCAATGCTTGTGAATGCTTACCGTTGGTGGAACTCAATCAAGATGGCCGGGGGTGTGTTCAGCGGCTTCGTCATTCTGTTGCTGATGTTGTTCATTGTCGCCGATGTCATCATGAGAAACGTCTTCCATAACTCAATTCCGGGTGGCTTCGAGATCGCCCAGAACTACTTCCTTCCCCTGTCTGTTTTCCTAGCCTTGCCATATGTGTATGGCACGGGCACGTTGCCCAAGATGGATTTGCTGATGCACCGGTTTCCGGTAGGCGTGCAGAGCGCAGTGATCTATCTTCTTCTTGGTCTCGAGGTGCTTGTTTTCTTGGCGCTTACCTTCTTTAGCTTTGGGTATGCTGTTGATTCGTTGGACCGCGGCCGCGCCTTTCCGGCTGGTGGTTTGTTGCTTCCCATTTGGCCGGTGTTGTTCTTGGTGCCCGTGAGTTTCCTGATGATGTTCATCGAGGCAGTTTTCACTATATCCAAGAATGTGGCTCGAGGTTCTGTTACTTATTCACTTGGGACTGACGCGCCAGAAGGGATCTGACGGGCGCGGTGGTCGAACGTGTCGACCGGCGCACATCAGGCTACGAGCCGCGCCTGCTGCATGACCCTGCGCCGCATCTGTCATGGAGATTGCTTATCGGTGACGACCGACAACGTGGACCCTCCGGCACACTGGAGACGTGGTGGACGACTTCCTCATCGCCCGCAACCCCGGGCCGGACAGCCGCTTGCCGTACCTGGTGCGCATCCCGCTCGGGGAGGGGGTCGTGCTCAAGACGAAGGACGTGTGGCCGCGCACAGCCAAGTTCTACTGCCACCGCACCCACGAGTGGCCCGAGGACGCGGAGATCATCGAGCGCGTCCCCGCCCGTTCTTGCACTTCACGCGGAGCAGCGATCGACCTCCTCCTCGACCGGCGGCGGGAGAGCCGCTCCCAGTTCGTCATCACCCGCATCCGCGGGGGTCGGCAGGCGATCTTCTGGCAGACCGCGCGCACGACCAAGCAGGCCCGGCCCAACGTCGGTCTGCCGACCGCGCGGGCGCAGGGGGTGGAGGACCTGCAGATCCTCGTGGACAGCCACGAGCGGTACCCGTGGCGGTTCACCCACCAGCAGGCCGTGACGAAGCGTTGGGGGTTGCCCTGCGGCGACTACGCCGTCACCGACGGAGAGCAGGTCGCCGCCGCCGTCGAGCGCAAGAGCCTGGCCGACCTCAGCTCGAGCCTCACCAGCGGCAAGCTCACGTACGTCCTGGTCGAGCTGAATGACCTGCCGCACGCGGCGGTCGTCGTCGAGGAGCGGTACTCGCAGGTCTTCGCCCTCGAGCACGTGCGTCCGGCCGTCGTCGCCGAGGCGATCGCGGAGAGCCAGGGGCGGTTCTCGACCGTGCCGATCATCTTCGCCGAGAACCGACAGCTCGCACAGGAGTGGACCTACCGCTTCCTCGCGGCTGCACGGGAGGAGCTGCGCATGGGTGCCCCCACCGCGGAGGCCATCTCGACCATGGCCGCGGCCAACCCGGCACCTCCGGCCGGACCGACGCCGCGCGAGATCCGGGCCTGGACGAGGGAGCACGGGTGGACGGTCTTCGACCGTGGACGCATCCCCGCCGAGGTGCGGCGAGCGTACGAGCAGGGTAGACCCGTCGAGCGATCTCGCCCTGCTGCGCCGTCGTCGGCTCGATCGTGATCTCGAGTGAGCGATGAGGTCGTGGAGTCGGGCGCCGTGCGAGGTGGACCGGGGGTCGGCAACGATCGACACCTCGAGCCGGGGGGCCAGGCGCGGACGATGCTGTGCGCCTTGTCGACCTTCGCCGTCACCCTGTGTTGCTGCTCGCGTACTTCAGGCCTGTCGTGGGTGTCCTTCGTGCCTACGCTCCTGCTCCACCTCGCGGTCAGTGCCCGTGAGGTGGAGCAGGAGCGTAGGCAGTTCTACGCGCTGCGCATCGTCGACGGCCCCGACAACGTGCTCCGGCGGACCGTCGCCCGGGGAGCTGAAGCGGACACCGCCCTTCGTCGGTTGGGGCCTCACCCCTCACGTGGGCGGCGGTGCGGCGGGCAGGCAGACGCGGAAGACCGTGTCGCCCGGCTCGGACTCGATCTCGATGGTGCCGCCATGCCGCTCGACGACGATCCGCTGGGCGATGTCCAGCCCGAGACCGGTGCCCTGCCCGACCGGCTTGGTGCTGAAGAAGGCCTCGAAGGCCCGCGCGGCGACCTCCGGCGGCATGCCGGGTCCCGAGTCGCGGATCTCGACGACGACACCATCATCGGCGCCGGGGCGGGTGGTGATGCGCAACGTCCCGGTCCCGCCCATGGCGTCGAGCGCATTGCCGATGAGGTTGGTCCACACCTGGTTGAGTTCGCCGGCGTAACCCTCGATGGTCGGCACGTCGGCGTAGTCCTTGACGACCTCGACCGTGCCCTCGCGCAGCTGGTGCCCCAGCACCAGCAGTGTGCTCTCGATGCCCTCGGTGACGCTGAGCTGTTGCAGCGGGGCGCGGTCCAGCTGCGAGTAGGAGCGCACCGCCGCGACCAGCTCCGAGATCCGTCGCGTCGACTCGGCGATCTCCGCCCGGAGCACCGTGGACTGCAGGCTCGCCACGATCCAGTCCAGACCGGCCTGCAGCGACCGCGGGTCGACCACCCCCGCGAGGCGCTCGCACCACTGCTCGTCGGCGTTGGCCGAGGCCAGCACCGGCGCGGCCACCCAGCTGCGGTCGACCCCGCTCGCGTCGAGACGCTCGGCGAGTGCGTCCTCGATGTCGACGCGGTCCACGTATGCCGGGGCGGGCCGTGAGGCCAGGTCGCGGCGCAGGTCGTCCAGCGCGGTGAACTGCTCGGCGGTGATGCCCTGCGCGGCCAGCTCACTGAGAGCGGTGAAGAGGGTGTCGTCAGCCGTTCCCAGCGCGGCCGTGGCCCGCGTGGCCGCGGCCGACGGGTTGTTGATCTCGTGAGCGAGCCCGGCCGCGAGCTTGCCGAGGGCCGCCAACGAGTCGCGTTGGCGGGCCGTCGACTCGACGTACAGGGCCATGCCGTAGACGCCCTTGATGAGGTGGCTGCCGAAGGGGAACCACCGCGCGGTCAGGTCGCGCAAGTCGCTCGCCGGCACCTTGAGCATGCGTCCGGCGACGAGACCTCGGGCGCCGGCGAGGTAGCGGCCGGTCTGCACCCAGGCCCGGAACCCGCCGGCCCACCGGCCGGGGGCGTCCATGCGTCCGACCACCATGTCCTCTCGTTCGCTGCGCCTGACCAGCTCGACGACCCCGTCGATGAGCACCCACCAGTGGTCGGCGTGACCCCCTTCGTCCCAGATCCGCTCGTCGGGCGCGAAGGCGACCTCCTCGCCGGCGGCCAGGAGCTCCTCGAGCTGTCCGGTGGTCAGCCCGGCGAAGAGCTCGATCGGTTGCAGGTCGGCGATGTCCACGAGGCTCCGCAGGTGGTGGCGAGGTAGCGGTGGACGAAGTGCACCGCCATGGCGCCCTCGCCGACGGCGGAGGCGACTCGTTTCATCGAGTCCAGCCGCACGTCGCCGGCGGCGAAGACGCCCGGCAGGCTCGTCTCGAGGGCGAACGGTCCGCGCGGCAGCCCCCACGCTCCGTCGGCGGCGCGGAGCATCTCCGGGCCCGTGAGCACGAAGCCCTTGTCATCACGCACGATCGCCTCGCCCAGCCAGTCGGTGCGGGGGACCGCGCCGATGAAGACGAAGAGCCAGCTCGTCGCGACCTCCTCGGTGGCGCCGGAGTCGCGGTCGCGCAGGGTGAGGGACTGCAGGTGGCCGTCGCCGCTGCCGGCGATCGCCTCGCTGTGGTGACGGACGGCGATGTTGTCGGCAGCGAGGATGCGGTCGACGAGGTAGCTCGACATCCCGTCGGCGACGTCGGCACCGCGAACGAGGAGCGTGACGTGCGAGGCATGCCGGGCGAGGTTCAACGCGGCCTGCCCCGCCGAGTTGGCCGCACCGACGACGTAGATCTCGTCCCCGGCCACCTGACTGGCCTCGCTCGCCGTTGTCCCGTAGTAGACTCCCCGCCCGGTGAACTCGTCCAGGGTGCTCGCGCCGAGCCGGCGGTAGGAGACGCCGGTGGTGACGATCACCGACCGGGCCTCGACCTCTGCCTGCCCGGCGCCGTCCGGGCCGTCCGTCGCCGGACCGTCTAGGAGGACGGCGCGCACCGGTCCGCGCTGCTCGAGCCCGATGACGTCCCGGGCGACCACCATCTCGGCCCCGAAGCGGATGACTTGGGCGACCGCACGCTGGGTGAGGTCGGACCCGCTGAGGCCGCGGGGGAAGCCGAGGTAGTTCTCGATCGAGGCGCTCTGGCCGGCCTGCCCGCCGGGCGCTTCGCGCTCGACGATCACCGTGCGCAATCCTTCCGAGGCGGCGTACACCGCCGACGCCAGCCCAGCGGGTCCGCCGCCGACGATGCACACGTCGTAGAGCGTCTGGTCTGCTCGGGTGCGCAGCCCGAGGGCGCCAGCGAGCTCCATGCTCGAGGGGGAGCACAGGGACGCGCCGTCGGGCACGAGCACCAGCGGCAGCCGGTCGCTCGCCACCCCCGCCGCCTCCAGAAGGCGCGGGCCCTCCGGCCCCTCCTCGATGTCGATCCACCGGTAGGGCACGTGGTTGCGGGTGAGGAAGGTCTTGGTCGCGTGGCTGCGCTCGGACCACCGGTGGCCCACCACCCGGAGCTCGGCGGTGTGGGTGGGGTTGGCGCTGCGCCAGTCGCCGAGCAGGTCGTCGACGATGGGGTAGAGACGCTCGTCCGGCGGGTCCCAGGGTTTGAGCAGGTAGTAGTCGAGTCCGACCTTGTTGATCGCGCGGATCGCAGCGTCGGTGTCGGCGTAGGCGGTGAGGAGCAGCTGCTTGGCCGTCGGTGCCTGGAGGTGGGCCCGCTCGAGCATTTCGATGCCGGTCATCTCCGGCATCCGCTGGTCGGCGACGATGAGCGCGACCGCTTGGTCGCGCAGGGCCAGCTTGCCGAGGACCTCGAGCGCCTCCGCGCCCGAGGTCGTACCCAGCACCCGGTACTCCCTGCCGTACTGCTCGCGCAGGTCGCGGGTGATCGCGGCGGACACCATCGGGTCGTCGTCGACCGTGAGGATGACTGGTTTGCTCATGCTGTACCCGCCTTCTCCCCAGACCGGGTGAGCAGGTTCAGTCTCGGGACCGCGGTCTTGCGGCGATAGAGCGCGCGGGCCTCGACCCGGAACCGGGATACGACGGCTCGAGCAGCGAGTCAGTCGACGGTGGACCCGCTCCTCAAGAGTGCGCCCGCGGACCACGGCCACGCTCGGCCAGCTTGCCGAGAAGGTCGTCCTCGGCCTCTGGCCCGGGCCTGACGCCACCGGGGAGGCGGATGAGGAACACCAGGCCCAGCAGCCACCAGAGCCCGAAGATGACGTAGGGCTGGATGTCGAGCGCGGCAGGCATGCCGGGTATGTAGAGGGCCAGCAGGCACGCGGTGGCGATCACGGCTGCCACGCCGATCGCTGCCCCGCCGCCCGGCGCACGGCCACCGATCCTCAGGGGTCGGTCCATCGTGGGCTCGTGTCGCCGCAGCACGAGGAAGACGACGGACACGAGCAAGTACGTGATCACGATCGACGGTGAGCTGGAGGCGACGAGCCAGCCCATCATCACCTCTCCGAAGAAGGGCGCGATCGCGCAGACAGTGCCGATGAAGATCAGGGCATTGCTCGGGGTGCGGTGAGTCGGGTGCAGCTTCGCGAACCACGTCGGCAACATGCCCGACCTGGCCATGGCCCACATCAGCCGGGAAGCACCGATGAGGAAGGCGTTCCACGATGTCGTCAACCCCGCGAGCCCGCCGGCGATGACGAGGTTGCTACCGAACCCACCGGCGAGTGCGTCCATCGCATCGGCGGTCGCGAGGTCGAAGTCCTGCATCTCCGCTGCCGGAAGGGCCGTCGATGTGGTCAGGATGATGACGATGTAGAAGAGCGTGGCCATCGTCACCGAGATGAGCACCAGCCGGCCGATCTTGCGCGGAGGGACGTTGATCTCCTCCGCCGACTGCGGGATGACGTCGAAGCCGACGAAGAAGAAGGGCACGACGACCAGCACGGCCAGCAGCCCGGCGCTGTCGACGAAGAGCGGTTGTGCGTTGCTGACGTCGCCCTCGAAGAAGGTCAGGCCGATCATGGCCAGGGCCATGACGATGAGAAAGAGGACGACCGAGGTCTGCAGGAGGCTGGCGGACTTGATGCCGCGGATGTTCAGGGCCGTGAGGAGCGCCGCCGTGGCGGTCCCGATGAGCGCCCACACCAGGTAGACGTCCGAGTCCGCGACGGTCCACAGCGGTACCGAGTACACCTCGGGCACGATGTAGGCGATGGTCCTCGGGATCGCCACGGCCTCGAATGCGGCGACACTGATGTAGCCACCGACGATCCCCCAGGACCCGATGAAGGCCAGTCGCGGACCGAAGCCGCGCAAGAGGTAGTTGTGCTCCCCTCCCGCGCGCGGCATCGCCGACACCAGCTCCGCGTAGACGAGCCCGACGAGGGCCATGATGGCGCCGCCGATGACGAATCCGAGCGCTGCGCCGAGCGTCCCGGCGTCGTTGAGCCAGGTGCTCGTCGTCGTGATCCAACCGAAGCCGATCATCGCGCCGAAGCCGATGAAGAAGGTCTCCACGCGCCCCAGGGAGCGCTTCAGCTGCCCCTCGGCGGGAGCCGGTGGCGTGTTCGTCCGTCCCATTCCCTCGTACTCCTTCGGACAAGGTGTCTTCGGCCCTGTGTGGGTGCCCGGAGCATAGGGCTTGGGAGTCGGACGTGCAGGACATCAGAACGCTGCTTCCTCAGCGGCTGTCCTGGTCGGGCAGGTCGTCGATCACGGTGCCAGCGCGACGTTACGCAGCGCCTCGAGCGACTTCTTCTCGATCTGCCGGATCCGCTCACGCGTCACGCCGAAGTGCTGACCGATCTGGTCGAGCGTCATCGGCTCCTGGCCGGTGAGGCCGAAGCGCATCTCCAGGATCGTGACCGCACGACTGCCCAGGCCCGCCAGCATCGCCAGGTGCTCGGACAGGTCGGCCCACGTCTTCGCATCGGCCGCGCGCTCCACCACGAGGTCGAGGGCAGGGTCCTCGTCGTCAACGATGTCGAGCTCGTCGCTGACCTCCTCGAGGCTGAGGCAGGGACGGAGCAGGTCGCGTGCTCGCTCGACACTCGTCACGTCAGCGTCGGCACCCAGCCGCGTCGGGTCGGCAACTGCCTCGCCCCAGGTGAGCTCCGCCCTTCGCCGAGCAGTGTCGAGCATGCGGCACTTGTCAGCCATGTGGACGGGGATGCGGACGGTCCGAGACTCGTCGTCGACGGCACGGCCGATGCTCTGCTTGATCCACCACGTGGCGTAGGTGGAGAACTTCAGGCCGAGCGTGTGGTCGAACTTGTCGACTGCGCGCATCAACCCCAGGAGACCGGCTTGCCGCATGTCCTCGAAGTCCATCGAGGTGGTCGCTCGCGGGAGGAACTGTCGGGCGATCTTGTTGACCAGGCGGATGTTAGCCACGGTCATCGCTTCGCGGGCCTCCTCGCCCTCACGGATGACGTGCCACATCCCGCGGCGTTCGGTGCGCTTGAGCTCGATGCCGGAGTTGAGGCGTTCCCGCGCGAAGACACCGGCTTCGATCCGTCGGGCGAGAGTCACCTCGTCCTCCGCGGTGAGGAGCCGTATGCGGTTGACCCGGCGGGAGAACGCGTTAGTACCCACGGCGGGGGAGTCGTCCCAGTCGTCGACTGCGTGGTCGAGGGTCCACGGCTCGGTGTCCTCGGTCGCCGGCGTATCGCGGAGGACGTGGAGCCGCGCGAGGTGGGCCTCCAGCGTTGAGACCTCCTCATCGATGTCGATGGACGAAGGGAGCGGGGTCACCGTCGTCGGCTGCGTTGCCGGCCTCGTCGCCATGTCGGTCATGGTGAGTGTCTATCGGTGGGTACCGACAACGCACACGGTCTCGTCGGCTCGTCCGGTGCTGCTGGTCGAACGGTCACGTCCGACCGACCGGAGGGCGGACGGAGGAGACCTTCCGCAACGAGGAGGAGGCAGCCTTCTTCAACTGCATCGACTGCGCGCCCGGTGACCGCGTCGGACTGGGGGTCAGCGACCCGGTCGACGGGAAGTTCCGCATCATCCGCACCACCGACGGGGGAGCCAGCTGGGAGGTGCTGCCGGATGCGGGCATGCCGGACTCGAGCGACGAGGTGAACTTCTCCGCCAGCGGCGACTGCCTGTCGATGACCGGGCACGACGCGTGGTTCGGCGTCGGCGGCGAGGACGCCCGGGTCCACCACTCCGACGACCGCGGCCTGACGACGAGGCCTCCACACGCTCGACTGCGTGCCGTCGGGGGAGTGCTGGGCTGCTGGTGGTGACGGCCGAGTGGGGCGTCGCTGAGCGACCGTGCCGGGGGTCAGCGCACGGGCGTGCCGTCCGGCGGCTCGGGCAGATCCATCGCCGCCAGCCGCACGGGGTCGACCAGGGCCACCACGTCGACCATCCGACCGTCGACGATCGTGCACGCCATCACGCTGAATGGCTTGCCCGTCCTCGACCGCGCCAGGATGCCCGGTTGGCCGTTGACGAGCACGCGTTGCGCGATGGGGGACTGCTTGCGACCGCTCTCGATCCCGGCGACGATCTCCGTGCGGCCCAGCCGCACGACCTCGCCCTTGGGGGTGTGCGTGGTCCACGTGATGTCGGGGTCGAGCACCTCGAGCAGTCGCTCGAAGTCCCCGTCGCGCGCTGCGGCGATGAAGGCGTCCACCACCTCGCGCTGCCTCTGCCGATCGTCGGTGGAGGTGGGGGCACCCTGCACCTTCCGCCGGGCCCGACTGGCGAGCATCTTGGACGCGTCCGGTGTCTTCCTGATGATCTGCCCGATCTCGGCGAAGGGGACGGCGAACATGTCGTGCAGCACGAACGCGAGCCGCTCATCGGGACGCAGGGTCTCGAGGACCACCAGCAGTGCCAGCCCGACCGAGTCGGCGACCACCGCCGACTCCTCCGGGCCACCCCCTTCGTCCGCAGTGATCACGAAGTCCGGGACCTGCTCGTCAAAGGCCGCCTCTGCCTTAACCTTGCGCGAGCGCAGCATGTCCAGGCAGACCCGACCGGTCACGGTCGTCAGCCATCCCGGCAGATTGTCCACCGCGCGCGAGTCCTGTCGCGCCAGGCGGAACCAGACCTCCTGCACCGCGTCCTCGGCATCGGCGATGGACCCCAGCATCCGGTAGGACAACGAGACAAGGCGCCTGCGCTCCTGCTCGAACTCCTCGGCCAGCCCTGCGTCGGCACTCATGGTCGTTACCTTCCTCGATCGGTGTCCGTCATGACCATGACGAGCCCGTACGGGCTGAGGTAACCGACTGGAGGCACAAGCATGAACACCGCCCTGTGGATCCTGACCATCGTGTTGTCGATCGGCTTCGCGATCGGTGGCTCGACCCAGATCCTCCTCTCGAAGGAACGATTCCGCGCGCTGGGAAGGTCGGCGCACTGGGTCGACGACTTCGACCCACGACACATCACCGCCATCGGCACGATCAAGGTCGTCGGAGCCCTGGGGCTCGTCCTGCCCGCCATCGTCGGCATCGCTCCCGTGCTGGTGCCGCTGGCAGCGTGCGGCCTGGCGTTGGTGATGACCGGAGCCGGCACGACCCGGTTCCGCCGCAACGAGTGGGGGTACCTGGTCGGGGACCTGGTCCTGCTCGCCCTGTGCGCATTCCTGGCATGGGGTCGCTTCGCGCTCGCGCCGTTCGAAGGATGAACGAAGGGGGGCCGCCCGGAGCCCCCGGCATGAGTAGTTGAATTGTTTACACGAGATTGATAGTGTTTTTTCAGTCCACAGAGGACGACGAAGGGGAGCGACCGGGACGTCGGTGGCCAGCAGCCAAGCTGGTCTGCCGGCCAGCGTGGAAGCCACTGTGCTGCTTCGGTTGCTCGGGGGGGATCGCGATGCGGTCTCGTCACCACTCGCTGAGCCGAGATGACGTCCTTCGCGCGACGTACCAACTCATCCGGGGGGATGTCCATGTTCTTCAAGGCCTTCATCACGTCTGCCCTCGTGGCATTCCTGGGGGCTCTCGTGGTCGGGGTGGCGGTCCTGCCGGGGGTGATGACCCAGCAGGCACGCACGGTGGAGTTCACCACTGTCGAGCCGAGCGCCGTGGTGCCGGCCGCTCCGATGGGTGCGCTCGAGGCGGCTCTCGCCCACGCCGAGGCGCACGGCCTCACCGACTGCGTGGATCCGGAGCACGCCCGTCTGGATGACGTGGTCCTCACCGTCCCCAGTGATCCCGGCGCCGAGGTGGTCATCACGCAGGTCGGCTTCGACGAGGCACTGACCTCTGGCGAGCTGGGCCGGTGGAATGTGTTGTCCTGCAAGGCAGTCGACGCGATCTGACCGGCGGCCGACGAGACGGTTCGGGCGCGCCGCGGTGACGCCGGCGTTGTCGGTGGTCGCTGCCAGTGTGTGAAGTGTCCACAAAGGGCACCGAAGGGGAGTGACCGCCGAGCTGGCGTTCTGCAGACGGGGAAGGTCTGCGACTAGCGGCAGCCACGGGTCGTACGGTCACGCCGGATCACTGCACAATCGGTCCGGATTCGCCACCGCGTACCGTGTGCGGTGGCGGCCCCTTCGGCCGACCGGCAACCACATCCGGGGGGATGCACATGTTCTTCAAGGCCTTCATCACATCTGCTCTCGTGGCATTCCTGGGGGCTCTCGTGGTCGGGGTGGCGGTCCTGCCGGGTGTGATGACCCAGCAGGCGCGCACGGTGGAGTTCACCACCTCCGAGCCGAGCGCGTCGGCGCCGACCGCTCCGATGGGTGCGCTCGAGGCGGCTCTCGCCCACGCCGACGTGCATGGCCTCACCGACTGCGTGGATCCGGAGCACGCCCGTCTGGACGACGTGGTCCTCACCGTCCCCAGTGATCCCGGCGCCGAGGTGGTCATCACGGAGGTCGGCTTCGACGAGGCCCTGGTCTCTGGCGAGCTGGGCCGGTGGAACGTGCTGGCCTGCGCGGTGGTCGACCGCGCGCCATGAGCCCGGCACGCGGCCGTCCCGAGCCTCAGCTGTAGCGCCAGATCCCGTCGACCTCGGTCTCACGGACCCGCTCCTGGGCGACGAGCACCTGCAGGTGGGCGAGTGTCTCGGTGGTGGCGAGCATCTGGTTCATCGGGTCCAGCTCGGACAGGTGCCGCTCGTGCCGCGTCCAGCGCAGCGCCTCGGCGACCGCGAAGCCGGACGAGGCGCCGGCCCGCACGGCGGCCTCGGTCTGGGCCAGCCGCCTCTCGTGGTGGGCCAGCAGCTCCTCGACCCGGGCGTGCAGCCCGCCCCCGGCCGGGCCGTGCGCCGGCAGCAGCAGGCGGTCGCGCTCGGTGAGCATCTCGGCCAGTGACCCGAGGTAGTCCGCGAGGGGTGTCCTCACCGGCTTGGCCTGGAAGCCGATCGAGGGTGTGATGTGCGGCAGCACGTGGTCCCCGGCGAAGACCAGGTCCGACTCGTCGTCGAAGAAGACCACGTGCCCCTGCGTGTGACCCGGAGTCGCCCGGACCCGGAGCGAACGGCCCGCTGCCGCAACGGACTCCTCGTCCCGCAGCCAGCGATCCGGGTCGGTGTAGCCGGCGAGGTCGACCCGGTCCACCGGCAGGGCCGCCAGGCCCTCGATCACACTCGTGGCGTCCGCGGCGAGGAGGAGGGCATCGGCCCCGGCGAATGCTCCGTCACTCGCGCGGATCGCCTCGAGCTGCTCGGCCTCCCCCTCGCCCAGACCGACGACCAGGCCCGCACGTCGTCGCAGGCCGAGCGCCATCGTGTAGTGGTCGCGGTGGTGGTGCGTCACGAGGCACTGGTCGAAGTCCTGCGTCGCCAGCCCCAACTCCCCGAGAGCGTCCTCCAACGCACACCGGGCGACGTCGACCTCCCACCCACCGTCGATGAGGGTGTGCGAGTCCTCGCCAATGACGGCGTAGACGTTGACTGCCTTCAACCCGTCCATCGGGAGCGGAAGGGGGATCCGATGGACTCCCGGCGCGACCTCCTCGGGTCCCGGCCTCGTCCAGTCCATCGTTCTCCCTTCGTCGCGAACTGCTGGCCACCGTAGCCGCACGTACGGGCGGCCACGCCCGCGGCCTCGCGGGCGTGACAGACTCACGTGGGTGACCACGTCGCACGATCCTGACAACCTCATGGCCGCGATCCGACAGGGCCGCGTGCGCGTGGGACCACACGCCCGGGCGGTGGCGCTCATCCTGCACGGGGGCCGTGCCGTCGAGCCGCGACCGCGTCGCTCGCGGGACGTCTCCTACCTGCGGATGCTTCCCTTCGCGCCCGCCGTCTGGCGGGCCTCGCGGGGACGGGTCGCACCAGTGCTCGTGCACAACCAGGAGGGAGGCTGGATCGCCCCCACCGGGAGCGGTCTGACCCAGACCCGCGAGCTCGTGCGCCGACTGGCCCACGAGCACGGATTGCCGGTCGTGCTGCTCGGACACTCCAGCGGCGGTTGGGCGGCACTGCGGTGCGGTGACGAGGACGCGGTGGCCGGCAGCGTGGCACTCGCGCCGTGGATCGCCGAGGAGGACCCGGACGAGCACCTGCGGGAGAAGGTCGTGCGGGTCGTCCACGGTGAGGCGGACACGGTGTGCAGCCCGCAGCGGTCACGCGACTTCGTCGAGCGACTGCGCGCCGCCGGTGCTGACGCGACGTACCAGGGGTTGCCGGGTGGCCACGCGCTCCTGGAGCGTCCGCGGAGGTGGCACCTCCTCGCGGCGCGGGCCGTCGTGGAGGTCGCTGCGCGCGGCTGAGCGTCGGCCGGTCCCGGCGGGTCAGGGTCGCTTCGGCGGTCGCGGGAAGAACATCGAGGTGCGCTCCGTGTAATCCGGGTATCCGGGCCGATCGGCCATCCGCCGTTCGAGCAGGCGGGCGCCGGTGGCGAAGGCGAAGGCGAAGGCGAAGGCGAGAACGTAGGTCATGACCACCGGCGAGAGCACGGTGAGCACACCCGGCCAGGCCTCGGCGGCGATGAGCCACAGGCCCCACCAGACGCAGGCGTCACCGAAGTAGTTCGGGTGCCGCGTCCACGCCCACAGACCGCGGTCCGTGACGGTGCCCCTGGTGGTCGGGTCGGCCTCGAAGGCCTTGAGCTGGGCATCGCCGATCGCCTCGGAGAGGAGGCCGACGAGCCACACGAGCGTCCCGAGCGCGGCAACCGGGCCGAGGGGCTCGTCCGTCGTCCCGGCGACCATGAGCGGCAGGGCGACGAACCACGCCACCACGCCCTGCGTCAGGAAGACCTTGCGCAGCGCCACGGTGAACCGGCGCTCGCGCGGGACGTCCTCCAGCAGCTCCGGGTAGCGCGGATCCTCACCGGCCCCGCGCAGACGGCCGACGAGGTGCCACGCGAGCCGCCCGCCCCACACCGTGGTGAGTCCGGCGAGCAACCAGGAGCGTGCGCTCCCTTCGCCCGCGACCACGCTCGCCCAGGCGACGAGGACGAAGAGGAGCGGCCACGTCGCGTCGACCACCGCGAAGCGGCCCTGCCGCCGCGCGACGGCCGCGGTGACCACGAGCGCGGCGACGACGACGCCGATCCCCGCCAGCCCGACGACCCCGAGCCGGATCAGTCCGGCGACGAGGTAGCTCACGACGACGTCTCGGGTCGGACGGCTCCCCGCTGCGCGAACTCCTCCCTGACCTCACCGGGCCCGGCACCGAGCCGGAGCAGCTCGACCAGCAGCACCCGTGCCTTGCGCGGGTGCAACCACCCGGCCGGGACGACCCCACGGGCGAGCAGGTCGACCTCGGAGCCGGCGTACCCGTAGCTGGCCTCGTGCGTGGGGCCGTCGCCCGCGCGGGTCGCCAGGACGACGACGACCTCGGCGTCGACGGCGCGCTGGACCGAGTCGACCATGCGCTCCGGGACGTGGCCGACACCGAAGCCGGCGATGACGACGCCCCCGTACCCCGCCCGCACCACGAGGTCGAGCACGTCACCGGTGTCGTCGAGGTGGGTCTCCAGCACTGCGACCGAAGGGGGAGTGCCCCCCTTCGTCATGGGCAGTGCAGGGCGGCGGGCCCTGGCGGCACGCAGGTGGAGCCGCTCCTCCTCGAGGAACCCGAGCGGCCCGAAGGGTCGGGAGACGAACGCGTCCGGGTGGCTGCTGCGCCCCTTGAGGACCTCCACGGCGGTGTGGACCGTGTCGCCCATGACGACGAGCACGCCGCGGTCACGGGCCTCCTGCGCCGATGCGGTGAGCACCGCGGCGAGCAGGTTGGCCGGCCCGTCGGCCCCGGGAGTGGTGGGAGGACGCATCGCACCGGTGACGACCAGCGGCTCGGGGTGGTCCCAGTGCAGGTCCAGCCAGTAGGCGGTCTCCTCGATCGAGTCCGTCCCCTGCGTGACGACGATGCCGGAGGCCCCCGTCGCCACCTGCGTCTCTGCCCACTCGACCACCGAGGCCAGGTCAGCGGAGGTGACCGAGGCGCTCGGCCGGGTGGCCAGCGTCGTCGCCGTGACCTCGGCGACCTCACCGAGTCGGGGGACGGCCGCGATGAGGTCGTCCGCCGCGAGGGTCGGTGTGACCTCCCGACCGCTCTCCGACGTCATGGCGATCGTGCCGCCGAGTGCGGCCACGCCGATGCGCGGTCGGCTCATGCGTTGTTCCCCCTCATCACGTCCCGGTTGTCGGCACCATCATGCCCACATGACGACTCGCCCGAGCCGACCAGCATGATCTTCGGGCGGCGGCACTGGGGAGCCGTCGGGCCGGCAACCGACTGCGTTAAGGGGCCACGCCGCACCCGTTGCCCTGACCGTCGTCGGGGATGGCCTTGGGCTGGAACACCGGAGTGCCGTCCACAGCCCACTCCAAGCCCTGGCGGTGGCTTCCGCTCGAATCGCAGAACGTTGTCGTAGCGCGGTGATGTAGTTGTGGCGCCGGCGTACCCTCGCTGGCCGAACCGAGAGAGGCTGGAGACGTTGACGTCGTGCCTGAACACACGGATGGTCAATTCTGATAATCTGAACTCCATGCGGGAGATGACAGCGTCCGAGGCGTCGCGAGGATTCTCGGCCGTGCTCGATCTGGTGGAGCACGGTGAGACGGTGGTGGTCACCCGCGGTGGGCGGCGGTTGGCCACGATCGCGCCGGCGACCCTTGCCAACGGGGCGGAGCTGCGATCCGTGTTCGAGCGCTGGCACGGGCATCCTGCTGTGGACGACCGTTTCGTCGAACACGTGGAGTCCGCCCGGGACGGCGTTGCTCTGGAATTGGACTCCGACCCGTGGCTCGACTGATCCTCGACACCGGGACCCTGATCGCCGGAGTTCGGGGCCGACTGGACGTGGCGGCTCTGGCGGATGGTGATGATGTGGCTCTGCCGGCTGTAGCGGTGGCGGAGTACCTCGTCGGCACGCTGCTTGATGGCGACGCCGGGCGGTCGGCGGCGCAACGTGCCTTCCTCGATGATGTCCTGCGAGTGCTCCCGGTCCGCGACTACGACCACGATGTCGCCGTTCACCACGCTGCGCTCCTGGCCCACGTGCGCACGACCGGGCGCAAGCGCGGTGCTCACGACCTGATCATCGCCGCCACGGCGCTGGCGACTGATCGCATCGTGGTCACGACCGACGAACGCGCCGGCTTCGCAGACCTGCCTGACGTCGCCGCCCGAGTCATCTCAGGCTGAATCCGCGGGAACCGTCAGGGGTGATCGGAGAGCGGGCCGATACACGCTCTGGACATCACTCCCGCAACTGCTCCAGCAACTCCGCGAGCACCGCCTCCTCGTGCAGTACTCGGCCATGACTGCGCATTGCGGCACCGAGCTCGGCCGACCAGGACGGCTCGACCGGTGCGCCGCCCAGTAACGGAGCCTCTCCGCGCACTCCGTCCACGTAGTCGGCCACCTCCATGCGCCATGGCTGCGCCCCGAAGCGCGCCACCACCCGATTGGCGATCGCGATCCCGGGCCAGTCGAAGTCCCCGTGGTACCGCAGGTGGGCGCCGGAGTCCGCGAGTGCAGTGAGCAAGCTGTCGACGACGAGGTTCGACTGGCCCGAGGTGCACACCGCGGCCCACCCGTCCACCTCGGCCTCGGCCAGCGCCTCGACGACGCGTGGGTTCTCGCACACCAGCACGCGTTGCCCAGTCATCGGTGACAACTCGCCGGCCCGGCGCAGGTCCCAGTCGGTCAGGTGCATCGGATCACCCGCCTCGGCGGCGATGTCCAATCGGCGGGCCACCGCACCGCCGCCGGACAGTCGCAGCCGCCACACCAGCGCGCTGCGGGAGAGCAGGTCGGGCGCCACACCAACCCGGGCCCACACGGCCTCGCGCTCGCTCGCCCCCTCCGGAGGGGGCGAACCCGTCGCCAGGGCCAGCCCCTGCAGCACCATGCGGTGCAGTACTCGGTCCACGTCCAGCGCATGCGCGTCACCGACCACTCGGGCCGCGATCTCCACCCTGGAACGGGTCCCGCGGGGGCGAGGCCCCGACTCGACCTCCCGGCCGGCGTCATCGAGCAACTCGAGAAGCACGGCGACAGCCTCGCGCACCAGCTGCTCGGCGTCGGGCCGCCCGGTCAGCAGACCGACCCGCCGCAACCAGGCGATCCACCCCGCAACCCACGGTGTCCCCGCCGGCACGTCGAGCAGCGCGGTGGCCAGCTCCAACGGCCGCTCCCGGGCATCAGCTCGCGCAGCCCGGTCACCCGGTCGGTTGCGCGGGGCTTCGCCGCGGACCATGGTGAGCACCGCTTCCAGTCCCCCGACCCCGGAGCGCTCGCGCAACCGCTGGTCCAGCACCGCCAGATCGACCATCACCGCATCACGGGTGACCACACGACCGAGCAGGGCACCCAGAGCATGGCGTGTCTCCCGGGTCGTCGCGACGACCCGGACCCGGCCAGCCGGCACGAGCCCGGCCTGCTCGAAGCGCCGCCCGATGCGCTCCCACGCCGCGACCAGGTCAGGGTGGTCCACCCATGACGGCACACCCCCTTCGCCCGCTCGGCCCGCGGGTCTCATCCCAGCCCCTGGAGCACCCGGCCGTCCCACCGGTAGGCGTACTGGGCGATGCCCCGCTGGCCCGGGTCGCGCAGCGCCTCGTAGATCGCCAGCGACGGCAGGCTCGAGTGGTCACCCCACAACCGCTCGCTCGTGATGACGAAGTCCAGGTCGAGCTGGACGAGCAGCCCGAAAAGCAACGGGTGGGTGCGTTCGTCGATCTTCGGGAAGGCGTCGTCGAGCAGGACGAGCCGGGGAGCGAAGGGGGCAGCCCCGGCCAGCGAGGTGAAGTGCGCCGCAGCGGCGGCGAAGAGCGGCAGGTAGCACAGCACCTTCTGCTCACCCTGTGACAGGGCCGAGCGCCGGTGCAGTCGCTCCCACTGGCCCGGACGCTCCGGACGGGTGTAGCGGATGGTGAACTGAGACCACGTGCGGTAGTCCAACGCCGATGCGAGGTGTTCGCCGTAGGACAGCTCTGGCCGTTCCACCCGTGAGGCCTCGATGAGTCGGTGGAGAGCATCGCGCAGCTCAGCACGTTCTTCGGGCAGCAGGGCACCGACCGGTTGGGTCAGCAGCCCTACCGCGGACCGTGCCTCGGCAGGCACGTCCTCGCGCAGGTCCCAGCGCAGCGTGACCGCGATGCCCTGGGACGTCGTCACGTGGCCCAGCTGTTCGTTCATCGCCGTGACGAGCTCCTCGGCGTCCCGTCGACGACTCCGGATGGCGTCACCCAGCTCACCGAGCACGTGCTGCTCGAACTGCGTGCGCTCACGCTCGGTCAACAGTTCCCGGTCGGCCGCCACCGAGGCCGCCACCCGCGCTGCCAGGGCGACGACGGCCGCCTCGCCGCCGCCGTCCCGCGCGGTGATGGCCAACAAGGGACCGAACTGCGCGACCGACGGTTGATGGTCAGCTGCCGGTCCGCTCGTCGCATCGTTGTGGGAGCGCCACACCCGAGTCTGCGCGTGCTCCGGCTGCTCCCGGCTGAGCTGGGCCAAGCCGGTCACGACGCTCATCGCCGTGCGTGGCACGGGGTGGTCCACCGACATGCCGACCAACCGGTGCAGGGCGGACGCGTCCTCCTCGGGGACCTCGGCCGCGTTGAGCATGCCGGGGACGTCAAGCACGCTCGTCAGCTCGGCCAGCACGCCGGAGCGGGCCTGCACGTGCTCCGCGAGTCGCTCCCGGGCGTTGATGGCACGGGACCGGGCCTCGCCCAAATCGGTGCGGATCGTGTTGGCCCGACTCATCGCGGCGCGTGCGGCCCGGTCGTGCTCGTCGCGGGAGGCCTGCACCGCCACGAGTCGACGCTGTAGCTCGGCGACGCCGGCACCTACGGTGGCGGTCAGCTCATCCACCCGTGCCCGCAGGGTGTCCGCGTCCTCGGTGGCGGCGCGGGCGGCTTCCTCCTCGGTGGCCAGCGCCGCCCGGGCATCAGCGTGCACCGCGACGGCGTCGCTCCACTCGATGAGCCGGTCGCGGATCGCCGGGAGGCCACGCCCGAGGTCGGCCATTGTCAGGGTGCTCTGCCGCAACCGCTGCTCGAGGGCGTCGAGCTCGCCGCGCACCGCCGGGACCTGTTGCTCGATCGAGAGCCGCTCGACGGCGCGCCGCGCCTCGGCCGCCGCGCCCCGGGCCGCGTACGCCACGTCCTGCGCCGTCCGGTTGTCGTGCTCGGCCCGCTCCTCGGCGCCGATGCGCTCGGTCAGCACCGCCCGGGCCCGCAGCAGTGGCCCGCCGACGGGCACGGACTGTACCCAGCGGTGGAGGTTCCGGAGGCTCTCGTCGGCGGTGCTCACGTCATGCTCGGCCGCGGTCAGCTCCGCACGGCGCGCGGTGAGCTGCTCGTCGACGAGCGCGAGACGGCGCGCGCGCTCCGTGGCACGCGCGGTGGCGCCGATGTACTGGGCGCGGACCTTCTCGGAGCGACCACGGGCCGGCCCGAGGCGCCACGTGCCGTCACGGGCGATCCACGCCGATGAGTTGTGCTCACCCAAGGAGATGGAGCGCAGGACCGCGGTGACGTCGGCGGTCTCGACATCGCCGTCGTCGGGAAGATCCGGCCGCAGCACGTCCGCGAGCGTGGTGGCGTCGTCGAGGGCCTCACCGTGCAGGACGATGTCCACGTGCTCGGCGTCGAGGAGCATCCCGCCCGGTCGCAGCCAGGCGTCGAGCAGGCCGGCGTCCTGCAGGGCGGCCTCGATGCAGGCCCGCTCACCCTCGTCCACGTCGTCGGCGAAGTCGACCAGCTGCCACAGACCATGTCCGTCGGGTCGGTCGGTGTGCGGCAGGACCCGGGGAGGGGGAGCCGGGTCGCGCTCGGCCTCGATCGCGGCACGCTCCCGCTCGAGCCGCTCGATGTCGGACTCGGCGACGTCGCGCCGGTGCATGGCTGCGGCCCGCTGCCCGTGGGCGGCAGCGAGGTGGGGCGCGGCGGCCGCCTCGGCGAAGGGGACCAGGCCGGCCACGAGGTCGTCGTCCAGCTCGTCGGGCACCTTGGGGGCGATTGCGGGCTGGAGCGCCACCCAGGTCGCGAGCGCGCCGGCCAGTTCCTCCTCAGCCTGCGTGGTGCTCGTCTCCGCCTTGCTGCGGTGCTCGCGGGCGCCCTCCCAGCGGGACTCCGCCTCGTCGGCGGACCGCTGGGCCTGCGTGCGGGCATCAGCGAGGCGGTCCGCCTCGTCCAGCGCCTGGCGCACCACGTCGACGGCCGCCACCCGGACCGAGCAGGCCTCGCTGGCGCGGCCGAGAGTGACGGACACCTCGTCGATCGCTTCGCCCAACTGCTCGAGCTGGTCCAGCCGCTCCAGCACGACCCGGTCCAGCGCGCCGGGGAGGGGGAGAGAGCCGCCCGGCACGTCCGCGCGGTGCTGCGGCTCGAGCTCGAGGAGTCCCGTGGCCAGGTTCGAGAGACCACGCTCCGCGGCCTGGGCACGCTTGGTCTCGACGTCGGCATGGCCGATTACCGTCCGTGCCTGGCGGTCCCGGCGCGCCCGTGCCGCCTCCGCCTGCTTGTCGGCGCTGCGGGCGGTCCCGGTCAGCTCGTCCAGGCGACGCTGGTCGCGGAACTCGGGGCTCTCCCGCAACGCCGTCAGCCGAGCGTCGTCGTTGCTGCGGCCGGACTCGGCAACCGACTGCTCCCCTTCACTCGTGGACAGTCGTTCCTCGACCTCGCGGACCTGCGCGTCGGCCTTGGTGACCGCGGCACCCAGTCGACGCTCCCGGGACAGCGCTTCCGCGACCGTGCCCGCACGCTCGGCCACCACGGCCCGGGCGTACTCGGCATAGGCATCGGCGAGGGACTGCAGCCCCTCCGCGGCCCGGGCGCGACGGTCGATCTGCTCACCGACCGCGGTGAGCTCGTCGAAGGTCTCACCCGCAGAGGAGATGGCCTGCTCGTCGAGCTGGGGGAGGGCCTGGGAGAGCTGGGTGGCCAGCTTCGTCGGCTCGATGTCCTCGCCGACCTGGGGCTGACGCAGCCAGTAGAGCAGCCGGAGCACCTCGTCGTACTGGTGCTTCTCCAACCCGAAGAGCTCGCGACCGACGTGGGCCTTGTAGTCGGCGGCCCGCTCGAAGACGTGTCCCTCGGCCCCGAGGGCCTCGGTCAGGCGGGGCCGTGACAGGGGTCCCCCTTCGTCCTCCAGAGACAGGTCCGTGCCCACGCGGCGGGAGGTGGTGAAGTGCCAAGCCGTGGCCGAACGGGCACTCACCGAGGCGCGGATGCCTACCCCGCACGTGAAGGCCTCTTCCCTCCCTTCGTCGCTCTCGCGGACGAACTCGACCCAGACGTAGCCCACCCGGTTGCCCGAGTCCAGGCCATCGGTCATCAACCACAGCAGGCTCGTGTGGTGCTTGGCCGAGGCGGTGATCCGGGCCTTGTCGCCGTCCAGGGCGAACGGGAGCAGCATCTCCAGGGTCTTGGACTTGCCTGCCCCGTTGGCGCCGCGCAGGAGCAACCGGCCGTCGGCGAAGGTGAAGACCTGCTCGTCGTACTGCCAGACGTTGAGCACACCCGCGCGGTGCAGGCGGAAGCGCTGCGCCGATCGCTGAGTCCGCTGTGCGTCCGCCCTCGTCGCGGTGCTGGTCATGTGTCCTCCTCGAACAGCGACCCCTCGCCGGAGGGTCCGCGACTGCTGATGAACTCCGGTCGGGGTGCGTAGCGGGCCGCCGCGGCGTGCAGCAGGAGTGCGCCCTCGGCGCGACGCACCAGACCGACGGCAACGAGCACGTCGAGGGCCTGGGCGTAGGCGTCGTCGGGGTTGTCGCGGTGGTCCTTGCGCAGGCCCGGACGCCAGGCGCGAAGGACGCGGTCGGCCAGCTGGCGGGCGGTGGACTCGGCCAGTCGTACCCAGGCCGTCGCCTGCCTCGTGTCGGCGCGGTCGGTCCCGTCGAGCGTGTCCCGCTCGGAGCGCACGTGGTCGACGAGCTCGGCAAGCAGCAGCAGGGCGATGTGCTTGGCAGAGCCGCTCCCGGGGAAGGTGACGTCGGTCAGGGCACCTGCCGGGTCCACCGCTACGGCGCCCTCGGCGCGCAGCTCCAGCTCCAGGTCGGTGGTGCGCCGGAACCACTCCCGCTCCCGCTCGCGGTTGCGGCTCCACCAGCCCAGCTGCTCCTCGGTGAGGTCGTCGATCGACATCACCGGCTGCTCGGTCAGGCGCCGGCGGACGGCCACCCGAGCCCCTCCGGCGGCCGAGGGCGCGGAGGTCACCGACAGCACGTCCTCGGGTGATTCGCACGCGCCCAGAGGCGCGGCGACGAGGACCGCGAGCCGGTCGCGGTGCACGTCCAGCAGGGACTCGGTGTGCCGCTCGGCCCAGTGCTCCAGATCGCCGTCGCGCTCGCTGAGCACACCGAGGTGCACGAGGGCCATGAGCGCGGCGTGCAGCGCGCGCCGCTCGTGGATGTTGTCGAGGTCGACGTCGATGTCGGCGTCCACGGCGCTGGAGCGCACGGACGCAACGAGCTCGTCGACCATCACCTGACGTCGGCTTTGGGTCAGGGCCGCGAGCACGAGGCTGAGCATCAGGTAGCGGCGTGGGGTGAAGGGACGACCGTCGCGGCGGGTCAAACCACGCGTGCCGTCGTGCTCGAGGCCGGTCTTGTACAACCGCGCCAGACCCGGCTCTACGAGGAGGCGGTAGCCCAAGCCGTCGGCGAAGAGGGACGCGAGCTCGCCCTGGTAGCGGCGCACGAGCGCGAGCTCGTCGGGGTGCCGGTCGGCGTGCAGCATGGGAGTGTGCAGGAGGGCGCGCACGGCTCGGCGCACGTCTGCCTCGCGAAGGGGGTCAGCCACCCGCTCCGGTCCACGTGCCGTGGTCATGAGGTCGCGGCCCGAGTGGTGGTCTGGGGCTCGGTCGTCACCGCCGTCTCCTCAGGGCCGGCCGACTCGGTCGTCGCCTCGAGGTGGATGTACAGGTCCTGCAGGGTCAGGGTGCCGCCGGGGCTGCGCAGTCGCACGCTGGATCCGGGCGCGTGGCGGACCTCGATCGCCAGGGTCAGGTCGTCGATGCGCAGGGTGTTGTGGGCCGTGGTGTCCCCGCCCAGCGGGCGGCCGTGTCGGGCGAGTGCGCTGGTGTAGAGGTCGAGGAAGGCGCGCCGGGCGTCGTCGCCGAGTCGCGCATCGCGGACGGGACCGGAGATCGTCGCGAGCTCGCGGGCGGCGGCCAGTCGTCGATGGCGCTCCTGCTCCCGCTCGGCCAGACGAGCTCGCTTGGCCGCGGTGTAGTCGACACGGGCACTGGCGCGTCCGCTCGCACGCCGCTCGCCGTGGGTGCGCAACGTGACCGGCACCTCGGCGGCGCTGGCGCGCCACCAGCTCCGGGTGGCCGGCATCGGGTCCCCCTCGGGGTCGGCCGTGAAGGACAGGTGGCGGGCGGGGTAGAGCCCGAAGGTCGCGGCCCACAGGTCGTGGGCCAGGGCATCGTCGGCGCTCTCGAACCACCGGGCCAGGCGCAGCAGGTCCCCGTAGCGGCTCTGCTGGCGGTCAGCCCCGGCAGCCAGCCGTCGCAGGTTCGTCAGAAGCGAGCGCATCGCGTCGGTGGCCAGCGCCCGGACGTTGTCGGCGTCCGAGCGTCGACCGGGGGAGCCGATGAACCACGTGTGCAGGCTGCGCCAGTCCTCGGGGTCGAGGCCGGTGGCACGCCGGGCAGCGGTCCCGTCGATGCCCATCAAGCGGGTGTCTGCGTTGGCGCGCCCGCACAGGGTCGGTATGTCCGGCTCAAGCGCGAGCAACCGGTCGGAGACCTGCGGCATGTGCCGCGCGACCTCGTCCACGAAGCGCTGCAGGTAGTCGATGAGCGCGGTCTTGAACATGACGAACTCGTCGCGCACGAGGTCGAAGCGGGTGAGCACTTGGGTCAGGTAGGCGTAGAACTCGCGCGTGGAAGTGACCAGTACCTCGAACTGGGCGAAGAGTGTGGCGATCCGGCTGGCGACGTCCCGCGGGTCCGCGTGCTCGGTCCCGGCGTCGACTAGTCCCACGAGCTCCTCGAGGCCGGTGAGGATGCCCGGGAGCATCTCGCTGGAGACCTCGCGTGCCCCGTCGGTGTGGGCAAGCAGCTCCTCGACCTGACGGTGTACGAGCTCCCCGCGAGAGGTGAGCTGATATCGGGACCGGTTGGTCAGGTACTCGCGGACACTGCGCGCCTCGGTCTCGCGGGGGCTGCGAGCGAGATTGCCGTGCTCGACGAGGTAGGAGAGGCGCTGCTCGACGGTCTCGCGGTCCGCGTCGTGCCCGAGATCTGCGAGGCGAGCGGTGATCTCTTCCGCCGACTGGTCCGACAAGAAGCCGCTCATCCCCGTCGTGAAGAGCCGCATGATTGCCAGGTACGTCACCGCCTCGTCGTTGACGGCGTACCGGAGCGCCCCGAGCGTCTGCCGCTCGCCCGGTGACAACACGTCCTCACTCATGCCGACGCACGATAGTCGGCATGTCGGTGCACGCCCTGCGCGACCACGTCGGCTGGGGCTGTGCGATCAGGGCGCGTTCCATTTCCCACCAGGTGACCGCCGCTCAGCCGACCGAGGACAGGGTCGACTCGATCGCCGCGACCAGCGAGACGGGTGTCTCGAACATCGCGTAGTGGCCGGCGTTGGGGATGACCGTCAGTTCGCAGCCGGGCAGCTGCTCCAGCCAGGTCGCCCGCATCGTCTCCTCGCCGAGGGCGGGGTCGTGCTCGCCGACGACGGCGTGGACCGGCACGCTGACCGCGGGCAGGTCGGCGACGAAGTCGGCGCCCGTCCACGCCTTCAGGTACCCGGCCACTGCCTCCGGCCGGGAGTGCTTCGCGGAGTAGGCGACCATGCTCTGGATCCAGCTCCTGGGCTGACGGTTGCCGGTCGTGAAGTCGATGATCGCGTAGCGGTTGGCGTGGTCCTGCGCCGCGCCGTCGAAGAGGGCCTGCGAGTCGGCATCGAGCGGGACGCCGGAGGCCGGGACGGGACTGATGCCCACGACGGCCGTGACGCGCTCCGGGTCACGGCTGAAGGCCCGCAGCGCCATGGCCCCGCCCATCGAGTGACCGACCAGCGCGAACCGCTGCCAGCCGAGCTCGTCGGCGAGGGCGAAGACGTCGTCGGCGACCTCGTCCAGGGTGTAGCTACTCTCGACGGCGGCACGCGACCCGTAGCCACGCAGGTCGAAGAAGGCGACGCTGTACGCCTCGGTGTCCACGAGGTCCGGCAGCAGTCCCCAGCCGTCCTCCCCGCCGAACCAGCCGTGCACCGTGATCACCTTGGTCGGGCCGTCACCCACGAGCGTGTGCTTGATCGTCATCGAACTCTTCCCCTTCGTGTCCCTCGACCGCAGCGGGCGCGGCGCTCGCTGCTCCGTCCTTGGTGGTGGGGAGTCTATGGCTGGGGTGGGACAGGGCGAAGGGAGCGGGAGACTCTCCCCGCCCCCTTCGCCATCCGTGGGTCCGGTCAGCGACGACCGCGGCCGCGCGGCGGCACCGAGAACCGGTCGTGGTCCTCGCCGATCGTGGCGCGACCGCCGTAGCCGCGCTGGGCCAGGCGCCGCCACTTGCGCACATCGACCTTCTCCGCGCCGAGGTCGGAGTAGTGCGAGACGACGAGATGCTTGGCCTCTGCGGCCTCGGCGATCTCACCGACCTTCTCGATGAGCACGTGTGACTGCAGCATGTGGTCGAGGGAGGCCTCGCCGATGCCGGCGCCCTCGACTCCGATCGCCTCGTGGACGAAGAGGTCCGTGCCCTGGGCCATCTCGATGAGGTTGTCCGACCGGCGCGTGTCCCCGGAGAAGGTCACCGACCCGTACTCGGTGTCGAAGCGGTAGGCGAACGCCGGGAAGACCGGTCCGTGCGGCACGAGCGTGGCGGTGACCTCGACCTTGTCGTCCTTGAAGATGCGGAAGGGGCGCATCCGCGGCGACGTGTTCTCGAAGGTGGCACCGGTCCCGGCCGGGAGGTCGATCTCGTGCACGTCCATGAGGGTGCGGATGTCGGCGACGTTCATGTCCCGCAGGAAGACGTTCATGCTGTACGCGTAGGCGTTGTGCAGCGCCTCGGTCATCTGGGCCGTGCCGGGCGTCGGGTTGTCCGGGTTGACCGTCGGGACCGAGCCACCGCCGAACTTCGGCGGCAGACCACCGGCCGGGCCGGGACCGTGGATCGGGACGGGACCGGTGATGTGGTCACCGTTCTGGTTCTTGATGTGGCCGCCCAGCATGAAGAAGTTGTAGTAGTCGGCGAAGTGGTCCGCGTGCAGGTGGGTCAGGAAGATGCCGGCGAGCGAGTCGAATCGCAGTCCGGCAGTGGCGAACTGGGTCACCGACGAGCGGCCGCAGTCCACGACGTACGTGCGGCCGTCCACGACGAGCGCGCTGGACGTGCCGACGTGGTGGATGTCGACGGGTGGACCGGCGAGGGTGCCCAGCAGGACCAGCTCCATGCCCTGCGGCGGGCCGGCGCTCGGGGGTTTGCCGCGTCCGTGGGCGGCGGCGAGCTGCGGGGTCAGCGCGAGCCCGGAGGCTGCGCCGATCCCAGCCATGATCGAGCGGCGGGAGAGCCCGCTGCCGGTGCGCGCCTCGTCGATGGCTTCGTCGCGCTCACTCCGTACCGGCTTGTGGGGGAGGTGGTCGCACAGGCACTCGGGTCCGTGGTCGTCGTGGGACATCAGGTGGAACTCCTTTGTTCGGCTGACAGCGACGTCACGCTATGGCCGTGCGGAGAGTCTGCCGGGGGCGTTCCGGAGCCGAGAACGTGTGACCGGAGTTCCCGCAGCGAGCGAGCCTCGATTCCCCGGTGGTTGAGGTGTGAGTTCGCGTAGCGAGCGAGCCTCGACGCCGGGTGGTAGTTCGCGTAGCGAGCGAGCCTCGAAACCACGCCCGGGCTGCGTTGTCGGTGGTCGCTGGCAGGGTGTCTTCATGGAGATGGCGGCGCAGTGGCACGAGGCCTACGGGACCGCGCCCGGCCTGCGTGACGCGCTGCGCTCGTTGCTGCAGGGTGCTGGTGGTGGCGGGGAACTGTGGCGCCTGGGGGAGGCGGAGATCACCGAGGCGTTGGCGGTGGTCGGGCAGGCACGCGTCCTGCTGGACATCGCTGAGGTCGACCTGGTGCGTGAGGGCCTGGCGCGGGGGCTGCCGGGTGAGTCGGCGTGGTCGCCGACGGACTGGGTCACCCGCGCCGAGGGGGAGCGCGCGCCGGACCCGAGTGTGCGGCACACCGCGTCGGTGGTGCGGGTGGCCAAGGCCGGCACCCGGATGGCCGGCCCCTCGGCGCTGAAGGCCGCGGATGCCATCAACGACGTACGGGCAGCGTTCCGGGAGGGTGACCTGCCGTTGGGCAAGGCCGACCAGCTGGTGCGCTTCCATGCCCAGGTGGCGCCGGTCGCGGAGGAGGGCCTGCTCGAGGAGGACCTGGGCGCCCTGGTCGCGGCCGCGAAGGACGACGTCGTCGCCACCGGCCCGCAGGGGCGGCGGCGGGAGCGGGTGCGGGGCCTGAGCGAGAAGGAGCTGGGCGCGGCGATCACCCGCACCGGGCGGTTGCTGAAGCCGGAGAAGGACATCGAGGGCGAGGACCGGCGCGCCAAGCGTGGCCGGTCGTTGACCAAGAGTCAGGGCCCGGCCGGGATGAGCCTGTACCGGGTGGTGCTCGATCCCGAGGGCGCGGCGGTCGTCGACGCCGCCCTGGCCGCCCTGTCCGGGCCGGTCAAGGGGCCCGAGGGTGAACCCGACGAGCGGCCCGCGACCCAACGGCGCGCGGACGCGCTGGTGGAGATCATCCGCCGCGGGGTCGCCGCGCCGGGGGCGGAGCCGACGTGCGAGAAGGCGCAGGTGGTCGTCACCATCGGCCTGGACGACCTACGCTCAGGCGCCCACGGCGCGGGAGTGACCGCCACCGGGCAGGTCCTCGCTCCGAGCGTGGTGCGCAAGATGGCCTGCGACGCGGGGATCGTCCCCGCAGTCCTCGGCGGTGACAGCGAGATCCTGGACCTGGGCCGCTCGGTGCGCTGGTTCACCCCCGGGCAAAAACGCGCCCTGTGGCTACGCGACGGCGGCTGCACCTACCCCGGGTGCACCATGCCCCCGCAGTGGTGCGATGCCCACCACGTGGCCTGGTGGTCCCGCGGCGGGGCGACCGACATCGACAACGCCGCCCTGCTGTGTCAGCGCCACCACACCACCGTCCACACCCGCGACCTCCACGCGAGCATCACCCCCACCGGCGTGACCTGGCACCTGTAGCGACCCCGCCCCACAGCCCTTCCCCAGGGAAGGGCACACCGGCATGCCCTTGGAACGGAGCAGTCGTGAGGTGGGTCCCTGGAAGGGCGCGTCCCACGAGGGAAGCAGCCGTGACGCGAGCCAGGCCGTCAAGGGCGACGCACGGACGCTTCTGCGTGGTGAAGGCCCGTGACGACAACACGCTAGAGCCGACCGATCTCCTGCTCGACCACGCGTTGGATGCACTCTGCCGTTCGCCCCCACGACGCGTCCGCACCGAAGCGCTCACTGAGGTCGACGGCCGTCACCCGGGCGGGCAGGTCGGGCACGTCTGCCCGGATGGTCCCGGCGACGACGAGTACCGGCAGGTCGTGGGGGAGCGCGGCCTCCACGACACCCCCGACGACCTTGCCGTTGAAGGACTCCGCGTCCAGGGCGCCCTCGCCCGTCACGACGGCGTCGACGTGCCCGAGCGCCTCGTCCAGGCCGACCTGCTCGGCCACCAGCCGGAGCCCCGGGACGAGTTGCCCGCCGAGCACGAGCAGGCCACCACCCAGCCCTCCGGCCGCACCACCGCCGGGTGCGGTCGCGAGGTCGACACCGTGCTCGGCCAACCACCTGTCGTAGACGTCCTCGTAGTGGGCGCGCACCTGGTGCAACCGGTCGGTGAGCTCGTCGACCTGGTCGGGGTCGGCGCCCTTCTGCGGACCGAAGACCCTGGCCGCGTCGGTGAAGACCGTCTCGACGTCGCAGGCGACCAGCAGCTCGACGCCGCGATCGACCGGTCGGTCGCCGCCCAGACGGTCGACGACGGCCTCGACGGCCGCCAGCCCGCCGTCGGTCATGGCGGAGCCGCCCAGGCCGACGATGACGCGGCGCGCCCCGTCGAGGACGGCATCGGCGATGAGCTCACCGGTGCCGTGGCTGGTGGCCGCCTTCGGGTCGTTGACCGAGCCGCCACCGGCCAGGTCCAGGCCCGAGGCGAGTGCGCTCTCGATGACGGCGACACCGTCCTCGTGGCGCCACCGCGCCTCCACCTCGCGCCCGTGCGGACCCGTGACCCGGCTCGTGCGATTGGGGCCGCCGAAGGCATCGAGCATTCCCTCCCCGCCGTCGGCCATCGGCCGGGCCACGACGTCCCAGCCCGACGCCCCGGCCGCCGCGGTGACCGCCGCGACCACCTCCGGCGCGGTCAGTGACCCCCGGAACTTGTCCGGCGCGGCGAGCAGTGTGCGACGGCCGGGGCCACCCCCTTCGTCCACGGGTGTCATCACTCCTCCGTGCGACCTGCGGCGACCGGGACCACGTCGACTCCGGCCTCACGGAAGGGCTGCAGACGGGCCTCGCTCGACTCGTCGGTGATGAGCGTCCAGCCCGGAGGCAACGGCGCCCAGGCGGGCACCGCGCCGGGGGTCAGCTTGGCTGCGTGGGCGAGGACCACTGTGCGGCGGGCGTTGCGCGCCGCGACCTCCTTGGTCGCGGCCTCCTCGATGGTCGGTTCGCCGACACCCCGGTCGGGGTGGACGGCGTCGCAGCCGAGGAAGGCGATGTCCACCGCGAACCGCTCGAGGACGAGCTGCGTGACCGAGCCCGTCAGACCGTGGCTGGACGGCGAGACGGCTCCGCCGACGACGATGACCTCGATCGGGCTGTTGGCGAGGGCCAGCGCGATCTCGATGCCTCGGGTGAGGACGGTCAGGTCCGTTCGGGTGCGCAGGTTCTCGACGAGGTGCGAGGTCGTCGACCCGGCATCGACGAAGATCGTCGCCCCGTCCTCGACGAGCTCGGCGGCGGCGGCGCCGATGCGCGTCTTGGCGGCCACCTCGAGGGTCATCCGCTCCTGCAGCCGCGTCTCCCGGAAGGGAGCGAAGGGCTGCGCGCCGCCGTAGGTGCGGGCGATCACGCCCTCGGCCTCGAGCGAGGCGAGGTCGCGGCGCACCGTCGACTCGGAGACCGCCACCGCGACCGAGAGGTCCTCCACGCGGGTGACCCCGGAGTGCAGCAACCGGACGATCTCGCTCAGCCGCTGGCCACGTCCCCGGTGCATCCCGGCTCGGTGCTCGTTCATGTGGCTGCCTGACTGTCGTGGGGGCCGGTCACCTGGGCAGGTACTCCTCCCGGATGCCATCGACGAAGGGAGCGTAGTCGACCGCGGCGAGGTAGGCCGAGCGCATGGTGCCGTGGTCGGCCTTGCCGCTGCCGGCGATGTCGAAGGCCGTGCCGTGGTCGACGGAGGTGCGCAGGATGGGCAGGCCCACGGTCACCGAGATGGTGCCGTCGAAGTCGTAGGTCTTGGCGGCGATGTGGCCCTGGTCGTGGTACTGCGAGAGCACCCCGTCGTAGCGCCCGATGAGGCCGTGGTGGAAGACGGAGTCGGCCGGGATGGGGCCGGTGACCTGCAGGCCCTTGTCGTTGACGGCCGCGACGGCCGGGCGCAGGATCTCGATCTCCTCATCGCCGAAGGCGCCGTTCTCCCCGGCGTGCGGGTTGATCGCAGCCGTCGCCAGGCGCGGGTTCTCGACGCCGTAGATCTGCAGTGCGCGGTGGGCGCGTTCGATCGAGTCGATCTGCGTCTCGACGGTGATCTTGTCGAGCGCCTTGCGAAGGGAGGTGTGCCGGGTGGCGAAGAAGATCCGCAGGTGGTGGCCGCCGTGGGCGTCGTTGCGCACGACGAACATCGTGTCCTGCTTGGTCACGCCGGTGAGCTCCCCGAGCATCTCGGTGTGGCCGAGGTGCTCGCTGCCGGCGGCCCAGATGGCCTCCTTGTTGATCGGGCCGGTGACGATGCCGGCGACCTGCTGGTCCATCGCGGCCTTCGTCGCGACCTCGATCGCTTTGATCGCCGCGCGGCCGGCGGTTCCGTCCACGGTGCCCCACTCGAGCATCGTGTCGCCGAGCACGCCGATGTCGTGGACGTCGATGACGCCCTCACCGGCGGGCGGGGTGTCCCAGCCGTCGACGCTGCGCACCTCGACGTCGAGGCCGAGGACCTCGACGGCCTTCTCGAGGGCGATGCGGTCACCGACGGCGATGCCGTGGTGGTCGGGGTCGCCGGCGAATTCGGCGAGGGTCTGGGCGGTGATCTCGGGGCCGATGCCGACGGGGTCGCCGATGGTCAGGGCGAGGACGGGAGCGGTGCTCATGGTGTGGTGTCTCCTTCGTGGCCCGGTCGGGCCGATGTCGTGGATGGAAGGGGGTGGGTCAGGGACGGTGCGGCGCGGACGGCGCGGGTCCTCGCCTGGGCCATCTCGGCGAGGCGGTCGAGGCACAGGAGCGTGGTCTCCGTGTCGCCGACGAGGCCGCCCTTGGTGACCATGGGCAGGCCGGCGTGCGGTCCGGAGACGATCTCCCCGGCGACGGCGAGGGGCACGACCTCGTCCTCGACCTCGAGGCCCTGGCCGTCGAGGTGGTGCAGCACGGCGGCGGTGATGTCACCGCCGGTGGTGAAGAGGCCGTCCACGGGGGACTCCGCGAGGGATCGTCTGGTGATCTCGCCGAGGGCGACCGGCAGCTCGTCGCCCTCCTCGGGGGAGAGCCGGCGCAGGTCGCTGCCGTCGAGCACGGTGGCCACGAGGACGATCTCACCGGGACCGGCCTGCTCGAGGGCCTGCACCACCTCCGGGACGGTGGCCTCGACGTCGGGGACGACCGAGTCGGGCAGTGTCGTTGGACGCACGACCCGGCAGCCGCGCTCGGTGATCAGTCGGTGCAGCTGGGCCCGGGTCAGGTCGGTGGCCGACCCCGAGACGGCCAGCAGCGGCCCGGCGCCGGACCGGTCGGGGAGCCCGAGCGCGGTTGCCATGGCGAGGGCGCCCGGGCCGGGGTCGACGGTCACCCACTGGACCTCGTCATCAGCGGCGACCGCCGCGGTGGCCACCTGGTCGAGGTGCTCGACGGTGAGGGCGTCGGCGACGATGACGTCGATGTCCTCGCGCAGCAGCGCGCGGATCGTCGCGACGAGCTCCTCGTGCGGGCTGGTGACCGCGCTCAGGCCCAGGTAGCCGACGCGCAGGTCGGTGAAGCGGGTCAGCAGCTCGCCCACGTCCGAGGTGTCCACGGGGGTGCGTGGGTCCCTGGCCAGCTCGGTCTGCTCGAGACGACGGCCCTGCAGCAGCTGGTGTCCGTCGACCGTGACCCGGCCGGCCAGGGGGTGGGCCGTCAGGCACAGCGCCATGACCCGGCGGTCCGAGAGCTCCCGGACCGCCGTGAGCATGGCCTCGGTGGCGACGCCGATGTTGCCCCGCAGGGTGGTGTCGACCCGGGTGCTCAGCAGCTCGACGGGCCAGCCGGCCCGCACGGCGGCGTGGATCGGTCCACGCACGTCGTGCGGGTCGGCGTGCCGTGAGTCGGTCGTGACCACGATCGCGTCGAACTGCGGGTGGAACTGCGCGATCGCGCTCCACTCGTCGGCCCGTCCCAGGGTGACGGCCCGCATACCCGTCCTCGCGAAGCCGGCCGCGCTGGCGTTGGCGCCGGTGAGGTCGTCCGCGACGACGAGGACCGTGGCCACCTCGTCAGCCCATGACCAGGTCGAGGATGAACAGCAGCGGCAGGGACCCGGCCCACACGGCGGTGGTGATGCCGGACCAGCCCTTCAGTGCTGCCGTGCCCTCGAGGCCGGTGAATCGGGTGACGACCCAGAAGTAGGAGTCGTTGAAGTAGCTGAAGACCATCGAGCCCGAGGTGCACGCCAGGACCGCGACCACCGGGTCGATGCCCAGGTTGCTCACGAGGGGAGCGGTGACCGAGGCGGCGGTGATCATCGCGACCGTGCCCGAGCCCTGGGCGACACGCACGACGCTGGCGATGACGAAGGGGACGAGGAAGGCCGGCAGGGCGGTCGCGGCGATGGCCTCGGCGAGGGCGTCGCCGACACCCGAGTCGCGCAGGACCTGACCGAAGGCGCCACCGGCACCGGTGATCAGCAGGATGAGGCCGGCCGAGGCGGCGGCGTCGGCGAACCAGCCCTGGACCTTGCTGCGCGGGGTCCAGCGGGGGAGCAGGACGTAGACCGCGAGGACCGCGCCGATGACGAGGGCGACGACCGGGTTGCCGAGGAAGGCGAAGGGAACCGTCCAGCCGCTGGGCTCGTACTCACCGGAGAGGACGCCCTGCTGGTTGCGGTCGATCGCCGCGGTGACGGTGTTGCTGACGATGAGCAGCAGCGGGACGAGGAGGGGGAGGGAGCCGAGGAGGGCGCCCACGGGGCGGTGCTTCTTGCCGGCCGGAGGCTCACCGAGGTAGGCCGCCGGGTCGTAGGTCTGCACGTCCGCGATGTCGTCGCCGCGACCGGTGGCGGAGTCGCGCTCGTCGGACTCGAGGGTCAGGGTCGCGGTGGAGCCCCCGGTGGCGACGGCGTGGCCGTAGACGGCCTCCCGCACCTCGGGGATGATGCGGTCCTCGAGGAGCGGGCCGACCCAGCGGGCGTAGACCACGACGACGGGCAGGAGGATGACGCTGAAGACCAGGCCGACGATGATGACCATGCCCAGGTCGGCGCCGAGGATGCCGGTGGCGGCGAGCGGGCCCGGGGTCGGGGGGACCAGGTGGTGGGTCAGGGTCATGCCGCAGCCGAGGGCGAGTGCGAGGGCGACGTAGCCGCCGCGCTTGACGCGCGCGATGGAGCGGGCCAGCGGGTTCATGATCACGTAGCCGGAGTCGCAGAAGACCGGGATCGAGACGAGCGAGCCGACGGTGCCCATGGCCCACTCCTCACGGTCCTTGCCAAAGCCCCTGAGGAAGGCGCGAGCGAGCGCGTCCGCGGCCCCCGAGACCTCGAGGAGCTTGCCGATGGCCACACCGAGACCGATGACGATGCCGATGCTGCCCAGGGTCGATCCGAAGCCGTCGGTGATCGAGCCGACGATGTCGGTGAGCGGCTGACCGGCGACGATGCCGGTGACGAGCCCGGCGATGAGCAGGGCGATGAAGGCGTCCAGCCGGGTGCGGAGCACCAGCACGATGATGGCCGCGATGCCCAGCACGAGGGCGAGTAGCAGTTGTATGTCCACGATGACACTCCTGAGCGCGAGGGGCGGGCGTCACTGCCCGACATGAGCGAGTATGGCACCCGTAGTTGCGCAGAACAAGCATCTGTGTGCATGAAATGCGCAGAGCCCGCCTGCGCAGTGCGACTCGTGGGGTCGGGACACGACTTCGCTCCTGAACCATCGTGTGTTCAGGAGCGAAGTCGTATCGGCGTGGAGGTCAGTCGCGCAGGAAGTGCAGCACCTGCTCGGCGAACTCCTCGGCGTGCTCGATCTGGAGCCAGTGGCCGCAGCCGTTGATGAGGTACATGCGGGAGTTGGGCAGCATGGAGGTCAGCCGCAGGGAGTGCTCGAAGTGCACGACGCGGTCGTCGCGGCCGTGGAAGAGCAGCACGGGCGCGGTGATGTCGCGCAGGCGGGCGTGGTCGAGCTCGACGACGGGCTTCTTGCCGGTGCCGTCGATGAAGTTGCGCGCGTGCTCGGGGTGGGCGAGGACCATGTCGGTGCGCTGCTGGATCAGCTCGTCGGTGGCGAACTTCGAGTCGAAGGTCATCACGTCGACCAGTTCCTTCAGGGTCTCGAAGGAGGGCTGGCGGTAGCCCTTCTGCAGCACCTTCAACCCCTCGGTCAGGCCGGCCGCGCCCATGAGGGTGGGGGCGCCGGAGGAGGAGCCCATGGTGATCAGGCGGTGCACGCGCTCGGGGTGCTCGTAGCCGAAGCGCAGCGTGGTCCCGCCACCCATGGAGTTGCCGATGATGGTGGCCTGCTCGATGTCCAGCGCGTCGAGCAGGTCCAGCAGAGCGGTGGAGTGGTCGCGCTCCTGCCAGGTGACCGGGTCGGACTCGCCCCAGCCGGGCATGTCGACGGCGATGACCCGGTAGTGCTGCGCCAGGCGGGGGATGACGGCCGAGAAGTTGCTCCACCCGGTCGCGCCGGGCCCCGAGCCGTGCAGCAGGATCAGCGGCTGGCCGCCGCCGGCCTCGTTGATGTGGATGTTCCACCGGCGGGTGGCGACCATCCGGCTGGTCGACTCGTAGGTCAGCTCGCTGGTGGGGGTGGTGGTAGCGGTCATCGGTTGGTCTCCTTCGTGCGTGCGGTCATGACCCCGAAGCCGGCGATGTACTCGCGGATCGGGCGGTAGTACTCGTGCTCGACGGTGTAGTCACCGACGGCGGACATCGCGGAGAAGGCGGCCACCCAGGAGCGCACCTCGTGCGAGGAGTTGCCGGCGACCCGGGTCATCTCCTCGACGTCGTAGCGGTCGAAGGCCGCCACCTCGCCCGCGCGACAGAGCCGCAGGAACTCGCGGTCCCAGTCCGGGTTGAGGTCGGTGATCGTGGCCGTGCCGGCGGCGAAGTCCTTGGCTGTGTCGATGACGCGTTGCTGCCGGGCGGCCTGCGCCTCGGGTGTGGGGTTGCGTCCGTCGATGAGCTTCTCGCGCACCTGTGGGGTGGCGGTGGCCCACTGCGGCACCGGCGGGTCGTGGCTGAGCCCGCCGGAGGCGATGACCAGGATCCGCTCGGGGCGCTCGGCGGCCCAGGCCCCGATCGCCTCGCCGAGCAGCCGGATGCGTCGCATCGGGACGAAGGGGGCGGCCACCCCGTTGACGAAGAGGGGGATGGTCGGCACGGTGTCGACCCCGCCGAAGATCACCTCCAGCGGCTGGACCGCGCCGTGGTCGACGCCCATCGCGCGGGAGATCGTCAGGTCGACGTCGCGCGCCTGCACCGCCCGGGCGAGGTCCTCGGCCACATCGGCCGGGACGCGAAGGGGGCCGGTCGCGGTGTCGTAGTCACCGAGGCCGTAGGCGCCCAGGCCCAGGCAGAAGGGCGGCATCGTGTCGTAGAAGAAGCCGTTGTAGTGGTCCGGCCCGATGGTGATGACCAGATCCGGGTCGACCTCGCGCACGAAGTTCCGCACGGCGGAGAAGGCGCTGTCGACCTCCCTTCGCACCTCGTCGGTGACCTCGATCCGGCCGAGCAGGGGAGTGTGCGACATCGCCACCAGCGACAGGCTCATGCCGACACCCCCACCGGTCCCTGAGGTGCGAAGCCGTGCGCGGCTGAGCCTCGAAGGGACCCCACCGACGTCGCCCCCATCGCGACCCGCAGCGCGGACAGCGCCCGTCCCGACTCCTGCGCCAGGCAGGCCGCGGCGACGAACCGGTCCGGCCGCAGGAAGACCACGCCCATTGCGGAGCGGTCGAACCAACCCTTGAGCGAGCCGTCGGTGTCACCGACGACGAGGGTGCCGGAGCCGGCGTACTCCCGCTCGGCCCACGGACGCTGGCTCTCGGACATGAAGGAGACGAAGCGTGCCCCCATGTGCTCGAGCTGGTGACGCTCCTCCTGCGTGAAGAGACGCGCGGGGTCGTTCCCCCAGGCCGCGACGGTCCACCACGGACCGATGACGTCGTCGAGACGCACGCCGGTGTGCTCGTGGGTGTTGACCCGCGGCTGGATGAACTGCTTGCCGACGGGCGTCTGCTTGTCGACGGCGTTGCGCACGGACATGAAGCGCGAGGTGCGGCGGCGCTCCTGCTCGCCGGGGAGCAGCGAGTCCGGGGAGACGATGACGCCCTTGGCGTAGAACGGCATCGGCTTGAACCGCATGTCGGCGAAGTAGCTCTTCACGCGGGGGCTGAGGTTCATCGCCCGGCTGACCGTGTCGCGCACGGCGCAGACGGCGCGGTTGGTGGGCTTGATGACCGAGCCGAAGGTCATCGACAGGTCGATCATCGCCTTGGCGTGGTCGCGGCGCTCGACATCGTAGGTGTCCAGGAGCGACTCGTCGGCCTGGCCGGCGAGGACGCTCGCGAGCTTCCAGGCGAGGTTCGTCGCGTCGCGCATGCCGGAGTTCCACCCCTGGCCCATCCACACCGGCATCAGGTGCGCGGCATCGCCGGCGATGAGGATGCGTCCCTGGCGGAAGGAGCTGGCGATGCGGCCGTGGTGGGTGAAGACGCGGCGACGGATCACGTCGAGGGCCGAGGAGTCCGGCACGTGGTCGGCGAGCAGACCGGCGACGAACGCGTCGTCCTCCACCCGCTCGCTGGGCTCGTCGTCGAAGAGCATGAACTCCCAGCGGCGGATGCCGTGCGGCAGGCCGATCGAGACGTAGGGGCGCGCCGGGTCGGCGCCGAGGTAGACGTTGGGCGCGCCGAGCGGGTCGTTGTTGACGTCGATGACGACCCACCGGGTCGACGGGGACTCGCCCACGAAGTCGACGTCCATCCGCTTGCGCGTGGGGGAGGACCCCCCTTCGCAGCCGACGAGGTAGTCCGCGGTGAAGACCTGCTCGCGGGTCGACCCGTCCGCCTCGGTGACGGTCGCGGTGACCTCGACGTGCTCGCCGCGGTCGACGCTGCGGGTGACCGTGTGGTCGAAGAGGACCCGGACGTTCCCGAAGCGCTCGAGCCCCTCGTGCAGCTGCTGGTCGACGAGCGGCTGGATGAAGCCGAACTTGCGCGGCCAGCCGAAGGGCTCGCCCTGCGGGGCGTTGGTCACCATCGTCTCGCCCCTGCCGTTGACCAGGCGCATCACGTGGTGGGGGATCGTGTACGGCTCGACCTGCTCGACCAGGCCCATGGTCTGGATCGAGCGCATCGACTCGTCGTCCAGGCCCACGCCCCGGGGGTAGTCGATGAGCCGGCTGCGCGACTCGAGCAACGTCACGTCCCGGCCGTAGCGGCCCAGGAGGTTGGCCAGTGCCAGGCCGACGGGGCCGGCTCCCACGATCATCACTTCACTGTGCATGGCTCGACCATGACGGCGCGGCAGCCGCGGCCCCATCACGTGTGCCACCCGGTGGCACGGCACCGGCGCGCGATTCGCAGGAGCCTAAGCAGTTGCGAGGGAGGTGGCCCCGGTTCTCGCAGGAGCCTAAGAGGTCCCGCCAGTAGGTCATGGTCGCTTGTTCGGTCGTTTGTCCCAGCGGTGGCTGGTCCATGCCTTGCGCAGGAGCCGGCGGACGATGATCGCGGCGTTGGCCAGGGCGATGAATGCGGTGATGACGTGGGTGCGGCGTTCGGTGCAGATGGCCAGCTTTTTGAAGCCGCGGTTGTGCCAGGAGTTGGTGCGCTCAACGACCCAGCGGGCGCCGGCCTGCAGGGGGAAGCCCTTGGCGCTGATCACGGGCGTGCAGCCCAGTTCCTCCAGCAGCTCTCGGGTGATGGCGCTGTCGTAGCCGGCGTCCAGGTGCACCGTGATCTGCTCGGGCAGCCCGACCCCGAAGCGGATCTCGAACCTGCCCAGTTGTTCCAGCGTGGGCCGCAGGAAGGGTGAGTCGTTGCGGTTGGCCGGGGCGACCATGCAGCCGATCGGGATCCCGGCCCCATCGGTCATTACCGACCGCTTGGTGCCTTGTTTGCCGCGGTCTACCGGGGATCTTCCCGCGGCGTGGCCACCGCAGGGAGCCTTGACGATGCACCCGTCGACGGTGATGTCTGCCAGGTCCAGGCCCACGATCCGGTCGTAGGCTTCCAAACAGATCTGCTCCAGCCGCTGAAAGAGCCCGGCGCGGATCCACGCATCGCGACGTCGGCGGATCGTCGTGGCCGAACAGGCCGAGTCCGCGATCCGTTCATAGGCAGCACCCAGCACGAGGCTCTGCACGAGCTTGTCGAAGACGACCCGGTCATCGATACGAGGGTTGTGACATCCCAGCGGGTGGGTGTCGACGTGGTCGGGGATCAGCGCGGCGAACTGGTCCCACAGGGGTTCGATGACAGAAGATGGCAGGGCAGGCACAAGCACCTCGGAACGGAAGACGGCGTTAGACACCTCTTCCTGTACCGGTGCTTGTGCCTGCCCTATGTCACCGACACGCGCCCGCCGGCCAGCCACCTACTGGCGCAACCTCTAAGCAGTTGCGAGGGAGGTGGCCCCGGTTCTCGCAGGAGCCTAAGCAGTTGCGAAGGGCTGGCGGGTCGCCTCAGGCGGACCGGGCCATCGCCCGGGTGGCACGGGCGCAGACGTCGAGCAGGAGCTGCTCGTGACCGGCCCGGGCGACATCGGGTGGACCGGTCAGGGCGAGCGATGCGCAGGGGCGACCATCGGCGTCCATGACGACCGAGGCGACGCTGCTGACCCCTTCGACGTACTCGTTGTCGTCAACGCCGATCCGCGATCGGGCCACCCGCGACAGCTCGACCCGCAGCGCATCACCGTCGGTGATCGTCTGCTCGGTGAAGGCGATCAGCTCCGAGTCGCACACCCGCTCGGCCGCCTCCCGGTCGAAGGCCAGCAGCACCTTGCCCAGCGAGGTGCAGTGCGCCGGGGCACGACCGCCGATGCGGGAGGGGGAGTGGGCCCGGTGCCGGCCGTGGAGCTTGTTGAGGAAGACGATCTCGTCCTCGCGCAGCACCGCCAGCTGGCAGGTCTGCCGGGTCGCCTCGTACAGCACGGAGAGGAAGGGGGTCAGTACCGTCTGCACGCGCGCGGCCACCGGGTCGGCGGGCAGGGCCAGGTGGGAGCCGAAGAGGGGGCCGGTGCGGAAGCTGTCCCCACGCCGCTCGACCGCCCCGCTCTCCTCGAGGGTGTGCAGCAGGCGGAAGGTGGTCGACTTCGGGATGTCCGTGCGGCGCGCCAGCTCGCTGACCCCCAGGCCCTCGGACCCGAACTGGTCGACCATCGCGAGCAGCCGGACCGCGCGGTCCACGGCGTTGACCTTCTTCGGCACGGTGCTCCCTTCGTGGTCTCGAGGCTCGGCCGCGGGGCGGCGGTTTCGAGGCTCGTTCCTCGCACCTCAACCCAGCGCTCGCGCCTCGACCGACGTTCGAAGCCAGCGTACGCGCCGTGCCACTTGGTGGCACGGACGATGTTGGGCAGGGCGCGCGATACCCACCAATGGTCCCAGACCAATTACCTGGAGGACCCATGATCAACGATGATCTCGCCACGCCCGGCGGCGCCGCGACGCCGCCGGCCACCGCCATGACGACCCCCGCCGAGCGACGCCGCGCGCAGTCGTCCAGCTTCCTCGGCTCGGCCGTGGAGTACTACGACTTCCTGCTGTACGCGGCCGCTGCCGGTCTCGTCTTCCCCGACCTGTTCTTCTCCGAGGTCGACCACGGCACCGGGGTCATCCTGAGCTACCTGACGCTCTTCACCGGGTACGTCTCCCGGCCGATCGGTGGCCTGCTCTTCGGCCACTTCGGCGACAAGCTCGGCCGCAAGAACATGCTCGTGGTCACCCTGCTCGTCATGGGCATCGTCTCGATGGTCATCGGCATGATGCCGACGGCCGCGAGCATCGGCATCGCCGCCCCGATCCTGCTGGCGGTCCTGCGGCTCGTCCAGGGGCTCGCGGTCGGCGGCGAGTGGGCCGGCGCGATGCTCATGGCCGGCGAGCACTCCACCAACCGCTCCAAGGGCATCGGTGCGAGCCTGGCGATGGCCGGTGCCCCCTTCGGTGCCGTCATGGCCACCCTCGTCCTGGGCATGACCACCGGGCTCACCGGGGACGCCTTCTTCGAGTGGGGCTGGCGCGTGCCCTTCCTGCTCTCCGCGGTCGTCGTCGCCGTCGGGCTCTACCTGCGGCTGCGCGTCTCGGAGTCGCCGGAGTTCGAGGCGGCCCGCAAGCGCGGCGAGATCCACACCGGTCTGCCGGTCGCGGTGCTCTTCACCAGCTACCGCCGCACGGTCGTGCTCGGCAGCCTCGCGGTCATGGCACCGCTGTTCATGCAGGGCCTGCTCGCGGTCTTCATGGTCCCCTACGTCGTCGCGAGCGGCGCTGTCTCCCAGGAGAACGCGCTGTACATGCTCACCCTGAGCAACTTCGTGCACGTCTTCACGATCCCCCTCTTCGCCTGGCTCAGCGACCGCCTCGGCCGCAAGCCGGTGATGCTCGCCGGTGCCGCCTTCTCCGCCGTCGCGATCTGGCCGATGTTCATGCTCTTCGGCAGCGGGGACCCCACGCTGATCACGATCGCCTTCCTCGTCGGCAACCCGCTGATCCAGGCCACGATGTACGGCCCCGTCGGCGCGTACCTGTCCGAGCTCTTCGAGCCCGCGGCCCGCTACTCGGGTGTCTCGCTCACCTACCAGCTGGGCTCCCTTCTGGGCGCCGGCCTCTCGCCGCTCGTCGCGCAGCGACTCGTCGGCGCCGACGCCAGCACGACGAACCTCGCCTGGTACATCGTCGGCGCCTACGTCGTCAGTGCCGTCGCGCTCATCTTCTCCCGCCGCGTGGCCGCGCCGGAGGAGGGGCGAAGGGAGTCGGCCGAGCAGGCGGTGACGGTCGCCTGACCGTCGTCACTCCTGGGCGACGAAGGGGGTCACGCTCGACCCGTCCCCGATGTCCTCGCGACCGATGACGCCCAGGCTGCCCTCGCGCAGGAGCAGCACGGTGTGCACCTCCTCGAGCGACCCCTTGCCCGCGCCGCGCGCCGCCTCGTGGACGTCGTCCTCGATGAGGCGGTGGCGGCGGAGCGCGCGGTCACGCATCACGCCGTCCTCGTAGAGCACGACCGGCGGGTGGTCGAGCAGCCGCCGCACGCCCGTCGAGTGCGAGCGCAGCCAGGCGAGGACCCACTGGAGCACGACGAGCAGGACGAGGACCGCGACCAGCTGGCTGACCGTCCCCTTCTCCGCGGTGATCAGGCGGCCGAAGGCCGAGCCGAGGGTCACCGCGATGACGAAGTCCAGCGGGGCCATCTTCGACATCGTGCGCGGGCCGGTCCCGCGCAGCAGCAGCACGAGGACGAGGTAGCCGACGGTCGCCATCACCGCCGCCTGCAGCAGCGGGGTCCCAGAGGAGTGAGGTGGTCATCGCGTCACCGTGCCACAGGCGCGCCTCGGACCCCGCATCCGCGCGGCCCGCCCACGACCACGCGCCGCGTCAGTCCGTCGACGACACCGCCCTGGGTCAGCCCGCCGGGGTCCCGAGGACCTCCGCGAAGTCGGCCACCGCATCCGCGCCGACGATGTCCGCCCCGAGCAGCGGCAGCTGGACCACTGGCACGCCGGGCAGCCGCTGGTAGAGCACCTCGAGGTGCTCCTCCTCCTGGGCCCGCCGGGACTCCAGGAACCCGCCGACGTCGGCGGGGGAGCGCTTGTTGACCACGAGCCCGGCGACGTCGACCCCGGTGCGCTCCAGCTGCGCGTACAGCTCGATCGTCTCCAGCACGGGCAGCCGCTCGGCGGTGAGCACGATGAGGAAGGCGGTGCGCTGCTCGTCCTGCAGCAGCTCGCGCAGCCGCGTGAAGCGCGTCTGCCGGCGCGTGAGGATCCGACGGATCTCCTGGTCGCGCCGCCCGCGCCGGTCCGGCCCGCGCGTCGAGCCCTCCCGGTCGCCGAGGACCGAGACGCCCGGGTCGTCGGGGTCGTGGCCCCCGAGTCCGCGCAACGCGGCGCCGAACTTCTCCGAGCGGTCCTGCCGCCGCAGCAGCCCCTCGGTCCACGCGGACATCGTCTCCGGCAGGGACATCAGCCGACTGGTGTGCCCCGAGGGTGCGGTGTCGAAGACGACGAGGTCGTAGCGGCCCTCGGCCTCCTCGATCGTCTCGGCGACGCGCTCGAGGACGGCCGCCTCGTGCGTGCCGGGGGAGTCACGGGCGAGGTCGAGGTGCTTGGTGACCTCCCCGTGCAGGTGCTCGGGCATCAGCCGGCGCATCGTCGCCCCGACCGCCGCCAGGTGCTCGTCGGTGGTGCGGGCCGGGTCGATCTCCACCCCGTCCAACCCCTCGGCGAGGTGGACGATCTCGTCACCGACCGGGCGGTCCCACAGATGACCGAGGTTGTGCGCCGGGTCCGTGGAGACGACGAGGGTGCGCCGCCCCCTTCGCGCGGCAGCGAGGGCGAGGGCGGAGGCGACGCTGGTCTTGCCGACCCCGCCCTTGCCGCCGACGAAGAGGACCCGGCGGCCCTCGACGACGTCTAGCAGCAGCACGAGAACTGATCCAGCGGCGAGCGGTCCAGACCCATCCGGGTGTGCCACTCGTGCACCCGGTCGTACATCACCGGCAGCAGCTCGGCGGTGTAGTAGCTCGCCGGGTTGGGCACGCCGAGCGCCTCGGAGAGCACGAGCATCATGAAGAGGTCGTCCTCCTCCTGCTTCGCCCGGGCGAATGCCTGCCGGTAGGGCGCGTAGTAGAACTCCTTCAGGCCGGCCGAGAAGCGCTCGAGCCAGGTCATGACCGGTCCCGCGCGACGCCCGCGCGCTCGAACTCCTCGTCGTCGGCGCCTTCGCCCTTGCGGGCACGGTTCATCGCGCCGACCGACTCGACGATGACCCAGACGGCAGCGACGAGGATGATCAGGTCCAGCCCGAGCAGCAGCCAGTTGCTGTCGCGGTAGAAGGTACCCAGCTGGACGAAGAGGGCGTAGATCGTCATCGTCAGCAGGAAGACCATCGGCACCACGACGGGCAGGACGCCGCGCTTCTTGCGCAGCAGCATCACGCTGATGATGCCCAGCGTCAGGCCGGCGAGCAGCTGGTTGGTCGTGCCGAAGAGCGGCCAGATGAGCAGACCGCCCGAGCCGTCGAGACCCGCGCCGAAGGTCAGCGCGAGGGCGACGCCGACGGCGATGATCGTGGCGGCGCCCTTGCCGATGCTCATCCGCATGGCGTCACCGGCCTCCTGGACGACGAAGCGCTGCAGGCGCACGCCGGTGTCCATGGTGGTCGCGGCGAAGAGCACGGCCATCGTCGCCAGCACGGTCGCGCTGAGCGTGGTCGGCAGGCCGATGCCGGCGTTCATGATCGATGCGCCGCCGTCGACGAAGGCCGTGACGCCGCCCTCGTTGAAGGCCGAGTAGACGGCCTCCCAGTCCGCGAGGGTGCGGAAGCCGGCGGTCGTGGCGATGATCGCACCCAGGGCCAGCAGGCCCTCGCCGACGGCGCCGAAGTACCCGACGAACCGGGCGTCGGTCTCCTTGTCCAGCTGCTTGGAGCTGGTGCCGGAGGAGACCATGCCGTGGAACCCGGAGATGGCACCGCAGGCGATGGTCACGAAGAGCAGCGGCACGAGGCTCGGGGTGCCATCGGGGACGTTGTCGTTGAAGGCCGGGGCCACCATGTCGCGGCCGGCGAAGAGCACGGCGCCGTAGAGCAGGCCGAGACCGATGAAGAGCTGCAGGCCGTTGATGTAGTCACGCGGCTGGAGCAGCAGCCACACCGGCAGGATCGAGGCGATGCCCGCGTAGACGAAGAGGATGATGATCCACACCCCGTTGTCCGGCACGCCCATGACCGTCTCGGGGAGGGAGATGGGGAACTGGTCGCCGATGAGGATCAGCGTGTAGAGCGCGACGACGCCGACGACGGAGACGGCCGCGAGGTTCCAGCTGAAGCGGTAGATGGCCTGACCGATGAGCAGGGCGACGAGGATCGCGCCCCACACCGGGATGACGGCCGTCGGGGTGCTGATGAGCAGGCTGGCGATGACCACCGCGAAGGCGGCGTTGACCATGAGCAGCAGCAGGAAGATCACGACGAGGAAGAGGTTCGCCCCGCGTGCGCCGATGTACCGCTCGGACAGCGCACCCATGGACTTGCCCTTGTTGCGCACCGACGCCCACAGCGCACCCATGTCGTGCATGCCGGCCATGAAGATGGTGCCGACCGTCACCCAGAGGAAGGCCGGCAGCCAGCCCCAGATCACCGCGACCGCCGGGCCCACGATGGGAGCGGCGCCGGCGACGGAGGTGAAGTGGTGGCCCCACAGCACGTACTTGTTCGTCGGGACGAAGTCGACCCCGTCGGTCAGCTCGTGCGAGGGAGTCGTGAAGTTCGGCTCCAGCCGGTAGACGCGGGTGGCGAGGTACTTCGAGTAGAGGAAGTATCCGGCGAGGATCATCGCCACGCCGATGACTGCGAGCAGGACCGAGTTCATCGTTGACTCCGATACGGCGAGTAGGGCATTCCTCTACGGGGAGTAGGGGATCCTCTCCACGATACCGGCTACCGTTTGGTAGTTGAGGGATCACGAAGGGGGTCACGGCCGGCGTGTCCCAACCGTCACCTCGGCCGTGGTTCGGGACCGTTCGACCCGTCGGTCAGTCGGCCTGCCCGAGCCACAGGAGACGGGCGGCGTTGAGGGCGAGCACGCCGCCACCGAGGCTGAAGACCAGACCCGGCCCCGGGTACCAGCCCTGCGTGCCCACGAGCGTCAGCACGTGCACCACCTGCCACACGGGCAGGGCGACGGCGACGACGCCGGCGATCGCTCCCTGCGCGGCCGCCAGCCGCGGTCGCCGGACGATGCCACCGGCGAGGGCGAGAAGGCCGACGTAGAAGGTCCACTGCCCCGGGCCGCGGAATCCGCTGACCTCACCCAGAGGGGTGTAGAGCCACGGCAGGAAGGCACCGACCATGAGCAGGGCGGCCACACCGAGGAGCATTCCGTGGCCGGGGGGCCGGCGTCGTCGCTGCCGTGCGGGCCGTGAGCTCATACCGGGCACCCTAGACCGCCACCACCCGCCTCCCGCGTCACAATGCTTGACTGCTGTACCACCTGCTGCTTCTCTGGAAGTGCTCCCGGCGGCAACGGGGCCGCACGGGCACTCCAAGGAGGGGTCTGTCGTGGACCAGCAACAACGCACCGAGTACTGGCGCCGCAACCTGAGGCTGATGGCGGTGCTCCTGGTCGTGTGGGCACTCGTTTCCTTCGGCGCAGGCATCTTCTTCACCGAATGGTTGAACCAGGTGTCGATCTTCGGCGTCCCGCTGGGCTTCTGGTTCGCCCAGCAAGGATCGATCATCACCTTCCTCGCCCTCATCGCGATCTACGTCTGGCGGATGGACAGGCTCGACCGTGAGTACGGCGCGGACGACTACGAGGAAGGGGTGCGCCACTCATGAGCGAGATCCAGCTCTGGACCCTGATCTTCGTCGCGCTCTCCTTCGGTCTCTACATCTACATCGCCTACCGCAGCCGGGTGTCCGACACCGCCGGCTTCTACGTCGCCGGCGGCGGGATCCCCGCTCCGGCCAACGGCGCCGCGATCGCCGCCGACTGGATGAGCGCCGCCTCGTTCATCTCGATGGCCGGCCTGATCGCGTTGGCCTACAACGGGTACTCCGGCTCGGCCTACCTCATGGGCTGGACCGGCGGGTACGTGCTGCTGGCGATGCTGCTCGCGCCGTACCTGCGCAAGTTCGGCAAGTACACGATCCCGGACTTCGTCGGCGACCGCTACAACGAGACCGCCCGGCTGATCGCCGTCATCTGCGCGATCGTCGTCTCCTTCACCTACGTCATCGGACAGATGGCGGGCGTCGGCGTCGTCTTCAGCCGCTTCCTCGAGGTCGATCCCACGATCGGCGTCATCATCGGGATGGCGATCGTCTTCTTCTACGCCGTGCTCGGTGGGATGAAGGGGATCACCTGGACGCAGGTGGCGCAGTACAGCGTGCTGATCGTCGCCTACCTCATCCCCGCGGTCGCCATCTCCACCCGCCTGACCGGTATCCCGGTCCCGCAGATCGGCTTCGGGCAGATCATGGACGAGTTGGAGGGACTGCAGACCGACCTCGGCTTCGGCTCCTACACCTCGGCCCTGACCGGCACCGACCAGCTCAACATGTTCCTGCTGACCGCGTCGCTGATGTTCGGCACCGCCGGCCTGCCGCACGTGATCATCCGCTTCTACACGGCGGCATCGGTGCGGGCGGCGCGCTACTCGGCGCTGTGGGCGTTGTTCTTCATCGCGCTGCTCTACACGACCGCCCCCACGGTGGCCGCCTTCGCGAAGTACAACATCCTCACCGACCTGCGGGGCACACCGACGGAGGAGCTGCCGTCCTGGTTCTCCACCTGGGCGAACGTCGGGCTGATCACCGGGCCGGACGGCGCCCCGCTGCGCGACCTCAACGGTGACGGCACGTACAACTTCACCGGGGCAGCCTCCGACGTCACCAACGAGGTGATGATCAACAACGACATCGTGGTGCTGGCCTCGCCGGAGATCGGTGGCCTGCCGGCACCCATCGTCGGCCTGGTGGCCGCCGGTGGCCTCGCGGCGGCGCTGTCGACCGCCTCGGGTCTGCTGCTGGTGATCTCGTCAGCGATCTCCAACGACGTCTACCACAAGCGGATCAACCCGAAGGCGGAGGAGAAGCAGCAGCTGCTCGTGGCCCGGATCACCATGGCCGTGGCCATCGTCATCGCCGGCTACTTCGGGATCAACCCGCCCGGGTTCGCCGGGGAAGTGGTCGCGCTCGCCTTCGGCCTGGGCTGTGCCAGCTTCTTCCCGACCCTGGTGCTGGGCATCTTCTGGAAGAAGTGCACGGCCGCAGGAGCCGCGGCCGGCATGGCCGTCGGCATCGGCGTGACGTTGTTCTACATGATCTGGACCATCGAGATCTGGGGCAACAACGAGGGGATCTTCGATATCGCCGCGACCGGCTTCGGCGCGGTCGGCATGGTGATCAACCTGCTGGTGACCATCATCGTCTCGCAGTTCACCGCCAAGCCCAGCGAGCTCGTCCAGGAGCTCGTCGAGGAGATCCGCTACCCGGGACAGACCGCCCTGGTCGCGGCGCACGCCGCCGGCGAGCTCAAGCTCGACCACGACGACCCGGAGGAGGGCGACAAGGGCCCCGGTCGACACCGCCCCGGCTGACCGGAGGACACGACGAAGGGGGGTCGGAGACCGTGGTCTCCGACCCCCCTTCGCCACGCTCCCTGAGGTGCGAGCGCCCCCCCGGGCGCGAGCCTCGAAGGGACTCGGGCCCCTACTCGCCCCGCTGATCCCGGTACGCCCGGGCTGCGTTCGAGGCGGCCTGCCGGGCGTCCTCCTGCATCGCGGCGGACGACTGCTGCTGTCCACCCGAGCCGGACCCGGACTGCCGGATCGTGCGGTGCGTGCTGCCCTCGCCGGAGACCTGCGGCAGCAGCTGCGCCATGAGCAGCGTCGACAGCGCCGAGGTGTCACCGCTGCCGGCGTCGGTGTGCACGATGACCGGCCGCGGTGCGTGCTCGGCCAGGGTGGCGCCGACGTCGAGGCGACGCTGGGCCAGCTCGTACTCCAGCACCGCACGGTTGTCGCGGTAGGCGGTGGCCAGCTGCTCCTGGGCCTTGGCCTCACCCTGGGCGGCGACGAGGTTCGTGCGCGCCCGGGTCTCGATCTCGTAGCGGACCTTCTGCGCCTCGGTCTCGCGCTCCTCGAGCATCTGGGCGACGTCCTTGCGGGCCTTGTTCAGCGAGGCCTGGACCTCGACGACCTTGGCGTCGCGGACCTTCTTGGAGCGCTCGATCTCCATCAGGAGGGTGTCGATCCGGCGCTTGCGCGTCAGGTCCCACTCCTTCTCGTAGGCAACGAGCTCCTTGGCGACCCGCTCGCGCGTGGCCAGGTGCTCCCGGTAGGTGTCGGGCAGCTGCACGTCGGGGATGTTGCAGCCCATGATCTGCACGCCGTAGCGGGTCAGCTGCCGGTTGAGCAGGTCCTGCATGTCCTTCACGTCGCTGCCGCGCAGGTCATAGGCCTGCTCGGTGAGGACCTGGCGGCTGCGCTGGCGGATCGCGTCCTGCACCGAGTTGGACAGCACGAGGTCGAAGTTGCCGGCGCCGATCGTCTGCACGAATCGGATCGCGTCGACGATGCGGAAGCGCAGGAAGAACTCGATCGACTTCAGCGGGACGTTCTCGTGGGTGGGGGAGGAGAGCACCGGGGCGGTGTAGGGGATCTCCGTGGTCACGTCGACGACGTAGGCCACGCGCGCCCACGGGTGCCACAGGTAGTGGCGACCGGGGGAGAGGCCCGGGCCGGAGATCGCGCCGAACTTCGTCAGCACACCGACCGTGCCCTCCTCGATCTCGACGATCGAGGAGCGCCACCACCACAGGGCGGCCAGCAGCACGGAGATGATCGCGACGACGATCGCCACCCCGCCCATGCCACCTGCGACGTCTCCGCCGGTCGCCATGAGGATGATCCCGCTGACCAGCGCCCACACGGCGAACCAGATCAGGCCCGTCCAGCGCAGGCCGCGCTTGTCCTTGGGGATGACGACGGGCACGAGCGAGCCGGAGTCACCGCCGCGCAGGAAGCGGGCGACGTCGCTCCACGAGGAGACGACCTCCTTGATCGAGCTCATCCCTTGCCCGCGTGAGGCGCGGACGGCCTGCTCCATCATCTGGTCGCTCATGCCTGCTCACCCTCGTCCGTCACGTCGTACTGCTGCGGGGCCGGCATCGCCGGTGGTTCCTCGGGTGCCGGCGGTGGTGGTGAGGTCGCCTCGCTTGGTGCGACGCCCCCTTCGTCTCCGAACTGGGCGGTGACGCTCTCGTCGGTGACCGACTGGCGGATCGCGTCGAGGCGCTGCTCGCCCTCGGTGTCGAGCTGGGTCTCCGAGGTTGGCAGGATCTCCACGTCCGTCTCCTCGGGGGCCTGCAGCAGCTGCTCGATGTCCGCCTCGCGGGCGGAGACCCGCTCGGAGATGTCGCCCTGCCGCGAGCGGATGGACTCCATGGCCTCGGTGGAGAAGAGCTGGCGGTCCTGGCCGCCGACGAGCTGGCGGGCGATCTGCAGGTAGTCCACGCTCTCGGACTCCGCGCCGATCCGCACGATCTGGGGAAGGGAGTGGGAGACCGACTCCATCTTCTCCAGCTGGTCCTGCTGGTAGCGGTAGTCGAGGATCTCCGGCGCGAGCGCCGCGCTCAGTGCGCGGATGTCGAGGGCCTGTGCCTCGAGCAGGGCCGCGTTGGCCTTCGCGTCCGACTCGGACTCGACGAAGCGCTGGCGGGCGACCGCCTCGGCCCGGTTGGTCTCGCGCTCCAGCGCGGTGTCCATCTGCGCCTGGTAGCGGGCGATGTCGGCCTGGATGGCGGAGAGGTTCTCGTTGAGCGAGGCGAGGTCCTTGTTCAGGTCACCCTCGTTCTGCTCCTTCTTCAGGCTCAGCTCGTAGTCGTAGGTGTAGGCCTCCTTGGCCACCCGGATCATCTCCGGTGCGGCGAGGTCCATCCGGTACTCCTGCGCCGACGGCTCGGCGTGCGTGATGTTGGCCGTCGTCAGCTCCACCGCGGGGGCGAACTGGGCGTTGAGCTGCTCGAGCAGCCGGGAGGTGCTCTCGCCGACGAGGTCGTAGATGCCCGAGGCCTCCTGCTCGTAGATCAGCGAGCGGGTGGTCTCGGAGATCGCGTTGTTCAGCTTGTCCTGGAACCCCTGCACGGCGCCGAGGACGAAGACGAACTCGCGGGCGCTGACGATGCGGAACTGGAGGAAGAGGTCGACCGAGGCCTGGACGCCAGACTTCGTGGGCGCCGAGCGGATCGGCGCGTTGAAGGGGTACTCGCGGGTGGTGTTGACGATGTAGGAGACCCGCTTCCACGGGTTCCACAGCGTCACCCGGCCGGGACCGACCTCGTCCTCGACCTTGCCGAAGCGGCTGATCAGTGCGGTGCAGCCCTCGGGGACCATGACCATGCCGTGGCGCCACCACATGAAGGCCGCAGCGACCACGACGAGCAGCCAGTAGTGCGGGCCGAAGACCGCGGAGGTCAGGCCGAAGGGCAGCAGGAAGATCGAGCCCACGATGCCGAAGAGGACCAGCAGCACGGCGGGGAGCATCGCCCGCAGGCGCCCGCCCTTGGGCATGACCATCGGGGTGATGACGTGCACCGGGCCGTCGGTGCCCATCTCGTACTGGCTGCGGCTGAGGTGCTCGGCGGCCTCGTCGAGGGAGACCTGCTCGGCGTTGATCCGGGTGCCGGCCGATCCGCCCTCACCCCGGGCGGCGGGGAAGTCCCGTGCGTTGAGGTCGAACCCGGCGCTCTGGGCGCCCTCTCGGGCTTGGTCGACCATCTCGCCCATGCCGCTCGAGTCGGCGACCTGCCGGGCCGTGTCCATGAATTGTTGGGCTCGGTTGCTCAAGCCATTTCCCCCTGCGAATCGGTGTGGCGGTGACCACACCTGATCCTGTCACACCGGCCCCCACCGCTGGCTGAAGTCCCGCGGTGGTTGAGGTGTGAGCGCCCCCGGGCGCGAGCCTCGAAACCACCCCACGGTCCCTGAGGTGCGAACCCCGAAACCACCCCACGGTCCCTGAGGTGCGAGGCCGCCCGCGGCCGAGCCTCGAAGGGACTTACTCCACCACCCGCCACGGAAACGCGGGATCCGTCGACCTCGCCTGCGGCGAGATGCACACCCCGTACCGCGGCACGCCCTCCTCTTCGACCGGGCCGAGGTACTCGTGCCCGGTGATGCGGCACCACGCCGGCAGGTCGATCGGGGCGATGGGGTCGCTGGTCTCGAGGTGGACCACGGCCCCGGGGTCGAGGTCGAGGGCCTCCTGGCGCAGCAGGACGAGCAACCGTGCGCACCCGAGGTCACCGCCGCGCAGCAGGTGCGCGCCGTCGGGGAGTCGTTCCATGGCGGTCATTGTGGCGCAGGCCTGTGGATACTCGAGATGCGGTCGGGCGAGATCTCAATACCCTTGGTCACCGATGCGGCCTCGCTCGGAGGCCCGAGGGAGGAACACGCGTGCGAGTTGTCCGACACCGCCCGGCGGCCGTCCTGGCCGCGACCGTGCTGGCGCTGTCCGCCTGTGGTGGTGATGGCGAAGGGGGGTCCTCCAGCTCGTCGACGACCGCGAGCCCGCAGCCGGTTGAGCCGTCGTCGAGCAGCTCGAGCTCGTCGTCCAGCTCGGCTTCGTCGTCGTCATCGGGTGGTGCCAGCGATGCCCCCGATCTCCCGGAAGCCGCCACCAAGCACACGCAGGACGGGGCCGTGGCATTTGCGAAGTATTACTGGAGGGAGGGAGGCCGTGCACTTGATACCGGCAAGACAAGCAGGTTGAGGGCCATGTCCGGTGAAGAGTGCACCGTCTGTTTCAAGATCATCGACTCCGTTGAGGCTGACATGGAGAAGGGGCGGACATCGGACATAAACCCCACCGAGGTCGCGAATGACGTGAAGGTGACCTCGGAAACCGATGGGAAGTCAGAGAGCGCTGTGACTTTGAGCGTCACCGACGCCAGCTACCGCATGGTCGACTCCTCGGGCAAATCTCACGGCCGAGCCGATGCAGTGTCATACGACGTGATCGTGTACTTGGACTGGGAGGGGTCGTCGTGGCAGGTCGTGGACAGCTTCATCATCACCTGACCCGGTGGGGTGGCCTCGTTGCTGTCGTGCTTCTACTTCAGGTCGCCAGCCCTGCGGCTCATGCCGAGGACCCCAAGTTGGACAACTGGCGGATTTCGCACCACGTGGACGAGCGATCGGTTATGAAGGGCGAGAAGAAGAAGCAGCAACGACCGCAAGGCCAAGATCAGCAACGGTCTACCCGCGGGGTGAGCACTTCGGCCCCTGACATCAACTGGGAGACCAAGGAGCGCACCTGCACGAGCGGTGGTCTCGACCCGGCCTGCAGCGCCACGATCATCGACTGCAATACCAATCCAGACGCCTCCGGCCCGCCTCGCCTGATCTGGTGGCGCCAAGAGGGCACCCAGCAGTGGTACGGCCCGACCCAGACCTGCCTGCCGGGTTACCCGCCTCCACCGGACGTCAACGACCCCACGATCCCGCGGACGTCGGCTCCGCCCCCGCCGGTGCCCACGATCGGCCAGATCCGCGAAGCCTTCATGGCGTTGCCCTTCGCCAAGCCCGAGGTATCCATGCAGCCAGTGGGCAACAAGACACTGGTCAACCTGCCGACGTACTACCAGGCCGCGTGGCCCGAGGGCGCAGGCCTGAAGCCGGGCGACGTCAGCAAGCCGGTGCAGCTGCTGTCTTGGACGATCGAGTTCAAGATCGCGTCGAAGGACTACCGCTACACCTTCGGCGATGACGCTTCCTCGGGCTGGACCGAGAGCTCGGGTGGGGTCTACCCGGATGGCGACATCACCCACACCTACGACAGCACGGGCACGCACTCGGTGAAGGTCGACGCCCGACTCGTCGGCCAGTTCCGCGTCAACGGCGGCGCGTGGCAGGACCTCGGCGCTATCGCGGACCTGCAGGACGAGCCGGTGGCCGAGCTGCAGGTTATGGGCACCAGGACGCGCCTCGTCGACAACTGAGGGGGTTCAGCGGCGGCGGGCGCGCAGCGCGAAGTCGTCCAGGGCCGCGGTGACATCTTGGGCCACCCACGCCACATAGCGCTGCCCGCCCTTGGCCTTGGTCAGGATGCCGGCGTCACGCAGTCGTGCAATGACTTGGTCGGCTGCCGGTTGGGACAACCCGATCTCGCGTTGGATCAGGGCCGACGTGACCACCGGCTGACTGAGCAGCCGCGGCAGCACGCGCCAGATCGACGCAGTGCGCCTCGCCGAGATCGAGGACGACCAGCGCGAGTGGATCTCGACAAGGTCCTGCGCGAGTTGGCGGCCATTACCGATGGCCGCCAAGGTGGCATCGGCGAATCGCGTGATGATGGGGTTGACGTTACCCGTGCGGTAGGCGGTCAGGGCCGCGAAGTAGCCGTCGGTGTCGGTCAGGAGACCGGCTGACACGGGCACTGTTGCGCGAGTGGTGGCTCCGCCGTGCTGGAGCATGGCGTGCACGAGGGCACGACCGACTCGACCATTGCCGTCGTTGAAGGGGTGGATCGTCTCGAACTGTGCGTGCGCAACGGCGCACTGGGCAAGCAGTGGAATGTCGGTACGGGCCATGAAGGTGCACAGGTCATCCATGGCCGCTTCCACTCGCGAGTGCCGGGGCGGGACGAAGGCAGCATCATGCGGGGATGCGCTCGTGCCGCCGATCCAGACCTGCTCCGTGCGGTAATGACCGGGTGCGACATGGGTCTCGGTGTGCATGAGCGCAGCGTGGACAGCAAGGACCGCAGGTGGAGTGAGCGAGTCGGCGAGCTCGATCGCCCGTGTCACCGCATCAACGTTGGCGGCCACGAGACTGGCGTTGCTGCCTGGTTTGGCGAGGTGCAGCTCGGCGAGCGCAAGTGCTCGCGCGCCGGCGGTCACGTGCTCGATCTGGGAGGACGACGCCGACTCGGTCCGCAGCAGGACGGCTGCCAGGGGAGCGAGCTCGGCCCCGGGAAGGATCGACGACAACTCGGCATCGAAACGTGAGATCTCGGCTCGCGCGTCATCGGCGGCAGCGAGAGCCGACGGATCGGCGTCGACGTCCAATGGCGCGATGGTGCTTGGGACAGCGGCGTCGTAGGTGGGCCGGATCCGCGAGCGTTGCCGTCGGGAGAGCGGCTGGGCGGGATCGCGATGCCAGGGGACTGATTCCCAGGACACGGCCCACGGATGCCGTTCACGAGCCATCGACGCTCCTAACATAAGCAGAAATTATTACACCTATGTTAGCCCGCGTTGGTATCCGAGTGTCCGATCCCGCGACATCACGATGACGTGCGGTTCTTCAGCTCACCCCGCCGCACCTTGCCGGTCGTCGTCATCGGCAACTCGTCGATGAATTCGACTTCGCGGGGGTACTCGTAGGCGGCGAGCCGCGAACGCACGTGCGCCCGGATCTCATCGGCCAGCTCGTCGGAGGCCGAGTACGACCCGGCGAGCTTCACGAAGACCTTGACGACCTGCCCGCGTACCTCGTCCGGGATCCCCACGGCCGCGACCATCGCCACGGCGGGGTGGCCGAGGACGCACTCCTCGATCTCGGCCGGACCGATGCGATATCCGGCCGAGGTGATCACGTCGTCTTCGCGACTGCTGAACCAGAAGTAGCCATCCTCGTCAACGCTCCCCAGGTCGCCGGTGCACAACCAGCGTTGGGACTGGCCCTCCTCATCCACGACGGTGACGAACTTGCCCTCCGTCGCCTCGGGGTTGTTCCAGTACTCCAGCATCACCACAGGGTCATCGGAGCGCAGCACGATCTCGCCCACGACGCCGGGAGCGGCCAGCTCCCCACTGGGGTCGAGCACCGCGACCCGATGCCCCGGGTAAGGGCGTCCCATCGAGCCAGGGCGGACGTCCCAGATGGCGGAGCTGTTGCCCACGAGGAGGTTCGCCTCGGTCTGCCCGTAGATCTCGTTGATGTCGACCCCGAAACGCTCCCGGCTCCACGCCAGCATCTCCCCACCGAGGGGCTCCCCGCCGCTCATGATGACGCGAAGGGAGTGGGGCAGGTCCGGCAGTGTCGCCTGCCGCATCATCTTCAGCGCCGTCGGTGGCAGGAAGGTCGCGGTGACCTCGTGCTCGGCCATCAGGCGGAGTGCGGCCTCCGGCTCGAACCGTGCCTTCGGCGTGGCGATGACCGGCCGTCCGTGGAACCATGCCGGCATCAACACGTCGTAGAGTCCGCCGATCCACGCCCAGTCCGCCGGTGTCCAGATCCGATCCCCCTCCTGCGGGAAGTAGTCGAACATCAGCTCGAACCCGGGCAGGTGGCCCAGCAGCACCCGGTGGGCGTGCAGGGCACCCTTCGGAGCCCCAGTGGTCCCGGAGGTGTAGATGATCAGCGCGGGATCGTCGGGGCCGGTCATCTCCGCCTCGAAGTCGGCGGGGGCCTCGGAGATCAACGTCTCCATCGACACGTGCTCGCCAGCGGGCTCGCCGCCGGCGACGACGATGTCGACCCCGTCGAGGTCGCGGGTGACCTCCGTGACCAGGTCGAGTGAGGAGGGCCCGGTGATGACCACCGTCGTGCCGCTGTCACCCAGTCGGTATCCGAGCGCCTGCGGACCGAAGAGCTGGGTCAGCGGGATCGCGATCGCGCCGAGCTTGTAGATGGCCAGGTGCGCGATCCCGCATGCCAGTCCCTGCGGCAGCATCACCGCGATCCGGTCGCCCCGGGACACGCCCAGGCGGTGCAGCCCACCGGCCAGGCGATCGGACTGCTCGGTGAGGTCGCCGAAGGAGTACGTGCGCGTCTGCTCGCTGTCGACCTCGATCAGGGCGAGAGCGTCCTGGTCCTGGGCAGTCGAGCACGCCGTGCCGATGTTGAACCGCTCCGGGATGGGCCAGCGGAAGTCCTTCGTCAGGCTGGCGTACGTCGCTCCGGTGACCTTCTCGATCATGGTGCTGTCCTCCCTTCGCTCAGACGGTCTGCGAAGCAGGGACGGGCGCCTGGCCGGAGCCACCCTCGATGACGCTCGCGAGGTGGGGATCCACCTCGGCGCCGCGACCCCGAGTCGCCATCGAGACACCGATGTAGACGATGAGGGTGATGGCGAAGACGAAGGCGCCGACCACCACGCCCTCCGGGAGCGGGGTCCAGCCGTACTTGCCACCGACCTCGAGCACGAAGTTGAGAACGATGCCGATCAGGGCGCTGGAGATGGCGGCCTCCTTGGTCCCGCCCTGCCACAGCATCCCGAGTACGAGGGCCGGGAAGAGGCTGGCGGCGAAGGTGCCCCAGCCGAAGGTGCCCAGCAGGGCGACGACGTTACCGATGTACAGGGCGAAGGCGGTCGAGAGCACGAGCAGCACGGCGACCGCGACACGGCTCCACAGCAGCTCGCGCCGGACCGTGATGTTGAATGCGCGGGGGATGTCGCGCACGGCGCTGGCGGCACCCAAGGTGAGGAAGCTCGACCCGGTGGACATGATCGCCGCAAGCAGGCCCGCGATGACCAGACCGGCCACTACCGGGGGAGTGAAGTCGGTGAGGTACTGGGTGAACGACTCGTCGGGGGAGTCCATCGCGGGGAACTCACCGCGCAGGGTGAGCACCGAAACCGCAGAACCGATCCCGACGACCATCAGCGTGGTGATCGCGTAACCGGTACCGCTGATCAGCGGTCCCCAGCGCAGGCTGCCGCGCTCCTTGAGCATGAGGAACTTGGTCAGGCCGTGCGGCTGGGCGGAGCCGCCGAGGCTGAAGAGGAAGATCCAGCACGGGATGGTCACCCACGGGGACAGACCGAAGGGGGTCGCCAGGTCGGGTGCCTCGGCCTGCAGGGTTCGAGTCATCGAGGCGATGCCCCCGCCGCTCTCGAGCGCGTAGTAGAAGGCGACGAAGGAGACCACCAGCATCAGCACGCCCTGGAAGAGGTCGGTGTACACGCCGGCGAGGATGCCCCCGCCGACGACGTACAGCCCGAGGACCGCCATGCCGATGATGGCACCCGTGGTGGTGCTGACCTCGAAGATGGCGGCCACGACGATGCCCATCGCCAGCACCTGGGTGCCGAGGTAGCCGAGCACGCCCAGGGCCACGGTCAGCCCCATGACGCCGCGGGCGACCGGGCTCTTGTAGCGAAGCTCCGCCACGTCACCGACGGTGTACATCTCGCCCACGTCCCCGACGTTCATCATCCGCTTGCCGAGCATGAGCCAGGTCAGGGCGAAACCGAGAGGTGTGGCGATCATGACTCCGGAGACGAACCCGTAACCACCGGCGGTCACCGTCGAGGTGCCGCCGACGACGCCGAAGCCGCTCTGGATGGAAGAGAAGACGGCAACCGCCATGACGACGACGCCGAGGCTTCGTCCGGCGATGTAGAAGTCGCCGCTCGTCTTGGTGCGGCCGGTGGCCCACAGACCGATGAGGAGGACGACGACCAGGTAGGCCGCGACGATCGAGACGATGGTGAGGTTCATGAGTCAGCTCCGGTGGTGGCGTCGGTCATGATGCGTCGGTGGAAGAAGGCGTAGCAGGCGGCCACGAGCAGACCGAAAGGCCAGATGGCCAAGAAATACACGGCGGTGGCGGGCACGAGCCCGAGGACCAGGTCACTGCTTGAGCCGGGGTCGTCGGCCATGGCGGTCTCGAGCCAGATGTAGAGGGCGATGTAGACGACCGGTACGGCGATGCCGTACCCCAGCAACACCGCATCCTTCCTGCGCCGGGCGCCGACGCCGAGCAGGATGATGACGCCGATGACGATGAGGTATGGGTAGAGGACGACTCGCCACGAGGCGGTGAGCATCCCGACGAGCATGATGGTGACGAGCACCAGCAGCAGCGTCACGAGTCGATCGGTTGATCGCATGTCGGTTCTCCTTGGTGGGCGGTGGCGGGTCAGGTCGCGTCGGCGTGGTCCGACGGAGCGGAGGCGACGCTGCGCCGGTGAAGGGTCATGTGGCCCCGCTGGATGCCTTCGGTGGCCAAGGCGCGCAGGGCGGCGACGTTCTGGGCGAGTCCGACCGAGACGATGACGTGGGCCAGCTGGTCGGCGCTGGTGATCCCCATCAGGGCCAGCGCCGCTCCCGCGCTCGGGTGGGTCTTGGTGGCCCCGCCGATGATGCCAACGGCCATGGGCAGCTCGAGGCTGACCGAGAGGTTGCCGTCGGCGTCCTCCTCGAAGTGGGAGAGGGCCGTGTACCGCCCGTCGGCGGTGACCGCGTGGGAATGGGCACCGGCCTCGATGGCACGGGTGTCGTTGCCGGTGGCCAGGGCCACGGCGGTGATGCCGTTCATGATCCCCTTGTTGTGGGTGGCTGCCCGGTAGGGATCGGCCTCGGCGAGCGCAGCCGCTGCAACCATGTCCCGCACCACCTGCCGGCCACCGAGCTCGTCGGAATCGAGCACCGCATGGGCGCGCGCGAGGCGGCGGTCGGCCTTGTTGGTCAGGATGCGCAGGAGCGTGCGGCCCCTCGTCAGCTCGGCGATGCGTGGGGCCAGGGCCTCGGCCATGGTGTTCACGGCATTCGCACCCATGGCGTCACGCACGTCCACGACGAGGTGGACGACCACGTGGGTGCCGACGCGGGTGTGCACGGTGCGGGCGACGATGTCTCGCACTCCGCCGCCGAAGGAGACGAGCGCCGTGTCCTGCTCGTCTGCGGCGACCATGAGTTCCTCGCGCGCAGCGAGCACCCGCAGGCACGCGGCTTCCGGGTCGGGCACGTCCACCACCTGGATCTGCGCCTGCATCTCCGGGGCGCTGCAGGAGGCGTGGAAGCCGCCGGTGGCGCGGGCGATGCGTGCGGCATTGCTCGCGGCCGCGACGACCGAGGGCTCCTCAGTCGCCATCGGGACGAGGACCTCGGAGCCGTTGATGATGAAGTTGGTGGCCAGCCCCACGGGTACTCCGAAGACACCGACGACGTTCTCGATCATGTGATCGGCCCGGTCGGCGCCGAGCCCCCCTTCGTCCGTGAAGGCCTCGAGCGATCCCGGTGGCAGTCCGGCGGCCTCGCTGGCGATGTCGCGTCGTCCCGAGGGGGACTCCTGGCGGAATCCCGTCGGCCTGCTGGTCCTGGCCACGTGCTGCTCCGTTCTCGCCGTGCGCATCGTTGCGTCACGAGGGGTCGCCGTGCGGCGGTTCGCCGCCGTCGGATCTCAGGCTAGGGACCGGGTGACGTGGAACACAGGTATGGATCATCCAGCACTCCATGCCGGGACATGTGTGGATGATCTATGTGGCGCGCGCGAGGGTGTGCAGGCGGACGGCCACCGTGATCCGGAACAGCGGCTCCGGCTCGCGCCAGTCGGCTCCCAGGAGGGTGGCGATGCGGTCCAGTCGCTGCAGGACGGTGTTGACGTGCACGTGCAGTCGGCGGGCCGTCCGGGTGGGGCTGGACTGGGCCTCGATGAAGGCGTGCAGAGTGATCAGCAGCTCACTCCCGCGCTCGGCGTCCCACGTGAGGACGGGACCGATCGCCACGTCGATGAAGTCCGTCAGTGTGGTGGCGTCGTCGCCGAACATTGCCAGGTAGGGCGCGTACGCGCGCACATCGACGACCCCGTCGATGCGGCCGAGGCCGTCGAGGAGCGCGGCGCACCGACGGGCGGTCTCGAAGGAGTCACCCACGTCGTCGACGGTCTCGGCCGGAGGGCCACCGACGGCCAGCACCGGTGCGATCGAGTGGCCGCACAGGTGCTGGCGTGTCAGGTCGGCCGCCGCGACGGGGTCCTCTTCCGTGGTCAGGGCGACCAGGAGATCGCCCTCCTCGCCGGCGAGGACGGTCGAGGTCATCTGACGCAGGACGTTCAGCGAGCGGTGGTGCAGGTCGTCCGGCAGCCTCAGCGCCACCGCGGAGCGGACCTGGTCGAGGTGAATGCCACGGTTGCGGGCGCGCGCGATGATCGCCTCGTTGTTCGGGGTGCGGGGGTTGAGCACATCGGACAACAGCTCGTCGCTGACCCGGTTCTCGGCGGCGATGATCGCATCCTGCTTCAGCGTCACCAGGGCCATGATCTGCGCGGCCCGTTCGACGGTCCGCCGCTCCACGGCACCGAACTCCAGGTCACCGCTGCCCAGGAGCAGGGCACCGAGGATCGCATCGGCCGTGACCACTGCCACGACGAACTCGCATCCCTCGCCGGGGCCGTCGACCGGCACGCACAGGCCCGAGTGCCTGCTCTGGTCGATCGCCGTGTGCACGGCGGCGGATCGGGCGCCCCGAGCGACCCCGGAGGCGCCGTCCGCTGATGGCGCGTCGGCGATGGGGGAGAGGTGCCGATCAAGCACCACCACCCGTCGGCCGAGGGAGCTGCTGAGGGTCGCGGCGATCTCCTGGGCCGAACCCCCGCTCACCACGACGGAGGTGAGGTCTTCGTGTACCCGGCTGGACCGTTCGGTCGCGGCCAGGTTCTGGGAGAGGACGGTGGTTGCCTCCCGAGCGGCCTCAGCAGCCGACTGGGTAGCATCCAGCAGCCGGGCCGTCTGCAGCACGACGGCCGCATGGTCGGCGAAGGCGCCGAGCAGGGCGATCTCGTCCGGGCTGAACTCGTAGGTGCTCCGGTTTGCGGCGAAGAGCGCTCCCAGGACCTCGGTGCCCGCGAGTAGGGGGACACCGAGCAGGGACTTCAGTCCTTCGGCGGCGACGGCACGGTCGATGTCCGGATCGTGGGGGATCTCCTCGTTCTCCTGGTACGAGGTCGTCCACTGTGGTGAGCGGTGGGTGACGACCCTGCTGGCAAGTCCCATGCCCACGGGGACGACCAGCTCGCGCAGCTCGGGCGCGACCACGCCCGAGGTCGTGCGGACGCGCAGCGCGTTGTTGTGGTGCCCCGTCAGGTAGGCCACGTCGGCGCCCAGCAGTCCGCGGGCGCGGTCGACGAGTCGCGCCAGGAGCTCGTCGACGTCCCGCAGCTCCACGAGCTCCCGGACCCCCGAGAGAATCGCGGACAGCTCCTGCTCGCGTCGTCGCCACCGACGGAAGGTCGTTCGGACGTGGTCGGCCTGCTCCTCGATCCGGGCAGCCGCATCGGTGGTGAGGTCCTCGCCGGCGAGGGCGGCGTGGATGCTCGAGCCGGACACGTCGTCCGAGACGATCAGGTCCAGCACTGCCAGCACGGTGTCGACCGACACCATGCTGCCGAGGTCGGGGTCTGCTGCCATAGCGAACGTGAGCCTACCGCCGTGGTCGCTGTCTGGACCGTCGCTAGCCGGCTCCGGCTCGTAGGCTCCCGGCATGGAGACACTGCGCACCCCGGACGACCGATTCGCCGACCTGCCCGACTTCGACCTCGAGCCCCGCTACGCCGACGTCCCCGACCAGGACGGCGGCACCCTGCGCATGGCGTGGGTCGAGGCCGGCCCGTCGGCCGACGACGCACCCACGGTGCTGCTCCTCCACGGGGAGCCGAGCTGGTCCTACCTCTACCGACACGTGATGACGACGCTCGCCGACGCCGGCGTCCACTCGGTCGCGGTTGACCTCGTCGGCTTCGGCCGCTCGGACAAGCCGACCGATCCAGCAGCGCACTCCTACGCGCGGCACGTGGAGTGGGTGCGCAGCCTCGTCCTCGACGTGCTCGACCTGCGGGACGTCACCCTCGTCGGCCAGGACTGGGGCGGGCTCATCGGTCTGCGCCTGGTCGCTGAGAACCCGGACCGGTTCGCCTCGGTCGTGGCCGCCAACACCGGTTTGCCGACGGGTGACCACGACATGCCGCCCGTCTGGTGGGACTTCCGGCGTGCGGTGGAGGGCGCCGAGGTCCTCGACGTCGGCCGGCTGGTCGCCTCGGGATGTGCGCAGCAGATGAGCGCCGAAGCCCGGGCCGCCTACGGCGCGCCCTTCCCGGACGAGGCGTACAAGGCCGGCCCCCGGGCGATGCCCGGACTGGTGCCGACCTCGCCCGACGACCCGGCAACGACGGCGAACCGTCGCGCGTGGGAGGAGCTGGGCCGGTGGGACAAGCCCTTCCTCGTCGCATTCAGCGACAGCGACCCCATCACCGCGGCGATGGGTCCGATCCTCAAGCGACACGTCCCCGGTGCACAGGGTCTGGACCACCCGGTCATCCCCGCTGCCGGTCACTTCCTGCAGGAGGACGCCGGCTGTGAGCTGGGAGAGGTGGTCGCCGACTTCGTGAAGGGGACGCGCGGCTAGAGGATCGGGTCCGGCCCGGTCGAGCTCCTCCACGACCGGGCCGAGGGTGCCCGCGACCGTTCACCGGTCGGGGGCCGTGACCTGCTGGAGCGCGCGAGCCATGCGTTACGCTCCCTCCAAAGGTCCAAAGAATTCTGGAGGATCTCCTCGTCATGCTCAGCATCCTCGGTCCCATCGCCGTCGCGGCCGGTGTCGGGACGTCGGTCGTGGCGCTCGGGCTGTGGGTGATGGTCGCGCGCGGTCGCGCCAGCGCCCAGCCGCTGGCGGGCCTGATGATGGCGTTGTCCTTCATCGCAGCGCTCGCCGCCGCGGTCGTCATGGAGATCGCCTTGGTGACCAACGACTTCTCCGTGCGCTACGTCGCCGAGAACAGCGGCACGGCCGTGCCGCTCTACTACCGGATCACCGGCCTGTGGGCGGCGCTCGAGGGCTCCTTGCTCCTGTGGCTCGTGGTCCTCGCCGGCTACGGACTCGCCCTGGCGCGCCGTGCGCCCAGGGTGGCCGACCTGCACGCGTGGATGATGGCCACCTTCGCCAGCGTCATGGTCTTCTTCTTCGGTCTGGCGCTGTTCACCAGCTCGGCCTTCGGCAGGATGAGCCCCGTCCCCGCGGACGGCCCCGGCCCGAACCCGCTGCTGCAGGACCACCCGCTCATGGCCATCCACCCGCCCCTGCTGTACCTGGGCTACGTCGGGCTGACCATCCCCTTCGCCTATGCGGTCGCCGCGCTGATCACCGGACGCACGGGACGGCAGTGGCTCGTCCCCCTTCGCCGGTGGACCCTCTTTGCCTGGACCTGCCTGACCATGGGCATCCTCATGGGGATGTGGTGGTCCTACGCCGTCCTCGGCTGGGGCGGCTACTGGGCCTGGGACCCGGTGGAGAACGCGTCCATCCTCCCGTGGTTCACCGCCACGGCTCTGATCCACTCCGTCATGGTGCAGGAGCGACGCCAGATCCTGGGGGTCTGGAACATCACCCTCGCCGCGGCGACGTTCGTCATGGTGCTCATCGGGACCTTCCTGACCCGCAGCGGCGTCGTCGCGAGCGTGCACGCCTTCACGGAGAGCACCATCGGGCCGGCGTTCCTGACGTACATCGCACTCGTCGTCCTCGCGGTCGTCAGCCTGCTCATCTGGCGCTCCGACCGCCTCGGGTCGCCCGGCGGCATCGAGGCCGTGCGCAGCCGTGAGGCGGTCCTGCTGGTCAACAACGTCCTCTTCGTCACCCTGGGCGTGACGGTCCTCATCGGCACGGTCTTCCCGCTGATCCGCGAAGCGGCCGGGGGAGGTCCCTCGAGCGTCGGCGCCCCCTTCTTCAACGACATCGTCGTCCCGATCGCCCTGCTGGTCATCGTGCTCATGGGGATCGGGCCCCTCGTGCCCTGGGGCGGTGTGGAGCGCCAGCAGGTCGTCGACCTCCTGCGCACTCCCGCCGTCGTGGGCCTGGTGGTCGTCGCCGCGACCGCCTTCCTCGTCGGTGGCGGGATCGGTGCCAGCCTGGGCTACGGCGCCGTCGCCTTCGCCGTGACGGCCCTCGGCGTCCTGCTGGCCCGCGACGTCCGCACGGCCCGTCGCTCCGGCGAGTCGCGCTGGCGGGCGGGCCGCCGCGTGCTGGTCACCCGCCGTCGCCGCTACGGCGGCATGCTCGTGCACGCCGGGATCTTCCTGGCCGTCGCCGCCGTCACGGCGTCCGGCACGCTCGAGCAGAGCCGCGAGGCGACCCTGGAGGTCGGGGAGTCGGTGAGCGTGGGCGGCTACACCGCCACCCTCACCGACATCACCCGGGAGCGCACCGACCGCTTCATGGTCATCGGTGCGCAGACCACCTTGACGAAGGGAGGGGGCACCCTGGGTGAGTACGCCCCCCAGATGCGCTTCTACCCGTCGATGAACGAAGCCATCGGCCGCCCGGCCATCCACAGCGACCTGCTGGCCGACGCCTACCTCACCGTCTCCTCGGCGGACTCGGACGCGCAGCAGGCCCACGTGAAGATCGCCGTCACCCCCCTGGTGACCTGGCTGTGGCTCTCCGGTGGCGTGATCACCGCCGGCGCCCTCCTCGCCGCCTGGCCCTCCCGGGCCGAGCGTCGCACCCGTCGGCGCGAGGAGCGCGCGTCCACCCCGACCCCGGTCCCCGCCGGAGCGAAGGGCACCGATGACTGAGCCCAGGACGACCGAGCCGAGGAACGAGCCCGCGCGCACCGACGCCGAGCCGGCCACCACCACGACCCGTCGCAAGGCGATCAAGGTCGCCGCGGCCGCGGCGATCATCGGAGGCGGCGCGTTCGCCGGGTACCGCACGCTGGAGGGTGACGCGCAGACCACACCGAACCTCGTCGTCGGTGAACCCGCCCCGGCGTTGTCCGGGCCCGAGCTGGACGGCGGGGAGGTCGCGCTGGCCGACTTCCGCGGGGACGTCGTCCTGGTCAACGTCTGGGCCTCGTGGTGCTACCCGTGCCGCGCGGAGTACCCCGTCCTCAAGGAGGCTGCCACCGCCCTCGGGCCACGCGGGCTCACCGTCCTGGGGATCAACACCCAGGACGGGATCGACGAGGCCCGTGAGTTCCTCGAGGAGCTCGGCGGGAAGGCCTACCCGAGCATCCGTGACCCCAACGGCCACATCGCCGTCGCCTGGGCGACCTCCGGGGTCCCGGAGACCTTCGTCATCGACCCGGAAGGTCGCGTGCGCGAACGACTCGTGGGGGAGGTGACCGGCCAGTGGGTGAGCGACAACGTCGTCCCGATGCTCGGCGACTGATCCGCGACGTGCTCGTCGTCGCGCTGCTGGCCATCGCTGCAGCGGGTCTCGTCCACACCAGCAGCGGCGGGCCCAGCTCCCCCTCGGCGCGCTCGGACGCCATCGCCGAGTCGCTGCGGTGCCCCACGTGCAACGGGCTCTCCGTCGCCGACTCCACGTCCCCGATGGCCGGCAGCATGCGCGAGATCATCGACGACCAGATCGCCGCCGGACGCAGTGACGAGCAGATCCGGACCCACTTCGTCGACCTGTACAGCGACTGGGTCCTGCTCCAGCCGCCCGCGAGCGGCGGGGGATGGCTCATCTGGGCCGTGCCCGCCCTCGTCGCCGTCGTCGGCATCGTCCTCGTCCTCGTCCTCGCCGGGCGGCTGCGCCTGCCGAGGTTCGCCGGGTGGGGCCTCGTCGTCGTCGGGCTCGGCATGGTCATCGTGCTGTCCCTGCAGGTCAACACCGGCGACCGTGCCACCGGAGGCCTCATCACCGGCTCGGCGCCGGCTCCTGCCGGCCCCGAGGGTCCTGATGGCCCTGGCGGCTCGTCCGATCCTTCTCCGGCAGCGCCCGACGACGAGGCCGCGCAGCGCCGGCTCGACGAGCTGCGCAGCAGGGTGCGGGCCGCCCCGGAGGACACCGGGCTGCGCCTGTCCCTGGCCGCGGAGGCACTCTCCGCCGGTCGGCCGGAGCTGGTGCGGACGAACTCCCAGGCGGTCCTGGAGGACGAGCCGCGCAACGTCGACGCCCTGCTGCTGCGCTCCCTCGCAGTGACCGATGAGGACGACAGCGAGGGGCTGCGGGCGGTCCGGGAGTACCTCGACGTGGCACCGCAGGAGCACCCCGGACGCCAGGCGGTCGAGGGCATCGCCGAGCAGCTCGAGGTGGAGGCCGGCGATGGGTGATTCGACTCGGTGGGAGCGGCTGGTCGACCCGCGAGGGCCGCATTCTCCAAAATTTCATGGAATTCTGCGTGAAATCCTCCATTTCCGGCTGCGAACCGGTATGAAGGGTCCATGCGCCACCGTCGTCTGCCTGCCGTCGCCGCCCTGTCGGTGGTGGCGCTCCTGCTCGGCGGGTGTGTTTCAGGCGGCGGGGACGAGTCCGCGAGTGCCGAGGGTGCGCCGTCCGCGGACGTGCGCGTCGGGCTCGTCGACTACTCGTTCACGCGCTCTGCCGGCGCGCTGCTCGCCACCACGGTGACCCTCACCGTGACCAACGCGGGGAGCACCGATCACGACCTGCAGCTGCTCGACGGCGAGGAGGTCCTGGGGGCGACCCGGGTGCTGGCGCCGGGGGAGGAGCAGACGATCACCGTCGACCTGAGCGGGCTGGAGAAGGTCACCTTCCTGTGCACGCTTCCCGGTCACGAGGAGATGGGCATGGTCGAGGACGTGGATGTCGTGCCCGAGCCGGCCGCCATGACCTCATTCGCCACACACACGCCACAGGAGGAGTTCGCACGATGAGTCCGACCCACGACGGGCCCGACGTGGACGAGACGGAGTCCCGCCACCGAGATGCCAATCCGGAGCGGTACACCGAGTCGGCCGGCAACTGGCCACCGCCGCCCCGCACCGTGCTGCTCTTCTGCATCGCCGTCATGGCCCTGGCCGTGCCGTGGACCTGGTGGGCCCTCCAGTGAGCCTGACCGCACGCCGCAACGTCACGGACGAGGACGCCTCGGACGAGCTCGTCCCACGTGGGCAGCCGGTGCCCGGCACGGACATGCCGCACGTCTTCAAGGAGCCGGCGCCCATCCCCGCCAAGCTGATCCGGGCCCACGCGCTGGCCGGCCTCTGGCTGCTGCTGGTGGCGGCCCTGTTCGGTCTGATCACCGCGTGGAAGTTCCACGACCCGGAGTTCATGGGCCAGCAGGAGTGGTCGACGTGGGGCCGCACCCGCGCCAACCACGTCCAGGGCATCCTGCTCGCCTGGCTGGTCAACGGGTTCATGGCCTTCGCCTACTTCGCCGTCCCGACGCTGACCAACCGCCCGATCCTCAGCGAGCGCCTGGGCTGGGCGATCTTCTGGTTCTGGAACGTCGGCGTCGTCATCGGTGGCTGGGTCCTGGTGTCCATCGGACTGATGCAGTCGGTCGAGTGGGGCGAGTTCCCGGCCGTCATCGACGTCTTCATCATCATCGGGCTCCTCGCCTTCGCCGTGCAGCTGTGCACGCCGTACATCCGCCAGCGCCGCGAGGCCAAGAGCTCGCTCTACGTCGCGAGCTGGTACCTGCTGCTGGCCCTGACCTTCACGCCGGTGGCCTTCATCATCGGCCAGTTCCTGCCCCCCTTCGTCACGCCCGGCGCGACCGGGGCGGTCCTGTCCGGGCTGTGGATCCACGACGCGGTCGGCATGTTCACCACGCCCCTGGCGCTGCTGATCGCCTACTACGTCATCCCGGCGGCGACCGGCCGGCCGATCTTCAGCCACTTCATGTCGCTCATCGGCTTCTGGGGGTTGGTGTACTTCTACCCGCTCAACGGGATCCACCACTACACCTTCTCGCCGATCCCGATGCACGCCCAGACGAGTGCGATCGCCGCCTCGGTGGCCATGGGCCTGACCGTGGTCATCGTCGTGGTCAACCTCTACGCCAGCCTGCGGGGCTCGGCGCGGATGGTCGTGACGTACCTGCCGCTGCGGTTCGTGTGGATGGCGCTGTTCTTCTACATCCTCGTGTCCCTGCAGGGCGCCTACCAGGCCGGCATGCCGGTCCAGGAGGTCATCCACTTCACCGACTGGGTCATCGCGCACTCGCACATGGCCATGGCCGGCTTCGCCACCTTCATGGTCTTCGGCGGCATCCTGCACTTCTGGCCGATGGTCTCCGGGCGGATGCCCGACCCGGCGCTGGCGCGTTCCTCCTTCTGGGTGTCCACGCTCGCGCTGTCCGCGATGATCATCGACCTGACCATCGTGGGGCTGCAGCAGGCGTCCATGTGGCTCAGCGGCAACCCGTGGATCGACTCGGTGACCGCCTCGATGCCCGGATGGATCACGCGATCGGTCAGCGGTACGGCCCTGTTCATCGGATTCATCCTCTTCATCGCTGCCCTGCACAAGGCGAAGCCGGTCGAGGAGATCGAGGTGGCCGACAAGGCGGTCGACGTCGCCGCGGCCAAGAAGGCGGTGCAGCATGGCTGAGGAGGAGACGGACGTGGCCCACACCGGCTGGTACACGCGCTTCGAGCGCTTCGAGTCGATCCTGCTCTTCGCCGGAGTGGGCTCGCTGCTGGTCTCGTTCATCGGGCTGGGCCTGCTGCCGGCACTCGAGATCGGCGACCAGGTCGAGAAGAACACGCCGGAGACGTACCAGGCGATGACCGCCGAGGAGCAGCACGGTTTCGAGATCTACCAGCGCGAGGGGTGCGCCTACTGCCACTCGCAGTTCGTGCGCACGACCGACGCCGACGAGGTCCGCTGGGGCCAGGCCGCGGAGGCGTGGGAGTACCAGGACCAGTACCCGCAGCAGTGGGGGACCCGGCGCATCGGCCCGGACCTGTCCCGCCTCGCCGGTGTCTACTCCGACGACTGGCACCTGGCCCATCTCTACAACCCCCGCAGCACCGTGCCGGACTCGATCATGCCGAGCTACCCGTGGCTCTTCGACGAGGGCCCCGACGGCGAGGTCACCCCGACGCGTGAGGGCGAGGCACTCGTGGCCTACCTGCAGTCGCTGGGCGAGAACATGCGGGTCGCGGGGCCGCAGACCGACGGCGAGCAGGGAAAACTGTGACATGAGCAGCGCAACCGTGACATTCGGCATCGTCGTCCTGGGCGTCGTGCTGATCCTGGCCTTCACCGTCGTCGGGCTCGTGAGCCGACGCTTCCGCAAGCGACTGCAGGTCCCGGCCGACGAGATGCTGGAGCGGGACCGTGAGCGGTGGGGCGGCCACGAGCCGACCAAATCACCCGGTGAGGAGGAGAACCGATGAAGATGCGTCTGACCAATCTCTTCTTCGTGGTGATGATCGCGCTGGCGATCGGCGGCGGTGCCTACCTGCTGACCACCTCGACCCACACGGAGGAGCTCACCCCCAGCAGCGATGCCTCCGCGGCAGGGACGGGCGCCGGTCCCGCGGAGCACGAAGAGGGCGAGGGCGCCGCACCGTTGACCGCACCCGAGCCGGCGGCCTACGACACCGAGCTGGTGGCGAAGGGAGCCGAGGTGTACGCCGCCAACTGCCAGGTGTGCCACGGCGGCTCCGGGAACGGCGACGGAGCGTGGGCCGAGGTCGGGATGGATGTCCCGCCGCGTGACTTCACCGACAGCGAGTGGATGTCCTCCCAGTCCGACGGGGTCTTCTACACCTCGATCCAGCGAGGGGTGCCCGGCACGGCCATGCCCTCCTTCGCCGACCGGCTCAGCGAGAAGGAGATCTGGGCCGCCGTCGCCTACATCCGGGGTCTGTCCCCGCGGGTGGCGCTGGACGCACCGATGGGTTCCGAGGACGTCGAGAAGGGCAAGGAGCTGTACGCCGCCACCTGCGCGGGCTGCCACGGTGCGAATGGAGATGGTGAGGGGGACGCGGCGGCGGCCTTCGGCACCCAGCCGCGCGCGCTGAACAACCCCGGGTGGTTGAACTCCAAGAGCGACGACGAGCTGATCAACACCGTCACCCAGGGCCTGCCCAACACCGCCATGCCCGCCTTCGGGGACCAGTTGACCTACGACGACACCCGCTCGATCGTGCGGTACCTGCGGCAGATGGCCGGCGTGCCCCAGCGGGAGCACCCGCAGCAGGGCGGGTGGGCCGAGCGGACCTACCAGGCCTACTGCGCCTCCTGCCACGGTGTGGACGGCGACGGCGAGGGGCCGGCCGCGGGTCGTCTGGACCCCGAGCCGCGCAACTTCCGCAACCCCCAGTGGATGGCGGGGCAGTCCGCGGAGGGCCTGGCCGAGGTGATCGGCGAGGGGCGCCACGGGACGGCCATGCCCCCCTTCGCCGCACTGCTCACCGAGGACGAGCGCACCCGCGTGGCGAAGTACATCATGGGATTCTCGAGCCCGGAGGCCATGCCGGGCGCCGATTCAGCCAACAGATACTCACCCGCCCCCAGTGGTGAGAGCACATCGCAGTCCAGCAGCTCCCCGGCTGCGGACCGGTGACGAGGGAGGAAGCAATGGACCGTCGACAGCTGCTCTTCGGTGGCGCGAGCGTCATCGGCTTGTCAGCCCTGGCAGGCTGCTCGTCCGGCCTGGGTGAGCAGAGCGCCCAGGCCGCGAGCAAGAAACTCATCACGGCGGCCGACCTGAAGATGGAGGTCGGTACCCCCTACCCCTTGGTCTCCCTGCCGGGGAAGAAGCCGATGGGGCAGGTCTACGACCGCCCGCCGAACTACGAGACGCCCGCCGAGAAGCTCATCGGTGAGAAGAACTATCCGTACACGGACAACGACTACTACTACGTGCGCTACCGCGAGGCGGACGTGCTCGAGGTGGACCCGAAGGACTACACCCTCAAGATCGGTGGCGACGCCGCGCACAACGAGGTGACCTTCACCTACGAGGAGCTGCTGGCGCGCTCCTCGACGACCGTCGGAGCCGTGGGCATGTGCTCCGGTCAGGGCCGCGGCCTGCACCACCCGATGATCCCCGGCATGCCGTGGACGAAGGGGGACCTCTCGGCCGCCGAGTGGACCGGCATCCCGCTGAAGGACCTGCTCAAGGAAGTGGGTGTCGACGACTCGGCGGAGTTCGTCGCCTTCCGGGGTGGACGGCTCATCTCCATGACCAAGCCGCAGTACTGGCGTTCCTACATCCTCGACACCATCCCCGACGAGGCGCTCGTCGCGCTGAAGATGAACGGCGAGGACATCCCGTTCTGGAACGGCTACCCGGTTCGGCTGGTCGTGCCCGGGACCTACGCACCGCCGTGGGTCAAGCAGCTCGTCGAGATCCAGATCCGCAAGACCAACCACCCGATGGAGTGGTCGGGGCGGGAAGCCACCCCCAACAAGCTCAATCTGCACTCCTTCGTGACCACCCCCACGGACGGGACCACGGTCCCGCCGCGTCGACCGATCGAGTTCACCGGTGTCGCCTACGACAAGGGTGACGGCATCGCGCAGGTCGACTACTCGATCGACGACGGCAAGAGCTGGCACAAGGCCAAGCTGGAGAAGTCGTACGGCAAGTACACCTGGCGCGTGTGGCGCGCGAACATCGAGTTCGACGAGCCCGGGAAGCACACGGTGATGTGTCGTGCGACGAGCACGACGGGTGAGAAGCAGGCGGTCGAGGTCTCCGAGGACGTGCGGGAGAACGGCGGACGCAAGGAGACCGCAGCCCGGTTGTACGCCGCGCACATCATGGTGGAGGACGGATGAGCACTGACAACAGCAGTGAGGACAAGGCGACCCAGGCAGGGACCGGGACGTCCCCGTTCCGGACCCGGCGGCGCCGGGTGACGTGGTTCGCCTCCCTGTCGTTGGTCGCCGTAGCGATCATCGCGATCGGCGTCTACGCCGTGGTGGGGCTGCGGACGCAGTCGGTGGGGCAGAGCGACGTCTCGGTCGCCGAGGGGCACGACCTGCCCCGGGCCGACCTGGTGCTCGCGCAAGGGGAGGACCAGGGGTTGGTCCAGTCCTACTGCACGGCCTGCCACTCGCTCGCCCCGATCGTCACGCACTCGGGGTTCACGGAGGAGGACTGGGAGTCGGAGGTGACCAAGATGCGGGAGCAGTACGGAGCGCCGATCGACGACGCGACGGCGAAGCGCATCATCGCCTACCTGCAGACCCACTACGCGACCGACACCGAGAAGCCCGCCGGCACGTCCGAGTACCTGTTCAACGACCCCGCCGGCAACTTCGACGACTCCGCCGAGGATCGATGACCCAGGCCACGCGCGAGGGGTCCCCGGCCACCACCACGGTGGTGCCGGGGATCTTCGCGTGCCTCCTGCGGGGGGTCAGCCACTCCTACGGCAGCCAGGTCGTGGTGCATCCGATCGATCTCGACCTGGCGAAGGGGAGCCTGCTCGTGGTCCGCGGGGCGAACGGCTCCGGCAAGTCCACGCTGCTGCGCATCATCTGCGGTCTGCTGCGCCCGACCACGGGTGAGCGGCGCTCCGACGCCACGGCACTGCTCCTCGCCTCCGGGGACGGGGCGCGGCGTCGTGACCGCGTCGAGGACGCGCTGCGCACGGTCGCGGCAATCTCCGCGGGGGAGATCCGTGGCGGTGTGGAGAGCGTGCTGGTCGGGGTCGGCCTGCCCCCGTCGATCGCCCGACGCCGGGTGGCCGAGCTGTCCAGCGGGCAGCGCGACCGACTCACCCTCGCCGTGGCCGAGGTCTCCGGGGCCGACCTGGTGTGCCTCGACGAGCCCAGCGCCCACATGGACGCCGGCGGCGCGCAGATCGTGGCGCAGTCGGTCCGCCGGTTGCGTGAGCGTGGCTGCACGGTCGTCGTGGCCACCCACGACCCCGGTCTCGACTCCTTGCCGGCCGACACGGCCCTCACGCTCGACGAGGGCCGGGTCGTGCGAGTGGTCCCGTGAGCACGCCGGTCGCCGCCGTGGTCCGGCGCGAGATGCGGGTGCTCGTGCTCTCACCCGAGACCACCGTCGTCACCGTCTCCTTCGTCCTGGCCGCCGTCCTGCTGGCCGGGCTCGCCTTCGGCCCGGTGCCGGCCACGATGGCCGCCGTCGGGCCGGGCACGATCTGGCTCGTGGTCCTGCTCAGCGCGGCGCCGCAGGCCCGGGACGTGGCCGCGAGCGAGCGTGAGGAGGGGACCTGGGACCTGCTGCGGGGGCTCGTGCGGCCCACCGACCTGCTGGTGGGCAAGTGCCTGGCCCTGTGGCTGCGTCTGGCGCTGACCTGGACGGGTACCGCACTGCTCGTCACGGCCCTGTTCGACCTGCACCTCCCGGCCTCCGCCTGGCCGGCGGCGCTGCTGGGGACCCTGGGCCTCGCCGTCGTCACGGTGGCGCTCGGCGTCATGGTCGCGGGCGCCCGGGCCGGGGGCGGCGGCGCCCTGCTGACCACGTTGATCCTGCCGCTGGCCCTGCCGATCCTGCTCGCCGGGACCATGCTGACGACCCCCGACTCGTCGCTCGCGCCGTGGTTCCTGACGCTCGCGGGGACGGACGCGATGCTGCTCGTCGCCGTGTGGGCGACCTTCCCGATGTTGCTGGAGGAATGAGTACCCGATGAACCTCTCCCGAGCGCGTACCGCCCTGCTGGGGGTGTCTCTCTCCCTGCTCGCCGTCGTCGCCCTGCTCGCCCTGCTCGTCGTTCCGGCCGACCGGTACCAGGGCGACGCGCAACGACTGCTCTACGTGCACGTCGGCACGGCCTGGACGGCCTATGTCTGCTTCGCGCTCGTGGCGGTCGGCAGCATCGCCTACCTGGTCCGTCGCAGGATGCTGTGGGACCGGATCGCGGGAGCCGCCGCGAGCGTCGGGGTCGGGATGGCCGGCCTGACCCTGGTGCTGGGCAGCCTGTGGGCCAAGCCGACCTGGGGCACCTTCTGGACCTGGGACCCGCGCCTGGTCTCGACGGCGGCCCTGCTGCTGATCTACCTGGGGTATCTGGGTGTTCGCGACCTCAGTGAGGACGCCACGGTCAACGCCCGACGCTCGGCCGTCTTCGGCGTGCTGGCACTGGTGATCGTGCCGGTGGTGCACTTCTCGACGGTGTGGTGGCGCACGCTGCACCAGCCGCCGGGCGTGCTGCGCCCCGGCGGGCCCCAGGAGACGATGCCCACGGAGATGGTCCTGCTGCTCCTGCTGGCCACGTTCTCCCTCACCCTGCTGGCGGTGGCGCTCGTCTGGGAGCGGGTCGCCCGTCAGACGGCGGTGCTGGACGTGGAGCGTGGACCGGTCGAGAGCGTGACGAGGGTGAGCGTCGGGACCCCCGGGGCGCGAGATGACGAAGGAGGCACGCAATGACATTCGCACTGATCGGCTACCTGCTCACGGCGGTGGTCCTGGCCGGGTACGTCGTGTGGTCGAGGCAGGACCCGTCGTGATGACGGACGGTGCACGCACCCCCACGCCGCGACGTCGCCGGGGGGTCTCCGCCGGCGCACGGCTGGGCATCGTCGGAGTGGTCGGCGCGCTCGTGCTGGGCGCCTTCGTCGTCAACGGGCTGCAGGACAACATGGTCTACTACCACACGCCGTCGGAGGTCCTCGATGTCACGGAGGACCGGGTGCGCCTCGGCGGCATGGTGGCCGACGGGAGCATCGACCGCGACGGTGGGGTCGTCACCTTCACCATCACCGACGGGGTGACGGACGTGCCGGTCACCTACGACGGCTCGACGACCGGGGTCTTCCGTGAGGGCCAGGGCGCGATCGTCGAGGGCGTCGTCTCCGAGGGGACGTTCCGGGCGGACAACCTGCTGGTCAAGCACGACAACGAGTACGTCAGCGAGGACGGCACGACGTACGAGGTCGATGAGGTGAGCGAGAGCCAGTGACGATGGTGATCACCGGGGTGGGGGAGCTGATCAACGAGGGCCCCCTCCTCCTCGCAGTCCTCGTGGCCGCGGTGGCGGGCCTCGTCTCCTTCCTCTCCCCGTGCGTGCTGCCGCTGCTGCCGGGCTACCTCGGGTACGTCAGCGGCCTCGTGGACGTCGATGCCGACCGCGGGGCATCTCGGCGAGTGGTCGTCTCGGGGACCGCCCTGTTCGTCCTGGGCTTCAGCGTGGTCTTCGTCCTCCTGGGGGTGGCCGCCGGGGCGGCCGGGTCGCTGTTGAGGGAGCACAGCCAGACCATCCAGGTGGTGTTGGGGCTGCTCACGATCGTCTTCGGGCTGGCCTTCGCCGGGCTCGTGCCCGGTCTGTCGACCCGCGAGGTGCGCAGCCGGGTCCGACCGGCCCCGGGACTGGCCGGTGCGCCCGTCCTGGGAGCGCTCTTCGGGCTGGGGTGGACCCCGTGCATCGGCCCCACGCTGGCCGCGGTCCTGACGATGGGTGCGGTCAGCGGCAGCACCGGGAGGGCGGCCCTGCTGGCCTTCGTCTACTGCCTGGGGCTGGGCATCCCCTTCCTCATGGCCTCGTGGGGTTACTCGAGGGCGGTGGACCGCTTCGGCTGGGCGCGGTCGCACACGCGCCTCATCTCGCGACTGGGCGGCGGGGTCCTCGTGGTGATCGGACTGCTCCTGGTCTCCGGGTGGTGGCAGCGGTGGCTCGCGGAGGTCCAGACCTGGGTCGAGGGGTTCGCGCTGCCGCTGTGACCGGGGGCCGTGCCCGCAGGGCCGCACGGATGAGATCGTAGGGTCGAGGCAACAGATGAGGGGGCGGCGATGCCACGGGAGAAGCAAGACAAGGTGTTCGACAGCCTGGCGGTGGTGGGCAAGGCCTTCGCCAATGCCAAGCGGCTGGAGCTGATCGGGCTCCTGACGCAGGGGGAGCGCACCGTGGACTCGCTGGCCACGGAGGTCGGGGCCGGCATGAGCACGGTCTCCGCCCATCTGCAGGTGCTCAAGCTCTCCAGCCTCGTGCGCACCCGCAAGCAGGGCACGAAGGTGTACTACCGACTGGCCGGGGACGAGGTCGCCGACCTCTACCTGAACCTGCAGTCGGTGGCCACCCAGTACTCGGCAGAGGTCGACCTCGCCCTGGCGGCATACCTCCACGTCGGTGGGGAGGGAGACGTCGACGAGGTCACCCGCGAGGAGCTGATGGAGCGGATGGCCGCCGACGAGGTCACGCTGCTCGACGTGCGACTGCCCGAGGAGTTCAAGGCCGGCCACATCCCCGGGGCCCGGTCGGTGCCCTTCGCCGAGATCGAGGAACGGTGGCCGGAGCTGCCTGCGGACCGGGACGTGGTGGCCTACTGCCGGGGCGCGTACTGCGTCATGGCCAGCGACGCGGTCGCCCTGCTCGACAGCGCGGGCGTCGGTGCCCGCCGACTCCAGGACGGCATGCTCGAGTGGCGCCTGGCCGGGCTGCCGGTGGAGACCGCGGCTGGGTGACCGAGCCCGGCGTCGCCTCTCGCCGTGCTCGGTGATGTCAGCGAAGGGAGGGTCGGAGCAACCCGAGACGACTGGGCTGTCGGTGGTCCCGCCTAGATTGATCGTGCACGAGGGGAGGTGGCACGGGCCGTGCCACCGGGGGTACGAGGGATCGGGGATCACCGTGGACACGACGTCGCACACCATGGGCGAAGGGGGACTGGCGCGCCTCGCGCAGAGGGTGCTTGCCGAGTGGCAGGAGTCGCACGGGACTGCGGCCGAGGAGGTCGAGTTCTGCGAGGAGTGCGGTGGCTTCTGCGACGACCTCGATCCAGAAGAGCGCGAGATGGCCGAGCAGTGGGCCGCGTGGCAGCCGCGCCCCGTGGGCCCCGGTGGCCGGGGCACCGGCTGGGTCTGGGACTCGGGAGGGGTCCGTGACCTACCGCTCCCGGGGTGGGCGGCCCTCGGGTGGCCCGGCGGCGTCCGCTTCGAGGACCTGTGATGGCCCGGGGAGATCAGCCGAGCGGTCCTCGACTCGTGTGCCGTCGCTGCGGATCGGTGGCGACGCATTCGATCGTGATGGGTTTCCCGTCGCACGAGATGGCGGAGGACGTGATCGCCAGTACGTGGCAGCGGCTCGGTGGTTGTGTCATCGCGCCCGGGATGTGGACCGCGGAGTGCCTCACCTGTGGTCAGCGGGAGACCGTGGAGGACCCGGGTCCGCACTTCGACGGGTGGGCAGCGCCGGATGTCTCCGCTGCTTCCGCGGTCACGCGGTTCGCCGCACGGTGCCGGGGTGACCTCGACCAGGCCGAGACGTCAGTCGTCTCGCACGCCGGGCTGTGGCTGCTGTTGGCCTCGGTCGCGGAGCACGTGACAGCCGAGGACGGGGAGCGCCTCGCGGAGATCCTCGGTCTGCCGACCGACGAGGCGAGCGCTCTGGCGCGTCGGTTGCTGGCGGAGCCGCACCCCACCCTGGCCGCCACGTTCGGCGCGTGGGTGGCGGAGGGTGTCACCACGCCGCTGTCCAACGCCAACCGCTCCATCCCGGACCAGGCCGCTCTGGACCAGTGGGCCGCCGAGCACACTCGTGGACTCATCGACCGGTTCCCGATCCAGGTCGATGAGAGCGCCTTGCTGCTCCTGGCCACCGCCCTCGTCCTCGAGCCACGGTGGACCGAACCCCTGCGCGTCGACGAGGACGGTCGCCTCGTCCTCGATGGTGGGCTGCAGACGATCGTCCGGACCGAGGCCGCCGGACTCGTCGCGGTGGCCAAGCCGTTCTCCCAGGACGCCGTCGACGTCCTGAGCGTCATCGCCGCCCCGGAGGTGCCCCCTTCGCAGGTGTGGCAGGCGGTCGACGAGGTGGCCGAGATGCTGGGCAATGGCGCGCTGTGGCGCGCGGAGAAGCCGAGCGACACCCCCGCCAACGGGCACGCGTGGTGGTGCCGCACCCGGGTCGAGAGCATCGTGCGGAGCGAGGACGACCTCACTCGAGCGGACGGGGCAGTGCGCCGGTGGCGCAGCCGCCTTCGGCGGTGGTCCGCCGTCGAGACGAGCATCGACTTCGACGACGCCCCCGGGCTGGCGGAAGTCGCTCGCGCCCTTGTGCCGGATGTCGAGGATCCTCAGTTCGCCTGTGTGCAGAGCGTGCGGGGCGAGTTCGACGAGGACGGCTTCCGGGCAGCTGCGATCACCGCCGGCGTCGTGCTGACGGGGATGCCAGACTTCGTGGACGCCCCGGTGGAGCGCGTCGAGCTCGACTTTTCCGGTGCGCACGCGGTGGTCGCCATCGCCCGTGGGGGAGCGTGGGAGGGGATCCCTCTGGTCAGTGCGTGGGTGGCACCGGAGCAGAGGGCCATGCCGGACACGGATTGGGAGTCCCTGGAGCTCTTGGCTGATATCGACCCCGAAGAGGCGGCTGAGCTGATGGCCTACAAGCGACAACGCATGCGGGAGCGCGGGGAGGGCTGAGTCCATGGTTGGTCGCGTCTCCGACGACCTATTACGGTCAAGGTGCGAGCAGTCAGGCGGCGAGTGTGGTCAGGCTGCCGGATAGCGGGCCGACGCCTCGCGCTCAATGATCGGAGTTGAGTGTTGCAGCGTGGTGCAGCGAAGAGGTAGGCGGGCGCCGTAACCGGAAGGATCTGGAGTCTGCCAAGCCCGATGCCTATCTCTCGTGGTTGATGTGTATAGGCGCGCTTGGTCCGCGCGAAGTCGGCCACCGCGAACCTCGAGAGGTCTTGGCGCAGTCCGAGCCATTGACCGCGCTAATGCCGCCTAACGACGGGGCGTAGCTGGCTGGATCTTTCTCGGCGGTCACGAAGTTAAGGCCGGGAAGGTCGGCTCCCCGTCGTGGATGTCCGTACGTGCACAATGCCGTCATGACTACGGAGGACATGTCAGAGGCGGGGGATCGCCCGCGACCGGATGGGGCACGAACGGCCTTGGTCGAGATCGAACCGGGGCTGGCCGTCTTGTACGGCTCTGACGTCCCGGAGGGGATGAATGTCGTGCCATTCGCCTTGTTGGGGGAGGACAAGGTCGAGACCTTGGGATCCTCTATCGCGCGGGCTACTGGTCTCGCGAACGTGGCCGCCCAAAGTCTCAATGGGGCCACGAATGTCCAAGGCCTTGTCCGGCTGGCACCCGAGACCCTAAAGGTGCTCCAGACCGCCAAGCCGCTGACGAGTGGCGGTTACAACCTCGGCACCCTCGCCTCCAACGGCAAGATTGTTGGTCAAGTTCGATGGATGCCGGCCGGGTCGGCTGTCACAGCCGGGGTCCTGGCAAGTGTTGGACCTGCGGTCGCTTTGATGGCGATCCAGTCGCAGCTCAACACGGTGATCGAGTGGGACTGCTGCACGGATAGGTGACATCTGATCTGTGGCGCTGAGGAGCGTCGCTGGAAGGATGTACATCGTGCCCAAGCCCTATCCGAGAGAGTTCCGCGAGGACGTGGTGAACGTCGCCCGAAACCGCGAGCCAGGACAGACGATCAAGCAGATCGCCGCGGACTTCGGGATCGCGGAGTCCTGTCTGCGCAACTGGATGCACCAGGCCGACGTCGACGACGGTGGCAAGCTGGACACCACACAGAAGGAATCGCGGGAGAACCGGGAGCTGAAGAAGCGCGTGCGGTTGCTGGAGCAGGAGAACGAGGTCCTGCGTCGCGCCGCGGCCTATCTGTCGCAGGCGAACCTGCCGGGAAAATGATCTACCCGCTCGTTCGTGAGCTAGCCGCTGACGGGATCCCCGTGACGGTGACGTGCCGGGTGCTCAAGATCGCTCGACAGCCCTACTACCGGTGGCTGGCACGTCCGGTCACCACCGCCGAGCTCGCAGCCGCCTACCGCGCCAACGCGCTGTTCGACGCGCACAAGGACGACCCCGAGTTCGGATACCGGTTCCTTTTGGACGAGGCCCGAGAAGCCGGCGAGCCGATGGCGCAGCGCACCGCGTGGCGGATCTGCTCGAACCTGGGCTGGTGGAGCGAGTTCGGCAAGCCCAAGCGCGGCAAGACCAAGAAGCCCGGCCCACCAGTCCCCGACGACCTGTGCGCGGTGGTCGACAACAAGGGCAGGACTCGCCACGAGTTCACCGCAGATGCTCCTAACGAGCTGTGGCTCACCGACATCACCGAGCACCGCACCGGCGAGGGCAAGCTCTACCTGTGCGCGGTCAAGGACGTCTACTCAAACCGGATCGTCGGGTACTCCATCGACTCCCGGATGAAGTCCCGGCTCGCGGTCGCGGCGTTGAACAACGCCGTCGCCAGACGCGGTGACGTCGCCGGCTGCATAGTCCACAGCGACCGCGGCAGTCAGTTCCGATCGCGGAAGTTCGTCCATGCCCTCAACCGACACGCCATGGTCGGATCGATGGGCCGCGTCGGTGCTGCCGGCGACAACGCCGCCATGGAGTCCTTCTTCGCGCTGCTGCAGAAAAACGTCCTAGACCGCCGCTCGTGGACCACCCGCGAGCAACTGCGCATCGCGATCGTGACCTGGATCGAACGGACCTACCACCGCCGACGACGCCAGGACGCACTCGGCCGATTGACCCCCATCGAGTACGAGACCATCATGACCACACCCACCAGTCAGGCAGCCTGACCCAACCTGTCACCCCTTCGTGCAGCAGTCCCAGTTGTCCCGCGAGAATCTTGAACTCACGACAGCAGTCATGGACGAGTTGCGTCAGCAGAAGTGGGCTGAGGTCCGTGGTCAGGACCGCGCTCTGCGCCAAGCTGTGGAGGAGGCCACGCACGTCGGTGCGGTGACAGACAGCATCTGGCGAGAGGTCGAAGGCCGCAAGCCGATCCTGAACGAGCACTGGGACCATTACGAGGAGCGGGTCCGTAAGCACATCGCAGACCTGTCCGGACACATTGAAGCTAAGTCCCGACAGAAGCACCTCGCTCAACACGGCATCGCCGTCCTGAGCGACGTTCAGGCGCTGCTTACGGCCCAGTCATCATGGTTCCGCTACGAGGGTTTGCGCGCAGCAAGTCTGGTCAAGCGGGCGGAAGCGGGCTCAGATGAGGACACAAAACTCTTGGATCGTGTCGTGGAGAGCGCTCGCGAGGCGCATTCGCAGACGCTAGCCGCTACCGATCGGCTATTGGACCAAGTCGATCGAGAGTTCGGGGTCATGGCTGAGCTGCCCGGGCAGTTCACGGTTGCACTCGGTAAGAAGCGTCGTGCTGCGGACGACGTGCACGCGATGGCGCGGTCGGCTCGTGAGTCCCTAGCGCGGCTGCGAGGGCTCCCCGACGACTTGAGCATCCAACCCATCCGACCGCCAGAAATCACCCCTGTACAGGATGTCGAGGACTTAGACAGCGTGCTACGGCTGTGGGCTTTTCGATTGGAGCCGACGGAGGAAGTGCTCGGCATTGCGGAATGCCGGGACGGTTCATGGGGGTGGGACCCAGTGGACGCAGGATGGATCCTAGTCACCGATACACGCATCTTGCTTGCCAAGCAGGATGAATTCAGGAAGTACGCCCAGGTGCGGCGGAGCCTTGCCAACGCCGAGGTACGGTATGTCAGGTTGCGAGAAGCTAGCGGCCGTCAGGGACCGCAGATCGACATCACACTCCGCGACGAGGACCTGACGCTGAAGTTCCCGCGGTGGGCGGCAGAAGAAGGTAGCCAGCACCAGGTCGGGGCCTTCGCCGACCTGCTCAAGGCGATGATGCACATCCCTGAGGCCGAGCGCCGTTCGACGCCGGCGCATGTGCAGGTCGAGTCCCCGTACATCACTTCACACGGGACGTGACTTGCAGAAGCGGAAGGTGTTCGCTGAGCGGGTAAAGACCGCGGGGCGCCAGGCGGTATCCGAGACCCCAGCTGACTGGTGGGGCAACTACAGAGATTGCCTAAGCCTGGCTCTTACCCCGGCTTGTCCACGCGAGGATGTCCAGTAAGCGAAGGTCACTGATCTCTGAATGACTGGAGGCCCGCCGCAGTTGCTCGAATTGGACCGGCTGTCGGCGAATATCAGCGGCCATTTCTTGGGAGAGGAGGGTCATGAGCGCCGCCCAAGACCGCCCCCTCTCCTTCACAATTGGGCGTCCTGAGCCGACATAGCAGCGGTGGACCCATTTGTCGTGAAGGGGGAGCGAATGCGGGCGCTTGCGGTGGAGCACCTTTGAGAGAGTCGTGCCCTGCACCCCGTGACCCCGGAAATGTCGATGGTCTTCGTCCAGCACTGCGTACAGCGGGGCGACTCGGGCCTCGATGTCCGAGTTGCTCAGGTCGACGATCGGACGATCCGGAAACGCTTCCAGCGCAATTTCGAGATCTGGCGCCATGGCCCTTAACCGGTAAAACGCGGCCACAGTTGGCGCGGCGTTCAACAGCAAGGGCACCAGCAGGTCCCCGTCGTTGAACTTGTCTTGGCCGGCACCGGTGTCGAGAGCATCGTAGGCCCAGTACGCGTACGGCTTCTTTGAGTCGACATGCACTCGGTTCGTGTACGCCTGGATCCAGTCGAGGGCAGGCTTCATCGGTATCGTCGCTCGCCCAACGGAGACGCTGTTCGTCATGGGCCGAGGCTACCTCCCGCTGGACCGCGGGGCTGGGCGCGCTGCAGTCAGTGATGTGAGGCTCTTCGGTACAACACCGCGGGTCGTCCCCGCGCCGCAGTCGATCGCACCACCTCGCCACCCCGCGTGACAGGGGCCAGGTGCGGCTTCATCCGGCGAGCGAAGTTGTCCTTGTGCATCTCCTCGCCGACGACCGCCTCGTGCACCCTGCGCAGCTGGTGCAGCGTGAAGGGCTCCATGAGAAAGCCATCAGGGTCCGGTGGGACGTCGGAATAGCGGTACCGGAACTCATAGCGCTCCCGCAACGACGCCACTGCAGCCGAGACGATCTCCTCGTGGTCCCAGAGCATCGGTTGACCATCGACGAGCGCGCCATGCTTGTCCACGGCGACGAGGTCCCCCTTCGCCCCCTCGAGCTCGTGCTCCGGCATCGACACCGAGTGGGCCACCGAGATCGCCCAGGTCCGGTCGTCCCGATCGGGCGCGTCGAAGAGCCGCAGCAGCCGTGGGGGAGTGACCTCGCTCGGACTCACCCCGACCTTCTGCTCGAAGACCTCCCGCACGGTGTCCACGACCGTGTGCCGCTCCCGCAGGAACCGCCCCGGTAGCACCCGCCCGTCGGGCTCCTGACGTTCCTGCACGAGCACGCGCAGGGCGGCGTCGTCGGTGCCCGCTGCGGTGACCGTGAGGATCGCCAGATCCACGGTCACTCCGGGGCGGGGATAGGCGTCGAGCGGGCGTCGTCGGGGCATGCGCCTACATTAGCGCGGATAGCGTGCTAACCTTTAGCTAGGATGACGAACTAAACAAGAGGGGAAGTGGTCACGATGACTGACATCAACCACGAAGAGCTGGCGGCGGGGGCCAAGGAGACCAACCGGGAGTGGCGGGCCTTCGAGCACCGGCTGCGGACCTTCGTCCACACGATGAAGGTCGAGGGGGACAGCCTCGTCCTTGAGGTGGGGCGAACCGGCGGACTGCATGACCTGCCGACCATGGAGTTCGTCATGGGGGACATCCTCATGCTCGCCATCGCCGGCGACCACCTCGACGAGCGCCACGGGGGCCGTGCGGCGCTCGTGACCCGAGCGATGATGTGGCTCCGCAACAAGTGCGCGATCCCGCACCCGCACCTGCTGACGCACCGGGCGTCCGGCCCCTGTGCCCAGTGGTCCGGTGTCCTGGGTCTGGAGTGGACGAAGGGGGCCGGCCCCGGCTACGCGCACCCCGCCGACCGCGACACGCTGCTCGACCTCGTCGAGCAGACCATCGGCGCCGAGCTGCCCGTGGGCCGCGACGAGGACGACGACTTCTTCGTCGACCACGACCGTCAGCGGATCTGGATCCGTGTCCTCCCCAATGTGCCTGCCATCGAGATCTCGGCCCGAGCCGCACACGGGACCACGTCACGCCGGCAGGCCGCGGTCGAGGTCGGCATTCTGAACCGATCCAACCCGTGGATCTGGTGGCAGGTCATCGGCCGCGACGTCTTCCAGACGGCGATCATCGAAACCTCGCCCTTCGCGCCAGAGCACCTGAAGACGACGCTGGAGCTCTTCCTCAACGCGCTGAGCGCAACCCGCGACGACCTGGCGCTGCGCGTCGGGGGAGAGGTGGCCTGATGTATCTCACCACCGCACAGAACGACCGCGCCTGCGGCGTCATCCTCGGCTCGGCCGTGGGTGACGCCCTGGGCGCCGGCTACGAGTTCGGCTGCGCGCCGATCGGCACCGATGGACCCGAGATGATCGGCGGCGGCCTCGGTGGCTTCGCGCCGGGGGAGTGGACCGATGACACCTCCATGACCTGGGCGATCGCGGAGGTCGCAGCGAAGGGGGCGGACCTCACCTCCCCGGAGGCGCTCGACGACATCGCTCGCGGCTTTCTCCGCTGGTACGACTCCCATCCGCCGGACATCGGCATGCAGACCAGCAGCGTCCTCGGCGCTGTCTCACGCATGCTCCCTGAGGAGCTTGCGCAGCAAGCGTCTCGAAGGGAGGGAACCGAAGCCTCGAAACCAGGCACCCCACTGCTCCCTGAGGAGGTCGCCCCGCGACCGTCTCGAAGGGAGAACACAGGCGCCCTCGCGGCAAGAATGACCCAAGCCGCCACCAGGCTCCACGAGCAGACCGGCCACACCGCCGGTAACGGGTCCCTCATGCGCACGAGTCCGGTCGCCCTCGCCCACCTCGGCGACCCTGCGGCGATCGTCGAGGCAGCGACGGCGATCTCCGCCCTGACCCACACCGACCCCCGCGCCGGCGAAGCCTGCGCCCTCTGGTCGCTCGCCATCAACCACGCCGTCCTCGAGGGCGAATTCGATCTCCGGGCCGGCCTCCAGCACCTCCCCGCAGAGGCCCAGGCGTTCTGGGCCGCTCGCATCGACCAAGCCGAGTCCCAGGACCCGTCGACCTTCACCCCCAACGGCTACGTCGTCAGCGCGTTGCAGGCGGCGTGGTCGGCGATCCACCACACGCCGGTCCCGAACGAGATGGCGTGCCTGCACCTGCAGCACACCCTCGACACCGCGATCCGGATCGGTAACGACACGGACACCGTCGCGGCGATCGCCGGCGGTCTGCTCGGTGCTCGGTGGGGCGCCTCGGCGGTTCCCGCGGCCTGGCGTCGGATCGTCCACGGCTACCCGGGCCGCACGGCGGAGAATCTCGTCGAGCTCGCCTTCCTCGCGACGCGCGGCGGTGAGCCCAACGGGTACGGCTGGCCCGGCTGCGAGTACATCCCGTACTGGCAGGCCCACCGGCCCGTCCTCGTGCAGCATCCCTTTGACGAAGGGGTCTGGCTCGGCAACGTCAAGGCGCTCGACGACCTGCCGCAGGAGATCACCGCCGTGGTCAGCCTCTGCCTTACTGGCTCGAAGCAGGTCCCGGCGGGCGTGCTGCAAGTGCCCTTCCGTCTCATCGACGAGCCAGCGCCGGAGTCGAATCTCAACCTCGAGCTCGTCATCACTGACGCGGCCCGGACCGTGGCCGATCTGCGAGCCGAAGGCCACCACGTCCTCATCCACTGCGTGGCCGCCGAGTCGCGAACCCCCACGGTGGGCATCGTTTACGCCATGCTCTGCGGTATGGACGTGGAGACAGCGACGGAGGGGGTCTGCTCGGCTCTGCCAGCGGCCTCGCCCAACCGGGGTTTGCGGCGGCACCTGGAGAACTGGGAGTTTGAGAATGACTGACCCCGTCAATTTGGAGGTGTGGGCTGGCAGCGAGGAGCCGCTGAAGCCGTCTCCGCTGCCCTCCGTAGCGGGTTCCTCAGCCATCTTCCAGAGCTTGGCGTGGGTGTTTCGACGCGGCGATGACCAACAACGCTGGACGGCCCGTCACCTCTTGCTCCGTGCAGGCGTCTGGCTGCCGGTCGAGACCTACCAGAAGTGGCCTGTGCTCCTGCCGTGGATGGTGCGAGACAACTCTGTCGCTCAATCCAAGACGAAGGCAGCGCACACGGGGAAGGACCTGATCAAGACGGCTTCCTCCGGAACCGGCCTGCTGCGTTCAGACAACGCGCCTATCGGAGGCCTGAAGAAGGACCTGCCGGTCATGTGGGCGGGTGGTCTGCACGAGACGTTCAAATCGAAGCCGCTCAAGGACGGTACCCATGAGTGGATGCAGTCGCACTGTTGGTCATACCTGTCTGACACGGGTCAGAGCACGGCGACGCACCCGCTGACCAACAGTTTCGTACCGAACCTCGTGTGGCTACCTCACGCGATGGGCAGGCTCACGGACGACGAACGACTGGTGTTCGCCGCTGAGCTGCGTGCGATCGCGTGGGCGCGGTACCGGCACGTCGAAGTTGACCCTGCCTTCCGCGACGTGGTCGAGCAGGCATGGAGTCTCCTCGACCCACCGCTAGCGGATGACGTCCACGACGGACAGTTGGGCCGAGCCAACGAGTTTGTCGTCCCGGCGAAGTTCTACCAGTCCAAGGTCGAGAGAGTCCGCACAATCTCCTCCTACTTGGAGAAGTTGCAGTCCGGGCACGACGTGAGTGGCGTGAACCTTGCGCCGGCGGTGTACAAACAGAGCCTGGCTTCTGTGACTCCGGAGACGCGCTCCTCCCTGCAGCAGTACCTGCGCCCGTTCTCGGTGGGGGCCGAGCGGTTCGCCCTCCCTGACGAGGTGGCGTTCCACGCGAGTGGAACGTCGCAGAAGAGCCAGGGCGTCGGAGGGACTGGTGTGAGCCCCACCAAGTACACAGTCCACTCCCCGAACGGCACGGTCACTGGTTTGGCTCGCAGCCAAGCCGCCCTACGGCTTGTGCACGAGGTGATCGCCGTGGGCGTCACCCCGGCCCAATTGCATCAGGTTCTCAAGGCGAACATCCGACACGTTCCTGGGGTCGCACACGGAGAAGCACTCTGGAAGAGCATGGCGGATGCTGGGGCACCAGCCACCATCGACAAGTGGTACGTGAATGAGCCGATCCACGACAACGGGGGCACCTGGGTCCTAAAGAAGAACTCTTGGACTCAGGAGTTGGCCGAAAAGGCATTTCCGGTCTTGGAGGAACTCTCCGACGGGCTGGTGAAGGTCACTAGCGATCCTGGTCCTGCCCAACACATCACTTGACGAGGCAGGTCTGTGTAATCGAGACACCACCAAGAAGGCCCAAGGCCTTGGCCCACAAGGCTGAACATGTCGCCTACTTTGAAGGAGCTTTCACCGATGCCCGTTGAGATGAGGATGTGGCGGATCGATGGTCAGGATCCAAAGCCGCTCACGGCGGCTGCGCTTCCCACCGAGAGCGAGCTCCAAGAGTTCCTCAAGAAGGACCCGTCCTTGCTGGGCACAGCGCTGTTGGTCATCGGGAGCGAGGTCATCACCCCCTTCGGCAAGCGTCTGGACTTGTTGGCGATCGATGTCGACGGCAACCTGCATGTTCTCGAGTTGAAGCGCGACCGCACGCCGCGCGAGGTCGTCGCACAGGTTCTCGACTACGGCTCGTGGGTTTCAACACTGTCCCGCGAAGACGTCATCGACATCGCTGAGAAATACCTGGAGCATCCGTTCGAAGCAGCATTCGCCGATGTGTTCGGCGGCACGCCCCCAGACGAACTCAATGGCGAACTCCAGCTCACTGTCGTGGCATCGGTTCTGGATGTGAGTTCGGAGCGGATCGTCAACTACCTACGCGGCTTCGGCGTCCCAATCAACGCGGTGTTCTTCAAGTACATGGAGGATGAAGGCCGCCGCTACCTAGCACGTTCATGGCTAGCAACGTCTAACGACAGGTCAGCAAGTGGCATCGCGAAGTCCACATCCAAACGCGCGACGTGGAATGGACTTGACTGGTATGTGTCGTTCGGTGGCGACAGGTCGTGGGACGACGCACGCAGGTTCGGCTTCGTCTCTGCCGGGGGTGGCAAGTTCTACACGCAGACGATCCGCGCGCTGGAACCGGGCGCGCGCGTGTGGGTCAACATCCCGCAGACGGGCTACGTAGGCGTTGGCACGGTGACCGAACCGCCCGTGCGATTCCGTGACGCGCTGGTGCCATCGACAGATGGGCCCTCGCCACTCCCGGCACAGTCCCTGTCCGGGGCCTACACGAATCGAGACGCCGAGACGGACGACGACGCGGAGTGGATCGTTCCGGTCCAGTGGATCAGCACAGTGCCGGAGGTGGATGCCTACTGGGAGAAGGGGCTATTCGCCAATCAGAACAGCGCCTGCAGACTCCGGCAGGAGTTCACGCTCGATCGGCTGGCTAGGCGCTTCGGCGTCAACGGTCACGACGAGTGAGGCTGAGCCACGCATGTTCCTCATCGATGACAAACTCCACTGGAGCGCGTCCGACCTCATCACCGCGGCGGAGTGCGAGTATGCGCTGCTGCGGAGTGTCGACGACGTTCTAGGGCGGTCGCCGAAGGTTGCCGCCGCCGAGGATCCCCTCCAGGCACACATCGCCCGGCTTGGCATCGCGCACGAGGAGCGCATCCTCACTTCTTGGCAGCAAGATCGCGATGTCGCGGTCCTCGACCACGTGCCGGCCCCTTTCTCGCGGGGTGGCATTGATTCCGCCAGATCGGTGACGCTCGCGGCCTTCCGGTCCGATACAGACGTGCTCTACCAAGCGACCTTCTGCGACGGTGAGTTCTTCGGTTACGCCGACTTCGTCGAGCGTGTCGACGACGGGTGGCGGGTGTGTGACGCCAAGATCGCGCGTTCCGCCAAGCCCAAGGCCCTCATCCAGCTCGGTGCCTACGCCGACCAGATCCAGCGCGCCGGTTTGCCGCTGTCCTCCACGGTCTCCCTGCTGCTTGGTGACGGCGTGCGGGCGGATTTCCCGGTGGCCGACGTGCTGCCGGTCTTCGAGGAGCGAAGGGAGCGACTGCGCGCCCTCATCGCGGAACACCGGGCCCGTGGAGTTGCCGTCACCTGGGGCGACGACCGCTATGTCGCGTGCAACCGCTGCCCCGAGTGCGAGCGAGCGGCCACGGACGCCAATGACCTGATCCTCGTCGCGGGGCTGCGCACGGAGCAGCGGCGCAAGTTCCGGTCGTGTGGCGTCCATGCGGTCGGCGAGCTCGCATCCGCGACAGCATCCCCCGCGGGCATGAGGCAGGCGACCTTCGACCAGCTCCGCTCCCAGGCGGCCATGCAGTGGCGGCAGATGCAGGCGGGGGGCGACGTGAGCTACGAACTCATCGACGGTGCGGCCAAGACACTCAGCCGGCTCCCGGCGCCGTCACCCGGAGACCTGTTCTTCGACTTCGAGGGCGACCCCCTCTATGACGAGGGCGACCCCACCCGGGCCGGTCTGGAGTACCTATGGGGCGTACTCGACACCGATGAGGTCTACACGGCGACCTGGGCCCACTCCGTGGCCGAGGAGCGAGAGGCCTTCGTGACCTTCATGGACGACCTCGCCGCACGCAGGTCCGCCGATCCCGATATGCACGTCTACCACTACGCCCCCTACGAGACGACGGCTCTCAAGCGTCTCGCGATGAGGTACCAGACCAAGGAGAAGGAACTCGACGACCTGCTTCGCTCCGAGGTCTTCGTGGACCTGTACGCGACGGTGCGCGGATCCGTCAGGGTCTCTCAGCCCTCCTACAGCATCAAGAAACTCGAGCCTCTCTACATGGGCGACCAGCTTCGCGAGAGCGACGTCGCCGACGGCGCCGGGTCCATCGTGGCCTATGTCGAGTACCGCGACCTGCGCGAGACCGACACCCTAGAGGCAGACCGGCGACTGGTCTCCCTCGCCGACTACAACGAGTACGACTGCCTCTCCACCCTGCGCCTACGCGACTGGCTCCTCGAGCGGGCTGCCGAGGCCGGCGTGCGCGATCAGATCGGTCCACGCGCCATCGATGAGCAGGGGGAGGAGCTCTCGGAGCACGACCCCCTCTTCGTCACCCTCATGGCTCGGTCCGGCCCGGAGCAGCGCCTGGATCGCACTGCCGAGGAACAGGCCTACGCGATGCTGGCGACATCTCTCGACTACTACCGTCGAGAGCGCAAGCAGTTCTGGTGGGAGCACTTCGAGCGTCTCAACCATCCCATCAGCGAGTGGTCAGAGAGTCGTGACGTCTTCGTCGTGGAGGCCGCCGAGGTGCTCGTGGATTGGGCAGTGCCTGAGGGGAAGGCCAAGAACCTGCGTCGCACCCTGCGTCTGGTGGGGGACTGGGCTCCTGGAAGTGCCCCGAGCGCCCAGGTGCAGGTCGTCTATCCGACACCCGCTCCGCCGAGGAGCAAGGGGCCGGAGGGCGCTCCCTTCGCCTCGGCAGCCGTGGCAGCGCTCGAGGCCGACGCCGATGACCCACGCATCGTGTTGCTCACCGAGAGCCGCCCGGCAGCGGATACCTTCGCGGATCTGCCGTGCGCACTGGTACCCGGGTTCCCTCCACAGACCAAGAGCATCGAGGAGGCCATCGCAGAGGTGGCCGAGCGTGCGGCCTCGGCCCACTCACTTCCATGCACGAGTGCCCTTGACCTGCTGGCTCGCCGTACTCCGAGGCTAGATCGCGCGGGGGCGGCGCTGCCGCACCACGAGTCGCAGATCGACAACATCGTCGACGCGCTGCGCTCGATGAGCAACTCATATGTCGCCGTGCAGGGCCCGCCCGGTACCGGCAAGACGTATTCCGGCTCGCGGGTGATCAAGCGGCTCGTCGAGGAGGACGGTTGGCGCATCGGGATCGTCGCGCAGTCGCACGCGGTCGTCGAAAACATGCTGGCCGGCGTCGTCAAGGCTGGCCTGGACCCCGCTCTCGTTGGCAAGGACAAGAAGAAGACGCAGAGCCCAAACCCGACGTGGTCCTTGGTGGACAAAGCGTCGAACTACATCGACGAGCACGCAAACACGGGATGCGTCGTCGGGGGGACAGTGTGGGACCTCACCAACGAAAAGACGGTGCCACGTGGCAGTCTCGACCTGCTCGTCGTCGACGAAGCCGGCCAGTTCTCCCTCGCACCGACCCTTGCCGCATCGGTGGCGGCCGATCGGCTCCTCCTGCTGGGCGACCCACAGCAATTGCCGCAGGTCAGTCAGGGCACTCACGCGGAGCCCGTCGACGAGTCCGCACTTGGTTGGATCATGGGGGAGCACGACACCCTGCCCCGAGACCATGGCTACTTCCTCGCGGAGACCTATCGGATGCACCCCGCGCTATGCGAGCCAGTCTCGGCCCTGTCCTACGACGGCGAGCTCCAGCCCGCGCCGGCGGCAGGGGAGCGCCGACTCGACGGGGTGGAAGCCGGCATCGGCGTCGTCTCGCTCCCGCACTCGGGTAACCGGACCCACTCGAGCGAGGAGGCCGACGCGATCGTCGCCGAGGTGCAGCGGCTGCTCGGCCGGGGGTGGACCGACCCCGATGACGCGAGTACCCCGCGGGGTCTGGTCGAAGGCGATTTCCTCGTCGTTGCGCCCTACAACGCGCAGGTCATGTGTATCCGTGAGGCGCTGGCGGGCGCGGGTCTCAGCGGAGTGCGGGTGGGGACGGTCGACAAGTTCCAAGGGCAGGAGGCCCCGGTGGTGCTCGTGTCGATGGCCGCCTCGTCCCACGGGGACGTGCCGCGGGGCATGGGCTTCCTGCTGAGTCGCAACCGGGTCAACGTCGCGGTGTCACGAGCCAAGTGGCGTGCGGTCATCGTCCGGTCGGATGCCTTCACAGCATTCATGCCGAGCAGCGTTCAGGGTTTGCTCGAGCTAGGGGCGTTCATCGGTCTGTGTCGTCCTGATGCCCGGACGACCTCGGCCTCGACCCAATAGGACGCTCCGATCACGGATATGGGTTCGACGCGAGAGACCGAGCCATCAACTGCAGCCGCAGCCGTCAGGCCCTACCGCCAGCGTTGTCCGTTGCCCCTGAGACAATTCACGGCATGAGCGAGATCGCAACCGAGCAGCGGGTGCCTACTACCGCCGAGTTTCGTCCGATTCAGTACATGGGCAACAAGTTTCGGTTCCTTGACGCGATCGACGCGGCCGTTGCTGAGGTTGCGGCGCCCGGTACAACAGCCTGCGATCTCTTCGCCGGGACGGCCGTGGTCACACGGCGATTGGCGATGAGCCGACCAGTTCTCTCAGCAGACGTGCAGGGGTACTCTGCGGTGCTCGCACAAGCACTCACGCGACCTCGTGTCTTCGCTGGACGCGAATCAAGTTCAATACTTGAGACCGCGCGGCAATGGCAAATGGAGACCGAGAGAATGACTCAAGATCTTCTCCATTTGGAAGACCTGGCCTTGGGGGACGCCCACACAAATCCGGCTACCTTGGCGGACATCCTCGAGCATGGTTCTCTAGCCGTCTCAGGTCGAGGTTCGCACCAGTTGGAGGATGCCAAGGCGTCTGCACGTACTGCGCTTGTCGAGCGCGGGGCCACCCTCACCCGCTACTACGGAGGCGTCTACTTTTCATATCGCCAAGCTGTCGCACTGGACAGCCTGCGCCACGCCATTCGTATTGCAGACGGCGATGAACGAGATGCGACAGCTATCGCTGCCCTACTCGGCGTCGCAAGTGATCTCGTATCCACTGCGGGCAGCCACTTTGCCCAGCCGATTCGGCCTCGCACGGCTGCCGGCGAGTTCAAGCGGAACTGGATCACTCCGGTGATGCGATTCAGGAAGGGGCAAGCCCTGCCTGCTTTCGAGGCATGGCTTGCCAAGTACGCCTCGCTGTCGCCAACACCGTTTGATTGCACTGCAGTCCAAGCAGACTATCAGTCGACGTTGGCAACCTTGGGGTCTGAGGTCGGAGTAATCTACGCTGACCCTCCATACACGAGGGACCACTATAGCCGCTTTTACCACGTTCTCGAGACGATTGCACTTGACGACGATCCTGGCATCACACAGGCGCAAGGTTCGTCCCAGCCGAGCAGGGGTCTGTACCGAGAGAAGCGACATCAGTCGCCGTTCAGCATCCGCACACAGGTAACGATGGCCTTCCGTGAGCTATTTGCCAACGCGAGGCGTCTTGACGTGCCGCTGGTCTTGTCCTATTCGCCAATGAGCGCTGGGACGAAGGCGCGGCCCGAGACCCGATTGATGTCGATCGATGATCTCACGTCTATCGCATCTGAGTACTTCGCTGACGTCCGCACCACGGTTGTGGAGTCGTCCTCGCATAGCCGATTCAATCGAGCGGACCTGAACGCTGAGATCCTTGGAGAGGCCGAAGTCCTCATTGTCGCTTCGAACTAGAGAGCGGGCACGAGTCCATCCCAAAGTGGGGAAGCGGGCCAGGCGCTGTGAATCTGGTCCACTGTGACCCGGACGCGCCGCTTACGACCCGCAGGCCCGTGCCATTCGTCCGTTAGTAGTTTATCAACCTCGTTGTATCCCGCATCCCCGGGGAGTATCAGCGAGTAGAGGAACTCGCCCGTCGCCAAGCGAAGGAAGACCCCTATCGGAGCGCCGCCGTGCGGATACGCAAGCCCGCGTGCCGCTGCCAGTTCGAAGCGATAGTTCTGGCTGGCAACCTCGACGCTCGGCCGACTCTCCACGTCGCCGACAGCGCCGGTCGCGTCAACGTGATGGAGCGAAATCCGACGGTGCGAACCTACCCTCGCACCGAAGAAGCGTTCATAATTTTCGAGATCGAAGTTCGCTTGGGCCCACCTATTTCCGGCCTTCGGAATCTCCGCAACGAGCACGGCTTCGACAGATTCTGCGACGGTCGGTTGTGTGCCCGCGGTACGCAGGTTCCGCTCGTTCCCCGTGTTGTGTTGGGCCTTGCCCATCACACGAGGGTCCGTTATCGGCAAAAGATGTTCAGTGACTGAAGTGAGGAACGTCTCGATTTGTGTCAACGCCCGAATTCTATCCTCTCCGCTCAACTTCAGGGAAACGAAGGCTTCCCAGTTTGAGCGCAGCCCTCCCATTGTAAGATTTCCTGACCCCACGATGAGGCTCAAGTAATTTTCGTGCTCGAACCACGCCATCTTTGGGTGGAAAAGTGAGGTCGTGGGGCTCATAAATGCATGCACGTCCAGGCGCGGACGTTGCGTGGAGACGTCGATCAACTTGTCGACCGTGGGCGGGTCGGTTATGGCATCTGTGCCGACGAATAGCCGGAAATCTCCATTGACCAAGAAATCGTCGAAGACGTCATCATCAAAAAGGCTCTTCACCCCGTTAGTATTCGCCCAAGCGAAGATACCGCCCCCGCGCTCTGCGCCGATCGACTCGACGAGCAAGTGCTCCAATAGGTTTCCACCAGCTGCACCAGCGATTTGAAAATTGAGCACCAGTGATCCATCCCATCTGTCGCGTGAACCACGAGCATAACCGCTCAGCGGTGAGGATGTCTGCCTTTTTGTAGCCCATGGGCCGCACGCCCGCCGCGGGGGGGCGACACCTCGCCGAGAAGTCACGTTGACCCACACGCAGGAGCATCGGCCAGGTCGACACCTAAGCGGTTACTCGTCGTCTTCGGGGACAAGTGCGCGCTCATGGCCTCGCGGTCGAGAGGTACGTCGATCTGCGGGTTCCATCGCGGGCTACGAGATCGCTGCAAGAACTCAATATCGCGCGTGGGAGTAACTACCGGTCACAGGACGATAGAACACGGGCACTGTGGCTCGACCAACTCTGGAACCTGGCTGGAGTTTTCGACTAAAGGCGTGGTCAGGGCGGCGACGCCCTAGTCTCGCCGCGGGGCCGTGGGCTAGGTGCCGTGGTCAGTTTAGATTCGTGCGAAGGCAAAACCATCATTTGGGAACGCCTCCCAAGCGGCGCACAACCGAGGAAGCGCGAACTCCTCAATCGTTCGCGCGCTCGTCTCAATGCCCACCCACCGTCTACCCAGACGCTGCGAAGCAACCGCTGTCGTACCGGATCCTAAGTAGAAGTCGAGGACCAAATCGCCAGGATCAGTCGCGATCCCAACTATTCGCTCCAAGAGACCCACAGGCTTCGGCGTGTCAAAGACCTGCCTGTTCGGGAAATCAGCAAGTAGAGCGCGCTTTGCGCTACCTGTATCCCCAACCTCGTCCGCAGTCCATACCGTGAAGGGCGCCAAGCCTGTCACTTCGTTCTGGAACCGCTTGAGTCGCGGCTTGCCATTTCCGCCCCTGGGCCAGTAGACCCGGCCCTGGGTGTTCAGCTCCGCCAGTCGCTCTGCTGTGTACGTCCAACACCTGCCAGGTGGGGGGTCGTGCTGAGCGCCGGTAGGTGTAACTAGGGTGTAAATTTGACCGGCTGTGGCGTGTCCCGCCTGCACGTTCATGGGTACCGATCGCCATGGCCCCCGGGGGTCGTTATCGGGATTGCTGAAGGCGCCCTCGTCCGGAAGACCGTTCCGTACCTTCTTCCAAGCCTTCGGACCGGCTGGTGCGTATACGTGGATGTAATCGTGCATTGAACTGAATGCTTTGCGATTCTCGCGAGTCGTCCGTTTTTGCCAAACGATGGTCGCGACGAAACAGTCCTCCCCGAACACTTCGTCGAGCACACACCTCGCGCGGTGCTGCTCGGAGTCGTCCAAGTGGAGCCAGAGGCTGCCATCGGGCGCCAAGAATTCGCGCGCGAGGACGAGGTGATCATGGAGGGTGGTTAACCACTGCGCTCGGTCAGCCTTGTCTGCGTAGTGCGCGAATCGCTCGCCAGTGTTGTACGGCGGGTCAAGGTAGCACAACTTGACTCTGCCCGCTAGTGACTGTTCGGCGGTCGCCGAAAGCAGTTCACTCAGGGCCCTGCTGGCGTCTCCTTGAATGAGAAGATTTTCTGCCTGCTCACCTCGGACCAACTTACCCCGGAGGTCCCAAGCCGCGCGGGCCGATGATGCTACTGAAGCCAACGATCCTGTGCGGACTGATGTCTTTCCTGGCCACACCAGTTCGGCGGACGGTGCTGGGCCGTGGTCGTGCTGGCGGGACGGAAGCAGTTGACGGGGCAAAACGGGGCTCCGATCTTCATTGCCTGTAATGTACGTGCTGCTCTGTGTACCTGACTCCACCGACATGCGTTTCCGGAGGGTCAGCGTCGATCGGCTCAGCAGTCGCGCCGCTGGCAGCCGGTGCGGTGCTCGCTGACCGTTTGGGTGGGCCCTGAAGAACAGGGGTTGGGCGCGGGCAGGCAGGGCGGCATCCGCGGTGCGGCAACAGGAAGCTCGTGCCGTAAACCAACTGCGGACTCCAGCAGCGAGGCCGCTGTGACTGCACTGGCGATGAGCGGCTGCGGCGTCGATCACAGAGGGGAAGTTCGTAGATGTCTGCCAGGTGCGTAAGCACCTCATGGACGAGGCATTGGGCGGAGACTTCCCTCCGTCGATGCTGATCAGCAGGCCTCGCCAAGGGGTTCCTTCGCGGGTCTCTCACCGGGGGAGTTCTGCATCAACCAGGGCAAGAGGACGATCGGTCGCTCTGGCGGCTAGTGCCATCAGGCTTGTGTAGGGACCATCTTTTTCGCGCCACGGCGAGCGTCCTCGCGCTGGCGGGGCTCTCGCGGAGGCGCTGATCCCGGCGCCTCGAACTCCAAGACGCGCGTGCCATCTGCGACGACTTGAGGGGCGCCGGATGTGCCCGCGGTCTTGCATCTGCGAACAGCGGCGGTCTTGATGTCCTCAAAGCGCACGGTCATTCGGGCAGCGATGCGTGCTGACTGCGACGCCGAGCGCTTCCGCGGGCCGCGCTCACCGCGATGGATATGGTGGGGTCGAGGCCGCAGTTCAGCGGAGTCGAGGTGGAGCGGGTCGGCTCGGACTTCCGCGCCCCGCACGCGGTCGTGCTTTCACGCGCAGGCGCTTGGGGGTTTTGCCGCTCGTCAGTGCTTCAGTAGCAGTGCGAAGCATGGCGACTCCACCCGGGAGGCGCTCAAGATGCTTGCGGTCACCGACCAGAGGAGGCGTGCGCAACGGATCCAAGGAGCAGCAGATGCGCCATCGCGGCGAGCGCGTCTGACCCGAGACTGTGCGAGGTTGGTCGTATGGGCACCCTGCCGATGTTCCCGTTGGGGTCAGCTCTGCTCCCGGGGAACCCGCTGCCCCTGCAGATCTTCGAGCCGCGCTATCTGACGATGCTGCGGGACGTCGTCGGCGGTGAGGGCCGGTTCGGTGTGGTGCTGATCGAGCGGGGCTTCGAGGTCGGCGGGGGAGACCAGCGGTTCTCGATCGGCACGGTCGCCACCATCGAGCAGCTGCAGCCGACGGCGGACGGCCGCGTCCGGCTGCTGGCGCGCGGTGGGGATCGATTCGAGGTCGTCAGGTGGCTGCCCGACGCCCCCTACCCACGCGCCGAGGTGCGCACCCTGCCGGCTCTGGAGTGGAGCAGCGAGCAGGGTTCGCATCTGGCGGAGACCGAGCGCACCGTGCGACGGGCCCTGGTGGTGATGAGTGAGTACCGCGCCGACCTCTGGCCGTCCGACGTCGAGCTCTCCGACGACCCGGTCACCAGGATCTGGCAGCTGGCCGGGATCTCGCCTCTGGGCGCCCTCGACCAGCTGACCCTCCTGCGGTCCTCCTCCGTCGGTGAGCTCCTGGAGCACACCGCGCGGTTGACCACCGAGGCGCTCGACCTGCTGCCCATGCAGTTCCCTGATGATCCGGTGTGAGCGCACGGCGAGGTGCCGGCACCACCCCTTCGCCCGTGTGAGCCGAGCGAGGGCGAGGCGCCACTCGTCAGACATGACGGTTGTCGCCTCGCCGCACCTGCACCAGCCGAGCGAATGCGCTGGCCGCGGCGAGCGCCGCGAGAACGAACATAGGAGCCGATGAGCCGATGGTGTCCTCGTAGGTGTTGAGGACGAAGGGCAGAGCGAAGCCCGTGTAGGTGACGACGTAGAAGATGCCGATGACCAGCCCCCGGGTGGAGCGGGGTGCGAGCCGGTCGACGTCGCGCAGGCCCTGCCCGAGACACAGGCCGTACGCGGCCCCGAAGGTGACCGAGCACAGGACGAAGGTCGCGATGCTCAGCTGCCCACCGGCCACACCCGAGATGACGAAGCCGGTGGCCGCCAGCGCCGCCCCGACGATCCCGAGCGGCCGCCAGCCGGCGAGCCGGCGTGTCCCGAGCTGGACGAGGATCCCAGTGCCCAGACCCAGGACGGCCGCCACCGCCGGCAGGAGCGGCCCGCCGTACTGACCCCCGATCCGCTCGGTCAGCACGAGCATGGCGACGGTGACGCAGGAGAAGACCCACAGCGCCATGGGCAGAGCGGCGGCGAGAGCGGTGCCGATGCGCCGTTCCTCGACGAAGGGGGCGGGGCTGCCGTCGCGAGTCGGATGGGGTCGCGTGGCAGTCGCCACGTGACTGGCGCGGTCCGGGACCAGGCAGAGCAGCGCCGAGAGTCCGGTGAGGAGCACGGGGACGGTGAAGGCCACGACCAGTCCGATCCGGCCGGGGGTGAACTGGGCGATCAGGCCGGAGGCCAGTGGGCCGGCCGCGAACCCGGTGGTGAGCACGACCCCTGCCCGCATGGCTCCCTTCGCCGAGTCCTGGTCCGCCGCCCACGCGGTCCCCGCACTCGCCACCAGGCCGACACCCACGCCGACGACGAGCCTGCCGATCAGCACCCCGGTCAGCGTCGGCCAGAGCAGCATCACCACGTTGCCCGCGCCGCACAGGACCAGCCCCGTCAGCACGACCGGCCGTCGACCCCGACGGTCCGACAGGCCGCCGCCGAGCAGCAGACCCGGAAGCAGACCGATGGCGTAGAGGCCGAACGCCGCATCCAGACCCGGCTTGGAGATGTGCGCGACCTCCGCGAGCACGGGCAGGAGGGCGGCGAAGTGGTTCGTCGACCACCCCGCGGCCAGCAGCGCAGCGAGCGTGATCCAGATCGATCGACGGCGGCCGGATGATGGTGTGGCGACAGGGCGCGTTTGCGCGGAGCTGCCCTGTCTCATGAACCCTCCCGGACGGCCACGGTCGTCCGTGGCCCGAGGCGAGCCTAAGCACGCCCGATCGGGCGCGCAATGCATTGGGACACGGGGAGGGTAAGGGCTGACTTGAGGTGGGATTCACCTATGGTGTGGACATGATCAACGTCATCGCCCGTATCTCCGTCAAGCCCGAGTCCACCGACGACTTCGAGGCAGCCGTCGCGGCAGCTCGTGCCCCCTTCCTCGCGGATGCCGGCTGCCTGCGTTACGACCTCCAGCGCGTCGTGAAGAGCGACGGGGACTACGTCCTCCTGGAGAGCTACGACTCGCAGGAGGCTCTGCGCAGGCACAGCTCGATGGACGAATTCGCTGCGTTTGGCGAGGCGATCAAGACCCTCGTGCAGGGTCCGCCCGAGATCACCCTGCTCTCACCCGTGGGCGATCAGGTGGACTTGGCGGTCTGAACTTCCCCTGAGCCGGTGGTCCGGGCAGGGGTGGGGTCAATCCCATCGATCCCAGCCCTGTGCCACGGCTCGTGTGCAGCGGGCGTCGCCCTGCTGCGCAGGTGATGATCGACGTCATGTCACTGTCGCGACAGGCAGCCAGTTTCGTGATACGTCATCTGCGGGCTGACGGGCACGACGGTACCGAGGTGTAGCGTTGACGGTGTGGAGGTGTAGTCATGGCGATGAACATCAAGAACGAGCGGGTTCATGAATTGGCCCGTGAGGCTGCTCGACGTGCCGGTACCACCCAGACGAGTGTGTTGGAGGCGGCCTTGGAGCAGTATCTCGAGGTGCTGCGCGCCGAGGACGGCACGTCGGGTACGGCGGCGAAGTTGGTGCGAGCTCGCGACATCGTCCACCGGATGCGTTCGGACATGACCGATGAGCAGCGTTCGGGGATCCGCCATGATCTGGAGGCGTTGTACGACGAAGACGGCCTCCCCGCATGATCATCGACACCTCGGCCCTTGTCGCCATCATCACCGGCGAGCCCGAGGCCGACCGCCTGCTGACAGCCATCGCAGAGGCGGAGTCCGCGCGTATGTCCGCTGCTACCTACGTCGAGTGCGCCATCGTCATCGACCGGCGGTCGAGCCCGGCCACGCGACGCCGCTTCGACCAACTCCTGACCACGCTGGAGATTGGGATCGCCGATCTGACGGCGGATCAGGCTCAAATCGCCCGTGAGGCGCACCGTGACTTCGGCAGGGGGAGCGAAGGCCGAGCCCGCCTCAACCTGGGTGACTGCTACTCATATGCATTGGCCGTCGCGAGTGACGATGAGCTGCTCTTCCAGGGAGACGACTTCTCTGCAACGGACATCGTGGCGGCGAGGTACTGACTGAGGGTTATGGCAGGGCAAGGAGGTCGCGGTGGTGGACCGCTGCTGTGAGTTGACCTGCCTCGATCTGTCGGATGTGCCGAGTTCGGTACTCGGAGGTCTCGGCGCGGAGTGAGTGTTCCTGCTCGCAAGCAGCGTCGACCCAGCCCTCGATCCACGACGTGAGCAGTTCTGTGTCTCGCGCGTCGAGTTGCCATGGGCTTGAGGCGAGCCGGACCGTGTGGTCAGTGCGCTGAAACTCTGAGGCGGCTGCCCCCACGGCGTCGGGTCCGAGGAGTTGGCCGTGCCCAGTGGCGCGCCTCTGGTGCGCGTTGAACGCCTCAGTCAGACGCCCATCGAGAGGGTGCGCCGGCGTCAGCTCCACGTGACCGACAACGCTGAGCGTGATCAACGCCGGACACTCGGCGGCGGCGATGCTCGCGACCATGCGCTCGATCTCCTCGCCGGTCATCATGTCGAGGAGCGCTGATGCAGTGACAAGGGAGGCGCTGTCGAGGTCATCGGCCCGCAGATGGGTGATGTCGCGCAGGCGTCTCTCGGTGGTGACTGGGTGGCCGTCGAGCGACGTCGGTGGGGGAGCGACGGCGGCGCGGGAGAGGAGCTCTTCGTCGCGTTCGTAGCCGACCCAGTGCTGCAGGCCGGGTAGTTGGGGAGCGAGCCAGCGGGCCATGGAGCTTGTGCCGCAGCCGAGGTCGTGGATGATCATTCCGTCGCGCGGCAGGTGTGGGCGGAGGGTTTCGACGAGGTCCTTCGAGCGTGCTGCTGCGTCGGCTGGTTCGCGGAGGGCGAGCCAGTCGGCGTCGGCGCGGGCTACGTCGGGCATGTCTTCAGTCTTCCCGTTCCGGACTCTGGTTTCGAGGCTCGTCGCAGAGCTCCTCGCACCTCAACCGGCTGGGAGTGGTTTCGAGGCTTCGTCGCAGAGCTCCTTGCACCTCAACCACCGGATGGTCTCCATAGACTCGACAGATGACTGTCCGAGTGGTGCCGCTGCTGCAGGCGGTGCTGCTGCTCGGGATCGGCTTTGCCACTGGATGGGGTGTGACCGGGTGGGTCGTGGCCCTCGCTGGGGCCATCATCCTGGACGGATTCGCCGTCATCTGGATGCGGCGCTACCAAGCGAAAGCACTCGCGCCTGCCGACATGGTGACCATCGGCAGGGCCACGCTGACCTGTGCAATCGCAGGGCTCGTGCTCGAGTCACTCACTCTTGGCGAGCTGCTCGACACCTCGCCGTGGACGGCCACCCTCACCGTCCTCGCTGCGGTCTCGCTCTCTCTCGACCTCGTCGATGGATGGGTGGCGCGGTGGACCGGGCGGGTGACTCCCTTCGGCGCGCGGTTCGACGGTGAGGCCGACGCCGCGCTCATGCTCGTCCTCAGCGTCTGGGTCGCGCCAGTGCTCGGGTGGTGGGTGCTCGCGATCGGGCTGGCGCGCTACGCCTTCGCGGTCGCCGGTTGGGTGCTGCCGTGGATGCGCGCGCAGCTGCCGCCGCGGCACTGGCGCAAGGTCGTCACCGCCGTCACGAGCACGATCCTCGTCGTCGCCACCGCTGGAGTAGTTCCGTCGCTCGCCATGGTCATCGCACTGCTGGCCGGACTCGCCCTGATCGCTGAGTCCTTCGGTCGGGACGTCTGGTGGCTGTGGCGTCACCGGCATGACCCCGAGGACCCGCTCCAGGAGGCCCGGCGCGCTGCCTACGGGGCGGGGGAGTTCGTCGACCAGCAGGGATTCATGCGAGCCAGCGCAGTCCTTGAGCTCGCCTCCGCGGCGGACATCCGCACGGACACGCGAGTGCTCGACCTTTGTTGCGGCAGAGGCGGACCCGGCCGCCTGGTGGCTCAGGAGTTCGGGTGCGACCTGCTCGGTATCGACGCGGATGCTGTCGCCGTCGCCGCCGCTCGGGACCACGTCGGCGACTGGGCTTGCCGCTACGAGATCGGCCGGGTCCCACCAGTCCCGCGTGGGCCCTTCGACGTGATCCTGCTTCTCGAGACGATGCTCGCCTTCCGCGACAAGGAAATCCTGCTGCGCGAAGTCCACGCCGCGCTGGCATCCGGTGGCCGCTTCGCCTTCACCGTCGAGGAGGGGCAGCCCCTCGACGAGCACGAACGCGACGCCATGCCCGCCGCCGACACCGTCTGGCCGCTCCCATTGGACCGGCTCCACGAGCTGCTCGAGCGGACCGGCTTCGAGGTGACCTGGCAGCAGGACCGCACAGACGCCCACCTCGACGTCGTCGACTCCCTCCTGACCGAGTTCGAGTCGAACGAGTCGGCGATCGCCGCACAGGTCGGTCCGGATGAGCTCGAGGGCCTGCTGACTTCGCATCGCCTCTGGAGCGAGTGGCTGCACACGGGGAGGGTCCGCAAGTTCGCGCTCGTTGCGGTCGCTCAGCCGGCCCCTCGAGGTGCGGGCGCTCGCACACCTCAGGACAGCGGACAGCGGTCCGACAACGCGTAGCGCAGCAGCACCACGTCACCGATGGCACGCGTTTCGACCAGGTGCGCGGGCGAGTCCCGGCGCCACGGGAAGTGCCCGTCGTCGACGAACCGCCGCGCCCGCGAGTCGCCGATGAGGAAGGGCGCGATCACCAGGTGCATCTCGTCGGCCAGCCCCTCTGCGAGGAACTGCGTCAGCACGGTGCCGCCACCCTCGACGAGCATGCGCTCGACGCCCCGCTCGGCGAGGTCGTGGCACACCCACGGCATGAGCACCGGATGGCCGCCATCCACCACCGTCGCCGCCGAGCCGAGCCGGTCGCAGGCGTCGTCGAACCCGTAGTGCCCGCAGTAGACGAGCTTGTCGACATCGCCCTGGGTGAAGAAGTTGGCACTGGGGTCGAAGTCGGCGTCATCGCTCACCGTCACCTTGGTCGGTGATGCCGTGCGCCCGCCCGCGATCCGCTCCTGCACTCGCTGCTCGCTGCGCACGAGCAGCCGCGGGTTGTCCTTGCGCAGGGTGCAGGCCCCGACGAGGATCGCGTCGCTCTCCGCGCGGACCTGGTCGACCCGGTCGAGGTCCGCGTCGTTGGAGAGCATCAGCCGCTTCGGTGAGGCGTCGTCGAGGTAGCCGTCGAGGGAGACGGCGCAGCTGAGGGTGGTGTAGGGCCTCATCGTGGGGTGACCTCGCTTCGAGGCTCGCGCCCTAGCGGGAGCTCGCACCTCAGCGACCGTAAGCGGGGTTGGCGTAGCCGGGGCGTCACGAGCAGCAAGGCGCCCGGGAGGGCGGCCACCAGCGCGAGGACTCCGTAGAGCACCGCGACGCTCACGCCGGCGGCCGCGCCGAGACCGGCCGCCTCGAAGGCCCACGCGGCCACCCCTTCCCGCGGACCCCAGCCGGCGAGGCTCGCCGGGATCGCGGCGCCGAGCAGCACGATCAGCGCCAGAGCCAGAGCCACGCCTCGACCCGCGGACACCTCCATCCCCGCCGCAAACATCGCCACGAGGAAGACGGTCACATGCCCGAGCACGGCCACCCCCGAGGTGAGCACGATGCCCACCGGCGCTCCCGGCACGCGCAGGATCCGACGCAGGTCGTCAAGCAGCACCCCGCTGACCCGCACGAGCGCGAAGCCGAGCCCCACGACCACCACCCCGACGACAGCGATCACCACCAGCGCGTGCACCGGCGAGGGCAGCACGAGCAGCAGCACTACGGTCAGCACCACCTGGACCACCTGCCCGAGGATGCGCTCCCAGACCACGGAGCGGACCCCCCTTCCCATCCGGTGCACGTCGTGGCCGTGGCGCACGGCGCGGTGGACGTCACCGAGGACGCCGCCGGGCAGGACGGAGTTGAGGAACTGGGAGCGGTAGTACGCGGCGACGGCGGCGGGCAGGCCGATCCGCACACCCAGACCGGTCGCGACCGTACTCCACCGCCAAGCCGCGCACACCGTCGTCAGCACGGTGATCGCGAGCGCGGCCAGCAGGGCCCACCACGTGACTTCGGTCAGTGCGGTGACGAAGGGGGCTGCGCCCACCTGCCACAGCAGCACCGCGAGGATCGCCGCGCCGATGGTGGGGCGGAGCCAGGTTGCGTAGTGGGTCCGGGTGCCGTGACGGGCCCAAGTCCCTTCGAGGCGCCCACGCGGAGCGTGGGACCCGGCGCCCGGGGGGCGCTCACACCTCAGGGACCGTGCGGGCCTCGGGGAGCGTGGGGGATCAGGGGGTGCGCGGCCCATCCGCCACCTCACTCAGCACCTGCGCCACGCGGGTGACCGTCTCCCGCCACGGCGTCAGCTCCCTCCGGCGCACCCGGGCCACGTCCCGCAGCCGCTGCCGGGTCCCGGCGTCGCCGAGCCAGCGGCGCAGCGCTCCGGCGAGGGCGTGGGCGTCACCGGGAGGGACGACGACCCCGGGGCGGTGGCCGTCCCCGTCGCGTCCGAGCGCCTGCGGCACCCCGCCGACGCCGCAGGCGAGGACGGGCACTCCGTGGGCGAGGGCCTCGGTGACGACCATCCCGTAGGTGTCCACGCGGGTGGGGTGGACGAGCAGGTCCGCGTGCACGTACTGCTCCTCGAGGTCGGGGAGGGGCCCGGTGAAGGTGATCCGGTCGGTCAGGCCCAGCTCCTCGACGCGATCACGCAGCGCGCTCGCCAGATCCGGGTCCCGGTCGAGCGGACCGACGCAGGTGCACTGCCACGGCAGGTCGGCGATGTCGGCCAGGGCGTCGAGGAGGACGTCGTGGCCCTTGGCCCGGGAGACCGGCCCGACGCACAGCAACCGTCCGCCGCTGTGGCTGCCCACGGTGCGCTCGGCGGGGCGGGCGCCCGGCTCGGCCACGTGCACCCGCTCGGCCGGCAGGGCGTGCCGCTCGACCAGCTCGTCCCGGGTCCACGCGCTCGTGGTCACGACCCCGCGCGCGGACAGCAGCGCCACCCGCTCGGCCGGGGCGTCGTCCTCCGCGGCGACCATGTGTGCGAGCACGACGAGGCGCACCCGCTCGCTCGCCGTGGCCGTCTGCGTCGGGGCGCCGACCGCGACCAGCCCGTCGACGAGCACCAGCGAGTCGTCGGTGATGCCCGCGAGCATCGTCGCCAGCCGCGCCCGCGACTCCGGGTCGGGGTGGGGCCACGAGCCGGGCACCGGGTGCTCGCGCACGGTCCAGCCGAGGTCGGTCAGGCCGGTGCACACCTCGCGGTCGTAGGCGTTGCCCCCGCTGGGGTGGAGCGGGTCGTCGATGTCGCCCGGCAGGACGACGTGCACGGTCCTCACAGCACGACCTCGCAGCTCGCGGAGGCGATGTGCGACTCGTGCAGGGTGACCGTGATCCGGCTCAGGTGGTCGCCCGGCCCGAGCTGACCGGAGGCCACCCGCCGGGCGAGCTGCTCGGCGACGACGAAGGCCAGCGCCTCGGTCGTCGTGTTGCGCCCGGCGAAGTCCGGCTCCTCGTCGAGGTTGCGGTAGTTCAGCCCGGCGAGCACGTCCTTCAGCTCCTCCGCCGCCCGGCCGAGGTCGACGACGATCCCGTCCGCCGTCAGCGTCCCGCTGTGGAAGGTCGCGTCCACGACGTACGTCGCCCCGTGCAGCCGCTGCGCGGGTCCGAAGACCTCACCGCCCAGGCTGTGCGCGATCATCATGTGGTCGCGCACCGTCGCGGAGAACTTCGCGTGCTTCACGTTCCCTCCTCGTGCTCGTAGGTGACGACGTGGCAGATGGCCGGGAGCCGCCCTTCGCACACGTCGGCCATGACCTGCGGCAGGTCGGCGAAGGGGGTCGCCCCCGTCAGCAGCACGTCGAACGCCGGGTCCCGCAACAGATCCAAGGCCAAGACCTTGCGGTCGCCCATGGAGCGGCTCCCGCGCCGGACGTTGGCGACCGTACCGACCTGGCTGGAGCGGATCCGCAGCCGCCCCGAGTGGTACGCGCCGCCGAGATCCAGCGCGACACCGTGCGTGCCGTACCAGCTGAGGTCGAGCACGGTCCCCTCCGCGCGCAGCAGGTCCAGCGAGGTCTGCAGGCCGGCCGAGGACGCACTGGTGTGGACGACGAGGTCCTGGCCGCCCTTCGCCTCCTCGGGTCGGGCGAAGCCGACCCCCAGTGCCTCCGCCACCGGCGCCCGGGCGGCGTCCACGTCGACGAGGGTCACCTCGACGCCGGCGAAGCGTGCGAGCAGCCGCGCGGCACAGCAGCCGACCATCCCGCCGCCCACGACGCTGACCCGGTCGCCGATGAGCGGCGGGACGTCCCACAGGCCGTTGACCGCGGTCTCGACGGCACCGGTGAGCACCGCCCGCTGCGGGGGCACGTCGTCGGGGACGGGCACGACCGCGTCGGCCGGGACGACGTAACGGTCCTGGTGCGGGTGCAGGCTGAAGACGACCGTGTCGACCAGGTGCTCCGGCCCCTCCTCGACGACGCCGACCGCGAGGTAGCCGTACTTGACCGGGCCGGGAAAGTCGCCCTGCTGCAACGGTGCCCGCATCACCTCGTACTGGTCCGGCGGGACCTCCCCGCGGAAGACGAGGGCCTCGGTGCCGCGGCTGATCCCCGAGCAGAGCGCCCGCACGAGCACCTCGTCGGGACCGGGGTCGGGGAGCGGCTCGGAGCGGATCTCGCCGCGGCCGGGCTCGAGGACCCAGTAGGCGCGCGCGTCGTGGGCCCGGGCACTCACGGTCGGCCACCTCCTCCAGCGACGGCGCTGCCGCTGACCTCCCTATCGTAGGACGACGGAGGCACCATGTTTCGGGACAGATCGGTTCAGGTCAGAGCGACGGTGTGGAGCGTGCTGGCCAGTGCCCTGGTCTGGGGTGCGCTGGTCCTGCCGTCGTCGCTGGCGTCGCTGTCCTGGGCCTCGCTCGTGCGCCTTCCGCTCGGTGCGCTCGTGGTGCTGGCGGTACTGCTCGTGGTGCCGGACGCGGCCCGGCGTGCGGTGGCGCTCGTCCTCGGAGGACTGCTCGCGCTGGTCGTCGTCGTCAAGTCCCTGGACATCGGCTTCTCCGCGGTGATGGACCGGCGCTTCCACGTGCTCCACGACCTCGCGAACCTCGAGCGCGGCTACGCGGTGCTCGCCGACTGGGTGGGGCGCGGCTGGGCGGTCGTCGCCGTGGCGGTGCTCGTGCTGGTGACCGCGCTCGTCGTCGTGCTCCTCGTACCGGCCGTGCTGCGGCTGTCGCGGGTGGTCACTGCCCACCGCACACCGTCGCTCGCGGCGCTGCTCGTCAGCGCCCTCGTGTGGAGCGCCGGCGCGCTCACGGGGGTTCAGGTGGCCGGCGCACCGGTCGCGTCGACGGCCACCGCCGGGCTGGTGCGCGAGCACGTCGCCGGGGGCTACGCGGATTATCGCGACCCGTCGGTCTTCGGCGCGGCGATCGCCACCGACCCGTGGGCGGGCCGGTCCGGGCTGCTCGACGGGCTGGCGGGCAGGGACGTGCTGATCGTCTTCGTCGAGAGCTACGGCGCGGCGGCGTTGACCGACCCCGAGCTGGCGAAGGGGGTCACCCCCGTCCTCGCGACCGGCGAGCAGTCCTTGGCCGAGGTGGGTGTCGAGGCGCGGAGCGGGTGGCTGACGTCGCCGACCTTCGGCGCCGGGTCGTGGCTGTCGCACGCCACGCTGCAGTCGGGGCTGTGGGTGGACGACGACCGGCGGCACGAGCAGCTGCTGCAGGCGCAGCGGCTCACGCTGACCCGGGCGTTCTCCCAGGCGGGGTGGCGCACCGGCGTCGTCCAACCGGCGGTGGAGGAGGCGTGGCCGGAGGGGAAGGAGTTCTACGGGTTCGACCAGCTGCACGCCGCCGAGGACCTGGGCTACCGGGGGCCGGCGCTGGGGTGGGGGGACGTGCCGGACCAGTACACGCTCTCGTGGCTCCACCGGGAGGTGCTGTCGGCCGGGGGAGCGCCGGTGATGGCGCAGGTCGAGCTCGTCACCAGCCACAACCCGTGGCCGGGCCCACCCCCCTTCGTGCCGTGGGACGAGGTGGGCGACGGGTCGGTCCACTCGTGCATGCCGGGGTGCGCGGACGACGGCGCCGATGACGTGCGCTCGCGGTACGCGGCGTCGATCGGGTACTCGCTGGAGTCGGTGGTCTCCTTCGCCGCGGAGCACCCCGACCTCGTCGTGCTGCTCGTGGGTGACCACCAGCCGTGGCGCCACGTCACGGGGGAGGACCCGAGCCACGACGTGCCGGTCTCGCTCATCGCTGCCGATCCGGCTGTGCTGGACCGGATCTCGCAGTGGCGGTGGACACCCGGGCTGGTGCCGGGGGAGCAGTCACCGGTGTGGCGGATGGACGCCTTCCGGGACCACTTCCTCACGGCGTTCTCGACTCGTCCTCCTGGCCCAGCGCCCGGCGCAGCCCATCGCCGATCGGCAGGTAGTCGTAGTCGGGCTCCAGCAGCACGTCACGGATGTCGTAGTCCACGCACACCATGTCGTGGCGCAGGCTCTCGATGAGGTTGTTGACCTCGGTGCGCGGCATCCCGGCGATGATCGCGCTGGACTCACCCACGACGTCCGGGGGCAGGCCGGGCACGCTGACCTGGACGCGCAGCAGGCCGGCGACCCGCGCGAAGAGCTGCAGCAGCTCGAAGTAGGTCAGGACGTCCTCGCCGCCGACGTCGAAGGCCCGGTTGATCGTCTCGGGGGAGGCCACCGCGCGCTGCACGATGCGCGTGACGTCCTCGATCGCGATCGGCTGGATCAGGCTGCGCATCCACGACGGGACCGGGGTGAAGACCGGCAACCGCTCGCTGAGCCTGCGCAGCAGCTCGTAGGAGGTGGAGCCGGCACCGATGATCATCGAGGCCCGCAGCACGACCGTCGGGACCGCGGACTCCAAGAAGATCTGCTCCACCTCGTGCCGGGAGCGCAGGTGCGGGGACAGCTCGCCGTCGGGGACGAGGCCCGACAGGTAGACGATCCGGTCCACCCCGGCCCGCTCGCACGCCGCGGCGACCCGGGTCGCGGCCTCGCGGTCCCGGCGCTCGAAGTCCGTGGAGGCCATGGAGTGGATCAGGTAGATGACGACGTCGACGCCCTCGACGGCGCGCTCGATCAGGTCCTCGTCCGCGACGTCGAACTCGCGGGTCTCGACGTCACCGTGCCAGGCGAAGGCGCCGGTGCCCGAGCGGCTGGCCGCGAGGACGGTGTGTCCCGCGTCGAGGAGCGGCGGTACGAGGTGGGACCCGACGTAGCCGGTCGCACCCGTGACCAGCACGCGCCGCGCGGGGCCCGGGTCGACGTCGTCGGCTCCCCGCCCTGGAGATGAGGACATGACTGCACACTAGGGCGCGCCGGGGCACGATGCGGCGGAACTGCTCCCGGATGCGGCGAACGGGCACCATCCGGGGACGCGCATCCCGGTGTGACGGTGTCGTGGGGCAGTGGCCTTCTTACCGAGCCGGCCGACCATGCGCAGCGGGCTGCGACGTGCGACGGTGCAGCCAGCCGCTGAAGGGAGCCGCCGTGAGCCCGTGGACGAGCACGGAGGCGGTGATGGCCAGGCTGGCGTAGACGAAGATCTCCCGGTTCCCGGTGTGGCGCTCGGCCAGCGTGGCGTAGAACAGCGCCGAGACGCCGACGGGCGCGAACCAGCTCAGGAAGGCCGTCTCGCTGCGGTCGTGGACGTCCCTCAGCAGTGGCCGCAGGGACCACACGGTCGCCAACCGGCGCACGATGATCACGCCCGCGATCACGACGGGGGCGACCCACCCCAGTGCGCCCCACTCGTCCACGGGCAGGGCGGTGCCGAGCAGGAGGAAGACAGGCAGGAGGAACAGCCGGGCGATGGCGTCATGGATCTTGTCCTCCTCGGCCTCCTCGCGCTGCGGGATGACCTGCCCGAAGACCGCCACGCCGATGAAGACCACCAGGAGGCCGTCGGTGCCGATCAGCTTCCCGGCACCCAGGAGCAGCAGCGACAGAGGCACGATGAAGGCCAGGTAGGAGCTCTCCTCCATCCACCCCCGCTGCTGCACCAGGACGAAGACCCTGCCCAGCAGGTACCCCGCCACGACCCCCAGCGCCACGGCGCCGAGCACCTCGACCAGCAGGACCCGGGTGAGCAGGTCGTGCCACGCCCGTCCGGGGGTGGTCATCAGCAGCACCGGCAGCATGACGAAGAGGTACGCCAGCCCGTCGTTGATGCCGCTCTCGGCGGAGAGGTTGTGGCGCACCCGCTCGGGCACCTTCTCGACGGCGAGGGAGCCGGTGACGATGGGCGTGGTGACGACGGGATCCGTCGGAGTGACCACCGCCCCGAGCAGCAGGGCCAGGAGGAACGAGACACCCAGACCCCACCACAGCGCCGCGGTGGCGACGAGCAACATCATCGCCATGCCGGCACCGATGATGAGCACGAGCCAGCGCACGTTGGCACGCCAGTAGCCGTGCGGCAGGCGCAGGGCGACACCGGCCAGTCCCACGGCCAGGGTGATCCGGGCGACCTGCTCCAGCAGCCCGGAGGTCGAGACCCCGAGCGCATGGGGGTCCAGCAGGCCCAGGGCGTGCGGTCCGACCAGCAGGCCGAAGACCAGACACAGCAGCGGACCCGGCAGGCTGGCCCGCTGCAGCACGGTCGAGAACGCCGCGAAGACCAGCAGCGCCCCGGCAAATAGCGTCAGCACCAGGTTGACGTCCACAGCGATCCACGTCTCCTTCTCGTCGCATCTCTCGCCCACGGGTCCGTGGCCGACGATCACGTCGTGGTCACCGTAGGCGATGGAGTCCATCGAACCGCACCGCCGGGTGCGAGGCGAGCGAGGGTGCCACACCCTCCCCGCCGCGGAGGGCGCTGACCCGGAAGTTTGCGCGGCCGCTGGACCACCCGGATTGCCCCACGCGGTTTGCCCATGAGACGCGTTGGGTATGGCAGGTTGGGTCACAACATTGCAACGGAATTCGGGAGGCATCGAATGGGTGCTGAAGCGCGAATCATCGCCGGAGTAGCCGCCGGCTATCTGCTCGGTCGCGGGAAGAAGATGAAGCTGGCCTTCAGCCTGGCCAGCATGCTGATCGGCAAGCAGGTGAGCACGGACCCCAAGGAGGTGGCCAAGCAGCTGGCTGAGCTGGCCGACACCAACCCGAGGCTCGCCGAGCTGAAGGGCGAGATCACCGGTGAGCTGCTCCAGGCCGCCCAGGCCGCAGCCACCGCGATCCTCACCCAGCGGATGAACACCCTCTCGGACACGCTCAAGGAGCGCTCGGACTCCCTGCGCGGCCTGGCCGAGGAGGCCGAGGACATCAAGGGCGAGCTCGTGGAGGAGGACGAAGGGGGCGAGTCCGAGGACTCTGCCGACGCGGAGTCGGCGGGGGAGGAGTCTGCCGAGGACGAGTCCGCCGAGCCCCGGGACGAGGAGCCGTCCGAGGAGGAGGGCCAGCAGGAGTCTGAGGAGCAGGAGCCCCAGGACGAGTCCGAGGAGGAGGCCCCGGCCGAGGAGGAGTCCTCCGACGAGGAGTCCTCCTCCTCGCAACAGTCGTCCGAGGAGGAGGCGCCTCCCCGCAAGCGGCGGACGCAGCGCAGCTCCGAGCGCGGTGGCGGGGGGTCCTCGGCCACGAAGTCGGCCGCCAAGAAGCAGGCGCCGGCCAAGAAGGCCAGCAGCAAGCAGGCGTCCTCGAAGAAGACCGCCAGCAAGCAGGCGCCGGCCAAGAAGAGCAGCAGCAAGCAGGCGTCCTCGAAGAAGACCGCCAGCAAGCAGGCGCCGGCCAAGAAGAGCGCGTCGAAGTCTGCTCCGGCGAAGAAGACCGCCAGCAAGCAGACATCGGCGAAGAAGAGCGCTCCCAGCAAGAAGACCGCCTCGTCCGGCAACGGGCGCCGCCGGTCGTCGACGAAGAAGTCCTGAAGGGAGCAACGATGAGCGCACGCGACAACGCAGGCAAGGTCCTCAAGGGCATCGGCAGCGAGCTGCCGCTGGACCGGTTGAAGGACGAGGCGAGGAACGCCCTCGGTGCTGCCGGGGACAAGGCGATCTCGTCGGCGGGGGACAAGGTCAAGCAGGCGACCGGCTCCCTCAACGACATCACCGAGGGTGGCGGTGTCGTCGGCCGGGCGACCAAAGAGGGCGCCGAGGCGGCTGCCAAGGGTGACTCGCCCGTCAAGGGCGCTCTCGCCGGTGGTGCGAAGGAGGTCAAGGACAAGGTCGTCTCCATCTTCACCGGTGGTGACAAGGACCCCTCGCACTCGGTCAACATCATCGAGTCGGTCGAGGTGGGCGTGCCGCTGAGCGTCGCCTACAACCAGTGGACGCTCTTCCACGAGCAGGCCGACTACATGCGCAAGGTCAAGAACGTCGACACGCCCGAGGACAACCAGGTCAAGTACACGGCCAAGATCTTCCTGTCGAAGCGCACCTGGACCGGCACGATCATCGAGCAGGTCCCGGACCAGCACATCGTCTGGCGCTCCGAGGGGGAGAAGGGCCACGTCGACGGGACGATCAGCTTCCACGAGCTGGCTCCGCGCCTGACGAAGGTGATCGTCGTCCTCGAGTACTACCCCGGAGGCTTCTTCGAGAAGACCGCCAACCTCTGGCGCGCCCAGGGCCGCCGGGCCCGCTCGGACCTGCGCCACTACGCCCGCCACGTCCAGACCCGCAGCATCCTGCAGGACGCCGACGAGATCGAGGGCTGGCGCGGCGAGATCCGCGACGAGGAGGTCGTCGCGGACCACGACGAGGTCGTGGAGGAGGAGCAGCAGCAGCGCGACGAAGGGAGCGAGGCACCTCCCGAGGACGAGTACTCCGACGACGAGGTGGCCGAGGACGAGGCACCTGAGGAAGACTACGAGGACGAGGGGGAGTACCCCGAGGACGAGTACGCCGAGGAGGAGCCCGCCGAGGAGGAGGGCGAGTACGCCGAGGAGGAGCCCGCCGAGGAGGAGGGCGAGTACGCCGAGGAGGAGCCCGCCGAGGAGGAGGGCGAGTACGCCGAGGAGGAGGGCGAGTACGCCGAGGAGGAGCCCGCCGACGAGGAGGGCGAGTACGCCGAGGAGGAGTACGACGTCGAGCCCGTCGAGGACGAGCCCGAGGAAGAGCTGGACGAGGAGCGCGAGCGCTGAGCTCGCGCGGCCATAGATTCGCCCGACGAAAGGACACACCATGACCGTGACATCCGGCCGCTCCGGCGGCGGTTACCTGTCCCGACCCGAACCGAGCGGCCTGGCGGACGTCATCGAGATCATCCTGGACAAGGGACTGGTCATCGATGCGTACGTGCGCGTCTCCCTGATCGGCATCGAGGTGCTGACCATCGATGCGCGCATCGTCATCGCCTCGGTCGACACCTACCTGCGCTTCGCGGAGGCGACCAACCGACTCGACCTGGAGGCGAAGTCCAAGGACCTGCAGGACCTGGTCGGTGGCTCCATGGAGAGCGGCGCCAAGGGCAAGACGAAGGGTGCCCTGGAGGGTGCCAAGGACGCCGTCTTCGGCGACGACGACGATGACGACGACGAGCAGTCGCGTCCCCGTCGTTCCAGCAGCTCCTCCAGCCGTCCCCGCAAGCAGGCGGCGCGATCCAGTCGGTGACCGTGGAGACCACGCGGGGCTTCTACGCGTACGGCATCGTCCCCTCGAGTCGGACCGACCTGCCGGAGACGGGCATGGGCTTCGACGAGCCGCATCTTGCGGCCGTCGGGCCCGTGGCCGTCGTCGGGGAGTGGGTCGACCTGCAGGCGAACCTCGCGAAGAAGCGACACCTCACCGCGCACACCGACCTGCTCAACCGCTTGGCGCAGAATGGCCCGGTCCTGCCCCTGCAGTTCGGCTCGATCCTGGCGGACGACGGCCAGGCCGTCGTCGACCTGTTCGGTGCGGACCCTGGCTGGTACGCCGACCGGCTGGCCGAGCTGGAGGGCCTGAGTCAGTACGTCCTGCGGGCTCAGTACGACCTCGACGAGACGCTCGCGCAGCTGGTAGACTCCGACCCGGAGATCGCCCACCTGCGTGAGCGCACGCGGGGACGGCCCGAGGAGGAGCGCCACGACGAGCGCGTGCGCCTCGGCGAGCTGGTCTCGCAGGCGATGGAGGCCCGGCGCGGGCGGGACGCGGAGTGGGTGCGGTCCCGCATCGAGCCCTACGTCGCGGCGGTGGCCCCCCGCGACGTCGGTGGTCTCGACGGGCTGGCGGAGCTGGCGCTCGCGCTGAGCACCGACCAGCTGGCGGACTTCGAGGCGGCAGCCGAGGAGCTCGCCGAGCAGGCCCACCCGTGGGCCCGCGTGAGCCTCGTCGGACCGATGGCGATGTACGACTTCGTCCCGACCGACTGAGCGGCTGAGCGTCCGTGGGCCTGATCAAGGAGGTGCTCCTGCTGCCGGCCGCCCCCCTTCGCGGGACGGTGTGGGTGGCCGAGCGCGTGCTGGAGAAGGCCGAGGAGGACTACTACAACCCCGGGTTGATCCGCCGCGAGATCGAGCAGGTGGACCAGCTGCGGCGTACGGGGGAGATCAGCGATGAGGCCGCCGAGGAGTGGGAGGATGCGCTCATCGAGCGACTCATCGAGAGCAGGCGCCGACCCGGCGCCCGAGGAGGAGGACACTGATGGCCGACCAGAGCGAGGCAGCCGCCCAGGAGGACACCGACAGCACGACGTCGGAGGACTCGACCACCCCGGCCAAGAAGTCGACCGCCAAGAAGACGACGGCGAAGAAGTCGGCACCGAAGAAGCGCGCCGTCTCCACGAAGAAGTCGACCTCGGACGACAGCGACTCGCGCTCGTCCTCGGGTCGTGGCTCGCGGCTGAACGCCGTGAAGATCGCCCGCTCCGCCAAGGAGCAGCTCGCCGAGCTGCTGAACAAGGAGAGCGAGACCGTCATCGGCGTGCAGCGCACCGACGACGGCTGGGAGGTCGACCTCGAGGTCGTCGAGACCCGTCGCATCCCGGACACCACCGACGTGCTGGCGATCTACCGCGTAGAGCTCGACGACGACGGTGAGATCGAGGGCTACGAGCGCCTGGAGCGCTACATCCGTGGCAAGACCGAGGGCGGCGGTACGCGTGGCTGAGGACCAGTCCCCGGACCGGGAGCAGCCCGCGGGGCCTCCCGCACCACCGCCGGCCTTCCAGGGCGCGATGCAGCGTCAGATGGAGCCGCGCAACGCCAACCTCGCCGACATCCTCGAGCGGGTGCTGGACAAGGGCATCGTCATCGCCGGCGACATCTCGGTCTCGCTCGTCGACGTCGAGCTGCTGACGATCCGCATCCGGCTGCTCGTCGCCTCGGTGGACAAGGCCAAGGAGATGGGCATCGACTGGTGGGAGAACGACCCGATGCTCAGCTCCCGGGCCCGTCGCCAGGAGATCGACGCGGGCCGGGAGCGCTCGGACTCGCTGGAGCAGGAGAACGCTGAGCTGCGCCGTCGTCTCGAGCAGCTGGAGGCCGACCGTGGCTGATGGTCTCTACGCGTACGCCCTCACCCGGGCGGACGTCGCGGACCGGGTCGCCACCACCGGGATCCACGGCGCCCCGGTCACGACCGTCACCCACGAGGGCCTCGCCGCACTCGTCTCCACGGTCGACCTCGATGAGTTCGGTGAGGACGGCCTGCGCCAGCACCTCGAGGACCTGGACTGGGTGCGCGACGTCGCCTTCGCCCACGACGACGTCGTGCGCGAGGTGGCCCAGCTCGGTCCCGTCGCACCGATGCGGCTGGCCACCGTCTTCTTCGGAGCCGACTCGGTGGTCGAGCGACTGGCCGGCATGGCGGCAGAGCTGACGGAGGTCCTCGACCGCGTCGACGGCCGCAGCGAGTGGAGCGTCAAGGCCTTCAGCCAGCGGGAGGACCCCGCACAGGGGAGCGAGGAGAAGCCGCTCTCCGGACGGGACTACCTCGCCCGCCGCAAGCAGCAGGCCCAGGCCAGGGAGACCGCGTCCGAGCGGCACGTCGACGCGGTGGAGGCACTGCACGGCGAGCTGGCCCAGCTCGCCCTCGCCGGACGGCACCTCAGCGCCCAGGACCGGCAGCTCGGGGGGTACACCGGCGAGATGATCATGAATGCCGCCTACCTCGTGGGCGACGAGGACGCCGAGCGCTTCCGCGGGCTCGTCGAGGAGCGTCCGGCCCCTGCCGGGCTGCGCTTCACCGTCGAGGGCCCGTGGCCCCCGTACTCCTTCGCCGTGCTGGAGCAGGGATGAGCCTGCCCGCCGACGATCGTCGCCCCGGGGAGGTGCACCAGCGGTCCCAGGCCGCCCTGGCGCCCGTGGCGCTGGTCGACCTGCTCGACCGGCTGCTCGGCCAGGGAGTCGTCCTGTCCGGTGACCTCGTGATCTCCCTCGCGGGGGTCGACCTCGTGGAGGTGCACCTGCACGCCCTCATCACCTCCGTGCGCAGCGAGATGAGCAGGGACGGCGCATGAGCGACCCAGAGGGCGACCCACCCGGGCAGGGGCAGGCGTACTCCCTTCCCCGGCGGATGGAGACCGACGCCGACTCCGTCGAGCGCGACCTGATCAAGCTCGTGCTGACCATCGTCGAGCTCGTGCGCCAGCTGATGGAGAAGCAGGCCCTGCGACGCGTCGACGAGGGTGACCTCAGCGACGACCAGGTCGAGGAGCTGGGCACCGCCCTGATGCGCCTCGAGGAGGCGATGACCGACCTGCAGGAGCGCTTCGACCTCACCGCCGAGGACCTCAACCTCGACCTCGGACCGCTGGGCACCATCCTCTGACGGGCCGGCGCCCGGCACTCAGGTGACGGGTCGACGAGCTGGTCGGTGCAGCAGGGTGAGCGGAAGCGTCAGAAGCGCGAAGGCCGCGGTGACGAGCAGCGCGACGGAGAAGTCGTACCGCACGGCAATCGCGCCCACGGTGACCGAACCGACGGCGGTGCCCAGATCGAAGCCGACGTTCCAGATCGAGCTGGCCAGCCCGATGTGCCGGCGGGTGACCGCGGCGAAGGAGATGACGAGGGTGAGGTTCTGCAGGGCGCCGTAGGCGCTGCCGAGCAGGACGGCCCCGAGCAGGAGGGTCGGGACGGACTGCACGTGCACGGCCCAGGCGATCGCGCTGACCCCGACCACGGTCAGGACGACGAAGGGGGCGACGAACCGCTCCGCGCCGTACCGGTCCGCGACGCCGCCGATCCACCAGCGCAGGATCGCGGCCATCAGCTCCAGGAGGGCCAGCGCCGGGATGACGACGGCCGGGTCGCGCACCATCTGGGGACCGAAGGTGAGCACCGCCCCGCCGGCGATGGTCACGCCGACGAGCAGCACCATCGGACGCAGGAGCGTCAGGGCCACGCGCGGCGTGCTGGGCACGCCGGAGGCGCCAGCCACCTCCGCATGGCCGGGGGAGGCGTCGAGTGCCCGGCCGAGGGCCAGGGCCGCCGGCACCCCGAGCAGCGGTAGTGCGCCGACGGCGAAGACGAGCGTGAAGCCGACCGTCTCGGCGACCCATGAGCCCAGAGGCAGCAGGACGACCTGGGGCCCGGCGATGGACAGGCCGTAGGCGCCGACGGCCTTGCCGCGCGTGCTCGGGTCGGAGAGCTCGGCGACGGCCGCGCTCCCGGTGACGGTGAGGATGCCGAAGCCGACGCCGCGCACGGCCGAGAGCCCGAGGATGGCTGCCAACGAGTCAGTGGCGATGAGGCCGAGTGACGGCGCGCCGAGCAGGACGAGACCGGCGGCGAGCGTCGACCCCCAGCCGAAGCGTCCCAGCATCGCCGGGACGGTGAACTGCGTGAGGACCGTGACGAGGAGCAGGACCCCGTTGACGAGGCCGGCACCCCCTTCGTCCGCACCGCCGTGCACGGCCCAGAGGGGGGCGACCGGCATGAGGACCGCGAAGCCGCTGAACCCGAGGAAGGTCGCCCACAGCAGCGAGGGCATCCCCCTCGCGGTCCACACACTGCTCACCGGGTGGAGTCTCTCACCTGCTCGTCATCAGGAGCCCTCGGGCCAGCTGTCGTCGACCGGCGCGCCGCCCTCGACGACGGGCTCGTCCTCGGGCGCGAAGTCGGACCAGGAGTCGCGCGGCCGGTAGCCGAGATCGAGGTTGGTGTTGGTCATCGACCAGCGGCGGTTGGGGTTGTCGGAGATCGCGTAGTAGATGCCGAAGTCGACCTCGGCCTCGATGGCGCACCGCACCACCTCGGCGGAGTCGTGCTCACTGAGCCACATCGCGTGCAGGACATCGGCGTCGACGAGCGTCGGGTCGCCCGAGACCCACCCGATGCGCAGCGCGATGAAGGACACCCCGTACTCGTCGTGGTAGTAGCGACCGAGGACCTCGCCGAAGACCTTCGAGACCCCGTAGAGCGAGTCCGCACGCGGTGGGGTGTCGGGGTAGACCGGCCACTCCTCGTGGCGGTCGTACATCCCCATCGCGTGGTTCGAGGACGCGAAGACCACCCGCCGGACGCCGGCATCACGCGCCGCCTCGAGGACGTTGCGGGTGCCGATGATGTTCGCGCCGAGCACCGCGTCCCAGGACGACTCGGGGGAGGCGGCGCCGGCGAGGTGGACCACCGTGTCGATGCCGTCCATCAGGCCGCGCACCGCGTCGTAGTCGGCGAGGTCGGCCCCGAGGACCACCGGGTCCGCATCCGGCGCGGCGGTCAGGTCGTGACCGGTGATGTCGTACTCGCCCTTGAGGCGCTGCGTGAGGACCGAGCCCACGCCGCCTGCCGAACCGGTGATGAGGATGCGTCGCTTGGTCATGTCTCCTACTGTGCTCCGCTCGGGGGTTCCGGTGGAAGGGGGTCGGTCCGGGACGGGGCGCCGTCGCCGTCACCTCCGGCAAGCTTCGGTGATGACGATCTGGGCCCGAGTCATGCAGGAGTGGAACTGGCAAGAATATCGAGGGTCAATTGCGCCTGAGCCCGATGGTCCTCGGGCAGTGCCTGCCACGCGGCATGCGACGTGCTGAGTTGAGATGCCAAGTTGGCGATACGGCGACGGTCTGACCCAGTGAACTCGGCCAGCTCGGTGAAGGGATCGTCGATGCATGCGAGTAGTGCCGCCGCGTCGAACAGGTGACGTTCGCGGTCGCGGGAGTCACTCGTGAAGGCGGCGGACTTCAGGATGAGTGCCGCAAACGCACGCGGCACCGAGATGGTCGCTTTCTCGCCGGCCGTGATCTCCAAACGAGTGTTGAGCGTACGACGCAGGGCTTGGGTGCCGCCCTCGATGCGGACCGTCTCGTATCCACGAAGTTTCTCGATCACTCGCGGTGCTGGGTGGTCAGCGATCAGGACGTCCACCTGCTGCTCCGGTGCTCCGGCGACGAGGTCGACGGCGGTGCTGCCCCGTACAAAGCGATGGGCGGTGTGATTGCGCTCATCGATGCTGGTCTGAAAGTGGTAGCCCAGCGACTCCAGGGCGGCGGCCACCATGTTCGGGACACCACGGAGCGTCTCAATGTGCAGGACGATGTCGACATCGTTGGTCGGACGCACCATTCCCAGACCGTGATGGATCGTGTGGAGTTGGGCCATCAGGCCGCCGACCAGCGTCCAACTTCCAACCGGGAGCGAGGCGGCCAGTTCGGCGACGCTGGGCCACGGGGTTGGCCAGCCACCGGGCGGCGCGGCAACGTCTATCAGGGGGCGCTCCGGATCCCCGTTTCCCGTCATCGGTATGCCTTCAGGAGCTTGTGTAGGGCGCGGTTGCCGATGCCCCGCATTCGCGGATCGGTGCTCGTCGCCGCATCCAGTGCTGCGGTGACCGGAGTGGTGACCAACTCCCGGGCGCGTGCGAAATCGAAGCTCGTGACCCGCAGGGTGACTGCGCCACCCGGATCGGCCCGGAGGCCGAGCATGACCACGACTCTGTCCAGATCGCCAGCAGCGAGATAGCCATCGACGCTGCCATCGATCGCCTCAGTGATGCCGAGCGAGCTGGTGTTGCTGACCACGATCAGATCACGCAGCCGCGGGAGCGCTGCGCGGTGCGCCTCGAACGTGCAGACCCGGGCGCGATCACGCATCCGGGGGACTAGATCGTCGACGTCGCTGATCGCCCGTAGGCTCTGACGAAGACGGGACCTCTGGGTCGCTCCCAACCAGTCGGCGTCGCGGCCAGCCAGCAGGGCGACTGCTCCCCAAGCGGTGTGCTCGGCCCATGCGCGGGTACGGCCCCGGTGCTGGGAATGGAGATAGCGGTCCACGGAGTCACGGTCGATCAGCCCTCGGGCGATCCGGGAGACGGCGCCCGACTCTGCCAGGCGGCGGGCATGGCGAGTTGATACGCCGACGGCGCGCGCCGTCTCATCGAGGGTGAGGAAATCTCCACCGGCCACAACAGATAATGTCCTATAGCGGCTGTAATCTGTCAATACTCGTCTTCGTCGACGAGGTCGATGACCCTGACGGCGGCGGCGATGTCGGGGTGGTCGTCGGTGTCCAGGGCCTGGATCTCACGCGCGACGCCCTTCTGCTCCAGGACGTACTCGGTGGAGGCATCCGTGACAACCTGCATCGCGTCGGCCTCCTCCCAGCGGACGCTCTCGAGCGTCTCCCGGGTGAACCTAGCCGCCATGAGCGCCTCGGGCTCCCGCTCCCCGTACGCGTCGGCAGCGGTGCGGCGGACGGCGACGACGCTCGCCTCCCGGATCGACGGGGCCGTGGCGAGGACCTCCTTGGCCGTGACGACGACGTACCCGGCGACCATGAGGGAGTAGAGGGCGTTCCACTGGGTCCTCGACGCCGTGCGCAGCGAGAGGTTGCCCGCGGCCGTGGTGCCGGGGATCCGCTCGGGCAGCGCCTCGGCATCGGGCACCCGGACGACCACCGAGGCGACGTCCGCCTCGACGCCCACCGGCGCGGACTCGGCGTCGTTGTCCTCGAGCGCACGCGCGAGGGCCGCGAGGACGGCGTCGTGGTCGTTGTCCAGCAGCCGGCGCCACCAGGCGTCCAGGACCTGCTGGTCCTGCTCCTGCTGGACGTCCGCCGACCGCACCAGTGCCGCGTGCTCGGCGATCGCGGTCGCCCGGGCGCGCTTGCGGGCCGTCCGGCGCTTGCGGACGGCGAAGAGCCAGTGCTCGGAGGCGGCCGCCTTCTCCCGGCGCCTGATCAGCTCGGTCAGGGACAGCACGTCCCACCGCTCGGCCTCGGGTCGCTCGGCCGGAGGGAAGTGCGGTCGGTGCAGCTCGAGCACGGCATCGATGGCCCGGGTGATCAGCTCGGCCTGCTCGGCCTTGGTCGCCGCCGCGAGGGACCGGCTGCGCTGCCCGGTCGAGCCGCGCCGACGCGACCGTGACCCGCCGAGGCCGTGGTAGTAGCTGACCGGCCCCGCACCGGTCGAGACCCCGGGTCCACCCGCGCCGACGTGCACGCGCGCAGCCCGCGGCCCGAGGCTGGTGCGAACCCCACGGCCGGTCAGGCGGACTCGGACCCCGGGCGCGACCCTGAAGTAGAAACCCATGCGCCCGAAGCCTAGTCAGCCCCGCCCACCCCGGGTCGCTCGACACGACGACTGGCGACGGCGTCGAGGGCCCCGAGGGCGGTGGCGACAGCCGGTTGCCTGCGGCCGCCCCGTCGCACGGCGGTCAGGAGGTGGCGTGCCGGAGCCGGCTCGCCCCGCAGGGGCACGCGCACGGTCCGCTCCGCAGCGGGGATGCGGGCGAGTCGTGGGATCAGGGCGACACCCAGTCCGGCGCTCACGAGGGCGGCGCCGGTGTCCCACTCGGAGGTCTCGTGGGCCGCTGACGGAGTGAATCCGGCTGCGGCGCAGGCCGCCAGGACCAGCCGGTGGTGGGGCCGGCCGGGGCGATCGAGGATCCACGGCTCCTGTGCGGCGTCGCGCAGCAGGACGGAGGGCCTGGCGGCGAAGGGGTGGTCTGCCGGGACGAGCAGGTCCAGCGGATCGTCTAGGAGGGCCTGCTGGTCGAAGCGGGTATCGGTGCTCGCCGGGATCGTCGCGGTCGCGACGACCACGGCCAGGTCCGCCTGCTGTGCCAGCAGCAGGTCGAAGCACTCCTCGGGATCGGCCTCGATGATCCGCACGCTGCACCTCGGGTGGATTGCGCGCACCTGCGCCGCGACGGAGGGCAGCAGCGCGGACGCCGCGGTGGCGAAACCGCACAGCCGCAGCGACCTGACCTGGTCGGGGTCGGTCCGCGCCAGGTCGGCGCGGACCTCCTCCCAGAGCGCGAAGAGGTCGTCGGCGTGCTCCAGCAGGATCCGGGCCGGCTCGGTCAGTCGGACACCGCGCCCGTCCTGCTCCAGCAAGGGCACACCGAGCTCGGCGGACAGCGAGCGCAGCTGGTGCGAGACCGCGGACGGCGAGAAGCCGAGTGCCTGGGCGGCGGCGGTCACGGTGCCGTGCGAGGCGACGACGCGCAGCACGTTGAGACGGCGATCGATCATGCAACGATCTTGCACGACGCCGTGCAAGAACGTGCGCTTCTCCTCATATGAGATCCGGGTCACACTCGAGGTGGGACGCCAGATCGGATCGAGGAGTGCACCGTGACCGCTTACGCAGCGACCACCCGGCCCCAACCAGTGACCACCCCGGACACGGCCACTCCGTCCACGCCCGGATCGCCGCCGGGGGACCTCGGAGCCTCCGGACTGGCGCAGCTCGTCGCACGGCGCACGCCCGGCCGCTCCCTCGAGGCGCCGTTCTACACCAGCCCGGACGTCTTCGACCTCGACGTGGCAGCGGTCTTCGCCCGCCACTGGGTCTTCGTCGCCACCGAGCCGGAGATCCCCGAGCCCGGTGACTACGTGACCGTCGACATCGGTCCGTACTCCGTCATCGTGCTGCGCGACGACGAGGAGCAGGTGCGCGCCTTCCACAACGTCTGCCGGCACCGCGGCACACGGTTGCTCCCCGAGGCCCGCGGGTCCGTGGGCAACCTCGTGTGCGGTTACCACCAGTGGACCTACGCCACCGACGGGCGCCTGCTGCACGCCGGGCAGCAGTCACCCGACTTCGACGCCGGCTGCTGGAGCCTGAAGCAGGTCCACGTGCGCTCCGTGGACGGGCTGGTCCTCGTCTGCCTCGCGACCGACCCGCCCTCCGACATCGACGACGTCGCCGCCCGGCTGCGGCCCTACCTCGCACCCCACCGGCTGGCGCGCACGAAGGTCGCCGCCCGGGAGGACCTGGTCGAGCACGCGAACTGGAAGCTGGTGATGGAGAACAACCGCGAGTGCTACCACTGCGAGGCCGGCCACCCGGAGCTGACCTGCACGTTCTTCCCGACCTGGGGCTATGCCGAGGACGCGATCCCGCGCCGGCTGCTGCCGGCGCACGAGCGCTACCTGGGTGCGACGGCCGAGCTGGCGGAGACCTGTCGCACGCGGGACATCCCCACCGCGCTGATCCGTGAGGTGTCCGGCCGGTCGACGGCCTTCCGGGTGGACCGGGGGCCGCTGGACGGGGCGGGGGAGTCCTACACCCGCGACGGGCGGGCCGCCTGCGAGCGCCTGCTGGGGGACCTGGACGTGCGCCGCCTGGGCCGACTGTCGATCCACCTGCAGCCCAACTCGTGGTTCCACGTCGTCGGCGACCACGCCGTCACCTTCACCGCGCTGCCGTTGGCGGCCGACCGCACCCTGGTGCGCACCACCTGGCTGGTCCACGAGGACGCCGTCGAGGGCGTCGACTACGACCTGGCGACCCTCACCGACGTGTGGCACCGGACCAATGCCCAGGACGCGGGCTTCGTCTCCCGCGCGCAGGCCGGGGTCAGCGACCCCGCGTACGAGCCCGGCCCGTACTCGCCGTCCGAGAGCGACGTCGACGCCTTCGTCACCTGGTACATCGAGCGACTGGCGGAGGAGCTCGGATGACCGACATGCTGGTCCGCCCCGCCACGAGGGCAGGAGCAGACCCCCGGGAGGGCGCGTGGACCGACACGATCGACGGCCCGCTCACCTGCACCGCCGTCGTGGACGTCACCCACGACGTGCGCACCTTCACCTTCGCGCCTCCCGCTGGCAGGTTGCTGCGGTTCCTGCCGGGCCAGTACCTGACGTTCAGTTTCGTCGTCGACGGCCGGCCGGTCTCGCGCTGCTACACCATCTCCTCCGCACCGACGCGGCCCGAGCTGCTGGAGATCACCGTCAAGCGGGTGCCCGGCGGGGTCGTCTCCCCGTGGCTGCACGAGCACCTGCGGCCCGGGGACGTCGTCGAGGCGAGCGGGCCGTGCGGTCAGTTCAGCCACGAGCTCCACCCCGCCGACAGCCACCTCTTCCTCACGGCGGGCAGCGGCATCACCCCGGCCATGTCGATGCTGCGGACCCTGTGCGACACCGGTGCCGCCGCCGACGTCGTCCTCGTCCACTGCGCCCGCACCCCCGACGACATCGTCTACCGCAGTGAGCTCGCGCAGCTGTCCGCCCGCCACGGCGTCGCGGTCGCGGTCCTGTGCGAGGAGGACTCCCCGGGTGAGCACTGGGACGGCCTGCGCGGCCGGCTCGACGCGGCCGCGCTGCGGCAGGTCGCGCCGGACCTGCGCCGCCGCGAGGTCTTCACCTGTGGTCCGCCACCCTTCATGGCGGCGGTCCGTGAGCTGCTCGAGGGCGAAGGGGGCGACCCCCGCCGCGCGCACGAGGAGTCCTTCGTCCTCGAGGGCGCGATGTCGACCGGGCGGTCGACCGCCGATGACCCGTCGACCACCGACGGCCGGGCGGCCGCCGACAGCCGGGCGGCCGCCGACGACCACGTGGGAGCCGACCGCGTCGCGGCGACGTACCGACTCGAGCTGCGGCGCAGCGGTCGGGTCGTGGAGTGCGACGGCGAATCGACGATCCTCGAGGCGGCGCTCCGGGCGGGGGTCACGCTCCCTTCGTCGTGCGAGGAGGGCATGTGCGGCACCTGCAAGCTGACCCTGCTCGACGGCCGCGTCGACATGCAGCACGCGGGCGGCATCCGCCCGCGGGAGGTGGCCCAGGGGAAGATCCTGCCCTGCTGCTCCACCCCGCTCGAGGACGTGGTGGTGGACGCATGAGCGCCGAGGACCCACTGCTGACCCCCTTCGCCCTCAAGGGGCTCCGGCTGCGCAACCGCATCGTCAGCACCTCCCACGAGCCGTCCTACAGCGAGGACGGGCTGCCGGGGAAGCGGTACCGCGCCTACCACGTCGAGAAGGCGCGCGGCGGCGTCGGCCTGACGATGATCGGCGGCAGCGCGCTCGTCAGCCGGGAGGTGGCGCCGGCCTTCGGCAACCTGCAGCTGTGGCGGGAGGAGTCCGAGCCGCTCCTGCGGCAGCTGGCCGACGAGGTCCACGAGCAGGGTGCGGCGGTGATGACCCAGCTGACCCACCTGGGGCACCGCACGAGCAACTATGCCCACGAGTGGCTGCCGGCCATCTCGGCCAGTGCCGTGCGCGAGCCGGCGCACCGGGCCTTCACCCGGGCGGCCGAGGAATGGGACATGGACCGGGTCGTCCACGACTTCGTCACCGTCGCCCAGCGGTGCCGGGCCGCGGGTCTCGACGGCATCGAGCTGATGGCGTACGGCCACCTGCTGGACGCCTTCTGGAGCCCGACGTGGAACCACCGCGAGGACGAGTACGGCGGCAGCCACGACAACCGGATGCGGTTCCCGCTGCGCGTGGTGCGGGCAGTGCGCGAGGCGGTCGGCCCGGACTTCGTCGTCGGAGTCCGGATGAGCTTCGACGAGGAACGCGAGGGCGGGCTCGGCCCGGGGGAGTCCCTGGGCGTGGCCGAGGACCTCGTGGCGGCAGGGGTCGACTTCTTCAGCGTCATCCGGGGGACGATCGCCACCGACGCCGAGCTCGCCAGGGTCATCCCGCCGATGGGCACCCCGGCCGCCCCGCACCTGGAGTTCGCCGGGCAGATCCGGCGGAAGCTCTCGGTCCCGGTGATGCACGCGGCCCGGATCGCCGACGTGGAGACTGCGCGCCACGCGATCCGCGAGGGGCTGCTCGACCTCGTCGGCATGACCCGGGCACTGATGGCCGACCCCGAGCTGCCCGCCAAGGTGCGCGAGGGGCACTCGGACCGGATCCGTCCGTGTGTCGGCGCGAACATGTGCATCGACGGCATCTACGCCTCGGGCGCCGCCTACTGCATCCACAACCCCTCGACGGGTCGCGAGCTCGAGGTGCCGCAGCGCGTCGAGCGGGCGAGCACGACCAGGCACGTGGCGGTCGTCGGCGCCGGTCCGGCCGGTCTGGAGGCGGCGCGGGTGCTGGCCGAGCGCGGGCACCGGGTGGAGCTGCACGAGGCCGCCGACCGGGTCGGCGGACAGCTGCTCCTCGCCTCGGCCTCGCCCCGCCGTCGCGACATGCGCGGGATCATCGACTGGCGGCGTGACGAGCTGGCCCGGCTCGGTGTCGCGGTGCACCTGGGCAGCCTCGTCGACGCGCAGACCCTGCTGGGGGAGCGGTGGGACGTCGTCGTCGTCGCGACCGGTGGGGTGCCGGCGGTGCCGCAGGTCCCCGGTGCGCAGCTGCTGCTGGACACCTGGGACGTGCTCTCCGGGGCCCGTCACCCGCACGGGCGGGTCCTCGTCTACGACGACCACGGCGGCCACCAGGCGCTCGACGCCGTCGAGGCACTGCTGCGCAGTGGTGCGGACGTCGAGCTCGTCACGCCGGAGCGGACGCTCTCGCCGGACGTCGGAGCCATCAGCGCGGCCGGCTACATCGACGCGCTCGCCCGTGCCGGGGTACCGGTGACGCTGCTGCGGCGGCTGACCGGCGCGCGCCGGTCGGGGTCACGGCTGGAGGTGGACCTTGGTGTGGACGGCTCGGACTTCGTGGAGAGCCGCACCGTCGACGCCGTGGTGGCCGAGATGGGCACCGACCCCGTCCACGACGTCTACGACGAGCTGGTCGGCCACTCCACCAACCACGGTGCGGTGGACCTCGACGCACTGCTCGGGTTGCGTGCCCAGACGATCGTGCGCAATGAGGACGGCGCGTTCCAGCTCTTCCGCATCGGGGACGCGGTGTCCAGCCGCAACGTGCACGCGGCGGTGCTCGACGCCGCGCGGCTGTGCCGAGCGATGTGAGGCTTCGAGACGGTCGCGGGGCGACCTCCTCAGCCGTCGGTGGCGAGACGGTCGCGGGGCGACCTCCTCAGCCGTCGGTGGGCGGATGCCCGAAGGTGGCGCCGGAGTGCTCACCGAGCAGCGGGGGGACACGGCGGTAGCGAGCCGGCGTGCCCGACAGCCGGATGGGGTTGGAGACCTGCTGGCTGGTGCGCGAGTCGTCGGGATCGGCGATCTCGACGACGGGTTCCAGGCCCAGGGCCTCGGCCAGCCCGAGCGCCTCGACGACCGAGTTCACCTTCCCGGCCGGGACCCCCTCGGTGGTGAGCCGGTCCGCCCACTCAGCGGCGGACCGGGTGCACAGTCGGCCCTCGAGCAGCGCCTTCAGCTCGTCGCGGTGGGCCACCCGACTGGAGTTGTCGGCAAAGCGCGGATCCGTCCCCAGCTCGGGGACGGACAGCACCCGGGTCAGCGCCCGGAACTGCTTGTCGTTGCCGACCGCGACGGCCAGTGGTCCGTCGGCGGTCGCGAGCGTCTCGTAGGGCGCGATGCTCGGGTGCGCGTTGCCCATCCGTTGCGGCGCGAGCCCGGTCACCAGCGTGCTCGACGCCTGGTTGACCAACCCGCTCAGCAGCGAGGAGAGCAGGTTGACCTCGACGCGCTGACCGACGCCGGTCTCGTCGAGGGCCCGCAGGGCGGTGAGGATCCCGATGACGGCGTTCTGCCCGGTGACGACGTCGACGAGGGCCACCCCCACCTTGCTCGGCTCTGAGTCGGGGGAGCCGGTCACGCTCATCAGCCCGCCGACGGCCTGGACGAGCAGGTCGTACCCGGGCAGGGTCGCCCCGCCCGCGCTGCCGAAACCGGTGATCGAGCAGTAGACGAGCTCGGGCCGGCTCGCGTGCAGGGTGTCGAAGTCCAGTCCGTAGCGCTCCATGACCCCGGGCCGGAAGTTCTCGACGACGATGTCGGCCTCCATCGCGATGGCGGTCGCGGTCGCCAGACCCTCGTCGGTGCCCAGGTCGCACGTGATGGAGCGCTTGTTGCGGTTGACGCTGGAGAAGTAGGTGCCGACGCCGAACTCGTCCACCGGCGGCACCCAGCTGCGGGTGTCGTCGCCGGAGGGTCGCTCGATCTTGATGACGTCGGCACCGAAGTCCGCCAGCACCATCGTGGCGAAGGGGCCTGCGAGGACCCGGGAAAAGTCGGCGACCTTCAGGCCGGCCAGGGCGTCGCTCATCGTGCGTCCTCCTTCGGGGGTGTCTCGTCGCGCACGGCTGCCGGGCCGGTGACCGGGTTGGTCAGCACACCCACGCCCGGGATCCGGCACTCCGCCACGTCGCCCGGCGCGATCGGCACCGCCCCTGGTGTCCCGCTGGAGATGATGTCGCCGGGATACAGCGGCATGACCTTGCTGTGGAAGCTGACGAGGTACGCCGGGTCGTAGCGCATGTGCGAGACGGTGTTGCGGCGGTGGACCTCACCGTTGACGACGGTCGCGACCTCGACGTCCGCCAGCGAGGCATCCTGCACCGCCTCCTCGAGCGGCACGATGGCCGGCCCGAAGGAGAAGAAGCCGGGGAAGTTCTTCGCCCGGGTCAGGAACCGCGGGTTGCGCTGGAGGATGTCCTCTGCGGTCTGGTCGAGCACCGGGACGACACCGACGAGGTGGGAGAGGGCATGCTCCGGCTCCACGTCGCGGCAGTACCGGCCGATGACGAGCCCAAGCTCCGCCTCGGTGGTCGTGCGTTCGCTCTGGGAGGGAAGGGGGATCGACTCACCCGGTCCGATGACGGTGTGGTCAGCCTTGATGAAGGAGGCCGGCTCCTCGGGCACGGCCTCCGTGAGGTCGCTGGCGTGCTCGACGTAGTTCAGCCCGATGCCCCAGATCATCCGGGGACGGCGGTAGGGAGCGGTGTAGGTGACGTCGGTGCGGAAGAGGTCGTCATCGGCGTGCACCGCCGCGGCACGCAGCTCCTCCCACCGCCCCGACGTCAGCACAGCGAGGGCGTCGCCGGTGAAGTCGGTGAGCAGGTCGGTGGCGCGGGCGGCGCCGCGAGTGGGGTCGACGACCACCGCGTCGACGACGTGGGGTCGGGTGATGGATCGGATGCTCGCGAGCTGCATCAGGGTCTCCTCTCAGTAGGAGCGGCTCATGCCGCCGTCGCAGCGCAGCTGCTCACCGGTGATGAACGATGCGGGCTCACTGGCCAGGAAGGTCACCGCTGCCGCGAACTCCTCGGGACGGCCGTACCGGCCAGCCGGGATCCCGGCCATCGACGCGGCGCGAACCTCCTCGACACTGCGTCCGGTGCGCTTCGCCGTCGCGGCATCGAGGGCATCGACCCGGTCGGTGCCGATGCGGCCCGGGAGCACCATGTTGACCGTCACACCGTCGGCAGCGACCTCCCCGGCGAGAGTCTTGAGGTACCCCGCCAGTCCGGCCCGCCCGATGTTGGACAGTGCCAGGTTGGCGATCGGCGACTGGACCCCGCTGGACCCCATGCCGATGACCCGGCCCCAGGCCCGCTCGCGCATGCCGGGCAGCACGAGGGAGACCAGCCGCTGGTGCTGTACGAGCAGCTGGTGCACGGCCGCCATCACCTGCGCGTCGTCGAGGTCGGCGGCGGGACCCGGGGGAGGGCCGCCGCCGTTGAGCACCAGCACGTCGACCGGGCCGAAGGCCTCCTCGGCGGCGGCGACCAGCTCGGCCGGGGCGCCGTCGTCGGTCATGTCGATCTCCACACCGATGGCGGAGGGGAGCCGGGCCGCCTCCTCCCGGACGACGTCACCACGACGCGCGGCGAGCACGACGTCAGCACCCTCGCGCGCCACTGCCTGCGCCACGGCCAACCCGATCCCGGCGCTCGCGCCCGGGACGAGTACGTGCTTTCCCTGCAGTCCTGTGTCCATCGTGCTCAAACCTCCATGGGTGTCGTCGTCAGGTGGGCGTCGATGAACGACGCCAGATGCTGGGGGAGCTCCTTCGCCGGAGGCCGCACGAGCGACTCGGCGATGATCCCGCGCCGGCGCAGCACCTCCTTGCGCAGGGCCAGCCCGATGCCCGGCTGCGCCTCGAAGTTGGCCATCGGCAACCACGGGGCGAACGCCTCCCGCGCGGCCGGGAAACCCCCTTCGTCCCAGGCCCGCAGCGCGGCCAGCAGGCCCTCGGGGTGGGAGAAGCCGGTCATTGCCCCGGCCGCCCCGGCGGCCAGCTCGTCGAGGAGACCGACGCCACCGAGCCCGCCGAAGACCGGCACGTCGGTGGCGCTCGTTAGCTCCGCGATCGCCTGCGCCGTCGGGGGCGCTTCGGACTTGATCGCGGCCGTGAACGGGCACCGCTCGACCACGGCCAGCAGGGCGGCGGACCCGATGTGCACGCCGGAGGCCACCGGGTAGTCCTGGATGACCACGGCGACCCCGGTGGCCTCGTGGAGCGCGGTCAGATGGGCGACCACCACGTCGGGGTCGGGGCTGTTGACCTGCACCATCAGCCCCGCGAGACAGGGCCTGGCAGCCTCGAGCGCGGTGTGCGCCTGCTCGATGGCCACCGGCGTGGTCAGGGCCGACAGGCCGACGACCACGGGCACGTCACCGGCGTGCGCGGCGACGGTACGCACGGCGTCGGACTGCTCCCGGGTGTCGAGTGAGCGCCCTTCGCCGAAGACCCCGAGGGCCACCACGCCCGTGGCCGGCACCCGGGAGAAGAACTCGACCTCGCTGCGCAAGGACTCGGTGTCCAGGGCGCGGTCGGGGCCGGCGAAGGGGGTCGCGAGGATGCCCCAGAGGCCGGGAGTGAGCGTGCTCATGCGGCTGCTTCCTTCCGATCGAGGAGGATATCGACGACGTGCTCGGCGATCGCCAGCGACGACGTGGCCGCGGGGGAGGGCGCATTGCGCAGGGCCAGGACCGGTCCGCGACGGGTGATACGGAAGTCGTCCACGAGGGCGCCGTCGACACCCAGGGCCTGGGCGCGGACCCCGCGCGGCCCCGGGACCACGTCGTCGGCCGTCAGCTCGGGTACGTAGCGGCGGGCCGCCCCGACGAAGCGCTGCTTGCTCGCCGATCCGAGCATCTCCGTGATGCCGGTGCGCCAGTGCCGGGCAGCGAATCGACGGAAGCCGGACCAGGCGACGGCGTCGCGCAGGTCGGCCGCGGAGACGCGGGACCAGCCGTAGCCCTCGCGGGCCAGGGCGAGGACGGCGTTCGGGCCGACCATCACCTCACCGTCGACGCGGGGTGTCAGGTGCACACCGAGGAAGGGGTAACGGGGGTCGGGCACGGGGTAGACCAGACCACGCACGAGGTCCCGGCGCTCGGGTCGCAGCAGGTAGTACTCGCCCCGGAAGGGGACGATGCGCGGGTCCGCCTCGTCCCCGGCCAGGGCGGCGACCCGGTCGGCCTGCAGCCCGGCGCAGAGCACGATCTGCTCGGCGCGGACCTCCCGACCGTCTGCGCCGGTCACGATGGTCCGGTCGCCGTCCGGCCGGATGCCGGTCACCTCGAAGGAGGTGCGCACGCTCCCGCCGGCCGCGGTGATGTCCTCGGCCATTGCACGCGTGACCGCCGCGTAGTCGACGATCGCGGTGTGGGGCGAGTGCAGACCGGCCACACCCGTGACGTGCGGCTCGATCTCGCGCAGCTCGTCCGAGCCGATCTCGCGCACGCCGGGCACCCCGTTGGCGCGGGCCCTCTCGGTGATGTCGGACAGGCGGGAGCTCTCGGCCTCGTCGAGGGCCACGAGGACCTTGCCGCACTCGTCGTAGGCCAGCTCGTGCTCGGAGCAGAAGTCCTGCAGGAGGTGGACCCCGCGGCGGCACAGCCGGGCCTTGAGCGAGCCCGGCACGTAGTAGAGGCCGGCGTGGACCACGCCGCTGTTGTGGCCGGTCTGGTGGGCGGCCAGGACCGCCTCTTTCTCGAGCACGGTGACCTCGGCGCCCGGTTGCAGCTGCAGGATCCGTCGGGCGGTGGCCACTCCGAGGATCCCTCCGCCGACGACGGCGTAGCTGGTGGGACTCATGTCCTCTCCTTGTCTCTGATGATGCTCCCGCGGCCGGTCGGTAGACCGCGGGAGCTGCGGATCATGTGCCGCCCGACCCGGAAGAGGGTCGCGGCGGCCAGGGCAGTGCCGGCGGCGACGAACCAGCCGGTCCGGTAGGACGTCACCTCGACGACCAGCCCGAACAGCAGTGGGCCGGCGGCCGAGCCGAGGGACACCCCGGTCTGCAGTGTGCCGGTCGCCAGGGCGGCCCGGGCACGGTTGTCACGCACGACGGCGAAGTGCAGCAGCCCGGTCCACGTCCACCCGGAGGCGAAGGCCAGCCACGCACCGAGGGCCACGGTGACCTCCGTGCCGACCGTGAGCAGGAGGAAGCCGACGGCACCGCCGGTGAGGAGGTTGGCCATGAACACGTAGGGGCTGCGGCCCGGGTGGCGGTCGATGACCGCACCCCAGACGATGCGCAGGACCAGCCCACTTCCCGCTGCGACGGCGAAGACCAGCCCGGCGGTGCTCGGAGTCATGCCGATCCGGACGGCGGAGTCGATGAGGAAGACCCCCAGCGACGTGGCCGCGGCGGCGGCGAGCGCCCCGGCGATCGTGACGACGAGCAGGGCCCGCGGCGGGGTCCCGTGGTCGGGCCGGGCCGTGGCTTCCTCGGGTGCGTCGTCTGCCGGTCGCAGCCCCGCGCCGACGAGCGACCACGTCGCGATGGCGGCAGCCAGGCAGGCGCCCATCGCGAACGCCCAGCGCCAGCCGATGCTCACGGCGATCACCGGGACGGCGAGCCCGCTGAGCATGGTCGCGGCGGGGATCGAGGACTGCTTGATGCCGAAGGCGAGGCCGAGCCGCGCGGAGGTGACCGCACGCGAGATCCGCAGGTTCGCCGCCGGCTGGGCCAGGGCGTTGGCCAGCCCTCCGACCGCCAGGCCGGCCAGCAGCACGAGGTAGGAGCCGGCGACGGCGAGCACCCCGAGCGCCACGGTGGCCAGCGCCGCCGAGATGGCGATGCCCGTGCCGGCGCCGACGGTCTGGACGAATCGGCCCAGCCGCCGGGCCAGCAGCCCGCTGACGGTGAAGAGGGTCGCGGCGGCGATCCCCATCTGGGCCGGACCCAGGGAGAGGTCGTCGCGGATCTGGACCGTGAGGGCGCCGACGAGGAAGGCCGGGAGCACCCCGGTCGTGGTGACCAGGACCGCCTGGAGCAGCGCGGGCACGGCTCCCGGACGCCAGAACGGCGGACGCTCTGCGGGGTCACGCCCGGCGGGCGGGCGCCTCACGAAGCATCAGCGGCGAGGGGCGGTGGCGCCTCCTCCTCGTCAACGTCGTGACCGACTCGTCGCCGGATGACGTGGATGACCGCCCCGAGGACGATGGCGGCGGCGCCGACGGCCATGGAGATCGGTTCCATCGCCAGCAGCACGATCGCACCGGCGCCCATCAGGACACGCTCCGGCCACTTCGCAGGACCGAGCAACCAGCCACCGGTGGCCACTGCCAGGGCGGACACGGCGATGATCGAGGTCACCAGCGCCACGAGCACCGACGTCACGCCGCCGGACATCAGCAGTCCGATCCCGTCGTCGGACAGGACGAAGATGAAGGGCACGAGGAAGGCGGAGAGCGTGTAGCGCCAGGTCAGCCACATCGTGGGGATGGGCCGGCCGCCGGTGATGGCGGAGGCGGCGAAGGGGGAGAGTGCGGTGGGTGGGGAGACCTCGCTGAGCACCGAGTAGTAGAAGATGAACATCGCAGCGGCGAAGGGCTCGACGCCCACGTCCTGCAGCGCCGGGCCGATGATCACCCACGAGATGATGAAGCTGGCGGTGACCGGGACGGCCAGGCCGAGCAGGATCACCGAGATGGCCGACAGCACCGCGGTGAGGATCAGGTTGCCGCCGGCGACCATGACGATGATGTTGGCCAGCTTCAGGCCCAGGCCGGTCAGCGTCATCACACCGACGATCAGACCAGCGGCCGCCATGATCGGGATGATCGACAGGGCACCGTGGGCACCTTCGGCCAATGTGTGCCAGATCCGCTTCGGGGTCATCCACGAGTCGCGCTCGAGGAAGCTGAGCAGGAACGCGAGCAGGGTGGAGAAGACGACCGCACGGAAGGGGGACATGCCCAGGGTCATGAAGACGACGATGGCCACGAGCGAGCTGAAGTGGTAGCCGAAGCGGAGCAGCAGCTTGCCGGCGGGCTTGGTCTCGAAGGCGACCGTGCGGGTGCGGAACTTCCGGGCGTCCATCTCGATGGCCAGGATGATGCCCAGGTAGTACAGGATCGTCGGGATCGTGGCCCAGATGAGCACCTGGAGGTAGGACTCGCCCAGCAGGGCGGCGATGATGAAGGCGGCCGCCCCCAGCGTTGGTGGGGACATGATCGCGCCGATGCCGGCTGCGGCCAGGACGGCCCCGCCGTGCTCCTTGGGGTAGCCCGCCTTGCGCAGCAGCGGCCAGGAGATGCCACCGAGGGTGACGGTGGTGGCCACACCGGAACCGGAGACCGTGCCCAGCAGGAAGCCGGCGAGGGTGACCGTGCGGCCGGGCCCGGACGCGGACTGACCGAACGCGGCGAAGGAGAGGTCGACGAAGAATCGGGTCGCCCCCGAGGCGCTGAGCACGGCACCGTAGATGGTGAAGAGGATGATGTAGGTCGCCGCCACGTCGGTGGGCACTCCGAAGAGGCCCTGGGTGCCCATCACGTTGTGGCCGACCAGGCGGGGCCAGTCGTAGGAGTCGGTCCGGAAGGGCCCGGGGAAGTAGGGACCCCAGTACGCGTAGGCTAGGAAGAAGACCACGACGAGCGGGACGAGCAGTCCGACGGTGCGACGAGCGGCCTCCAAGGTCACCAGGATCGCGACGGTGCCCATGATGATGTCCAGGTCGCTCGGGATGATCGCCCGGCGGAAGAAGGCGTCCCAGTCGGAGATGATGTACGCGAAGGGCACGACCGCGACGACGGCGATCACCCAGTCGAGGATGGGCGGGTTGTCCGGGCGGCCACTGTCCTTGCGGGTCCACCCCCGGTAGACGAGGAAGGTCATCGGCAGCCCGATCATCAGGAACGCCGGCAGGTACAGCTGCGTGGCCATTGGGCGGAAGACCCAGTACAGGCCGAAGAGGGAGAGGGTCACTCCGATGGCCTGGATGAGGAGCAGTGGTATCCCGCTGAGGTGGCGTGCCGGCTTCTCCGACTCGTACTCGGCGATCAACGCGTCCTCGTCGATCGTCTCCTCGTCGGACGGCGTGAGGACGTCCCCAGGTCGCTCGGTCATGGGTTCTCCTTGATGTCGATGCTCAGGTAGGGGTCGCTGTCCTCGACCAGGCGCCACAACGCCACCGGCTCGCTCCCGGGCACGTGGAGCACGCGCTCGCCCCGGTCGGTGGCGGCGATGGACAGGTCGGTGAAGACCGCGGGATGGGCAGGATCGGGCGGGACCACCCACCTGCGTCGGTCGTTCTCCGGGGCCTTGCTGGGGGCGCCGGGCACCCCGTAGTACTCCTCGAGGACCGCCAGCTGCTCGGCGGCGATCTGCACGAGGTGGTAGCTGCCGTCGGCCCGCACCTCGTAGCGTTCCTCGGCGAGGGTGCGGTAGATCGAGTTGCGGTAGCTGACGGCGAACGTGTCACCCTCGAGCGGAACCGTGGCCAGCGCCTCGCCACCGTCGTCGGTCACCACGACGCTGCGGCCCTCGGCGTCCTCCCACGGGGAGGCGAGGGTGACGCCGAGGGCGGCGAGGGCCGCGCAGCAGACGACGACGATGGCGATGGCGCGTGTGGGCACGAGCGGGTCAGCCCACCTCGTCGTAGTACTTCTGCGACCCCGGGCAGGCGTCGATGAAGGGCACGTCCCCGGCCGTGGAGGCGTCGAGCTCCTTGGCCGCCGAGTGCACCTGCACCAGCGCGTCCTTGTTCTCGAAGATCGCCCGGGTGACGTCCTCCTGCAGCTGCTCGTCCATCGAGGTGTTCGCCACGAGGATGTTCGGCGAGGCGATCACCGAGACCGGCTCCGACTGGCCCTCGTAGGTCTTGGCGGGGATGTCCTCCTTGACGTAGTAGTCGCCGTACTCCTTGGCCAGCTCGTCGGCGTACTCACCGATCTCGATCAGCTGCATGTCACCGGTGCTGGCCAGGTCGACGAGGGCACCGGTGGGCAGACCACCGGACCAGAATCCGGCGTCGATCGTCCCGTCGCGCAGCGCGTCGACCGTCTCGGCGGCGCCGAGCTGACGCCGGTCGATGTCCTTCTCCGGGTCGATGCCGGCAGCCTCGAGGACGCGCATGGCTCCGACCTCGGTGGCCGACCCCGGAGCGCCGACCGAGATGGTCTTGCCCTTCATGTCCTCGGCGCTCTGGACGCCGGTGCCCTTGGTCGTCACCGGTTGCATGTAGTTGTGGTACATCGAGCCGATCGAGCACACGTCCAGCGGCTCCTCGAAGGAACCGGTGCCCTCCGCGGCGCCGGCGACCACGTCACCGACGCCGAGCGCCAGGTCGGCCGAGCCCTCTTGGATGAGCATCATGTTGTCCACGGAGGCATTGGTCTCCTGGGCGGTGGCCGACGTGCCGTCGACGTTCTTGGAGATGACGTTGGCGATGCCGCCGCCGAGCGGGTAGTAGACACCGCCTGTGCCACCCGTCGCGATGGTCAGCGCGCCGTCGCCACCTCCGCCACTCCCTTCGCCGCCATCACCTCCGCAGGCGGCGAGGAAGAGGGCCGGGACGGCCAGCAGCGCGGCAGTGCGCGCGGTTCGCTTGGTCATGGTGATCTCCTTTGATCGGTGTGACTTCGTGCGTGGGTCAGGGGGTTGTCGATGGGCCCGGATCGGCGAGGGTCCCTGCGGTTTCAGGGTCCTGCTGGGGCGCGGGAACGGCTCCCACGGCGAGCAGGCCCGCCAGGGTCTGGTAGTAGCCGACGAGGACCGTCAGCTCGGTGACGCCGGCGTGCCCCAGGTGTGGCAGGGCACGTTCGTGCACCTCGTCGTCGATGCGCGCACCGCGCAGCAGTGCGGTGGCCAGGTCGAGGGTCGCGGTCTCCGCCGACGAGAGCGAAGGGGGGAGCTCACCGCGGCGCAGGCCGTCCAGCTCGTCGTCCGTCACGCTGACCTGGCGGGCGACGCGGCTGTGTGCGTACCACTCGTAGTCACTGTCCAGGGCCGCCGCGACGAGGCAGATCACCAGCTCCCGGGTACGCGCCGGCAAGCGACCGCCGAAGCGAAGCGACGAGCCGAGTGACTGCAGTGCCTCGCCGATGGCGGGGGAATGGAGCATCGCGTTGAAGGGACCGGCCAGCCGACCGTCGTCGTCGACGAGGAGGAAGGGGCCGTCCTTGCGGGGTGATTCGGTGATGGTCTCGTACAGGGCCCGCTGCGCCTCGTCGAGACCGGCGGGCTCGAGCAGCGGGAAGCGACCGCCGACGGCACGCTCACGCACGTGGCTCCGGTCGCTCGGGCGGTGGCTCCGCTCAGACAAGAGTGCGACCTCCGTCGACGTAGAGGACCTGCCCGGTGACGAACGCGGCCTGTCGGGAGGCGAGGAAGAGCACGGCGCCGGTCAGGTCCTCGACGGTGCCGAGTCGTCCTGCCGGCACGAGCGAGGTGTAGTGCTCGCGCACCCCCGGTCGGTCGAGGTGGCCGCGGGTCAGCTCGGTGTCGGTGTAGCCGGGGGCGATGGCGTTGACCGTCACGCCGTCGGCGGCCCACTCCCGGGCCATCACGCGCAGCAGCTGGTCGAGCCCGCCCTTGCTGGCGGCATAGGGCCCGTGGTCCGGGTGGGCCAGGGTGCTCGAGACGGAGGAGCAGTACACCTGCCGGCCGTAGCCGGCGGCGACCATGTGGCGGCCGGCGGCGCGGCCCAGGCGGAAGGCGCTGGTGAGGTTGACCTCGATCATCCGGTGCCACTCGTCGTCCGCGACGTCCAGGACCGGGACGCGGTGGTTGGCCCCGATGGCGTGCACCAGCACGTCGATCCCGCCCCAGTGCTCGACGACGCCGTCAACGGCTGCGGTGCAGCCGCTCGGGGTCGTCAGGTCAGCGGTGATGCGCTCGATCCGCCCGTCCAGTCGCGCGAGGGCGTCCGTGGCGACGTCGACGGCGCACACCCGGGCTCCGGCGTCCTCGAAGGCCCGGGCGCACGCGCTGCCGATGCCGCCCGCGCCTGCCACGAGGACGCGCTGACCGGCCAGTCCCAGCCAGTCCTGGGCGGTGACGTCATCGGCCCGCACCTGCGTAGTGGTCATTTGGAGAATGTATCCAATTATCGAGCGGCTGTGTGGCGCAGGACACGAAAAAAGCGGGTTGGATCAGGTCACGATCCGGTTACGACAGGCCCTCCGTGTGCCCGCCGCGGGCGGCTGTCGCGGGCTCAGCCGGCTTCGAGGAAGCCGCGCAGCGAGGCGATGGCGTGCTGCCGGTGCAGGTCGAGCATGTCGATGAGTGACTCGGCGTCCCGGCGGACGAAGGCGTCGATGATCAGCTCGTGCTCGTCGCGCACCACCGCTCGGTTGGCGGGCGTGCCGTAGTACACGAAGCGGTAGGTGTCGGTTGCGTCCCACAGGACCTGGATGAGGCGCTCGAGCCGCGGCATCTGCGCGGCCTTGACCATCACGAAGTGGAAGCGCCGGTTCGCCTCGGTCATCGTCAGCAGGTCGCCGGCCTCCCCGGCCGCGTTGACCTGCGCCGCAGCCTGCCGCATCTCCTCGACGACCTTGTCGTCGGCCCGCTCGACCGCCAGCCGGGCGGCCTCGGCCTCGAGCAGCTCCCGGATGCGGTAGACCTCCAGCAGGTCGTCCATCGACAGGCGGGCGACCTTGTACCCGCGGTGGGGCTCGTAGACAACCTGGCCCTCACTCTCGAGCGTGCTCAGCGCCTCACGCAGCGGCACCCGGCTGACCCCGAAGCGCTTCGCCAGGGCGTCCTGCCGCAGAGCCTGACCGGGCATCAGGTCACCGGCCACGATCGCCTGGCGCATCTGCTCGAGGACGAACGCCTGCGCCGTGGGTGGCCGCCTGACCGAGGCGCTGGAGCTGGTCATCCCGCCGCTCTCCGTGGTTGTGGTCCCGTCACGGCCCAACCCTAGTGGACCGCTCCTGCGCCGCCGCCGGGGAAGTCGGGCCCGCGACCACCTCCGCGTACCGCGCGGTCAGCCCGTCCAGCAGGCAGGCCAGGCCGAGCTCGAAGCTCTCCCGGTCGATCTCCTCGGCGAGCTCCGGCAGCCGGTGCGCCTGTGCGAGAGCGGGGTAGCGGTCGAGGTAGACCCGGGCGTCGTCGGCAAAACCGCTGGCGAAGGGGGTCGATGCGGCCCCGACGACGAGGTACTTCACCGAGCCGGCGATCTCGGTCGCGTAGCGGGCGGGCCACCCCGCGGCGAGCAGGCCCGCATGCACCCGCTCCGACATGGCGAGGAAGTCCTCGCGCCGGCCGGCGCCCGAGGCGACGAGCGGCACGGCGTTCGGGTGGGCCGCCAGCGAGGCCCGGTACGAGCGTGCCCAGGTCTCCACCCCCCTTCGCCATGTGCCGTCGGCGAAGCCGCTCGTGTCGACCTGGCGGGTGAGCAGGTTGGCGACCGCGTCGAGGACCTCGTCGCGGTTGGCGTAGTGGCTGTAGAGGGAGGGGGCCTGCACGTCGAGGGCGCGGGCCAGTCCGCGCATGGAGAACTGGGCGAGGCCGTCCTCGTCGATCAGCCGCAGGGCGGTGTCGCGGATGCGTTCACGACTCAGGAGCGGTGTGCTGGGACGAGCCACGGAGCGGGCCTTTCGCGATCGGAACCTAACGGTATAAGGTTACCGCACCGCACAAACCTAACACCGTATGGACCTCTTGGAGATGACGATGAGCGCACCGCAGACCCCCACCTCCCTGTTCGGCATCGACACGCTGCTCACGGAGGAGGAGCGCGCCATGCAGCAGACCGTGGCCCGCTACTGCACCGACCGGCTCCGGCCCCACCTCGCCGCCTGGTACGAGGAGGGGAGCCTGCCGGCGCGGGAGCTCGCCCGGGAGCTCGGCGACCTCGGGGTGCTCGGCATGCACCTGGAGGGGTACGGCTGCGCCGGCACCAGCGCCACGGCCTACGGCCTCGCGTGCCTGGAGCTGGAGGCGGCCGACTCCGGTCTGCGCAGCCTGGTGTCGGTGCAGGGGTCGCTCGCGATGTTCGCCATCCACCGCTGGGGGAGCGAGGAGCAGAAGCAAGAGTGGCTGCCGCGGATGGCCGCGGGCGAGGCCATCGGGTGCTTCGGGCTGACCGAGCCGGACTTCGGCTCCGACCCCGGCGGCATGCGCACGCGCGCGGTGCGCGACGGTGACGACTGGCTCCTCAACGGCACCAAGATGTGGATCACCAACTCCCCGATCGCCGATGTGGCCGTGGTCTGGGCCAACACCGACGAGGGGGAGGGCTCGCGCGGCATCCGCGGATTCGTCGTCCCGACCGACACCCCCGGATTCTCGGCGCCCGAGATCACCAAGAAGCTCTCCCTGCGCGCCTCGATCACCGGTGAGATCGTCCTGCAGGACGTGCGGCTGCCCGCCTCGGCGATGCTGCCCGAGGCGGCCGGGCTCTCCGGCCCCCTGTCCTGCCTCAACGAGGCCCGCTTCGGGATCATCTTCGGCGCGGTCGGGGCGGCTCGCGACTGCATCGACACGGCCCTGTCCTACGTGGGGGACCGCGAGATCTTCGGCAAGCCCCTCGCGGCCTACCAGCTGACCCAGGCCAAGCTCGCCGACATGACCCTCGAGCTCGGCAAGGCCATGCTCCTGGCGATCCAGCTCGGCCGGATGAAGGACGCCGGGACCATCCGCCCCGAGCAGGTGAGCCTGGGCAAACTGAACAACGTCCGCGAGGCCATCGCCATCGCGCGCGAGAGCCGGACCCTGCTGGGCGCCAACGGGATCACCCTCGAGTACCCCGTCCTGCGGCACGCCAACAACCTCGAGTCCGTGCTCACCTACGAGGGCACCTCCGAGGTGCACCAGCTGACGATCGGCAAGGCGCTGACGGGGGAGGCGGCGTTCCGCTGAGCAGCCGGTCGGGGTCGGTTCACGTCAGCGATGGACTCCACCACCGCGGCCGGTAGCGGACCACGACTGCGACATCCGGTGTGGCGCCCCTCCCGCACATCGCTGTGATTACGCTGTAAAGTCCCGCTTACGATGTAATCGCCGGCGCAGGGTGCGTCCGGCTCGAAGGGGTAGTGATGACGCAGACGTGGACCGAGAAGACGCCGGCAGAGGCCCCGGTGAAGGTGACGGCGGAGGACTCGTCGTGGACCGAGGCAGAGCTGAGGCAGGTGCGGGCGGACCTGACGGCCGAGGTGGATCGGTTGAGCGAGGAGATCGCGGTGATCGAGGCCGAGATCAGTGGGGTCGTGGAGGACCCGATCGGCGCCGACGGTCGCGACGAGGCGGATGTGGGGGGCAAGCTCGCCGAGCGGGAGCATGAGGTCAACCTGCTCGAGGGGGCCCGTGCGGGTCTGGCGCAGAACATGGCTGCCCTCGAGCGTCTGGACGCGGGAACCTACGGCACGTGCGAGTCCTGCGGTGAGCCGATCGGGAAGCTGCGTCTGCAGGCCTTCCAGCGCGCAACCCTGTGCGTGTCGTGCAAGAGGGCGCAGGAGAAGCGCTGACGCTCCTCCGGCCGGGCGCAGACGTGGCGACCAGCCCCGGGCGGGTTCACGCGTCGGGGTGACTCGCCGCGGGACCGCGCCGACCCGTCCCGGGCGCGTCCTCCGTTGCAGGGCCTAGGATGCGCTGCGACGACGTTGACGGAGAGGACCTGCGGATGACTACTTCCCCAGAGTCGACCGGGTCACGCACCCGCCTGGATCGGGAGCGAGTGGTCCACGGCGCGATCGAGGTGATCGCTGCCCACGGAGTCGATGGCCTGACCATGCGTCGAGTCGGTCAGGAGCTCGGCGTCGAGGCCATGGCCCTCTACCGATACGTCTCGGGGCGGGACGAGTTGCTCGAGGCAGTCGTCGACGCCCTCCTGGGCGGGATCACCACCAAGGTCGAGGCGCAGGGTTTCGACTCGTGGCAGGGGTACCTGCAGGCCTTGGCCCATGAGGTGCGGGGCGTGGCCCTGACCCATCCGGCGGCCTTCCCGCTCGCCGCGACCCGGCACCCCGAGGCGCCGTGGCTTCGCCCTCCGCTGCGGAGCATCGCCGTGGTCGAGCACTTCCTCGCGACGCTGACCGGGGCGGGCTTCGATGACACGGCCGCCGTGGACGCCTACAAGTTGTTCACCACATTCCTCATCGGGTCCTTGCTGCTGGAGGTTGCCGCCCACGGCAGCGACATCGCCGGCGTGGGCCAGGCGGGGAAGGGGGGCGCGCCCGCCACTCTCAGCGGGGAGCTGGAGGACGCGCCCCACGTGCGACGAACTCAGCAACGGCTGAGCAAGGACACGAGCAAGCAGGAGTTCGAGGTCGGTCTGGAGGCCCTGATCGACCGCATCGAACGTTCTTTCTGAGCGCCCTCTGGCGCGTCCACCGCACCACGCCATCGGTCGCGTGCGGAGCGCGTCGGACAGTGGTTGCCGGGGCCCGTTTTCGCTTGTAAGTTTACAAGATAATCCGCGACTCGTCGGTGAGGGGTACGACCGCCCTGCGAGCCCGTGCGGAGGCGGAGCGAAGCGGAGGCCAGCATGACCGAGGACCAGCCCAGCGACATGGCAATGCCAGCGGATCCGGCCGTCGAGCGCTGCAAGGAGAACGCTCGCCGGCTCCAGCTCCTGCGGGAGCGGCTCGCCGCCGAGCGGTCCGAGGACGGGCCCGATAAGCGCGTCGATGACCGCGTCGTCGCGGCTGAGGGCGTCGCGCCTGCCTAGTTCCTCGGTGTCGGGTGGTGGCGGGGCGCCACCGTGAGATGGGTGCCGAGTGAGCAAAGATGCGCACGGGGTGGCAATTTGGCTCCGCCTGGGGGATCATTTCCCCGTGCGGGGGAGGCCGGGTGCGCTCGCCCCTCGGATCCGCGCTGTTGTGGGGTTCCTGCTGTGGCCGCCGGCTGGCGGCATCTCCTTGTCGTCTGCTGCGCATCTGGCGCGCGAAGGTTGGTCTGTTGTGGGTGTTCGATCCGTGCGGGTGGCCGGTGTCGCTGCCGTGTTGGCGGGGTTGGTGCTCGGAGGCGGGGCGGTGCCCGTCCAGGCCGCCCAGGCCGCCCCTGCCACCCAAACCGCCTCGGGCCCTACGTGGACTTTCTCCGGTAAGGGGTTCGGCCACGGCGTGGGGATGTCGCAGTACGGCGCGAAGGCGCTGGCTGATGACGGCTCGAGCGCCGCGCAGATCCTGAAGTACTACTACCAGGGCATCACCGTCGACCGGGTGCGCGACGACCAGACGGTGCACGTCAACGTCGCCGCTTCTCGGTCGTCGGTGACGCTGCGGACCACTGCGACAGGTTCCGGCGGCGGCTCCTTCACGATCACGGTCGGTGACAGGACCCTGAAGGCGTCGACGAGCTCGGTCGTGACGGTGGAGCGGTCTGATTCGCGGGTGAAGGTGTCGCGCACGAACGGCACGAAGACCGTGAAGGCCACCGGCCCGTCGGCGGAGATCGTCTTCGACGACGACAGGACGCTGTTGTCGATCGAGGACAAGAGCTACCTGTCGGGGTCGGCGCAGGTGGTGCCCGCTTCGAGCGGCGGTGTGCACGCGGTGATGAAGGTGCGCCTGCACGACGAGTACCTGGACAACGTCAAGGAGATGCCCTGGTCGTGGCCGGCGGCGGCGCTGCAGGCGCAGGCGGCAGCAGCGCGTGGTTACGCGCTGCGCAAGGTCAACCGCGGCATCCGCTCGGTTTGTGAGTGCCACGTCTATGACGGCACCAGCGACCAGGTGTTCGGCAGCCACCCGAGCGGCGCGGGCGCGGCCGGGTGGGACCGGTGGAAGGCAGCCGTGCGGGCCAATGGGACGAGCACCGCGGGGATGGTCCCGCGGTACGGGGGCGCCCTGATCGATGCGGTGTACTCCTCCAGCAGCGGTGGCCGCACGCAGGACAGCGAAGACGTGTGGGGTGGCTACGTACCGTACCTGCGCTCGGTCGACGACCCGTACTCGCTGCGGGCGGAGAACCCACGCAGGTCGTGGAGCATCGATGTCCCGGGGGCGAGGGTCGACGAGGCGTTCGGGCTGGGGGACGTCGTGCAACTGGAGATCACGCGCCGGACCACTGGTGACGGCGTCGCCGAGGTGGTCGCGACGTCGATCACAGGCAAGCGGGCGTCGCTGACGGGTGAGCAGATGCGGCGTCAGCTCGGCCTGTGGAGCACCTACGTGGCCTCCCCGATCACGGCGACCAACCTGTGGCCCTTCCCGGACGTGACCCCGAAGACCACCGCCTTCACGACGGAGATCGCCTGGCTGAAGGACGAGGGGATCACGACCGGCTACCCCGACGGGACCTTCGGCCCGAAGGACAACATCTCGCGCGAGGCCATGGCCGCCTTCCTGTACCGGGCGGCGGGCAGGCCACCGGTGCAGAGTGCACCCGACTTCACGGACGTCAACTCCTCGAGCGCGTTCGCCAAGGAGATCGCCTGGCTGCAGGACGAGCGCATCACCACGGGGTATGCCGATGGCACGTTCGGTCCGAAGAGGAGGATCACCCGTGAGGCGATGGCGGCCTTCATGACGCGGTTCCTGCTGGACAGGCGCCCGCCCGACGCCACCGCTCCCTACGCGTTCACCGACATCGCCGGGACCCAGTTCGAGGACCACATCGCCTGGATCGCGGATCGGGGCCTGACCACGGGCCACTCCGACGGGACGTTCCGCCCGAAGAGCAAGATCACCCGCGAGGCCATGGCGGCGTTCCTGTACCGCTCGCGGGGCATGCTGTAGTCGACCGGCTCGTGTCGCCGGGCCTCAGCCCCCGGTGGTGATGTCGTCGACGAGCAGTGCGACGTGGAGCGAGGAGCGCACGTCCGGGTCGTCCAGGTCGAGGCCGAGCACCTGCTCGGCCCTGGCCAGGCGGTCGTAGAAGACCGGACGGGACAGGTGGATGCTGCCGGCGGCTGCCGACTTGCTGGTGGGGTGCAGCAGCAGCGCGCGTACTGCCTCCAGCAGCTGGGCATCGTGCTCGGTGTCGTGCCGGCGCAGCGGCTCGAGCTCACGCTCGCTGAAGAGGCGGACGCGGTCGTCGGAGGCCAGGAGGGCGAGCAGCCCGCGCAGGTGGACGTCCTCGAGCCGGTGCACCCGCTGGCCGTCGCTGGCGCGCACCGACTCCACCACGTGCTGTGCCTCGCGCAGGGTCCTGTCGATGTCCGCGACGCGCAGGGCCGGCCGTCCGGCGCCCACGAGGGCGCGGTGGCGGCGGCACACGTGGGCGGCGAGGTCGTCGACGACCCGATCGACGTCCGCGGTGGGCGTGAGGGACAGCAGCGCGCGCACGTCGCCCTCGACGTCGCAGACCAGCGCGGGCACCCGCGCCTCCTGCGCCGCGTGCACGGTGGCGGCGATCACCTCGTCCACCCGGCCGGTGCGCCCGGTGCTCCCGGTCGGTCGCTCCACGAGCGGGCGAAGGGAGAGCCCCACCAGGGTCCTCCCGGCACCGGGCAGCCCGGCCAGCTCGCTCCGGCGCAGCAGGTCGGGGTCGTTCGGGTCGGCGAGCAGGCCGACGATCAGCTCGTGGTGGGTGCGACGCACGGCACCGTCCCGCTGTCGGTCGTGCAGGCGGTGCAGGGCCAGAGCGGCGGCCGCCCGCTCGGCCATGGCGATCATCCCCTCCGAGGGGGGTGTGGCGAGGTGGACGATGAGACGCCCCCAGCCCCGCTCCCTTCGCCCGATGCGGGTGACCAGCCACCCGTTGTCCTCGTCCCAGGTGGTGCGGCCCTCCAGCCGCACCACGGCCGAGCGCGCCGACCAGTCCGCCAGCTCGCCACCGATGTCCTCCGGTCCGGAGCGGTAGTCCAGCACCTGGTGCTGCTCGCCCTCGATGACCACCGCTGCACCGGAGAGCCGTTGGACGGCCTCGAGGATCGCCTCCGGTCCGGCCTCGGCGATGCTCAGGCTGGTGAAGGTCTCGTGCACCCGCTGGGCCCGTCGCAGCTCGGCGAGCTGCTCGGCCAGGATGCGCTCACCGATGGCCTGGGTGACGGCGGCGAACCCCACCTCCCGGGAGACCGCGACCAGCGGCAGGCCGAGCTCGTCACAGCCGGCCACCAGCGCCGGCGGCAGCTCCTGCCAGCGCCGACCGAGCTCGATGACCACACCGGCCGCCCGGATGTCCTGCAGGCTGGTGGCGAAGGCCCGCAGCTCGCCGGCCGTGTCGGGCATCGCGATCCCGGTGCTCAGGAGCAGATCGCCCTCCCGCAGGAGCGAGGCGATGTCGACCAGCTCCGCGGCGTGCGCCCACCGCACGTCGCGGCCCAGGCCGGCGTGACCGGCCACCACGCGCGCGCCGGAGCGACGCAGCACCGGCATGCCGACGACGTCCGCGACGGTGACGGCCATGGGCTACCCCGACATTCTGTCGACATCAGTGCAGTGATCCTACGAAATGGTGGGAGCAGTTGGGTGTGCGACGAGGACGATTGGGTGCAGATCGCAACGAAGGGATCCATCCATGTCGCAGACGACCGATGTCGACCGTGCCTATGACCTGGACCGGGCGCACGTCTTCCACTCGTGGTCCGCCCAGGGCTCCCTCGACCCGATGGTCGTGAGCAGGGCGGAGGGCTCCCACGTCTGGGACGACGGCGGCAACCGGTACCTCGACTTCACCTCGCAGCTGGTCTTCACCAACCTCGGCCACCAGCACCCCGCGATCGTCGCCGCGATCCGGGAGCAGGCCGACACGCTGTGCACGGTCGCGCCGCAACACGCCAACGCGGCGCGCTCCGAGGCGGCCAGGCTCATCGCCACGCACACCCCGGGCGACTTGAACCGGGTGTTCTTCACCAACGGGGGCGCGGACGCCAACGAGCACGCGATCCGGATGGCGCGGCTGCACACCGGTCGACAGAAGGTCCTCTCGACCTACCGCTCCTACCACGGAGGGACCCAGCTCGCAGTCAACGCGACCGGCGATCCCCGCCGGTGGCCCAACGACACGGCCTCCACCGGCACGGTGCACTTCTTCGGTCCCTACCTCTACCGCAGTCCCTTCCACGCGGACACCGAGGAGCAGGAGTCGCAGCGGGCGCTGGCCCACCTCGAGCAGGTGATCACCCTCGAGGGGGCATCGACGATCGCGGCGGTCCTGCTGGAGTCCATCCCCGGCACCGCCGGGGTCATGCTGCCCCCGCCGGGGTACCTGCAGGGCGTGCGCGAGCTGTGCGACCGGCACGGCATCGTGCTGATCGCCGACGAGGTGATGGCCGGCTTCGGCCGGGCCGGTCGCTGGTTCGCCATCGAGCTCGGGGGAGTCGTACCGGACCTGCTGACCTTCGCGAAGGGGGTCAACTCCGGGTACGTCCCGATGGGCGGGGTTGCCATCAGCGACGAGATCCACGCGACCTTCACCGACCGGGTGTACCCGGGTGGGCTGACCTACTCCGGACACCCGCTGGCCTGCGCCGCGGCCGTGGCGACCATCCGGGCCATGGAGGAGGGCCGCGTCGTGGAGCACGCGGCCGCCCTGGGTCGGGAGGTCTTCGGGCCCGAGCTGCAGGGTCTGGCGGAGAAGCACGAGTGGATCGGCGAGGTGCGCGGCACCGGTGTCTTCTGGGCCCTGGAGCTGGTCCGCGATCGCGGCACGCGCGAGCCGCTGGCCCCGTACGCCGGGGACAGCCCGGAGATAGGCGCGATCCTCGCCGCCTGCAGGCGAAGGGGGTTGCTGCCGCTGGTCAGCAACAACCGGATCCACCTCGTCCCGCCGCTGACCTCCACGAGCGAGGAGGTCCGGGAAGGGATCCGCATCCTCGACACGGCGCTGGGGGAGGCCCACGGTGAGTTCATGTGAGCCGACGGGCCACCTCCCGCCCACTCCCGCGACCCGCGCCGCGGGCGACCGCGCGGGTGTCGATTACGAATTCGCTTGCTCGGTGAGATGGATGCCACGGAATCCCTTGTGCAGTGGGTCACGCTCTGTAAAAATCATGCGTCAAGCAGGCCGACGGCCACGGATCGGGGAAGGAGTCCAGGATGAGCGGTGACGGTCCCGGGGACGCCATCCCGGGAGTCGACAGCAGGAGTGCCGCAGCCTTCAACTACCTGGCCGGCAGACGCGTCGCAGGTCGGGGTGAGCAGGCGACGCTGAGCGACCCCGCGACGGGGGAGACGCTGGCCCGGTTCCACCTGGCCGCTGCCGCGGACGTGGACGACGCCGTCACCTCTGCCCGGAAGGCGTTCCCCGAGTGGGCCGCGGCCGCTCCCGTGGAGCGGGCCGAGGTGATGACCCGGTGGGCCCGACTGCTGACCGAGCGTGCCGAGGACCTGGCCGTGGCAGAGACCCGTCAGTGCGGCAAGCCGATCCGCCTCGCTCGGGAGTTCGACGTGCCCGGCAGCATCGACAACGTGTCCTTCTTCGCCGGTGTCTCCCGGGACCTGGGGGGCAAGGCCGCCGGTGAGTACTCGCCCGACCACACCTCGATGGTGCGACGTGAGCCGGTCGGAGTCGTCGGCTCGATCGCCCCGTGGAACTACCCGCTGCAGATGGCGGCCTGGAAGGTGCTGCCGGTTGTGGCCGCCGGCAACGCCGTCGTGCTCAAGCCCAGCGAGCTCACCCCTCTGACATCGCTGCTGTTCGCCGAGGCGGCGACCGAGGCCGGCCTGCCTCCCGGCGTGTTCAGCGTGGTGACCGGCGCGGGGAGCGAGGTGGGGGAGCAGCTGGTGGCGCACCCCGACGTCGACATGGCCTCCTTCACCGGGTCCAGCGCGGTGGGGCGTCGGGTGATGGCGGTGGCCGCGCAGACGCCCAAGCGTGTCCAGCTCGAGCTCGGCGGCAAGGCCCCCTTCCTCGTCTTCGACGACGCCGACCCGGAGGCCGCGGCACGAGGGGCCGTGGCCGGCTCACTCATCAACAGCGGGCAGGACTGCACCGCGGCCACCCGGGCCTACGTGCAGCGTCCGTTGTACGACGACTTCGTCGACCGAGTGGCCGAGCTGATGTCGCAGGTGCGACTGGGGGACCCGAGCGACCCCGCCACCGACATGGGCAGCCTGATCTCGCGTCAGCAGCAGGAGAGGGTCTCCGCGCACGTCGAGGGTGCCCGTGACCGAGGGGCGAAGGTCCTCGTCGGTGGCGGGGTGCCGCAGGGGCCGCTGGCCGCGGGTGCCTACTACGAGCCCACGCTCATCACCGGGGTCGAGCAGACCGACCCCATCGTCCGCGAGGAGGTCTTCGGCCCCGTCCTCGTGGTGCTGCCCTTCGACGGCGACGACGAGGGCCTGGCGCTGGCCGACGACTCGCACTACGGTCTGGCCGCCTCGGTGTGGAGCCGCGACGTCCACCGCTGCCTCCGGGCGACGCGCACGCTGTCGGCCGGCACCGTCTGGGTCAACGACCACATCCCGATCATCAGCGAGATGCCGCACGGAGGCGTCAAGGCGTCCGGCTTCGGCAAGGACATGTCCACCTACTCCCTGGAGGAGTACACCGTCGTCAAGCACGTGATGTTCGACGGTACGGGCGAGGCACACAAGGACTGGCACGACATCGTTTTCCGAGGGTCCTGAGCCCCCGCCACCTGGAAGGAACCACCATGACCAAACCACTGTCCACGAATCCTCGCCCGACCGGGATCAACCACCCGGGGCTCGCCCGGCGTGACTTCCTCCGCGCCGTCGGCGTGGGCGGGATGGCCGTCTCGGGGGCCGGCCTGCTCTCCGCCTGCGGGACCGAAGGGACCCAAAGCCAGGAGACGAAGCAGGCCGAGGACGTCTCCTCGAAGGAGAAGGTGGTCAACTTCTCCAACTGGCCGCTGTACATCGACACGGACGACTCGGGGAAGCACCCGACGCTGGTCCAGTTCGAGAAGAAGACGGGGATCAAGGTCGACTACGTCGAGGAGATCAACGGCAACGCCGACTTCTACGCCAAGATCCGCCCGCAGCTCTCGTCCGGTCAGCCCACCGGCTCCGACATCGTCGTCTTCTCCAACGACTGGGCCGCACGCATGATCGAGGAGGACTTCGTCCAGGAGATCGACACCTCCAACATCCCGAACGCCAAGAACCTGCTGGCCAGCCTGCAGTCGCCCTCCTTCGACCCCGACCGCAAGTACACGCTGCCGTGGCAGTCGGGACTGACCGGCATCGGCACCAACACCAAGGTCACCGGACGGGAGATCACCTCGGTCGAGGAGCTGCTCACCGCACCCGACCTCAAGGGCAAGATCGCCCTGCTGACCGACATGACCGACACCGTGGGCCTGATCATGCTCGAGATGGGCATCGATCCCGAGGACTTCAGCCAGGGCGAGTTCGACAGGGCGATGCAGAAGATCACCGACGCGGTGGACGCCGGCCAGATCCGGCAGTTCACCGGCAACGACTACGCACCCCAGCTGGCCAAGGGCAACATCGCCGCCTGCATCGCGTGGTCCGGCGACATCATCCAGCTGCAGTTCGACGACCCGAAGGTCACCTTCGCGATCCCGGACGCCGGCGGGATGCTCTGGTCCGACAACATGCAGGTGCCGGCCCTCGCCTCGCACAAGGCCAACGCCGAGAAGCTGATGAACTACTACTACGACCCCAAGGTCGCGGCCGAGGTCGCCGCGTGGGTGAACTACATCTGCCCGGTCGAGGGCGCCAAGGAGGCCATGCGCGACATCGACCCGGAGCTCGCGGACAACGAGCTCATCTTCCCCTCCGAGCAGACCCTGTCGAAGGTGCACGGCTTCATGCTCCCGTCGTGGGAGGAGCGCGAGAAGCTGGTGGAGCAGTTCACCCAGACGATCGGGCTCTGACGATGGCTGTGATCACGAACCCGCTGAGACAGGAGTCGAGGATGCCTGAGCACACCGGGCCCACCGGAGGGGGCGCACTGGAGCTGATCGGGCTGACCAAGAGGTTCGGCGGCTTCACGGCCGTCGACGGCATCGACCTCACCGTCCCCGCGGGATCCTTCTTCGCGCTGCTCGGGGCGTCCGGCTGCGGCAAGACGACCACCCTGCGGATGGTCGCGGGCCTGGAGACGCCGACGGCGGGCCGCATCCTGCTGGATGGTGAGGACGTGTCCGCACGCAAGCCCCACAAGCGACCGGTGAACACCGTGTTCCAGAACTATGCGCTCTTCCCCCACCTGACGATCGGGGAGAACGTGGCCTTCGGCCTGCGGCGTCGAGGGGTCAAGCAGGTCGATGCGCAGGTCGACGAGATGCTGGAGCTGGTTGAGCTGGAGGGGTACGCCGGGCGCCGGCCCACCCAGCTCTCCGGGGGGCAGCAGCAGCGCGTCGCGCTGGCGCGCGCCCTGATCAACAAGCCCAAGGTGCTGCTCCTCGACGAGCCGCTGGGTGCGCTGGACCTGAAGCTCAGGCGCCAGATGCAGCTGGAGCTGAAGCGGATCCAGACCGAGATCGGGATCACCTTCATCCACGTCACCCACGACCAGGAGGAGGCCATGACGATGGCCGACACCGTCGCGGTGATGAACGGCGGACGGGTCGAGCAGCTCGGTCATCCGGAGGAACTCTACGAGAACCCCCACAGCACCTTCGTCGCGAACTTCCTCGGCCAGTCCAACCTGATCCGGGCTCAGGTGAGGTCGCGCACGGGCGACGACGTGGTGGCGGTCGCGGGCGACCGCGTGCTGCGGCTGTGTGCGTCCCGGTGCGCCGCCGGGGGAGACGACCTCTTTTTCGGGGTCCGGCCGGAGAAGATCCACATCGGGCCCCGCATCGCGACATCCGACGAGAACCAGCTGGATGGGGTGGTCACCGACTCCAGCTTCACCGGCATGAGCACCCAGTACCTCGTCCGCCTCGCCTGGGGCCAGGAGATCGTGGTCTTCGCGCAGAACCTGTCCGGCACCCGCCTCCACCCCGGCGACGAGGTCACGCTCCGGTGGGAGGCCGAGCACGCCTTCGGGCTGGACGCTGCTCAGGATGCCCGCGCCGGCGAGCTCGAGGAGGAGCAGCTGGCACGGCTCGAGGCCGAGGCCGCCTCGTGAGCGTCGCCGCACGTCGTGGGGCGGCGACCCCGTACCTGCTGCTCCTGCCGGGCCTGATGTGGCTCGGGCTCTTCTTCGCGGTCCCGTTGGTCACCCTGGTCTCCACCTCGCTGTACGACCCGAACGGCTCGCTGCGCGAGGGATACCGGATGACATGGCACTTCGCCACCTACGGGGATGCCTTGCAGGCCTACTGGCCGCAGTTCCGGCGGTCCTTCGGCTATGCCGGCACCGCGACCGTGCTCGCCCTGGTCATCGGGTACCCGCTGGCCTACACCATCGCGTTCAAGGCCGGCCGCTGGAAGAACGTGCTGCTCGTGCTGGTCGTCGCGCCGTTCTTCACCAGCTTCCTCGTCAGGACCCTGGCCTGGACCACCATCCTCGCCGATGACGGCTTCGTGGTGCAGACGCTGCAGGCGATCGGACTGATGGACCCCACCGGTCGGCTCCTGGCCACTCCGGTGGCGGTCATCGCCGGAATCACCTACAACTTCCTTCCCTTCACCACCCTGCCGCTGTACGCCAGCCTGGAGAAGATCGACCACCGGATGATCGAGGCCGCCCAGGACCTCTACTGCTCGGGGGCCCAGGCCTTCCGGCGCGTGACCTTCCCGCTGTCGCTCCCGGGCGTGGTGGCGGGCACGCTCCTGACCTTCATCCCGGCCGCTGGTGACTTCATCAACGCTGCCCTGCTCGGGACCCCCTCGACCTACATGATCGGCAACGTCATCGAGAGCCAGTTCCTGCAGGTCACGGACTACCCGACGGCGTCCGCACTGTCGGTGATGCTGATGGCGACGATCGTGGCGCTCGTGGTGGTCTACGTCCGCAAGGCAGGAACGGAGGACCTCCTGTGAGCACGACCGATACCGCTGCCAGGGGCACGAGGGGTGACGGCACCTCGTCGCGCCCGAGCGGACCGCGCTCCCCGCTGAGCGCCGCCATGGGGTTCGCCGGACGACACGCGGTGGTGGTCGCCGCCATCGGGTCGCTGACGTACCTGCTCCTGCCCATCGCCGTGGTGATCCTGCAGTCGTTCAACAAGCCGGCGGGCCGCTACAACACGTCGTTCAACGAGTTCACCCTCTCGAACTGGACGAACATGTGCGCCGCGGGTGGGATGTGCGACTCGGTGGTCCTCAGCCTGCAGATCGCGGTCCTGGCGACCATCGGCGCCACCGTCCTCGGGTCCGCCATCGCGTTCGCCCTGGTCCGGCACCGCTTCCGCGGGCGCTCGAGCATCAACATGCTCATCTTCCTGCCGATGGCCACCCCGGAGGTGGTGATGGGGTCCTCGCTGCTCACGCTGTTCGTGTCGATGCAGATGAGGCTGGGCTTCTGGACCCTGCTGATCGCCCACATCATGTTCACGCTGAGCTTCGTGGTGGTGACGGTGAAGGCGCGGCTGTCCGGCCTCGACCCGAACCTGGAGGAGGCCGCCCGCGACCTGTACGCCAACGCGTGGTCGACGTTCTGGCGGGTCACCTTCCCACTGGCCCTGCCCGGCATCATGGCTGCCGCCATGCTGGCCTTCGCACTGAGCTTCGACGACTTCATCGTGTCGAACTTCAACGCCGGCAACGAGGTGAACTTCCCGATGTTCGTCTGGGGAGCCTCGCGTCGCGGCGTGCCACCGCAGGTGAACGTCATCGGCACCCTGATGTTCGTGGTCGCGCTGCTCGCCGTCGTCGGAGGCCAGTGGGCCGCCGCCCAACGACACCGGAACAGGTGACCGTGGACGCCGGCCGTGCACTGCGCCATGCTGCCCCGGTGCCGTACTGGCTGGACCAGCCACACCTCAGGCCCGACCCACTGGCCCGACTGTCCGGGGACGACAGCTGTGACCTGGCGATCGTCGGGGGCGGCTACACCGGGCTGTGGGCCGCACTGCTCGCCAAGGAGGAGGACCCCTCGCGGGATGTGGCGCTGCTGGAGGCAGGGGAGTGCGGCGGGGCGGCCAGCGGCCGCAACGGCGGGTTCTGCGCCGCCAGCCTGACCCACGGCTTCGGCAACGGTATGGCGCGGTGGCCGCACGAGATGCCGACGCTGCTGCGGATGGGCCGGGAGAACCTCGACGCCATCGAGGAGACCCTGCGGCGCCACCACATCGACTGCGACTTCCAACGGACGGGGGAGCTCGACGTCGCCACGGCGGAGTGGCAGGTCCCGGAGCTGAAGGAGTGGGTCGAGCAGGCCCAGCAGCTGGGTGAGGAGGTGCGGTGGCTGGACGCCGAGGAGGTGCGCGCCCAGGTGCACTCCCCGATCTACCGGGGTGCGGTCTTCGACCCCGACGTGGCACTGGTGGACCCGGCCCGGCTGGCCTGGGGGCTGCGTGCCGCGTGCGAACGGCTCGGGGTGCGCATCCACGAACACACCGAGGTCACCGCACTGCACCGCGACGGCACCGCGGAGGTGCTCACCACCGGTTACGGCAGCATGCGGGCGCGGAGGGTCGCGCTGGCCACCAACGCCTTCCGGCCGCTCCTTCGCCGACTGCGGCTGCACGTCGTGCCGGTCTACGACTACGCGTTGGTCACCGAGCCGCTCGGTGACCGACTCGCCGAGGTGGGGTGGGCCCACCGGCAGGGCATCGGTGACGCCGGCAACCAGTTCCACTACTACCGGCTCACCGAGGACAACCGGATCGTGTGGGGCGGCTACGACGCGATCTACCACTACGGCAACGGGATGCGGCTCGAGCACGAGCAGCGGCCCGAGACCTTCGCCCTGCTTGCCCGCCACTTTGCCCAGACCTTCCCCCAGCTCTCCGACGTCGGCTTCAGCCACGCCTGGGGCGGGGTGATCGACACGTCCACCCGGTTCTCCGCCTTCTGGGGGACCGCGCACGAGGGCCGGGTGGGCTATGCGCTCGGGTACACGGGCCTCGGAGTCGGGGCCAGCCGGTTCGGCGCCCGGGTGATGCTCGACCTGATCGACGGCCGGGACACCGAGCGCACCAGGCTGAGCATGGTCCGCTCGCGACCGACCCCCTTCCCCCCGGAGCCGATCCGCTACGGAGCGGTGCAGCTGACCCGGTGGTCGATGGACCACGCAGACCGGAGCCAGGGGCGCCGGAACCTGTGGCTGCGCACCCTGGACCGTCTCGGGCTGGGCTTCGACTCCTGATCCCTGCAGCAACCGACGAGGAGCGCGCTGATTCCCATGGCCTACGACCAATCGCTGTGGTACGAGACCGCCGGCGAGGACTGGACTCCGCGTCCACCGCTGCCCGGTGACCGCGAGGCCGACGTCGTCATCGTCGGGGCCGGCCTCACCGGCCTGTGGACCGCCTACTACCTCACCGAGGTGGACCCGACGCTGCGGGTGGTCGTGGTCGAGGCCGAGATCGCCGGCTTCGGCGCCTCCGGACGCAACGGCGGGTGGTGCTCCGCGCTCTTCCCGCGATCGACGTCCGGGCTCTCCGGGATGGCCGGGCCCGAGGCCGCGATCGCGATGACGGCCGCCATGCGCGCGACGGTGGACGAGGTCGCCGACGTGCTGCGCAGAGAGCGCCTGGACGCCGACTTCGCCAAGGGCGGCACCGTGGTGGCCGCTCGAGGACCGGCACAACGCAGTCGCGCCCACGAGGAGGTCGCCGACGCGCGGCGCTGGGGCGACACCCCGGACGACCTGGCGCTCCTGTCGGGTGAGGAGCTCCGGCAGCACGTGCGCATCGCCGGCGCCGAGGGCGGGACCTACACCCCGCACTGCGCCGCACTGCACCCGGCGAAGCTGGTGCGCGGTCTGGCCCGCGTGCTCGAGTCGCGGGGAGTGGTGATCCACGAGCAGACGCCGGCCCTCGCCCTCGCCCCCGGCCGGGTCACGACAACCCGCGGCACGGTGCGCGCCGAGGTCGTGGTCCGGGCCACCGAGGGGTACACCCCGAGCATCCGTGGTCAGCGCCGGGCAGTGGCACCGGTCTACTCACTGATGGTCGCCACGGAGCCGCTGCCCGCGGAGGTGTGGGAGCGCATCGGTCTGGAGCGGCGCCAGACCTTCAGCGACTTCCGGAACGTCATCATCTACGGGCAGCGGACCGCGGACGACCGGCTCGCCTTCGGCGGCCGTGGCGCGCCGTACCACTTCGGCTCCCGGGTCCGCGCAGGTTTCGAGGACGAGCCACGGGTGTTCGCGGCGCTGCGGTCCACGCTGGTCGACCTGTTCCCAGTGCTCGCCGACGCGAAGATCACCCATCGCTGGGGAGGCGCGCTGGGGGTGCCCCGGGACTGGTGCGCGTCGGTCGCCTTCGACCCGCAAACCGGTGCCGCCCGCGCCGGTGGGTACGTCGGCGACGGCCTGAGCACCACCAACCTGGCCGGTCGCACCCTGAGCGACCTCATCCTGCGGCGCGACACCGACCTGGTGCGACTGCCTTGGGTCGGTCACCGCTCACCGGTGTGGGAGCCGGAGCCGCTGCGGTGGCTGGGGATCAACGCCGGGCTGAAGGCCATGGAGCTGGCCGACGTCGAGGAGCGCTGGACCGGGCGGCCCAGCGGGGTGGCGCGACTGATGCGGCCGTTGATCGGGGGCTGAGCCCCACTCCTCGCTGGCGTCCGGATGGCTGAGCCGGCGCCCCAGGTCTGTTTCGGGGCATGGCCACGGGCCGCCGGGGTAGCACCTTATGACCACACCATCACGGCGAGAGGAGCCGAAGGTGCCGACGGCAACACTGGAATTCATCGGGACGGCGACGACCTTGATTCGACTGGGCGGTTTCACCCTGCTCACGGATCCGAACTTCCTGCACCGGGGCCAGCGCGCCTACCTCGGCAGGGGCCTGTTCTCCAAGCGGTTGTCGGACCCGGCTCTGGGCCCGGGTGAGCTCCCCGCCCTGGATGCGGTGGTGCTCTCCCACCTCCACGGGGACCACTTCGACCGAGTCGCGCGCCGTGAGCTGGACCGGGACCTGCCCATCATCACCACGCCGCACGCCGTGAGGCGTCTGGCGTTGTGGGGCTTTCGCGGTGCCGAGGCGCTCTCCACCTGGCAGTCGACGTACCTCGAGCAGGACGGTGAGCGACTCACGATCCACTCCGCGCCCGGCGAGCACACCCCCGGTTGGGCCTCCCGGCTCCTCCCACCCGTCATGGGCAGCGTCCTCGAGCACCACATCACGGGAGCCGCCCGTCCCTTCCGGGTCTACATCACCGGCGACACGCTCTATCGTCCGTGGCTGCGCGAGGTGACCGAGCGGTTCGGCCCCCTGGACGCGATGGTCGTCCATCTCGGGGGAACCCGCGCGCTGGGACTGCTCGTGACGATGGACGCCGACCAGGGTGCGTCGTTGGTCGAGCTGCTCGCACCCGCGGTCACGGTGCCGGTGCACTTCGACGACTACACCGTCTTCCGCTCCCCGTTGGCCGACTTCGTGGACCGGTGGCGAGCCCATTCCCTGCCCGGCGAGCTGCGTCTCGTCGAGCGAGGGCAGACGATCTCGCTGGTTCCCTGAGCGGCTCACGTGTCGTCGTCACCCATCGGTGGCGACCACCCTCAGCACGGACGGGCACCTCGTACCGGACACCGAGACGACGCAGGCCCCGGGCAGCCGGAGAACCGGGCGCCAAGGGCCTGCGTCATGCCGCTTCGACCTAGATGTCGAAATACATCTCGAACTCGTGCGGGTGCGGACGCACCTGCAGCGGGAGCACCTCGTTCTCGCGCTTCCACGCGATCCAGGTCTCGATGAGATCGGCGGTGAAGACGTCGCCCTCGAGCAGGAACTCGTGGTCCTCCTCCAGGGCCTTGAGCACCTCGGGCAGGGTCGTGGGGACCTGCTCGATGGCCTCGTGCTCCTCCGGCGGCAGCTCGTAGAGGTCCTTGTCGATCGGCTCCGGGGGCTCGATGCGGTTCTTGATGCCGTCGATGCCGGCCATCAGCTGGGCGGCGAAGCACAGGTACGGGTTGCTCGAGGGGTCCGGGATGCGGAACTCCACGCGCTTGGCCTTGGGGGAGTTGCCCGCGATCGGGATGCGGATGCAGGCCGAGCGGTTGCGCGCCGAGTACACGAGGTTGATCGGGGCCTCGAAGCCGGGCACCAGGCGGTGGTAGCTGTTGGCCGTCGGGTTGGTGAAGGCGAGCAGCGCCGGGGCGTGCCTGAGCAGACCACCGATGTACCAGCGGGCGATGTCCGACAGGCCTCCGTAGCCGGTCTCGTCGTAGAAGAGCGGCTCGCCGTCCTTCCACAGGCTCTGGTGGGTGTGCATCCCCGAGCCGTTGTCACCGAAGATCGGCTTCGGCATGAAGGTCGCGGTCCGACCGTCGGCCCATGCGGTGCTCTTGACGACGTACTTGAACTTCATGATGTCGTCGCCGGACTTCAGCAGGGTGTTGAAGCGGTAGTTGATCTCCTGCTGTCCGGCGGTGCCGACCTCGTGGTGGCTGCGCTCGACGTTGAGCCCGACGGACTTCATGTTCAGGCAGATCCGGTCGCGCAGGTCGGCGAAGTGGTCCACCGGCGGGACGGGGAAGTACCCGCCCTTGAAGGCGGTCTTGTACCCCTGGTTGCCGCCCTCCTCCTTGCGCCCGGAGTTCCACGCGGCCTCGATCGAGTCGAGGAAGTAGTAGCTGCCCTGCGGCTGGGTGTCGAAGCGCACGTCGTCGAAGACGTAGAACTCCGCCTCGGCGCCGAAGAAGGCGGTGTCGGCGATGCCCGTGGACTCCAGGTACGCCTCGGCCTTCGCCGCGACGTTGCGCGGGTCGCGGCTGTACTGCTCACCGGTGAACGGGTCGACGATCGAGAAGTTGACGATCAGCGTCTTCTCGTCGCGGAAGGGGTCCAGGTACGCCGTGGCGATGTCCGGCACGAGCTTCATGTCCGACTCGTGGATGGCCTGGAAGCCGCGGATCGAGGACCCGTCGAACATCTGGCCGTCGACGAAGAAGTCCTCGTCGACGCTCTCGGCGGGCACGTTGAAGTGCTGCATGATGCCCGGCAGGTCACAGAACCGGATGTCGATGAACTTGACGTCCTCGGCCTTGATGAAGTCAAGAACCTCGTCAGGGGAGCTGAACAAACCATCCTCCTGGGGTGGGGCGGCAGCCCACGGTGACCTGCCGCAACTGGTGTCGGCGCCAACACTAGGGACCGGCCGTTTCCCGACCATGACCCTGATGTTTCACCGGTGTTACACGCGTCCGCGGACACGTCTGCTGCGGGACAACATTACCGAGTGGGCGTGGCAGGCGGTGGGAGTGACCACGACCGGGACACATAGGCTGCCCGGGTGAGCAGCAGCACGGGCCATCGCGGAGCCGATCACGGCGAAGGGGGCAGCCACGCCCCCTTCGGGCGTCGCCTGATCGCCTTGGCCATCGACTGGGCCGCCTGCCTGCTGATCACCAACGGCCTCGTCGGCCGGCTCGTCGAGCTCAGCCCGGCCGCCTTCTCCTTCCTCCCCCTCGGGCTGCTCTTCCTCGTCCACCTCATCGGGGTCACCCTCGGCGGCGCCTCCTTCGGCCACCGCCTCCTCGGGCTGCGGGTGGTGCCGGTGCACGGGGAGTGGGTCACCCCCCTTCGCTCGGCCGTGCGGGCCGCCCTGCTGTGCCTGGTGATCCCGCCGATCGTCGTCCTCTCCGACGACGGCCGGGGCCTGCACGACCGCGCGGCCGGTACCCGGATCGTCCGAGCGAGCTGAGGAGCCCCGTGTCCCGGACCCTGCGCTACGTCGCGATCGGCGACAGCCTCTCCGAGGGGGTGGGCGACCACCCGTGGCCCGACGGCACGCCGCGCGGCTGGGCCGACCGGCTGGCCGAGCTGCTGGCCGCCCACCACGGCGAGGTGGACTACGCCAACCTCGCGGTGCGCGGGTACCGGTCCGCGGACGTCCTCGCGACACAGGTGCAGCCCGCGCTCGCCCTCGAGCCCGACGTCGTCACCCTCACCGCGGGCATGAACGACATCCTGCGCCCGCGCCTGGACGTGGCGGCGCTGCGGCAACGACTGGTGGACATCGTCGCGCCCTTCACGGCGAAGGGGGTCCAGGTGGTCGTCGTCCCGATCCCCGACATCCGCGGCGTCACCCCTGCCGGCCGGCTGCTGCAGAGTCGGCGAGAGCTGCTCAACGGGCTCTACCGCTACCTTGCCGACGAGCACGGGATGGTCCCGCCGACGGTGACGACCGGCACCGTCTTCGAGGACCGGCGCGCGTGGGCCGAGGACCGGCTGCACCTCTCCGAGCTGGGGCACACCCGCCTCTCGGTCGCGGCGGCCGAGCTGCTCGGGGTGCCCGCCACGACCGACTGGGCGAGCCTGCCCGAGGGGCCGCCGCCGCGCCGGAGCCTGCGCACCGAGGTGACCTGGACGAGGGAGTACGTCTGGCCCTGGACGTGGCGTCGGTTGCGGGGACGCTCCTCCGGCGACGGGCGCAGCGCCAAGCACCCCGAGCTCGTGCGGCTGGTGGCCGAGCGCTGAGCGGCCGGCGGGACAGATGAGGGCTTCCTCATCTTCGCTTCACGTTCATCTCACGACCGGGTCGCACAGTGGTGGCCATGAGCACCCCCCGCCGGCGCCGGATCGCCTTCTACTCCCACGACACCCAGGGACTGGGGCACATCCGCCGCAACATCGCCCTCGCCGGGGCGATCGTCGCCGCCGAGCCGGACACGGACGTCCTCGTCCTCACCGGTGCCCCGCAGGCCACCTCCCTGCCGCTCCCGCCGAACACCGAGGTCGTCACGGTCCCGACCGTGGCCAAGGACGCCGACGGCCGCTACGCCGCGCGGACCTTCGCGATGGACCTCGCCTCGGTGCTCACCCTGCGCTCGAACCTCATCACCACCGCCCTGATGGCCTTCGCCCCCGACGTCGTGGTCGTCGACAAGGTCGCCCGCGGCCTCGACGGTGAGCTCGAGCAGGGCCTTGCCGCCCTGCGCGCCGTCCGCGGGCACACCACCGGCGCCCGGCCCCGCGTCGTCCTGGGTCTGCGCGACATCCTCGACGACCCGCTCACCGCCACCCGGGAGTGGCGGGCCGCGGGCACCACGCAGGCGATCGTGGAGCACTACGACGAGGTGTGGGTCTACGGTGACCGGTCGGTCGTCGACGTGGCCCGCGCCTACGACCTCCCGGCCGCCGTCGCCACCAAGATCCGCTACACCGGATACCTCGCCGAGGGCCGCTCGGAGGGCCTGGTCGCCCCCCGCGACGAGCCGCGCCGCCGCCCGGTCCCGCGCCCCTACGTGCTCTGCATGGTCGGCGGCGGCCAGGACGGCTACGACACGGCGCTCGCCTTCGCCCGCACGACCTACCCGCCCGGGCACACCGGCGTCATCGTCACCGGCCCGTACATGCAGCCCTCGCTGCGGCGCCGCCTCACCGCGATCGCCGAGGAGCGCGGGGACCTCCTCGTCCGGGACTTCGTCACCAACAGCATCGAGCTCATCGCCGGCGCCCGGGCCGTTGTGTCCATGGGCGGTTACAACACCGTGTGCGAGGTGCTCACCGAGGACGTCCCCGGTCTCGTCGTCCCACGGGTGCGTCCCCGCCTCGAGCAGCTCGTGCGCGCCGAGCGCCTGAGCGGCCTGGGCCTCGTCGACTCGATGCACCCCGACCATGTCGTCCCCGAGCGGCTGTCCGAGTGGCTCGCCGACGCGGTGACGTCCCCCGCCGCACGGGACCGCGGCGCCATCGCCCTCGACGGCCTGCGCCGCGTCCCCACCCTCGTCGCCGAGCTGCACTCCGCCTCGGCGCCCACGCCCCACGTCCTGCAGGAGATGGCCAGCTGATGACCGCCACGACCACCGGCTCCGCCCCGCGCGTCGGGTACGTGCTGAAGATGTACCCGCGCTTCTCCGAGACCTTCATCGTCCACGAGATCCTCCAGCAGGAGGCCGTCGGGACGCACGTGGAGATCTTCTCGCTGCGCCTGCCGATCGACGGACGCTTCCACGAGTCCCTCGCCCGGGTGCAGGCCCCCGTCACCTACCTCTCGCGGGAGCACCGCGCGAGCACCTTCTGGGCGGCGCTGCGCACGGCCGCGGTGGAGGTGCCCTCGCTCCACGAGCACCTCGAGGAGCTGCTCGCGGCACCCGAGGACGAGGCCCTGGCGGCGGTCGAGCTCGCCGGTGCGATCCGCCGCTCGGGACTGCAGCACCTGCACGCGCACTTCGGCTCGATCGCCGCCGAGGTCGCGCGCCTCGCGGCCCGGCTGGCCGGCATCACCTGGTCCTTCACCGCGCACGCCAAGGACATCTTCCACGAGAGAGTGGACCCGGCGTCATTGGCGACCCTGCTGCGCGAGGCGCACACGACCGTGACCGTCAGCGACTTCAACCTCCGCCACCTCCAGCAGACCTTCCCCGGCGCGGCCGACCGCGTGGTCCGGCTGTACAACAGCGTCGACCTCGAGGCCTTCCCCTTCACGGCGAAGGGGGCCACCCCCGGCCCCGTCCGCGTCGCCGCGGTCGGTCGGCTGGTGGAGAAGAAGGGCTTCGGTGACCTCCTCACCGCCGTCGCGGCACTCGTGGCGGACGGTCGCCGGGTCCACCTCGACCTCGTGGGCACCGGCCCGCTCGAGGCGGCCCTGCGCGAGCAGGTGCGCGCGCTCGGTCTGGACGACGTGGTGACGATGCACGGCGCCCTGCCGCAGACCCGGGTGCGCGAGATCGTCGCGGACGCCGACGTCTTCGCGGCCCCGTGCGTCATCGGCGCCGACGGCAACCGCGACGGCCTGCCGACCGTCCTGCTCGAGGCGCTCGCCCTGGGCACGCCCGCCGTGTCGACCCCGGTGACCGGTATCCCCGAGATCGTGCGCCACGAGGCGACCGGCCTGCTCGTCCCGGAGTCGGACCCGAGCGCCCTGGCCGCCGCGATCGCACGCACCGTCGACGAGCCGGCCGATGCGGTCCGCCGGGCGCTGGCCGCCCGGGAGCTGCTCGAGGCGGACTTCGACTTCCGCGACCACGCGGTGACCCTGCAGGGGATCTTCCGTCGCGCCATCGCCTCCCGCGCCGGCGGGGCCGCCGGTGCGGGCGTGGTCGCCATGTCAGGAGCGCGGGCATGAAGCGCGTCGCCTACGTCTCCACCGACCCCGGCGTCCCCGTCTTCGGGAGCAAGGGTGCCTCCGTCCACGTCCAGGCCGTCGTGCGCGAGCTGCTGCGACGCGGCGCCGAGGTGCACCTGGTCGCCGCCCGCGTCGGCGGGGACCGCCCCCGCGGGCTCGAGGACGTCGTCGTCCACGAGCTGCCGAGGATCACGGGGGAGCCGGGCGCCGAGCGGGAGGCCTCTGCCCGTCGCTCGGCCGCGGCCGCTGTCGATGTGCTGGCCCTGCTGCACGGCGAGCGGCCGCTCGATCTGGTCTACGAGCGCTACTCACTGTGGTCGGACGCCGCCATGGCCTGGGCCGGCGACCACGATGTCGACGGCGTGCTGGAGGTCAACGCACCCCTGATCGACGAGCAGGCGCAGCACCGTGTCCTCGCCGACCGGGCCGGCGCCGAGGCCATCGCCACGCGGGCCTTCGACGCGGCCACCTCGGTCGTCACCGTCTCCGAGCCGGTGGCGCGGTGGGTCGCCGAGCGCACCGGCAACCGCGCCGTGCACGTCGTGCCCAACGGCGTCGACACGCGGCACATCCGGCCGGGTGGTTTCGAGGCGCCCACGCAGAGCGTGGGACCCGGGCCGCAGGCGGCCTCGCACCTCAACCACCGCGGGTCGAGGTGCGAGGAGTTCGGCGACGAGCCTCGAGACCCCAGGCCCTTCACCGTCGGTTTCGTCGGCACCCTCAAGCCCTGGCACGGGGTCGAGGTGCTCCTGGAGGCCTTCGCCCGCCTCGCCCGCACCGACGCGGACGCGCGGTTGCGGCTCGTCGGTGACGGGCCCCAGCGCGAGGCCCTCGCGGCGCAGGCCGACCGGCTCGGCGTGGCCGAGCGCGTCGACCTCGTCGGTGCGGTCGTGCCCGAGGAGATGCCCGCCCAGCTCGCGGCGATGGGCGTCGCCGTCGCCCCGTACCCGCAGCTGCCGGACTTCTACTTCTCGCCGCTGAAGATCTACGAGTACCTCGCCGCGGGCCTGCCCGTCGTCGCCAGCGACATCGGCCCCTGCGCCGAGATCCTCGACGACGGCGACCTCGGCGTGCTCGTCGCCCCCGGGGACGTGGCCGGGCTCGCAGCGGTGCTCGCCGGGCTGCGCGCGGACCCGCTGATCCGTGCCGACCTCGCCCGGGCCGGCCGGGACGCGGCCGTGGCCCGCCACGACTGGAGCCTCGTCGTCTCCCGGATCCTCGCCACCCTGCCCGTGCGCCAGTCATCCTTGGCCGACGACCTCCTCGGGCGGATCGCATGAGCGGGGCCCCGCTGCCGAGGACGAAGAAGCCCAAGGACCTGCGCGAGGCGATCCCCGGGCTGCGCCGCCTCCTGCCGCACGTGCGCCCGCACCTGCGCCGCCAGCGCCTGCTCATCGCCGGCGGTGGCGGCGCGATGGCGCTCGAGGTCGTCATGCGCCTCCTCGAGCCGTGGCCGATGAAGTTCGTCATCGACGGCGTCATCGGGCAACTCGGCGCGGACCTGGCGGGTGACCAGCCGCAGAACCTCCAGCAGGTGCTCGTCCTGGCCTGCCTCGGCCTGCTCGGCATCGTGCTGCTGCGTGCCGCTGCGAGCTACGCGATGACGGTGTGCTTCGCGCTGGCCGGCAACCGGCTGCTCACCGCGGTGCGCGCGGACGCCTTCGCCCACATGCAGAAGCTCTCGCTCTCCTTCCACGACAAGGCCCGCACCGGTGACCTCGTGCAGCGGATCACCAGCGACGTCGGACGGCTGAAGGAGGTCGCGGTCACGGCCGCACTCCCGCTGCTGGGCAACGTGATCACGCTCGTCGCCATGCTCGGCGTGGTGATCGTCATGGACTGGCAGCTCGCGCTGTGCATGCTCGTGGTCTTCCCGGTCTTCTTCCTCACCGGGCGCAGCGTGACCGGCCGCATCCACGAGGTCTCCCGCAAGCAGCGCAGGGCCGAGGGGAAGCTGGCGACCCTGGCCACCGAGACGCTCGGATCGATGAAGGTGGTGCAGGCCTACACGCTCGAGGGCGTCATGCAGTCGCGCTTCGCCTCGGACAACCTCAAGACCCTCAAGGACGGGGTGAAGGCGAAGAAGCTCTCCGCCGGCCTCGAGCGCTCGACGGACGTCCTCGTCGGTCTCGCGACCGCGCTGGTGCTCTTCGTCGGTGCCCAGCGGGTCCTCGCCGGTGCGCTGACGCCGGGCGAGCTGGTCGTCTTCGTCACCTACCTCAAGGCGGCCTTCAAGCCGATGCGTGACCTCGCGAAGTACACCGGACGCATCGCCCAGGCGGCGGCCTCCGCGGAGCGGGTCGTCGACGTGCTCGACACCGAGCCCACCGTCCGCGACACCTCGTGGGCCCGCTCCGACCGTCGCCTCCTCGGGGACGTCGAGCTGTCCGACGTGTGGTTCTCCTACGTCCCCGGCCATCCCGTCCTGCGTGGCATCAACCTGCGGATCAGGAAGGGGGAGAAGGTCGCCTTCGTCGGCCCGTCGGGGGCGGGGAAGTCCTCCCTCGCCGGTCTGCTGCTGCGCACGCACGACCCGGACTCCGGGGCGGTGCGCCTCGACGGCTGGGACGTGGAGGACCTGGCCGTCCGCGACGTCCGCAGCCAGATCGCGATGGTGCTGCAGGAGAGCCTGCTCTTCGCCACGACCGTCCGCGACAACATCGCCATGGGCGTGCCCGAGGGCGGCGACGAGGTCACCGACGACCAGGTGGTCGCGGCTGCCCGGGTCGCCGGGGCGCACGACTTCATCACCGCCCTGCCCCAGGGCTACGACACGGTCGTGTCGGAGCGAGGGGGGACGCTCTCCGGCGGGCAGCGCCAGCGGATCGCGATCGCCCGCGCGGTGGTGCGCGACGCGCCCGTGGTCATCCTGGACGAGGCGACGACCGGGCTCGACGGGACGACCGAGGACGAGGTCGTCGCGGCCCTCGACCGGCTGACGCGGGGGAGGACGACGATCGTCATCACCCACGACATGGACGCGGCCCGCAGCGCCGACCGGGTGGTGTGGATCGAGGCGGGGCGGATCGTCGACTCCGGCCCCCCGGAGGAGGTCCTGGCCCGCCACGCCGACGAGGTCGGGGTCGAAGGCGGTGCCCTCCATGCGCTCCGCTGAGGCACATGCCCTGCTCGCCGCACACGACGGTGCCCTGCCCGGTCTGTCGGCTCTCCTCGACGACGCGGTCCTGTCCGAGCGGCTCGGCGCCCCGAGCACTCGTAGCTATTTGCGGTACAAGACCGGCACCAACGCTACCGCCCTCGTCGACGTCGACGGCCGGGCCGCCATCGCGAACGCCTGGCCTGCCGGCGGCGGCGCCAAGCGCGTCAAGGCCCTCACCGACGTCGACCCTGACGACGTCCTCCTCGACGCGCCCAAGGAGGGGCTGCTCGTCGTCGACGCGATGGCCGATCGCCGGCTGCCCGCGCTGCGGCACCTCGTGCGCACCGGTCGGGTGGGCCCGTGGCTGGCCCGGCGGGGCCACCCGGTCGACCCGCAGGCGAGCCCGCGCACACTGGCCCACAAGCCGGCCCGGCGATGGGTCGGCAGCCTCCCGCTGACGGGGGAGCGAACCGGTGGGCACGTGGTCCTGCGGGCCTACACCCCGGACGAGTTCGGCGGCGCCCTCGCCGCGCACGACCTCCTCGCCCCGGACCGCCGTACCTCCCTCCGCCTGCCGCGCGTGCTGCGCGCCCACCGGCGCGGTCTCCTCGCCCTCGAGCACCTGCCCGGTTCCACCCTCGAGGAGGCGGTGGACGCCTCCTCGCTCCGGCGTCTCGGAGCCGGTCTGGGGGAGCTGCACGCCAGTGGGCGCAGCGACCGGGTCGCCACCGACCGCAGCGAGGAGACCTCCGGTCTGGACGTCGTCGCGCCCGTCCTCGGGGCCACCGTCGACGCCGCCGCCGACGTCCGCGCGGCGGCGAGCGCCGCCCTTCGTCCCTCGAGGGGGAGCATCATCCACGGCGACCTCTCCCTCGACCAGGTTGTGACCGACGGCGACGGACTCGGCCTCATCGATCTCGACCGGGCCCGGGTCGGGAACCCGCTCGACGACCTCGCGAGCCTGCTCGCCGCGGCCGGGCTCGAGACCCTGCCCTCCGGCGGGGCCACGGCGGCTGCCGTGCTCGTCGAGCGGCTGCGGGGCCCGCTCGTCGCCGGCCACACGAGCACGTGGACCGGCCCGCTCGGGGAGGACCTCGGGCCACGGACCGCACTGGCCCTGCTCGAGCGAGCCGGGGAACCCTTCCGCTCCGGCCACCCCGACTGGCCCGACGTCACGCGCGAGCTGATCGTCCTCGCCGGGACACTCGCCGACGGGAAGGTCCGCGCATGACACCGGCCACCGCCTTCCCGTCCGTGGGCACGACGGCCGCCGAGCACGGCCTGACCCTCGTGCGCGCCCACCCGCGTCCCGACCGGCTGCACCTCGACCTGACCGACGAGGAGGGCCGCCGGGTCATCGGGCAGTGGATCGTCGAGGGGGCGCAGCAGGTCGCCGCCGCCACCGAGGCCGTCGCCCCCGGGCGGGTGCGCCTGCTCGGTCGGCACCTGGTCCTCCAGGCGAAGGGGGCGGACCGTCGCCTGCCCGCACTGGCCGCGCTCGTCGCCGACGGCGCGGAGCTGGTCGTGCACCGACCCGAGCGACGGGCGGTCGTGCGCACCGGAGCCCCCCACTCCCCGCTGGGTGGAGGTGAACGCGCGGGTGGATCGTCGGCGAGCCCACATCCACCCGAGGTCGTCTACACCAAGGTCGTGCGGCCGCGGCGCACCGCCGACCTCGTGCGCCGGATGGAGCAGGCGGCCGCGGTGCCGGGACTGGATGTCCCGCGCGTCGTCGCGGCGGACGAAGGTGCCGGGACGGTCCGCATGTCCACGCTCCCGGGACGCACGCTGCACGACCTGCTCGCCGAAGGGGGCACTGACGCCGCCGAGCGCATCGGGGCCGCCGCGCGCACGCTGCACTCGGCCGGGGAGATCGACGGCGTCCCCGGTCACGACCTCACGGCCGAGTTGGGGGCGACGCGGGGCCTGATCGACCTGGCGCGCACGCACCACGCCCTGGGGCATCGTGTCCTGGAGACGCTGGGGCGGGACGTGGAGCGGGCCGCGACGGCCATCGCGGCGGCCGGTCCGGTCGCGCGGCGCAGCCTGCTCCACCGCGACCTGCACGACAAGCAGCTGCTCGTGGACAGGGACGGTGTCGGGATGCTCGACGTCGACACCCTCGGGCTCGGTGACCCCGCGCTCGACCTGGGCAACCTGCTCGCCCACCTCGACCTGCGCGTGGAGCAGGGGTGGGCGTCACGGCAGACCGCGGACGTGGTCGAGGACGGGGTCCTCTCCGGGTACCGACCCGGCGCCCGCACGCGGGCGGCGGCGGCGGGGTACCGGGCGCTCACCCGTGCACGGCTGCGGGCGCTCTACGCCTTCCGTCCGGGAGACCTCCCGGCGCACCCGGACATCGCAACTGCCTAGGCTCCTGCGACAACCCGCCCCTCTCCCTTCGCAACTGCCTAGGCTCCTGCGAAGGGGGGCGCGCAACTGCTTAGGCTCCTGCGAAAACCCGGGCCCCTCCCTTCGCAACTGCTTAGGCTCTTGCGAGCGGAAGGGGGATTCAGCCGCGGAAGAAGGCCTGCGCCACCCGCGTCAGGTCCAGCAGGTCGCTCGTACCGGCGAGCTCGCGGGCAGAGTGCATCGACAGGATCGGGATGCCCACGTCGACGGTGCGGATCCCCAGCCGGGTGGCGGTGATCGGGCCGATCGTCGACCCGCAGGGCACCGTGTTGTTGGAGACGAAGTCCTGGCTGGTCACCCCGGCCGCCTCGCACCACCGGTGCCAGGCGGCGCCGCCGGCGCCGTCGCTGGCGTAGCGCTGGTTGGCGTTGAGCTTGAGGATCGGCCCGGAGCCGAGCAGCGGGCGCACGTGGGGGTCGTGCTTGTCGGCGAAGTTCGGGTGCACCGAGTGGCCGACGTCGCTGGAGACGCACCACGACGAGGCGAGGGCGCGCATCCGCTCGGACCGGTCCGCGCCGAGCGCCAGCCCCAGGCGCTCGAGGACGTCCTGCAGGAAGGGCCCGCCCGCGCCCGAGCGGGTCGCGGAGCCGACCTCCTCGTGGTCGAAGACGGCCAGCACCGGGATGTGGTCGCTCGCGATGTCGTCGCCGACGGCCGCCAGGGCGACCGTGCCGGCGTGCACGCTCGCGAGGTCGTCCAGGCGCCCCGCCGCGAGGAAGACCTCGTCGCGCCCGAAGACGACACCACGGGCGCTGTCGGCCGTGACGACGTCGTACCCGCGGATGCGCGAGGCGTCGACGCCGGCGGAGGCCGCCAGCTCGGCGAGGAGGTCGGCGGAGTCCGCGGCGCCCACGCCCCACACCGGCTGCGTCTGCGACTGCTTGTCGAGCGCGAAGCGCTCGTTGGCCTCGCGGTCGAGGTGGATGGCCAGCTGCGGCAGCCGCAGCAGCGGACCGGAGTCGGCCAGGACCTCGCTCCCGTCGTCGAGGACCAGTCGTCCGGCCAGGCGCAGCTCACGGTCGAGCCAGGAGTTCAGCAGCGGGCCGCCGTAGATCTCCACGCCCGCCTGCAGCCACCCGTGCCTGCCGGTGCTCGGCTGGGGCTTGAGCTTGAAGCCGGGGGAGTCGCTGTGCGCGCCGAAGATGCGTACCGGCGTCGTCGGTGTCGCCGACGCGGGGACCACCCAGGCGATGACGGCCCCGTCGCGCACGACGAGGTACCGGCCCGGGGTGTGCGGCCAGGCACTCGTCTCGTCCACGGCCGTGAAGCCGCTCTCCTGCAGCCGGCGGGCCACCTCGGCGGCCGCGTGGTAGCTGGAGGGGGAGGCGTCGACGAAGGCGGCGAGGTCCTCGGCGTGGGCGATCGGTGCTGCGGGCACGGGTGCTCTCCTGGAGGGGTCGGACGGGTGCGGTCGTGCTCGCAGGGTCAGCGTCCGCGCAGGGCCTTGCGGTCCATCCGGGCCTTGTTCGGGTCGACACCGGCGGGCATGCCCTGACGCAGGCCGGGGAGGGACTTCAGCCGCTTGTTGACCACCGACAGCTCCTCCTTGGACAGGTGCGGCCGCAGCTTGATCAGGGTGGTGCGGATCTTGCGGGCGGGGAGCTCACCCTCGCCGGTGCCGACGATGTAGGTGTGGATCGGCACGCCCGGCGCCACCCGACTGACCTTCTTGCTCTCCTTGGCGAAGAGCTTGTCCACGCGGTGCTTCGGCCCCTCGCCGAGCAGCACGACGCCCGGACGGCCGAGGGCGCGGAAGACCATCGCGGCGTTCTGGACGTCGTTCGGCTTGGTCGCGTCCGCGGCGACCGGCTCCTGGTCGTAGTACCAGCCGCGCTTGACCGCCGACAGGCCACCGAGGGCGGCGCCGCGTTGCCCGTCCATCTGGCTGAAGGCGGCACGCTCGCCACGACGGGAGAGCACGATCATGGCGGCGAGGATGCCGACCGGCAGGGCGATGAGCAGCGAGGACCAGATGTGGCCCATGATCAGCCCGATGGCCGCGCCGACGGCGAGCACGCCGACGAAGGCAAGCAGCATCCACAGGTTCACCTGCGGGTCGATCTGCTTGATCGTCTTGTAGACGGACCAGAACCTCTTGAACGGGTTCTCGCGCTTCGGCTTCTTGGGCTTGTCGGACTTACGGGCCATGAGGGGTGAGTCTAGTTCCTTCCCGGGGTGCCCCGGTCAGCCGTCGGTGCCGGTGGCCGGCTGGTCGAGGATCTCCTGTGCGCGGCTCTTCGCCACGAGCGTCGAGGCCTCCTGGCGGGCCGGCTCGTCGATGGCGTCGGCGAGGTGGGAGAGGTGCTCGGGGATCGGGCGACCCCACTTGCGCATCGCCGTGGCGTAGAGACGCCCGGCGCGGTAGCTCGAGCGCACGAGCGGACCGGCCATGACGCCCTTGAGACCGAGCTCCTCGCCGACGGTGCTCCAGTGCACGAACTCGTCCGGCTTGACCCACCGGTCGATCGGGTGGTGCAGCTTCGAGGGGCGCAGGTACTGCGTGATGGTGAGGATGTCGCAGCCGGCGTCGACGAGGTCGTTGATCGCCTGCTCGACCTCGTGCTCCTCCTCGCCCATCCCGAGGATGAGGTTGGACTTGGTCACCAGGCCGGCCTCGCGGGCCATCGAGAGGACCTTGAGGGACTTGTCGTAGGTGAAGGCCGGGCGGATCTGCTTGAAGATCCGCGGGACCGTCTCGAGGTTGTGCGCGAAGACCTCCGGCTGGGCGTCGAAGACCTGCTGGACCAGCTCGGGCTTCGCACCGAAGTCGGGCGGGAGGATCTCCACCCCGGTGTTGGGGTTGAGTGCGTGGATCTGCCGGATCGTCTCCGCGTAGAGGCCTGCGGCGCCGTCGGGCTGGTCGTCCCGGGCGACGCCGGTGACGGTGGAGTAGCGCAGGCCCATCTCCTGGACGGACTCCGCGACGCGACGCGGCTCGTCCATGTCCAGACTCGTCGGACGGCCCGTGGCGATGTCGCAGAAGTCGCAGCGGCGGGTGCACACGTCACCACCGATGAGGAAGGTCGCCTCGCGGTCCTCCCAGCACTCGAAGATGTTGGGACAGCCGGCCTCCTGGCACACGGTGTGCAGGCCCGCTCCGCTGACGCGGCCCTTCATCGCGTTGTACTCGGGGCCCATCTTGGCGGTCGTCCGGATCCACTCCGGCTTGCGCTCGATGGGGGTCTCGGCATTGCGTGCCTCGACACGCAGCAGACGACGTCCTTCGGGTGCGACGGTCACGCAACTCTCCTGGCACTGATCGACGGCCCGGGAGGTGGCCGGGCTCACTCCCAGCGTACGCCGCGCCCGAGCGGGGAGACCAACGGGTGCTCGGCCCCGGCCGGGCTCAGTCCCCCTTCGCCAGCGCCTCCTCGATGGGCTCGGCCATGTACGGGGCCATCGTCCTCACGTAGGTCGCCGAGAGGTGCGATGAGTCGTAGTAGGTGATCACCCCGCCGGTGACCCCACGGCACCGGTCCGAGGAGCAGACGAGGTCGTCGAAGCTGACGTGGCCGACGTTCTCGTGGTCGAGGTTCTTCGCGGCCTCGACGAGCGGGTCGGGATCGACCTTCCACTCCTCGGGCGAGCCGGAGCACTCCTCGAGGTCGTCGGGGTTCTCCGCGACGCACTCGGGGACGTCGAAGGTCGGCTTGGTCGGGTCCTTGATGGCCAGCACGTTGGTGCCCGCCTCGGCCCACGTGGACAGGTAGCTCTCGTAGCCCTCGGTGGCGGGAGGGCCGCTGTCGGACGCGCTGTAGCCGTCGATGGGCGCCGACTGGCGCTCGGAGGTGATGACGAGGTCGTACACGTCCCCCTTCGTCTCCTCCTGGGCCCACTGGCCCCAGTCGTGGCAGTCCTCGCTCTTCTTGTCGGTGTCGAACTCCTGCTTCGCGTCGGTCGCGGCGCACCGGGAGATGATGTAGGTGTCGATCGTCCACCCCTTCTCCTTGCCCAGCTCGCGCAGTGCCGGCAGCCAGTGCCGCGCGTGGGAGTTGCCGACCAGGGCGATCTTCGTCCCGCCGGAGCCGAAGCTGCACGACAGCCGCTGGTCGTACCTGCCCTCCGGGAAGCACTCGTCCTCGTCGATGTCGGCCTTGTCCTTCTTGGCCAGCTCCGGGGTGGGGACGACCTCCCCGTCGGGTGCGACGTTGCACGCCCCCTTCGCCAGCGCTGCGGCCCCGAGGCAGGGGGTCTCCTCCTGCTCGACGGCGGCCAGCTCCTTCTTGGCCACCTCGTTGCGGACCTCCGTCTCGGTCCAGCCCACGGAGCCCAGGACCGCGACCGCGATCATCCCGGCGGCGGAGAGCTGGTAGCTGTAGCGCACCGGCGCCTGCGGGCGGAGGAAGCGGAAGCGGTCCTCGACGTGGACCTTGGTCACCGCGGCGAGCGCGAGCGTCGCCGCGAGGACGACCATGGTGTCGAGGATCCCGAGGTCGCCCCCGCTGGCGTAGGGCAGGAGCGCGATCAGCGGCCAGTGCCAGAGGTAGACCGAGTAGGAGACGTCACCGAGCCACTGGACCGGCCGGTGTCGCAGCAGGGCGGTCGGGGAGAGAGGATGGTCGGAGTCGGCCACGATCACCGCGGCCGTGCCCAGCACCGGCACCAGGGCCGCCGCACCGGGGAACGGGGTGGCCGACGTGTACCACCAGGCGGAGGCGAGCACCGCGGCGATCCCTGCCCATGCGAGGAGCGCACCCGCCATCCCGCGCGGCGCGCGAGCGCCCGTGGCGGCGACGGTGGCGATGAGACCGCCCAGGCCCAGCTCCCACATGCGCGTTGGGGTGATGAAGTAGGCGGCCGCCGGTTGCACGGAGGTGACCCAGACGGAGATGCCGAGGGAGAGGAGGACCACGGCGCCGATCAGGGTGCGCGCCAGGCGCACGAGGGCGAGGTCGCCTGCGATCGCGTCGACCGGGCCGGCAGCGCCGGTCCGCTTCCTGCGTCGGAGGACCACCCAGGTGACGAAGAAGATCAGCAGCGGCCACAGGAGGTAGAACTGCTCCTCCACGGACAGCGACCAGAAGTGCTGGACGGGGCTGCTCATGGCGCCGGCGTCCATGTAGTCGACCGAGCTGGAGGCCAGGGCCCAGTTCTGCACGTAGAGGGTCGAGGCGATGATCTGCCGGGAGATCTCCTCCCACGCGGTGCTCGGTGCCACGAGCCGGGTGGCGACGGCGGTGGTCGCCAGCACCACTAGGGACGCCGGCAGGAGCCGTCGCAGTCGACGCGCCCAGAACGCCCAGAGGTCGTGGCTGGTGCGCGGGGGCTTCTTCAGCAGGTGGGTCGTGATCAGGTAACCGGAGATCACGAGGAAGACGTCCACCCCCACGTAGCCGCCACTGAGCGAGTCCGGCCAGAGGTGGAAGAGCACGACGAGCGTGACGGCGAGGGCCCGCAGGCCCTGGATGTCCTTCCGCAGGCCGGACGGGGCGCCGGGTCGGGAGTCCGTGGCTCGTCGGGGCGGGGCTTCCGCGCTGGCGGTCATCGGGGGAGGTCCTCCGGATAGCGGTCGTACCGGGCGAACCGCAGACGTTACCTCACCGTGACCTTCCTGTCGGGACGAGCGGCTGTCCCCGCCACGGACGAAGGGGGGTCAGGCCCCCTTCGTCAGGGGGAGGTCCTGCGTCATCACCTCGGTGAGGTGCGCCTTGGCCGAAGGGAGGATGTCGGCGACGGTGATGTCGCGCCCCGTCTCGATCGCGAGCGTGGACACGGCCGCGTCCGGGATGCCGCACGGCACGATCGTCTGCGTCCACGACAGGTCGCAGTCCACGTTGAGGCTGAAGCCGTGCATCGCGACGTCCCGGGAGACCCGGATGCCGATCTGGCCGAGCTTGCGGTCCTGGCGGCCGTCGGTCCCGGGCACCCAGATGCCCGAGCGGCCCGGCACGCGCGTCGCGGTCACCCCGACGTCGGCGGCGACGCGGATCATCATCTCCTCGAGACGGCGCACGTGGGCGATGACGTCGCGGCGTCCCGGCAGGTGCGCGATCGGGTAGCCGACGAGCTGGCCGGGGCCGTGCCAGGTGATCTTGCCGCCGCGGTCGACGTCGATGACCGGCGTGCCGTCCATCGGCCGCTCGTGCGGCTCGGTGCGCTTGCCCGCGGTGTAGACCGTCGTGTGCTCGAGCAGCAGCGTCGTGTCCTCGAGGTCACCGGCGACGACCGCCGCGTGAACCCTCTTCTGGTGCTCCCAGGCGGTCAGGTAGTCCACGGTGTCGGGGGCGAAGCCGAGCTCCTCGAAGCGCATGGCATCAGCCTACGCGGCGGGGCTCGAGGCGTTCCTCGACGGCCCGGCCGTCGCCCCCCTTCGTCACGATGTAGGCGCCCTTGCCGTCCACCTCGGCGACGGCCTCGACCAGCTCGGTGCCGCGGTAGACGAGCCCGACGCCGTCGTCGGTGCAGTGCGTCTCGCCGAAGGTCCCCTCCTCCACGAGGGCGTGCACCGTCGGCCGGCGCCGGGCCTCGCTGTCGAAGTGGACGCCGTTGTCGTAGGGGAGCAGCGCCAGACCGTTGGTCACCGGCCTCAGCTCGGGTCCGAAGGAGTCCGTGGCCCCGCCCCGGTACCAGCAGACCGACCCGGCGCTCACGCCGGCGAGGACCACTCCCGCCTCCCAGACCCTGCGGAGGATCACGTCGAGCTCGTGCACCCGCCACACCGCGAGGAGGTTGGCCACCGATCCGCCGTTGACCCAGACGACGTCCTGCTCCATCAGGTGTCCCTCGACGTCCTCGACACTCGGCATCGGGAAGAGGTCCAGGCAGGTCAGGTCGAAGCCGGCGGCGGTCCCGGCCTGGGCGAGGAAGGCGTTGAACCACCGCTGGTCCCCGCCCGCCGTGCCGAGGGTGCACACCTTCGGCCGGGAGGTCGTCCCGGACAGCTCGACCGCGTGGTGGACGAGCCCGGCGAAGGCGAGGTCCCCCCGCTCCGGTCGGGTGTAACCACCGGAGGTGGCGAGGATCGTGGGGTGTCGCGTCATGACCGCAGGCTAGACGCAGACGTCCGGCCCGGGTGGTCACCACCCGGGCCGGTGTTCACCGTTCGGTACCGAGGGTCAGTCAGGCACCACGTCGAAGGTGTCCGGGTCGGGACCGATCCGTCCGCTCGCACCCTGGTCGAGCGCGCTGACCTCGGCCATCTCCTCCCCGGACAGGACGAAGTCGAGGATCTCGAGGTTCTCCTGCATCCGCGCCCGGCGCATCGACTTCGGGAAGATGATGTGGTCGCGCTGGAGGTGCCACCGCAGGGCCACCTGGGAGGCGGTCTTGCCGTGGCGCTCGCCGATGCGGGTCAGGACCTCGTCGTCGATGACCTTCCCCTGGGCGATGGGCGACCACGCCTCGATGCGGATGTCGTGCTCGAGGGAGGCGCTGCGCGCCTGCTCGTTGCCGAAGTAGGGGTGCAGCTCGATCTGGTTCACCGCGGGCACCTCGCCGGTCTCGTCGATGATCCGGGAGAGGTGCGCGGGCTGGAAGTTGCTGACCCCCACCGAGCGGGCGCGACCGTCCTCGCGGAAGCCGGTCAGGGTCCGCCAGGTGGAGACGAAGTCGCCGTCGTAGCGCGTGGGCAGCGGCCAGTGGATCAGGAAGAGGTCGACCCGGTCGGTCCCCAGGCGGCGCAGGGTCTCCTCGAAGGAGCGCTCGGCGTCAGCCGGCCGGTGGTTGCCGTTGTTCAGCTTGCTGGTGATGAAGAGTTCCTCGCGGGGGATGCCGCTCTCCGCGATCGCCTGTCCGACGCCCTCCTCGTTGCCGTACATCTGGGCGGTGTCGATGTGCCGGTAGCCGACCTCGAGCGCGGCGCGGACCGTCTCTGCCGTGTCCTCGGGCGGGACCTGGAAGACGCCGAAACCGAGCTGGGGGATCGAGTGGCCGTCGTTGAGCTGGCTGGTGGGAATGTCCATGGGTGGTACATCCCCGGGTGGCGGCGATTCATTCCACGACCGCGGAAGGATGTGGAAAACCTCACGGTCGGTCCCGGGCTCTCGGCCATCGTGGAGGTATGGACGAGATACCGCCCGAGGTCCCCGGCTACCGCCTGACCACACTCCTGGGCACCGGTGCGACCTCCCGGGTGTGGCGCGCGCGACGTGAGGCCGACGACGAGCTCGTCGCCGTCAAGGTCCTGCCAGGGGAGGCCGGTGAGGAGGCGGTGCGGGAGTTCGCCCTCCTGCAGCAGGCAGCGGGCGACCACGTGGTCACCCTCCACGAGACCCTCGCCCTCGACGGTCCGCAGGGTCCGGCGACGGCGCTGGTCCTCGAGCTGCTCTCCGGCGGCAGCCTCGGGGAGGTCGTCGCTGCCCGCGGCCACCTCACGCCGGGGGAGACGGTCACGATCATCGCCCCCATCGCCCGGGCCCTCGGCGGACTGCACGAGCTGGGCATCGTCCACGGGGACATCAGCCCCGGCAATGTCCTGCTCGCCCCCACCGGGCGGCCCGCGCTGAGCGATCTGGGCTTCTCGCGCCTCACCGGCGAACCGCCCGGCGAGGTCCACGGCACCGACGGTTACGTCGCGCCCGAGGTCCTCGAGGGCGGCGAACCCACCCGCGGCAGTGACGTCCACGCCCTCGGCGCGCTGGCGTGGTTGTGCCTGACCGGCTCCCCGCCCGGGCACGTCACCGAGCGCGGCGACCTGCAGGTCCTCGTCCCCGACGCCCCGGAGCTGGTCCGCGTGATCCAGACCTGTCTCGTCAGCAGCCCGACCGCCCGGCCCGAGGCCGGCGAGGTCGCCCGCGCCGTCTTCGACTCCGCCCCTGCCGAGCCGATCCGCATCACCTCGCCCGGTGATGTCGCCAGCGGCCTGACCCGCCGCATCCGCGAGTCGGCCGCCGCGGACTCACTCGAGGTGCCGCAGTGGCAGCGGGAGCTCATGGCTGCACCCGAGCCCGAGCCCGCCCGCCGCTGGTGGCGGCGTCGGCCCGGGACGAAGGGGGCGACCGTCGCCAGGCGGTCGGCCCGCCATGCCTCGCCGGGGCCCCTCACGTCTCCGGCAGCCCGTGGAGCGCAGACGCCCCGTGGGGCGCGGGTACCGCGGGACGACGCCCCGCTGAGCCCACCCCGGGCGATCGCCCGGGACGCGGCGGAGCGACCGGGATCGGGCCGGGTGGCCCTCGCCGTCGCCGTCGCGATCGGTCTCGTCCTCGTGGGCCTCCTCATCCCCTGGCAGCTCTCCGGTGCGGGCGAGGCAGCCCGCGGTGGCCCGCTCCACGACCCGACGGTGGCGACCGACGGAGCGGAGGAGGCGACCGGCGTCCGCACCGACAGGTCGGCGCCGGAGACGGCGCCGACGCGGCTGGCCCGCGAGCTGACCAGACTGCGGGAGCAGATGGTCCTCGACCTGGACACCGCGGTGCTGGAGCGGCTCGACGCGCCCGGCTCCCCGGCCGCCGAGCGGGACCGCGAGCTGATCGGGACGCTCACCGCCAGCGGGTCGCGCTACCGCGGTGTCGACCTGGCCGTGCGGTCGGCGCAGCTGGAGCGAGCCGGGGGACGGGTCGCGGTGCTGCGGATGACCAGCGATGCCGCGGCCTACACGGTCGTCGGCCCGGAGGGGGAGGAGCAGCGTCCGGCAGCGCACGGGCAGCAGGTCGACCTCGTGCTCGTCTGGGAGACCGGAGCGTGGCGGGTGCGGGACGTGCGGTGAGGGTCAGTCGCGGGGGAAGAGCCAGTCCATCGCGTCGTCGAGCCGAGGGTGGGCGTGCTCGAAGCCGGCGCGCTGGAGCCGCTCGGGGACGACCCTGGCGGAGGCGAGCACCTCGTCGGCGAACTCGCCGAGGGCGGCGCGGATCGCCGTGCGCGGCGTCGGCACGAGGGCCGGGCGGTGCAGCCGTCTGCCGAGTGCGCGGGCCAGATCGCGCTGGCGCACGGGGTGCGGCGCGGTGACGTTCACCGGTCCGGTGATCGAGTCGTCCTCGATCAGTCGGATGTAGGCGGCGACGGTGTCGGCGAGGGTGATCCACGGCATGTACTGCCGTCCCGAGCCGAGTGGTCCGCCGATGCCGAGCCTGCCGACGCGCAGCATCGGCGTCAGGGCGCCGCCGGTCATGGTCAGGACGATGCCGGTGCGGGCGTGCGCGACGGGGATGCCCGCGTCCTTCGCCGGGGTGGTCGCACCCTCCCAGTCGCGGACGACGCCGGCCAGGAAGGTCGTCGCCGGCGTCGAGTGCTCGGTGAGGATCTCGTCGCCGCGATCGCCGTAGATGGCGATCCCGGATGCGGTCACGAGCCGGGTCGGTCCGGCACCCTCGGCCAGCACCCGTGAGACCAGATCGGTGCCGTCGACGCGTGAGGCGTGGATCGTGGCCTTGTACTCGGGCGTCCAGCGGTGGTCGCCGACGCCCGCTCCGGCCAGGTGCACGACCGTGTCGACGTTGGCGAGGTGCCCCGGCGTGAGGTGGCCCGCGTCCGGGTTCCATCGGCGCTCGTGGGGCTCGCTCGGCTCCCGGCGCACGAGGTGGAGGACGTCGTGGCCGCGTTCGCGCAGGGAACGCGACAGCGCGCCGCCGATCAGCCCGGAGGAACCGGTGATGGCGACGCGCTGTCGGGGTGCGGACATGTCAGGCCTCGAAGTTGCCCTCCTCGAGACGGGCCTTGACGGTCCCGAGGAAACGAGCGGCGTCGGCACCATCGACGACCCGGTGGTCGTAGGACATCGCCAGGTACATCATCGACCGGATGGCGATGGTCTCGCCTCCGTCCTCCGAGTTGACGACGACCGGACGGCGCACGATCGACCCGGTGCCGAGCATGCCGACCTGCGGCTGGTTGAGGATCGGCGTGTCGAAGAGCGCCCCGCGGCTGCCGGTGTTGGTGATGGTGAAGGTGCCACCAGCCAGGTCGTCCGGCGTGATCTTCTTGTTGCGGGTGCGGTCGGCGACGTCCGCGATCGCGCGGGCGAGCCCGGCGAGGTTGAGGTCGCCGGCGTTCTTGACCACCGGGGTGATCAGACCGCCCTCGGTGTCCACGGCGATCGAGAGGTTCTCGTCCTTGTGGTAGACGATCTCCTCGCCCTCGACGCTGGCATTGACACCGGGGTGGGCCTTGAGCGCCTCGGCCGTCGCCAGGGCGATGAACGGCAGGAAGGACAGCTTCGTGCCCTCGCGACGCTGGAACTCCGCCTTGGCGGCGTCCCGGACGCGCGAGACCTTGGTCATGTCGACCTCGACGACCGTGGTCAGCTGGGCGCTGACCTGCAGCGACTCCACCATCCGCTTGGCGATGACCTTGCGCAGGCGCGACATCGGCTCACGGGTCCCGCGCTTGGACTGCGGGACGTTGGACTCCAGGCCCGCGGGGACGGCGCCACCATCAGCGGCTGCTGCCGGTGCGGATGCGGCCGGAGCCTCCTGCTGGGCCGGAGCAGCCTCCTGCGGCTGGTTCTTCGCCTTGGCGGCGTCGAGGACGTCCTGCTTGCGGATGCGACCACCGATGCCGGTGCCCTCGACCTGCGCGAGGTCGATGTCGTTGTCCGCGGCGAGCTTGCGCACGAGCGGCGTGACGTAGGCGGCGGCGTCGGAGGGCCCGCTCGACGACGCGGACTCCTTCTTCGGCTCCTCGGCCTTGGGCTCGGGCTTGGACTCCTTCTTGGGCTCCTCGGCCTTGGGCTCGGGCTTGGACTCCTTCTTGGGCTCCTCGGCCTTGGGCTCGGGCTTGGACTCCTTCTTGGGCTCCTCGGCCTTGGGCTCGGGCTTGGACTCCTTCTTGGGCTCCTCGGCCTTGGGCTCGGGCTTGGACTCCTTCTTGGGCTCCTCGGCCTTGGGCTCGGGCTTCGGCTCCTCCTTGGGCTCCTCGGCCTTCGGCTCCTCCTTGGACCCGCCACCGGAGCCACCGACGATCGCGAGGTCGGCGCCGACCTCCACGGTCTGGTCCTCCTCGACGAGGATCTTGGTCAGCGTGCCGGCCACGGGGGAGGGGATCTCGGTGTCGACCTTGTCGGTGGAGACCTCGAGCAGGGGCTCGTCGACCTCGACCTCGTCGCCCTCGGACTTCAGCCACCGCGAGATGGTGCCCTCGGTGACCGACTCACCCAGCGCGGGCATCGAGACGGTCGTCCCGTCGCCGTCGTCACCGGACGACTTCTCCGCGGCGGGCGCGGACTCGGACTCCTCGGCGTCCTCGGAGGACGTGTCGGAGGACTCGGCCTGCGCCGGCTCCTCCTCCGTGTCGTCGGAGGACTCCGCCTCGGAGGTCTCCTCGGCGGGGGCCTCCTCGGACTCGGGCTCCTCGTCCTCGGACTCGTCGGTGGAGTCGTCGCCGGACGAGGCCGGGGCCTCACCGTCACCGATGACCGCGAGGTCGGCTCCGACCTCGACGGTGTCGTCCTCCTCGGCAAGGATCTCCTGGATCGTCCCCGCCACGGGCGAGGGGATCTCGGTGTCGACCTTGTCGGTGGAGACCTCGAGCAGAGGCTCATCCACCTCGACCGTGTCACCGACGTTCTTGAGCCATCGCGTCACGGTGCCCTCGGTCACGGACTCACCCAGCGCCGGCATGGTCACCCGCTCAGACATGCGCCTCTGCTCCTTCTATCGAGATGGGATACGTCACAGACTCTCATGAGTCCTTGTCCAGATGGTTCACGGGCTCGCCATGTATCGGCCCGATCCCGACGTCGCCGCAGGACGGGGCGGACCGCGGCCCGACGCACCCGCACCCGGGCACGGCCCGGGTGGGTGGAGCGGGTCTCGATGCTCATGTGTCTCCGCGTCGCTCGTGTGTTCCCGTACAGCCTATGCGTGTGCGTGCAGCGGTCGTCCAGCGGCGAGCATGGCGGCCTCGCCGAGCGCCTCGCTCTGGGTGGGGTGGGCGTGCACCAGCGGGGTGATGTCCTCCGGGTGGGCCTCCCACCCGACGGCCAGCTGGGCCTCGCTGATCAGCTCGCTGACGCCGAGGCCGATCATGTGCACACCGAGCACCGGACCGTCCTTCTCGCGGACCAGGGTGACCGATCCGCTCGTGCCCCGGATGAGGCTGCGGCCGTTGCCGCCCAGGGGATACGTGACCGTCTCGACCACGCGGCCCTCGCCCAGAACCCCCTTCGCACCGTCCGCGGTGAGCCCGACCGAGGCGATCTCCGGGTCGCTGTAGGTGACCTTGGGGACGGTCACGTCCTCGACCGGCGCGGGCTCGAGACCGGCGACGTCCTCGGCGACGAAGATGCCGTGGGCGAAGCCGCGGTGGGCCAGCTGCGGCCCCGGGACGAGGTCACCGACCGCGCGCACGCCGTCGACATTCGTGCGCAGCCGCTCGTCGGTCGGCACGAAGCCACGCTCGGTCGCGACCCCGGCGTCCTCCAGGCCGATGCCCTCGCCGCGCGGACCGCGCCCGACGGCGACGAGGACGAGGTCGACCTCCAGCGGGTCGCCCTCCTCGAGGTGGACGACGGCGCGCGAGTCGTCGGCGTCGACTGAGGCGACCTTCGTGGAGGTGAGGGTCGTGATCTTGCGCTTCTTGAACTCGCGCGTGAGCTGCTTGGAGATCGCCGGCTCCTCGCCGGCGACGATCCGGTCGAGCGCCTCGACGATCGTCACCTCGGCACCGAAGCTGCGCAGCATCGAGGCGAACTCCACCCCGATGACCCCGCCACCGAGGACGGCCACCCGCTGCGGGATCTCGGCGAGGCTCATCGCCTGGTCGCTCGTCATCACTCGCGGTCCGAGCTCGATGCCCGGGATGGTCTTCGCGTAGGAACCGGTGGCCAGCACCACCGTCGTCCCGGTGACCTCACGGGTCCCCTCCGAGGTCTCGACCGAGACGGTGTGGGCGTCCACGAGGCGCCCCCGGCCCGTGACGACCTCGATGTCGGCCTGCCCGATGAGGCCGGTCAGGCCCTTGTACAGCTGCCCGACGATCTTGTCCTTGCGGGCGTGCAGCGCCTCGGTGTCGATCCCCTCGAAGGTGGTGCGCACCCCGTGCGCGGCCCCGTTGCGTGCCCCGTCGGCGATCTCGGCCGCGTGCAGCAGCGCCTTGGTCGGGATGCACCCGCGGTGCAGGCAGGTCCCGCCGATCTTGTCCTCCTCCACGAGCGCGACCTTCAGGTCGAGTTGCGCGGCGCGCAGGGCGCAGGCGTAGCCGCCGCTGCCGGCACCGAGGATGACGAGGTCGAAGGGGGACGAGGTCGAGGTCGTGGGGTCGGCCACGGGGTGCTCCTTTTGCATGGACTGTGTCCGGGGTCACGGACGGACCCCAGCGTAGAGCGTGCGTCGGTCACCACAGCACAACGGTCGCCGCGCTCTGGCCATCGGCAACGTGCGCCGGGCGCGGTTATCGACTGATGGCCCGGCAATAACCGGGTCATCAGTCGATAACCACGTCATCGACTCGCTGTCACCGCGGTCGACCGGTGATGTCGAACGGACGCAGGGTGGGGGTTGGCCCGACTCATGGACGAAGCCGGCGCACCTCGCCGTCGTGAGGAGACGGGAGACGACGCCGGCTTCGTCCATAGGGCCACCCCCAGCCCTGCGGGAGCGGAAGGCGTCCGGTGACTGCGCTGACAGCGCTGAGGATCAGGCCAGGGAGGCGATGTGCTCCAGGAGGGTGCCGACGGCGACGCCGGTGCCGCCCTTGGGCACGTGGCCCCACGGGCTGCCCTCGTTGAAGGACGGGCCGGCGATGTCCAGGTGCGCCCAGGGGATGGTGTTGCCCTTCGCGTCCTTGGCGAACTCCTGCAGGAACAGGCCCGCCGTCAGGGCGCCACCCATGCGGTCGCCCTTGTGGGCGATGTCGGCCACCGCGGAGTCGAGCGTCGCGCGCAGGTCGGTCGGCAGCGGCAGGGGCCAGCTCGGCTCGTCCGCGCGCTCGGCCGCGCTGGTGATCGACTGGCGGACCGTGTCGTCGTTGCCCATGACGCCGAAGATCTTCGGGCCGAGCGCGACGACGCAGGCGCCGGTGAGGGTGGCGACGTCGAGGATCTGGTCGGGCCCGGACTCGGCGGCCAGGCACATGCCGTCGGCGAGGACCATGCGGCCCTCGGCGTCGGTGTCCAGGATCTCCACGGTCGTGCCGTTGCGCATGGTGACGACGTCACTGGGGCGCTGGGCGTTCGCGCCGGGCATGTTCTCCGCGAGGCAGAGGTAGCCGGTCACGGCGACGGGCAGACCGAGCTCGGCAGCGGCGACGACGGTCGCGGCGACGGCGGCTGCGCCGGCCATGTCGGACTTCATGGTCAGCATGCCCGCGGAGGGCTTGAGGCACACGCCACCGGTGTCGAAGGTGATGCCCTTGCCGACCAGCGCAACGTGGGGGACCTTCTTCGAGCGGGGCGCGTAGGAGAGGGTGACGATCCGCGGCGGTCGCGTGCTGCCCTGACCGACGCCGGTGATGCCGCCGAAGCCGCCGTCGGCCAGCGCCTTCTCGTCGAGGACCTTGACGGTGAGCTTGCCGGGGGAGGCCTTCGCGACCTCCTGCACCGTCTCGGCGAAGGACTGCGGGTAGAGCAGGTTGGGCGCGGTGTTGACCAGGTCGCGGGCCCAGGAGACGTTGCGCGCGACGGTGCTCGCGTGCTCGATGACCTCCTTGGGCGAGGCCTTGCGGTCGAGGTCGGAGAAGACCGTGATCTCCCGGTCGCCACCCTCGTCCGCGGCCGACTTGTGCGCGGTGAAGGTGTACGCGCCGGAGGCGGCGCCCTCGGCGATGGCGGCGAGCTCGGCCGCGTCGTCGTGGGGGAGGGCGAGTGCGACGGAGCCCTTGCCGGCGCTCCGGACGGCCGCACCCGCAGCGCGACGAAGGGAGTCCGAGCCGGCCCGGCCCCCGTCCGCCGCGGCGTCCTTCCCGAGGCCGACGAGGACGACGACGTCCGCCTTGAGGCCGGGAACGGCCGGGACGATCGTCGTCGAGGCGACCTTGGCGTCGACGTCGAGCGAGGGCAGGACGGCGTCCAGGTGCTTTGCGGCGGTCCTCGGCAGGGCGGACGAGGCACGCACGGCCACCTCGTCCCCGGAGCCGACGACGCCGATCACCAGGGATCGGCCGGACCAGGCGGAGTAGGAGCGAGTGCCGAGCATCAACGTGGTCACGTCGGGGGAACCTTTCGGTCGTGTCTTGGTGGTCGTGCCAACAGGGAGGCTATCCCGTAGGGCGAGACGGTAGCGTGCGTCACATGAGCGAAGCTTCCCCCCTGCGTACGTCACCGATCCATGACCGGCACGTCGCCCTCAAGGCGAAGATGGCCGACTTCGGCGGCTGGGAGATGCCGATCGAGTACCCCGGCGGCGGAGTCGTGGCAGAGCACGCGGCCGTGCGTGAGCGGGTCGGCCTCTTCGACGTCAGCCACCTGGGCAAGGTCCTCGTCCGCGGTGACGGCGCGGACGAGCTGGTCAACACGACGCTGACGAACGACCTCACCCGGATCGGCCCCGGCCAGGCGCAGTACACGATGTGCTGCAACGACGCCGGCGGTGTCATCGACGACCTCATCGTCTACCTGCGTGGTGTCGGCGACCTCTTCCTCATGCCCAACGCGGCCAACGCGGCCACCGTCGTCGAGAAGCTGCGTGCCGAGGCCCCCGAGGGCGTCGAGGTCGAGGACCACCACGAGGACTTCGTCGTCCTCGCCGTCCAGGGCCCCCGGAGCGACGAGGTCCTCGGCGCCCTCGACCTGCCCGTCGACCACGACTACATGTCCTACGACACGGCCCGCTGGCGCGACCACGAGCTCACCGTCTGCCGCACCGGCTACACGGGGGAGCGCGGCTACGAGCTCATCGCCCCCGCAGCCGCCGGCCTCGAGCTGTGGGACGCGCTCGTCGAGGCGATGGCGCCCTACGAGGGGCTGCCCTGCGGGCTCGGGGCGCGCGACACGCTGCGCACCGAGATGGGCTACCCGCTGCACGGCAACGACCTCACCCCGGAGATCACCCCCGTCATGGCACGCGCCGCGTGGGCGGTCGGTTGGGACAAGGAGCGCTTCTGGGGCAAGGACGCGCTCGTCGCCCAGCGCGTGGCCAAGTCCTCGCGCCTGCTGCGCGGCGCCAAGGTGACCGGTCGCGGCATCCCGCGCCCCGGCTGCGCGGTCCGCGACAGCGAGGGCCACGAGGTCGGCGTGGTCACCTCGGGCACCTTCAGCCCGACGCTCAAGCAGGGCATCGCCCTGATCCTGGTCGACCGGGTCATCACCTGGGACGACGAGATCGTCATCGACGTGCGCGGTCGCGACGTCCCTGCCACGGTGACCAAGCCCCCCTTCGTCGACGTACAGGTGAAGTCATGACCGACAGCTACCGCTGGCGGCTCGAGGACGCCTCGGGCCAGGCACTGCCCGACCGTCCCGAGCAGTCCGTGCCGTTCCCGACCCAGGCCGACGCCGAGGCGTGGTTCGCCGAGTCGTGGGAGGACCTGGCCGGTGCCGGTGTCGCCCAGGTGAGCCTGCTGCGCGAGTCCGAGGTGGTCTACGGGCCGATGCCGCTGTCCCCGGAGTAGTACCCACGACGCGAAGGGCCGCACCTGCTGCGAGCAGGTGCGGCCCTTCGCCGTGCGCGGGCGAGGCCCCCTAGACCTTGGCGCCCCGCTCCACCTTCGGCTTCGGCAGGCGGGTGCGGCGCATCTGGAAGGCGCGCATCGCCTGGTACATCCCGACACCGCGCAGCTCGGCGTCCTCACCGAAGCGCTCGCGGATCTTCGGCTTGGTGCGGCGCCACAGGAGCCAGGCGTCGAGGATCGCGATGATGATCAGCACGTAGACGGCGAGGAAGACGAAGGTCGCCCACGAGCCGGCGAAGAGGCTGAGGACGAGGACGGCGAGCATCAGCGGCAGCAGCAGCTCACCCAGGCTCCAGCGCGCGTCGACGACGTCGCGGGCGTAGCGGCGCACCGGTCCCTTGTCGCGCGGGGGCAGGTGCCGGTCGTCGCCGGTGACCATCGCCTGGCGCACCTTCTGGCCCTCGGCGCGACGGGCCGCCCGGTCGGCGGCCTTGGCGGCCTTGCGGTCGTTCTGCACCAGGGGTCGCTTGCGCGCCGCCTCCTGGTCCCTGCGCCGGGGGGTCGGTCGGTTCTTCGCCCCCTCGCGGTGGGGTCGCTCATCCGTGGCGGCGGGCTGGTCATCCTTCTTGCGTCCGAACACGAGGTGCACTCTAGGCGTACGGGCGCCGACCCGGGTCGCCGGGGACGGCCGGGCGCCCCCGCGACGGTCGCGGTGGATCAGCGCTCGACGAGCTTGACGAAGGTGGTGTCCTCTCCGTCGTCCTGGGGCGGCTGGTAGAGGAAGGCGAGCCGGTCCTCCTCGAAGGCCGCGAACCAGTCGTCCCAGGACATCTGCTCCAGCTCGTCCTCGGTGGCCCCGCCGGGGAAGTCGATGCGCAGCACGCCGACCCCCTCCTGCGACTCGGTCCCGACGACGCGGGCCGGGACACCGTCGTGCTGCTCCACCCAGGTGCGGATCTCGTCGTGGTCGACCGTCGTGCGGCTCTCGGCAGCCATCACTCCTCCTCGTGTCGGGTGCATCCCACCGGTACCCGCCCGTCCCCGGTGCATGCGCGCGGCGGCTCGCGATACGGTCGCTCGCGTGACCGACACCACTCTCACCGCAGACCAGATCGAGACCCTGCGCGCCCGCGTCCGCGCGCTGATGCCGCAGGTGCGCGCCGACCTGGAGGACCTCACCCGGATCCCGAGCGTCAGCCTCGACTCCTTCGACCAGGGCCACGTCCGGGCCGCCGCCGAGCGCACCGCGCAGCTGCTGCGCGCGGAGGGCCTCGAGGTCGAGATCGTGGAGGAAGGGGGGCGCCCGGCGGTCATCGGCCACGCCGCCGGACCGGAGGGCGCTCCGACCGTCCTGCTCTACGCGCACCACGACGTGCAGCCCCCCGGTGACCGGGCGGACTGGGACACCGACCCCTTCGAGCCGACCGAGGTCGACGGGCGCCTCTACGGTCGCGGCGCGGCCGACGACAAGGCCGGGGTCATGGCGCACGTCGCCGCGCTGCGGGCCCACTCGGGCGAGCTGCCCGTCGGCGTCACCGTCTTCGTCGAGGGCGAGGAGGAGATCGCCAGCGAGTCGCTGCCGCGGATCCTCGAGCGCCACGGCGACAAGCTGACCTCGGACGCCATCGTCCTCGCCGACTCGCTCAACTGGGCCATCGGGACGCCCGCGCTCACGACCACCCTGCGCGGCTCCCTTCGCGCCGTCGTCACCGTGCGCACCCTGGACCACGGGGTGCACTCGGGGATGTTCGGCGGGGCCTGCCCCGACGCGATCACGACGCTGTGCCGCCTGCTGGCGACGCTCCACGACGACCAGGGTGACGTCGCGATCGAGGGGCTCGTGCACACCGACGCCCCGGAGATCGACTACGACGAGGCCCGCCTGCGCGAGGAGTCCGGCCTGCTGGAGGGCACCGAGCTCATCGGCACCGGCTCGATCCCCTCCCGGCTGTGGACCAAGCCGGCCGCCGTCGTCATCGGCATCGACGCGCCCTCGGTCGACGAGGCGGGCAATGTCCTCAACGCCGGCGCGAGCGCCAAGATCAACCTGCGCCTCAACCCGACCCAGGACCCGCAGGAGGCGTGGACCGCGCTGCAGAAGCACCTGGCCGACTACGCCCCGTGGGGGGCGACGGTCGAGGTCGAGCTCGACGAGCAGGGCTGGGGCTTCGCCGCAGACGCGCAGGGACCGGTCTACGACCAGGCCCGCGCCGCCTTCGCCGACGCCTGGGGCACGGATCCGGTCGACGTCGGCATCGGAGGGTCGATCCCCTTCGTGCAGGCCTTCGCGGAGAAGTTCCCCGACGCGGCCATCCTCGTCACCGGCGTCGAGGACCCCGACACCCGCGCCCACGGCGCGAACGAGTCGCTGCACCTGGGTGAGTTCGAGAACGTGTGCGTCGCCGAGGCGCTGCTGCTCGCCCGCCTCGGCGCGATGCGCTCCTGACGCCGACCCCCGCTCGGTGGTCGTCCGCGTCGGCGGGGGTCGGAGCGGGTGCGGTCACCGGCTCGCCCGCCGCACGCGCACCTCGATCCGGCCGTCCGTCTCGCGTGCGTCCAGCACCGGCTGGGTCGCCGTCGCGGGCCCACGCACCACCGAGCCGTCTCGCACGTCGAAGCGCGAGCCGTGGCAGGGGCAGGTGATCACCTGCTCCTCGACCTCGCCGTCGCTGAGCGCGCAGCCGCGGTGGGAGCACCGGTCGTGCAGGGCGAAGACCTGACCGCGGTGCCGGCCCAGCACCACGGGCGTCTCCCCGGCCATGGCGGCGACGGTCCCCTCCTGTGGCACCTCGCCCGCGTCGACCACGTCGGTCCAGTCGGAGGGGCCGACGTCGAAGGCCGTCTGGTTCACCCCGGTACCGCGGACGAAGGTGATGTGGCCGCCCAGGAACCCGCTGACGCCCAGGACCGCCGACCCGGCGAGGGCCAGGGCCGACCCGGCCCGGCTCGGGCCGCCGCGTCGGGCCGCGAGCGAGAGCGCGTACAGGGACAGTGCGACGACGTTCGCTCCCGCATGGACCAGACCCATGCGGCGGACACCCTCGTCACCCAGCTCCGAGTCGGCCCAGTCGCTGGCCCCGCTCAGCGCCGTCGGCACGGCCGTCAGCAGGCCCAGCTGCAGCAGGCGCCGGGAGGCCCGCCCGTCGTCCGGACCGACGAGGTCGAGCACGCTCGCGCCGACGAAGGAGCCGATGACCACGTCGGTCAGCGGGGGGTGCACGGGGTGGCCCAGCCACGTCCCGCTCAGGGCGTCCTTGACCCCGCCGGCGGGGACCGCCTTGCGGATGGCCGTGCCCACTGCCTTGCCCGGCTCGTCCAGCCGGGCCAGTCGCTCGATGCGGTCGGTCAGCGTCGTCAGCGGTCCCAGAGCAGTCATCATCATCCTCCGTGCGCGCAGGCGGGTGCAGGTCTCCTGCTGGTACCCCTGCCCAGCGCGGGGTAAACGGACGGACGTGCCGGGGCCACCCCCTTCGCACCCCTTGAGCGGAGGAGCCGCCGACGGGAGACTGGAGCGATGGTCACGCTCACTGCCGTCCGGGGAGACATCACCACCCAGGAGGTCGACGCGGTCGTCAACGCCGCCAACTCCGCGATGCGCGGAGGCGGGGGAGTGGACGGGGCGATCCACCGGGCGGGCGGTCCGGCGGTGCTGGAGGACTGCATCGCGCGCTTCCCCGACGGCCTCGCGACCGGGGACGCCGGCTGGACGACCGCAGGGGACATGCCCGCCCGGTGGGTCATCCACACCGTCGGACCGAACCACAGCGCCGGCCAGACCGATCGCTCGCTGCTCACCTCCTGCTACCGACGCTCCCTCGAGGTGGCCGACGAGCTCGGGGCGCGCAGCATCGCCTTCCCGCTGATCAGTGCCGGGATCTACGGCTGGCCCAAGGACGACGCCATCGCGGCCGCCGTCGAGACGATCACGCAGGCGCGCACGGCGGTCGAGGCCGCGCACATCGTGGCCTTCGACGAGGACACCTTCGAGCAGGTCAGGCGACGGTGCCCGGGCGGGGCATGACGACGGGCCCCGCCGCGCCGTGATGGATAAAAGTACAATTTTCAACTACTATGGGTGACATGACACAGGGCACTTACGTCGAGAAGGAATTCCAGCGCGACACGACCTACATCGAGGACCGGATCACCTCCGACGGCAGCGGTGAGTGGCCGGTCGAGCCGGGCCGGTACCGGCTGGTGGTCTCCCGGGCGTGCCCGTGGGCCAACCGCACGATCATCGTCCGGCGCCTGCTCGGGCTCGAGGACGTCATCTCCATGGGCGTCACCGGTCCGACCCACGACGCCGACAGCTGGACCTTCGACCTCGACGAGGGGCGCCTCGACCCGGTGCTGGGCATCCCGCGGATCAAGGACGCCTACCTCAAGCGCTTCCCCGACTACTCGAAGGGGATCACCGTCCCCGCGCTCGTCGATGTGCCCTCCGGTGAGGTCGTGACGAACAACTTCCCGCAGATCACCCTCGACTTCTCCACGCAGTGGCGCGAGTACCACCGCGAGGGTGCCCCGGACCTGTGGCCCGAGGACCTGCGCGAGGAGATGGAGGCCGTCAACAAGCGGGTGTACACCGAGATCAACAACGGCGTCTACCGCTGCGGGTTCTCCGGCGACCAGGCTGCCTACGAGGCCGCGTACGACCGGCTCTGGGCGGCCATGGACTGGCTCGAGGAGCGCCTGTCGACCCGTCGCTACCTCATGGGTGACCACATCACCGAGGCCGACGTGCGTCTGTTCACCACGCTCGCGCGCTTCGATGCCGTCTACCACGGACACTTCAAGGCCAACCGCTCCAAGCTGAGCGAGATGCCGGTGCTGTGGGCCTACGCCCGCGACCTGTTCACCACGCCCGGGTTCGGTGACACCACCGACTTCACCCACATCAAGAGCCACTACTACGAGGTCCACCGGGACATCAACCCCACGGGCATCGTGCCGGCGGGCCCGGACCACGCCAACTGGCTCGAGCCGCACGGCCGTGAGGCCCTGGGCGGCTCGCCCTTCGGGCCGAACGGGACGGCACCCGGCGCGCCGAGCGAGGACGAGCGCGTCCCCGTGGCGCACAACCCGCTGCTCGACGAGGCCGGGATGGTCCGCTCGGGCTGACCGCGCCCGCCCGGGGGACCCGATCCTTCACCCTCAGCGGTGGCCCTGCGGCCTCGTGGTGGAGATCGACGGCGCGGGTCACCGGTGGGGGCTGGCGGTCATGGACGACAACCTCCGGCAGAACGCAGTTGCTCTCGGTGGGGACACCGTCCTGCGCCTCGACCTGTTCGGGCTGCGGATCGCAGAGGAGCAGTTCATGAAGCAGGTCGTGACCGCTCATGCTCGGCTCACCGGTGGTGCCAAGCCCCTCGGCTGACCGTGAACTCGCGGGCGATTCCTCCGCGCGTACACCTCCAACCGCGTCAAAGACCGAGCAGGCCGCGCCGAGTGGACACAGACGCGCGGGCGCTTCACCCGCGTGTTCACCTCCACCCGGTTCAGGGCAGGGCGAGCATCCGGTCCAGCGCCGTGCGTGCCTGCTGCGCAACGGTCTCGTCGACGACGATCGGGTTGACCACGCGTCCCTCGACGAGTGACTCGAGCGCCCAGACGAGGTGCGGCAGGTCGATGCGGTTCATCGTCGAGCAGTAGCAGACGTTCTTCTCCAGGAAGCTGATCTGCTGCTCCGGGTGCTCCTTCGCCAGACGCTGCACGAGGTTGAGCTCGGTCCCGACGACCCACTTCGTGCCGGCGGGGGCGGACGAGACGGCCTGGATGATCTTCTCCGTCGAGCCGACCTCGTCGGCGAGCGAGACGACCTCGTTGCGGCACTCCGGGTGCACGATCACCCGCACGCCGGGGATCTCCCGTCGCGCCGTCTCGACGGCCTCGGGGGTGAACCGTCCGTGGACCGAGCAGTGGCCGCGCCACAGGATCATCCGTGCGTCGCGGATCTCCTCGACGGTCAGCCCGCCCATCGGCCGGTGGGGGTTCCACACCACGCAGTCGTCGAGGTCGCGGCCGAGGTCGCGCGCCCAGGTGTTGCGGCCGAGGTGCTGGTCGGGCAGGAAGAGGACCTTGCCCTCGCCGTCGACGCCGCCGACCCGGTCGAAGGCCCACGTCAGCGCCCGCTCGGCGTTGGAGCTGGTGCACACGGTGCCGCCGTTGCGTCCGGTGAAGGCCTTGATGGCCGCGGAGGAGTTCATGTAGGTCACGGGCACCGTCGACTCGGCGACCCCGGCCTCGACGAGGTCGTCCCAGCAGTCCTCGACCTGGTGCAGGGCGGCCATGTCGGCCATGGAGCAGCCGGCGGCGAGGTCGGGCAGGACGACCGTCTGCTCGTCGTTGGTGAGGATGTCGGCGGACTCGGCCATGAAGTGCACGCCGCAGAAGACGATGTACGGCGCGTCCGGCCGGGCGGCAGCCTCCTTGGCCAGCTTGAAGGAGTCGCCGGTGGTGTCCGTGAACTCGATGACCTCGTCGCGCTGGTAGTGGTGCCCGAGGACGAAGACGCGGTCACCCAGTGCCTCCTTGGCTGCGCGCGCACGCGCGACGAGGTCGGGGTCGGAGGGCTGCGGCAGCTCGCCGGGGCACTCGACACCTCGCTCCGAGTGCAGGTCGCTGTCCTGGCCGAGGACGAGCAGCGACAGGGGCGCCGGGCGGGTCTGGGTCGTCTCGCTCACGTCAGGCATGGTCCCACAGCGTCGACGGCACTCTCGGTAGAGTCCATGCGTGCACGTGCTCATCGCGCCGGACTCCTTCACCGGCACCCTCACAGCGACCCAGGCGGCAGAGGCGATCGCGGCCGGGTGGCGCCGCAGCGCCCCCGACGACCTGCTGACCCTCGTCCCGCTCAGCGACGGCGGCCCCGGATTCATCGACGTGATCACCGCCGCGTGCCCGGGCGACTCGTCGATCGTGACCGTGACCGGCCCCCGTGGGGGGTTCGTCCCGGCGGCCGTGCACGTCACCACGGACGAAGGGGGGCGGCGCACCGCCTGGGTGGAGTCGGCCCAGGCCATCGGCCTCCACCTGCTCGACGCGGCGGAGCGGGACCCGGGCGTGACCTCGACGTGGGGCCTGGGTGAGCTGCTGGCGGCAGCCCTGGAGCAGGACGTCCAGCGGATCGTCGTCGGTCTCGGTGGCTCGGGGACCAACGACGGGGGTGCGGGCATGCTCGCCGCCCTCGGCGCGGGGCCCCGGGAGGTCCTCGGTGGCGGGGGAGCGGGCCTGATCGCGACCCGCGAGGGAGACCTCGACGGCCTCGCGGCCACCCGCGAGCGCTTCGCGGGGGTCGAGATCGTCGCTGCGACGGACGTCGCCTCCCCGCTGCTCGGTCTCAAGGGCGCCAGCGCCGTCTTCGCCGAGCGCAAGGGTGCCACGCCCGAGCAGTCGCAGCTCCTCGAGGCCGCCCTGGGCCACTTCGTCGACCAGGTCCGCCGGGTGCTGCCCGCGGGAGCGGACCTGCTCACGGGGCAGGAGCGCCGACTCGACCGCGAGCCGGGCGCGGGTGCCGCCGGCGGCGTCGGGTACGGGCTGATGCTCCTTGGCGCCCACCGCACGAGCGGCGTCGAGACCGTCCTCGACGCCGTGGGCCTGGCTCCCCTCCTCGCGGCTGCCGACGTCGTCATCACCGGGGAGGGCTGCCTGGACCACCAGAGCATGGTGGACACGGTCGTCGCCGGTGTCGCCGATCTCGCCGCGACCCACGCCACGCCTGTCGTGGTCCTGGCGGGGCGGGTGCTCATCGGCCGGCGCGAGGCCATGTCCCTGGGCCTGAGCGGCAGCTACGCCGTGGCCGAGCGGTACGAGGACCTCGAGCGGTCGATGGCCGACCCGGTCGGGACCCTCCGCGGGCGCGCGGCACGGGTCGCCGCGACCTGGTCACCCCGCCGTTGACACCCACACATCTGGCGTATGGTGGGCCCACGGGAACATCCGGCGCCACCGTCGTGTTTGCCCCGTTGTGGCGGGACTCCGCCACTGCCACACCCCCGAGCCACGAGGACATCGCATGAGCGTCCAGGACACTTCTTCCGACGTTGCCACCGACAGCCACGAGGTCATCCTCACCGATGTCGCGGCGGGCAAGGTCAAGTCACTGCTCGAGCAGGAGGGCCGTGACGACCTGCGGCTTCGCATCGGCGTCCAGCCCGGCGGCTGCTCCGGCCTGATCTACCAGCTGTACTTCGACGAGCGCTCCCTCGACGGTGACCTCGTGCGTGACTTCGACGGCGTCTCGGTCGTCGTCGACCGGATGAGCGCCCCGTACCTCACCGGCGCCACGATCGACTTCGCCGACACCATCGAGAAGCAGGGCTTCACCATCGACAACCCCAACGCGGGCAGTTCCTGCGCCTGCGGCGACAGCTTCGGCTGAGCCGACTCCGGCGCCCGAAGGGCCTCCCCACCCACCGGTGAGGAGGCCCTTCGCCGTCCCCGGGCACGTCTGTAGGGTTGCGCGCGTGCCCATCGCCATCGCCGGATCCATCGCCACCGACCACCTGATGACCTTCGCCGGTCGCTTCGCGGACTCCCTGGTCGTCGACCAGCTGGACAAGATCTCCGTGAGCTTCCTCGCCGAGGACCTGGACATCCGGCGCGGGGGAGTCGCGGCCAACATCGCCTTCGGCATGGCCAACCTCGGACAACGACCGGTGCTCGTCGGTGCCGTCGGCGAGGACTTCGCCGACTACCGCAGCTGGCTGGAGCGCCACGGTGTCGACTGCGACTCGGTGCGGGTCTCCGAGACCCGGCACACGGCGCGCTTCGTGTGCACGACCGACGAGGACATGGCCCAGATCGCGACCTTCTACGCCGGAGCGATGAGCGAGGCCCGCGAGATCGAGCTCGCCCCCATCGGCGAGCGCGTCGGCGGCCTCGACCTCGTCCTCGTCGGCCCGGACGACCCGGACGCCATGCGCCGGCACACGCAGGAGTGCCGCGACCGGGGCATCCCCTTCGTGGCCGACCCGAGCCAGCAGCTGGCCTTCGGTGGCGGCGACCTCATCCGCGACCTCATCGACGGGGCCGAGTACCTCATCACCAACGAGTACGAGAGCCACCTGACCGCGCAGAAGACGGGCTGGAGCCAGGACGAGATCAACTCCCGGGTCGGCTACCGCGTGACCACGCTGGGCAAGGACGGGGCGCGCATCACCGGTCGTGACCTCGAGGAGCCGATCCACGTCGGGGCCGCGCGCGAGGTGACCAGGGCCGACCCCACCGGTGTGGGCGACGCCTTCCGCGCCGGCTTCCTCACCGGTGTCGCCGAGGGCCTGCCCCTGCGCGAGTCCGCGGAGCTGGGCTCGATGCTCGCCACCTACGTCATCGAGACGGTGGGCACCCAGGAGTACGAGCTGGGCACCGCCCGCTTCCTCGAGCGACTCACCGAGGCCTACGGCGCCGAGAGCGCCGAGCTGATCGCCGGCCACATCCGCTGCCGGCGTCCCTGACGGGAGGGCCGCGACCGGGATGAGCACCCCCTTCCCACCGATCGAGCCCCCCGGCGGGTCCGCTCTGTGGGCGAACTACCTGCGCGCCGGGATCGAGGCCGCGGACGCCAACCCCGGCGACGTCGGGGAGGTCGTGGGTGTCGGCGGACGGCTGGACCCGCTCTCCGTGCTCACCGCCTACCGCCTCGGCGTCTTCCCCATGGGCCTGGGCGAAGGGGGTGGCCCGCCGATGGGGTGGTGGTGCCCCCGGTGGCGGGGCGTCCTCGTGCCCGGCCGGGCGCACGTCTCCCGGTCATTGCGGCGGTCCTTGCCCCGCTTCACCGTGACGGTCGACGAGTCCTTCCGCGAGGTCGTCGCCGCCTGCGCCGACCCGGCGCGGGAGGGCGCGTGGATCAGCGACGCCGTGGCCGAGGTCTACGGGGAGCTGCACGAGCTCGGCTGGGCCCACAGCATCGAGGTGCGCGACGACGCCGGCGTGCTCGTCGGCGGTCTCTACGGCGTCGCCGTGGGTGGCCTCTTCGCCGGGGAGTCGATGTTCCACCACGCCACGGATGCCTCCAAGGCCGCCCTGGTCCACCTCGACCGGCTCGTCGCCGCCGACGGCGACGAGCGCCGGATCATCGACGTGCAGTGGCGCACCACGCACCTGGCGACCCTGGGGATCGAGGAGATCCACCGCCGCGAGTACCTGGCCCGGCTGTCGGTGGCGCTGCAGGCGCCTGCGATCGACTTCGGCGCCCACCTCACAGATCGGTGATCCCGAGCCGTGCACGAGCGCTGCGCACGACCTCCGGGAGCACGGCGCAGAGCCGCTCGACGTCGTCGGCCCGGTCGGGGGAGACGGCCGCGAGGGGGAGGATGATGCGCACGTTCCCCTGCGTCAGGGCGCCCATCGCCGCGAGCACGTGGCTGGGTTCCAACGTGTCGGAGGTGCACGCGGAGCCCGAGGCGACGGCCAGCCCGTGCCGGGCGAGCTCGTCGACGATGGTGTCGCCGTCGACGTAGAGCACGGAGAAGGTGCACACGTGCGGCAGCCGGTCCCGCGGGTCGCCGACGACGTCCACGGCCGCCACGGCACCGGCCGCGGACCGGACCCGGTCGATCAGCTCGCTGGCCCGTCGTGACTCCTCGCCGTCGTCGGTGGTGACCTGCTGCCAGGCCTCGGCCGCCGCGAGGGCCGTGGGGACGGCGACGGGATCGAGGGCGAAGCCGCCCTCGTGGGGGCTCGGTGGGTCGTGGGGCGAGAAGCGGGTGCCCGTGCGCACGACGAGCACTCCCAGCCGGGGTCCACCCCAGGAGACGGCGTCCGCCACGAGCACGTCGAAGTCCTGCGGTACCGGGTCGCGCCCCACCGACGCACGGGCGTCGACGAGGAGGGGGACGCCGTGCGCGGCCGCGACGGACCGGGCCGCAGCGAGGGGCTGTCGGGTCCCGACCTCCTGGTTGGCGGCCTGCAGGACGGCGAAGGGGGTCTCCTCGGTGATCGCGGCGCGCCACGCCGGCAGGTCGAGCGCCCCGGTGGGGGAGACGGCGACCTCGACCGCCTCCGCGGCACCCGCACGCAGCCACCGCAGGAGGCCCGAGTGCTCCACGGAGGAGGTCACGGGCGGCCCGGTGCGGCGTCGCCGCCCCCTGGCGAGGCCTTCGAGCGCCGTGCGGGCCGCCTGGTCCCCACTGGCGTGCAGGGTGACCTCGTCCGGCCGGACCCCGAGGCCCTCTGCGAGGACCGCCCGTGCTCGGTCGAGCAGGGCCCGGCTGCGACGGCCCGCCGCGTGTCGCGAGGTGGGGTCGGCCCACGCCAGGTCGTGGGCCGCGCGCCAGGTCTCGAGGGCCGCCGGGAGGGCCGGTCCGGGGGAAGCGTCGAGCAGGCCCGGGAGACCCTCTGCGAGAGCCGTTCCACGGGGGTTTGGCGGGGTCGAATCCGTCTCTGGCGCCACGCCTGCAGGTTACTGCCACCCTTCCTCGAAGGGCCCGCACCCCTGCGGTAATGTGTGACCGTCTTCTGAAAACTTCGGACCAGTAGTAGGTGCCTCTTGCCTGTGTCTTCGAGCACAACGTCCCGGCGTGTACGTCGCGGGATCGGTGCGATCGGACTCGTCGCCGCCGTGTCGGCCCTTTCGGCCTGTAGCGCGGTCGGTGTCAACACCGATCTCAAGAACGGCTACCTGCCCGAGGGGGTCACCGAGGAGTCCGTGCTCGTCGAGAACCTCTGGATCTGGTCGTGGGTCGCGGCGCTCGCCGTCGGCGTGCTCGTGTGGGGCCTGACCCTGTGGTGCATCGTTGCCTACCGCAGGCGGAAGGACGACGACGGCACCCTGCCGGTCCAGCTGCAGTACAACGTACCTCTGGAGATCCTCTACACGGTCGTGCCGATGTTCATGGTCGGCGCGCTCTTCTTCTACACCGAGCAGGCGCAGTCGAAGCTCCAGGACACCAGCCAGGAACCCGACGTGACGATCAACGTCGTCGGCAAGCAGTGGAGCTGGGACTTCAACTACGTCGACGCGAACGTCCACACGGCCGGTGACATGGCCCGGCTGGACGGCAAGTCCGGCCACGAGGAGAAGCTGCCGACCCTGTACCTGCCGAGGGGCGAGCGGGTCGAGTTCGTCCTCACCTCGCGTGACGTCATCCACTCCTTCTGGGTCCCGGCCTTCCTCGAGAAGATGGACGTCAACCCGGGCATCGTCAACCGCTTCCAGGTGGTGCCGTCGCAGACGGGCACCTTCCAGGGCAAGTGCGCCGAGCTGTGCGGTGCCTACCACTCGCAGATGCTCTTCAACGTCAAGATCGTCGAGCCGGCTGAGTACGAGGCGCACATGCAAGAGCTGCGGGACAAGGGCCAGACGGGCCTCCTGGACAACGACCTCAACCGCGAGGGCATCAACCAGCGGGATCGTGACCTTCTTCCCGAGCCCGCCGATGACGAGGAGACGAACTGATGTCGACGATCTCAGGAGCACTGAGCCGGAACACGAGCGAGTCGGAGGTCGCCGAGAAGACCATCGCCCGTCGTGAGCGGGCGGGGAGCCAGTTCTTCCGCATCATCACCTCCACCGACCACAAGGTCATCGGCAACCTCTACATGGCGACCAGCTTCCTGTGGTTCCTGCTCGGTGGCGTGATGGCCCTGGTCATCCGGCTCGAGTTGTGGGCCCCCGGGCTGCAGGTGGTGGACAACCCCGAGCAGTTCAACGAGATGTTCACCATGCACGGCACGATCATGCTGCTGCTGTTCGCGACGCCGGCCTTCGCCGGGTTCGCCAACGCGCTCATGCCGCTGCAGATCGGGGCACCGGACGTCTCTTTCCCCCGGCTGAACATGTTCGCCTACTGGCTCTACCTCTTCGGTGGCCTGATCGCGGGTGCTGGTCTGATCACGCCGGGAGGTGCGGCGGCCTTCGGCTGGACCGCCTACGCGCCGCTGTCCGACCCCACGTACAGTCCCGGCGTCGGGGGCGACCTGTGGGTCTGGGGCCTCAGTCTCGCCGGGTTCGGCACGATCCTCGGCGCGGTCAACTTCATCACCACGATCCTCTGCATGCGTGCGCCCGGTATGACGATGTTCCGGATGCCGCTCTTCACCTGGACCGTCCTGGTCACCTCGGTCATGGTCCTGATGGCCTTTCCCATCTTGGCGGCCGCGCTCATCGGGCTCGGCGTGGACCGGGAGTTCGGCGGGCAGATCTTCGCCCCCGAGAGCGGTGGGGCCCTGCTGTGGCAGCACCTTTTCTGGTTCTTCGGACATCCTGAGGTCTACATCCTCGCGCTGCCGTTCTTCGGCGTGATCTCCGAGATCGTTCCGGTATTCGCCCGCAAGCCGCTCTTCGGCTACAAGACCATGGTCTTCGCGACGATCGCCATCGCGGGTCTGTCGGTCTCGGTGTGGGCCCACCACATGTACGGCACCGGCCAGGTCTTCCTGCCCTTCTTCGCCGTCATGACGATGGCGATCTCGGTCCCGACGGGGCTGAAGATCTTCAACTGGATCGGCACCATGTGGGGCGGCAAGCTCGTCTTCAGCACGCCGATGGTCTGGGCGCTGGGCTTCCTGGTCACCTTCCTCTTCGGTGGTCTCACCGGTGTCATCATGGCCAGCCCGGCGTTGGACTTCCACATCACCGACACCTACTTCATCGTCGCCCACTTCCACTACGTCCTCTTCGGCACGGTCGTCTTCTCCTTCTTCGGCGGTATGTACTTCTGGTGGCCGAAGTGGACGGGCAAGATGCTCGACGAGTTCCTGGGCAAGGTGCACTTCTGGCTGCTCTTCGTCGGCTTCCACCTGACCTTCCTCATCCAGCACTGGCTGGGCGTCCAAGGCATGCCGCGCCGCTACGCGGACTACATGCCGGAGGACAACTTCCAGCTGGCCAACCAGATCTCCACGGTCGGTTCGTTCCTCCTGGCAGTGAGCTTCCTGCCCTTCTTCTACAACGTGTGGAAGACGCACACGAGAGCGCCGATGGTCGAGGTCGATGACCCGTGGGGTTACGGCGGCAGCCTCGAGTGGGCCACCTCCTGCCCGCCGCCGCGGCACAACTTCATGTCGATCCCGCCGATCCGCTCCGAGCGTCCGGCCTTCGACATGAACCACCCCGAGTACGCACCCAAGGCGCTGCAGGCCCGAGCCGCCGTCACCGACAAGGAAGAGGTCACCCGATGAAGGTCGAGATCGTGTTCTTCGCCGGGATCGGCTCCTTCTTCGTCGCGATCGGCCTGCTCTACGGCTTCTGGACCGGTTGGGTCGAGCCGGTGGGCTGGGTCGCGCTGCACCTCTGCGGCGCACTGGGCTTCATGATCGCCTTCTTCCTCTGGGCGGTCGGCCGCAAGCTGCCGGCCCGTCCCGAGGACAACCCGCAAGGCGAGATCAACGAGCAGGAGGGTGCTTATGGCGCCTTCGCCCCGTACTCTTGGTGGCCGCTGTGGCTGTCCCTGGCCGGTGCGCTCGTCTTCCTCGGGGTCGCGGTCGCCTACTGGATGGCCGCGCTCGGGTTGATCATGGGTGTGTGGGCCGTCCTCGGGTGGACCTTCGAGTACTACAAGGGCGAGTTCGCGCACTGACCAAGCGCGTACACTGTGCCGAGGGGCCTGCAGACTTCGATGAGGTCGCGGGCCCTTCGGCATCTTGTCCGGGTGCGTCATCGCCGCAGTGCGGGATGGCGCATCACGCGTTCCCACGGGGGTAAGCGAATTGGTGAAGGGACCACGAACGGCCACGGTCCTGGGTCTGCTCATGTCACTCGTCCTGGCCGGCTGCGTCGGCGACCCGAGCCCGACTGACCCCTCGTCGTCCCGGTCCGCTTCGTCATCGACGTCGACCGCGCGGCCCGAGGCCCGGATCACGGTCGACCCTGTTGAGGGCGCGACCGAGGTGATGCCGGACGAGACGATCACCGTGCAGGTCGAGCGCGGAGACCTCGGCGACGTCACCGTCGTCGGGGCCGGGGGCGACGAGATCGAGGGACGGACGCAGGGGCAGACGTGGACGTCCAGCACCCGGATGAAGCCCTCGACCGAGTACACAGTCGCGACGACCGCGCAGGGCGCCGAGGGCGGGACCATCACGGAGACGAGCACCTTCACCACGCACGAGCCGGCGGTGACTGCCACCTACGGGATCGTCTACGACGGGTGGACCGTCGGCGTGGGCATGCCGGTGAGCATCCAGTTCGACTCCGCCGTGACCGACGAGAAGTACCGCCGGGCCATCGAGCGGGCCGTGTCGGTCGAGACCACACCGAGGACCGAGGGCTCGTGGGGCTGGCTCGACGACCGGCAACTGATGTGGCGCCCCAAGGACTTCTGGGCGCCGGGGACCACGGTCACGGTCGACGCCCCCATCACCGGGTACCAGACCGGCGAGGACAAGTGGGTCGCCGAGGACGCCAGCGGCTCGATGACCATCGGTCGGCGCCAGATGGCCACGGTCGACATCGCCGATCACGAGATGACCGTCTCCCGGGACGGCACGAGGCTGAAGACCTTCCCCGTCAGCAGCGGCAAGCCCGGCAAGGAGACTGAGACCCGGTCGGGGATGAAGGTCGTCATCGGCAAGCAGCGCGAGATGACGATGGACTCCACGACTGTGGGCATCGAGAAGGACGACAAGGGCTACTACAAGGTCGAGACCGACTTCAACGTGCGGGTGACCTGGACCGGGGAGTTCGTCCACTCCGCGCCCTGGTCCGTCGGTGCACAGGGGAGCACGAACGTCTCCCACGGGTGCGTGAACATGTCCCCGCAGAACGCGAAGTGGTTCTACACCAACTCGCTGGTCGGTGATCCGGTGGACTTCACCGGCTCGGATCGCGAGTTCAAGCCCGCCGAGGGGATCGGTGTCTGGCAGTACTCGTGGGCGCAGTGGCAGCAGCAGAGCGCCCTGACCTGACCACCGGGTGGCGGTATCAGGCCCAGCCGAGGTCGTGGAGACGCTGCTCGTCGATACCGACGTGGTGAGCGGCCTCGTGGACGATGGTGATGGCGATCTCCTCGCGCAGCTCGTCCAGGTCGGCACACATGCGCGACAGCGGCCCGCGGAAGAGCACGATCCGATCCGGTAGCGCACCGGCTGCCCAGCCGCCGTCACGCTCGGTCAGGGGAGTGCCGACGTAGATCCCGAGCAGCTGGGCGTTCTCCTCGGGGGAGAAGTCCGGGTCGGCGTACTCGGGTCCGGGCTCGTCCTCGACGAAGAAGGCCACGTTGTCGAGCATCTCGAGCAGCTCAGCGGGCACATCGTCGAGTGCGTCACGGACCGCCGACTCGAAGTCCGCTTCACTGATCTGCATCGTCAGGGCACCTCCGGTTGCAGGGATGGTGTGGGCGTGGCTCGCGCCACGCCGGCACGATGGACGTGGAAGAGGGTGATCCCGAGCAGCAGGAGTCCCAGACTCGTCACCGCGAGGCGGCCGAGAGACGTGGCCGCGACGGGAACGAAGACGCTCGCCAGGACGGCGTTGAGCAGGAGCATGGCGAAGGTCGAGACCGACGCCGCCGTCCCTCGGGCCTGCGGTACCGCATCGAGCAGGGCCAGCTGGTAGACGGGCAGCGAGATGCCGGTCCCGAAGGCGATGGCGGTTGGGCCCACGACCGCCCGGGGCAGGCTCGCCGCTTCCGGACCGAAGGCGAAGACCATGCCGGTCACGGCGCCGGTGATGGCGACGCACTGCCCTGCTGTGATGAGCCGGTGGCCGTCGAACCGGCTGGCCAGACGGGCGTTGGTGAAGGAGCCCAGGACCATCCCGCCGACCATCGGGACGAAGAAGACCCAGAAGTCCTGCGGTCCCTTGCCCAGGAGCGAGACCACGAAGATCGGTGCCGCGGCGATGTAGAGGAACTGCCCGGGGAGGAGAAGGCCTGGGCCGCGGAGAGCACTTGCAAGTTGCGTTGGCGGCTGACGTCCGCGACGTTGCTCAGGATGGAGCGCACGTGCAGGGGAGTGCGCTCCTCGCGCGGATGGCTCTCCGGTAGCAGGACGAGCACGGCGATGGCGATCGTCGCGCCGAAGACGGCCAGGAACCAGAAGATCAGGGGCCACGGCCCGAGCAGCAGCAGCCACCCGCCGATGATCGGGGCGATCGCCGGACCGAGGGCGAAGATCATGGCGACGACGCTCATCAGCTGCTGGGCCCGGGGGCCCTCGAAGAGGTCACGGACAACCGTGCGGGAGACGATCGTCCCGACCCCCGCTGACATCCCCTGCAGCACCCGGAAGACGAGGAGCACCTCCAGAGACGCCGAGAGCGCGCAACCGATGGACGCGAGGGCGTAGACCGCGGCACCGGTGACCATCACCGGCTTGCGGCCCACAGCATCACTGATCGGCCCGTGGAAGAGACTCATGGCCGCGAAGGAAGCCAGATAGGCACTCACGACCAGTTGCATCGCGGCGTCGGAGACCCGGAACAGCTCACCCATGGCCGCGAACGCCGGGAAGGGTGTGTCGATGGAGAAGGGCCCGAAGATGCCCAGCAGCGCCAGGAGGAGCGTCGTCAGGGCCAGCGAGGCAGGTCGCACGGCGCGGCGTGGGCCCCGGAGGAACTCCTCCGGGGCCCACGCCGTTCGCCGACCGGGGGTCAGCGGGAGGTGACCTTGTCGTGCTCGCCCGATTCGATCCGCTCGTGGTCGTGGTCGTGGTGCGCCGCCTCGAGCTCCGCCGGGGTGACCGGCTCGACGGCCCCGCCGAAGTAGAAGTCGTGCAACTTGGCGCGCAACTTGTTCTTGCGTGCACCCTTCTTGTTCTCCACGCCGTTCTCGTCGACGGTCGGCTCTAGCTGCAGCGGGGGAGTGCCCTCGTGCTGGACGAGCGTCCACCGCGTGTACGGGTCGAGCGGCTCGTGGACCTCGTGGAACTCGCCGTCGGCGCTGCGCTCGATCCGACCCGTCTCGCGACCGTGGAGGACGAGGTCGCGGTCGTGCCGCTGGAGGCTCAGGCACAGGCGCCGCGTCGCCCAGAACGCAATGACCGGGCCGACGAAGGTCAGCACGCGCAGTGCCCACGTGATGTCATTGATCGACATCCCGAACTGGATCGCCATGATGTCGTTGCTCGTGGCGAACATGAGCACACCGTAGAGCGTCAGTGCAGCCATGCCCAAGCCGGTGCGCGTCGGAGCGTTGCGCGGGCGGTCGAGCAGGTGGTGCTCGCGCTTGTCGCCGGTGACCCAGGCCTCGATGAACGGGTAGGCGATCATTCCTGCGTAGAAGGCCGGGATGACGAGCAGGGCACCGATGATGACCGGCCACGCCCACGTGAACCCGAAGGTCTCGAACTCGAGGAAACCGGGCAGGAGCCGGAGGGCACCATCGGGGAAGGCCATGTACCAGTCCGGCTGGGTACCCGCGGTCGTCGCATTCGGCTCGTAGGGACCGTGGACCCAGACGGCGTTGATCTGCACCAGCGACGAGATGAGTGCGATCCCGCCGAAGACGATGAAGAAGAAGCCTCCGGCCTTCGCCGCGTACACCGGCATGACGGGGAAGCCCACGACGTTGTCATTCGTCTTGCCCGGGCCGGGGTACTGGGTGTGTTTCTGCAGCGCCACGAGGACGATGTGCACCGTGAAGAGTCCGATGAGCAGTGCCGGCAGCAGCAGGATGTGGACCGAGTACAGTCGCGGAATGATGTCCATGCCCGGGAAGGTGCCACCGAACAGCGCATAGCTGAGATAACTGCCGATGACCGGCGCGGCCACCATGAAGCCCTGGGCGACGCGCAGGCCCGTACCAGAGAGTAGGTCGTCCGGGAGCGAATAACCCGCGAAGCCCTCAACGAGCGCGAGGAGGGACAGGATGCAGCCGATGACCCAGTTGATCTCGCGCGGCTTGCGGAAGGCGCCGGTGAAGAACACGCGGAGCATGTGCACCGACAACGCGACGATGAACAGCAGCGCGGACCAGTGGTGGATCTGGCGGATGAGCAGCCCGCCCTTGATGTCGAACGAGATGTCCAAGGTCGAGGCGTAGGCGCGGGACATCTCCACGCCCTGCAGTGGGACGTAACTGCCCTCGTAGGTGGTGTGGGCCATCGACGGGTCGAACCAGAAGGTCAGGAATACCCCGGTGAGCATGCACACGATCATCGAGTACATTGCGATCTCGCCGAGCATGAAGGACCAGTGGTCGGGAAAGACCTTCTTCATCAGGTAGCCGACGCCCTTGGCGGCGCCCGTCCGGTCATCGATCCAGCCGGCGACGCCGCCGACCTTCTTCATACCAGCGGACGTGGGCGTCGCAGCCGGTGCGTCACCAGAACGCAGGCCGTCGGCGGGACGAGCATTGGCGGCCATGATCAACCACGCTCCCAGAAGCTCGGGCCGACCGGTTCCTGGAAGGGCTGGTCGGCGATCAGGTAACCCTCGCTGTCGACGGTGATCTTCAGCTGTGGCATTGGACGTCCTGCGGGCCCGAAGACGACCTCGCAGTCGTTGGTGACATCGAATGTGGACTGGTGGCACGGGCAGAGCAGGTGGTGTGTCGTCTGCTCGTACAGGCCGACGGGGCAGCCGACATGGGTGCAGATCTTGGAGTAGGCCACGATGCCCTCGTACCCCCATGCGCGGGCCTTGCGTCCCTGCTCGGTCTCCTGGAAGTCCTTGGGGTCCAGGCGCATGAGCAGGACCGACGAATAACTCATCTTGTTGAGTTTGTCCTCACTGTCCAGCAGACCTTCGGGCTGAATGTGGAAAACCGACCCGATAGTGACGTCCGCGGGCTTGATCGGCGTGTTCTCCGGGTCCCGCATCAGGCGCAGCTGGTTGGATCGGCCGTTTTCGCTCTTGTCCCAGAAGGTGACCGAGAGATCGTTGCGCGGCAACGGACCCAGCGATCCGACGATTTGCACGAGCAGCGGCAGGGCGAAGAGGCCCATCGCGCCACCGAAGGTCGCTTTGAGCAGCGGACGACGCGTCAACTGGGAGGACTCGCCGCCCTCCACCATCGTGGCGACGAAGTCCTGGCGGGCCTCGTCCTTCGAGCGCAGCGGGTGACGCATCTCGACGACCTCGGTGTCGGGCATGAGGGTCTTGGCCCAGTGGACCGCACCCAGTCCGATACCCAGCAGGCTCAGTGAAAGGCCGAGACCCAGCAGGAGGTTCGACAGGCGCATCTCGTTGGTGATCGGTACCCAGACCTGGGTTCCGGTGTCGACGAGCAGGTAGGCGACGATGAACAGCACCGTGCCGAGGATCGACACGAGGAAGAGCAGCGCCACCTGGCGCTCAGCGCGCTTCGCGGCCCGCTCGTCCAGGTCTGCGTTGCGCAGGACGTGCGGCGGGAGGCCGGGGTTGGCGAACTGCTCCGGGACACCACCGGTGCCCTGCACGTGGCCCTGGTCGAGGCGCACGGGCTCGGAGCCGCCGGGCTCCTCCGGCTGCGCTCCCGTCGGGGTGTGCTCACTCATCTGTCGTGGGTCCTGTCTGTGTGGCGTGTTGTCAGGTGGGTCAGGCGGACTTCTGGCCGAGCCAGACTGCAGCTGCGACGAGCATGCCGAGCCCGATGGTCCAGACGAAGAGGCCCTCGGGGACGGGACCGTAACCACCGAGGCCGTTGCCGCCGGGGTTGCCGGCCTCCTCCATGGCTTCGATGTAGGCGATCACGTCGCGCTTGTCCTCGGGGTCGAGGTTGGCGTCGTTGAAGACCGGCATGCTCTGCGGGCCGGTGACCATCGCCTCGTAAATGTACTTGCCGGAGACGCCCGTGACGGGCGGTGCGTCCTTGCCGCGGGTGAGGGCACCGCCGGCGCCGGCACTGGAGTGGCACATGGCGCAGTTGACGCGGAAGATCTCGCCGCCCCTGCCCGGGTCGCCCTTTGAGCCGTCCGTGTACTTCTCCGGGGGAACGGCCGGGCCGGCTCCGAGGGTGGCCACGTAGGCGCCGACGTCGGCGATCTCCTCGTCGGAGAACTTCACGCGGATGTTGCCTGGGGCCTGCACGTCAGGAGCGGCCATGGGCATGCGGCCGGTACCCATCTGGAAGTCGACGGAGGCGGCACCGACGCCCGCCAGGCTCGGACCGGCGCCCTCGACGCCCAGACCGTTGGCCCCGTGGCAGGTGGCACAGTTGGCCGTGAAGAGCTTCTTGCCCTTCTCGACGCTGTCGGCGGCGGCCACGGTGGCCTGCGCGTCCTTCGGGGCCACGGCCGAGTAGGCCGTGCCGGTGACGAGCAGACCCAGCATGAGCAGCAGGGCGATCGCCGCGGGGTGACGGCGAGTGAGCTTCGGCATGGAGTGTCCTGTCGTGCGGTGTCGTCGGGAGGGCATCTGCATCATCCGAGGAGGTAGATGGCTGCGAAGAGGGCGATCCACACGACGTCGACGAAGTGCCAGTAGTAGGAGGTGACGATGGCACCGGTCTGCTGCGAGTGGCTGTAGTTACGGGTGGTGTAGGTGCGGCCGATGATCAGGAGGAAGGCGATGAGCCCGCCGGTGACGTGGATGCCGTGCAGGCCGGTGGTCAGGTAGAAGACCGACGCCCACGAGTCGCTGGCGATGTTGACGCCCTCGGAGACGAGGGTGGCGTACTCGAGGATCTGGCCGGAGACGAAGACGGCCCCGAAGATGTAGGTGAGGAAGTACCACTCGCGCATGCCCCAGCCGGCGACGTTGAGCAGTGACCCGGTGCGCGACTTCTGGCCGTGCTCGGCCCTGAGGACACCCAACTGGCACCACACGGAGGAGATCACGAGGACCAGGGTGTTCGCGGCGGCGAACGGGACGTTCAGCAACTCGGTGTTCTGCTCCCACAGCTCGGGTCGCATCGATCGGACCGTGAAGAAGATGGCGAACAGTCCGGCGAAGAACATCAGCTCGCTGGAGAGCCAGACTATCGTGCCGACCGAAGCCATGTTGGGTCGACTCACCGGCCCCATGGAGGGGTCCGCGATCGGGTGCTTGGACGCGTCTGACGGCAGGGAGGTTGCAGTGGCCACGCGCCCCATTATGTATCCCCTGTCCACCGAATGTGCGCCGCCCCCCTCCGCGAGTCCCGTCACGCCTGCGAACGCTAGGATCTGGGGCATGACCGGTACCCCGCAGACGACTAGTTCCCGGCCCGCAGAGGGCGTCGGCCCGCACGCCACGGAGGTCACTTCGACCGCCGTCCGGCTGCTGCTGTACAGCGACAACATCACCACCCGTGATGCGGTCCGTGCAGCCGTGGGCCGGCGCCCCGCCCGCGACGTCGAGGTGAAGTCCTGGCTGGAGTGCGCCACGGCACCCGCCGTCGTCTCGGCCGTGGAGGCGGGCGGGCTCGACCTGCTCATCCTCGACGGGGAGGCCGCGAAGGTCGGTGGGCTCGGTCTGTGCCGACAGCTGAAGCTCGAGGTCTACAACTGCCCGCCCGTGCTGGTCCTCACCGGACGCCCGCAGGACGGGTGGTTGGCGACGTGGTCGATGGCCGAGGGGTCGGTTCCGCACCCCCTGGACCCGATCGTCGTCGCGGACGCGGTGGCGGACCTGGCCCGGGGCGTGGCCCGCCGATGAGCGGCGCGGCCACCCACACCTGGCCCCAGCTGCTCACCAGCCTCCTGTGCGGGCGCGACCTCAGCGCCGCCGAGACCTCGTGGGCGATGGGTCAGGTCATGTCCGGTGACGCCGCACCCACCCAGATCGCCGGTTTCCTCGTCGCACTGCGGGCGAAGGGGGAGACCGTCACCGAGCTGCGTGCCCTGGCCGACGTCATGCTCGAGCACGCGCGGCCGATCTCGGTCGCGGGCCCGACGCTGGACATCGTCGGCACCGGCGGTGACATGGCCGGCACGGTCAACATCTCGACGATGTCCTCCATCGCGATCGCCGCGACCGGGGTACGCGTGGTCAAGCACGGCAACCGCGCGGCCTCCTCGAAGTCCGGCTCGGCCGACGTCCTCGAGGCGCTCGGGGTCACCCTCTCCCTGCCGACGGAGGTCGTGGCGGAGGTCGCCGAGCGGGCCGGCATCACGTTCTGTTTCGCGCAGTCCTTCCACCCCTCCTTCCGGCACACCGCGATCCCGCGGCGTGACCTCGGGATCGGTACCGCACTCAACGTCCTCGGTCCGATGACCAACCCGGCCCGTCCGACCTACTCGGTCGTGGGCGTGGCCGACGCGCGGGTCGCTCCGCTCATGGCCGGCGTCTTCGCCCAGCGGGGGACGGACGCCCTCGTCTTCCGCGGCGACGACGGGCTCGACGAGCTCACGGTCGCCGACGGGTCGCACGTGTGGTGGGTGGCCAGCGGCGAGATCACCGAGGTGCACCTCACCCCCGAGCAGGTGGGCCTGGACCGCAGCCCCTTGGACTCGCTGCGCGGGGGCGACGCCGAGCAGAACGCAGAGGTCGCCCGGCGGCTCTTCGCCGGAGAGCGCGGACCCGTCCGCGACGCCGTGGTGCTCAACGCCGGGGCCGCGGTGGCCCTGGCGCAGGCCGGACCGGGGGCTCCCGCCGACCCGCTCGCCGCGATCCGCAGCGGCATGGACACGATCGAGACGGTGCTCGACTCCGGGCGTGCCCAGGAGCAGCTCCAGCGCTGGGTCGACGCGACCCGGGACGTGGCAACCGCTTAGGACGACGACCATTGGCAGAAAGCGTCAAGGATGGAATGACCTGCAACAGGCGGTGAGACGGTAGTTCGTGGATTCATGCGTGTTGTGTGGCGTCGCATGTTCGGTCGCGCAGTGTGGTTGTTTCCAGCTGGATGGTGGCGTGGTCGAAGGAGACGGGGAAGTGTTCCTTCATGCAGGAGCGGATCTGCTTGAGGATCTGGGGTGCGTGCCCGGATTCGAAGCATTGGTCGTCGATGACGACGTGGGCGGAGATGACGGGCAGGTCCGTGCCGATGGTGGAGGCGTGCAGGTCGTGGACCTCCTTGACGTGGTCCAGCTCGAGGACGTGTGCTCGTACGACGTCGAGGTCGACGCCTTTGGGGGTGAACTCCATCAGGACGCGTGTGGTCTCGCGCAGCAGTTTGAGAGCGCGGGGCAGGATGAGGGCGGCGATTAACAGCGCGGCGAAAGTGTCCGCGCGCTGGAATCCGGTGGTGGAGATGACGATGGCCGCCACGATCACCCCGATGGAACCCAGGGCGTCGTTGAGAACCTCGAGGAAGGCGGCGCGCATGTTGAAGTTGGCCTCACGGCCGGAGGCCAGAACCAGCATGGCGGCGAGGTTCGCGACCAAACCGATCACTCCGAAGACCAGCAGTTCCGCGCCCGGCACCTGGGTGGGCTCGAAGAGTCTGCGCACTCCTTCGACCGCGGCGTAGGTCCCGACCACCAGGAGCAGTGCGGCTTGCCCCAGTGCGGCGAGGACTTCGATGCGGGCGAATCCCCAGGTGCGCTTGCTGCTGGGTGGTCGCAGCATCATGGTGGAGGCCATGACGGCAACCAGCAGACCGCTGGAGTCGGCCAAGGCGTGGGCAGTGTCTGTCAGCAGCGCCAGGCTGCCGGTGATGACGCTGCCCACTGCTTGGGCCACGACGATGATGGTGGTGAGACCGAAGGCGACGAGCAGTCGGTTGCGCAGGGCGCGGCTCGGCTGTCCTGAGGTGTGTGCGTGGTTGTGGTCGGCGCCCATTACAAAGTCTCTGCAACCAAGTCGTCGTGGTCGCGGTGATCGCGCAGCGACAGCAGCACCCCGGATGCGCTGAGCAGAGCGTCGGCGTCCTCCAGCAGGGCCGCAAGCCGCACGGGATCAGCCAGCGAGAACCATGAGGCGCGACCCTCGGTGCGCAGGGTCACCAGACCGCAGTCACGCAGGCAGGCCAGGTGCTTGCTGACAGTGGACTGAGCCAGGTGCATGTGGTCCACCAGGTCACGGACGCGGTGCTCGCCATTGGCGAGGTGCTCCAACAACGCCAGTCGCGTCGGCTCGGCCAAGGCGTGGAACAGTGCGGCACGGGCGCCGCGGTCTTCCATCCCGGCTGCTTCGTCAAGAGCACCGTTAATCGTCATACAGCGATGCTAGCACCTGGTAGCGATGATACCCACCTCCCGCGCAACCCGACCGGCCGGCGGCCAGATTGGTCAGCAGTCGATGTATAGTCACTGCATGCTGAACATTGAACGGCACTTGGATGTGATCAACCGGCTGGGGAGGGCGATGGCGGATCCGACGCGGGCGCGGATCCTGGTCGCGCTGCTGCAGGGCCCGGGTTACCCGGCCGAGCTGGCCCGCGACCTTGGTCTCAGTCGCACCAATGTCTCGAATCATCTGGCCTGTCTGCGGGGCTGCGGGATCGTGGTGACGGCACCCGAAGGTCGCCGCATGCGGTACGAGATCGCTGATGCGCACCTGACGCGCGCGTTGGAATCGTTGCTGGACGTGGTCCTCGCGGTCGATGACGGCATCCCGTGCATCGACGAGCACTGCGAGTGTTGCGGAACCGTCCCTGGTGCCGGCGCCGCCGGTGTTCAGGAGGTCGGGCAGTGAGTGACGAGTGCTGCGGACCGGCCGTCCCAGGGGGTGCGGGAGCGGCCACCGGCGACAGCGAGGTCGAGGAGCTGGCGCCCTGGTGGCGTGATCGTGCGCTGGCGCTGCCTCTGGCGGCGGGTGTGCTGTGGGTGACGGGTCTGCTGCTGGAGCAGGCCGGGCTGGGGACCGTGGCGTTGATCGCCTACGCGATCGGGCTGGCAGCGGGAGCGTGGACCTTCGCCCCGGGTGCTGTGCGTCGCCTGGTCACCGGTCGGGGTCAGGGCCGCTTGGGCGTGGGTCTGCTGATGACGATCGCCGCCACCGGGGCGGTGCTGCTGGGCCACGTGGGTGAGGCCGCCGCGCTGGCCTTCCTGTTCTCGATCGCCGAGGCGCTGGAGGACCGCGCGATGGACCGCGCCCGGCACGGTCTGCGGGCCCTGCTGTCCCTGATCCCCGAGACCGCGCTGATCGCTGGCCCCGACGGTGACAGGCAGATTGCAGCCACCGAGGTCCGCCGTGGCGACGTCCTGCTCGTCGGGGCCGGGGAGCGGGTGAGCACGGACGGCGTCGTTGCCTCCGGCCACTCGTGGCTGGATACCTCGGCGATCACGGGCGAGTCGATCCCCGTCGATGTCGCTCCCGGCGATGCGGTGTCGGCCGGGTCGGTCAACACCTCCGGCGCTCTGCGGGTCACCGCAACCGCCGACGGGCGGGACAACTCGCTGACCCACATGGTCCGGCTCGTGGAGCAGGCGCACGCCGAGAAGGGGGAACGCGCCCGCCTTGCCGACCGCATCGCACGGCCCTTGGTTCCGTTGGTGCTGCTCGCCGCGCTCCTGGTCGCAGCCTTCGGGTTCGTGGTGGGCGATCCTCAGACCTGGGTCGAACGCGCCCTGGTGGTGCTTGTCGCGGCCTCGCCCTGCGCACTGGCCATCGCGGTCCCGGTGACCGTGATCTCGGCCATCGGCTCGGCCAGCAAGTTCGGGGTCATCATCAAGTCGGGGGCGGCGTTCGAGCAGCTGGGAACGATCCGTACGGTGGCCTTCGACAAAACCGGCACGCTGACCCGCAACGAACCCCGCGTGGTGGCGACTGCCGCTGCGGATGATCACACCGACGCCGAGGTCCTGGCCATGGCAGCGGCCCTGGAGGCCACCAGCAGGCACCCGCTCGCGACAGCCGTGGTCGCTTCTTCGCCGGACCACCCCGGGGCCAGCGACGTGCACGAGCACGCCGGGCACGGGGTGAGCGGGCTGGTGCAGGGCCGCCGAGTGCGGGTGGGCAGCCCCCGTTGGGTCGAGCCGCAGTCGCTGGCTGATCGTGCCGACGAGATGGCCGACGAGGGCATGAGCATCGTCGTGGTCGAGGCCGACGGCCGGGCGTGCGGGCTGATCGGGATCCGCGACGAGCTGCGCGCCGAGGCGGCAGAGGCAGTCAGTGCCCTGCACGAGCAGGGCGTGTCCACGCTCATGCTGACCGGCGACAACTCCCGCACCGCGCACGCCATCGCCCAGGAAGCAGGCATCCGGGACGTGTACGCGGACACCTTGCCTCAGGACAAGGCCGAGCACATCCGCCGCTCCATGGACCGCACACCCACCGCGATGATCGGTGACGGCATCAACGATGCACCCGCCCTGGCATCGGCCACCGTGGGTATCGCGATGGGAGCCAGTGGTTCGGCCGCCGCCGTCGAGTCGGCCGATGTCGCCTTCACCGGCCACGACCTTCGTCTGCTGCCGCTAGCGTTGGCGCACGCGCGCCGGGGCCGGACCATCATGACCCAGAACGTGATCCTATCCGTGGCCCTGATCGTGGTCCTCTTCCCGATGGCCCTGTTCGGCGTGCTGGGACTGGCGGCTGTTGTACTGGTCCACGAGGTCGCCGAGGTCATCGTCATCGCCAACGGCCTCAGGGCCACCCGTGCCCGGCGACCCACGGTGCCACCGCGCGGCCCAGGCGTCCCCGCCAGTACCAGCAGCACCCGTCCCGTGAAGGCAGGAAACCGTTGAGCAAGAGCCTGAAGTTGTCCGTGGCCATGATCGTGACCGTCATCGTGGCCCTGACCGCCGCGGTGGTGCTCAGCCGCCCCGGCGACTCTGCCGCCCCCAGCAGCTCCGGCTCCGGTGATGGCGCTTCCGCGCCGCTGGTGCGCGAGGACAGTCCCCGCCTGACCTCGGGCGAGGACGCGGTCTTCGTGGAGTTCCTCGACTTCGAGTGCGAGGCCTGCGGCGCAGCGCACCCGGTCATCAAGGACCTGCGCGAGAAGTACGGCGACCGGGTCACCTTCGTCGTGCGCCACATGCCCCTGCACGGCAACTCGATGAACGCCGCCCTGGCCGCAGAAGCCGCCGCCGAACAAGGCGAGTTCGAGGCCATGCACGACAAGCTCTTCCAGACCCAGACCGAATGGAGCCACCAGGAAGCCTCACAGATGGAGACATTCACCGGGTACGCCAAGGAGCTGGGCCTGGACATGGAGCAGTTCCGCGCCGACCTAGATGACCCCGCCCTGAAGGAACGCATCGAGCAGAGCAAGCAAGACGCCATGAACCTGGGCGTCACCGGGACGCCGACCTTCTTCCTCGACGGCGAGAAGCTCGAGCCCACCACCGTCGCCGACCTCGAAACCGCGCTCGATGCCGCAGTCGATGACTGATCCGACTACACAGGCCGCCGCCACTTCTGGGCCCGCCGACCGCGGACTCGGGCTGCTCTACCTCACCGGGGGCTTGCTCGGTCTCGTCGCAGCCGTGGTGCTGCTCGTGGAGAGCATCGCCCTGCTGAAGAACCCCGACTACGTCCCCACCTGCAGCATCAACCCCATTCTCTCCTGCGGGTCGGTGATGAACACACCCCAAGCAGCAGCGTTCGGGATCCCCAACCCGATCATCGGCGTCGCCGGCTTCGCCGCCCTGTCGATGTTCGCCGTGGTGGTCCTCACCGGCGCCACCATCCGCCCCTGGTTGTGGACGGCCACCCAGGCCAGCGTCACCTTCGCCGTGCTCTTCATCCACTGGCTGATCTACCAGAGCCTCTACGTCATCGGCGCACTGTGCCCCTACTGCATGCTCGTGTGGGTCGTGACCATCGCCGTCTTCTGGCACACCACCATCCACACCCTCCAGCGGAGCAAGAGAAGTCCACGCCGACGCGGGATCGTGGACGTGCTCAACGACTATCGCGGAACAGTCCTCACTGGTTGGTACCTGGTGATCGTCGTGCTCATCGCCCAACGGTTCTGGACGTACTGGATGACTGTCGTCTGATGCCGGGCGCCACGGAATCCTGTGCCCCGCGTAGAGCAGGCGGCCGCACAGAGACATGGCTGCACTCCGAAGGCCGATCTCTCGGCGTGGGCCTCCAGGCGGGCCAAGCCAGGCTGGGCGCCGGGTTCTTCCCGCACCGTCGGACCCCCGCTCGCGAAATGGACCGCCGGTCAGACGGCGCGGCGACGGAGGGCGTGGAGACTCAGTAACGCGATGAGGAGGAGCAGCGCGAGCATCGGGGTGTCGCCCATGCGCGCATAGGGCGTCATGCCGGTACGCAGGGGGACACTGGCACTCAGCAGCTCACGCGTCCCCAGACCGCTGAGTTCGGTCAGCGCACCGTCGGGTCGGATGATGGCCGAGTACCCCGTGGGTGCGGCCTGCAGGACGGTGCGACCGAACTCCTTGGCGCGCAGGCGGGACGCGGCGACCTCGATCGCCGGGACGTCCTGGCCGGTAAAGGACGATGCGCTCGTCGGAGCGAGGACCAGCTGTCCGCCGGCACGCACTGCCGCCGCGACCCTGTCAGCGAAGAACGTCTCGTACGAGATGACGATACCCATCGGGGGCACTCCCCGCGGCTCGAGCACCGCGGGACCACGACCGGCAATGGCGTCGCGCGGCACCAGTCGCGTCAGGTCGCTGAGCGGCTCGACCAGGTCCCGCAACGGGAGGTACTCGCCGAAGGGCACACGGTGGTGCTTCTCGTATCGACCCAGCAGGTTCCCCTCCGGTCCCCACAGGAGGGATGCGTTGCGGAAGCGGTCCCGCCCCTCGGCCTCGGTCGTCCCGACGACGAGATTCGTCCCGAGCCGACGGGCCAGGTCGGCGAAGCGAGCACCCACGGATGTCCGACCTATCGGACCCTCGACGTGGGCGATGCTCTCCGGCATGAGCACGAGATCCGGTGACCCAGTGATGCCACGGGCAGCCCGCAGGTGTTCGGCCGTGGCATCCACCGACTGGATCACGTGCACCCCGCGAGCACCCCCTCCTTGGACGATCGCTGCGTCGAGCGTGCCCGAAGCGGCGGTCCCCACAGCGTCCGGCACTGCCGGTGGCACAGCGACGGCCAGCACCACGCTGACCGCAGCCGCCGCGCGGGTCCGGCTCGAGCCGACGACGAGGGCAACTCCCGCGGCTCCGGTCAACGCCGCGAGACCGGTCACCAGCAGGGAACCACCGAGAGGTGCCGCGCCCATGAACGGCCCGTCGACCTGGCTGAAGCCCAGCGACGGCAGCGGAAATCCGCCGAATGGGAAGCGGTTCTGGACCGCCTCCAGCAACACGAGCGCGGCGGGGGTGGCCAGCCACCAGCCCGGCCACACGTGCTGTCCGGTGATCGTGCCCGCCCGTGTCGGGACTGCGAACGACACCGCTGCGACGAGTACCAGCAGTGCTGTCTCGAGCGCGACGACGGCCAGGTAACCGGCACCCGTGAAATCAGTGAGCCAGCGCAGGGCCATGCCGTAATGGACCACTCCACCCAGCGCACCGAGCCACAGACGCTCACGCAGCGGACGACCGGCCAGGGCCAGCATGAATGCAGCGGTCCCCAGCGGGAAAAGCACCCACCACCCGCGCGGTGGCAACGCCAACCACCAGAGGGTCGCAGCGCCCACCATCAGGGCGGCACCCGGCGCCAACCCACGTGAGGTCGCGCTCCTCGTTCGCCGCACGGTGTCGGGGAGGCGGAAACCGATGCTCATCGATCAGGAGAGGGCGACGAGCATCGCACGGGCAACTACGTCGGACAGGATGGTCACCGCTAGGACGCTAGTTGCCGACGGCCGGATTTGGCCAAACGACGGTGACGCCTGAGGGCTTCAAAGCCGGGTGAAGGCGGAGGCAGCGGAGCGAGAAGATGCCATGGATCTCTCGGGGACGCCGACGTTTGTCAAGCCAGGTAGACGGATACGAGGGCAAACAGGGCGAAGCCGCCGGTCAGGAAGACTGGGTCGAGACGACTCGTCTGGCCCTCGTGGGCCTTGGAGATCATCTCCTCCACCACGACGCTGGTAAGGATCCCGCCAGTTAGAGCCAGCACGGACAACGTGGCCAGTTCGGGGGCATCCCGAAGCGCGAAGTAGCCCAGGGCGGCTCCGAGGAGGATGGGGACGGCGAAGGCCGACGACATCACCAGCCGGCTGGTGCGGGGCGTGCCAGCCCTACGCAGGGTCGCCACGGCGGCGAATCCCTCGGGTACATCGGCGGGGACCTGACCCAAGGCAAGCAGCAGCCCCAGCCGGGGGTCCACCAGCGTGCCGGTGCCGATCATCACCCCGTCGCTGAACAGGTCGATCGCCACCCCGGAGTAGATGGCCAGCGGGCCGGTGCCACCCTCTTGTCCGCCGACGCGGCGGCGGATCTTGGCGATGGCGCGCTCCAGCCCTATGAAGACGGCTCCGCCGACCAGGAAGGCCGCGATCGGTACCCACGGGGTCTGCGCGTTCAGGGCCTGTGGCATCATTTCCAGCCCGACCACTGCCAACACGATGCCCGCCGCCAGGTGCAGTGCCAGACTCAGAGTCCGGGCGGAGATCCGGAACAACTCCGCGGCCACACCACCCAAGAAGTTGCCCAGCGTCGGCAACGCGGCCAAGACCAGCACCAGCACGAACCCATCCGGCACGGTCAACTCCTTCCCATTGGCAGCACGAGCCCAGCGGGGGCCTCCATCCTATGTGGCCCGCCTATCCCATCCAGGACTCGTGGTGATGAAACCCTCCAGACGAGCCCTGTCGGCTGGCAGATGAGCTCCACGTCGCCGATGAGTTGGCTCTGCAGCCCTCTGATTAAAGTACTCCCGTCTGCCGGTGAGCAGGAGCAGTCCGACGATGATCAGCAGGATCGCGCCGGCCACGTGAATCCAGCATTGACAACGAGTGACCCCGTGCGGATACCGAACTCAGCGCCCGTGGGCTGCGGCGATGAAGAGGAAGGACGTCCAAGGCAGTGGGCGATGGCGAGAAGGACCCCGCAGGTCATCGATGCGTCACCGGCGAAGTTGAGTGCGAGAAGTGCCCCGACAGTCGGGCCCACGCAGGGCGCCCAGCCGAGGGCGCAACCGCCCCGAGAAGGAGTGCCTTGGCGGCACACGGAAGATTCTCGGAGTTGGGGCGTGTGGTTTCGCGGCAGGTGGCGTCGGTCTCGGAGTGAGTGGTGTCATGCGTTCCGAGCTCGGATCTCGAGTGCGGCGGTTCTCGCGTCGTGAGCGGTCCATGGACACGATGGATGCCATGATCCCGTGGGTAGTTCACCGAGGACACGGCAGAGGACACCGGCCCATGCCCACGCCTGGGTCCCCTCCACGGGAGATCAGATCACTCCAGGCCGATGTTGAACGCCGCGTCGAGGTCGTGGTGGCTGTAGGCCCGGAAGGCGATGTGCGTCGAGGTGTCGACGATGCCCTCGACCTTGTTCAGACGGCCGGCGATGACCTCGTTGAGGTCCTCGTGCCGGGTGACCCGGACCATGGCGATCAGGTCGGCGTCGCCGGCGACGGAGTAGACCTCGCTCACGCCGTCGAGGTCGGCGATGGTCTGGGCGACCTCGGGGATGCGGTCGACCTCGGCATGGATGAGCACGATTGCGGTGATCACGAGGCCCACCCTAGAGCAGGAGCGAGCTCGTGGTGGGCAGCGGCGGCACCACCGACGGGACAGGTCCACTCACCGTCGATGTGCACCAGCCGGGTGCCCTCGGCCTCGAGCCAGCGCAGGACGAGCTCGGTCTCGGCCGGCAGCGCGCTCGTGCCGGGGCCGGTGGGGGCTCCGACCACCTCCGCGCTGGCCTGCAGGGCGGCGACGTAGGGCATCGGGTCGGCACCCGCGGGGGAGTGGGTGCTGCCGGCCAGGCGGCCGTGACGGACGCAGACGAGGTCCCAGCCACCACGCGGAGCGCGCCGGGCGGCGACGATCTCGGCCGCCTCGCGCACGGGCGCCGCGCGCTGGTTGCGGGAGGCGGCCTTGACCAGGGCGGCGAGCCGGTCACGCAGGGCAGCCGCCTCCTCGAAGCGTTCGGCCTCGGACAGGGTGCGCATCCGCTCGCGCACCGCGGTGACGGCGGCACGGGAGTCGCCGACGAGAACCCCTGCGGCGGCGGCGACGGTCTCGGCGTACTCGTCCACGGTCACCGCGCCGGTGCACGGGGCGGCACACCGCCCCATCTCCGCCAGGACGCAGGCGGAGGTGGGCCTCCGCGGGGAGATCCGGGTCAGGCACTGGCGCAGCGGCACGGCGTCGTGGAGTGCGGCCATGGCCTCCTCGGCGCTGCCCCGCGCACCGAAGGGACCGGCGTACGCGAGGTCGTCCGGGCCGATCGAGCGCACGATCGACAACCGGGGGAAGGCCTCGTCGGTGAGCTTGAGCCACCAGACCCGCTCGGGGTTGCGCGAGCGACGGTTGTAGCGCGGCTTGTGCTCGGCGATCAGCCGCAGCTCACGCACCTGCGCCTCGAGGGTGGTGGCGCACACGATCGGGGTCACCTGCGTGGCCAGCCGGACCATCTCGCCCATCCGGCGACGCTGCTCGGAGGCGGTGAAGTAGCTGCGCACGCGCGTGCGGATGTCCACGGAGGTGCCGACGTAGAGCGGCTCGCCGTGCTCGTCCTTGAAGACGTAGACCCCGGGGGCGCCGGGCAGGCCGTCGGCGAGGTGTCGCTTGCGGCGCTGCGCGTCGCTCACCCGCGAGGAGTAGGAGCTCAGCTCCTCCAGGGTGTCCACGCCGACCGACCCGAGGCGGCCGATGAGCCCGTGGAGGACGTCGACGGTCGCCTTGGCGTCGTGCAGCGCCCGGTGGTCGGGGGTCGTCGCGGCCCCGAAGTGGCGGGCGAGGGTGCCCAGCTTGTGGTTGGCGACCTCGTCGCGGCTGACGACCTGCCGGGCCAGCCGGACGGTGTCGACGACCGTCGACCCGGGCCAGCGCAGGTCGTGGGCCGCGCACGCCGCCTTGAGGAAGCCGATGTCGAAGCCGGCGTTGTGCGCCACGAGCACCGCCCCCTTCGCGAACTCGAGGAAACCGGCCACGGCCGTCCCGGTGCGGGGGGCGTCGCGGACCATGGCATCGGTGATGCCGGTCAGCGACTGGATGAATGCGGGGATCGGCTCGCCGGGGTTGACGAAGGTCTGCAGCTCGCCGAGGACCTCGCCGCCGCGCACCTTGACCGCGCCGATCTCGGTGATGCCGCAGTCACGCACCGACCCACCCGTGGTCTCGAGGTCGACGACGACGAAGGTGACCTCGGCCAGGGGTGTGCCGAGATCATCCAACCTGTCCTGCACGACCTCCATGCGCCTGACCGTAGGCGAGCGCCCCGACAACGTCCGGGAGGCGGCGCGGCGCGGCCCCTCGTGGCACCCTGACCGCATGCGCACGATGGACGAGCTCGGCGACGTCGCCGGCTTCTACGCCCACTTCGCCGAGCACGAGGCGAAGGGGGAGTCCGCCACCTTCGCGCGGTGGGCGGCCGGGGTGGCGCAGGACCCCGAGGTGCTCGCGCTGCTGGAGGAGCTGCCGACCGCCAAGCGCCAGCCCAACCTCGTCTTCGCCGCGGCGCGGTGGCACGGTGCGGCCACGCCCTCGTGCTACGACGCCGACGGGGGGCTGCGGGACGTCCTGCTCACGAGGTGGTCCCGGGTCCGCGAGACGATCCTCACCCGCGCGACGCAGACCAACGAGGTCGGCCGGTCCGCCTCGCTCCTGCCGCTGCTGTCCGGTCTGCCGGGTCCGCTGGCCCTCGTCGAGGTCGGCGCGAGCGCCGGCCTGTGCCTCCACCCGGACCGCTGGTCCTACCGCTACCTCGACGACGGGGGCGCGGAGGTCGCCCGCATCGACCCGGTCGGGGGACCGTCGCCGGTCGTCCTGGAGTGCACGGTGACCGGCCCGGCGCCGATCCCCCCTTCGCCGCCCGTCGTGGTCCACCGCGGTGGCGTGGACCTCAACCCGCTCGACCTGTCCGCCGACGACAACGCCGCGTGGCTGGAGACGCTCGTGTGGCCCGAGCACGAGGACCGGCGGCAGCGGCTGGCGGCGGCGTGCGAGCAGGTCGCCGACGTCGCGGTCGACGTGATCACCGGTGACCTGCGCACCTCCCTCGACGAGGCGGTCGAGCGGGCGCGGGCGGCCGCGCCCGGGGCGACGCTCGTCGTCTTCCACACCGCGGTCATCGCCTACCTGGACGAAGGGGGTCGGCGGGCCTGGCCGCAGGTGGTCACCGAGGCGCTCGAGCGGGTGCGCGCCGACGGGGGTGCGGCGCACTGGATCAGCAACGAGGGGGTCGATGTGCTGCCCGGGGTGAGCGCGACCGCGCCCTGCGAGCCGGTCGACGCCGGCTTCTGCCTCGCCCTGGACGGGCAGGCCGTCGCATGGACCCACGGGCACGGACGGCGGCTCGAGTGGTGCTGAGGCCGGGGTCGGCACCTGGCTGCGTTGTCGGTGGGCCCTCCTAGCGTGGTTCCTGCCGGGATCGCCCCGGTGACCAGGAGGAGGTGACGGACATGAGCCGTCGAGCAGGAGCGTCCCTGACGATCGACTGCGCCACGTGTCCGGTGCGGGACGTGGGGTGTGCGGACTGCATGGTGACCGCGCTGCAGTCACCGGTCGCCCTCGAGGACCCGAGCGCGTCGGACCTGCCGCTGGACCGTCGTGAGCGCGAGGTCGTCTCACGGCTCGTCGCCAGCGGGCTGGTCAGCGCGGAGAACGCGACCAGGGCCCGCGCACAGCGCGAGCCCTGGTCGGAGTACGACGTGACGGCCGGTGGGGCCAACCGCGCGGGATGACCTGACCGGTGCGGGTCAGTTGCCGTAGAGGCTCTCCACCTCCTCGAGGAAGTCGCGCATGATGACATTGCGCTTGAGCTTCATCGACGGGGTGAGGGTGCCGTTCTCCTCGGTGAAGTCCTCGCTGAGGACGGAGAACTTGCGGATCGACTCCGCCTTGGAGACGGCCTTGTTGGCCTCGTCGACCGCGCCCTGGATCTCGGCGAGCACCGTCTCGTTCGTGCGCGCCTGCTCGACGGTGATGGAGCCGAGGCCGTGGTTGGCGGCCCATCCCGGCAGCATCTCCTCGTCGAGGGTGACCAGCGCGGCGATGAAGGGCTTGCCGTCACCGACGACGAGGCACTGGCTGATGATCGGGTGCGCCTTGAGGCGGTCCTCGAGGACGGCGGGGGCGACGTTCTTGCCGCCGGCGGTCACGAGGATCTCCTTCTTGCGACCGGTGATCTTCAGGTAGCCGTCCTCGTCGAGCTCACCGAGGTCGCCGGTGCGGAACCAGCCGTCCCGGAGCGCCTCGAGAGTCGCCTCCTCGTTGTCGTGGTAGCCGCGCAGCACGTTCAGGCCCTTGATCATGACCTCGCCGTCGTCGGCGACCTTGATCGAGACGCCCGGCAGCGGCGGGCCGACGGTGCCGATCTTCACCTTCTCCGGGATGTTGACCGTCGCCGGCGCGGTGGTCTCGGTCAGGCCGTAGCCCTCGAGGACGGTCACGCCGATGCCGCGGAAGAAGTGGCCCAGACGCGTGCCGAGCGGTGCCCCACCGGAGACGGCGTACTCGACCTTGTTGCCCATCTTCGCGCGCAGCTTGCTGTAGACGAGCTTGTCGAAGACGCCGTGCAGGAGCTTCACCTTCAGCGGCACCGAGCCGGTGTCCTGGCCCTCGGACCACGCGATGGCGGTGTCGGCGGCCTTGGCGAAGATCTTGCCCTTGCCGTCGGCGGTCGCCTGCTCGTTGGCCTTGTTGAAGATCTTCTCGAACACGCGCGGCACGGCGAGGATGAAGGTGGGCCGGAAGGACTGGAAGTCGTCGAGGATGTTGGCGATGTCCGCGCTGTGGCCCATCCGGCGGTTCGCCGTGACGGCGAGGACCTCGATGAAGCGGGCGAAGACGTGCGCGAGCGGCAGGAAGAGCAGCGTGGACGCCTCGTCCTTGTTGAGCACGTCGCCGAGCTTGGCGATCGTGTTCTCCGCGAGACCGAGGAAGTTGTCGTGCGTCAGCTCGCAGCCCTTGGGGCGACCGGTCGTCCCGGAGGTGTAGATGATGGTCGCGAGGGAGTCGCGCTGCTGACCGCCGATCCGGGCCTCGAGGTCCTCGTCGCTGATGGTCGAGCCGGCCTCGACGAGCCGGTCGAGGTCGCCGTTGTCGATGACCCACAGCTCCTTGACGTGATCGAGGTTGCCGCGGGCCTCGGCGGCCACGCTCTCGTGCGCGCCCGTCTCGACGACGACGAAGCGCGTGCCGGAGTCCTTGACGATCCACTCGACCTGCTCGGCCGAGCTCGTCTCGTAGATCGGCACGGGGACGCCACCGGCGGTCCACGTCGCGAAGTCCAGCAGGGTCCACTCGTACCGGGTGCGGGCCATGATGGCGAGACGGTCACCGGTCGCGAGCCCGGCGGCGATCAGGCCCTTGGCGAGGCCGCGGACGTCCTGGTTGAACTGGGCAGCGGTCACGTCGCGCCAGGCGCCCTGCTCCTTGACCGTGAAGGAGACCCGTTGCGGCTCCGTCGCCGCGTTCCGGCCCGGCAGGTCCGCCAGGGAGTCGGTGGGGTTGCCTTCGATGAGTCGAGGCATCGTGCTGTCGTTCACGAGTTCTCCTTCGTTCGCCGTGCGGACCGGCCGTGCCTAGGTTCTGGGATCGAAGCGAGCCTACCGCCGAGTCGTCCCCGGGTCAGGGGCGTGGGCGGTGACGGAGGCCATAACGTGGGCACGGTCGCCGACCCCCGTTCGCCTCGTCCCCGCCCCGTCGTCCCCGATCGCCGAAGGAGCCCGCCATGCGCCTCAGGAGCGCACCCGTCATCGACGTCGTCGACGAGACCTTCGTGCGCGCCGAGCCGCGTGCGGTGCGGGCGGCGCTGGACGAGCCGGGCGTACTCGACCGACTGTGGCCGGGGCTGCAGCGCGAGGTCGCGCAGGACCGGGGAGCGAAGGGGGTGCGTTGGTGGACCGGGGGAGAGGTCACCGGCCGGGTGGAGATCTGGCTGGAGGAGGTGCCGGGCGGCACGATCGTCCACCACTTCCTCCGCGGGGAGCAGCGGTCCGGACCCGGTCGGTGGGAGCGGCGCCACCGTCGTCGGTGGAAGGAGGGCGTCCACGACATCAAGGACCGGCTCGAGGGTCGTACGCGATAGTCTCCCGCCATGGCCGACAGCACCCGCTCCAGCATCGTCGTCGAGGCACCCGCAGGGGAGGTGCTCGACATCATCGCCGACCTCGAGGCCTACCCCGAGTGGATCAGCGAGTTCTCCGCCGTCGAGATCCTCACCGAGGACGGGGACGGCTGGCCCGACCAGGCGCGGTTCGGCCTGGACGCGGGCCCGATCAAGGACACCTACACGCTCAAGTACGTCTGGGACGTCGAGGAGGACGGCCAGGGTGTCGCCTCGTGGAACCTTGTGGAGGCCACCGTCCTGAAGGCGATGGACGGGTCCTACACGCTCGCCTCGACGCCCGACGGAGGGACCGAGGTCGTCTACGAGCTGACCGTCGACGTGAGGGTGCCGATGCTGGGCATGCTCAAGCGCAAGGCGGAGAAGGTCATCGTCGACTCGGCGCTGCGTGACCTCAAGAAGCGCGCCGAGGCCTGATCGGCCCGTGCGTGCACACCTCGTCGTCGGTGGGGGCGAGCATGCCGCCACGGTGACGGATCGCGTCGCCGCGACCACATCCCTTCGCCCCCTCGTCCGCAGCCGGGAACCGGACGGCCACGATCCCGTGCTCGAGGCCATCGAGCACCACCTGGACCGCCTGCTCGCCGCGCTCGACCTGCCCTCTCCCGTCGTCGCCGACCTCGTGGCACGGTTGCTGCCCGCGGAGCTGCCGGGGCTCCTGCACCTCGCCCGATCGCTGGACCAGGCCACGGCCGACGGCCACGAGCTCGTCACCGAGGTCGACACCGAGGTCTCCCGCCTGCTCGACCTGCCGCAGCGGGTGGCCCGTGCCTTCGCGGCCTTCGTGCCGGTGGTCGCCCGCTGGGAGGTGCTCGTCGCCCCCGAGGGAGTCGGCGCCCTGCCCTGCCCGAAGCCCCCGGTTCTCGCCGCACTGCGTGAGGGCGCCGACCTGCTCGAGGGGCTCGACAGCGCGCTGGCCGACCCCGGGCGGACCGCCATCCACCTCGCGGCCCCGGACGGACCGGTCGGGTCCGCCCGTCGTGCCGACGCGGAGGTGCTGCTGGCGCTCATGGGCCGCACGCTCACCGCCGTGCATCCCCCCGGGGGGACCGGCGTGGAGCACCTCCCGGTCGCGGCGAGCCCGGACCTGCCGCCGGTCGAGCGCCGCGGTCAGGAGTGGTTGCTCCACATCGGGCTCCCGGGAGTGCGGGCCGCCGAGCTCGATCTCGTGCGGCACGAGGACGAGCTCGTCCTGGGCTGCGCCGGACGCACCCGTCGCGTGCTGCTGCCGTCGGTGCTGCGCCGGTGCGAGGTCGAGCGCGCTGGTGTCGCCGGGGGTGTGCTCACGCTCACCATGACCCCTGATGAGAGGGTGTGGCCCCGTGGATGAGCACTCACAACCCCAGGACGTGGTCGTCCAGCTCCTGCAGGTCCTCTCGGAGGTCGACCTGGACGGGCTCGGCGAGGACCTGCGCCGCGTCGACGGAGCCACCGCCCGCCGGGCGATGACCGGGGCGAGCATGCTCGCGGAGGCACTGACGCGGGCCACCTTCGGCAGCGACACCGTCGCGGGCGCGCTCGGTGCCGACTTCGGTGACCCGCCCCACCACGAGCCGCGACGCTCCGCGGGTGTGCGCATCACCGTGCACGACGACGAGGCCGCCACGGCCATGCACCCCACGAGTGAGGCGTGATGCAGCGATGAGCCAGGCACCAGCGGTCGGGATCGACATCGGGGGCACCAAGATCGCGGGAGCACTCGTCGACGCCGAGGGCCGGATCACCCACCGGGAGCAGCTGGCCACGCCGGGGGAGGGCGCGTCGCAGATCCTCGATGCCACCGCCGAGCTGGTCACGACGCTCGTCGCCGCAGCCGGTGGTCAGGTCTCGGGTGTCGGCATGGCCTGCGCCGGCATGGTCGACGGCCGGGCCGGCCGCCTGTGGTTCTCGCCCAACCTGCCCCTGCGCGATCTCGACGTCGCCGGCGAGGTCCGTCGGCGCACCGGTCACGAGGTCGTGCTCGAGAACGACGCCAACGCCGCGGCCTGGGGCGAGTACCGCTTCGGTTCCGGCGTCGACTGCGACGACATGCTGCTGGCCACCGTCGGCACCGGGGTCGGCGGTGGGTGCGTCATCGACGACCGGCTCCTGCGGGGCGCCTTCGGCATCGGCGGCGAGATCGGGCACGTCACCATGGACCCGCACGGCCCACGCTGCGGCTGCGGCAACCACGGATGCCTCGAGGTCTACGCCTCCGGGACCGCCCTTGAGCGCTACGCCCGCGAGCTCATCTCGTCCGGCGAGGCGACGGGGGCCGGACTGCGCGAGCGCTGCGGCGACGCTCCCGAGGCGCTCACCGGCCAGGACGTGACCGAGCTGGCCCGGGACGGCGACGAGGGCGCGGTCGCCCTCTTCGCCCGGCTCGGCACCCGGCTGGGCGAAGGCATGGCCTCGGTGTGCGCGGTCGTCGACCCGGCCGTCGTGGTCATCGGCGGGGGAGTCGCCGACGCCGGCGACCTGCTCCTCGACCCGACCCGGGAGGCCTTCGCCGCGCACCTCATCGGCCGCGGGCACCGTCCGTCGCCGACCATCGTGGTCGCCACCCTCGGCAACGACGCCGGGCTCGTCGGTGCAGCCACCCTGGCCCGGGAGGTCACCACGTGAGCACGCGCATCGGCATCGACATCGGCGGGACGAAGGTCTCCGGCGGGGTCCTCGACGACGACGACGGACGGATCCTCGTGCGCACCCGGCGCGACACCCCCGACCGCTCCAACGCACCCCGCATCGTCGAGGACACCATCGTCGAGGTCTTCGAGGAGCTGCTCGTGCTCGCCGAGGAGGCCGGTCTCGAGCGGCCGGCCACGGTCGGGGTCGGCGCCGCCGGGTTCGTGGCCGCCGACCGGGCGACCGTCGTCTTCGCGCCGCACCTGTCGTGGCGCAACGAGCCGCTCCGCGAGTCCCTCGGCAAGCGCATCGACCTGCCGATCGTCATCGAGAACGACGCCAACGCGGCCCTGTGGGCCGAGCACCGTTTCGGCGCCGCACGCGGGGCCACCCACGCCGTGATGATCACCCTCGGCACCGGCATCGGCGGCGCCCTCCTCGTCGGCGGCCACCTGGTCCGCGGACGCTACGGGATCGCGGGGGAGTTCGGGCACATGCAGGTCGTGCCCGGTGGCCAGCGGTGCGAGTGCGGCAACCGCGGCTGCTGGGAGCAGTACTCCTCCGGCAACGCGCTCGTGCGCGAGGCCCGGGGCATGGCGATGGCCAACTCCCCGATGGCGGCCGACCTCATCGCCCACGTCGGCGGTGACGTCGAGGACCTGACCGGGCCGCGGATCACCGACGCGGCCAAGGAGGGGGACGCGACGGCCGTCGAGCTGCTCGCCGAGATCGGGCACTGGCTGGGCGTCGGCATCGCCGACCTCGCGGCGGCACTGGACCCGGAGGTGTTCATCGTCGGCGGGGGAGTGAGCGCCGCCGAGGACCTGCTGCTCGGACCCGCACGCGACACCTTCGCCCGCCAGCTGGCCGGGCGGGGGTACCGCCCGGCGGCGCGGATCGTCACGGCCCGCTTCGGTCCCGACGCCGGGCTCATCGGCGCCGCCACACTGGGGGCCGAGGAGGCCTGAGCGGTGCCGCCCGGACGCCGGGCCGCCGGGCAGCCTTCAGACGCGGGCGCCGTCGTCGGGGTCGTAGCCGCGCCTGGTGGGCTGGCGCAGCACGATGCACGCGAAGCCCCCGAGGATCAGGGCGATGACGAGCATCGTGAACCAGAAGCCGGCCGAGCGCGTCAGCAGCATCCACAGCAACCCGAGCGGGCCGAGGACGAGGCCGACCACGGCCCCCCAGAACAGGCGGTCATCCAGCGGGGGCAGCGGCGCAGGCGGGGGTGGCGTGTAGCCCTCCTCGTCGTCGGCGTCCCCGAGGAAGCCGTCGTCGCCGGCCATGAGCGCGTCCGCGACGGAGTTCGTCGGGTCGGTGCGCCACGGGACCGGCTCTGCGGGGGGCTCCTCGCGCGGTCGCCCGCCCCGGCCGGGCATGGGGACGTCGACGTCGCCGGTGGACTGGGTCGGACCCTGGCGTCCCGGAGGCGGGGGGAGCCGGACGTCGCCGGTCGACTGGCGGCGGGGCGGTGCGGCAGGCGTCTCGCTCGGCCCCTCGGGACCGGCCGAGGTGCCGGTGGCCGACTCCTCCTGGGGGGTCTCGTCCCACCGGGCGACGATCGACGCGAAGATCGCGTCCACATCCCTTTCCTCGGGGTGCTGTCGCTCCGCCATCTGCTTCTTCCGCCAATCCGTGACGTCGTGGTGCGCTGCAACCAGTCTCGCACGCCCCGACGTGTCGTAGAGTTCGGTGCGATCAGGAGGAGGTGCCAGGTGTTCTATTGGATGCTCAAGATGGTCTTCATCGGACCCGTGCTCAAGCTGTTGTTCCGACCGCGGGTCGAGGGCCTGGAGCACATCCCCGACGAGGGAGCGGCCATCCTGGCGAGCAACCACCTGTCCTTCTCCGACTCGATCTTCCTCCCGCTCGTCCTCGACCGGCGCCTCACCTTCCTGGCCAAGGCCGACTACTTCACCGGCAAGGGCGTCAAGGGACGCCTCACCGCTGCCTTCTTCCGCGGCGCCGGGCAGCTGCCCATCGACCGCAGCGGCGGCAAGGCGAGCGAGGCCGCGCTCAGCGCCGGGCTGAAGGTCCTCGAGGGCGGCGAGCTCCTGGGGCTCTACCCGGAGGGGACCCGCTCGCCCGACTCCCGCCTCTACCGCGGTCGCACCGGCGTCGCCCGCATGGCGCTCACCGCAGGCGTCCCGGTGATCCCGGTGGCCATGATCGACACCGACAAGGCCCAGCCAACCGGTCAGATCATCCCCAACATCCGGCGGATCGGGGTCAAGATCGGCCGCCCGCTCGACTTCTCGCGCTACGAGGGGATGGAGGGCGACCGCTTCGTGCTGCGCTCCGTCACCGACGAGATCATGTACGAGCTGATGCAGCTGTCCCAGCAGGAGTACGTCGACATGTACGCCACGTCGATGAAGGAGCGCCTGGTCACCAGGGCCAGGCGCCGCGCTCGCGAGCTGCAGGAGGCCGCCCGACCCGGACGGGCCGCCCCGGAGCTCGAGGAGGCACTCGGCGACGACGACAACGAGGTCAACCCCTGGTCGCGGGAGAGCCGGGACGGGCTCTAGGCCATGACCATCGAGCCGTGGGGCGGTGCCGCGCCGCGGCGCTACCACCCCTCGCCACTCATCGACAGCGCCGGGGGGCGTGGCCTCGCGCTCTACCGGTTCCTGGCGATCGTCTACGCCGGCGTGCTCGTCGTCGTCCACCGTGAGCACGTCATCCTGTGGTGGCCGATCATCGCCTACGGCGTGCTCGCCCTGGCCTGGTCGGTCATCGCACCGCTGCTGCGACGACCCACCGTGCTCGCCGTCGGCGTCGAGCTGGTCATCGCCTGCGTCGGCATCTTCCTGACCAGCGAGGTCTACGACCCCGCGTCGGTCGCCGACGGGATCTCCACCGTCCCCGGGGTGTGGGCCGCCTCGCCGGTGATCGCCGGGGCGCTGCTCGCGGGGGTACGCGGTGGTCTGCTCGCCGCGCTCGTGATCTCGGTGGCCAACATCATCCAGGCCGTCGAGCCCAGCCAGCTGACCTACCACAACATCGTCCTGCTGCTCCTGCTCGGTGTGCTGCTCGGACTGGCCGTGCAGCTGGCCCGCGAGAGCCAGCAGCGCCTCGAGCAGGCCATCGCGGCCAGCGAGCGGCTGGCCGAGCGCGAGCGGATCGGGCGCCAGGTCCACGACGGCGTCCTGCAGGCGCTCGCCCTGATCCACCGACGCGGCCGGGACATGGGCGGCGAAGGGGTGGGCCTCGCCGAGCTCGCCGCGGACCAGGAGCGGTCCCTGCGCACGATGATCTCGCGCCTCGACCCGGTCCCGCCGAGGGCCGGGACGGCCACACCGGCGGCGGACTGCACCGATCTTGCCGTGACGCTGGGCCGGTTGCGATCGGGGCGCGTCGAGGTCGTCCTCCCCGCGGGCGAGGTGCGCCTGCCCACCGCGACGGCGCAGGAGGTCGAGGCGGCCGTGGTCGCCGCCCTGGACAACGTCGAGCAGCACGCCGGCGACGACGCCCGTGCCTGGGTGCTGCTGGACGCCGACGACGAGCGCATCGAGGTCGTGATCCGTGACAACGGCACCGGCACCGCACCCGAACGCCTCGTCGAGGCGACCGCGGAGGGACGGCTGGGTGCCAGCAGCTCCATCCGCGGCCGGATGGTCGACCTGGGAGGGGACGCGAGCTGGCGGTCCCCGGCCGGCGGAGGGACCACGGTGATCCTCACGCTGCCGGCCGAGCACATGGCAGGCTCCTCCTCATGACCGCTGCCCCGACCCCGCCGACGGTCCTCGTCGCCGACGACCACCCGCTGTGGCGCGACGCGCTCGTGCGCGACCTCGAGGAGTCCGGCTTCGTCGTCGTCGGTACGGCGTCGGACGGGCCGTCGACCGTGCGCCGCACCCGCGCGACGGTGCCCGAGGTGCTCGTCCTCGACCTCAACCTGCCGCACATGCGTGGCGACGAGGTCTGCCGCGCCATCGGCGACCTCCCCACGCGGGTGCTCGTCCTCTCGGCCAGCGGTGAGGAGAAGGACGTCCTGGCGGCGGTCAAGGCCGGCGCGAGCGGGTACCTCGTCAAGTCCGCCTCCCCGGAGGAGATCCGCGACGCGGTGACCGCCACCGGGGCGGGGGAGGCCGTCTTCACCCCCGGCCTCGCCGGTCTGGTGCTCGGGGAGTTCCGCGAGATGAGCAGTCGCGCCAGGGCCGCACCGCCGGACGCGGAGGACGCGAGCGGACGGTCGGTCCCCGAGCTGACCGACCGCGAGGTCGAGATCCTGCGGTACGTCGCGATTGGGATGACGGCCAGGGAGATCGCCGCCGATCTCGTCCTCTCCCACCGCACGGTCCAGAACCACGTGCAGAACATCCTGGGCAAGCTCCACCTGCACAACCGCGTGGAGCTGACCCGGTTCGCGATCAGCCGGGGCCTCGACCAGCCGGACCGGGTGCCGGGCGGGGGCGACCGCGAGCCCTGAGGGTGCCGCAGAGTGGACGGGTGTCCACCGCTTGGGCCGAGGTGCCTATCCTTGGATGGTGACCACTGCAGTGCCGACCTCCACTCCCACCGACCGCTCGCTGCCCGTCGACCTCCCGGCGGCCCAGCAGCCCGAGTGGCCGGACCGCGCGGCCCTCGACGACGCGGTCGCCACCCTCGGCACGCTGCCGCCCCTCGTCTTCGCCGGCGAGTGCGATGACCTGCGCGACCGCATGGCAGCCGCCTCGGTGGGCGAGGCCTTCGTCCTGCAGGGCGGCGACTGCGCCGAGACCTTCGTCCACGCGACGGCCGACAACATCCGCGACCGCATCAAGACGGTCCTGCAGATGGCCGCCGTGCTCACCTACGGGGCCGGCATGCCGGTGGTCAAGATGGGTCGGATGGCCGGGCAGTTCGCCAAGCCGCGCAGCAAGAACACCGAGACCCGCGACGGCGTGACCCTGCCGGCCTACCGCGGTGACATGGTCAACGACTTCGCGTTCACACCGGACGCGCGCAACCCGGACCCGCAGCGGCTCGTGCACGGTTACCACGCCAGTGCCTCGACGCTGAACCTCGTGCGCGCCTTCACCCAGGGTGGTTTCGCCGACCTGCGGCGCGTCCACGACTGGAACGTCGGCTTCGTCGCCAACGCGGCCAACCGTCGCTACGAGGGCCTGGCCCGTGAGATCGACAAGGCGATGCGCTTCATGGCGGCCTGCGGGGTCGACTTCGACGCGATGAAGACCACCGAGTTCTGGTCCGCCCACGAGGCGTTGCTGCTGGACTACGAGCGTCCGATGACCCGCGTGGACTCGCGCACCGGCGACCTCTACGACACCTCGGGCCACTTCCTGTGGGTCGGGGAGCGCACCCGCCAGCTCGACCACGCCCACCTGGACTTCGTCAGCCGGATCCGCAACCCCATCGGGATGAAGGTCTCGGACAAGGCCGACCCCGACGAGCTGCTGCGCATCATCGACCTGCTCGACCCGGAGCGCGAGCCCGGCCGCCTGACCTTCATCACCCGGATGGGCCACGACACGATCCGTGAGGCGCTGCCGCCGATCATCGAGAAGGTGCGCGACTCCGGTGCGATCGTCACGTGGATCTGCGACCCGATGCACGGCAACACCTTCGAGTCGGCCTCCGGCTTCAAGACCCGCGACTTCGAGCACGTCGTGGACGAGGTCCGCGGCTTCTTCGAGGTCCACCGGTCGCTGGGCACGGTCCCGGGCGGTCTGCACATCGAGCTCACCGGCAATGACGTCACCGAGTGCCTCGGCGGCGCCGAGCGGATCCTGGACGAGGACCTGAACAAGCGCTACGAGAGCGTCTGCGACCCGCGGCTGAACCACCAGCAGAGCCTGGAGCTGGCCTTCCTCACCGCCGAGATGCTCGGCGCTCGCTGAGGGCCACCCACCCGCGGTCGCGCCGCACGCCCCCTTCGCCCCCCACGGGTGGAGGGGGCGTCCTCGTGCTCAGATGACGAGGATCGTCACGGTCGAGCCCTTCTCGACGCTCTGCCCGCCCGACGGGCGCGTCGCGGTGACCTCGTCGAGGACGCCGCCGAAGAACTTGTCGACCTTGACCGAGAAGCCGGCCGCCTCGAGCTTCTGCGTCGCCTGCGCCTCGCTCAGGCCCTTGACCTCGGGGACGGCGACCATCTGCGGTCCCTTGGACACGGTGATCGTGACCGTCTCGCCGCGGGTGAGGGTGCCGTCGGCGGGGGACTGGCTGGCCACGGAGCCCTCGGGCACGGAGGTGGAGTAGACGTCGTCCGCGCGGGCCACCGCGAGGCCGGCCGCCTCGATCGCCGCGGCCGCGGCCGCGGCGCTCCGGCCGGTGACCGACGGGACGGTGATCGGTTCGGGGCCCTTCGAGACGACGAGGGCGACCTGCTCGTCCCGCTTGAGCTCGGTGCCCGGCTTGGGCGCCGTGGAGATGACCTCGCCGGCCGCGACCGACTCGTGCCACTGCTCGCTGGTGCCCCCGAGAGCGAGGTTGCGCTCGGCGAGGGCCGCCTCGGCGGCGTCGAGGCTCTTCCCGGTGAGGTCGGGGACCTCGTAGCGCTCCGGGCCCTTGGAGAAGACGACGGTGACGTCGTCCCCCTTCGCCAGCTCGGTCTCGGGCGGGGGGTTGGAGGTGATCGCCGCGCCCTGCGGGACCTCCTCGCTGAAGGCTCTCTCCTCGGTCAGCCCGAGGTCGTGGCGGCTCAGTGTGGTGGCCGCCTCGTCGCGTGTCTGGCCGGCGACGTCGGGGACGAGGACGCTCGCCCCCGGACCCGCGGTCACGTACCAGTAGCCGACGCCGCCGCCGAGCAGGAGCAGCACGAGCAGACCGGCGAGCAGGCCGCGGCCCCGACGACGGGACGGCGAAGGGGGGTCCTCCCCGTCCGCTGCGGCCGGCACTGCGGCAGTGGCGTCCGGGGTGCGGGCTGTGGTCGTCGCGCCGAGGGCGCGCGTGCGGCTCGGGCGGGGGTGGGCCAGGGTCGCGGCCCCGGCGGCGGCACCGGTCGCGGTGGGCGAGGGGCGGCGGTCGAGCTGCCCCGGGGTCAGCTCGTCCCGGGCGGCCCGGAGGGCGTCGAGGTACTCGCCGGCGTCGCGCGGTCGCTCGTCGGGATCACGGTGGGTCGCCAGGGCGACGAGGTCGTCCAGCGGCGCCGGCAGGTCCGGGTCCCGCTCCGACGGTGCCGGGACCCCGCCGTGGACGTGCTGGAAGGCGATGTGGATCGGCGACTCGCCCTCGATGGCCCGGGTGCCCGTGAGCAGCTCGAAGAGGACGAGCCCGGCGGCGTAGACGTCGCTGCGGGCATCGGCGATGCCGCGCTCGACCTGCTCGGGGGAGAGATAGGCGACGGTGCCGTAGAGGACCCCGTCGTCGGCGGTCGTCGTCTGCGACGTGACGGCGCGGGCGAGCCCGAAGTCGGCGACCTTCACCTGGCCGTTGTCGGCGATGAGGATGTTCTCCGGCTTGACGTCTCGGTGGATGTACCCGGCGTCGTGGGCGACCGTCAGCCCGGTGAGGGCCGCCGTCATGATGTCCAGGGCGGCGCGCGGCGTCAGGGCACCCTCGGCGTCGACGAGCTCGCGGACGCTGCGTCCCTCGACGTACTCCATCGCGAGGAAGACCCGGCCGTCGTCCTCGCCCTGGTCGTAGACCGGGACGACGTTGGGGTGGCTCAGCCGGGCGGCGGAGCGCGCCTCGCGACGGAACCGGGAGACGAAGGTCTGGTCCGCGGCGAGGTCGGGCCGCATGACCTTCAGGGCCACCTCACGGTCCAGACGGGTGTCGGTGGCGAGGAGGACGGTGGCCATGCCACCGTCGGCGAGGTGCCGCAGCACGCGGTACCGCCCGTCGACGACCTCGCCGACGAGGGGATGGGATGCCGTGGTCACGCCCAAAGTGTAGGTTCGCCCCCTTCGCCCTCCATCACATGCGCTTGCGCAGCGCCTTGACGTTGGCCACGTACCGCTCGGTGTCGGCGTACATGCCGTTGGCCTCGACCGAGGCGAGCCCCTGGTAGTAGCCGCCGATCGCGTCACCGGTCGAGGAGGCCTGCTGGGTGAGCACCTTCAGCAGGAGGACTCCCGCGGTGACGTTGTCCTCGGTGTCGAGGAGGTCGAGGTCACGACCGGCCAGGGAGGAGGTCCACTCGCCGGAGGCCGGGATGATCTGCATCGCGCCGACTGCGTTGGCGACGGAGACCTGCCGCTGGTCCCAGCCGGACTCCAGGTAGGAGACCGCCAGCGCGAGCGAGGGGTCGACCCCGTGCTGTCGGGCGATGCGGGTGATGATCTCCCGGGTCTCGGTGCGGCTGGGCACCGAGCGCCCGGCGAGGATCGCGCGGTTCTCGTCGGCCGCGGCGACGATCGAGTCGGCGTAGGTGCGCCCGGAGAAGGTGTTCTCCTTCGTCGGGGTGGGGCCCTTCGTCGATCCGGTGACCTTCAGCTCCTGGCCGGGGTAGATGTGCTTGCCGGTGGAGACGTCGTTGAGCTTGGCCAGGCGGGTGACGCTCATGCCGTGGCGGGAGGCGATGCCGCTGAGGGTGTCCCCGGCGCGGACCGTGTACGAGGACGAGGCCGCCGGACGGCTGGTCGAACGCTTGGCGGGCCTGGCCGGGGTCCCGCTGACGCGCAGCTTCTCGCCCGGGTGGATGAAGCCGTTGCCGAGGCCGTTCAGCGACCGCAAGCGGTCCAGGCTCATGTCGTGGCGGGCGGCGATGCCGCTGAGGGTGTCCCCGCTGCGCACGGTGTAGGTGCGGGTGGACCCGGAGCGCGAGGGCGTCGCGCCCCCGCGCGCCGTCGAGCCGGCGCGCTGGGGCACCACGAGCTGCTGCCCGGGGTGGATGAACTCCTCACTCCGCAGGTCGTTGCGCGAGAGCAGCGCGGTGGGGGAGACGCCGTAGCGCTGGGCGATGCCGTAGACGGTCTCGCCGGAGCGGACCGTGTGCTGCTTGGATCCTTCGGCGCTGATGGTGGTCTCGGTGGTTCCGGCGGTCAGGTCGAGCGCCGGGGCGACAGGGGTGGCCGGGACGGGGACGAAGAGCGGCAGGACCAAGGGAGACTCCGATGTCGGGGGCGTCGGGCGCGCCCGGTGGTGCGGTCAGGGGAGGTGCCGTGACGTCTGCGGGGCACCTGTGAGCCATGTGGCGTATGTGGTTGCAGTGGCGACGGTACCGAAAAATTGCGGAATGTGCGCGGATTCCTGCAGCGAGTGGGTTCGGGAACCGCTCCCGACGCCCGCTCTGCCAGACTGTGCGGCGTGAACGACACGCCAGAGAATGCTTCCCCCACCGAGCCGTCCGCGCCGTCCGAGCCCGTGTGGCTGACCCTTCCTGACATCGCCGAGCAGCTCGGCGTGCGCATCACCGAGGTGCGCCGGATGCTCAAGGAGGGTGACCTCGTGGCGGTGCGCCGCGGCGAGCGCAACGTGCTCTCCGTACCGGCGGACTTCATCGGTGAGGACGGGCCGCTGCCGGAGCTGCGCGGGACCTTCACCGTGCTCTCGGACGGCGGCTTCACCGACGAGGAGATCGTCGAGTGGATGTTCACCCGTGACGACCGCCTGGTCGGGGGCACGCCGATCGGCGCCATCCGGCAGGGGGCGAAGACCGAGGTGCGCCGCCGGGCCATGGAAGAGGCCCTCTGACACCTCGGGCGGCGCGACGCAGCCGTGACTAGGTGCTGCGCGCGGTCGTGACGTCGATCAGCTCGGCCAGCAGCTCGCGCGCGTCGGGAGCCAGCCCGGACGCCTCGGCCAGTGCTGCGCGGGCGGTGTCCGCCCCCTTCGCGATGTCGGTCTCGACGCCCTCGAGTGCGCCGGTGTCGACGAGCAGCGCACGGAAGGACTCGACCTCCGCCTCGCCGAGATCGGGGGATCCGAGCCACGTCTCGATCCGGCTCGTCGTGGTCTCGTCGGCCCCGACGAGCGCCCGGGCGATCAGCACGGTGCGCTTGCCCTCGCGCAGGTCGTCCCCGGCCGGCTTGCCGGTCGCATCCGGGTCGCCGAAGACCCCGAGCACGTCGTCACGCAGCTGGAAGGCCTCGCCGAGGGCGAGCCCGTAGCGGGAGAGCGCCCGCAGGTCCTCCTCCGAGGCGCCGCCGGCCGTGGCGCCGATGAGGAGCGGGTGCTCGACGGAGTACTGGGCGCTCTTGTAGCGGATGACGTGGCGCGAGCGCTCGATGCGCTCCGCGTCGTCGAGCAGGTGCCACGGACGCATCGAGGTGACGATGTCGAGGAACTGCCCGGCCATGAGCTGACCGCGCATCTTCTCGAAGGTCGGCCGGGCGGCGGCCAGGGACCGGGCGGGCAGCCCGGAGTCGGTGAAGAGGTCGTCGCACCAGCCCAGGCAGAGGTTGCCGGCGAGGATCGCACCCGCGGTGCCGAAGCGGTCCGCGTCGCCGTGCCATCCGCGGTGCCCGTGGGCGTCCGCGAGCGTGCGGTGCATCGCCGGCTTGCCGCGGCGGGTCTCGCTGTCGTCCATGACGTCGTCGTGGATGAGTGCGGCGGCCTGGAAGAACTCCATCGCGGCGGCGAGGGTGACCGCACCCTCGTCGTCGGGCTGCCCGGCGGCCCGCCAGCCCCAGTAGGCGAAGCCGGCCCGCAGCCGCTTGCCGCCCTCGAGCAGGGTGCGCACGGGGTCGATGAGATCGGCGACGTCGGGGCCGATCTCGGCGAGCTCGTCCACCCAGCGGTCGAGCTCGGCGTCCAGACGGGTCTGGACCCGCGTACGCAGGTCGGCCCGGTCCAGGGGGTGCGGCACGTGTTCTCCAGTCGCGAAGGGGGGGGAGGCGCAGCGGTCTCCCGCGCTCCTCGGAGCCATCGGGAGCCAGCCTACGTGGCTCGTGCTTGACGCGGTGTCATCCCCTCGGTCTACTGTTGTTCGAACAGGTGTTCGAGAGGATGGAGTTGATCATGGTCCGGCTCGTGGAGGAGACCATCGAGGTGCGGGTGGGCGATCCGCAGCGTATGGGCGTGGAGGGACAGCCCGATGACCGGTGCGGGGCGCCGGAGCAGTTCCTGTGGCGCGGCCGGCTCTACCGGGTGACCGAGGTCATCGCCCACTGGCAGGAGCGGCACCCGTGGTGGCGGTCGGCCACCGAGCAGCCGCTGGCACAGGTCCCGCTCGCCCGGGACGTGTGGCGGGTGACGGCCAGCCGTGGGCGCAGCAGTGCGCCGGGGGTCTACGACCTCGGCGTCGACGGCGTTCCGGTCACGCCTGCCGTGTCCGCTGGGCCCGCCGTCTCCGCTGGGCCCGCCGTCTCCGCTGGGCCCGCCGTCTCCGCTGGGCCCGTCTGGCTGCTGCTGCGGACGCAGGACTGAGGTGGTGGTGACGATGGCTGCCGCACCGCTCCTGCACCCCGATCGCGTCGACGGCGCGGTCCACCTGCTCTCCGCCGCCGCCGAGAGCCTGGCGAGCGCGCACTGGGCCCGCACGGCGCACGGGCGCAGCGCCGGGACCCGGCTGGCCGTGCTCCGGGCCGCCGCTGCGGTCCTCGCCGTCCGTGGCCGGGCGTGCGCGACCGGGTCCGGCCCGCTCGACGTGTGGCACCTCCTCCCGCGGGTGGCGCCCGAGCTGACCGAGTGGGCGCAGTTCTTCGGGGCCGTGCTGTCCGACGAGGCGCGCAGCGGGGCGCCGATGAGCGTGCGCGAGGTCGACGACCTGCTGCGCCAGGGGGAGGAGTTCGTCCAGCTCGTCGCGGGGCTGCTCGGCCTGCCCCCGGTCCCCGTCACCGGTGACTCGACTGTGCTGACCGTGCTGAGCGGACAGGGAGGGCGTGGATGAGCTTCGCCCACCTGCACGTGGCCTCGGGCTTCTCCCTCCGTCACGGCACGAGCACGCCGGAGGACCTCGTCGCCCGGGCGGTCGAGCTCGGCCAGCCCGCGCTCGCCCTGACCGACCGGGACGGGCTCTACGGGGCCGTCCGCTTCGTCCGGGCGGCGAGCGCGGCCGGCGTGGCGCCGGTGCTCGGGGTCGACCTGGCCGTCGGTCCCCGGCCGGGTCCGGCACAGCGGCGGGGCCGCCCCCTTCGCACGCCGGTGCGAGGGGGCGCCGAGGTGGACCCCCGGCACCCCCGCGTCACGGTGCTGGCGCGAGGGGCCGGTGCGGGCGTCCCGCACGGTGTCGGGTGGGCGCGGCTCTGCCGCCTCGTCAGCGAGGTGCACCTGACCGGTGAGCGGGGCGACGCGGTCGCGCAGCCGCAGATGATCGCCCGGCACGCGAGCACCCCCGACCCCGCGGAGCCGGCACCGCTGCTGGTCCTGCTCGGCCCGGGCTCCGACGTCGGCGCCGCGCTGCTCGACCGTCGGCCGGACATCGCCCGGGAGCGTCTCGCGGCATGGCGCCGCCTGCTGCCCGCCGGGGCCGTCGCCATCGAGGTCGTCGACCACGGCGGCCCACCCGGGTCACCCGCCTCGACCGGGCACGCTGCGCACCTGCTCGGGCTGGCCGACGCGACCGGCACCCCGGCCGTGCTCACCGCGGCGACCCGCCACCTGCACCCGCAGGACGCGGTCGTCGCCGACGTGCTCGACGCGACCCGTCGGCTCGTCGTCCTCGACACCCGCCACCTGGACCGGGTCACCGAGGCCGGCCACCTCGCCGACACCCCGACGATGGCCGCGTCCGCGCACCGGGTGACGACCGCGCTCGGGGGCGGGGCCGGTGGCTTCGGCTGTGCCGGTCCGCGCCAGCGCGCCGAGGCACTCCTCGCGACGACGACCCGCACCGCCCTCGAGTGCGCCCAGGACGATCGCAAGGACCTGGGGATCGGCCGGGTCCACCTGCCCGAGGCCCGGGTGCTCGGCCTGGGTCCCGACGACGACCCGCAGGCAGTGCTCGCGCAGCGCTGCCGGGCGGCCATCGGCACGCGGTACCCGGACGCCTCGCCGAGCACCCTCCGGCAGGTCGAGGAGCGCCTCGAGGACGAGCTCGACGTCATCGCGGCACTGGGCTACCCGACCTACTTCCTCACCGTCGCCGAGGTCGTCGACCTCATCGTCGAGGCCGGGGTGCGGGTGGCCGCCCGTGGTTCCGGGGCCGGCAGCCTGGTCAACCACCTGCTCGGCATCAGCGCGATCGACCCGATCCGTCACGACCTGCTCATGGAGCGATTCTGCTCCCCGCTGCGGGCCGAGCTGCCGGACATCGACATCGACGTCGAGTCCGCCCGCCGGACCGAGATGTACGAGCGGGTCCTCGAGCGCTTCGGCCGCGACCGGGTCACCTGCGTGTCGATGATGGACACCTACAAGGCCCGGCACGCGATCCGCGACGTCGGCGCGGCGCTGGGCATCCCACCCGCGGAGGTCGACCAGATCGCCAAGGCCTTCCCGCACATCCGGGCCAGGGACGTGCGCAGCGCCCTCGCCGAGCTGCCGGAGCTGCGCACCCGCGGGCTCGGGGCCGGCTCGCACGGTGAGCCCGGCGAGCCCGGTGAGCACAGGCTGGAGACCCTTCTCGACCTGGTCGAGCGCCTCGACGGGCTGCCCCGGCACATCGCCATGCACCCGTGCGGGATGGTCCTGTCCGATGGTGGCCTGCTCGACCGCACCCCGGTGGAGTCGAGCTGGCTGGGCTTCCCGATGAGCCAGTTCGACAAGGACGACGTGGAGGCGCTCGGGCTGCTCAAGCTCGACGTCCTCGGCATCCGGATGCAGTCCGCCATGGCGCACGCGGTGGGGGAGATCGAGCGGGTCGAGGGCGCCCGGGTCGATCTCGACGACCGGGGCGATGTCCCGCTCGACGACGCGGCGACCTTCGCGATGGTGCGCACCACCCGCACCCTCGGGTGCTTCCAGATCGAGAGCCCCGGCCAGCGCGAGCTCATCGGCAAGCTCGCCCCGACGGCCTTCGAGGACCTGGTCGTCGACATCTCCCTCTTCCGCCCCGGTCCGGTGAAGTCGGACATGATCCGGCCCTTCCTCGAGGCCCGGCACGGGTGGTCCCGCCCGCAGTTCCTCCACGAGCGGCTCGTCCCGGCACTCGCCGAGACCGAGGGCGTGGTCGTCTTCCACGAGCAGATGCTGCGGATCATCGCCGAGACGACCGGGGTGACCCTGGCCCAGGCCGACGAGGTGCGCCGGACGATGGGCAGCCCCGAGGGGCAGGCGCGGATCGAGGAGTGGTGGCGTCCGGCCGCGACCGCGCGCGGCTACCCGCCGGAGGACGTCGACCGGATCTGGGCGGTGCTCGCCGCCTTCGCCTCCTTCGGCTTCTGCAAGGCGCACGCCGCGGCCTTCGCCATGCCGACCTACCAGTCGGCGTGGTTGAAGACCCACCACCCGGCGGCCTTCCTCGCCGGGGTGCTCACCCACGACCCGGGCATGTACCCCAAGCGGCTGCTCCTCGAGGAGGCCCGCTCCCTGGGGATCACCGTCCTCGGGGTCGACGTCAACGCGAGTACGGGGGAGTACCGCATCGAGCGGGCGCCCGTCCCCGGTGCCCGGCCCGCCGACCCGGACCTGCCGGACGGGTCGGGGTGGGGCATCCGCCTGTCCCTCGCCGACGTCAAGGGCATGAGCGAGGCGGAGATCGCCCGTGTCGTCGTCGGTGCTCCCTACGACTCGCTCACCGACTTCTGGCAGCGGGCGCAGGTGAGCCGGCCCGTCGTCGAGCGGCTGGTCCTGGTCGGGGCCTTCGACTCCGTGCACGGCACCGGCGCGGGCAGCGGGGGGCCGGGGCTCGGCCACCGGGGCCGCCTGACCCGTCGGGACCTGCTGCTGCACGTCGCCGAGCTGGACCGGTGGACGCGGGCGAGCACCGGGCGCCCGCGCGGTCGGTCCCGACGGGCCGCGCCGCCGGCCTGGACCGCGGGCGAGCTCGGCGCGCAGCAGGTGCGCACGACCACCACGACCCCCGTCGCCAGCCAGCTCACCCTCGACCTCGGTGACTCCCCGGAGCTGGGCGAAGGGGTGGGCCTGCCGGAGATGACCGTGCCGGATCAGGTCAGTGCCGAGCTGGAGATCCTCGGCCTGGACGCCTCCCGGCACGTCATGGAGTTCTACGCGCCGATGCTTCGGGCGCTCGGGGTCACCCGCAGCGCGGACCTGCTCTCGGTGCGCAGCGATGCCGAGATCCTCGCCGCCGGGGTCAAGGTCGCCACCCAGACCCCGCCGATCCGCTCGGGGCGCCGGGTGGTCTTCCTCACCGTCGACGACTCCACCGGCCCGGTCGACGCGACCTTCTTCGAGGACACCCAGGGGCCCTATGCGGCGACGATCTTCCACTCCTGGCTGCTGCTCGTGCGCGGCACCGTGCGACGGGCGGGGGACCGCGGCGTCTCCGTGCTCGCCTCCGGAGCGTGGGAGCTGTCGACGCTGTGGGACGCCTGGCAGCGTGGTGGGATCGAGGCCGTGCACGCCGCGCTCGACGAGGCCGACGACCTCGCCCGGGCACGCGATGCCGCGCACCAGCAGCCGGAGGGGCACCGGGTGCTCGTCCACGCCTCCGGCTTCCGGCAGTCGCCCTGGGCGGACACCCGCCCCGCCGGCTCGGGTGTGCAGCCCCCACGCAAGCTGTGGCACTCCTCGCCGGGCAGCTCCGGCCACTGACGTGGATGCCACTGACGTGCATGGGTCACATCAGCCACACGAATATCGGGTCACCCGGAAAACCCCGGGTTCGCACGAGTTTGATACTCCTGCGAACCCGGGGAAAGTCCTGCTGAGCCACCCGCGAGGGTGGGACCCACGCCCCCTTCGCCCTGTCCCCGGGGTTGGCCGTGCTGGGATGGCTGCCATGGACGAGTCCGCGCTGCCCACGGTCCTGCGGCTCGAGCGCGAGCTGCAGACCCCAGTAGCCCGCGCCGACGAGGACCGCTTGCTCGAACTACTCGCGCCCGACTTCACCGAGGTCGGTGCATCCGGACGAGCTTGGGATCGCGAGTCGATCCTCGGCCTGCTGCGTGAGCAGTCCGACGACGAGGAGACCTCACCCATCGAGATCCACGACCTGCGTGGCCGGGTCATCGCACCCGGTGTCGTCCAGGTCTCATGGGACTCGGATCAGACCGGCAGACGGGCTCGACGCACCTCGATCTGGTGCGAGCGGGCGCACGGCTGGCAGCAGGTCCACCACCAGGGCACCCCGCTGCCGTGACCGAGTCCGTCTGCGGCCACCGTCAGGGGCGGCGACTAGGGTTGGGGAGTCCGCCGGGGCAGGCGGATGATCGATCACCCCACGAGCAGGAGCAGACGTGAACGACGAGCGAGGATGGTCCCGCAGCAGCGGGGTCGAGGCCAACATGCGCACCGCCGCCGTCTGGTCCCAGCTCCACGACCTCAGCGAGTCGCGTCGCCAGGAGCTGGGGCGACCCCTGCGCGTCCTCGACCTCGGGGGCGGGACCGGGGGAGTGGCCGTCGCACTCGCCGAGCAGGGCCACACGGTCACCGTGGTCGACCCCAACGCGGACGCCCTGGCCTCCCTCGCCCGTCGCGCCGAGGAGTCCGACGCCGCGGAGCGGGTCAGCGCCGTCCAGGGTGACGCCGACACCTTCGCCGCGTCCGTCACGCCCGGGTCCATCGACCTGCTCTGCTGCCACGGTGCCCTCGAGTACGTCGAGGAGCCCGGAGCCACCCTCACCCGGGTCGCCGAGGTCCTCGCCCCCGGCGGCCACCTGTCCCTCGTGACCGCGCAGCGCGTGGCCGCCGTGCTGGCCCGGGCCGTCGCCGGACGGTTCGACCAGGCCACCGCGGCCCTGACCAGCGCCGACGGTCGCTGGGGCGAGGACGACCCGATGCCGCGCCGCTTCGACCGCACCGACGTGGCCGACATGCTCAGCCGCGCCGGGTTCACCACCCTCGACGCCCGCGGCGTGCGCATCTTCAGCGACCTCGTCCCGTACGAGTACATCGACACCGAGGCCGACCGGCAGGCGCTGCTGGAGCTCGAGGAGCTCGCGGCCACCGACCGCCGGATCGGCCTGTCCGCGCTGGGCGCGGCGGTCCACGTCATCGCCCGCCGCGACTGATCGGGCCACCACGATGAGCCGGCGTCAGTTCCGGCCCCCACCACGGGCCGGTCAGGGCCCCCCGGACGACACCGGGTGCACGATCCTGCACGTCGACATGGACGCCTTCTTCGCCGGGGCCTCCCTGCTCGCGCGCCCCGACCTCGTCGGGACCCCCGTCATCGTCGGGGGCGGCAACCGCGGTGTCGTCCTCTCCGCGACCTACGAGGCCCGCGCCTTCGGCGTCACCTCCGCCATGCCCATGGGCCGGGCCCGCCGGCTGTGCCCGCAGGCGACCATCCTGCCCCCGGACCACGAGCTCTACGCCCGCATCTCGCGGTCGGTGATGGCGACCTTCACCGACATCACCCCCTCCGTCGAGCCACTCAGCCTCGACGAGGCCTTCCTCGACGTCGCCGGCGCCGTCCGCCTCATGGGCTCGCCGGCGACGATCGCCCAGCGCATCCGCGACACCGTCGCCGACGAGCAGGGGATCACCTGCTCGGTCGGGGTCGCCAGCACCAAGTTCGTCGCCAAGCTCGCCTCGTCCCTGGCCAAGCCGGACGGCCTCCTCGTCATCCCCGCCGCCGAGGTCGTCACCTTCGTCCAGCAGCTGCCGGTGGCCGCCCTGTGGGGTGTGGGCGACAAGACGGAGGAGTCCCTGGCCCGGTTGGGCCTGAAGACGGTGGCCGACATCGCCCACACCCCGCGCGAGACCCTCGTGCGCGCCCTCGGGACCGCGACCGGCACGCACCTGCACGACCTGGCCTGGGGCCGCGACCCCCGGACCGTCGAGCCCGTCCGCCGGGAGCGCAGCATCGGCAACGAGCGCACCTACGGTCACGACGTCGACGACCCGCAGGTCGTCCACCGCACCCTCCTCGCCCTGAGCGAGAAGACCGCGAGCCGGCTGCGGGCCGCCGGCCTGGTCGGCCGGACGGTGAGCATCAAGGTGCGGTTCGCCGACTTCACGACGATCAGCCGCTCCCGCTCCCTTCGTGACCCGACCGACGTCTCCCGGGACATCGCCGCGATGGCCCGGGACCTCTACGACGCCCTCGGGCTGCAACGCGCCCGCATCCGACTCGTCGGCGTGCGCGTCGAGCAGCTGAGCGAGGCGGCGTCCACACCGGTGCAGGTCGCCCTCGACGAGCCGGAGCACGGGTGGCGCGATGCCGACCGGGCGATCGACCGGGCCAGCGCCCGATTCGGGATCGGCAGCGTGCGTCCGGCGAGCCTGCTGCAGGACGGCGACGAACGCCGACGCCACCCACCTACCGCAAGGCCCGGGAGCGACCTAGAATGAACAGACCATGGCGGGGTACCTGTCGTGGCGACACGGGTCGCCGGGCCCGTCGGAAGAAGGCGTAGGGAGGTCACCGTGGCGCTGTCAGAGCGTGAGCGGCAGATGCTCGAGGAGATGGAAGAGGCCATCCGGGCCGAGGACCCTCGCTTCGCGTCGCAGATGAAGGGCCGCAGGACGGGGCCTGGCGGGACCGACCGCCGCCGCGTCGCCATCGGTGCCGTCGGCGCGATCGTCGGTCTGGGGCTGGTCCTGCTGGGGATCAACACGACCTTGTGGATAGGTGTCGCCGGCTTCGTGATCATCGTCGCCGCCGTCGCCTACGCCTTCACCCCCTCGCGCCAGCCGGCCACGCTCGGCGTCGTCGGTGACGACGGTGCGGTGAAGAAGTCACCGCCCAAGTCCAGGTCCAAGCCGGCCTTCGGCCGCGGCGGCGGGCAGGGGCGCTCCGGCAGGCATCCGCGCCACGGGACCTTCATGGAGCGGATGGAGCAGCGCTGGGAGGAGCGTCGGCGTCAGGGCTGGTAGCCGCTGGTCGAGCGACGCATGACGAAGGGGGCCGGTTCGTGTGAACCGGCCCCTTCGTCACGCTCTCGACCGGTGGTCGGTTGGGCAGTGCTGATGAGCCGCACTCAGTGCAGCAGGATCCCGATCGTCCAGCTGATCGCGATGGCCAGGGCCGTCGTCAGCTCGATGCCCATGCTGTGCAGGACCCCGCGCAGGGCCGACTTCGTCGCGGACCAGGCCCGGTCGAGCTGGTGGAAGCGCAGGTACTCCGCCGCGAAGATCCCCGCGACGAAGCCGATCGGCAGGCCGAGCAGCGGGATGACGACGACGCCGACGACGGCGCCGACGACGCCGAGGAGCAGGGTCAGCCCGCCGACGCCCTCACGCTTCATCCGGCGTCCGGGGATGAGCAGCTGCAGGCTGACCCCGGTCAGGTACAGCACGAGGGCCACCCCGAAGGTGAGCCACGCGAGGGTGCCACCGGTGTCGATGGCCCAGAGCAGGACCGCCCCGACGCACAGCAGCAGACCGGGCAGGACCGGCAGCACGATGCCGATGACCCCGACGACGTAGATCGCGACAGCGATCAGCAGGCCGAAGCCGATCGGATCGGGGGCGGCCTGGGCCGCCAGGGTCATCACGAGGTGGTGTGCCGAGCGTCAGCGCTCTTCGACGGGCGCCGACGCCGGGACCTCTTCGAGCCGCGAGGACTCGTCCTCGATCTCGGCGAGGTCCTTCAGTGCAGGGATGTGCTCCCGCCCGTGGTGGGCGCAGAAGAGCAGCTCCCCGCCCGCGTGGAGGCGGGCGCGCACATAGGCCTTGGCGCCGCAGCGGTCGCAGCGGTCGGCTGCGGTCAAGGGGCTGGCCAGGGTCGCGTTCACGTGTGCCTCATTTCCTACGTCTGTAACCGTGGACGTCAGTGCCAACAGTCAAACACGCCGAGGGCTTCCCGCGAAGCACCCGGATCCCACGGCGTGACTGATGACACACAGCCGTGACCTGGCCGACATGGCCAGGGGGCCGGCATCGCGTCCCGACCGGCGCGACACCACGGGCCGGAACCTCCCCGGTCGCGCCCGTGGGGCGGACTACCCTGCGGACAAGACCCCGCCCCGACGAGAAGGACCGGCCCACCTCGTGCCTCCGGCAGCCAGCACCGCCAAGAAGACCGCCAGCAGCAAGTCCGTCAAGGACTACTCGGCGCACCACCTGCAGGTCCTCGAGGGCCTCGAGGCCGTGCGCAAGCGCCCGGGCATGTACATCGGCTCCACCGACCAGCGCGGCCTCATGCACTGCATGTGGGAGATCATCGACAACGCCGTCGACGAGGCCCTCGGTGGCCACGGCGACCGCATCGACATCACCTTGCACGCCGACGGCTCGGTCGAGGTCAGCGACAACGGCCGGGGCATCCCGGTCGACATCGAGCCCCGGACCGGCCTGACCGGCGTCGAGGTGGTCTACACCAAGCTGCACGCGGGCGGGAAGTTCGGCGGCGGCTCCTACACCGCCTCCGGCGGTCTCCACGGCGTCGGCGCGTCGGTCGTCAACGCCCTCGCCGTGCGCCTGGACGTCGAGGTCGACCGGTCCGGCAGGACCTACGCGATGAGCTTCCGCCGGGGTGAGCCGGGCGTCTTCTCCGACGTCGCCGGGGCGAAGGGGGCGAAGTCGCCCGACAACGAGTTCACGCCCTACGAGAAGGGCAGCGAGCTGGAGGTCGTCGGCAAGGCCAAGCGGGGCGTCACCGGCACGCGGGTGCGCTACTGGGCGGACCCGCAGATCTTCCTCAAGGACGCCACCATCGACCTGACCGCGCTGATGGCCCGGGCGCGGCAGACCTCCTTCCTCGTGCCCGGCCTGACCCTCGTCGTGCGCGACGAGCGGGGCGAGGAGCCGGTGGAGGAGGTCTTCCACCACGACGGCGGCATCAGCGAGTTCGTCGAGTTCCTCGCCCCCGACCAGCCGGTGACCGACGTCTGGCGGCTGGAGGGCACCGGGACCTTCACCGAGACCGTCCCGGTCCTCGACAGCAAGGGGCACATGACCCCCACCGAGGTCGAGCGCGAGTGCGGCGTCGACATCGCGCTGCGGTGGGGGACCGGCTACGAGGCCAAGGCCTCCTCCTTCGTCAACATCATCGCCACGCCCAAGGGCGGTACCCACGTCGCCGGTTTCGAGCAGGCGCTGCTCAAGGTCTTCCGCAAGCAGCTCGACCTCAACAGCCGCAAGCTCAAGGTCGGCAACGACAAGGTGGAGAAGGACGACCTCCTCGCGGGCCTGACCGCCGTCGTCACCGTGCGGCTGGCCGAGCCGCAGTTCGAGGGCCAGACCAAGGAGGTCCTCGGCACGAGCGCCGTGCGCTCCATCGTCGCCAAGGTCGTCGAGACCGAGCTGACCTCACGTCTGACCTCGACCAAGCGCGAGGACAAGCAGATGGCCGCCCAGCTGCTGGAGAAGGTCGTCGCCGAGATGAAGTCGCGCATCTCCGCGCGCCAGCACAAGGAGACCCAGCGCCGCAAGAACGCCCTGGAGACCTCGACGCTGCCGCCGAAGCTGCGCGACTGCCGCAGCACGGACGTGGAGGCCACCGAGCTGTTCATCGTCGAGGGCGACTCGGCCATGGGCACGGCCAAGGAGGCCCGCAGCAGCGAGTTCCAGGCGCTGCTGCCCATCCGCGGCAAGATCCTCAACGTCCAGAAGGCCGCGGTCGGGGACATGCTCAAGAACGCCGAGTGCGCCTCGATCATCCAGGTCATCGGCGCCGGCTCGGGCCGCAGCTTCGACCTCGACGCGGCGCGGTACGGCAAGGTCATCATCATGACCGACGCCGATGTCGACGGCGCCCACATCCGCACCTTGCTGCTGACCCTCTTCTTCCGCTACATGCGACCCATGGTCGAGGCCGGCAAGGTCTTCGCCGCCGTGCCGCCGCTGCACCGCATCGAGGTGATCAACCCCGGCTCGAAGAAGAACGAGCTGATCTACACCTACTCCGAGGCGGAGATGCGCAAGAAGCTCGCCGCGCTGAGTGCCAAAGGAAAGAACATCAAGCAGCCGATCCAGCGCTACAAGGGCCTGGGTGAGATGGACGCCGACCAGCTCGCCGAGACGACCATGGACCCGCGGCACCGGATGCTGCGTCGGGTCACGACCGAGGACCTGGAGATCGCCGAGGAGGTCTTCGAGCTGCTCATGGGCAAGAACGTCGACCCCCGCCGCGACTTCATCGTCTCCTCCGCCGACCAGCTGGACCGCGAGCGCATCGACGCCTGACCCTCGGCGCCGGAGAAGTCGCGTCGGCGTGTCGCCCCATCAGCAGTTGCGTCGTGGAAGGATGCGGACCACGGTTGGGGGATCGGTGCGTGACCGCGCACCCGGAGCCAGGGAGGTCGGTCCCATGTCCGAGGTCACTTCGGAGCGTGCCGTCGACGGGGCGGGCGAGCTCAAGCGGGTCATGGGGCCCAAGCTCCTGCTGCTCTTCATCGTCGGTGACATCCTCGGTACCGGTGTCTACGCGCTCACGGGAGAGGTCGCCGGCGAGGTCGGCGGCGCCGCCTGGGCGCCCTTCCTCGTGGCCTTCGCGGTCGCGACGCTGACCGCCTTCTCCTACCTGGAGCTGGTGACGAAGTACCCCGCAGCCGGCGGGGCGGCGACCTTCATCCACAAGGCCTTCGGGATCCACTTCGTGACCTTCATCGTGGCCTTCGCCGTGATGGCCTCGGGCATCACCTCCGCCTCCACCGCGTCGCGGGCCTTCGCCGGCTTCCTCCGGGACGGGCTGCAGGCGAGCTGGGGCGACAGCTCTCCCGCGCTGCTCATCATCGCCCTGGGCTTCATGACCGTGATCGGCCTGATCAACCTGCGTGGTGTCGGTGAGAGCGTCAAGGCCAATGTGGTGCTCACCCTCGTGGAGCTGTCCGGTCTGCTGATGATCATCTTCATCGGTCTGTACGCCATGTTCCAGGGCCGGGCGGACTTCTCCCGGGTCGTCGTCTTCGAGAGCCCCGACGAGAAGGGCACCTTCCTCGCGATCACCACGGCCACGGCGCTGGCGTTCTTCGCGATGATCGGCTTCGAGGACTCGGTCAACATGGCCGAGGAGACCACCAACCCCTCCCGGGACTTCCCGAAGATGATGCTCACCGGCCTCGGTCTCGCTGCCGTGATCTACACGCTCGTCTCGGTCACCGCGGTCGCGCTCGTCCCCGTGGGGGACCTCGTCGGTGGGGAGCGCTCGGCACTGACCCAGGTGGTCGCGGTCGGGGCACCGGACGTGCCGTTCGACCAGATCTTCCCGTGGATCGGGATGTTCGCCGTGGCCAACACGGCGTTGATCAACATGCTCATGGCCTCGCGCCTCGTCTACGGCATGGCCAAGCAGGAGGTGCTCCCGCCCGTGCTCGGACGGGTGCACGCGAGCCGGCGGACGCCGTGGGTGGCCATCATCTTCACCACCCTGGTCTCCTACGCCCTGATCACCTACGTGACCCTCGACAGTGCCTCGGAGGTCGTCGCCCTGCTCGGTGGCACCACCGCGCTGCTCCTGCTGGTCGTCTTCGTCATCGTCAACGCCGCCGTGCTCGTGCTGCGCAAGGACCACGTCGAGCACAAGCACTTCATCGCCCCGTGGGGTCTGCCGATCGTCGCCGCCGTGACCAGCGCCTTCCTCGTCGGCCCGTGGGCCCGCAGCCCCGAGCAGCAGCAGCAGTACGTCATCGCCGGTGGCCTGCTCCTGCTCGGCATCGTCCTGTGGGCGATCACCTGGTTCATCAACCGCGCGGTGTACGCCAAGCGCACCTTCATCCGCGACCCGGAGCACATCGACCACGAGTGACCACCCCCGGGGGCTCACGGTCGCTGGGCGACCTGCGCCCCCGGGACCCCCCCCGAACACCGACTCCACCCGTTGTGGGTCAGAGCGAGCCGATGCCCCCGATGACGGCGCCGGCCGGGACGCCGGAGCCGTCGCGGCGGCCCTCGGGCTCCGGGAGGGTGATCGCGACGCCGTTGGGCTGCGCGGCGCGCGCGCCGGCCCGACCGACCCAGGCGAGCAGCAGTGCGTCCTCCCCCTTGAGGAAGCGGTGGGCGCGCACGCCGCCGGTGGCACGGCCCTTGCGCGGGTACTCGGCGAAGGGGGTGGCCTTCCACGCGCCGGCATCGGTGCCGGGCAGCGAGTCGCTGGACCCGGAGACGGTGACGACGATGTTGTCGAGCGACGGGTCGACGGCGCCGAAGAAGACGACCGAGGCGCCGTCCGTCAGGCGCACGCCCGCGACGCCCCCGCCCGAGCGCCCCTGGGGGCGCACGTCCGCGGCGGGGAAGTGCAGCAGGCTCGCCTGGGAGGTGACGAAGACCAGCTCCTCCTCGCCCGTCGCCAGCTCGACCGCACCGACGACGTGGTCGCCGTCCTTGAGCGAGATGCACTCCCAGGAGTGGCCCTTGGGGTACTCGGTCGTGACCCGCTTGACGACACCGTGGGCGGTGCCCAGGGCCAGGCCGGGGGAGTCCGGGGAGAGGCTGGTCAGGGTCAGCGCCCGCTCGTCACCGGGCAGGTCGACGTAGGCCGCCAGCGGGGCACCACCGGAGAGGGTGGGCGCGCCGTTGGAGGGCGGCAGCGTCGGCAGCTCCAGCGCGCCCAGCCGCACCATCCGGCCCGCGGAGGTGACCACGGCGACCTCACCGCGCGCGGTGGTGCGCACCGCCGCCACGACCGCGTCGTGCTTGGCACGCGCGCCCTCCCGGCTGAGCGGCTCGTCGTCGCTGGTGCGGGCGAGCAGGCCGGTGCTCGACAGCAGCACCCAGCACGGGTCGTCGGCGACCTCGAGCGGGGTGCTGGCGGTGGCCGGGGCACCGGCGGACTCGAGCAGGACCGTGCGGCGCGGGTCGCCGTGCTTCTTGGCGACGTCGGCCAGCTCGCTGGAGATCAGCCTGGTCAGCACCTTCTCGTCGCCGAGGATCTCCTCGAGCTCGGCGATGGCGGCCCGCAGCTCCTCCTGCTCCTTCTCCAGCTCGATGCGGGAGAACTTCGTCAGCCGCCGCAGCTGCAGGTCGAGGATGTAGGTCGCCTGCGGCTCCGAGAGGTCGAAGACGCTGCGCAGGCGCTCCCGGGCCGTCGTCGCGTCGTCGCTGGAGCGGATGACCTGGATGACCTCGTCGATGTCGAGGATCGCGACGAGGAGCCCCTCGACGAGGTGCAGTCGCTCGCGCCGCTTGGCCAGCCTGTGCTCCGTGCGGCGCAGCACGACCTGCCGACGGAAGTCGACGTAGACGGTGAGCAGCTCCTTCAGGCCCATCGTCCGCGGCCGGCCGTCGACGAGTGCGACGTTGTTGATGGAGAAGGAGTCCTCCATCGGCGTGAGCTTGTAGAGCTTCTCGAGCACGGCCTCGGGGTTGAAGCCGTTCTTGATCTCGATGACCAGCTGCATGCCCGAGGAGCGGTCCGTGAGGTCCTTGACGTCGGCGATGCCCTGCAGCTTCTTGGACTGGACGGCGTCCTTGATCTTCTCGATGACCTTCTCGGGGCCGATGAGGTAGGGCAGCTCGGTGACGATGATGCCCTGGCGGCGCGGCGAGACCTTCTCGATCCGGGTCGTCGCCCGGGTGCGGAAGCTCCCGCGCCCGGTGAGGTAGGCGTCACGGATCCCCTCGAGCCCGACGATGCGGCCACCGCCGGGCAGGTCGGGCCCCGGCACGAACTTCATCAGGTCGTCCAGGCTGGCGTCGGGGTGGACCAGCAGGTGTCGCGCCGCGCCGATGACCTCGACCAGGTTGTGCGGCGGCATGTTCGTCGCCATGCCCACGGCGATGCCGGTGGTGCCGTTGACCAGCAGGTTGGGGTAGGCCGAGGGGAGGACGTCCGGCTGGAGGAGCTGGTCGTCGTAGTTGGGGACGAAGGGGACCGTGTCCTCGTCCAGACCGGTGACCATGAGCAGGGCGGCCGGGGCCATCCGGGCCTCGGTGTACCGGCTGGCGGCCGGCCCGTCGTCGAGGGAGCCGAAGTTGCCGTGCCCGTCGACGAGCGGCACCCGCATCGAGAACGGCTGGGCCAGGCGCACGAGCGCGTCATAGATCGCCGAGTCCCCGTGCGGGTGGTACTTGCCCATGACCTCACCGACGACGCGGGAGGACTTGACGTGACCGCGCTCGGGCCGCAGACCCATCTCGCTCATGGCGTAGAGGATCCGGCGGTGGACCGGCTTGAGCCCGTCGCGGGCGTCCGGCAGGGCGCGCGCGTGGATGACCGAGTAGCTGTACTCGAGGAAGGCGTTGCGCATCTCGTCCGCGACGTCGATGTCGACGATCCGCTCGGGGACCTCGGGTCGGGGGGCGGGCGCGGATCGGCGGGCCATGCTGGCAGTGGACTCCTGGTCAGGGACGGGGTGACGACCTTCCCATCCTCACCCCTGCGGGCCCGCGAGGGTGGTTGCGACACACATCCGGGCGCGGACGCCCCCGTCTGGCAGGATTGACGACATGACGCAGCTCCCACCGGGATACCCGGTGCTGGCGGAGGCCGACGTCGTCCTGCGGGACGGCTCGGTCTGCAGGTTGCGACCGATCAAGCCCTCGGACGCCGATGCGATCCGCCGGTTCCACGCCGGCCAGTCCGACGAGTCGATCTACCTGCGCTTCTTCGCCCCGATGCGCAACCTCAGCGACCGGGACATCAAGCGCTTCACGGAGGTCGACTACCACGACCGGATGGCGTTGGTCGCGACGATCCGCGACGAGATCATCGGCATCGGCCGCTACGACCGGGTCACCGAGCACAGCGCCGAGGTCGCCTTCAACATCTCCGACCACTACCACGGCAAGGGCGTCGGGTCGGTCCTGCTCGAGCACCTCGCCGCGCTCGCCTACCACCGGGACATCGAGGCCTTCGAGGCGGAGGTGCTCCCGCACAACCGCAAGATGCTCTCGGTCTTCGCCGACGCCGGCTACCAGGTCAGCCGGCACATCGAGGACGGCATCGTCTCGCTGCACTTCGACATCGAGCCGACGGCGGAGTCGCTGTCGGTGCGCTTCGCCCGCGAGCACCGCGCGGAGTCGCAGAGCGTGCGCGCGATGCTCCATCCCGCCTCGGTCGCCGTCATCGGCGCCAGCCGTCGCGAGCGCGCGATCGGCCACCAGGTCCTCAAGCACATCCTCGTCGGCGAGTTCACGGGTGAGGTGCACGCCGTCAACCCCAACGCCGACACCGTCCTGGGCGTGGACGCGGTGCGCTCGATCACCGACCTGCCCGACGGCGCGGAGCTCGCGGTCGTCGCCATCCCGGCGGAGGAGGTCCTCCCGGTCGTCGCCGAGTGCGCCGCCGCCGGGGTGAAGACGCTGCTGATCATCTCCTCGGGCTTCGCCGAGGTCGGGGAGGAGGGGACCCGGCTGCAGCAGGAGGTCCTGCGGCTGGCCCGCTCGCACGGGATGCGCGTCGTCGGCCCCAACTCCTTCGGCCTGATCAACAACGACCCCTCGGTCAGCCTCAACGCGACCCTCGCCACGACGATCCCGCACCCGGGGCACCTCGGGCTGTTCTCGCAGAGCGGTGCCCTGGCGATCGCGAACCTCGACTCGGCCGCCCGCCGCAACCTGGGGATCTCGGTCTTCGCCTCCGCGGGCAACCGGGTCGACGTCTCCGGCAACGACCTGATGCAGTACTGGGTCGACGACGAGCGCACCCACGCCGTCGGGCTGTACCTGGAGTCCATGGGCAACCCGCGCAAGTTCTCCCGGATCGCCCGCCACCTGGCCGCCAACAAGCCGGTCATCGTCGTCAAGGCATCCTCCGCGAGCTACGGCGTGCCGCCCGGTCACCGCGTGCGCCAGCCGAAGGTCAAGCCGCACGCCTACACCGCCATGCTCGACCAGGCGGGTGTCATCCGCTGCGAGAACGTCCACCAGATGTTCGACGTGGCCCAGCTGCTCGTCCACCAGCCGTTGCCCAGGGGGCGGCGCGTCGCGGTCGTCGGCAACTCCAGCCAGCTGGCCGCCCTCTCCGCGGACAACGCGACCTCCCGTGGCCTCGAGGTCGTGCACGGACCCACGGCCGTGCGCACCGAGGCCACCGCCCAGGAGTTCCGTGAGGCCGTCGACGCCGCCTTCGACGACCCCGAGGTGGACTCGGTGATCACCTGCTTCATCCCTCCCGTCGGCGCCCTCGACCAGGAGGTGGTCGACGCCCTTCGCCATGCGGCCTCGCACTCCGACAAGCCGTGCGTCGCCACCCTGCTCGGGATGCGCGGCGTCGACACCGGCAGCGAGAACGCCTACTTCGCCCACGAGTGGGGCGAGGTCGCGGAGGGCCAGCCACGTCAGGCCATCCCGCTGTACCCGATGCCCGAGGAGGCCATCCGCGCCCTCGCCGCGGCCACCAACTACGGGCAGTGGCGCACCAAGGACAAGGGCGAGACCGTCGTGCGCGACGGCATCGACCGCTGGGCGGTGCGCGCGCTGCTCGACCGGGTCCTCGAGGAGGACCCCGAGGGACGGGCGCTGACCAGCGGCGAGGCGCAGGAGCTGCTCGCGGGCTACGGCATCCCGGTGTGGCCGCGGCACGAGGTGGCTTCCGCGGACGAGGCGGTCGCCGCGGCCGAGGCCGTCGGCTACCCCGTCGTGGTCAAGTCCCTCTCGCCGCTCGTGCGTGGCCAGGCCGTGCTCGAGGGCATCCGGGTGGACCTGCACGACGAGGCCTCCGTGCGGGCGGCCTTCGAGACGATGGACCGGCGCCTGGCGCCGATGGACGCCAACTACTTCGTCGTGCAGCGGATGGCCGGCCCAGGTGTCTCCACCGTGCTCTCGACCGTCGAGGACCCGCTCTTCGGGCCCGTGGTCTCGTTCAGCATCGCGGGGGCACCGACGACGATGCTCGACGACGTCGCCTACCGGATCCCGCCCCTGACCGACATCGACGTCAGCGAGCTCATCGACGAGATCAAGTCGGCCCCGCTGCTGCACGGCCACCGCGGGTCGACGCCGGTCGACCGGGCCGCGTTGGAGGACATCCTCGGTCGCCTGTCGTTGATGTCGGACGACTTCCTCGAGCTGTCCTCCGTCGAGCTCAACCCCGTCATCGCGCACCCGGACGGGGCGACGGTGCTCGGGGCGGAGATCCTCATCGCGCCCGCCCAGCGGCGGACCGACCCCGGCGCTCGGAGCCTGACCTGACGCTGGGGCACAATGGCCGTCATGTCCGTTCCAGCCGATCTCACGGCGATCACCCTTCCTGACGCCCTCACCGCCGACATCGAGCGCGCGGGGTACTACCCGGCCCTCGTGGCCGACGTCGTCAAGGCCGCGGTCGGCACCGAGGAGGTGCGCAGCCACCTCGTCCACCAGGAGACGACCTTCGACCAGGACGCGGTGCGCCGCCACATCACGGTCTTCGTGCGCACGGACACCCGCCTCGTCATCGCGCACGCCGACGACTTCGTCGACCACGCCGTCACCGACTCCTCGCGGGAGGTGGCCACGGCGACGACCGAGTGCATCCCGCTGTCCGCCGTGCGCGGGGTGATGCTCACCCACGTCACCGACAACCCCTCGCAGTACGTCCCCGGTTCCCTCGGCCGCGAGATGACCCTGACGATCGGGTGGGGAGCGGTCAGCCGGATCGACCTGCTGCCCGGGCAGTGCTCCGACCCCGAGTGCGACGGGGGCGACCACGGCTACGAGGGCACCGTGGCGGCCGACGACATCGGTCTGCGCATCAGCGCCGAGGCCGAGGGGCGGGTGGCCCTGGACCAGGCGATCGAGTTCGCCCGCGACCTCTCCTCGAGCATCGGGCACTGAGCCGCCGATGGGCCACCACGGCGCGCAGCCCGTCCCGCTCCTGCCGACGACCCCACGACTGGACCGGGTGCTCCCGTCCGTCGCCGCGAGCCTGGGCGTCCCCGGCCTGGCGAAGGGGGGAGACCGCCTCCTCGCGCCGGCCCGCCGGAGCGTGGTCGTGCTCGTCGACGGGCTCGGTGCCGAGCTGCTGGCCCGCCGGGGCGGGCACGCCCCCTTCCTCCGCCGCCTGCTGCAGGACCCGCAGCGAGCGGTTCGGCTGGACTGCGGGTTCCCCTCGACGACAGCGACCTCGATGGGCAGCTTCGGTACCGGCACGCTCACCGGGGTGCACGGGCTCGTCGGCTACGAGGCCTACGACCCCGGGAGCGACACGGTCTTCAACGAGCTGTCCTGGGAGGACGGCCCCGACCCGTACCGGTGGCAGCCGCACCCGACGGTCTTCGAGGCCGCGCTCGACGCCGGGGTCGCCGTCACCCGCATCGGGCCGGGCTACTTCGACGGCTCGGGGCTGACCAATGCCGCCCTGCGGGGTGGGGGCTTCGTCGCGGCGCGGTCCCTGGCCGAGCGCGTCGACGCGACGGTCACCGCGGTCCGGGCGATGCCGCGCTCGCTCGTCTACCTCTACTGGGGCGATGTCGACAAGGTTGGCCACGTCCACGGCAGCGACTCGTGGCAGTGGGGCGAGGAGCTGGAGGAGGTCGACGCGCAGCTGGCCCGACTGGCGGGTCTGCTGCCGCCGGACACCTCGCTGCACATCACGGCCGACCACGGCATGGTCGACGTGCCCCTGGACGCCCGCCCGGACATCGCCGAGGAACCCGATCTGGACGCCGGGTTGCGGCACGTCTCCGGCGAGCCGCGGTGCCTGCAGCTGCACGTGCAGGAGGGCGCGGTCGAGGACGTGCTCTCCGCGTGGCGCTCACGCCTGGGTGACGACGCGTACGTCATCGCGGGGGAGGAGGCCGTCGAGGCCGGCTGGTTCGGCCCGGTGACCGACGAGGTGCGCCCGCGCATCGGTGACGTCATCGCCGCCATGACCGGGCCGGTCGCGGTCGTCGACTCCCGCCGCCACCGTCCGCTGCTGCGGAGCCTGCTCGGGGTCCACGGCTCGATCACCGCCGACGAGGTCGCCATCCCGTGGCTGGAGCTCCCGGCACGGGAGTCCTGACATGGCGCAGCTGTGCTTCTTCGCCGGGACGATGGACTGCGGCAAGTCGACCCTGGCCCTCCAGATGGACCACAACCACCGGGCCCGTGGTCTGGCGGGCGTGATCTTCACCCGGCTGGACCGCTCGGGCGAGGCCCGGCTCTCCTCGCGACTGGGCCTGTCCACCGATGCGGTCGAGGTGGGGGAGGACCTCGACTTCTGGGAGACCGTCGTCGGCCAGCTGACCGCCGGGGCACGCGTGGACTACCTCGTCTGCGACGAGGCGCAGTTCTACACCCCCGAGCAGGTCGAGCAGCTCGCCCGGATCGTCGACGAGCTGGACATCGAGGTCTTCGCGTTCGGCATCACCAGCGACTTCCGCACCGAGCTCTTCCCCGGCAGCCGGCGACTCATCGAGCTCGCCGACAGCACCCAGGTGCTGCAGGTGCCGGCGCTGTGCTGGTGCGGCCGCCGGGCCACGCACAACGCCCGGGTCGTCGACGGCGTCATGGTGGTCGAGGGCGAGCAGGTCGTCGTCGGGGACACCACCGAGGCGCCCGAGGAGGGCGAGGTCGAGTACGAGGTGCTCTGCCGTCGCCACCACATGCGCCGGATGAACTCCACCGCCGCCCACGCCGCGGCGGTCTCGGCCGACGTGCTGCCCTTCGACCTCGACGCCTGCCCGGTCCCGCCCCCGGCCTGAGCGATCGGCCGGGCCACCGGTGCGAAGGGGGGCGCGCCCCCGGCGTCCTCAGTCCCGGGTGGTCCCGAACATCACGTCGTCCCAGCTCGGCACACTCGCGCGGCCCTTGCGGCCCCGGCCGCGGCCGGACTTCGACTTCCTGTCCGACGAGCGGTCGGAGTCGCTCTCCTGCGCGGACTCGTCGGGCGACTCCCCGTCCGCGTCCTCCTGGTCCGCCTCGTCCCGAGCTGCCTCGTCCGACGAGCCGCCGTCACCGGGGGACGCGTCCGCGGTGGTCCCGGGCTGCGTGCGCGGTGCCTGCGCCTCGTCACCACCGGTCTCCGGGGCGGGGGCGGGCGCTTCCGTGGCCTCGGCCTCCGCAGTCGCCGCCTCGGGCATCGCGTCCTCCTGCGGAGCCTCCGCGGAGGCCGCGGTCGGTGCCGTGGGGGTGGGCTCCTCGGTCTCCGCGGGCTCGTCGGCATCCTGTGTCGTCGGGGCCTCCCGGGCCGGCGTGGACGCGGCCTCGTGCTCGGCCGGGACGTCCTTCGCGTGCGGCCCGCGAGCGGCGGGCGGGCGCTCGTCGCCCGTGTCGAAGGGCAGGGAGTCGTCGGGCGCCGCCGGGTCCGCGCCGCGGTGGCGTCGACGACCGCCACGACGGCGGCCACGGGCGCCGGAGTGCTCACGCATGGAGGCGATCAGCTCGTCGGGGTCGGCTCGGTGGGCGCGCTCGGCCCGGGACTCCTCCACCTCGACGTCGAAGACCGCGGTCGGTCGGTGCACGGACGAGGGGACCGGACCGGCCGGTGCGTCGGCCTCGGAGAGCCACTTCGCCTCGTCGTTCTTGGCGACGACGCTCATCCCGGGCACGTCGAACCACCACGTGGCGTTGCGCTCACGGCCACCGGCGACGAAGGTGGCGGAGACGGTCCACTGCCCGTCCTCGCCGCGTCGCGCGTCCCACTGCACCGACGAGCTCTCGACCCCGCGACCGGCGAACCGCGCCCGGGCCCGATCGCCCAGCGTCTCCTGGTCGCCGGACTGGGTGGTGCCGCGCATCCGCACGGCCCGGGCACGCTCGGCCACGTGCTCGCGCTCGGCGAGCACCGGGCCCTCGAAGCGGGCGATCTTGTCCAGGTCCCAGCCGGTGCGCGCGGAGACCTCGTCGGCGGTCGCGCCGGCGCGGATCATCGCCTGCACCTCGCGCGGACGCACGTTGTTGTCGATGGCGATCTGGAGCTGGCCCAGACGCGGACGGTCCCGCCGGGCGGCGGCGCGCAGGGGCTCGTCGATGCGCAGGCGGTACTCCTCGCCGGTGGCGTCGTCGATCACCACGAGGTGCTCGCCGTCATCGTGCACCCCGATGAGTCGCAGGTCGCGCATCAAGATCCCTCTCGTCAGTCGTCCTCCCACGACTCTGCCACCTGTCGCGCCCGATCCGGGAATGCACACGCCGCGGGGATATCTTGTGTCCATGCCCACCCCGGATGATGCGCACGCCCTCCACCCCTACGACGCGGTCCTCGTGCAGTCCTTCGGGGGGCCCGAGGGGCCCGACGACGTCCTGCCCTTCCTCCGGCGGGTCACCGCCGGCCGCGGGGTGCCCGACGAGCGCCTCGCCGAGGTGGGGGAGCACTACGACCGGGTCGGTGGCGTGAGCCCGCTGCCGGCCCTCAACCGGCGCCTCGTGGCGCACCTGTCGGCCGAGCTCGAGGACCGGGGCCACCCCCTTCCCGTGGTGCTGGGCAACCGCAACTCCGCCCCCTTCGTCCGGGACGCCCTGGGCGAGCTCGCCGCGAAGGGGGCCGGCCGGGTCGTCGTCATCGCCACGAGCGCCTGGCGCAGCTACTCCTCGTGCCGCCAGTACCGCGAAGACCTCGCGCGCGCGGCCGCGGACTTCCCCGGTCTGGCGCTGGACAAGGTGCGTCCCTTCGGCGAGCACCCCGGCTTCGCCGGCATCTTCGCCCGCGACACCCTCGCCGCTGCCCGTGAGGCCGTGGGTCGGGTCGGCGCGGAGCACGTCGCGCTGCTCTTCGTCACCCACTCCATCCCCGACGCGATGGACGAGACCTCCGGGCCGGGCGACGGGGAGGGCCGGGCCTACTCGTCCGACCAGGCCGAGACGGCCGCCGCGATCCTCGGGGAGGTCGACACCGTGCTCGGCACGGACCTGCCGGGCGGGCTGGCCTTCTGCTCCCGCTCGGGCTCCCCGCACACGCCGTGGCTGGAGCCGGACGTCAACGACCGGATCCGTGAGCTCGTGGGCGAGGGGATCAAGCACGTCGTGGTCGTCCCCCTCGGCTTCGTCTCCGACCACATGGAGGTCGTCCACGACCTCGACGTCGAGGCGGCGGAGACCGCCGCCGAGGTCGGGATCGGCATGACGAGGGTGACGACACCGGGCGCGGACCCGGCCTTCGTGGCCGGGCTGGCCGACCTGCTGCTCGAGCGCGCGGCGGAGGCGCGCGGCGAGGGGCCCGTGCGTGCCACCTGGCGCGACCTCGACTCCCACCCGTCGGTGTGCCCGGTCGGGTGCTGCCCCAACCTGCGCACCGCCGAGCCGGCGCTGTGCGGGCGGGACTGAGCATGGAGGTGTCCGTGCCGGCCACGGTCGACCCGCTGGTCCTGCGCGAGGTCGCCGAGCAGGTCGCCCTCGAGGCCGGACGGCTCATCGTGCAGGAGCGCCCGCGCGACCTCGGTGTGGCCGAGACCAAGACCTCGGCCACCGACGTCGTCACGGTCATGGACCAGCGCAGCCAGGACCTGCTGCTCACCCGCCTGGGTGAGCTGCGCCCCGACGACGGCTTCCACGGCGAGGAGCGCGGCGGTCGGGTCGGCACCTCGGGCGTCTCGTGGGTCGTCGACCCCATCGACGGCACCGTGAACTACCTCTACGGGATCCCGGCCTACGCCGTCTCGGTCGCGGCCGTCGTCGGCGACCCCACGACCCCGGGGGCATGGCGCCCCGTCGCGGGAGCGGTGGTCAACCCGCTGACGGGGGAGTGCTTCAGCGCCGCCCTCGGCGCCGGCGCGCACCGTGCCGTGGGCTCCGGTCCGCGGCGTGCCCTGCGGGTCGCCGATGCCCCGCTCGGGCTCTCCCTGTGCGGGACCGGCTTCGGCTACGACCCCGACCGGCGGCGCTGGCAGGGCGAGGTCCTCGCCCGGGTCGTGCCCGAGGTGCGGGACATCCGGCGCATCGGCAGCGCGGCGCTGGACCTCTGCCGGATCGCCGACGGCAGCCTCGACGTCTACTACGAGCGCGGTCTCAACCCGTGGGACATGGCCGCCGGGTGGTTGGTCGCCACCGAGGCCGGAGGACTGGTCACCGACCTCGACGGCGGACACCCGAGCACGGCGATGACCATCGCCGGGGGACCCGGCAACCACGCCGACCTGCGGGCCCTCCTGACCCGGGTCGTGGCCCGGGTCGGCCCGGAGAAGGACCACTGAGCGGTTCAGGGTGGCGCCAGCGGGGTAGATGGGGCACAATCCGGCGCGCCGGGCACAAATTCAGCAGTTGCTGCGTTGACAACGGCGCACCACAGTTCCAGCCCTGCTAGCCCCCAAGGAATCAGGAGAAATGGCGACCGACTACGACGCTCCGCGCAAGTCCGACGACGATCTGTCGGAGGATTCGATCGAGGAGCTCAAGACCCGACGCGGAGACGCGAGCTCGTCCAATGTCGACGTCGACGAGACGGAGATGGCCGAAGGCTTCGAGCTGCCGGGGGCCGACCTCTCCGGTGAGGAGATGTCGGTGCGGGTCGTCCCGCGCCAGGCAGACGAGTTCACGTGCACGAGCTGTTTCCTCGTGCACCACCGCAGCCAGCTGGCCGAGGACGGGAAGAACGGACCGGTCTGCACCGAGTGTGCTGCCTGACCGGTGCCTGACACTCCTCGGCCGCGTATCCCGGTGCACCTCGTGCACCGGGACGCAGTGGTGCCCACGTACGCCAGGGAGGGCGACGCCGGCGCCGACCTGACCTCGGTCGCCGAGGTCGTCCTCGCCCCGGGAGAGCGGGCCCTCGTGCCCACCGGCGTCAGCCTCGCGCTGCCCCGCGGCTGGGTCGGACTGGTCCACCCGCGCTCCGGCCTCGCGGCCCGGCACGGCATCTCGGTCGTCAACGCGCCGGGGACCGTCGACTCGGGATACCGGGGTGAGGTCCTGGTGAACCTCGTCAACCTCGACCCGCAGGCGTCCTTCACGGTCCGCGTCGGGGACCGGATCGCGCAGCTCGTGCTGCAGGAGGTGGGCGAAGGGGAGTTCCTCCCCGTGGATTCGCTTCCACCGAGTGACCGGGGTGACACTGGACATGGATCCACCGGGGGCTTCGGCCCCGTGTCGACGACAGGACGATGCTGATGTTCGGGCGGAAGAAGAAGCAGGGCTCCGAGGAGGCGGCGGACGCGGCCCCGGAGAGGGACGCGCCGCAGCCGGCCGGGTCCGGGACGGAGCCTGCCGCCGGTGACCCTGCCGAGACCATCGCCGGGACGTCGCCCGCGGGAAGCCCGGACGGGGGTCCGCGGGACAGCGCCGACGTCGAGGACCTCGGGTCGCTGGTCGACCTGGGATCGGTGCACGCCCGCCCCGCGCCGGGCATGGAGCTGCGGCTGGAGCTCGACGCCAAGACCAACGACGTCTCCGGCCTGCAGATGGGCAACGACGACGGCGCCGTCCAGGTGCAGGTCTTCGCCGCGCCCCGCTCGAGCGGGATCTGGGACGAGATCCGCAGCGAGATCTCCGAGATGATCGCCGGCAACGGCGGCACCGTCGAGGAGGCCGAGGGCACCTTCGGCACCGAGCTGCGCACCCGCCTGGCCCAGCCCGGACCGCAGGGCCGCACCGTCTTCGCCCCCGCCGTCTTCGCCGGTGTCGACGGACCCCGCTGGTTCCTGCGTGCGGTCTACTCCGGCGCCCCGGCGGTCGACGAGTCCGCCCGGGCGGCCTTCGACGAGTGCGTGCGCTCGATCGTCGTCACCCGCGGCGACGAGCCCCGCGCCCCCCGCGAGATGCTGCCGCTGACGATGCCCGAGAGCGCCACGCAGGGCCCGGTGGAGCTCGACGAGGACGGCACCCCCGCGGGTGAGGACCTCAAGCCCTTCGAGCGAGGCCCCGAGATCACCGAGGTGCGCTGATGGCCATCCTGCGACGACTGGTCGACCTCGGTCGCTCCGACGACGACGTCGCCGCGGGGGAGCTGCGCGAGGCGGCAATGGCGCACGGGTGCCACCCGATCTCCCCGGACACGAACCGCGAGGTCGTCACCGTCGCCGGCACGATCGTGGCCGTGACCCTGCGACCGCGTGCGACCGTCCCGGCGCTCGTGGCCACGCTCTACGACGGCTCGCTGAGCGTCCAGCTGGTCTGGCTCGGCCGACGGCGCATCGCCGGCATCGAGCCCGGCGCCTACGTCAAGGTGTGCGGGTTGCTGTGCCGCCCGGACGGGGTGGCGACCATCTACAACCCGTCCTACGAGCTGACCCCCCGTGGGTGAGAGCGCCCGTCCGTCGACGACGGAGCCCGTCCGGCCCCCCACGGTCGAGGCGCTGATCCGGCACCGGCTCGGCGAGGCCCTCGGCGGTGTGCGCGGGTCCCTCGAGACGACCACCCCGATGCTCGCCTTCGTCATCGTGTGGGCGGCGACGAAGGACCGGACCCTGTCCCTCGGCGCGGCCGTCGCGGTGACGGTCGTGCTGGCGCTCGCGCGCCTCGTGCAGCGGCAGACCCTGCAGTTCGTCCTGACCTCGGTCCTCGCGACCGCGCTCGCCGCCTTCTTCGCCCTGCGGACGGGTCAGGCGGAGGACGCCTTCCTGCCGGGCATCCTCACCTCGCTGGCCTACCTGGTCGCCTCGGTCGTGTCGGTCCTCGTGCGCTGGCCGCTCGTGGGCCTGATGCTCGGTGCGGTCGACCAGGACGCCGTCGCCGAGGGGGACTGGTTCCGCTGGCGTCGCAACCCCGCGGCGGTGGCCGTGTGCACCCGTCTGACCCTCGTCCTGGTCGGCGTCTACGTCATCCGCGTCGGCGTCATGGGGCCGCTCTACCTGGCCGACCACGTCGCCGGGCTGACGATCACCAAGGTCGTGCTCGGCTGGCCCTTGTGGGCCGGGGCGGTCGCGGTCATGGGCGCGATGCTGCTCAAGGGGAGCACGCCGATCGATCCGGACGACGAGCTGGTCCACCCGAGCGACCTCGAGCAGCGGCCGGCCGCCTCGGGGGAGTGACCCCCTTCGCCCTCACTCGCCGCCGTGGTGGCGGGCGGGCTGGCCGGGGCGCATCATCGCCTCGAGGTGGGGCTCCGCCTCCGTCGTGGTGAGGAAGAGGAGCTCGTCGTGCGCCTCGAGGGCGTCGTCGGGGCCCGGACCGATCGGCCGGGCGTCGCGGATGATCCCGACGAGCAGGGTGTCCTGGGGGAAGTCGATGTCCCCGACGCGACGGCCGACGTTGGGGTTGTCCGGGGGGAGGGTGATGCCCGCCATCGAGGCACTGCCCTGCTGGAAGTCGAAGATGCGCACGAGGTCGCCCACGCTGACGGCCTCCTCGACGAGTGCGGTCATCTGGCGGGGCGTGGACACCGCGACGTCCACTCCCCACGACTCGTCGAACATCCACTCGTTCTTCGGGTTGTTCACCCGGGCGACGGTGCGCGGGATGCCGAACTCGGTCTTGGCCAGCAGGGAGACGACGAGGTTGGCCTTGTCGTCACCGGTCGCGGCCACGACGACGTCGCCCGTCTGCAGCGCGGCCTCCTGCAGCGTGGCGATCTCGCAGGCATCGCCGGCGAGCCAGCCGGCCCGGGGGAGCCGGGACATCCGCTCCTCCGTCGTCGCCTTGTCGATGAAGAGCACCTCGTGCTCGTTGTCCAGCAGCTCCTGGCCGATGGAGGTCCCCACGGACCCGGCTCCGACGATGATGACGCGCATGCTCAGCTCTCCCTCGGGGGTGGGTCGTCGAGGATCCGCTCCACCTCGTCGAGACGGGGACGCTCGATGACGAGGTGGAGCAGGTCGCCCTCCTGGTGGACCGTCTGCCGGCCGGGGAGCATGCCCTCGCCCAGCCGGGTCACGTAGGCAACCCGGGCCCCGGTCAGCTCCTCGACCCGGGTCAGGGACACCCCCACCCAGCTCTCGTCCACCGCCATCTCGGCGATGACGATCTTCCCGGACGCGTCGGCCATCTCGCTGGCGAGCCCCTGGGGCAGGAGGCGCCGCAGCATCTGGTCGGCCGTCCACCGGACGGTGGCGACCGTCGGGATCCCGAGGCGCTGGTAGACCTGCGCCCGATCCGGGTCGTAGATGCGGGCGACGACGTGCTGGACGCCGAAGGTCTCGCGGGCGACGCGTGCGGCGAGGATGTTGGAGTTGTCGCCGCTGGAGACGGCCGCGAGCGCGTGGGCGTCCTCGATCCCCGCCTTGAGCAGGGTGTCGCGGTCGAAGCCCACGCCGGCGACGCGCCGGCCGGTGAAGTCGCTGCCGAGGCGCTGGAAGGACGCGGGGTTCTGGTCGACGACGGCGACGTCGTGGCCCATCCCTTCCAGGGAACGCGCCAACGATGCGCCGACCCGGCCACAGCCCATGATCACGAAGTGCACACGACGACGTTACTCGCCGGGCGCCCGCGGCCTACACTCGCCGGGTGTCTTCAGGACAACTTCTCAAGCGCGTGGTCCTCGGTCGCGCCAAACGCAGCGACCGGCTGGGCGAGACGCTCCTCCCGAAGCGCATCGCCCTGCCGGTCTTCGCCAGCGACACGCTGAGCTCCGTCGCCTACGCACCGGACGAGATCCTGCTGACCCTGGGCCTGGCCGGGGGCGCGCTCGCGGTGACCCGGTCGTGGCCGGTCGCCCTGGCCGTCGTCGCGGTCATGGTGGTCGTGATCGCCAGCTACCGGCAGAACGTGCACGCCTACCACTCCGGGGGCGGCGACTACGAGATCGCCAGCACGAACCTGGGCCCCCGCGCCGGCCTGACCGTCGCCAGTGCGCTCATCGTGGACTACGTGCTCACGGTCGCGGTGTCGATCTCGTCGGGGGTGCAGAACGCCGCGGCCGCCTTCGGGTTCCTCGAGGGGCACGAGGTGATCGCCGGTCTCGTCCTCATCGCCGCACTCACCGCGGTCAACCTGCGTGGGGTGCGCGAGTCGGGACGGACCTTCGCCGTCCCCACCTACCTCTTCATGCTCACCGTGCTCGGGATGGCCCTGGTCGCCATCGTGCGACGCACCACGGGGACGCTGCCGCAGGCCGAGAGCGCCGGCCTGACGCTCGCGCCCGAGCCGGGCTACGAGCAGCTGGGCACCCTCGCGATGGCCTTCCTCGTCCTGCGGGCCTTCTCCTCGGGGTGTGCGGCACTGACCGGTGTGCAGGCGATCAGCAACGGCGTGCCGGCCTTCCGGACGCCGAAGAGCCGCAACGCCGCCGCGACGCTGGTGCTCATGGGTGCGATCGCCGTCACGCTCTTCGTCGCGATGATCGCCCTGGCCCGCTGGACCGGTGTCCAGATCGCCGAGGACCCGGCGACGCAGCTGCTGCGCGACGGCGAGCCGGTCGGTGAGGACTACGTGCAGCACACCCTCATGGGCCAGGTCTCGAAGGCGGTGTTCGAGGGCTTCCCGGCCGGGGTCTTCCTCGTGGCGGTCGTCACCGGGCTGATCCTCGTGCTCGCTGCCAACACCGCCTTCAACGGCTTCCCCGTCCTCGGGTCGATCCTCGCCCGGGACGGGTACCTGCCGAGCCAGCTGCACACCCGCGGTGACCGGCTGGCCTTCTCCAACGGCATCCTGCTGCTCGCGGGGGCGGCCGCCCTGCTGATCACCGTCTACGACGCCAGCGTCACGCGCCTGATCCAGCTGTACATCGTCGGGGTCTTCGTCTCCTTCACGGTGAGCCAGACCGGGATGGTCCGGCACTGGAACCGCCACCTCGCGGTGGAGAAGGACAAGCGGTCGCGACGGCAGATGCTGCGTCGTCGGGCGCTGAACGTCGTCGGTGCCGCCCTGTCGGGGGTCGTGCTACTCGTCGTCCTGGTGACGAAGTTCGCGGAGGGGGCGGGTTTCGCCATCGCCGCCATGGCCGCGTTCTACCTCCTCATGCGATCGATCCAGCGCCACTACCAGAGGGTGCGCCAGGAGCTGTCCGTCGCCGAGGAGGACACCTCCCAGCAGCTGCTCCCGTCGCGGGTGCACGCCATCGTGCTCGTGAGCAGGATCAACAAGCCCGCGCTGCGCGCGATGGCCTACGCGAAGGCCACCCGCCCCTCCAGCCTGGAGGCGGTCACGGTCGACGTCGAGGCCGAGGCCACCGCGGCCCTCCAGAGCGAGTGGTACCGCCGGGGGATACCGGTCCCGCTCACGGCTCTCGACTCGCCCTACCGCGACGTCACCCGGCCCGTCGTGGAGCACGTGAAGTCGATCCGCACCGGCAACCCGCGCGACCTGGTCGTGGTCTACATCCCGCAGTACGTGCTCGGCCACTGGTGGGAGCAGCTCCTGCACAACCAGTCGGCGCTGCGCCTGCGCAGCCGGTTGATCTTCACCCCGGGTGTCATGGTCTCCTCGGTGCCCTGGCAGCTGGCCAGCTCCGAGGGAGCCGAGGAGAAGCTGGACCGGCCGGCGGCCGGTGACGTGAGACGTGGAGGAGCATGAGCACCGTGGCTGCTGACGAGCTGACGACCGGTGACGTGGTCGACGTCGAGGTGGGTCCGATCGCCCACGGCGGCCACTGCGTCGCCCGGTACGAGGGACGGGTGCTCTTCGTACGACACACCGTTCCCGGCGAGCGGGTGCGGGCGAGGATCACCGAGGGTGGCCCCGGCGACCGCTTCCTGCGGGCGGACGCCGTCGACGTCCTCGAGGCCTCGCCGCACCGGGTGCCCTCGCGCTGTCCCGTCTCCGGCCCCGGCGGGTGCGGCGGCTGCGACTTCCAGCACGTGGCCACCGCCCACCAGCGCGAGCTGAAGGGGCAGGTCGTCGCCGAGCAGCTCCACCGCCTCGCCGGCATCGACCGCGACCTCACCGTCGAGGCCCTCGGCGACGCCGACGGACTCGGGTACCGCACCCGGGTGGAGTTCGCCGTGGACGGCCCGACGATCGGCCTCCGGCGCCACCGCAGCCACGAGATCGAGCCCGTGCCCGGGTGCCCGATCGCCGTGCCCGAGGTCGACGCCGCCCTCGCGGACGCGCGCGCCGAGGTCGTGGACACGCCGCACAGCCTGGACGGGATCGCCGCGCTCGACGTCGTCGTGCCTTCGGGCGAGGACGACACGGTGGTCGTCGAGGTGCCCGTGGGGGCGACGCCACCGGCCATCCCGATCACCGAGGTCGTCCCCGTCCCGAGCGGACCGATGGCCATGGGCGTGGACGCCCGCGGGTTCTGGCAGGTCCACCGCGATGCTCCGCGGGCCTTCGTCGAGGCCGTGCTCGCCGCGGCCCGCGTCGCACCGGGGGAGCGGGTGCTCGATCTGTACTGCGGTGTCGGGCTGTTCTCCGTGCCGCTCGCCGCGGCGACGGGCGAGTCCGGCCAGCTCGTCGCGGTCGAGTCCGACCGCCGGGCCGTCGAGCACCTGCGCGACAACCTCGCCGACCGCCCGTGGTCGCTCGTCGTGCCCGGTCGGGTCGATGACCTCCTCGGGGTGCCGCGCAAGGGGCCGAAGGGAGCGCGGGGCCGCACCCGTCGGCGTGCCCCGGCACGCTCCGACCTCCTGCCGCCGAGCGCGGACGTCGTCGTGCTCGACCCGCCGCGCACCGGTGCGGGCAAGGGGGTCGTGGAGGCGCTCACCTCCCTTCGTCCCCGACGCATGGTCTACGTCGCCTGCGACCCGGCGGCCCTGGCCCGCGACACGTCCTACCTCGCCGACCGCGGGTACGCGCTGACGGGCCTGCGGGCCCTCGACGCCTTCCCGATGACCCACCACGTGGAGTGCATCGCCGTCTTCGAGCCCGCCGGGCCGGATGCGCCGCCCACCCGTGACGTGGCGCCGGATGTGCGGGAGAGTGGGCAGCAGTGACCCTCCGCCGGGCCCTCGCGCCGGGCCGAGGTGGCTGTGATAGATTTATCTTGACGTCAAGATACCTACACCAAGGAGTCGACTGTGGCCAGTGCGAACACCTTCAACGCGAAGGACCAGCTCACCGTCGGTGACTCGTCCTACGAGTTCTACCGGATCGACGCGGTCGAGGGTTCCGAGAACCTCCCGTACAGCCTCAAGGTGCTGCTGGAGAACCAGCTGCGCACCGAGGACGGTGAGAACGTCACCGCGGACCACATCAACGCCCTCGGTTCCTGGGACGAGACCGCCGAGCCGAGCACGGAGATCCAGTTCACGCCGGCTCGCGTGATCATGCAGGACTTCACCGGCGTGCCCTGCATCGTCGACCTCGCCACCATGCGCGAGGCCGTCGCCGAGCTCGGCGGCGACCCGGAGAAGATCAACCCGCTGGCACCCGCCGAGCTGGTCATCGACCACTCGGTGCAGATCGACGAGTTCGGCACGAGCGAGTCCTTCGCGCACAACGTCGACTTCGAGTACCAGCGCAACAACGAGCGCTACCAGTTCCTGCGCTGGGGCCAGACGGCCTTCGACGACTTCAAGGTCGTTCCCCCGGGCACCGGCATCGTCCACCAGGTCAACATCGAGCACCTGGCCCGCGTGACCATGACCCGCGACGGGGTCGCCTACCCCGACACCTGTGTCGGCACCGACAGCCACACCACGATGGAGAACGGCCTGGGTGTCCTGGGCTGGGGCGTCGGCGGCATCGAGGCCGAGGCCGCGATGCTCGGCCAGCCGGTCTCGATGCTCATCCCGCGCGTCGTCGGCTTCAAGCTGACCGGGGCCATCCCGGCCGGCGCGACCGCCACGGACGTCGTGCTGACGATCACCGAGATGCTGCGCGAGCACGGCGTCGTCGGCAAGTTCGTCGAGTTCTACGGCGAGGGCGTCGCGCAGGTGCCGCTGGCCAACCGCGCCACCATCGGCAACATGAGCCCCGAGTTCGGCTCGACCGCCGCGATGTTCCCCATCGACGACATCACGCTGGAGTACCTGCGCCTCACCGGTCGCCCCGAGGAGCAGGTCGCCCTCGTCGAGGCCTACGCCAAGGAGCAGGGCATGTGGCTCGACCCGGCCGTCGAGCCGCGCTTCTCCGAGAAGCTCGAGCTCGACCTGTCCACGGTCGTGCCCTCCATCGCCGGCCCGAAGCGTCCGCAGGACCGCATCTCCGTCTCCGAGGCCAAGCAGCAGTTCCGCGGCGACCTGAAGAACTACGTCGTCGACGGCCACGGCATCACCAAGAGCTCGGTCGACGATGAGCTGCAGGACACCTTCCCGGCGTCCGACTCGCCGAGCCACGACGCCCACGAGCTGTCCGAGGGGGCCGGCCGTCCGGAGCACTCCGCGATGCGGGCCAACGGTGACCGCGCCAGCAACCCGGCCGCGGTGACCCTGGACGGGACGCAGGTCGACATCGACCACGGGCACGTCGTCATCGCCTCGATCACCAGCTGCACCAACACCTCGAACCCGTCGGTGATGATGGCCGCCGCGATGCTGGCGAAGAACGCGGTCGAGCGCGGCCTGCAGGTCAAGCCCTGGGTCAAGACCTCCATGGCGCCCGGCTCCAAGGTCGTCACCGAGTACTACGAGAAGGCCGGCATGTGGCCCTACCTCGAGAAGCTCGGGTACCACCTCGTCGGCTACGGCTGCACGACCTGCATCGGCAACTCCGGGCCGATCATCCCGGAGGTCTCCGAGGCCGTGAACGCCAACGACCTGGCGGTCACCTCGGTCCTCTCCGGCAACCGCAACTTCGAGGGGCGCATCAACCCCGACGTGAAGATGAACTACCTGGCCTCCCCGCCGCTGGTCATCGCCTACGCGCTCGCCGGCACGATGGACTTCGACTTCGCGTCCGAGCCGCTGGGGCAGGACAAGGAGGGCAAGGACGTCTACCTCGAGGACCTCTGGCCCAACCCGGCCGACGTGCAGAGCACGATCGACGCCGCGGTCAGCCAGGAGATGTTCACCGAGAAGTACGCCGACGTCTTCGCCGGGGACGAGCGCTGGACCTCGCTCGACACGCCGGAGGGGAATACCTTCGAGTGGGCCGAGGACTCCACGTACGTGCGCAAGCCCACGTTCTTCGACGGGATGACCCAGGAGCTCGACACCGTCGAGGACATCTCCGGCGCCCGCGTGCTCGCGCTGCTCGGGGACTCGGTCACCACCGACCACATCAGCCCGGCCGGTGCGATCAAGGCCGACAGCCCGGCCGGTGTGTACCTCACCGAGCACGGTGTCGACCGCAAGGACTTCAACTCCTACGGCTCGCGTCGCGGCAACCACGAGGTCATGGTCCGCGGCACCTTCGCCAACATCCGGCTGAAGAACCTGCTGCTGGACGGCGTCGAGGGTGGCTTCACCCGCAACTTCCTCGAGGGTGGGGAGCAGACGACGATCTTCGAGGCCAGCGAGGCCTACCTCGAGGCCGGTGTCCCGCTCGTCGTCCTGGCCGGCAAGGAGTACGGCTCCGGCTCCTCGCGCGACTGGGCGGCCAAGGGCACCAGCCTGCTGGGCGTCAAGGCGGTCATCGCCGAGTCCTTCGAGCGGATCCACCGCTCGAACCTCATCGGCATGGGCGTCATCCCGCTGCAGTTCCCCGAGGGGCAGACGGCGGAGTCGCTCGGCCTGGACGGCACGGAGTCCTTCGACATCTCCGGCATCACGGCCCTCAACGACGGCCCGGCCCCGAAGACCGTCACGGTCACCGCGACGAAGGAGGGTGGCGAGACCGTCACCTTCGACGCGGTCGTGCGCATCGACACCCCCGGCGAGGCGGGCTACTACCGCAACGGCGGCATCCTGCAGTACGTGCTGCGTTCGCTCGCTGCCTGATCTGGCCTGACGAAGGGGGCGTCCACCGATTCGGTGGGCGCCCCTTCTCGTCCCTTCCGTGGTCCGGCCGAGGGGATATGGCCCTTGGGATCCTCGTTCCTCGGACCCTGAGTCGGGCCACATTCCCCTCAGGCCGGACCACTCACCTCGGAGGGCGCCGGGTTCAGGATGTCCCCCCCTGCGCGTAGACTCGAACGCATGTTCGAACAGGGTGGTGGGCCGCCGGTGCGCACGGCTGCGCCGGGGTCGCCGGGGGCGCACACCGCGGCCCGGGCGAAGGGGGGACCGCCCGGCTGGCCGGACCGGGTGCCGCCGCCGGGGGCGCGCGGGTGGGAGCAGGCCGCGGTGTCGTGGCTGCTCGACCTCTGTCCGCCCGAGTACCGCGGCCACGCGGTGCTGCGGCGCCATCCCGTCGCCCTGGCCTGGTTGGCCGACCAGCACGTCGCGGCGCAGGTCGAGGCGATGCGGCAGGCCTACCGGTGCGCCCGGGTCGACCTGGGGGAGGCGCTGCCGGCCGGCACCACCCAGGCCCTCCTCGTCTGCCTGGAGCACGAGGGGCTGCGCCTGCGTGCTGCCCAGCGGGGGATCGCCCTGATCCGGGAGGTGCTCGACGGCAATGTCTTCATCGAGCGCCTGTGAGCGCCCGCGCGAGCACCTGTGCCGCTCCCCGGGCACGTCCCGGCGCCGGGGAGACGTAGACTCGAGCGGTCCCCACAGGAAGGAAGCCAGCGTGGCAGTCCTGCAGACGATCACCTCTCCCGCCGACCTCAAGCGGGTCCCTGCCGAGCAGCTCGGCGTCCTCGCCGAGGAGATCCGGGCCTTCCTCGTCGAGCAGGTCTCGCGCAGCGGGGGGCACCTCGGACCCAACCTCGGCGTCGTCGAGCTGACCCTGGCCATCCACCGGGTCTTCGACTCGCCGAGCGACACCGTCGTCTTCGACACCGGGCACCAGTCCTACGTGCACAAGCTCCTGACCGGACGGCAGGACTTCAGCGGGTTGCGCACCCGAGGTGGGCTCTCCGGCTACCCGAAGCGCTCCGAGTCCGAGCACGACGTCGTGGAGAACAGCCACGCCTCGACCTCCCTCTCGTGGGCCGAGGGCATCGCCCGGGGATACCACCTGCGTGGCGAGGACAGGCACGCCGTCGCGGTCATCGGTGACGGTGCGCTGACCGGCGGCATGGCCTGGGAGGCGCTGAACAACATCGCCGCCAACAAGGACCTGCCGCTCGTCATCGTCGTCAACGACAACGAGCGCTCCTACGCCCCGACGATCGGCGGACTGGCCGACCACCTGGCGATGCTGCGGACCCACCGCCAGTACGAGCAGGTGCTCGACTGGGGCAAGGAGACGCTGCACAGGACCCCCGTCGTCGGCCGGACCGCCTACCAGGCATTCCACTCGATGAAGAAGGGCGCCAAGGACTTCTGGGCGCCGCAGGGCATGTTCGAGGACCTGGGGATCAAGTACGTCGGCCCCGTCGACGGCCACGACGAGGCCGCCGTGGAGCAGGCGCTGCGCCGGGCCCGCGCCTTCGGCGGGCCGGTCATCGTCCACGTCATCACGCAGAAGGGCCGCGGTTACGACCACGCCGTGGGCGACGTGGCCGACCAGTTCCACGCGGTCGGCAAGATCAACCCCGAGACCGGTCTGCCCCTGGAGATCGCCGGACGGTCGTGGACCGACGAGTTCAGCGACGAGATGCTCGACCTCGGTCGGGAGCGCACGGACATCGTCGCCATCGCGGCGGCGATGATGATGCCGGTCGGCCTGAAGCCCTTCGCCGACGCCTACCCCGAGCGCACCATCGACGTGGGCATCGCCGAGCAGCACGCGACGACGATGGCCGCCGGGCTGGCCTTCGCGGGGATGCACCCGGTCGTCGCGATCTACGCCACCTTCCTCAACCGCGCCTTCGACCAGCTGCTCATGGACTGCGCGATGCACCGGGCGGGCGTGACCTTCGTCCTCGACCGCTCGGGCGTCACCGGACCGGACGGCGCGAGCCACCACGGCATGTGGGACATGTCCCTCGTCTCCATCGTGCCCGGCCTGCGCCTGGCAGCGCCCCGGGACGGGCAGCAGATCCGTCGTGCCCTGCGCGAGGCGGTCGACATCGACGACGGGCCCACCGTCATCCGCTTCCCCAAGGGCAGCGTTGCCGAGCCGCTGGAGGCGATCTCGACCACCGAGGGCCTGGACGTGCTGGCCGGTGACACCGAGGTGGACCCCGAGGTGCTCATCGTCTCCGTCGGCTCCATGGCCGCCACCGCGACGACGGTCGGGGAGAAGCTCGAGGCCGAGGGCCACGACGTCCTCGTGGTCGACCCCCGCTGGGTGCTGCCCGTGCCGGACGGGGTCATCGAGCTCGCCCGTCGGGCCGGCCGGGTCGCGGTCATCGAGGACAACAACGTCGCCGGTGGCGTGGGCGCAGAGGTCTCCCGTGCCCTCGAGGAGGCCGGCCTGTCCGTGCCGGTGCACCGCTTCGGGCTGCCCAAGGAGTTCATCGAGCACGCCTCGCGGGCGCAGGTCCTCGAGGCCGCCGGCCTGACCCCGGAGCCGATCGTCGAGCGGTTGCGCGAGCGGCTGTGATCGATGGGGCCGGCCCCCGCTGATCCCCTTTGCCCAGCCGTGACATGGGCAGTGGCCAACACCCGGCGCGGATGCCGGCACCTCGCCATGTCCCGGCGCGTGGGGGATCAGGTGGCCAGCAAGCGGCGCAGGCGCAGCGCCAGCTGGAGCTCGAGGGCGCGCTCCGGGTGCTGCCAGTCGTCACCGAGCAGCGCGGCCACCCGCCCCAGTCGCTGTGCGACGGTGTTGACGTGGACGTGCAGCTCGTGGGCCGCGTGCCGGGGGCTCGCCCCGGCCGCGAAATAGGCCACGAGCGTACCGACGAGGTCGCTGCCGCGGGAGGCGTCGTAGTCCAGGACCGGCCCGAGGACGGTGCGGACGTAGTCCCGGACGTCGGGGTCGGAGCCGACGATCAAACCGGCGAAACCCAGCTCGGTCGCGGCGGCGCCGGTGCCCGCCCGGCCGAGGGCGAGGAGCGCCCGGAGGGTGCGTGCCGCCTCCTCGTGGGCCGTGGGCAGGTCGTCGACGTCACCGATCGGGCCACTGCCGCCGACCGTGATCCGCGGACCCCGGGAGACCCGGGCGACCAGTGAGCGGGCGAGGGCGTCCGGGTCGTCACCGGGGACGAGGGCGATGATCTCGTCGTCGTGCGAGCCCACGAGCGTGCCCTCACCGAGGGCGGTACCCACGGTGAGCGCCAGCGCGCGGTGCTGGGTCGCGTCGCCACCGCGGGCCACCAGCAGGCACAGGGGGCCACGCGGGTCCAGCCCGGCGTGACGCAGGGAGAGGGTCCGGTCGTCGTGGCTGCCGCGGGCGCCGACGAGGTCGGTGACGATGCGGTTGCGGGCGCTCTGCCGGGCCGCGTCCGCCTGCCGCTCGAAGAGGAGGACGAGGGCGGTGACGACGGCGGCCCGCTCGACCGTGCGCTGGTCGGCGTCCTCGAGAGTGCGTGGGGCGCCGACCACGAGGGTGCCCAGCTGCTCGCGCGCCGCGATGATCCCGATCGCGTGGACCCCGTCGTCCTCGACGAGTCGACCGAGGTCGTGACGCGCCTCGTCGACGACGGGCAGGGCCAGGAGCTCGTCACCCTCCGTCCGGGACGTGGGGGCCGGACCGAAGGAGCTCAGGCGCTCCCCGGCGTCGTCGAAGAGGACCGCCCACCCCCCGAGGAGCTCGACGAGCGCACGCGTGACGTCCGCGACGCCACCGCCCTCGAGCACCACCGAGGCGAAGCGGTCGTGGGCCGCGGCCGCGCGCTCGACACCCAGTGCCTGCTGCCGCACCGTCTCGTGCGCCTCGGAGAGCGCGGCCAGCGCGGTCTGCGCCTCGGCGAGCGCCCGGGTCTGCACGATGGCGACGGCGGCGAGCGCCGCGAGGTTGCCGAGGAGGCCGACCTCGGTGCGGGAGAAGGGGCGCGGGCTGCGGTTCGCGGCGAAGAGGACGCCGACGAAGTTCGACTCCACGATCAGGGGCGTGCCGCAGATGGCGATGATGCCCTCGTCACCGACACCACTGTCGATCGTGGTCGTGTGGCTGAAGCGCTGGTCGGCCGAGTAGTCGGCCGTCCAGTAGGGCTTGCGGGTGGAGGCGACCAGGCCCCCGAGACCGTCCCCGAGCGAGAGCCGCAGTGACTGGAACTCCGCGGACACCGACCCGTCGGTCACCCGCATGAAGGTGTCGCCGGCCGCGGGGTCGTAGAGGGTCAGGTAGGCCAGGTCCGTGCCCAGGAGGGTGCGGGCCCGTCGGACGATGGCCTCCAGGACGGTGCCCGGGTCCTCCTCCGAGGCCAGCTCCCGTGCGATGTCCAGCAGCGCGGACTGCGCCGCCTCCCGGCGACGGTGCTCGTCACGGGCCGTCCCGACGCGCAGGACGAGGTCCTTGATCTCCTCGGGAGCCGGCGCGGCCGCGAGTCGGGCGATCGAGGCGTCCGAGGCGAGCAGCTCGAGCAGACCGGTCGCCTGGTCGATCGGGGGGTCGTCCTCGCTGGCCATGAGGGTGATCCTAGGCACGGGGGTCAGTGCGCGGTCCAGCCGCAGTCCATGGGGAGGGACGCGCCCGTGATGGAGGTCGCCGCAGGAGTGCAGAGGAAGAGTGCCATGGCCGCCACCTCGTCGACCTCGACGAGACGCTTGAGGGCCACCGGCGCCAGCATGACCTGCTCGAGGACCTCGTCCTCGGAGATGCCGTGCGTCGCCGCCTGGTCCGCGATCTGCTTCTCCACCAGCGGCGTGCGCACGTACGCCGGGTTGAGGCAGTTGCTCGTGACGCCGTGCTCCGCCCCCTCGAGGGCCACCACCTTGCTCAGGCCCTCCAACCCGTGCTTGGCCGTGACGTAGGCGGACTTGAAGGCGCTGGCCCGCAACCCGTGAACGCTGGAGACGTTGATGACCCGTCCCCACCCCTGCTCGTACATGTGCGGCAGGACCGCACGCACGAGCCGGAAGGGGGAGTGCAGCATCAGCCGCTGGATGAGGTCGAAGCGCTCGAGCGGGAACTCGTGCACCGGGCTGACGTGCTGGATGCCGGCGTTGTTGACGAGCACGTCCACGTCCGTGGGCAGGTCCGCCAGGGCATCGAGGTCGGCGAGGTCGATGGCCCGGGTCCCGATCCGCGCGTCCGGGTGGCTCTCGAGCAGGTGGGCCAGGCCCCCTTCGTCGAGGTCGGCCGCGGTGACGCGGGCACCGGCTGCGGCGAAGGCGGCCACGCACGCCGCCCCGATCCCGCTCGCGGCGCCGGTGACGAGGACGTGCCGACCCGTCAGGTCCGGCGAGAGGGTCGACAGGGGCGCGGAGGCGCCGTCGGGGCGCTGGGTCTGGATCGTCATGGTGACGAAGGTATGAGGACGGTCACGGACGGCGGATGAGCTGTGCCCACGTGATTACCCGCAGAGTGTGTGTCGCCGGCACACCGGTCTCCGTGCTGGTCGGGTGCCACGATCGGGGGCGCTCCCCGGGATCGTCGACCCCCACGACGATCCGCCCCCGACCCCGACTAGGAGACACCGATGTCCCTCGGACTCATCGGCATCGTCGTGTCGCTAGGCCTGCTGATGTACCTGGCCTACCGCGGCATCAACGTGCTGATCCTCGCGCCCATCCTGGCGCTGCTGGCCACCCTCATGGCCGGTGGGCCGATGCTGGCGACCTACACCCAGGTCTTCATGCCGGCCCTCGGCGGGTACGCCATCACGTACTTCCCGCTGTTCCTGCTGGGCGCCATCTTCGGCAAGGTGATGGACGTCAGCGGCAGTGCCAAGGCGATCGCTGACTTCATCGTCACCCGCATCGGCGCCAGCCGCGCCATCCTCGCCATCACCCTGGCCTGCGGCATCCTCACCTACGGCGGTGTCTCGCTCTTCGTCGTCGCCTTCGCCGTCTTCCCGATCGCGGCAGCCCTGTTCAAGGAGGCCGGCCTGCCCAAGCGGCTCATCCCGGCCACCATCGCGCTGGGCTCCTTCACCTTCACGATGACGGCGCTGCCGGGCACCCCGGCCATCCAGAACGCCATCCCGGCGCCCTTCTTCAGCACCAACGCCTTCGCCGCGCCCGGGCTGGGCGCCATCGCCGGCCTGATCATGCTCGTCGGTGGTGTCCTCTGGCTCGACCGTCGCGCGAAGAAGCTCATCGCGGCGGGCGAGGGGTACGAGCCGCCGGTGATCGCCGGTGGTGGATTCCCCGGCTTCGGCCGGAAGAAGGCCGCCGAGGAGCAGCCCCGGGTCGAGCACAGCGACCAGGACGACCACCTCATGGAGCGGCCCCACGTACCCGTCTGGCTCGCCTTCCTGCCGATCGTCGTCGTCATCGGGCTCAACTACGCGCTGGTCAACTGGATCTTCCCGAGCATGGAGTTCGAGTACCTGCAGCAGGAGGCCTACGGCTCGGTCGGCATCGACAAGGTCGCCGGCATCTGGGGCATCATCGTGGCCCTCGTCGCGGCGATCGTGCTGAACCTGGGCACCAACTGGGGCCGCATCCAGGACGTCAAGGCGACGGTCAACGAGGGCACCATGGGTTCCCTCCTGCCGATCTTCAACACCGCCTCGGAGGTCGGCTACGGAGCGGTCATCGCCTCCCTCGCCGCCTTCACGACCATCAAGGAGGCGGTCCTGGGCGTCTCGGGCAACCCGTTGGTCTCCCTGGCCCTGTCGGTCAACGTGCTCGCCGGTGTCACCGGCTCGGCCTCCGGCGGTATGAGCATCGCGCTCGAGGCCCTCGGCGACCAGTTCCGCACGATGGCGGTCGAGCAGGGCATCGACCTCGAGCTGGTCCACCGCGTCACGGCGATCGCCTCCGGTGGCTTCGACGCCCTGCCGCACAACGGTGCCGTGATCACCCTGCTGGGGATCTGCGGGCTCACCCACCGCCAGTCCTACAAGGACATCGGTGTCGTGGCGGTGCTGATCCCGGTGATCGCCCTCGTCGCGGTGATCGTCCTGGGCACGCTGTTCGGCAGCTTCTGACCCGGTTGCCACGCACGAAGGGAGGGCCCGTCACCGACTCGGTGACGGGCCCTCCCTTCGTGCTGCAGGCTCAGCCGATGTCGCGGAAGGGCTGCACGCTCGCGCCGAGGGCGTTGAGCCGCTCGGCGAGGTCCTCGTAGCCGCGGTGGATGACGTAGACGTTGCGCAGGTACGAGGTGCCCGGCGCGGCGAGCATCGCCAGCAGGACGACGACGCCGGGGCGCAGCGCCGGCGGGCAGGTGACCTCGTTGGAGCGCCACCGGCTCGGGCCCTCGACGAGGACGCGGTGCGGGTCCAGCAGGGTGACCTTGCCCCCGACCTTGTTCAGCTCGGTCAGGTAGATCGCCCGGTTGTCGTAGACCCAGTCGTGGATCGTCGTCGTGCCGTGTGCGCAGGCGGCGATGAGGGCGAAGAAGGGCAGGTTGTCGATGTTCAGACCCGGGAAGGGCATGGGGTGGATCTTGTCGATCGGTGCCCGCAGCGGCCCGGGCCGGGTGGTGATGTCGACGAGCCGGGTGCGGCCGTTGTGGGCCTGGTACTCGTCGGTCATCGAGTACTTCATCCCCATGCCGGCGAGGGTCGCCAGCTCGATCTCCAGGAACTCGATCGGGCAGCGCCGGATCGTGATCTCGGACTCGGTGACCACGGCGGCGGCGATGAGGCTCATCGCCTCGATCGGGTCCTCGCTGGGGGAGTACTCGACATCGACGTCGATGTCGCGCACGCCCGAGACCACGAGGGTCGTGCTGCCGATGCCCTCGACCCTCACGCCGAGCCGCTCGAGGAAGAAGCACAGGTCCTGGACCATGTAGTTGGGCGAGGCGTTGCGGATCGTGGTGCGCCCGGGGTGGCGAGCGGCGGCCATGAGGGCGTTCTCGGTGACGGTGTCGCCGCGCTCGGTGAGGACGATCGCGCGGTCCGCACCGTCCTGCGGGTCGACCTGGGCCTCGTACCAGCCCTGGGTGGCCTGCACGTCGAGACCGAAGTGCGTCAGCGAGGTCATGTGCGGCTCGACCGTGCGGGTGCCGAGGTCGCAGCCGCCGGCGTAGGGCAGGCGGAAGTCGGTGAACTCGTGCAGCAGCGGACCGAGGAACATGATGACGCTGCGAGTGCGCCGAGCCGCCTCCTCGTCCATGGCCTCGAGGTTGAACCTCGCCGGCGGGACGATCTCCAGGTCGGCGCTGTCCGGCAGCCACCGGGTCCGCACGCCGATCGACTCGAGGACCTCGAGGATGCGGTTGACCTCCTCGATGCGGGCCAGGTTGCGCAGGGTCGTCGTGCCCTTGTTGAGCAGGGAGGCGCACAGCAGCGCCACAGCGGCGTTCTTGCTGGTCTTGACGTCGATGGCGCCGGAGAGCCGACGGCCACCCTCCACCTTGAGGTGGACGGCGCCGGAGCCCGACGTGCGGGTCAGCGCGACGAGCTCGGTGTCGAGGGCCTCGCTGATGCGGGCGAGGCTGTCGAGGGTGAGGTTCTGGCCCCCGGCCTCGATGCGGGTGACTGCGCTCTGGCTCGTCTCCAGGCGCACGGCCAGGTCGGCCTGGGACAGGCCGGCGCGGTGTCGTGCGTCCTTGATGGTCGTGCCGATACGGGCGAGGTAGTCATCAGACATGCCTGCCACCGTAACTCATATATGAGTTCACACGCAGGTCTGCGGGCCGCAGCGTGTCACCGGGAGGACCTCGGCCCGGGGTTCCACCACGTCCACTCGGGCAGGGGCTCCCCGTGACGGCGGTAGAGATCCCGGTCCATCGGGTCCTCCCACGTCAGCCGGGCGAAGGGAGGGAACCGGCGCCCCCTCCGGTCACGGGCGATGAGGTCGGCCGCACCCCAGACCTCGTCGGGAACCTCATCGACATCGGCATCGGTGACAGGGGCGGTGGGGTCGGTAGCAGCGGCGGCGGGAGGACGGTCGGCGACCTCGACGATGGCCAAGCGGTGACCCACCCGGCGAAGGAGCCCGTCCACCCTGCCCAGGGACATGGGCGAGGCGTCCTGCTCGGCCCGGTTCAGCGACGAGGGCGTCCACCCCACGTGAGCTGCCAGGGCGCTCTGACTGAGCCTCTCCCGACGACGCACGCGTCTGAGCACGAGACCGATCCGCCGGCCCACGTCGAGGCCTCTGCGAGCCTCCTCCAGCTCCCGTGCCCGCACCGGTGAGGACCTGGCCCTCGGAGTCCAGGGCGGCATCGGGTACACGGGAACCGTCTCGGGCCACACCAGGCAGTCGAGGCAGTCCTCGCAGTCACCCGGGGATGGACACAGGTTGCACGGGAACGGGCACTCGTCAGGGAGTTCGTCCTCACGTGGAAGGTCTGCGGTCATGGCCCCATCGTCGACCGACCCTCGGGAGTGAACGGGACGCATCACGGGGCCTGTGGACGCCGGGCGAGTGCGTCAGCTGTCTGTGCACGGTCGGCTGGGGACGCGGGCCGATGAGCTGTGTTGCTGGCTTGTGCCCTACCTCATCCCGTGGGACGTCCCACGGGATGAGGTAGGGCACAAGCGTCGGGAAGGACTGTCTTTCCGCCCGATGGGCGGGGGGTGCTATCTGCCCGCCAATGCGTCGGGCGGCGACCCGCCTGCCTACGCGTCCGGGTGTGCCTCGAAGGCCGCGACGAGCAGCGGCGCGACGATCTCCTGCTGCCACGGGCGCACGCCGTGCTCGGCGAGGGCCGCGGCGAAGCCCTCGGTGCCCCGCTCGCTCGGCGGGCTCCACACTACGCGCCGCAGCGGGTCGGGGGAGCAGACGTTCTCGATCGGGATCGTGTGCTCCTCGGCGAAGGCCGTGAGCGCGGCACGGGTCGCCGTCAGCCGCTCCGCGGCGAGCGGGTCGCGGTTGGCCCACGAGCGCTGCGGCGGGGGGCCGTCCGACTTCAGCGTCGGTGGCGGCAGCTCATCGTCCCCCAGCTCACGGGCGCGCTCGACGGCGGCGAGCCAGGCACGCTGGCTGCGCTGGATGGCGCGGTGACCGCGGGGCAGGTCGCCCGGGCCCGCCGGCGCGGCCTGCGCGATCTCGACCAGGGCCGCGTCGGGGATCACGCGCCCGGGGGAGGTGTCGCGCTCACGGGCGATCCGGTCGCGCTCCCACCACAGCTCGCGCACGGTGGCCAGGATGCGGGGCTGGCGGATCTTGTGCAGGCCGGAGGTCCGTCGCCACGGGTCCTGGCGCTGGGTGGGCCGCCAGTCCAGGAGCGCGGTGAACTCCTGACGCGCCCACTCCGACTTGCCCTGTGCCGCGAGATCGGCTCCCATGAGGTTGCGCACCTCGGTGAGCACCTCGACGTCGAGGGCCGCATAACGCAACCATGGCTCCGGCAGGGGGCGGGTGGACCAGTCGACGGCCGAGTGCTCCTTGGCCAACGAGATCCCGAGATAGTGCTCGATCACGGCGGCCAGCCCCACCCGGGGCAGCCCGAGCAGGCGGGCGCCGAGCTCGGTGTCGAAGATCTGTCGTGGCACCAGTCCGACGTCGCGCAGGCAGGCGAGGTCCTGGGTGGCTGCGTGCAGGATCCACTCACCGGTCCCGATCGCCTCGTCGACGGGCTGGAGGTCGGGAAGGAAGACCGGGTCGATCAGCCAGGTCCCCGAGCCCTCACGTCGCAGCTGCACCAGGTAGGCGGCCTGCCCGTAGCGGTAGCCGGAGGCGCGCTCGGCATCCAGGGCGACAGGTCCGACGCCGGCCGAGATCGCGTCCGCGCACGCGATCAGCTCGGACTCGCGCGTGATGACGTCGGGGACACCCTCGGCGGGTTCGGCGAGCAGCGGGAGGGGTGCCTTCGTGGACTCCTCCTCCCTGCCCTTCGCCGGTCCCGAGCTCAACGGCGCCGCCCCGGAAGTGCGACGACTCCCTCCGGCAGCGGGGGCAGCCCGCCGACCGTCCCCAGCATGTCCACCCACGCGGACAGGTGAGCGCCGGCCTCCGCGTCGGCGGGGCTCCACGAGGCGCGGATCTCCATCTCGACGCTGGGCTCGCGGTCGTCGAGGTCCCCGAAGGACTCGGAGACCACGTGGGTGACGGTCCCCGCGAGGTTGTGCGCCTCGATGCCGTGGGACTGGAGTGCATCGGTGAGCCAGGACCAGCCGACCGCACCGAGCATCGGGTCACCCGCGACCTCGGCCTCGAGCTCGGCCCGGGCGAAGGTGACCACGCGCCACGCACCGCCCCACGGCTCGGGCTCCTGCGGGTCGTGCAGCAGCACGAAGCGTCCGGTGGCCACGTCCTCACCGTCCGACGCGTCGACGATGTCGGCGGTCATCGCCACGGCCTGGGGGGCGAGCCGGGTCGGCGCCGGGACCTCGGTCAGGCGCACCTCTGGACGCAGCCGTGCTTCGTGCACGCTGCGCAGGGCGTGATCGAAGTCGGGCGACTGCGCACCGGAGATCTGTCGGGATGCCACCCTGTGAGGGTAGGTCGCCGGAGGCGGTGCGGACGGGAGGCCACGCCGGGGGAGACGTACCGTTACCCGCGTGACGATCGTCCTCGCCCTCGCGGCCTCCGTGACGTGGGGTGCCTCGGACTTCATCGCGGGGCTCCTCTCCGGTCGGCTCCCGGCGCGAACCGTCGTCACCTGCTCCCAGGCCGTGGCCCTGGTCGCGATCTCCGTGGTCGTCCTCGCGGTCGGGCTGCCCCTGCCGCCGGGCCCGTGGTGGCTGTGGGGCGCGATCGGGGGAGTGGCCGAGGGCGCCGGCCTGCTCGCCCTCTACACCGGCCTGGCCCGCGGCCCCATGGGCATCGTCACGCCGATCGCCGGTCTCGGGGTCCTCGTCCCCGTGCTCGTCGGCCTCGTCCGTGGCGACCCCGTGACCGTCCTGCTCGGCGCCGGCATCCTGCTGGCGATCGCCGGCGGTGTCCTCGCCAGCGGCCCGGAGGTCGAGGGCGCCGGCGAAGGGGGTGACGCCACCTCGATCCTCTACGCCGTCCTCGCGGCGCTCGGGCTCGGGACGGCGATGGCCTGCGTCGACCTCGGCAGCCGGGTCTCGGGGCTGCACACCCTGTGGGCGATGCGGGTGGCCTCGGTGGGTGTCTTCCTGCTGCTCGCCGTGGTGCTGACGACCCGGTGGCGCATCCCCCGAGGTCTGGTCCCGGGGGTGGTCGTCGTGGGGGTCGCCGACCTCTCGGCGACCGCACTCTTCAGCATGGCGACGACCCGGGGGCACCTGAGCATCGCCGGGGTGCTCGCCTCGCTCTACCCCGTGACGACGATCCTGCTCGCGTGGCTGCTGCTGCGCGAGCGTCTGCGGCCCGTCCAGGTCGTCGGGGTGGCCGCCGCACTGGCGGGTATCGCCCTCATCGCGAGCTGACCCGCCCCCTTCGCCCGGGGCCGGGACGCGCCACCCTGCATGGGAGGATCGGGGGCGTGAACACCGCAGCCTCGCCCTCCGACAGCCCCTTGGTCCGCGCGGCCCGGGGCGAGTCCGTCCCGCACACCCCGGTGTGGTTCATGCGCCAGGCCGGCCGCTCCCTCCCGGAGTACCGCGAGCTGCGGGCCGGCACCACGATGATGGAGGCCTGCCGCACCCCCGACCTCGTCACCGAGATCACCCTGCAGCCGGTGCGCCGCCACCGCGTGGACGCCGCGATCTTCTTCTCCGACATCGTCGTCCCGCTCGAGGCCGTCGGCATCGACATCGACATCGAGCCGGGCATCGGTCCGGTGCTGGACGTGCCCTTCCGCTCCCGGGAGGACCTCGACCGCATCCCGGAGCTGACCCCCGACATGGTCGGCGACATCACCGAGTCCGTCCGGCGGATCGTGCTCGAGCTCGGGCCGACACCGCTCATCGGCTTCGCCGGTGCCCCCTTCACGCTGGCCTCGTACCTCATCGAGGGCGGGCCGAGCAAGAACCACGAGAACACCAAGGCGCTCATGCACGGCGACCCGCAGCTGTGGCACGACCTGTGCGCGCGCCTGTCGCAGATCGCCGCGACCTTCCTGCAGGTGCAGGTCGATGCCGGCGCGAGCGCCGTCCAGCTCTTCGACTCCTGGGCCGGGTTCCTCTCCAAGGCCGACTACCGACGCCACGTCCTGCCGCACAGCACGGCGACGCTGTCCGCGCTCGCGGACCGAGACGTCCCACGGATCCACTTCGGGGTGGGTACCGGGGAACTGCTCGTGGACATGGCGGGCGCGGGGACCGAGGTCATCGGCGTCGACTACCGCGTCTCCCTCGCCGAAGCCATCGAGCGCGTCGGCGGCGACCAGCCGGTCCAGGGCAACCTCGACCCGGCACTGCTCTTCGCCCCCTGGGAGGTCATCGAGGCCCAGGTGCGCCGGATCCTCGCGGAGGGGCGCGCGGCGCCCGGGCACATCTTCAACCTCGGCCACGGCGTCCTGCCCGACACCGACCCGGTCGTCCTCACCCGCGTCGTCGAGCTGGTCCACGAGGTCAGCGGGCGTTGATGCCTCCTCGCGTCATCGTCGTCGGTGGTGGCATCGCCGGTCTGGCCACGGCCCACCACCTGCTGGAGCAACGGCCCGATCTCGACGTCCTGATCATCGACGCGGGGGAGCGCCCGGGCGGCAAGATCCGTGGCGCGGAGGTCGGCGGGGTCACCGTCGACGTCGGTGCCGAGTCGGTCGTCGCGAGCAGCCGGGTGGCGCGCGAGCTGATCACCGACGTGGGACTGGCCGACCGCCTGGTCCACCCCGAGCCGGTCCCGGCCACCATCTGGTCGCGCGGTGCACGCCACCACGTCCCGGCGCGCAGCTACCTCGGCATCCCCTCCGGCGAGACCGACCTCGGTGGACTCCTGACCGACGGTGAGGTCGCCCGGGCGGCGGGACCGGCCCCCTTCGCCCTCGACGGGGACGTGTCGGTCGCCGACGCGGTCGCGAGCGTGTACGGCCGGGCGGTGGTCGACCGGGTCGTCGAGCCGCTGCTGGGTGGGGTCTACGCCGGCCGGGTCGATGCCTTGTCCCTGCGGGCGACCATGCCGGGGCTGTGGTCGGCGATGGACGAAGGGCGGTCCATGCCCGATGCGGTCGCGGCCCTCCTGCCGGAGCCGGTGACGCCTCCGAGGCCGCGGGTCATGGGACTCGCCGGTGGCCTCAGCACGCTCACGGACGCCCTCGCCGCTGCCATCACGGCTGCCGGCGGCATCATCCTGCCGCAGACCATCGCCCGCGGGCTGGACCGCACGTCCACGGGGTGGCGCGTGGTGACCGGGCCGACCATCGACCCGGTGACCCACGACGCGGACGCAGTCGTCCTCGCCACCCCGGCCGCACCGACGTCGCGGCTCCTCGCCGACCACGCCCCTGCCGCCTCCCGTGCGCTGGCCGGCATCGAGTACGCGTCGATGGCCGTCGTCACGCTCGCCCTGCCGAGCGCGCAGCTGCCGACGCTGCCCGGTAGCGGCTTCCTCGTCCCTGCCGTCGACGGGCACACGATCAAGGCCGCGACCTTCTCCGCCGCCAAGTGGGCCTGGGTGCGCGACGCGTCCTCCGAGGTGACCCTCCTGCGTGCGTCGATCGGCCGGGCCGGTGAGGTCGCGAGCCTGCAGCGCAGCGACGAGGAGCTGCGTGCCGTCGCGCTCGACGAGGTCGGGCAGGCGCTCGGGACACGGCTGCCGCAGCCGGTCGAGGCGCACGTGCAGCGCTGGGGCGGGGGACTGCCCCAGTACGACCTCGGGCACACTGGCAGGGTCGCCACGACACGCGCGGACGTCACCGGGCTGCCGGGGCTCGAGCTCGTCGGCGCCGCCTACGACGGGGTGGGCATCGCGGCCGTCCTGGACGGCGCGGCCCGGACCGCGAGCACGATCTCGTCCACGTTCCCCCCTTCGACCCCCACCCGACAGGAGCAGCGATGACCACTCGCCCCGCACCCGCCAAGCCCGACCGCGAGCAGCTGGAGGCGATCAACTCGTCCGTGCACTACGCGATGTTCTCCGTCTTCGCCCTGACGACACCGCTGGGCGATGCCGACCGGGCCGCGCTCGCGAGCGAGGTCGAGGAGCTGATCGCCGCGGTGACCGAGAGCGGCGTCACCGTCCGTGGGGTCTACGACGTCGCCGGCCTGCGTGCCGACGCCGACCTGCTGATCTGGTGGCACGCCGACGAGGTCGAGCTCCTCCAGGACGCGTACAAGCGTTTGCTGCGCACCGAGCTGGGGGCGCACCTCGAGCCGGTGTGGTCCAACGTCGCATGCCACCGCCAGGCCGAGTTCAACCGCAGCCACGTGCCCGCCTTCATGGCCGGCGAGCCGGTGCGTGACTACGTGTGCGTCTACCCCTTCGTGCGCTCCTACGACTGGTACGTCATCGACGAGAAGGAGCGGCGCGCCATGCTCGCCGAGCACGGCGCCATGGCCCGCGACTACCCCGACGTGCGCGCCAACACCGTCCCCGCCTTCGCCCTGGGCGACTACGAGTGGATCCTGGCCTTCGAGGCCGACGAGCTGCACCGCATCGTCGACCTCATGCGTGAGCTGCGCGCCTCCCGCGCCCGCCTGCACGTGCGCGAGGAGGTCCCCTTCTTCACCGGTCCCCGGGTGAGCGTCGACCGGCTCGTGGAGGGCCTGCGCTGACGCGCTGCTTTCCCACCCGCCCCTCGAATATCGGGTCACCCGATAAACCCCTGGTTCGCGCGAGTTTGTTACTCCTGCGGACCGGGGGTTTCTCATGCAGAGTTCCTGGAGGACTTTCGTCCTCCACATCCACGCCGACCCGTGCAGGAATCCACAGACCGCGGCGTGCTCACAGCAGACATGTCGGGTGCGGGCCACTGTGGCACCCATGATCGACGTGGTTCCCTCCCTCTTCAGCGAGCTCCTTGCCCTGCCCGACGCGATCTTTACCCGTCAGGACGCTCTGGGGGTGGGTCTGAGCGACGAGGTGCTCACGGCGGCCCTCCGGCGTGGGCTCATCATCCGCATCTGCCGCGGCGCCTACACCGCGCCCGGCACGTGGACGAGGGAAGAGCACCGTCAACTCCTCGCCCGGGCCGCACTACGCACCTACCCCGATGCGGTAATGATCGGCGCCACGGCTGTCGCCGCCCACGGGATCCCACTCTTCGAGGTGCCGGTCGTCCCCTCGGACATCGCGCGAGCCATCGTCCGCGAAGCACGGACGGAGCACCTGCGCATCCGCCCCCTTCGTCATGAGCCGATGGCGACACCGTGGGGACCTGCGACGGACCTGGCGACGGCGCTCGTCCAGATGACCATCGATCACGGCATCACTGCGGGCGTGGCATCGATCGACGCAGCCCTGCAGCGGCGGGCGGCGACCACGCACGCCCTCGACGCCGCCTACGAGCTCGTCCGGCGATGGCCGCTCTCGTCGCGCGTGAGATGCGCGCTGGAGTGGTCGGACGGTGATGCGGAGTCGCTCGGTGAGAGCGTCACCCGGGTCATCTTGCGTGCGGCCGGATGGCAGGTCGCCTCACAGGTCCCGATCGTCGACCGGCACGGTGAGATCATCGCCCGGGCCGATCTGGGCATCGAGGGGACAAGGGTGCTGATCGAGTTCGACGGCAAGGTGAAATACACGGACGGGGGAGTCGACGCGCTCTTCCGAGAGAAGAAGCGTGAGGACCGCCTTCGAGCCCTCGGTTACGTCCTGGTGCGGGTGACCTGGGCCGACCTGTTCCACTCAGAGCGCATCGTCGCCGCCGTGTCGGCGGCGCTCATGGCCGCGGCGTAGGAATTCGCTGGGCCGGATACGTGGTCCAGCGGTGGCCGGAGGTGCGACGAGCAGTGACGTGTGGACGGCCGAGCAGGCGCAGCACCACGACCACATCGATGCAAGGCCCGCCCCGGAGGTCGTCGGGCCGGCTGTCGAGGCGCTGACGGCGCTCGCGGGCGGTGGACGCGCACTGGCGTTCGCGATCGGCACCGGCCGGATCGCCGTCCCGCTCGTGGCGAAGGGGGTCCCGTTCGGCGGGATAGAGCTGTCGGCACCCATGATCGAGCAACTACGGACGAAGGTGACGTCTGACGAGCTGCCGGTGACCATCGGGGACATGGCCGGGGACATGGCAAGAGAAACCCCCGGTCAGCAGGAGTAAGGAACCCTTGCGGACCGGGGGTTTATCGGGTCACCCGATAATCGGGGGACAGCTGAGGCGACTCAGCCCTGCGCGGGGCGCAGCGTCATCGAGATCGAGTTGATGCAGTACCGCTGGTCGGTGGGGGTGTCGTACCCCTCGCCCTCGAAGACGTGGCCCATGTGGCTGCCGCAGTTGGCGCAGCGGACCTCCACGCGTGGGCGACCCGGCAGGGAGTCGTCCTCGATGTACTCGACGCGGTCCCCGGCGAGGGGGGAGTAGAAGGAGGGCCACCCGCAGTGGCTCGAGAACTTCGTGTCCGAGGTGAACAGCTCGGCGCCGCAGGCGCGGCAGGCGTAGACGCCCTCCGTCGTGGTCTCGTTGTACTCGCCGGTGAAGGGACGCTCCGTCCCGGCGGCGCGGAGCACGGAGTACTCCTCCGGGCCGAGCTCCTGGCGCCACTCCTCCTCGGTCTTGCTCACGGCGTAGTCGCGGCCGGTGGGCTCCATCATCGCAAACTCCTTGATCGTCGCTGTCTCCATCATGCAACGCCGCGGCCCCCGGAGATCATCCGGGGGCCGCGGCGCGCGGGTGGTCGCCCGGGGATCAGTCGATGTCCCGGTGCGCCAGGTACTCCGGTCGCGGGGCGGAGGCCGCGAAGGGCTCCTGCAGCCGGTTGGAGACGGCGTTGAACACGACGAAGAGGTTGCTGCGCGGGTCCGGCGAGATGTTGCCGGCCGAGGCGTGCATGCAGTTGGAGTCGAAGTACAGCGCCGATCCGGCGGGGCCGGTGATCATGTCGATCCCGTGCTCCTGTGCCAGCCGCGTGACGTCCTCCTCGTCGGGGGTGCCGAAGGGCGGGCGGTAGGAGCTCAGCGACTCGCGGTGGTAGCCGTCGGGCGTCTCCCCGACACAGCTGACGAACTGCTTGTGCGACCCGGGGATGATCATCAACGCGCCGTTGGTCTCGTAGTTCGGTGTCAGCGCGAGCGAGACGCTCAGGGCGCGCGGGGTGGGCATGCCGTCCTCCGCGTGCCAGGTCTCGAAGTCGCTGTGCCAGTAGAACGGCCCGCCGGCGAAGCCCGGCTTGAGGTTCATCCGGCTCTGGTGGACGTAGACGTCGTCGCCGAGGATCTGACGGGCCACCCCGACGATCTCCTCGCGGCCCACGATCTCGGCGATCGCGTCGCTGAGCCGGTGGACGGCGAAGATCGAGCGCACGTCACCGTTGGAACGCTCGCGGATGATCCGCTCGTCCTCGCCGAGACGGTCGGTGATGGTCCCCACCTCGGACAGGCAGGTGGCGATGTCGTCCTCGGAGAGGATCGAGTCGGCCGTGTGGTATCCGCGCTGGTCGTAACCGCGCAGCTGGTCCCGCGACAGTGGGCCCGGGGCCTCCTGGTTCCACACCACGGAGTGGGAGCGCGGCTCGATCTGGCTGCGGTCGGCCAGACGGGTCCGATAGACGTCGATCGTTGTCGTGCTTGCGGTTTGAGTTCCCGTGATCACTTGCAGATCCCTTTCGCTCAATCCGGCCTTCGGTGGTGCCGGTCTTCGTGTTTTGTTGTCGACGAGGGGGACTTGCTCCCTGTCGGCAGATTGCCAATCTGCGCCCTGCGGCGCAACCACCTCCTACCCGGCGGACGAGAGGTCATGAGGGCCCGGGCCCGCTTCTTTCGTCCGCAGAGCCCATAGGCTGGCGGCATGGCCAGGACACCGGCGGCAGTCGTGACGGCAGGGGAGCGGGAGGTACGGGTCTCGAGCCCCGATCGGGTCGTGTACGAGGAGACCGCCCGCACCCCTGCGATCACCAAGCTCGAGGTCTGCGAGTACGTCGCCGCCGTCGGCGCGACGATGATGCGCACGATCGGTGAGCGTCCCACCGCCATGGAGCGCTGGCCGGACGGCTGGCGCGAGGGGATGCGCCTGGCGGTCGGGCCCAAGGACGGCGACGCCGACGGTTTCTACCAGAAGAGGCTTCCCCGGGGCGCGCCCGACTACGTCGAGACCGTCGACATCACCTTCCCGAGCGGACGCACGGCCGCCGAGCTGTGCCCGACGGAGCCGGCGGCGCTGGTCTGGGCGGCGCACATGGGCACCCTGACCTTCCATCCCTGGCCGGTGCGGCGGCCCGACGTCGACCACCCGGACGAGCTGCGGATCGACCTCGACCCGCAGGAGGGCACCGACTTCGCCGACGCGCAACGGGTCGCCGGGCTCGCCCGCGAGCTGCTGGAGGAGCTCGGTCTGCGGGGCTACCCCAAGACGAGCGGCAACCGCGGGATCCACATCTACGTGCGCATCGAGCCCCGGTGGTCCTTCGAGGAGGTGCGGCACGCGGCGATCGGGTTCGGCCGCGAGCTCGAGCGGCGTGACGAGGGGGTGACGACGGCCTGGTGGAAGGAGGAGCGCGGCGAGCGGATCTTCGTCGACTACAACCAGAACAACCGCGACCGCACGATCGCCGGGGCCTGGAGCCTGCGGGCGCGGCCCGGCGCACCCGTGAGCACGCCGATGACGTGGGAGCAGCTCGCGGCCGTCACCGACCCGCGCGAGTACAACCTGACCACGGTCCTCGACCACCTCGCCGACGGCGACCCGTGGATCGACATGGACGAGCGGGGCCACTCGCTGGATCCGCTGCTCGAGCTGTGGGAGACCCTGCCCGGTGGCGAGCTGAGCTTCCCGCCCGACTACCCCAAGATGCCCGGCGAGCCCCCACGGGTGCAGCCGAGCAAGAAGGTCGCCGAGCACTGGGACGAGGAGGGCAACCGGATCGAGGGCTGAGCCCCCGCGACCCCTCAGTCGGCGAGGACCTCGCCCAGGTCGTAGGCCGCGGCCCGGTCGATCTGGTCCAGCGTGCACGACTCCGGATCGCGGTCGGGCCGCCAGCGCAGGAACTGCACCGTGTGCCGGAAGCGGTGCCCCTCGAGCTGGTCGAAGGCGACCTCGACCACCCGCTCGGGGTGCAGCGGCACGAACGAGACGTCCTTGCCCGAGGAGAAGCGTGACCGGTCGGTCTCGGCGTGCTCGACCGAGCCGTCCGCGTCCCGTCGCACGAGCGGCTCGAGCTCGTCCACGAGCTCCAGACGCCGCTTCGCCGTGAAGGCCGCGATCCCACCGACGTTGAAGAGCTGGTCACCGTCGTAGAGGCCGAGCAGCAGCGAGCCGACGCCCTGCCCGGACTTGTGCACGCGGTAGCCGGTGACGACCGCCTCCGCGGTGCGCTTGTGCTTGATCTTGAGCATCGTGCGTCTGCCCGGCTGGTACGTCGAGGTGAGCGCCTTGGCCACGACCCCGTCCAGCCCGGCGCCCTCGAAACGCACGAACCAGTCGCGTGCCTCGTCCGCGTCCCGCGTCACCCTCGTCAGGTGCAGCGGCGCCCCCTTCGCCATCGCGGTGAAGACCGACTCGAGCTGCTCCCGACGGCGGGCGAAGGGGGACCCGGTCACGTCCTCGTCGCCGAGGGCCAGCAGGTCGAAGGCGATGAGCTCCGCCGGTGTCTGCGCGGACAGCGTGGTGATGCGCGACGCGGCTGGGTGGATCCGCTGGCCGAGTGCCTCCCAGTCCAGCCGCTGCGCCCCCGGCTCACCGCTGCGGACGACGATCTCGCCGTCGATCACGACCCGGTCGGGCAGGTGCTCGCGGCAGGCGTCGACGAGCTCGGGGAAGTACCGGGTGAGGGGCTTCTTGCCGCGGCTGGCCAGCTCGACGTCGTCGCCGTCCTTGACGACGAGACACCGGAACCCGTCCCACTTCGGCTCGTAGGAGTACCCCCCGTCGACGGCGTCGCTCGCCGGCACCTCCGTGACGGCCTTGGCGAGCATCGGGGACAGGTCGAGGTCGGGAAGGGGTGTCACTCGTCACATTCTGCCCCTTTCGTCCCGGATTTGAGACCATGGTCCCGTGACGACGACGAGGACCGTGGCCGAGCGCGCAGTGACCTACGGGTCCGTCGCCGCCGCGTCCGCGCTCGTGGGAGCCGGCTCCGTCTGGGTCGGGGGAGCGACCTACTTCGCCCGCCGCGTCCTCACCCCGGACCCGATCCGCCCCGACGACACCGTCGTCCACGTCGTGCACTCCGACAGCGTCACGCTCTCGGGCACCGATGACATCCTCGTCCCCGGCCGCTACGGGCTCTGGCTCGACGGCGGCAGGGGTCATGCCCGCGTGGGCGGCGTCCTCGAGGTCGACCACCGGCGCCAGCGGGTGCGCCGCGAGCTCCTCGGGGTGGACCGCGGGACGCTGCAGCCGGGTCCCGCTCGCTTCAACGGCTACTACTGGGGACGCGACCCGCAGACCGACCTCGGCCTGCCGACCGAGGACGTGGTCGTCCCCGCCGGGCTCGGGCCGATGCCCGCCTGGATCACGCCGGCCCCGCACGGCACCGGTGACCGCTGGGCGATCCTCGTCCACGGTCGCGGCGCCCAGCGCATCGAGGCGATCCGGGCCATCCCCGCGCTGCACGAGGCGGGCCTGACCTGCCTGGTGCCGAGCTACCGCAACGACGGCGAGGCGCCGGTGGGGCCCGACGGGCGCTACAACCTCGGCCTGTCGGAGTGGCGCGACATCGAGGACGCCGTCTCGCTGGCCGTGGCCCGTGGTGCCCAGGAGATCGTCCTCGTCGGGTGGTCCATGGGCGGCGCGATCGTGCTGCAGTTCCTCGACCGCTCGCCCCTCTCCAGCGTCGTCTCGCGGGCCGTGCTCGACGGCCCCGTCGTCGACTGGGGTGACGTGCTCAAGCACCACGCGGACCTGCACCGCGTCCCCGCACCCGTCTCCCACCTGGGCAGTGCCCTGATGGGGCAGCACTGGGCCAAGCGCCTCGTCGGGGTCTCGGAGAGCGTCGACGTCGCCAGGACGGACTGGGTCGCCCGGGCCGAGGAGCTGCACCATCCGATGCTCCTCATCCACTCGCGCGACGACGAGTTCGTGCCCGTGGGGCCGAGCGAGTCGCTCGCGCAGGTGCGGCCCGACCTGATCACCTTCGAGCCCTGGTCGCTCGCGCGGCACTGCAAGGAGTGGAATGTCGATCCGCGGCGCTGGAACGCCGTGGTCGCCGACTTCGTCCGCTGACCTCCCGCACGTCGAGCGGGGGTCAGCGCACCGGGCACCAGAGGCCGAGCAGGGTCCCGTCCTCCTCGAGCAGGTGGCGGCAGGTGAGGTCGACGTCGACATCGGCGCCGTCGAGCAGACGCGGGTGGTCCCCTCGGGCACCGCCGACGAGATTCGGCGTCCAGGACAGGGCGAGCTCGTCGACGAGGCCGAGGGCGACCAGCTCGGCGGCGAGCGTGGGACCCCCTTCGCTGAGCACGTGGGGACCGATCTCCCGACGCACGCGCCCGAGCAGCCGGGGCAGGTCGACGCCGTCCTGCCCGCAGATCCAGACCGACTCGCTCGCGGTGGCACCCGAGGCCGCGGTCGTCGCGAGGACCACGCCCTCCTGCCCCCGCACGGAGTCCGGCAGCTCGGGATGGCCCGAGACGACGACGACGGGGAGACGGGCCGGGCCGTACTCCTCGGCCCGCACCGTCCCTGCCCCGACGAGGAGGACATCGGCCGCCCGGCGCATCGCCGTGAAGCCACGGTGGTCGGCCGCGGAGTTGATCGTCCCCGAGCGGCCGTCGGGACCGGTTGCCGCCCCGTCGAGCGTGGTGACGAAGTTCAGCCGCAGGAGCGGCCCCGCTGCGGCGTAGAGGGCATCGAGGTCGTCGCTGGTGAGCTCGTCACCGGGGGAGACGCGGGCGGCGGCGTGGTCACAGGTCAGGACGCGCATGCCGCGAGTCTGCCCCACGAGGGCCGTGGCTGACATGATCGACGGATGGGCAAGGACACGAAGTCGGGCACGAAGAAGACCTCCTCGAGCACGCCGTACCGGGATGCCCTGCGCGTGGAGCCGGGCTCCGACCCGGCCGCCATCGACACCCGCGCCACCCCGATCTTCGACGGCGGCAAGACGAAGGGCAAGGAGGCGCTGGCTGATCTGGCCAAGCCCGTCTCGGACCTGCAGGAGCGGCTCTTCGCCGAGGCGACCACCGGGGGTCGACGCAGCATCCTGCTGGTCATCCAGGGCATGGACACCGCCGGCAAGGGCGGCGTGATGCGTCACGTCGTCGGCAACGTCGACCCCCAGGGCGTGGCGATCACCGCGTTCAAGGCGCCGACGGACGAGGAGCTGGAGCACTCCTTCCTCTGGCGCATCCGCAAGGCCCTCCCGCAGCCCGGGCAGATCGGTGTCTTCGACCGTAGCCACTACGAGGACGTCCTCGTCGCGCGCGTCCACGACCTCGTGCCCAGGACGCAGCTGTCACGTCGCTACACGCAGATCAACACCTTCGAGGAGGACGTGGCCGGCTCGGGCGCGACGATCATCAAGGTGATGCTGCACATCAGCAAGGACGAGCAGAAGGAGCGCCTGGCCGAGCGGCTCGAGCGGCCGGACAAGTACTGGAAGTTCAGCCCCGGCGACATCGACGAGCGCGCCCACTGGGACGAGTACCAGGAGGCCTATCGCATCGCGATCGACCGGTGCTCCACCGGCATCGCCCCGTGGTACGTCGTGCCGGCGGACCGCAAGTGGTACGCCCGGCTGGCCGTGATGAACCTGCTCAAGGAGCACCTCGAGGCACTGGACCTGCAGTGGCCGGCGGCGCACTTCGACGTCGAGGAGCAGCAGAAGCGGCTCAGGAGGTCCTGACCGCTCCGACGGCTACACGGATGCCGAGGCCCGGTGGATGGCGGTGGCCCCGGCCAGGGTGACGAGGTCGGGATCCAGGGTGCCGAAGTTGATCGTCTTGGCCCCGCCCAGGCGCGAGGCCACGAAGGCCTCGGCCATGTCGCCGGGGGAGTGGGCGACCATGAGGCTCGCCTGCAGGGCCAGCGCGAGGCGCTCGACGAGCTGCCGCGAGCCCATCGCCACCCGCTCGGCGTCCTGCCCCCCGAGCTCGCTGCAGTCGCGCTCGAGGTCGTCCAGTGCGGCGTCGAGGACGGGAAGCTGTCCGCGGGCGACGGAGGCCTCCTTGAGCAGCGCCATGAGCGAGGCCGGTTCCTTGGCGATTGCCCGGAGCACGTCCAGCGCGTTGACATTGCCCGAGCCCTCCCAGATCGAGTTCAGGGGAGCCTGCCGGTAGAGCCGGGCCATGCCGTGCTCCTCGACGTAGCCGTTGCCGCCGAGGCACTCCATGGCCTCCGCGGTGAAGGTCGAGGCGCGCTTGCAGACCCAGTACTTGCCGACCGCGACCCCGAGCCGGGTCAGCTCGGTGTCACCCTCGTCGAGCGCGTGGGCCAGACGCAGCCCGAGCAGGGTGGCGGCCTCGGACTCGAGGGCGAGGTCGGTGAGGACGTTGCGCATGAGCGGCTGGTCGACGAGGGCGCGCCCGAAGGCGACGCGGTGCTGCGTGTGGTGGACCGCCCGCGTCAGGGACGCGCGCATCGTCGCGGCCGAGCCGAGGATGCAGTCCAGCCGGGTCGTGGCGACCATGTCGATGATCGCGCGGACCCCGCGACCCTCCTCGCCGACGAGCGCGCCCCAGGTGCCGTCGAGCTCGACCTCGGAGGAGGCGTTGGAGCGGTCGCCGAGCTTGTCCTTCAACCGCTGTAGGGCGAAGGGGTTGCGTGTCCCGTCCTCGAGGACTCGGGGTACGAGGAAGCAGCTCGGGGCGGCGTCGGGAGTGGTCTTGGCCAGCACGAGGAAGACATCGCTCATGGGCGCCGAGCAGAACCACTTGTGCCCGCTCAGTCGGTAGGTCTGCCCGGTCATCGGCCCGCCGGGCGCAGCGACCGCGTGGGTGGTGTTCGCCCGCACGTCCGAGCCGCCCTGCTTCTCGGTCATCCCCATGCCGGCGATGACACCGGACTTCGTCCCCGCCTCGCGCAGTCCGAAGTGGTAGTCCCGGGAGGCCAGCTTCTCCTCCCACCGTGCCGCGAGCTCGGGTGAGTGGCGAAGGGCGGGGACGGCGGCGTTGGTCATCGTGATCGGGCAGATGTGGCCCGGCTCGACCTGGCTCCAGGTGATCAGGCCGGCCGCCCGGCGCACGTGTGCACCGCTCCCTTCACGCTGTGTCCATGCCTCGCCGGTGAGACCGGCGCCGGCGGCGGTACGCATCAGCTCGTGCCAGCCGGGGTCGAACTCGACCTCGTCGACGCGGTGGCCGAAGCGGTCGTGGGTGACCAGCCGCGGGGTGTTGCGGTGGGCGCGGTCGGCCCAGCCAGCGGCCTCCTCGGAGCCTGCGAGGAGGCCGAGTGCGGTCAGCTCGTCCACCGACGTCTCGTGCTGCGCGGCGGGGACCCAGCGGGCCACCCCCTCCACGAGCGCCGGGTCCGTGGAGAAGACGTCCTGGCCGCCCAGGGGTGGGGGCTGGTTGGTCACCTCGTGCGTGGGCATGGGTGCAGCCTACGAGTGGGGTCCGCGGGGTGGGAACGGGCCTCCTCGGGGGTCGCGTCCCCCGGCATTCCGGGCGAGTCGGCCGGTGCCCACGCCCAGTTTGGAATTGGCGGAAGCTATGGGCTAATCTTCCACAGCACGCCGACGCAGAGAAGCGGCAAGCGTGAGTGCGGATGTAGCTCAGTTGGTAGAGCGCAACCTTGCCAAGGTTGAGGTCGCCGGTTCGAGGCCGGTCATCCGCTCGGAAGGTTCACCGCCTTCATTGGTGGAGTGGCCGAGAGGCGAGGCAACGGCCTGCAAAGCCGTCTACACGGGTTCAAATCCCGTCTCCACCTCGACCATGCAGAGCCTGCATGGAGCTGTGAGTGCACAGTCTCGGGCGATTGGCGCAGCGGTAGCGCGCTTCCTTGACACGGAAGAGGTCACTGGTTCAAACCCAGTATCGCCCACCAGCACGGGAGGCCCCCGACCAGCGGCGACGCCGGTCGGGGGCCTTCGTCGTGCCCGGGGGGTGCCGTGGCTCGCGGTGGGTCGCCGCACCCGGACGTGTCATGTCGCGGCGAGCGGGTAGGACAGCGGCGACCGTCGAGCGCCATGCCGGGACGGGAACCGCCGGCTCCCGCGGGACCTGGTCTGACGAGAGGAACCCACGATGACTTCTTTGTGGCTGCAGGACCGAGAGTCCTTCCCTTCGGACTCGCTCGACGGGGGCAGGGTCCAGGACGTGGTCGTGGGCGCGGGGATCACCGGCCTGGTGACCGCACTGCTCCTCGCCCGTGCCGGCCGGCAGGTGGTCGTCCTCGAGGCCCGCACGCCGGGCGCCGTCACCACCGGCAACTCCACCGCCAAGGTGTCGCTCCTCCAGGCGACGCGCTACTCGCAGCTGCTGGGCAGGCACTCCGAGGACGTCGTGCGCGCGTACGTCGAGGGCAACCGGGAGGGTCTGGAATGGTTGCTGCGCTATTGCGCCGAGCACGACGTGGGCGTGCTCCGGCGCCCGGCCGTGACCTATGCGTCCGACGGCGGCGAGGGTCTGCGGCGTGCCAAGGAGGAGCACGAGGCGGCGCGGTACCTCGACTTGGGGGTGCGGTGGGAGCACGACCTTCCGGTCCCCTTTCCCACGTCCGGGGGCACGGTCCTCGACGAGCAGGCCGAGGTCGACCCGATGGCAGTCGTGGATGCGCTCGTGAAGGACCTGCGCGCCCACGGTGGCCGGATCGTCACCGGGAGCCGCGTGCGCGGGGTCACCGGCACCGGGCAGCTGACCGTCGAGTGCCGGGGCGGGCCGTCCGTGGTGTGTGACCAGCTCGTCCTCGCCACCGGGACACCGGTCCTCGACCGGGGTCTGCACTTCGCCCGGCTCAGCCCGGAGCGTTCCTACGCGCTCGCCCTGGAGCACCCGGCCCCGCCGGAGATGATGCTCATCTCGTCCCACGGGCCCAGCAGGTCCCTCCGTGATGCCCGGGCCGGCGACGCGCGGCTGCTGCTCGTCGGCGGGGAGGGCCACACCGTCGGGCGCACCGACTCCGAGCGCCTGCACGTGGACCGACTGCGACGATGGACCCGGGAGCACTTCCCCGAGGCGACGGAGGTCGCGCACTGGTCGGCACAGGACTACGGCTCGCACGACCTGCTCCCCGTCATCGACACGATGCCCGGCAGCTCGGAGCGCATCCACGTGGCCACCGGGTACGGGAAGTGGGGCATGACCAACGGCGTCGCGGCGGCACTCGCGACGGCCGCGCGCATCCTCGACGGCCACGTGCCGTGGGCGCGGAGGCTGCAGGACCGACCGGTACGGGCGGGTGCCGTGCGTGGGTTCGCCGCCATCAATGCCGGTGTCGTCGCCTCGGGGGCCAGGCACGTCGCCGGCGCCGCCCTGCGACCGCTCGACGACACGACGCCGGCCGAGGGGGAGGGTGTCGTCGGTCGGCGCGGGCCGGTGCCCACGGCGGTCTCCACCGTCGATGGGCGCACCTGTGCCCTCTCGGCCGTGTGCACCCACCTCGGTGGCGTCGTGGAGTGGAACGATGCCGAGCAGTCCTGGGACTGCTCGCTGCACGGCTCCCGATTCAGCCCCTCCGGGGAGGTGCTGGAAGGACCGGCGACCCGCCCCCTTCGCCCTGCCCGCGGGAGCGACTGACCGCCGACGACGCAGTCGGCTCACCGCTGAGGTCGGGGAGCGCTCAGTGCCCGGTCCAGAAGGCGTGGAGGTCCAGCTCCTGCCGGGCGGTCATGGCGCTTCCCAACCTGATCTGGGGCGAGTTTCGCAGAGTCGTCCGCGACACCGGCACGACCAGACCCCGAGCCGTCTGGAGCAGGAGTGCGAACGGGAGCGCCCGGTGTCTCGGCAGGAGACCGGGCAGGCCGACCACCACCCACTGGGGGACGGCCGACTCGGCGTCCGCCAGGATGTCGACGATGTGGCCGAGGAGCTGTCCGGTGGTGCTGCGGACCTCGTGCCCGAGGTAGGAGCGGATCGCCAAGTCCGGAATGTGCACGGCCACGTCCCCTCCTCGGTCGTGTGCTGGGGCTCGGTCGATGCCGGAGCCGCTCGTCGGTCACTCCGGGCCCTACCCGCCGCACGTGCCCCCATGCGTTCGTTGCGCGATCAACGTCCCCGGATCTGTTGCGTGCCGCCAACCACTGTGGTTGTCTGAAGTCAGTTGTCGGCTCGAGACCGTGGCTGGCGTGGTTCCTTGTACGAAAGAGGCCGCACCGTGTCCGTTACATCGCAGCAGAGCACAACCGAGAGTCGGGACCGAGAGTCCGCCGAGCTCCTGGCGCAGGCGTGCGCCGAGCCGGATCCAGCACAGGCCAGTCGATTGCGTGAGCGCGTCGTCCTGGCGAACCGGGGCCTGGCGGACACGCTGGCGCGACGCTTCGAGGGGCGCGGCATCGAGGTCGACGACCTGCACCAGGTCGCGATGCTGGGCCTCGTCCAGGCGGCACGGCGCTACCGCCCCGAGAAGGGCCACGGGTTCACGGCCTTCGCCGCGCCCACCATCACGGGAGAGCTCAAGCGCTACTTCCGCGACCACGGGTGGGCGGTGCGTCCGCCGCGGGCCCTGCAGGAGATGCACCAGCAGGTCCGGGACACCTCGACCGCCCTGAGCCAGGAGCTCCAGCGCGATGTCACCGATGCCGAGGTCGCCGAAGAGCTCGGCATCGACGTCGACGAGGTGCGCGCCGCCAGGGCGGCCGGGGACCGGTACCGCTCGACCTCCCTGGACGCCCCGATCCGGGCCTCCGGCCCGGTGCTCTCCGAGACGCTGGCCGCGGACGACGGCGAGGAGTCCTACGACAAGGTTGTCACGCTGATCTCGTTGCGTGCGGCGATGGAGGACCTCGACGGGCGCGAGCGACAGATCCTGAGGTTGCGCTTCTCCGCCGACCTCACCCAGCAGGAGATCGGGGAGCGGATCGGTGTCAGCCAGATGCAGGTATCGCGCATCCTCAGCTCTGTCTGCCGACGGCTGCGCACGCGCATCGACGGACGCGAGCCGGTCTCGTCGAGCTGAGGTCCCCCAGCGCATGGACGCCGGCCCCCCGGGTAGCCGGGGGGCATGACACCTGAGGTCTCCCTGTCCCTGCTGCGTCACGGCTACCGGTTCCAGCCCCGGATGGCCGAGATGTCCGGTCCTCGCCCCACCCTGCCCGTCCGGGTCCTGGGCCGTCCGGCGCTCCTCGTGGCCGGGGAGGAGGCGGTGCGTCTCTTCTACGACCGGGACACGATGGCCCGGGCAGGGGCCGTTCCCGCGCCGCTGTCGGAGGAGCTCTTCGGCGCCGGTGCCGTCCACGGCACGGACGGCGCGAGACACGCCCATCGCAAGGAGCTGCACCTGTCGGCGCTGGGGCCCGATCGGGTCGAGGAGCTGATGGGCGTGCTCGAGCGTTCCTGGGTCGCCGTGACCAGCGGGGTCGCGGCACCCCGTCCCGGCCGGGAGCTCTTCGACACGCTGACGGAGGTTCTCGGTGGAGCGGCGCTGGAGTGGGTCGGCGTCGGCACCCGGGACGTGCGCCGCCGCTCCCGCGACCTGATGCGCATCGTCGACGGGTTCGGCAGCGTCGGGCCGCGGCACCTGCGCGGCCGAATGGCTCGTCGACGGTGCCAGGCGTGGGCCCGCGAGGCGGTGCGCCGGGCTCGTACGGATCCGGGACGGACCCCGGTGCACGAGGTCGCCCGGGCCACGGACGAAGGGGGCGACCTGCTGCCCGTGGACGTGGCGGCCGTCGAGCTGCTCAACCTCGTGCGGCCCCTCGTCGCGGTGGCCTGGTTCGCCGCGCTCGTCCCGATGGCACTGCAGGAGCGGCCCGACTGGCGCGAGCGGGTGGGGGAGTGCGGTGACGACGAGTCCCGACGGGCCTTCGTCCACGAGCTGCGGCGGCACTACCCCTTCGTGCCGGTGCTCGCGGCCCGCGCCACCCGGGACATCGAGTGGGGCGGCCACCACCTGGCCCGCGGTGGCCGCGTGCTGCTCCACGTGGTCGCCACCAACCATGACCCGCGGACCTGGGAGGAGCCGTGGGCGTTCCGGCCCGAGCGGTTCGAGGGGGTCGAGCCGGGTCCGTACGAGTATGTCCCCCAGGGCGGCGGTGACGTCCAGCGGGGCCACCGGTGCCCGGGGGAGCCCGCGACCGTCGAGGTGCTGCGGTTCCTCGTCGAGCGGGTCGCCGAGCTCTCGGATGGGCAGGACGACCTCGTGCTGGACACCACGCGCATGCCCACCGCGCCGACGCCACGCCCACCGCGGGCGGGGCCCGACGCGGGTGCCGGGGTCCGGCACCGCCGGGGCGGGTGGCTCACCAGGTCCAGGTGAATCCGTAGGCGCCGGGGTCGGCGTCCTCGAGGACGAGTGCCGCCTGCAGGGTGTCGTCGAGCGGCACCTCGTCGAGGAACTCGAAGTCCTTCCCCGGTGCCTTCTGCACGCGGCGCAGCGTCGTCGGAGCGACGGCGAACTCGACCGAGACGACGATGCTCCTCGTCGTGTGCGGCGCGCCCCAGATGAACCCGTCCGAGTAGCCGAGGGTGCCGTCCTCGTCGGGGTGGGAGAGGACCTCGTACTCGTAGGCGTGGAACTGGCCCTTGGCGAGGCGGCGCGGCAGGTCCACCCCGAAGACGGTGACGTTGCTGTCCTCGAAGTCCCACCGTCGGGAGAGCCGACAGCCCCGCAGCGGCACGAACTCCAGACGGGCAGCCGTGGTGTGCTCATCGCCGTTCTGGACGTTGAAGACCCGCTCCAGCCCGTCCTCGACCGCCTCCAGCGCGATCTGGCAGCGGGTCGTGGACATCCGGCGGTCGGCGCCGATGGTGGTGTGCCAGTTCTGGTTGATCACCCGGTAGGCCCCCAGGCCCGAGCGGGTCATCGCGTCGATCTGCTCCATCTCCGACAGGGTCGGGTCGACGAGGAGGCCGTCGTACCCGGGGTGTGGCGGTGTGGCCCACGCGTGCATGAACTCCGCCTGCTCCTGCGGGGCGAGCTCCATCGCCAGGGCCAGCTGCTGCAGGGTGGCCAGCTGGGGGCGCTGGATCTCCCCGCGCTCCAGACCACGGATCGTGCGCACGCTCACCCCGGAGCTGCGACCGAGGTCGCTCTGCGTGGAGCCGTGCGACTGCCGCAGACTCTTCAGAAGCGCGCCGGCGCGGGCGGGATGACTCATGGCTCCACCCTGCCGGAAACGGTCGGATCCGTCGCCCCGGCGACCCGTCGGGCCGCCCCTACCCCCTGGAGGAGCGGCCCGCGGTCCTCCCCCCGGAGCCAACCGTTATCGACGCTAGAGGGTCCACCCAGCCGATGACCAGACTTCATGAGCAAATTGCCGCTGGGTTGCCGCTCCCGGCGCGGCTCCTCCCCGGAGGGCCTCTATCCTTCCGGCGTGGAGTTCGCGCGATTCGGGTCGACGACGTGGTCCGACCCGGTGGAGGTCAGCCACGACGCGGCCGACCTCGAGCGCGGCTCGTGGGTCGTCGTGGTCACCTTCGAGGGGGAGCTGACCGCCGTCCGCTTCGCCCACCGCGACGAAGGGGGCGAGGCGCCCGGCCGTGCCGCTCGGTGGCCGGGCGTGGCCGGTTGGCGGGCGAGTCTGGACCGGGCCGGGTACGTCGCCGGCGTCGAGGAGGTCCGTCGGCGGATCGCCGCAGGGGCCGTCTACCAGGCGAACCTCACGACGATGCTCGAGACGCCGCTGCCGGCGGAGGCGCACCTGCCCGACCTCGCCGCGCGGCTCGCGGGAGGCAACCCCGCCCCCTTCGCCGGGACCGTCCACGTGCCCTCGGCGGGGCTGGACCTCGTCACCGCCTCCCCGGAGCGCTATGTGGCCCGCAGCGGCGACAGGCTGCTGTCCAGCCCGATCAAGGGCACCGCCCCGACGCCGGAGCAGATGCTGACCAAGGACGTCGCGGAGAACGTGATGATCGTCGACCTCGTGCGGCACGACCTGCAGCGGGTCTGCGCAGCGGGCAGCGTGGTCGTCGAGCGGCTGTGCGCACCGGAGGCGCACCCGGGGCTGGTCCATCTGGTGAGCGACGTCGCCGGACGTCTGCGCCCGGGCGTCACGTGGGCGGACGTCCTCGCGGCGACCTTCCCGCCCGGGTCGGTCAGCGGCGCGCCGAAGTCGAGCGCCCTGCAGGCGATCGCCGACCTCGAGACGGTCCCGCGGGGTCCGTACTGCGGCGCCATCGGGTGGATCGACCGGGACGACGACGGATGCGCGACCGGGGAACTCGCTGTGGGGATCCGGACGTTCTTCGCGACGACGGCCCCGGACGGGGGACGACTGCTGCGCTTCGGGACCGGAGCGGGCATCACGTGGTCCTCGGACCCGGAAGGGGAGTGGGCCGAGTGCGAGCTCAAGACCCGGGTCCTGATGGATCTGGCATCTGGAAGAGTAGAGCCATGAGCGACGTACGCGTGTGGGTCAACGGATCGATCGTGGGGCCGGACGAGCCGTCCCTGGCTGCGCTCGACCACGGCGTGACCGTGGGTGACGGGGCCTTCGAGACGTGCAAGATCGTCGACGGCGAGGTCTTCGCCGCCGATCGTCACCTCGCGCGCATGGATCGCACGCTCGCCGGCTTGGGCCTGCCCGCCGCCGACCGGGGTCTTGTCCAGCAGGGCATCGATGCCGTGCTGGGGGCGGGGGAGCGGATCGGCTTCGGCCGTCTGCGCTACACGATCACGGCCGGGCCGGGCCCGCTCGGCTCGGACCGGGGGGACCAGGGGATGAGCTACATCGTCACGGCCGCGGAGGTCGGCCCCCTCGCGCCGACGACAGCGGTCGCGACGGTGCCGTGGACCCGCAACGAGCGTGCCCCCACCGCGGCTCTGAAGACGACGTCATACGCGGACAACGTCATCGCCCTCGCGCATGCCAAGGACCGGGGCGGGACGGAGGCGATCTTCGCCAACACGCGTGGGGAACTGTGCGAGGGCACCGGCAGCAACATCTTCGTCGTCGTCGACGGGGTGCTGCGCACCCCGCCGCTGGACAGCGGGTGCCTCGCCGGCATCACCCGCGAGTTGACCATCGAGTGGGCTCGGGAGATCGGCGTCGAGGTGCGTGAGGAGGCCCTGCCCCTGATGGTGCTGGAGACCGCCGAGGAGGTCTTTCTGACCAGCAGCACGCGGGACGTCCAGCCCGTCCACGCCGTCGACGGGCGCGAGCTGCCCGCTCCCGGACCCGTGACCGAGCGCGTGCGGGAGGCCTTCGCCAAGGCCTCCCGTGCATCGATCAACCCGTGAGCCCGACGGAGGGCACCATGACCACCGAGTCGTCGACACCCGAGAAGGAGTCCCCGGGGCGCACGGCCGACGGCCGGCGCAAGACCTACCGGGTCGTGCGCGACGAGCAGCACGCCATCGTGCGTCAGGAGCTGCTGGACCGCTTCGGCACGGACGGGCGGATCGACGCGCACGAGGACCCGGTCCGGTGGCGGCGCGCCATCCGCACCAACCCGATGACCGGGACGATCTACCGCGTCGTCGTCGCCGTGGTCGGTCTGGCGCTGGTCGTCGCGGGGCTGCCCCTGGTGCCCCTCGTCGGCCCGGGCTGGGCGATCATCTTCATCGGCCTGTTCCTGTGGAGCACCGAGTTCATGTGGGCCCGCCGCGTCACGCAGTACGTCAAGGCGGAGGTCAAGGCCTTCGAGCAGTACACGCGGGCCCTGCCCTGGCGGGCGAAGATCCCGCTGCTGATCGCCTCCGCCGTCTTCGGATGGCTGTGCTTCTGGCTGGCCCTGACCATCACGGGCATCCCGGGGTGGCTGCCGGACCACCTCGAGGACCTGCTCCTCCAGGTCCCCGGCATCGAGCTGATCCCGCCGCGGTGAGACACGAACGGGGCCGATTGGCACGTTCGTGAGTCCGCCGGGTACTCTGCTCGGGTTGCCCGGCCGGGACGCTGGTCCGGGACACACCACGGACGTATAGCTCAGTTGGTTAGAGCGTTCGCTTCACACGCGAAAGGTCAGGGGTTCGAGTCCCTTTACGTCCACCACCAGACCGGCCCCGCACATCCGTGCGGGGCCGGTCTCGTTTGGGGCGGGCTCACTTCGCGGCGACCCGTACCAGCTTCCGGTTGACGAACTCGTGCATCCCGTCGCGGGCCAGCTCGCGGCCGTAGCCGGAGCGCTTGACGCCGCCGAAGGGCAGTCCCGGCAGCGTCGTCCCGTGCTCGTTGACGTAGGCCATGCCGACGTCGAGCCGTGTGGCGACCTCCGCGGCCTTCTCCGGGTCGTCGCTCCACACCGAGCCGGACAGGCCGAAGGTGGATGCGTTGGCCTGCTCCACCGCGGCGTCGACGTCGGTCATCCGGTAGACCATCGCCACCGGGCCGAAGAGCTCCTCGTCCCAAGCCCGCATGTCGGGCGTGATGCCGGTGAGCACGGTCGGCGCGTAGAACGCGCCGGGACCGTCCTGGGGCCGGCCGCCGGTGTGGACCGTCGCCCCCTTCGACACCGCGTCCTGCACCTGCTCGTGGAGGTCGTCGCGGGCCTGCATCGAGGACATCGGCCCCATCTGCGTCGCCTCGTCCAGAGGGTCGCCGACGACCGTCTTCTCGACGTTGCGCGTCAGCGCGGCGAGGAAGTCGTCGTGGATCTCGTCGGCGACGAAGATGCGCTTGGGCGAGTTGCACGCCTGACCGGCGTTGGACAGCCGCGCCTTCGCCGCGGTCCGGGCCATCGCCTCGACGTCGGCCGCATCGAGCACGATCATCGCGTCCGACCCGCCGAGCTCGAGCACCGACTTGGTCAGGTTCTTGCCCGCGGCCTCGGCCACCGAGGCGCCGGCGGCCTCGCTGCCGGTGAGCGAGACGCCCTGCACCCGGGGGTCGGCGATGACATCGGGGATGATGCTGCTGGGGGCGAGGAGGTTGACGAAGCCGCCGTCGGGGAGCCCCGCCTGCAGCAGGATCTCCTCCATGAGCGCGTTAGAGGCGGCACAGATCCCCGCGTGCTTGAGCAGGATCGTGTTGCCGATCATGAGATTCGGCGCGACGAAGCGTGCGACCTGGTAGTAGGGGTAGTTCCACGGCATGACGCCGAGCAACGCACCGACCGGCTCCTTGCGGACCGCGCTGCTCATCGCTCCCTGCGGGTCGAGCTGCTCGTCCTCCAGCAGGGCCGGCCCGTGGTCGGCGTACCACCGGTAGATCGACCCGGCGAGCTTCACCTCGCCCTTCGCCTCCTTCAGTGGCTTGCCCATCTCGACGGCGATGGTGCGGGCCAGCTCGTCGGCCCGCTCCTCGTACAGGTCCGCCGTGCGGCGCAGCACCTCGGCCCGCTCCTGCGCCGGGACGGTGCCCCACTGCTCGTACGCCGCGTGGACACGGTCGACAGCGGCGATCGCGCCGTCACGGTCGAGGGCGTCGAAGGTGCGCTCCACCTCTCCGGTCGTCGGGTTCTCGGTGCGGTAGCTCGACATGTCGTCCTCTCGTCGTGTGTTGGGGCGTCCCATCGGGCCTACCCGACGAGCCCCATGACATGCACGGCACCTCCGGCTGCGGACGTCGTGCGCGAAGGACGGTGTGGCATCCTCTGACCGGCGACGCCCGTCCAGCCACGTGCGTACTGCCTGCCAGTTCGCCGAGACACGTCCGAGCACCAGGGAGTCAGATGTCGATCCGCTGGACCGAGGACGGCGTCGAGCGATCCGCCGTCTGGCACTCCGAGAACTCCACCCCCGCACCGGCCACGGTCGTCGTCGTCGACGACACCATCCGGGCGGACACCGCGTACCGCCTGGCGAGGAAGGGGACCGGTCTGCTGTGGCGCGGTGACTATCACAACGCGCGACAGCTGCTGAAGGCGCTCGACCGCCGTCTGCAGCGGGATGCGTCACGGCATGGCGCCCAAGACGACTTCGTCGCCCACCGGGCCCAGCGGGCCGAACGCTCCCGCGTGCTGGGCATGCTCCTCGTCGAGCTGGAGGCCGACCACTCACTCCGGCTCCGGCGGGCTCCGGACGTGCGCGCTGCCTGCGACAGCGCATACGGCGAGCCCACCGGCCCCATGAGCGTCGCCCTGCAGGAGCTGCTCGGTGTGATCGGTGCCCACCAGTGGCAGACGAAGGGGGTCCCGGTCCCCGCCCTCGATGCGTCCGTGCACCCGGGGTACGGGGTGTTCTCGCCGGTGCGCGGGGAGTACATCGACCTCGTCGCCACGGCGCCGCTGCCCGTCGAGGCGCCACGGGTCTTCGACCTCGGGACCGGCACCGGGGTGCTGGCGGCGGTCCTGGCCCGGCGCGGGGCCGCCCGGGTGCTCGCGACGGACATCAGCGGGCGGGCGGTGGCGGCGGCACGCGACACGATGACCAGATTGGGTCTGGCGTCCACGGTGGAGGTCATCGAGACCGACCTCTTCCCCCCGGGCCGGGCGGACCTGGTCGTGTGCAACCCGCCGTGGCTGCCCGGCACACCCACCTCGACGCTCGAGGCAGGCATCTACGACCCCGACTCCGACATGCTGCGCCGGTTCCTCGGCGGACTCACCGGGCACCTCGAGCCCGGGGGCGAGGGCTGGTTGGTCATCTCCGACCTCGCCGAGCACCTCGGCGTGCGCACCCGGGAGGAGCTCCTCGCGCTGGTCGCCGACGCCGGGCTGCGCGTGGCCGGCCGGCACGACACCCGGCCCCGTCACGCCCGTGCCACGGACGCCAAGGATGCCCTCCACGCCGCACGGCGGGCCGAGGTCACCTCGCTGTGGCGTCTCGTGCCGGACCTCCCCTGACGGTGGGCGAAGGGGGCGGTCCCCCCGTGAGCGCGTGGCCGAGCACCTCGGCAGCGTGCTGGATCTGCGCCCGGGTGGTGCTGCGTCCCAGGGACAGGCGAACTGCCCCCAGCGCCGTCTCGTGGTCCAGGCCCATGGCCAGCAGCGCCGCGGACGGAGTGTGCTCCCCGGCGTGGCAGGCGCTGCCGGTCGAGGCCGCCACATCCTCCACCCGAGCGAGCACCTCGGCACCGATGCGTCCCGGGGCGGCGACCATGAGCGTGTTGGGCAGGCACCCGTCGGTGGGGGAGACCCGGACCAGGTCCGGCGCCACGCGGGCGAGCTCTTCCCACAGCAGGTCCCGCAGACCGGCCTGCCGGGCGCCCTCGGCCTCGAGGTGTGACCCGGCGAGCTCTGCCGCGGCGCCGAGGGCGACGATGCCCGGGACGTTCTCCGTCCCCGGGCGCAGGCCCCCTTCCTGCCCGGCGCCACGCAGCAGCGGCACCAGGGTGGTCCCGCGACGGACGACGAGGGCACCGACCCCCTTCGGCGCGTAGAGCTTGTGGCCGGCGATCGACATCAGGTCCACACCGAGGTCCTCCACCGACACGGCGATCTTGCCGACCGCCTGGGCCGCATCGGCGTGCACCACCCCACCGGCCGCGTGCACCCGCTCGGCGAACTCCGCCACCGGTTGGACGGCGCCCGTCTCGTTGTGGGCCAGGATCAGGGAGCCGAGACCGACCGGGGCCGTGGGGACCTCGGTCAGACGCACGCGGGACCCGTCGTCGACCGGCAGCTCGTGCACCCTCCACCCCAAACCACGCAGGTGCGCCAGGGGCGCGACCGTGGCGGGGTGCTCGATCGCCGAGGTGAGGACGTCGTACGTGCTGGCGACGGCGGCGGTGCCACGGATGGCCAGGTTGTTCGACTCCGTCCCGCCCGAGGTGAAGACGATCTCGTCGGGGTGGGCGCCGACGAGGCCGGCGACCTGCTCCCGGGCGTGGTCCACCGCCGCGCGGGCCCGTGCCCCGAGCGGGGTGGTGCTCGAGGGGTTGCCGAAGTGGTCCACCAGGTAGGGCCACATCGCCTCGGCGACCTCGGGCGCGACCGGCGTGGTCGCGTTGTGGTCCAGGTAGGTCGATGCGCTGCTCATGCCGGTCTCCGGTCGCGTCCGTGGTGTGCCCATCCTGCTCCACGTCCGCCGGACGCGCGAGGGGGCGACCATGGCGGTCCGCGCCGACGAAAGCCACTGGCCCCCGGTGAACCAGGTGGAGGATGATGCCGTCCCGTGGGACATGTGGACGTGGCCGGTGTGCGGTACGAGCTCTCGGACGGACGGGTGCTGCTCGACGACGTGTCGTTCCGGGTGGGCGAGGGAGCGAAGGTGGCGCTCGTCGGGGCGAACGGTGCCGGCAAGACGACCCTGCTGCGCATCATCACCGGCGAGCTCGCTCCGCATGCCGGGTCGGTCTCGCGCACCGGGGGTCTGGGCGTCATGCGTCAGCACGTGGGTGCCGGCCTGGGGGAGCGGGCCACGGTCGCCGACCTGCTGATGTCCGTCGCCCCCGCCGCGGTCCGGTCGACGGCCGCAGAGGTCGAGCGCCTCGAGCTGGCCCTGATGGAGACCGAGGACGAGCGCACCCAGATGCGGTATGCCACCGCCCTGTCCGACTACGCGGACGCAGGTGGCTACGACGAGGAGGTGCTCTGGGACGTCTGCACGATCGCCGCCCTGGGCATGCCCGTCGAGCGGTGCAGGTACCGCGAGCTGACCACGCTCTCCGGGGGAGAGCAGAAGCGTGTCGTGCTGGAGCACCTGCTGCGCGGGCCGAACGAGGTCCTGCTCCTCGACGAGCCGGACAACTACCTCGACGTCCCGGGCAAGATCTGGATGGAGGAGCAGATCGGCGCCTCCGACAAGACGATCCTCTTCATCAGCCACGACCGTGAGCTGCTGGCCAACACCGCGACCCGGGTCGCCACCGTCGAGCTCGGTCGCGCGGGCAACCACGTGTGGACCCATCCGGGCGGTTTCGGGAGCTACCACCGCGCCCGGGAGGAGCGCTTCGCCCGCTTCGAGGAGCTACGCAGGCGGTGGGACGAGGACCATGCGAAGCTCAGGGCCCTCGTCCTGATGTACAAGCAGAAGTCGAAGTACAACTCCGACATGGCCACGCGCTACCAGTCGGCCCGCACCCGACTGGAGCGGTTCGAGGCGGAGGGTCCGCCGACGGAGCAGCCACGCGAGCAGAAGGTGACCATGCGGCTGCGCGGCGGCCGCACCGGCAAGCGTGCCGTGGTCTGCGAGCGGCTCGAGCTCACCGGCCTCATGCAGCCCTTCGACCTGGAGGTCTGGTATGGCGAGCGCGTCGCCGTGCTCGGGTCGAACGGCTCCGGGAAGTCGCACTTCCTCCGGCTGCTCGCGGCCGGGGGCAGCGACCCGGACACGGAGAACCAGCCCGTCGGCGAGGCCGTCATCGCGCCGGTGGCGCACACCGGTCGGGCCGCACTGGGGGCGCGGGTGCGGCCGGGATGGTTCGTGCAGACGCACGAGCACCCGGAGCTGGTGGGACGCACCCTGCTGGAGATCCTGCACCGCGGCGACGACCACCGCACCGGGATGGGACGCGAGGCCGCCAGCCGGGTCCTCGACCGGTACGAGCTCGCCCACGCGGGCGAGCAGACCTTCCAGTTTCTCTCCGGTGGGCAGCAGGCCCGCTTCCAGATCCTGCTGCTGGAGCTGTCCGGCGCGACACTGCTCGTCCTCGACGAGCCGACCGACAACCTCGACGTCGAGTCGGCCGAGGCCCTCGAGGAGGGACTCGACGCCTTCGACGGGACGGTCATCGCGGTGACCCACGACAGGTGGTTCGCGCGCGGGTTCGACCGGTTCCTCGTCTACGGCGCGGACGGTCGGGTGCGTGAGACGGACGGCCCCGTCTGGGACGAGGGACGGGTCACGCGGGCCCGCTGAACTGCGCCAGGTCGGCCATCATCTCGGTGGTCAACCACTCGTCGGGGATCCCGAAGGCGTCGACGAGGACGCGCGCGTGGGGGCGCAGCTGCTCGCACAGCTCATCGGTGCGCGCGATGACCCCCTTCGCCTGCCTCGCGCTGAGTCGTCCGTGCTCGAGGAACCACCCGCGGTCGGTCTCGACGGTGCTGAGGACGAAGAGGTCGCAGACCTGCTCCAGCAGATCCCGCCCGGGCCCCTGCGGGGCCTCGTCGATCGCGGTGACGAAGGCCTCCAGCGCGACCCGGTCCATGTGTGCGCGGGCGGCCCGGAGGAGGTGGTCCTGGGCATCGTTGAAGACCCGGAAGGAGTCGGCGTCGTCATCACCGGCGCGACGCAGTCGCATGGCGAGGGTCTCCGTCAGGTGGGACTCCCGGTCCTCGAAGAAGGCCAGCTGTCCGCCGCGGTCGGTCAGGGCATCGTCCCCGTCACGCCCGGGGGCACCGGAGATCAGGCGCTGGATCAGCGAACCGCCGATGGTGTGCTCGATCGCCGAGCTCGTGACCTGCTTGGCGCCGAAGAGGATCGCCCCGCGGGTGTCGAGGTCGTTGAAGTCGCTCGCGTAGTTGGTGAGCATGCCCTTGGCGACGAGCTGGAGCAACACGGTGTTGTCGCCCTCGAAGGTCGTGAAGACGTCCGTGTCGGCCTTGAGGTCGGCGAAGCGGTTGAGGCTCATGTAGCCGGCGCCGCCGCACGCCTCCCGGCAGGCCTGGATGGTGTCGGTGGCGTGCTCGGTGGTCATCGCCTTCAGCCCGGCCGCGCGGGCCTCGAGCTCACGCTGGGCCGTCTCGCCCTCGACCTCCCCGGAGTCGAGCGCGGCCATCTTCTCCACGAGTCGGTTCTGTGCCAGGGCCAGGGCGTAGGAGCGGGCCAGCCGCGGCAGCAGCTTGCGCTGGTGTGCCCGGTAGTCGAGGAGCACGACCTCGTGCTCGCCGTCGGGGTAGGTGAACTGGGTACGGGCCAGGCCGTAGTCCATGGCGATGGCCAGAGCGCTGCGGGCAGCCGCGCCGGCTCCGGCCCCGACGGTGATCCGGCCGCGGACGAGGGTGCCGAGCATGGTGAAGAACCGGCGGTTGACGCTCTCGATGGGGGAGGAGTAGCGGCCCTCGTCGTCGATGTCGCCGTACCGGTTGAGCAGGTTCTCCCGGGGCACGCGGACGTGGTCGAACATCAGTCGCCCGTTGTCGACACCGCGCAGCCCCATCTTGGCGCCGCAGTCGCTGATCCCCACCCCGGGCAGCGGTGCGCCGGACTCGTCGCGGATGTGGACGAGGACGCAGTGCACCCCGTGGTTCTCCCCACCGACGACGAGCTGGGCGAAGACGGCCGCGAGCCGGCCGTCGCGCGCGGCACCGCCGATGTAGTCCTTGCGGGCAGCAGGCGAAGGGGAGTGGATCACCAGCTCGTCCGTCACCGGATCGTGGGTGGCCGTGGTGAGGATCGACTGCACGTCGGAGCCGTGGCCCGTCTCCGTCATGGCGAAGCACCCCGGCAGGGAGAGGTCGGCCATGCCCCTGATGTACCGCGCGTGGTGCCGCTCGGTCCCGAGGTTGATGATCGCCCCGCCGAAGAGTCCGAACTGCACACCGGCCTTGACGAAGACCGACAGGTCGCCGTGGCCGATCATCTCCAGACCGGTCACCGACGCGCCGAGGTCGCCCGTACCGCCCTGGGCCTCGGGAAGGCCCGCCCGCACGAGCTCGCTGCCCGCGAGCGAACGCACGATGTCCAGGGTGCGCCGGCGGTGCTCGTCCAGCCCCAGCTCGAGGGCGGGCACGGCGACGGGGAAGTCGGGATCCGCGCGCAGCTGCTGGCGGACGTGGGCCCAGCGACCGTCCAGGACGATCCTGATCTGCTCGGCGACGGGATCCTTGGGCGACTCGGACGTGACCATGTCGGCATCGTCGCAGATTGCAGTGACCCCCGGGTAACGTCGGGTCAGGCGCTCGGGCGCTTCCAGGCGATCTTGATGCCGGACCAGGCGAGATCGGTCAGCTGCTCGGTCAGCTGCTCGCGGGTGAAGTCGCCGGCCGATCCGGCCAGCCAGGCGTCAGCGCCGGCGCGGACGAGACCGACGAGGGACTGGCCCCACAACCGGGCGGGTGCCGGGTCGGCGCCCCGGTCGACGAGGGCCGCCGAGATCAGCTCGCTGATCTGCCCGGCCATCTTGCCGGTGGCCGACGCGACGGCCTCGGCGGCATTGCCGGACTTCCCGGTGCCGACGATCGGGGCGGAGACGATGAAGCGGTACAGCTCGGGATCACGCTCGACCAGCATCAGGTAGGCGTCGATCGCCGCCCGGATCACGGAGCGGGGGTCCACGTCGAGGACGCCGAGACTGGCTCCCTTCTCCCCCTTCGCCGCGCCCTGGCCGAGCGCGGTGCCGATGTCCCGCAGGATCAGCTCGTCGACCCGCTCGGCGACTGCCTGGTAGAGCCCGTGGCGGTCGGTGAAGTGTCGGTAGAAGACGGTCTTCGAGGTCGCGGCGCCGGCGGCGAGCTCGTCCATGCCGACGGCGGCGCCCCGGCTGCGGATGGTCCGGATCGCCGACTCGACCAGCTCCTTGCGGCGCTGCTGCCGGTGGACCTCCCAGCGGGCGCTGCGTCCGTCGGTGGTGGTGCTCACAGTCAGGGACGGTAGCAGGTACTGCAGGTACCTGCTACCGTCCGTATCGTATAACTCGTGTGGGATTCCTCGCCCGTGGGCGGATCGCACAGACACCCCAACTCACGACCAGGAGACCCGGAGTGGCCAACAACCAGCCCCGCCGTGCCGCCGTCCTCGGTGGCAACCGCATCCCCTTCATGCGCCAGTTCGGCCCCTACGCCGAGGCGTCCAACCAGGACATGTTCACCGCCGCCCTGGACGGGCTCATCGCCAGGTACAACCTCGGTGGCAAGCACATCGACGAGGTCGCCGGCGGTGCCGTGATCAAGCACTCCCGCGACTACAACCTCATCCGTGAGTCGGTCCTCGGCTCCGCCCTCGCGCCGACGACCTCTGCCTACGACCTGCAGCAGGCGTGCGGCACCGGCCTGGAGGCCGCCCTGCTCGTCAGCAACAAGATCAAGCTCGGTCAGATCGAGTCCGGCATCGCCGGTGGCGTCGACACCGCGTCCGACGCGCCCATCACCGTCAGCGAGAAGCTGCGCACCAAGCTGCTCAGGGCGAACCGGGCGAAGGGAGCCGTCAACCAGCTCAAGGCCATCGCCGCCATCCGTCCGACCGACCTGGGCATCGCCTTCCCCGGCAACGCGGAGCCGCGGACCGGCCTGTCCATGGGGGACCACATGGCGATCACGGCCAAGAAGTGGGGCATCTCCCGCGAGGCGCAGGACGAGCTGACCGTCAAGAGCCACCAGAACATGGCGCGTGCCTACGACGAGGGCTTCCACGACGACCTCATGACCAGCTTCATGGGGCAGTCGCGTGACCAGAACCTGCGGGCGGACTCCTCGATGGAGAAGCTGGCGAAGCTCAAGCCGGTCTTCGGCAAGGGCGATGACGCGACGATGACGGCCGGCAACTCCACGCCACTGTCCGACGGCGCCTCGACGGTCCTCCTCGGGTCGGAGGAGTGGGCCGCCGAGCAGGGCCTGACCCCGCTCGCGTGGTTCGTCGACGGCCAGTCCGCCGCGGTGGACTACGTCCACGGCGCCGAGGGCCTCCTCATGGCGCCGGCCTACGCCATCCCGCGCATGCTCGAGCGCAACGGCCTGACCCTGCAGGACTTCGACTACTACGAGATCCACGAGGCCTTCGCCTCGACCGTGCTCTCCACGCTGAAGGCCTGGGAGGACGAGTCCTGGTGCCGCGAGAAGCTCGGGCGTGACGCGCTGGGCTCGATCGACCGGGACAAGCTCAACGTCAACGGCTCCTCACTGGCCGCCGGTCACCCCTTCGCCGCCACCGGCGGTCGCATCACCGCCGCCCTCGCGAAGATGCTGCACGCCAAGGGCCCGGGCAGCCGCGGCCTGATCTCCATCTGCGCAGCAGGTGGACAGGGCGTCGTGGCCATCCTCGAGGGCGCCTGAGCCTTCCGAAGCAGATCAAGGAGAACCCCATGGGATTCGAGTACGGCAAGTTCGTCAGCTCCGGTCTGGGCAAGCAGATCGCCAACACCCTCGGCCTGCCCCGGCCGACCACCCTGCGCCGCCACACGGCCGGCGCCCCGCTCATCAACGGCGCGGTGCTCGTCGCCGGCCACGGGGACGCCCCCGTCGCGGCGGCGCTGACCGAGGCGCTGTCGGCGGACGGCATCCAGATCGCCTCGTCGCCGTCGACCTCCGTCGCGGGCGTGATCGTCGACATGACCCGGGCGGAGACCCCGGCCGACCTCGAGACCCTGCGCGGCATCCTCTCGCCGGCGTTGAAGACGCTCGCACCGACTGGTCGCGTCATCGTCATCGGTCGCCCGGTCGGGGACACCGAGGACGTCGCCCAGGCAGCCGCCCGGCGCGCCCTCGAGGGCATCGTGCGCTCGGTCGGCAAGGAGATGCGCGCCGGCGGCACGGCCAACATGGTCTACGTCGCCGAGGGCGCGGACACCGATGCGGAGGCCACCATCCGCTTCCTCCTCTCGGGCCGCTCGGCCTACGTCTCGGGGCAGGTCGTCCACGTGGCCACCCCCGTCGGTGACGTCGTCGCCCCGGAGAGCTGGGAGGCGCCGCTGGCCGGCAAGGTCGCCGTCGTCACCGGAGCCGCCCGCGGCATCGGTGCGGCCATCGCCGAGACCCTCTCCCGCGACGGCGCCACGGTCGTGTGCGTCGACATCCCGGCCGCCGGGGGCCCGTTGGCAGACGTCGCCAACCGGATCGGTGGCTCGGCGCTCCAGCTCGACGTCACCGCCGAGGACGCCGGCGCCAAGATCGTCGACCATGCGAAGAGCCTGCACGGCGGCTTCGACATCGTCGTGCACAACGCCGGCATCACCCGCGACAAGCTCCTCGTCAACACCGACGCCGACCGTTGGGGCTCCGTCCTCAACGTCAACCTCCTCTCGATCCTGGCGATGAACGAGGTGCTCGTCCCGGCCATGAACGAGGGTGGCCACATCGTCAACGTCTCCTCGATCGCCGGCATCGCCGGCAACCGCGGGCAGACGAACTACGGCGCGAGCAAGGCCGGTGTCATCGGCATGACCAAGAGCCTGGCCACCGACCCGCAGGTCGTGGCCAAGGGCATCACGGTCAACGCCGTCGCACCGGGCTTCATCGAGACCGAGATGACGGCGAAGATCCCGCTGGCCACCCGCGAGGTCGGCCGCCTGACCAACTCCCTCTCGCAGGGCGGGCTGCCGGTCGACGTCGCCGAGACCATCGGGTGGTTCTCCTGGGACGCCAACCGCGGCGTGACGGGCAACGTCGTGCGCGTCTGCGGCCAGATGATCCTGGGGGCCTGATGGCTGTCGAGACGCTCACGTCCGTCCCCTCCCTGGGCAGGATCTACGCGAAGGCCGCGCTCTCCTCGGTGCCGGGTGTCCCGGGCCCGAGGCCCGCAGGTGACCTGCCCGAGCGGACCCTGCGCCTGGCGGGGCACCGGATCGACCGGCACGACCTGCTCGAGTACGAGCGGACCTGCGGGTTCAGCAACTCCGACGTGCTGCCCCACACCTACCCGCACGTCGTCGGCTTCCCGCTGCAGATGCTGATCATGACGGCCGGGGACTTCCCCCTGGCCGCCATGGGGATGGTGCACGTCGAGAACGTCATCACCGTCCACCGCGGGATCCGCTTCGACGAGGAGCTCGACATCACCGTCGCCGCGCAGAACCTGCGCGCCCACCCCAAGGGCCGGGTGGTCGACCTCGTCACCGAGGTCGACGTCGCGGGGGAGCGGGTCTGGGAAGGACGCTCCACCTACCTGGCCCGGGGTCGGGGTGACGCCGAGGCCGACCGGGGTGAGCAGCCCCCGTCGATCCCGACGGGGCCCGCGGCGGCGAAGTGGTCCCTGCCGGGCGACCTGGGCCGCACCTACGGGCTGGTCTCCGGCGACGTCAACCCGATCCACATGAGCGCCCTCACCGCAAGGGCGATGGGCTTCCCGAAGGCCATCGCGCACGGCATGTGGACCTACGCCCGCACGCTCGCCGCGATCGGTCCCGTCACGAGCGGCCCCGGGACGAGCCACGTGTGGTTCAAGAAGCCGGTGCTGCTGCCCGGGAAGGTCGACTTCGTCATCGAGAAGGACGCCCGTGACGGCTCCGTCGTCGCGGGTCTGCGCAGCTCGCGCAAGCCGGCCACCGAGCACCTCGTGCTGACCCTGTCCTGACGCACCGCATCCACGTCGAAGGCCCGTCTCCCGCAAGAGGAGACGGGCCTTCTACGCGTCCGGCGATCGACCGCTCGGCGATCGGGGAGTGATCGAGATCACCTCGCGGTGGGATGCTCGGGGGATGGCACACGGAGACATCACGCACATCGACATCCCGGTCGCGGACACGGACCGGGCCAGCGCGTTCTACAGCGGACTCTTCGGCTGGCAGATCGCCGAGATGCCCGGCTACGAGGGGTATCCCATGTGGCAGGCGCCCAACAAGATCAGTGGGGGTGGTCTCGCGCCGCGCGGGGACGGATTCACCCATCCCCGCTCCTACGTGGAGGTCGACTCCATCGACGAGGTCCTGGCGAAGGCCACCGACTCCGGCGGGTCGGTCGTCATGGAGAAGTCACCGATCTCGGAGACCAGCTGGTACGCGGTCCTCGCAGACCCGGACGGCAACCACATCGGACTGTACGAGGGCACGACCGAGGTCTGAGGGGACCTCACCGGCCGGCGTCCGACACGGGGTCGCCGGTGCGCACGGTGCCCGGGACCAGCACGTCGGCGTCCATCCCGAACGGGAGCTCCCCGATCGGGCGCGGGCGAGCCGCCAGCGTCCCCAGGTGGCGGGTGTCCATCGCTCCCGTGGCCGTGTTGATGTCGACGACGCGGCACCGGGGGAGCATGGAGCGCACCCGGATGACCGCCCGGCCGAGGGTCAGCTCGGTCCCGGGCCCCGGGAGTCGCTCGGAGTCGATCACGAAGGTCGCCCGGAAGCGGGCCGGGTCCGACTCGCCGAGCGCGGCGATCTCACCGGTGCTGGCCAGGCTCACCGACCCGGCGTAGACGACCTCTCCGGGGCGGGTCACCCGGGCCAGACGCACCGGCCGGCCGAGGTGGTCCCCGAGCTGCTCGGCGTGGGGGGAGTCCTGCAGCTCGACCCGGGCCTGCCGACCCCAGTACTCGAAGGCCAGCTGCTCGCCGGTGGGCCGCGGCGGCGCGGTGACCACACCCCCTTCGGGCGTGGCCGTCGTGAGGACGGTGCCGTCCCAGCCGGCGTCCACGAGCACGAGGCGCGGGTGCTCCACGGTGCGCAGCACCCGGCCCTCGCGGGGGTCGACGAGGCAGAAGACCCGGTCGCCGACCGGGCCGCTCTCCTCGAGTCGCACGCGGGGCTGCTCGACGTGCCGCGCACCCTTGAGCGGGGTGTAGCCGATCCGGGCGATATGCATGTGGCCCAGTCAACCAGCGAGGATAGAGTTCGTGGGGTGCCCACTCGGGACACCCATCGACACCGACCCAGGAGAACCATCGTGCCTGCCCAGATCACCATCACCGTCGCCGGAGACGAGCGATCGGTGGCCCCGGGCACCACGGCGGCGGAGGTCTTCGAGGGCGACCGGTCCGTCATCGTGGCCCGTGTCGGGGGCGAGCTGCGGGACCTGGCGCACGTCCTGGCCGACGGTGACGTCGTCGAGCCGGTCACCGCCGAGGAGCAGGACGGCCTCGACGTGCTGCGTCACTCCTGCGCCCACGTGCTCGCGCAGGCCGTCCAGCAGGTCCACCCCACGGCCAAGCTCGGGATCGGCCCACCCATCCGGGACGGCTTCTACTACGACTTCGACGTGGAGGAGCCCTTCACCCCCGAGGACCTGAAGGCCCTCGAGAAGGCGATGCAGAAGATCATCAACGAGGGCCAGGCCTTCCACCGTCGCGAGGTCAGCGACGAGGAGGCCCTCGCGGAGCTGTCGCACGAGCCGTACAAGTGCGAGCTCATCGGCCTCAAGGGCAAGGGCGACGCGCCCGAGTCCTATGGTGAGGGCGCCGAGGTCGAGGTGGGCGGGGCCCAGCTGACGATCTACGACAACCTGCGCCGGGACGGCTCCGTGGCGTGGGGCGACCTGTGCCGCGGCCCGCACATCCCGAGCACCAAGCTGCTCGGCAATGCCTTCAAGGTGATGCGCTCCGCCGCGGCGTACTGGCGCGGGAGCGAGAAGAACCCACAGCTGCAGCGCATCTACGGCACGGCCTGGCCCACCAAGGCCGAGCTGAAGGACTACCTCGACCGGCTCGCCGAGGCCGAGAAGCGTGACCACCGCAAGCTCGGTCGCGAGCTCGACCTGTACTCCTTCCCGGACGAGATCGGCTCCGGCCTGCCCGTCTTCCACCCCAAGGGTGGGGTGATCAAGCGGGAGATGGAGGACTACGTCCGTCGGCGGCACATCGAGGAGGGCTTCGAGTACGTCGGGACGCCGCACATCGCCAAGGAGGGGCTCTTCCACACCTCGGGGCACCTGCCGTACTACGGGGAGGGGATGTATCCCCCCTTCGACGTGGACGGGATGGACTACCGCCTCAAGGCGATGAACTGCCCGATGCACAACCTCATCTACCGCAGCAAGCAGCGCTCCTACCGCGAGCTGCCGCTGCGCCTCTTCGAGTTCGGGCACGTCTACCGCCACGAGAAGTCCGGCGTCATCCACGGCCTGACGCGCGTGCGCGGCTTCGCCCAGGACGACAGCCACTCCTACGTCACCAAGGAGCAGGCGCCGGACGAGATCCGCCACCTGCTCGACTTCATCCTCGGCCTGCTGCGGGACTTCGGCCTGAACGACTTCTACCTCGAGCTGTCCACGCGGGACGACGAGGGGGAGGGGAGCACCAAGTTCATCGGCTCCGACGAGGACTGGGCCGAGGCGACCGCGGTGCTCGAGCAGGTCTGCTCCGAGACCGGCCTCGAGCTCGTGCCCGACCCGGGTGGCGCCGCCTACTACGGCCCCAAGGTCTCCGTGCAGGCACGCGACGCCATCGGCCGGACCTGGCAGATGAGCACGATCCAGTACGACTTCAACCAGCCCTCCCCGGACCGGTTCGCCCTCGAGTACCAGGCGGCGGACGGCTCCCGCCAGCAGCCGGTGATGATCCACTCGGCGAAGTTCGGCTCCATCGAGCGCTTCATCGGCGTCCTCGTCGAGCACTACGCCGGTGCCTTCCCCGTGTGGCTGAGCCCCGTCCAGGTGCTCGGTGTCCCGGTCGCCGAGGAGTACAACGACTACCTCTGGGACGTGCTGTCGCGGATGAGGGCCGAGGGCATCCGGGTCGAGCTCGACGAGAGCGACGACCGGTTCCCGAAGAAGATCCGCAACGCCAGCAAGTCCAAGGTGCCCTTCACCCTCATCGCCGGGGAGGAGGACCGGGGCAACCACGCCGTCTCCTTCCGCTACCGCGACGGCTCGCAGGAGAACGGCGTGCCGGTCGAGGCCGCGATCGCCAAGGTCCTCGCGGCCATCGAGGGCAAGGACCAGGTCACCACCGCACCCGCGACGGACTGACGATGGGTGACCGCAACGAGTTCCCCGTCGAGGACGAGCGCTCCTTCGCCGGTGTGCCCGACGGCTTCGACCGTCTCTGGACGCCGCACCGGATGGCCTATGTCACCGGCGAGCGGCCGAGCGAGGAGGCCGGTGACGGCTGTCCCTTCTGCGTGGCCCCCGACAAGGAGGACGCGGAGGGGCTCGTCGTCCACCGCGGGGAGACCGGCTTCGTCGTGATGAACCTCTTCCCGTACAACGCCGGGCACGTCCTGGTGTGCCCCTACCGGCACGTCTCGCTGTACGTCGACCTCACCGACGAGGAGACGGCCGAGTTCACGGCGATGACCAAGACCGTCATCCGCACGCTGCAGGAGACCTCGCAGCCGCACGGTTTCAACATCGGGATGAACCAGGGCGCGGTCGCGGGCGCGGGGGTCGCCGCCCACCTGCACCAGCACGTCATCCCGCGCTGGGGCGGTGACATGAACTTCCTGCCGATCATCGCCCAGACCAAGGCACTGCCCATCCTCCTGGAGGATGCCCGAGCCGCCCTCGCCGCGGCCTGGCCGAGCGACTGACCGACCCCACGCTCGGTGCGTCGCGGCGGGACGACTCCGTGGGCCGGTTACCCTGTTGCCCGAGATGCTCAATCGATACGCGCGCGCGACCGCCACCCGGATCCTGACGCCAGTGGCGAGATTGCTGCTCCGTCTGGGCATCAGTCCCGACATCGTGACGATCATCGGCACCCTCGGGGTCTGCCTCGGCGCGCTGGTCTTCTTCCCGCGGGGCGAGCTGCTCGTCGGGGTCCTCGTGATCACCGCCTTCGTCTTCTCCGACACGGTCGACGGCATCATGGCCCGCCAGCTCGGTCGCTCCGGCACCTGGGGAGCCTTCCTCGACTCGACACTCGACCGGATGGGTGACGCCGCGATCTTCGCCGGTCTGGCGATCTGGTTCTTCCAGGGCGGCGACGACCGCGTGATGGCCTGGCTCGCGCTGGCCTGCCTCGTCCTGGGCAGCCTCGTCTCCTACGCCCGGGCACGCGCGGAGGGCCTGGGCATGCGCGCCGACGTCGGCATCGCCGAGCGGGCCGACCGTCTCGTGACCGCCCTCGTGACGACCGGCCTCGTCGGCCTGGGCCTGCCCGAGGTCGTTCTCAAGGTGGTCCTGGCACTGCTCGCCGTCGCCAGCCTCGTCACCGTCATCCAGCGGGTCCTCGTCGTGCGCCGGCAGGCAGGCGCAGGCTCCGCCGCCGCATCGCCGTGAGCCGGTTCCGGCAGCGGCTGACCGTCATCGCCTTCCTCCTGGGGTGGCGGGTGCTCCGCCTCCTCCCGGCCCCGCTGGCCTACCGGCTCTTCGACGTCGCCGCGGACCGTGCCACCTCCGCCGACGGTCCGCCCGTGCAGCGGCTCCGCGCCAACTACGCCCGGGTGCGTCCCGACCTGGGCGAGGACGAGCTGCAGAAGATCACGGCGAAGGGGGTCCGCGCCGCCCTGCGCTACTACGTCGAGGCCTTCCGCCTCCCGGCGCTCCGTGGGGAGGACGTCGACCGCCTCGTGCGGTGGGAGGGTGCGATGCCGCAGCTGAAGGCCGAGCTGGTCGCCGGGCGTCCGGTGCTGTGCTTCCTCGGGCACACCGGCAACTGGGACCTCGCCGGGGTCTGGTGCGCCCGCCACCTGGGGCCGGTGGTCACGGTCGCCGAGCGCCTCGAGCCGGAGGAGATGTTCCACGCCTTCCTCGACTACCGCGAGGGACTGGGCATGCGGATCCTGCCGGCGCAGAAGGGCACCTTCGACGTCCTCCGCGCCCAGCTCGACAGCGGCGAGCCGGTCGTCATGCCCCTGCTCGCGGACCGGGACCTGTCGGACACGGGGGTCGAGGTCCGGCTGTGCGGCCACCCCGCCCGGATGGCCGCCGGACCCGCCGCCCTCGCGGTCGGGAGCGGGTACCGGCTCTACCCGGTCACCCTGCGGCACGAGCGTGTCGGCCGTGAGTGGGGGATGGTCATCACGATCCACGACGCCGTCGACGTGCCGCCGGCCGGGACACCCCGAGCGGTGCAGCGGGTCACCCAGTCCTGCGCCGACGCCCTCGGTGCGGCCGTCGCGGAGCACCCCCAGGACTGGCACATGATGCAGCGGGTCTTCGTCGAGGACCTCGACGGCCGTGCCGACGACCGCCGGAGGGCCGCATGAGGATCGGACTCGTCAGCCCCTACTCCTTCGACGTGCCCGGGGGGGTGCAGTTCCACATCCGCGACTTGGCCGAGTACCTCCGGCGGGAGGGGCACCACGCCTCCGTGCTGGCGCCCGCGGAGGTGGGCACGCAGCTGCCCGAGTACGTCGTGCCGGCCGGGCGGGCGGTGCCCATCCGCTACAACGGCTCGACGGCGCGGCTGCTCTTCGGCCCGGTCGCCGCGGCGAAGGTGGGGCGCTGGCTCGACGAGGGCGACTTCGACGTGCTGCACCTCCACGAGCCCCTCGCCCCCAGCCTGTCGATGCTCGCCCTCTGGGCCGCGGAGGTGCCCGTCGTCGCCACCTTCCACACCTCCAACGTCCGCTCACGCGTCATGCAGGCGGCCTCCCCGCTCCTGCGCCCCTCGCTGGAGAAGATCCACGGTCGCATCGCCGTGTCCGAGGACGCCCGCCGGACCGTGACCACGCACATCGGCGGGGACGCCGTCGTCATCCCCAACGGCGTCGACACATCCGTCTTCGCGCACGCCGGGACGAGGGCGCAGTGGGGCGGCCGACCGGGGGAGCCCACCCTCGTCTTCCTCGGTCGACTCGACGAGCCCCGCAAGGGCCTACCCGTCCTCGCCGAGGCGATGCCCCGGATCCTCGACGCGATCCCGGGGGCGCGACTGCTCGTCATCGGCCCGGGCAGCGGCCAGGCCGCCCGGGCACGACTGCCGGAGAGGGTCGTCGAGGCGACCGAGTTCCTCGGCGTCCTCTCCGACGAGGACAAGGCGAGCGCACTGGCGTCGGCCGACCTGTACATCGCTCCGCACACCGGTGGCGAGAGCTTCGGCATCGTGCTCGTCGAGGCGATGGCCGCGGGTACCCCGGTGCTCGCGAGCGACCTCGCGGCCTTCCGACGGGTGCTCGAGGGAGGTCGCACCGGCATGGCCGGTGCGACCTTCACGACCGGCCGCGCTGACGACCTCGCGGAGATGGCCGTGGAGCTGCTGTCCGACGGTGACCGTCGGCGGGTACTCAGCGACCTCGGGCGGGAGCGGGCTGCGACCTTCGACTGGGAGGTCGTCGCCGAGGAGATCCTGGCGGTGTACGAGACCGTGCTGGACGCCACGGCCGTCCGTCCCGAGGTCACCCGGCTGCGGCCCGGCCGCAGCCGGGCGGGAGGCGCCGGATGACCACCCTCGCCTGGATCGCCGTCGTCGTCGGCCTGCTGCTGGCCCTCGCGTGGTACCTCTCCTACAGCGCCGCCCGTCTGGACCGGCTCCACGCGAAGGTCGAGGGGGCCCTCTCCGCCCTCGACGCCCACATCGTGCGCCGTGCCGAGGCGACCCTCGAGCTGGCCAACAGCGGCGCACTGGACCCGGCGTCCGCGCTGCTGCTCGTCGGGGCAGCGAGTGGCTCGCTGGAGCGGGTCAACGAGCACACCTTCGCGGCGGACCCGCTCGAGGGCCAGCACTTCGCCGGTCGTGAGGGAGTGGAGAGCGAGCTGACCGAGGTGATCCACGCGGCGCTGCCACCCGAGGTCGTCGCGGAGATCGAGGAGGCCGGGGGGACCGGCGCGGCCGCCCTGGAGCGGCTGCGCGCAGCGGGTCTGCGCGTGCAGCTGGCACGTCGCTTCCACAACGACGCGGTCAAGGAGGTCCAGCGCGTGCGGGCCAAGCCCGTCGTGCGCCTCTTCCGCCTGGCGGGTCACGCGACGCTGCCGCAGACGGTGGAGTTCGACGACGCGCTGCCCTCCCGCTGACTCCTGCCGGTCAGCGCGCCTCGTCCACCGCCTCCGTGAGGTCGCTCGCCAGTGCGGCCGCCTCGCGCTCGGCGAGGTCGTGCACGGTCAGCCGCAGGTGGTGGGAGGGCTCCTCGCTCTGCTCCAGGCGGAACTCGTCGCCGGTGCGCACGAGCCAGCCACGGCGGGTCAGCCGCTCGGCCACGTCCCGCGCCGGCACGGGAAGGGGGACCCACAGGCTCATCCCGTCGCCCGCCTCCACCGGCAGGCCTCGTTGCGTGAGCAGGTCGGCGAAGGAGGCGTTGCGCTCGGCGTAGTGCGCGCCGGCCCGCTCGATGAGCGACAGGGCGGACTCGTCGGTCATGACCGAGTGCGTGACCCGCTGCAGCAGGTGGCTGACCCACGTGGTGCCCGGGCTGAGCCGCAGCTCCAGGCGTGCTGCCGTCTCCGCGTCGCAGGCCGTCACGGCGAGGCACATGTCCGGCCCGGCGAATTTCGAGACCGAGCGCACGAGTGCCCAGCGCTGGTGGTCGGGGCCGACGATCGAGTGGAAGGGCCGGCGGGAGAGGTAGGAGAAGTAGTCGTCCTGGATGACGAGCACGTAGGGGTGCGGCGCCAGGACCTCCCGCAGCGCTGCCGCGCGCCGTGCGCTCAGCGACGCGCCGGTGGGGTTCTGGGCGCGGGGGGTGCTCACGACGGCCCGGGCGCCCTGGTCGAGGGCCGTGCGGAGACCGTCGACGGTCATGCCCTCGGCGTCGACGGGTACGGGCACGGCCCGGTAGCCCCCGAGCTGGGCGAGGTGGATGCTCGCCAGGAAGCACGGATCCTCGAGGGCCACGGTGTCATCGCGCAGGAGTGCCTGGGCCAGCAGTCGTTCCACGGCGTCGACGGCGCCACTGGTGAGGGTCAGGTGCAGGTCCCGGGGGTTCGCCGGCACGTCGGGCGCGATCCACTCCCGTGCCCAGGCCTTGAGGTCGCGGTCGATGGTGGGCTCGCCGTAGAGCACGTGCCCCCGTCCCGCTGCCGTCGCGAGCGCCGGTCCCAGGTCGGGGATCAGGTCGGGGTCGGGGTTGCCGGTGCCGACATCGCGCAGCGATCCGGCCGCGGCGAAGCCCTCCTGGGGGACCTGCGAGCGCTGGGCGACACGCGTGCCGGCGCGACCCTGGGACACGACGACCCCGGACCGGGCCAGCGTCCGGTAGGCCGCCACCGCGGTGTTGCGGTTGACCCCCAGATGCTCGGCCAGGGAGCGCACCGGCGGCAGCACCTCGCCGGGGGAGAGGTGACCGCGCTCGACCAGGGCCCGCACGCTGTCGGCGATCTCTGCGGCCGTGCCCCCGGTGATCAGCGTCCCTGCCTCAGTACCCACGGGCCGAGTCTAGGTCGTCCCGGCGCCTCCCGGACGCCTCGCCGTGCATTGGCCTGTGCCGTGGTAATTTATGGCCTAGATCAATAATCGGTGCCGTAGCCGCGGCCGGACGAGGAGCGAATCATGAGCAGTGACACCACCACCGGGACCGCCCGCGTCAAGCGCGGCATGGCCGAGATGCTCAAGGGCGGCGTGATCATGGACGTGGTCACGCCCGAGCAGGCGAAGATCGCCGAGGACGCCGGCGCGGTCGCGGTCATGGCGCTCGAGCGGGTGCCTGCCGATATCCGTGCTCAGGGCGGCGTCTCGCGGATGAGTGACCCGGACATGATCGACGGCATCATCGAGGCCGTCTCGATCCCCGTCATGGCCAAGGCCCGCATCGGCCACTTCGTCGAGGCGCAGGTGCTGCAGTCGCTGGGTGTCGACTACATCGACGAGTCGGAGGTCCTCACGCCGGCCGACTACGCCAACCACATCGACAAGTGGAACTTCACCGTCCCCTTCGTCTGCGGAGCGACCAACCTCGGTGAGGCCCTGCGGCGCATCACGGAGGGTGCGGCGATGATCCGCTCGAAGGGGGAGGCCGGCACCGGTGACGTCTCCAACGCCACGACCCACATGCGCTCGATCCGTGCCGAGATCCGACGCCTGCAGACCCTCGCCGAGGACGAGCTCTACGTGGCCGCGAAGGAGCTGCAGGCCCCCTTCGACCTGGTCAAGGAGGTCGCGACGCGGGGCGCGCTGCCCGTCGTGCTCTTCACCGCCGGTGGCATCGCCACGCCGGCCGACGCCGCGATGATGATGCAGCTCGGTGCGGAGGGGGTCTTCGTCGGCTCGGGCATCTTCAAGGCCGGGAACCCGGCCGAGCGGGCCGCGGCGATCGTCCGGGCCACGACCTTCCACGACGACCCGGACATGCTCGCCAAGGTCTCCCGCGGCCTGGGGGAGGCCATGGTCGGCATCAACGTCGACGACCTCCCCCAGCCGCACCGGCTGGCCGAGCGGGGTTGGTGACCGGAGCGGTCGCCCGCCTCAGCGGTTCCTGTGGCCCCGCCGCAGCCGGGCGCCCCGCTCGACGTCCTCGGCGTGCTTGGCCTCCGCCTTCTCGATCCCGGTGGTGTCCCTGGGCGGCAGCTGGATCTCCTCCTCGGCCGGCATCCCGGCCTGCAGCTGACGGCCACGCTCGAGCTCGGCATCGAACTCCGCCCCGAAGAGCAGGGCCACATTGGTGATCCACAGCCACAGGAGGAAGACGATCACACCGGCCACGGATCCGTACGTGGCGTTGTAGGACGAGAAGTTGGCCACGTAGAAGCCGAAGCCGATCGAGGCGAGGATCCACGCGAGGATCGCCAGCAACGCGCCGGGACTCATCCAGCGGAACTTGGGCGGCTTCACGTTCGGTGTCGTGTAGTACAGCAGAGCGACGATCAGGACCACCACGGCCAGCAGGACCGGCCACTTGGCGATCTGCCACACCGTGACCACAACGGACCCCAGGCCCAGTGCCGAGCCGATCGACGTCGCCACCGGTCCGGAGACCACGAGGGCGATGAGGACGAGTGCGATGAGCACGATCAGCACGAGGGTGATCAGGATCATCACCGGTCGCAACTTCCAGATCGGCCGCCCCTCGGTGATCTCGTACACCCGGTTCATCGCCCGGGAGAAGGCGTTGACGTACCCGGAGGCCGACCACAGGGCGCCGGCGAGACCCAGGACGAGGGCCAGCCCCGCCCCGGGCGTCTGGGACAACGACGTGAGGATCGGCTCGAGCGTGTCCGCCACCGACGACCCGGCCGTCTGCCGCACGATGCGCAGGATGGTCTCGACGGTCCTCGGTCCCTGACCCAGGAGGCCGATGAGCGACATCAGGGCGATGAACGCCGGGAACACAGCCAGCACGGCGTAGTAGGTCAGCGCGGCAGCGAGGTCGGTGCAGCCGTCCTCCAGGAACTCGCGCACCGTCTTGCGGACGACGTAGCGCAGCGTCGGCTTCTCGATGTCGCCGGGCCCATCGGGCTTGCGCGAATCCTCCGGGGGGACCTCCCGTGCGTCGTCTCGCACAGAACTCCTTCGCTCGTCTCGCACGGAACTCCCTCGCTCAGGCACCGGGACCGGCCGTCGCGGGCGGTGATCCCGGGGTGGTGGTGGAGGAGGGGCCGGTGCCGTCAGACCCCTTCCCGAGACGCTCCTCCACCGTGGAGGAGACCTTGTCCTGGGCCCGGTGGGCCGCATCGTCGGCGGCGTGCTGGGCGCGGGCGGCCTTGTCCTGCACGCGTGGGTCGCGCCAGACCTTGCGCGCCTCGGCGACCATCTTGTCGTACTGCTGACGACCGGCCCTCGTGCCGAGCACGTAGCCGATCCCAGCGCCGACCAACAGCGTGATCTTTCCCATGACACTTCCTCCAACAGGTCGCGTGGTGACGTTCCCTCCAGCCCTACCCCCGGACCGGTGCGCCGAAACCCTCCGGCCGACGGGCGCTGCCCCGGCCGGTGGACGTAGTCTTCCGGCCGTGCCCCCTCGTCAGGACCGACTCGTGATCGGTGTGCTCGCCGTCCAGGGCGACGTCCGTGAGCACCGCGCGGCCCTCGAGTCCTCGGGAGTGACCACCACGGCCGTGCGCCGCCCCCGCGAGCTCGCCGAGGTCGACGGCCTCGTGATCCCCGGTGGTGAGTCCACGACGATCGACAAGCTGAGCCGGATCTTCGGGCTGCGTGACCCCCTTCGCTCCCGGATCGCCGACGGGATGCCGGTCTACGGCAGCTGCGCCGGGATGATCCTGCTCGCCGACCGCGTCCTCGACGGCCGCCCGGGCCAGCAGACCCTCGGGGGTCTGGACGTCACCGTGCGGCGCAATGCCTTCGGCCGCCAGGTCGACTCCCACGAGTGCGACCTCGAGGTGCGCGGGGTGGCCGGCGGTCCGGTGCGCGCGGTCTTCATCCGCGCCCCGTGGGTCGAGGAGTGGGGTGGCGGGGTCGAGGTGCTCGCCGCGGTGGAGGCGAAGGGAGGAACCCGGCCCGTCGTCGTGCGGCAGGGGAACCTGTTGGCGACGAGCTTCCACCCGGAGGTCACCGGCGACCACCGGCTCCACGCCCGGTTCGTCGAGATGGTCCGCGCCGCGCGCTGAGGCGCCCGAACGTGCGCGTCGCCCCGCGGACGGGGCGTAGGATCGTCGATCGGACCAACTGCCAGCCACACCGAGGAGACCTACGTGTCCGGCCACTCCAAGTGGGCAACCACGAAGCACAAGAAGGCGGCGATCGACGCCAAGCGCGGCAAGCTCTTCGCCAAGCTGATCAAGTACATCGAGGTGGCCGCCCGCACGGGCGGCGGTGACCCGGCAGGCAACCCGACGCTCTACGACGCCATCCAGAAGGCGAAGAAGAACTCCGTCCCCAACGACAACATCGACCGGGCGGTCAAGCGCGGCTCCGGGGCCGAGGCCGGTGGCTCCAACTGGGAGGCCATCACCTACGAGGGCTACGCGCCAGGTGGCGTCGCCGTCCTCATCGAGTGCCTCACCGACAACAAGAACCGCGCCGCGACGGAGGTGCGCACCGCCCTCTCGCGCAACGGGGGAAACCTCGCCGACCCGAACTCCGTCGCCTACCTCTTCAACCGCCGGGGCGTCGTGATGGTGCCCAAGGCGGAGAGGTCCGACGAGGAGCTGCTCGAGATCGTCCTCGAGGCCGGCGCCGAGGAGATCAACGACTACGGGGACTCGTGGCAGATCGTCTCCGAGGCGACGAACTTCGTCGACGTGCGCACCGCGCTGCAGGAGGCCGACGTCGACTACGACTCCGCCGAGGCCGTCTTCCTCCCCAGCATCGAGGTCCCCCTCGACCTGGAGGGCGCCAAGAAGATGATCCGGGTCGTCGAGGCGCTCGAGGACAGCGACGATGTGCAGAACGTCTACACCAACGGCGACGTCCCGGACGAGGTGCTCGCCCAGCTCGACTCCCAGGAGTGAGGCGGCGTGTCGACGGTCGTCAGCCGACCGTCGACCCGTAGTGTCCTAGAACAGGTGTTCTACTCGGAGCGCCCGAAGCGATCGAGGAGGTCCCCGTGCGCGTGCTCGGCGTGGACCCGGGGCTGACCCGGTGCGGCCTCGGCGTCGTCGACGGCCAGGCCCGTGACCTGCGCATGGTGGCCGTCGGTGTGGTGCGCACGAGCGCGCAGCGCTCGGCCGGCGACCGGCTGGCCTACATCCAGGACCAGCTCGACGCCTGGCTGGACCGCTTCGACCCCGAGGCGATCGCCCTCGAGCGGGTGTACGCGGCCGACCACGTGCCGACCGTCATGACCACCGCGCAGGTCAGCGGCCTCGTCCTGCTCGCCGGGGCCCGCCGCGGTCTGCCCGTCGTCCTCCACACGCCCACCGAGGTCAAGGCCGCGGTCACCGGGTCCGGTCGGGCCGACAAGGCGCAGGTGACCACGATGGTCACGCGCATCCTCACCCTCGACGAGGCACCCCGGCCGGCGGACGCGGCCGATGCGCTCGCCCTCGCGATCTGCCACCAGTGGCGGGGGAGCGGTCAGGCCCGGCGGGAGCTGGCCGCGGCCGGCGAGAGGGCCCGCCAGCGGGCGGTGGCCGCCCGATGATCGCCTCGCTGCGGGGGACCGCGAGCCACGTGGGGCTGGACCGGATCGTCGTCGACGTCCACGGCGTCGGACTGCTCGTGCACACTCCCCCGGCCGTCGCGGCCGGCTGCCGCCACGGGGCCGAGGTGGAGCTGGCGACGAGCATGGTCGTGCGCGAGGACTCGATGACCCTCTACGGCTTCTCCGCGGTGGGGGAGCGCGACACCTTCGAGCTCGCCCAGACCGTCACCGGGGTCGGGCCCCGCGTGGCCATGGCCCTGCTGTCCGTCCTCAGTCCCGAGGAGCTGGCCACGGCCGTCGCCGCCGACGACATCACCACCCTGACCAAGGTCCCGGGCATCGGCAGGAAGGGGGCGGAGCGCATCGCCCTCGAGCTGCGCGGCAAGCTGCCCGAGGTGCCCGGTGCGGCCGCGACGGCGGCGCCCGCCGTTTCGGGCGGCTGGCAGGACCCGGTCACCGAGGCGCTGGTCGGCCTCGGGTACTCGGCCAAGCAGTCCGCCGATGCGGTCGACAAGGTCTCCCGGGAGGGCGGCGAGAGCGCCCCGGCCGATGTCTCCACCGCCCTCAAGGCGGCCCTGCAGGTGCTGGCGCGATGAGCGACGGCTTCAGCTCCGAGATCCGCGTCGCCGAGGACGACCCCCGCGAGGACGACGGGTCCTACGATGCGACCGCCCGGATCGTCGACGCCGCGGGCACCGACGACGACGGCGTCGTCGAGGCGGCCCTGCGGCCGCGTCGCCTGGCCGACTTCCCGGGCCAGCCGAAGGTGCGCGACCAGCTCGGTCTCGTCCTCGAGGCCGCCCGACTGCGCGGCGCGCCCCCGGACCACGTGCTGCTCTCCGGCCCGCCCGGTCTGGGCAAGACCACGCTGGCGATGATCGTCGCCGCGGAGCTCGAGCAGCCGATCCGCGTCACGTCGGGTCCGGCGATCCAGCACGCCGGCGACCTCGCCTCGGTCCTGTCCTCCCTGACCGAGGGCGAGGTGCTCTTCTTCGACGAGATCCACCGGATGTCGCGCCCCGCGGAGGAGATGCTCTACCTCGCGATGGAGGACTTCCGGGTCGACGTCATCGTCGGCAAGGGCCCGGGCGCGACGGCCATCCCGCTGGAGCTGCCCCCCTTCACCGTCGTGGGGGCGACGACCCGCGCCGGGCTGCTGCCGGCGCCCCTGCGAGACCGCTTCGGCTTCACCGGTCACCTCGACTACTACGACGACGCCGACCTGGAGCAGATCCTGGCCCGCAGCGCGGGCCTGCTGGAGGTCGAGGCGGATGCCGACGCCCTGGCCGAGATCGCCCGGCGCTCCCGCGGGACGCCGCGCGTGGCCAACCGGCTGCTGCGGCGGGTGCGGGACTGGGCCCAGGTCCACGGCACCGGCAGGGTCGGGCTCGACGCGGCCCACCGGGCCCTGGCCCTCTTCGACGTCGATGAGATCGGCCTCGACCGGCTCGACCGCGCGGTCCTGGACGCCCTGTGCCGCCGCTTCGGCGGAGGGCCGGTCGGCCTGTCCACGCTCGCGGTCTCCGTGGGTGAGGAGACGGACACCGTCGAGACGGTGGCGGAGCCGTACCTGGTGCGTCAGGGGTACGTGGTGCGCAGCCCCAGGGGTCGCATCGCGACGCCGGCGGCGTGGGAGCACCTCGGTCTCACCCCTCCGGCAGGGGCGCAGACCCCCCTTCCCCTGCCCGACGACCCCGAGGCCGGACGCCTCGGATGACGGCCGGCGGAACCCCGCCACCGGCCTACCCGTTGGTCACCCCGGTGGCCTGATTAGACTCGGCCATTGGCTCGGGGGCTCCCGAGCCACTGTGACGTCGCCCTGACCGATCGGTCCCGACCCAGGAAGTCCCACTCATGAACGAAGGCTCGCAGACCGCCAGCCTGCTCCTGCTCGTCCTCCCGCTGCTGCTCATCGGCTTCATGCTGTACTCGGCCAGGAAGCGTCAGCGCACCATGGCGGAGTTCTCCGCATCCCTGCAGGTGGGTGACGAGGTCTTCACGACCTCGGGCATCCTCGGACGGATCACCGACCTGGACACGGACCGTGTCCGCCTCGAGGTCGCACCCGGCACGGTGCTCACCCTCGACCGGCGGGCCATCGGGATGAAGGCGGAGACCGGCGCCGAGGCATCCACCGACAACGGGCAGGACTGACGTGGAGGCTCGTCGCAGCAAGGACGCCGCCCGCAAGGACAACGCCACCCGCACCCTGATCTGGCTCTTCGTGGGCATCTTCGTGCTCATCGGGGCTCTGGGGTACGGCGTCGTCAGGGATAGCGCCACGTGGGCCCCCCGACTGGGCCTGGACCTGGCCGGGGGCACGCAGATCATCCTCGAGCCCCGGGTGGAGGGCGAGGAGGTCTCCCCGGAGCAGCTCTCCCAGGCCCGCGACATCATCGTCCAGCGCATCGACTCCCAGGGCACGACGGGTGCCGAGGTGACCACGCAGGGCGACACCAACATCGTCGTCGCCGTGCCCGGCTCCCTGACCGAGGAGCAGGAGGAGGCCATCTCGGCCTCGTCGCAGATGCAGTTCCGGCCGGTCCTGGCCACGGCGCTGGGCAGCCCGCAGGCTGGCCAGCCGACCCCGTCGGGCACCGAGTCGCCGACCTCGGGGGGCGAGTCGCCGACCTCGGGGGCCGGTGACGACGCGTCGACCTCGGACGAGAAGGCATCCGACGGCGAGACCTCCGACGGCGGCGCGCAGTCCGTCGAGGCCGCGTCCGAGCCGACCGAGGAGCCCACCTCCGACGCGTCGTCCGCGTCGGAGGAGAAGAGGCCCGCCGACGACCCCAGCGCCTCGCAGAGCGAGAGCCCGGCGGTCCAGGACCCGGCTGCGGGCATCGACTGGAGCCCGTCCGGCGAGCCGACCGGCCCGATGGACCCGAACCACGTCTCCAAGGAGCTGTGGGAGAAGTTCCAGGAGCTCGACTGCTCGAAGCCGCCGGAGCAGGCCCCCGTGCAGACGAAGGACCCGATCGTCGCCTGCGGGCAGGACGGACAGCTGAAGTACGTGCTCGGGCCCGTGGTCGTGCCCGGCAAGGACATCGCCGACGCGGAGGCCGGGTACCAGGTCAGCCCGCAGGGGGCCCAGACCAACACCCCCGAGATCTCGCTGACGCTCACGGACGAGGGGCGCGAGGCGTACAAGGAGGTCTCCACGGAGATGGTCGGCATGCAGCCGCTCAACTCCGCGTCGCCGGTCAACCCCCCGGCGTCCTACAACGCCCTGGCGGCCGTGCTCGACTCGCAGGTGCTCATCGCGCCCGGATTCAACGAGGCCATCCCGAGCGGACGGGCGAGCATCACCGGCTTCGACATCGAGGAGGCCCGCTCCCTGGCGCAGTCGCTGAAGTTCGGTGCGCTGCCGATGTCCTTCGACCTGCAGACGCGTCAGGACATCAGCCCGACGCTCGGCTCCGAGCAGCTGCGACTGGGCATCATCGCCGGCATCATCGGTCTCTTCATCGTGCTGGGGTACGCGCTCCTGCAGTACCGCGCGCTGGCCAGCGTCGTCGTGGGGTCGATGGTCGTCGCCTTCGGTATCACCTATCTCGCCATCGCCCTGCTGTCGTGGGGGTACAACTATCGCCTCGACATGGCCGGGGTGACAGGTCTGATCATCGCCATCGGTGTCACCGCCGACAGCTTCATCGTCTACTTCGAGAGAGTCAGGGACGAGCTGCGCGAAGGGCGCAACCTGCGTGCCGCGGTCGAGGCCGGGTGGGCCCGGGCCAAGGGCACGATCCTCGTGGCAGACGGCGTCAACGTCATCGCCGCGGTCGTCCTGTACGTCCTCGCCAGCTCCGGGGTGCGCGGCTTCGCCTTCACCCTCGGCCTGACGACCCTGATCGACCTGGCGATCTTCTGGCTCTTCACGCACCCGATGCTCACGATCCTCGCGCGGAACAAGTTCTTCGCCTCCGGCCACCCCTGGTCCGGCTTCGACGTGAACACGCTGCGCGAGGCCAAGCTGCGCTATCGCGGCCGCGGCCAGGTCGACATCGACCCGGCCGTCCGCCCGGCAGGAGGGACCGCCTGATGAGTCGCTTGGCGGACTGGGGCAACGACCTCTACACGGGCCGACGGTCCTTCGACTTCGTCGGCCGTTCCAGGACCTGGTACAAGGTCTCGGCGGTCATCATGGTGATCGCCGCGCTCGGCTTCGTCGTGCGCCCGTTGAACTTCTCGCTGGAGTTCACCGGCGGCTCGGAGTTCCGGGTGGCCACCCAGCAGGCACCCGACGACTACGAGTCCCGGGCGACGCAGGCGGTCCGCGAGGTCACCGGACCGACCGCGTCGGCGAACATCTCCACCATCGGTGGGGACATCGTGCGGGTCCAGACCGAGGAGCTCGAGGCCGCGGAGATCCGCGACGTCACCGGTGAGCTGGCCGAGTCCTTCGACGTGCAGTCGGAGGACATCAGCTCGAACCTCATCGGTCCCTCGTGGGGTGCATCGGTGAGCCAGGAGGCACTGCGGGCCCTCGTGGTCTTCCTGCTGCTGACGACGCTGATGATGACGCTGTACTACCGCAACTGGAAGATGGCCGTCTCCTCGATGGTCGCCCTCGCGCACGACATGCTCATCACGGTCGGGATCTACACGTGGGTCGGCTTCGAGGTCTCCCCGGCGACGCTCATCGGCTTCCTCACGGTCCTGGGCTACTCCCTCTACGACACGGTCGTCGTCTTCGACCACGTCAAGGAGAACACCCGCGCGGCCTTCTCGAACCGGCGCAAGAGCTTCGCCGCGGCAGCCAACCTCGCCGTGAACCAGACGCTCGTGCGCTCGATCAACACGACGGTCATCGCCGTGCTGCCGATCATCGCCGTGCTCGTCATCGGATTCGCCTACCTCGGTCCCGGCACGCTCCTCGACCTGTCCCTGGCGCTCTTCATCGGTATGACGGTGGGTGCGCTCTCCTCGATCTTCATCGCCACGCCCCTGCTGGTGGACCTGCGCCGCAAGGACCCAGAGGTGGTCCTGCTCGCCGAGGACGCGGAGAGGTCCGAGGCCCTGCGGCGACGGGACGAGGAGCGCCGCGCTGCCTCCGAGCCCGAGCCGGCACCCGTCGGTGGACCCGCGAGCGCGTCCTCGGCGGCGAAGGGGGTGAGCGGCCCCTCGTCGACCGTGACGGGGGATGCCGCCGCACCCGCCGACAGTGGCGCCCAGACGGTCACCGGGCGCACGGTGCACAAGTACGCCCAGTCGTCGGGACCGCGCAACCAACCGAAGAAGACGCCCCGGAACCGGCGGAGGGGCTGATGTCCGACAGCCTGGCCGAGCGGATCCTGGCGACCATGCGCGAGGTCGAGGACTTCCCGGAGCCGGGGGTGACGTTCAAGGACATCACTCCGGTGCTCGCGGACGGTGGGCTCCTCGCCGAGGCGGTCCGGGCCCACGCGGACCCCTACCGGGGCCAGGTCGACATGGTCGCGGGTCTCGAGGCGCGGGGCTTCATCTTCGGGGCGGCGGTCGCGCTGCACCTCGGCGTCGGCTTCCTGCCGGTGCGCAAGGCCGGCAAGCTGCCCGGTCCCACCGTCGGTGTGGACTACGAGCTGGAGTACGGGAGCGCGCGCGTCGAGGTCCATGCCGGGGACCTGCCCGACGGCGCTCGGGTGCTCGTGGTCGACGACGTCCTGGCGACCGGGGGCACGGCAGCCGCCGCCTGCCGACTCCTCGAGCAGTGCGGGGGCACCGTCGTCGCGGTGGAGGTCCTGACGGAGATCGTGGCCCTCGATGGTCGCGCGCTCCTGGAGGGCCGTACCGTGCGGAGTCTTGCCAGCGTCTAGGCTCTCTTCATGAGCGAGCGCAACACGAGCACCGGCGGGTTCTCCGCACGGTCGTTGGCGCGCGCGTCCTTGGCCCGGATCGGGAGTGGCCGGGCAGCCACTCCCGGCGTGCTCGACCCGCTGCTGACGATCGTGCGGCAGAGCCACCCGAAGGCCGACCTGTCCATCATCGAGCGCGCCTACGACGTCGCCGAGCAGAAGCACCAGGGGCAGCGCCGCAAGAGCGGCGACCCGTACATCACGCACCCGCTCGCCGTCACGACCATCCTCGCCGAGCTGGGGATGACCCCGCTGACCCTCGCGGCCGCCCTGCTCCACGACACGGTCGAGGACACCGACTACAGCCTCGAGGACCTCGAGGAGGAGTTCGGGGCAGAGGTCGCCAAGCTCGTCGACGGCGTGACCAAGCTGGACAAGGTCACCTACGGCGAGAGCGCGCAGGCCGAGACCGTGCGCAAGATGATCGTCGCCATGGCCCGGGACATCCGGGTCCTCGTCATCAAGCTCGCCGACCGGCTGCACAATGCCCGGACCTGGCGCTACGTGTCGGCGGAGTCCGCCCAGCGCAAGGCTCAGGAGACACTCGAGATCTACGCCCCGCTGGCGCACCGCCTCGGGATGAACACCATCAAGTGGGAGCTGGAGGACCTGTCCTTCGCGACCCTCTACCCCAAGGTCTACGAGGAGATCGTGCGCCTCGTCGCCGAGCGTGCCCCGGCCCGGGAGGAGTACCTCGCCACCGTGCGGTCGCAGGTCGTGCTGGACCTGCGCGAGGCGAGGATCAAGGCGACGGTCACCGGCCGCCCGAAGCACTACTACTCGGTCTACCAGAAGATGATCGTCGGCGGTCGGGAGTTCGGCGAGATCTACGACCTGGTGGCGGTGCGCGTCCTCGTCGACACCGTCCGTGACTGCTACGCCGCACTCGGCGCGCTGCACGCCCGGTGGAACCCCCTTCCCGGGCGGTTCAAGGACTACATCTCGCTGCCGAAGTTCAACATGTACCAGTCCCTGCACACGACCGTCATCGGTCCGCAGGGCAAGCCGGTCGAGATCCAGATCCGCACCCACCAGATGCACCGCCGGGCCGAGTACGGCGTCGCGGCGCACTGGAAGTACAAGGACCAGGCACGCGCGGACAGCGGCCAGGTCGTCGAGGACGGTCAGGTCGGCGAGATGGCGTGGCTGCGCCAGCTGCTGGACTGGCAGCGTGAGACCGCGGACCCCAGCGAGTTCTTGGACTCCCTGCGTTACGAGATCAGCACCAACGAGGTCTACGCCTTCACCCCCAAGGGTCAGGTCATCGCCCTCCCGGCCGGCTCCACGGCGGTGGACTTCGCCTACGCGGTGCACACCGAGGTCGGTCACCGGTGCATCGGTGCCCGCGTCAACGGTCGCCTGGTGCCCCTGGACTCCGCCCTGGACCACGGCGACGCGGTCGAGATCCTCACCTCCAAGGCCGAGGGCGCCGGGCCCTCGCGCGACTGGCTCAACTTCGTCCGGTCCGCCCGGGCGCGCAACAAGATCAAGCAGTGGTTCACCAAGGAGCGCCGGGAGGAGATGGTCGACTCCGGCAAGGAGGCCATCGCCAAGGTCGTGCGCAAGCAGAACCTCCCGCTGCAGCGCATCCTCACCGTGGAGAGCCTCACCTCCGTCGCGAGCGAGCTGCGGCGCCAGGACGTCGACGGCCTCTACGCAGCGGTCGGGGAGGGGCACGTGTCCGCGCAGCACGTGGTCTCCCGACTCATCGCCGCCGTGGGTGGCGAGGACGGGGCCACCGAGGACCTGGCCGAGGCCACCCTGCCCGGACCTCCCCGGCACCGCCGCAGCGGCACCGACCCGGGCGTCGTCGTCAAGGGCGTCGACGACATGTGGGTCAAGCTCGCCAAGTGCTGCACCCCGGTGCCCGGCGACGAGATCATGGGCTTCATCACCCGGGGCAACGGTGTCTCCGTGCACCGCACCGACTGCACGAACGCCAAGTCGTTGCGCAAGGAGTCCGAGCGGTTCATCGAGGTCGAGTGGGCCCCGAGCAGCTCCAGCCTCTTCCTCGTGCAGGTCCAGGTCGAGGCACTCGACCGGTCCGCGCTGCTCTCCGACGTCACCCGGGTGCTGTCGGAGTCCGGGGTGAACATCCTCTCCGCCACCGTGCACACCTCGCGCAACCGCGTGGCGATCCTGCGGTTCACCTTCGAGATGGGTGACACCGGCCACCTCAGCCACGTCATCCAGCAGGTCAAGCGGACCGAGTCGGTCTTCGACGCCTTCCGCATCACCGGCGGCCAGCTGCCGAGCAAGGACTGACTCGGGGGTCGCCACACGGCCCGATCACGATCGGAGCCCCGAGATCACCGTGTCGTGATCCCGGGGCTCCCGTCGCAGCGCCGATCGGCCCTTCGGTGTCGGTGCCGTCAGCCGCCGAACTCGTCCAGCCCCTTGCGGGCCTGGTCCAGCCACATCTGCTGGGCCCCGATCTGCTCGCGGATCCGCTTCGCCCGGGAGGAGTCCCCCTTGGCCTCGGCCCGCTCCAGGTCCGACTCGAGATCGGTCACCTTGGACTCGAGCTGGGTGACCATGGAGGCGGCGCGGGCCGACTTCTCCGGGTTGACGGACGACCACTTCTTGTCCTCGGCGTCACGCACGGCCTGCTCGACGCGGCGCATGCCCTTCTCCATGCGGTCGATGTCGCGCCGCGGCACCTTGCCCGCCGCCTCCCAGCGCTCCTGGATGTCACGCAGCGCGGACTTGGCCTTCTCCAGGTCCTTGACCGGCAGGAGCGCCTCGGCCTCGGCGAGGATGCCCTCCTTGACGGCGAGGTTGCCGCGGAAGGCCTCGTCCTCCTTGGCCGCCTCGGCGTCCTTGGCGTTGAAGAAGGCGTCCTGGGCGGTGCGGAACCGCTCCCAGAGCCGGTCGTCGTCGGCCCGGCCTGCGCGGCCGGCCCGGCGCCACTGGTCCATCAGGCGCTTGAACGCCCCGGCGGTGGCGTTCCAGTCCGTGGAGGTCGACAGCCGCTCGGCCTCCGCGACGAGCTCCTCCTTGTGGGCCTTGATCTCCCCACGGGACTGCTCGAGCTTGGCGAAGTGGGCACGACGCGCCTTGTCGAAGCCGTTGCGGGCCTTGGAGAAGCGCTGCCAGAGGGGTGCCTCGACGTCCTTGTCCAGGCGGACCTTGCCGCGCTGGTGCGCCTTCCACTCGTCCAGCAGCTCCCGCATGCGGGCGGTGGACTGCTTCCACTGGACCTTCTCGACCGGCTGCGCAGCGATCTTCTCCGCCTCGGCGACGATGACCTCGCGCTCGGCCGCGGCCACCTTCTTCGCCTCGGCGCGCGCGCTCGCCTCGTGCTCGCGCTTGTCGGCCAGACCCGCGTCGACCTCGGCGATCAGAGCGGCCAGAGCCGGCAGGTCGCCGACGACATTGGGCCTGTCGGCATGCTCGTGCAGGGACTTCAGCCCGTCCGCGATCTCCTTGGCGGTGACCTCGGGGGAGTCGAGGCGCTGGCGCAGCAGTCCGGCTGAGGCGAAGAGCTCGTCGTACTTGCGGGCGAAGTACTGCAGGGCCTCCTCGGGCGAGGCACCCGGGTAGGAGCCGACCTCGCGTTCCTCGTCCCCGTCGCGGACGAAGACGCGTCCTTCCTCGTCGACCCGGCCGAAGGCCGCGGACGCGCTGTGGTCGTCCGTGACCGCCTGGATCTCGGGGGCCGGGGTCACGGTCGGTCGGGTGGGAGCCAGCTTGGCCAGGGCTGCTGGCGAGGGCGCCGTGGGGCGCGGGGCATCTGTCTCGTCGCTCACACTCTCGAGGTTACCCATTCACGCGGCGGATGCAGGCCTCCACGTAGGGTTCGGTGCGTGCTGACCATCTCCTTCCCGGCGCAGGCCTTCGGGACGAACTGCTATGTCCTCGCGGACGGACCCGGCGAGGAGTGCCTCGTCGTCGACCCCGGCATCGGGATCGAGGAGACCCTCCGCGAGGTGCTCACGACCCACAGGCTCAAGCCGGCCGCGGTGCTGCTGACCCACGGTCACATCGACCACGTCTACTCGGTGACCCCGGTCTGCGGCGGCGAGCTGGCGGCCTACATCCACTCCGACGACCGCTACCGCCTCGTCGACCCGCTCGGCAGCTCCTCGCTCGGCGACCAGCTGACCGGGATGCTCGAGCAGCAGTTCGGCCGGAAGGCGACCTGGCGCGAGCCCGAGCACGTCGTCGAGGTGACCGACAGCGAGACCGTCTCGGTGGCCGGTATCGACCTGGACGTCGTCCACGCGCCCGGCCACACCGAGGGATCGGTGATGTTCTCCCTTCCCGGACTGCCCGACGGCATCCCGGACGAGGCCGAGGTCGACCGCACCCTCATCACCGGGGACGTGCTCTTCGCCGGGTCGATCGGCCGCACCGACCTCCCCGGGGGGTCGGCAGAGGCCATGCAGCGCTCCCTCCGCGACGTCGTCCATCCGCGGCCGGACTCCAGCCTCGTCCTGCCCGGCCACGGTCCGGCGACGACGCTGGCCCGCGAGAAGGCGACCAACCCGTACCTGCAAGGACTGTCATGAGCAACCCCCGACCGACCAAGGTCACGCCCCTGTCCGGGTTCCCCGAGTACCTGCCCGAGCAGCGGATCATCGAGCAGCACTTCCTCGACGTCATCCGCTCCACCTTCGAGCTGCACGGATTCCCGTCGATCGAGACGCGCTCGGTCGAGCCGGTGGAGCGCCTGCTCGGCAAGGGCGGCGATGCCGACAAGGAGATCTACGGCATCCACCGCCTCGCCGACGAGGGTGAGGGGCGGCCGGATGCGGAGCTCGGGCTGCACTTCGACCTGACCGTGCCCTTCGCCCGCTACGTGGTGGAGAACGCCGGCCGGCTGAACTTCCCCTTCCGTCGCCACCAGATCCAGAAGGTCTGGAGGGGCGAGCGTCCCCAGGAGGGGCGCTACCGGGAGTTCACCCAGTGCGACATCGACGTCGTCGACGTCGGGGAGCTGGCGCCCCACTTCGAGGCGGAGATGCCGCTGGTCATGGCCGAGATCTTCGCCAGGCTGCCCATCCCGGAGATGGTCATCCAGGTCAACAACCGCAAGATCCCCGAGGGCTTCTACCGCGGGCTGGGGATCGGCGCGGAGGACGAGACGGAGATCCAGGAGACCCTGCGCATCATCGACAAGCTGGACAAGATCGGCCCGGACGAGGTCGCTGCCCTCCTCGTCGGGGCCGGACGCACGCCCGAGCAGGCGCAGGCCTGCCTCGACCTGGCCACGATCCGCACGCAGGACACCTCCTTCGTCGAGCGCGTCCGCGACCTCGGCGTGGCACACCCCGTCCTCGACGAGGGCCTCAGCGCGCTGGCCGCGGTCATCGAGACCGGGGCGGCGGCCGCGCCCGGTGCGATGGTCGCCGACCTGCGCATCGCCCGCGGGCTCGACTACTACACCGGCACGGTCTACGAGACCCAGCTCGTCGGGTACGAGTCCTGGGGCTCCTTCTGCTCCGGCGGTCGCTACGACGAGCTCGCGAGCGACGGCAGGAACACCTACCCGGGCGTCGGCATCTCCATCGGCCTCTCCCGGCTCCTCGGCCTGCTGCTCGGCAAGGGTTTGGTCGGAGCGAGCCGCAAGACCCCTTCGGCGGTCCTCGTGGCGGTGACGGACGAAGGGAGCCGGCCGGCGTCCGTGGCCGTGGCCACCGCGCTGCGGTCGCGGGGGATCCCGTGCGAGGTGTCACCGGCCGCGGCGAAGTTCGGCAAGCAGATCCGCTTTGCGGAGCGTCGCGGGATCCCCTTCGTGTGGTTCCCGGGCGCAGGGGAGGCGGGGGACCAGGTCAAGGACATCCGCTCCGGCGACCAGGTCGACGCGGAGGCCTCCACGTGGGCCTGCCCGGAGGACGACCTGCACCCGCAGGTCGTGCGTCTGGAGGAGTGAGAGCGTCCCGGTGCACCACGTGCAGCACGGCCACCGGGCGCGCGTCCACACCCACGGGCCCTCATGGCCGATGCATCGTCCGTCGACCAGGCGCTCGGTCGAGGACCGGAAGCGTACTGTGCCGGTGGCCGGCAGTCGTCGTCTGCCGGCATCCCGAGCCACGAGATCAGGGACCCCCCACGCCACGTCACTCTCCTCGCCGAGAGCGCTGGCGGTCTCAACGGTCTCGGGGACGATGGCGAGACGGTGGCCGGTCAGCGCCAGTAGGGTCTCGACCTTGTGGAGGGGGAGGGCAGCCGCATCGACCTCGGCCCTGGCGAGGGCGGAGCGACTCCACCCGATCTCCTGTGCCGTCTCGCGTTGACTGTGACGGCTCTTCCGTCGATGACGTCACAGTACGAGACCGATCCGCCGCCCGAGGGTGATCCGCGCACGCTCGCGGGCGAGGACGTCCGACAGCACGGGCGAGGTCCTACCCGGCAGTGGTGAGGGGCCGGCCTTCTCGGTCGGTGCCGGACGGGGCCAGAAGAGGCAGGGCAGGCAGTCCTCACATGCACCATCGCCCTGATCGGCGCACCACGTGCAGGACATCGGGCACGTGATGTCCCCTTCGTCGTCGTCTCCGGACGGATCCATGTCCCTACTGCACACCCGGAAGGGCCGACGTGGACGCGGAGACGGACGATGCGTGGGCCGTGCCCGGACAGGAAGGTGCTTGTGGACGAGGGGCGCCAGCACCGACGCCGGCCCCGGTGTGCTGGGGCGGACGCAGCCGAAGATCCCACTGCCTACGCTCCTGCTCCACCTCACGGGCACTGACCGCGAGGTGGAGCAGGAGCGTAGGCACGAAGGACCACCCACGGACAGGCCTGCTGCAGAGCCCCCGCCCAAATGAGTGATCATTGCGAATCGGACACAGGCATGGTCTCCGTCACGCACGCCGCCCTAAACTCCCGGCGTGGCTTCGCCACCCGTGGGCACAATGGGGTGTCCACGGCTCAACGAAGCCACGTGAACGTCCGCGGAAGGGGAGCGCTGTCCGTGAGCACGACCCCCATGGAGCGGGCCGTGCGGACCTGGCTGACGCAGCTGGACGTCGAGCGAGGAGTCTCCGCCCACACCCTGACCGCCTACACCCGTGACGCACGGCGCTACCTCGACCACCTGGCGGCCCGGGGCGTCACCGCGCCCACCGAGGTCACCGAGGCCCACGTCGCCGACTTCCTCGCCTCGCTCCGCTCCGGTGACGACGAGCATCCGCCGCTGGCGGCCAGCTCGGCCGCCCGCTCCCTCACCGCCGTGCGCGGGCTGCACAGGTTCCTCGCCCTCGAGGGGCAGACCACCCACGACCCGGCCGAGGACGTCGCCCCGCCGGCGCCCCCTTCGCGCCTGCCCAAGGCCATCAGCGTCACGGAGGTCACCCGACTGCTCGACGCGGCCGGTGCCGGCGACGGGGCACTGCCGCTGCGCGACCGGGCGCTGCTCGAGGTGCTGTACGGCACGGGGGCCCGGATCTCGGAGGCGGTCGGTCTCGACGTGGACGACCTCGACCTCGAGGTGGGAGCGGCCCGGCTCCTCGGCAAGGGCGGCAAGGAGCGGATCGTGCCGCTCGGCTCCTACGCCTGCGAGGCCGTGCAGGCCTGGCTGGTGCGCGGGCGGCCCGAGCTGGGGGCGAAGGGGAAGGCGGGCCCGGCGCTCTTCCTCAACCAGCGCGGTGCCCGCCTGTCGCGGCAGAGCGCCTGGGCCGTCATCACCGCAGCCGCGGAACGCGCCGGTCTGACCGGGCACGTCTCGCCGCACACCCTCCGGCACTCCTTCGCCACGCACCTGCTCGAGGGGGGCGCCGATGTCCGCGTGGTCCAAGAGCTGCTCGGCCACGCCTCCGTGACGACCACGCAGATCTACACGATGGTGACCGTCCAGCAACTGCGTGAGGTCTACGCACAGAGTCATCCCCGCGCGCGCTGATAGTGTCATCGCTGATCGATCAGCGAGACGCTGAACGCACGCGAGACGCGATGGAGTGATCCGACTGTGGCATCCGAGGTGACGCCGCCGCTCGACATCGAGCACGAATGGACCCAGAACGGGCCGACCGGTCGACCCCTGCCGACCTTCCCGGAACCACAGCCGTTGGACTCCCACGGCCCGGCACGCATCATCGCCATGTGCAACCAGAAGGGCGGCGTCGGCAAGACGACCACGACGATCAACCTCGGCGCAGCGCTCGTCGAGGCCGGCCGTCGTGTCCTGCTCGTCGACTTCGACCCGCAGGGTGCGCTGTCCGTCGGTCTCGGCGTGCCCACGCACTCGCTCGACACGACGATCTACGACCTGCTCGTCTCCCGCGGCCACGACATCACCGAGATCATCCAGCACACCTCCGTCGAGGGCCTGGACGTCGCCCCGGCCAACATCGACCTGTCGGCCGCGGAGGTCCAGCTCGTCGGTGAGGTCGCCCGCGAGCAGATCCTGGCCCGCGTCCTGCGTCCAGTCGTCGACGACTACGACGTCATCCTCATCGACTGCCAGCCCTCCCTCGGGCTGCTCACCGTCAACGCGCTGACCGCCGCCCACGGCGTGATCATCCCGCTGGAGACGGAGTACTTCGCCATGCGCGGCGTCGCCCTCCTCGTCGAGACGATCAACAAGATCACCGACCGGCTCAACCCCGCCCTGAGCATCGACGGGATCCTCGGGACGATGTACGACGGTCGCACCCTGCACAGCCGCGAGGTCGTCGAGTCGGTTGTGGAGCACTTCGGCGACAAGGTCTTCCACACCGTCATCTCCCGGACGGTGAAGTTCCCCGACGCGACGCTCGCCGCCGAGCCGATCACCACCTACGCCACGGGCCACTCCGGCGCCAATGCCTACCGGCAGCTGGCCCGCGAGCTCATCTCGCGGGGCGGGTCTCCCTGACGGCCGTGGACGGCGCCGACACCGCGGTCCCCGGCGGGGTCATCACCACACGCGGGTCCGAGAAGGCCTTCACCGTCCACCTGGACAACTTCGAGGGTCCCTTCGACCTGCTGCTCGGCCTGATCTCCAAGCACCAGCTGGACATCACCGAGATCGCGCTGGCCAGGGTCACCGACGAGTTCATGGCGCACCTGCGCGCGCTGCAGGCGAGCGAGCCCGCGTGGGACCTGGGGCAGACCAGCGAGTTCCTGCTCGTCGCCGCGACGCTGCTCGACATCAAGGCCGCCCGGCTGCTGCCCGACACCCGGGAGACGGACGAGGACGACCTCGAGCTGATCGAGGCCCGGGACCTGCTCTTCGCGCGGCTGCTGCAGTACCGCGCGTTCAAGGAGGTTGCCGACCACGTCGAGGCGACGATGGCCACGACCGGCCGGATGACCCCGCGTCAGGCCGGCCTCGAGCCGCACCTCGCCACGCTCCTGCCGGAGCTGGTCATGAACGTCACCCCCGAGCAGCTGGCCATGGTGGCCGCACGGACACTGACCCCCAAGGAGCCGGAGACCGTCGGCCTGACCCACCTGCACGCGTCTGCGGTGAGCGTGCGTGAGCAGGCGCTCCTCGTCGTCGACCGCCTGCGCACGGAGGGCGCGCTCTCCTTCCGGACGCTCGTCCGGGACGCGGACTCCACCCTGATGGTCGTCGCACGATTCCTGGCGCTGCTGGAGCTCTTCCGCGACCAGCAGGTCGTCTTCGACCAGGCCGAGGCGCTCGGCGAGCTGGACGTGCGGTGGACCGGGAGCGAGGAGGGCACCGTGGACGTCGGTGCCGAGTTCGACGAGGGGGAGGCACCACCCCCTTCGCCCGATGATGGAGAGAGCAACGATGAGTGAGCCCACCGACCACGCCGACCCGCCCGTGGAGGCGGACGTGCCCGAGCCCGAGGGCGAGGACGTCCAGGTCGCCTTCGACGTCGGCGAGCTGCCCGGGGGAGCGAAGGGGGCGATCGAGGCCGTCCTCATGGTCGTCGAGGAGCCCGTGACCGACGTCGCGCTGGCGTCCGTGCTCGAGCTCCCCGTCGAGGAGGTGCGCGCCGTCCTGGCGGAGATCGAGGACCAGTACTCCGGCGGGGAGCACGGCTTCACCGTCCGCAACGTCGGCGGCGGGTGGCGCTTCTACAGCCACGCGGCCTACGCGCCGGTCGTCGAGCGCTTCGTCCTCGACGGGCAGCAGGCGAAGCTGACCAGGGCCTCGCTGGAGACCCTGGCGGTCATCGCCTACCGCCAGCCGGTCTCGCGGGCCCGGGTCGGAGCCGTGCGCGGGGTCAACGTCGACGGCGTGGTGCGTACCCTGCTGACACGCGGCCTGATCACGGAGGTCACCAAGGACGAGGAGTCCGGTGCGACCCTCTACGGGACGACCGCCTACTTCCTCGAGCGGATGGGGCTGAACTCCCTGGACGACCTGCCCCCGCTCGCCCCCTACCTTCCCGATGCCGCAGTGCTCGACGATCTCGTGAGTGAGGCCCGACCATGACACCGCCCAGCAACCGACGCCCTTCCGGCGGATCCGGCGCACCCAGCGGCCGCGGACCCAACCGCGGCCCCGGTCAGCGCCGGCGTGGCCAAGGAGGTCGCCAGCAGCCCGAGCGCGGCACCACCGGGCGCACCCGGCCCGGGCAGCCCGACCTCGCCCCGCCGGAGCCCACGGGCCCGCAGATCGACGTCCACGACCCCAAGGGCACCCGGCTGCAGAAGGTCCTCGCCGCGGCGGGCATCGGCTCGCGCCGGGCGTGCGAGCAGCTGATCACCGACGGCCGCGTCATGGTCGACGGCCACGTGGTCACCGAGCTCGGCGTGCGGGTCGACCCCCTCAACCAGACGGTGCACGTCGACGGCGAGCGGGTGCAGCTGGACGAGTCGCGCGTGTACCTCGCCTTCAACAAGCCCGTCGGTGTCGTCACGACGATGTCCGACGAGCTCGGTCGGCTCAGCATCGGCGACTACGTCGCGGGGCGGCCCGAGCGCCTCTTCCACGTCGGCCGGCTCGACGCCGACACGGAGGGCCTGCTCATCCTCACCAACGACGGGGACCTGGCCCACCGACTCCAGCACCCCGCCCACGGTGTGCTCAAGACCTACGTCGCCGAGGTGCCCGGCCCGGTCGCCAAGGACCTGGGCAAGCGCCTGCGCGAGGGCATCGAGCTCGACGACGGGCCGGTCTCGGTCGACTCCTTCCGGATCATCGACTCGCGCCCCGGCAAGGCGATCGTCGAGGTGATCCTCCACGAGGGGCGCAAGCACATCGTGCGGCGCATGCTCGAGCAGGTCGGTCACCCGGTGCTGTCCCTCGTGCGCACGCAGGTCGGTCCGATCACGCTCGGCTCGACGAAGTCCGGCCGGTGGCGGCCGCTGAACCGCGACGAGATCGGCAAGCTGTACAAGGCCGCGGGGCTGTGACGACCTCGGCAGAGGCGAAGGGGGCCGCCTCCGGCCTCCCACCCGTGCACATCGTCGGCGCCGGGCTGATCGGCACGAGCGCCGGACTGGCCCTCCGGGGAGTCGGCGTGGACGTCTCCCTCGAGGACCAGTCCGAGACCTCGGTGGCGCTGGCCCGTGACCTCGGCGCCGGCAGGATCACCGGCGAGGTCTCACCCGGACTCGTGGTCGTCGCCACGCCCCCGGACGTCGCGCCCGGGATCGTGGTGGAGTCGTTGCGCCGGTGGCCGGAGGCCGTCGTCACGGACGTCACCTCGGTCAAGCAGGTCATCCTCGCCGACGTCGTGCGCGCCGGCGTGCCCATCGACCGGTACATCGGGTCCCACCCGATGGCCGGGCGCGAGCGCTCGGGCGCCATCAGCGGCCGCGCCGACCTCTTCGAGGGCCGGTCCTGGGTGCTCTGCCCGCACGAGACCACCGACCCCCGGGCCACCGAGCTCGTGGCCCGCCTCGCCCGGGCGACGGGTGCCGCGGTGCGCACGCTCAGCCCGCCGGACCACGACGCCGCCGTCGCCGCCGTCTCGCACGTGCCCCAGGTCGCCGCCTCGCTCGTCGCCGCCCGCCTGGAGCACCTGAGCGAGCAGGCCATCGGTCTCGCCGGCCAGGGCGTGCGCGATGTCACCCGGATCGCCGCCAGCGACCCGGGCCTGTGGACGCAGATCCTGTCCGGCAACGCACCCGCCGTGGCAGCGATCCTGCGCGACCTGTCCGCGGACCTCACCCGTGTCGTCGGCGCCCTGGACGCCCTGGGTGACAGCGAGGACGACGTGGCCGATGCACCCGGCGCCCGTGCCGTCCTGGCGCGCAGCATCGCCGACGGCAACGCCGGCCACTCGCGCCTGCCGGGCAAGCACGGTGCGGGGACGGCCGCATACTCGGTCGTCAGCGTCGTCGTCGACGACAGCCCCGGAGAGCTGGCCCGGCTGCTCGTCGAGATCGGCGAGGAAGGCGTCAACCTCGAGGACCTGCGCCTCGACCACGGCATCGGGCTGCCCTTCGGACTCGCCGAGGTCCACGTGCTGCCCCAGGTCGCGGGGCCCCTCACCGAGGCCCTGCAGTCGCGGGGCTGGCAGATCCACAGCTGAGCACCGACTAGGCTGACCCCTCGTGACCAGCCAGCCCACCCCCTTCGTCATTGCCGTCGACGGACCCTCCGGATCGGGGAAGTCGAGTGTCTCGAGGACCGTCGCCAGCACGATCGGCGCCGGCTACCTGGACACGGGGGCGATGTACCGGGCCCTGACGTGGTGGTGCCTGCACGACGAGGTCGACCTGCTCGACCACGAGGCCGTCGCCGCAGCAGCACGGTCGCTGCCGCTGGAGATCGGGGACGACCCCGTGGCGCCGTGCGTGCACGTCGACGGCACCGACGTCGCCGAGGAGATCCGCAGCAGCGGGATCTCCTCGCAGGTCTCGCGGGTGGCCACCGTGCCGGCCGTGCGTACCGAGATGCGCCGTCGCCAACGGGCGCTCATCGACGACATCGCGGCCCGCAGGGGTGCGTGCGTCGCCGAGGGGCGGGACATCACCACCGTGGTCGCTCCCGACGCGCACGTGCGCATCCTGCTCACCGCGAGCGAGGAGGCGCGGCTGCGTCGCCGCTCGCTCGAGGTGCACGGTGCCAGCGACGAGGCCGCCATCGCCGCCACGCGCGACCAGGTGGTGCGCCGTGACCGTGACGACTCGACCGTCTCCCAGTTCACCGTGGCCGCTGACGGTGTCGTCGTGGTGGACACCTCGGAGCTGGACTTCGACGGCTCGGTGGACGCCGTCATGGCCGTGGTCCGCGCCGCCCGGGCGAGCTGAGCGCGACGAGTCCGGTCATCGGCCCGATGACTGCGACAATGTGCACAACCCCACCGATTTCACCAGGAGCACCGTGGACACCACCCCCGAGCCGACCGACGCCGGTCACGACCAGCACGCCGAGGGCGTCGAGCGCGTCCTGCGCGCGGGTCTGGACGACTTCGAGCTGACGCCGGAGGACCGGGCGCTCATCGACGGCTTCCAGGAGTCGTCGGAGGAGGCCCCCAGCGGCCCGCTCCCCGTCGTCGCGATCATCGGACGGCCGAATGTCGGCAAGTCGACGCTCGTCAACCGCATCCTGCGCCGCCGCGAGGCGGTCGTGGAGGACACGCCGGGCGTCACCCGGGACCGCGTCGCCTACGAGGCGGAGTGGGCCGGACGCGACTTCACGCTGCTCGACACGGGCGGCTGGGAGATCGGTGCCGAGGGGATCAACCTGCGGGTGGCCGAGCAGGCCGAGATCGCCATCGAGATGGCCGACGTCGTCATCTTCGTCGTCGACGCCATCGTCGGCGCCACCGACGACGACGAGGCGGTCGTCCGGCTGCTGCGCCGCTCGGGCAAGCCGGTGGTGCTCGTGGCCAACAAGGTCGACGACCAGCGTTTCGAGGCCGACGCCGCTGCTTTGTGGAACCTCGGTCTCGGTGAGCCGATGCCCCTGTCCGCCCTCCACGGACGGGGGAGCGGCGATGTCCTCGACGCCGTCCTCGACGTCCTCCCGGAGGTCTCCGCCACGGGCACGGCCCCGATGGCGGGCGGGCCGCGGCGGGTCGCGCTCCTGGGCCGACCCAACGTCGGCAAGTCGAGTCTGCTCAACCGCCTCGCCGGGGAGGACCGGGTGGTCGTCGACGACGTCGCCGGGACCACCCGCGACCCGGTCGACGAGATCATCGAGCTCGGTGGCCGTCCGTGGAAGTTCGTCGACACCGCCGGTATCCGTCGTCGGGTCAAGCACACGCGTGGCGCGGACTTCTACGCGTCGCTGCGCACCCAGGCGGCACTGGAGAAGGCCGAGGTCGCGGTGGTGCTCATCGACACCCACGAGCCGATCACGGAGCAGGACCTGCGGATCATCAGCCAGGTCGTGGAGAGCGGTCGGGCACTGGTCATCGCCTACAACAAGTGGGACCTGCTCGACGAGGAGCGGCGCTACTACCTCGAGAAGGAGATCGACCGGGAGCTCATCCAGGTCACCTGGGCGCCGCGCGTGAACGTCTCGGCCCTCACCGGTCGCCACGTCGAGAAGCTCACTCCCGCCCTGGACACCGCCCTGGACTCGTGGGACAGCCGGATCCCGACCTCCCGCCTCAACGGGATGCTCGGCGAGATCGTGGCGGGCCACCCGCACCCCGTGCGTGGGGGCAAGCAGCCGCGGATCCTCTTCGCGACCCAGGCGTCCACCCGGCCGCCGCGTTTCGTCATCTTCGCGTCGGGGTTCCTCGAGGCCGGGTACCGGCGCTTCCTGGAGCGTCGCCTGCGCGAGGAGTTCGGCTTCGAGGGCACGCCCATCGAGATCTCGGTGAGGGTGCGCGAGAAGCGCCGCCGGCGCTGAGCTCCGCTCCGCCAGTGGGTCGCCGGGACACGCCACGGGTCGATTGGGACGGCGTGGCCCGCGTGGGATAAGGTGACGTGGCTCCTGACGGAGCAGCCACGGGCTGTGGCGCAGTTTGGTAGCGCACGTGACTGGGGGTCACGGGGTCGCAGGTTCAAATCCTGTCAGCCCGACCGGGTGATGTCCCGCGACATCAGCGACGGCCGGCCCTGCTTCGTGCAGGTCCGGCCGTCGCCGTTCCGCGGGGGCGGTGCGCCCGCGCCCTCGTCTCAGACCGTCGGACGACCGATCCGCACGCGCCAGACCTCGGGCCCCTGCTCGAGGTAGTCCCAGGTGAACTGGTCCGTGTACTCGGCGTCGAACTGGTAGTAGAGGGGCTTCGGGTCGTGGTCGTTGACCAGCTCGAAGCCCGATCCCGGGGCCAGTGCGTGGTACGTCTCCAGGATCAGGGTGTGGCGCTGGGCCGGGGCCTCCGCGCGGACATCGAGCTGCTGGTCGGTGCTCATGCTCTCTCCTTCGGTGCTTGTGTGGGTGGAGCTCCCGCCTCTGCGGGCAGTCGGGCGAGGAAGTGCATGAGTCCGTTGACCCGCTCGGCCTCGCGCGGGTGCGAGTCGCGCAGCACCCACCACGCCCGCGCCGCCAGACGGCTCGCGGCGTCCGGGTGACCGTGCTGACCCAGCGCGCGCAGCGCCTTGAGAGCGACCTCGACCGTGCCGTCCAGGGCCGCATCCGGCGACTGGGCGTGCGGGGCGTCAGGTGCCATGCGTCTCCCTCGTCATTAAACACGGTCAATCCCGTGTTTATACGCGCACGTTACCGCACCACTCTGCCCGGGCGACAGCGGTCGCCTCCCACGGCAGGCACGAGGGCTCAGGTGACCTCGAACAGGCCCAGCGCGCCCCGCTCGCCGTCGCTCATGACGTGGTTGACGAAGGGGTAGCGGCCCGGCTCCGTGAAGGCCAGCTCGACGAAGCCACCCTGGGCAGCCAGCAGGCCGAGTGACTGGGACCCGCCCGAGGTGGTTCCCGGTGGGTCCAGCGGGCCGCGACCACGCTTCAGCCGGTAGGCACCCTCCTTGTACACCGTGTCGAACTGCGCTCCGACGACGTGGAACGACAGTGGCCGGTTCGGTCCCAGGTCGAGGGCCCAGACACGGATGCGTTCGCCCACCTTCGCCCGCAGCGGGCGGTCGACGTACTGGTTGACGTAGCCGTTGAACACGACGGCATCGGGCTCGTCATCGACCACCTTCGTGCTGTTGACCGCCTCACCCTGGGGTCCGAGGTGGATCTCCGACTGGGCGATGACGTACGTGCGGTCCACCTCGGCCAGGCCCTCGGGCTCGACCACGACCGCCCCGGCGAGCCCCGAGGCGATGTGCGTCGACATCGGCGGGGTGCCGCAGTGGTACATCCAGATCCCTGCGCGAGCGGCCGTGAACTCGTAGCGCAACCTCTCTCCGGGCGGGATGGTGCGCATCTCCCGGTTCGGTGCGACCTCGCTCGCGTGGAAGTCGATCGAGTGACCCATGGTCCCCTCGTTGACCAGGGTGACCACGAAGCGGTCGCCGACCCGCCCGTGGAGGGTGGGGGCCAACGAGTCGCCGTTGTACGTCCAGCGCAGCTGTGTCACGCCCGGAGCGATCTCGATCGGCACCTCCGAGACGGTCAGGGTCACCTCGCGGACCGAGGAGTCCCCCAGGGGTGGCAGGGTCGGGTCGATCCCCGTGAAGTCCTCGCCCCAGCTGTCCCTGAAGTCGATCCGCGGCGCCTCGTCGTCGCGGTCGTGACTCGGCTCCTGCGTGCCGTTCACGGACCCCGTGGCGGTGATCCGGAAGACCATCCCCATCTGACGGTGCCCGACGACGGAGCACCATCCCTGCGTGGGTGCCCCCACGGGACCGACCTCCAGCGTCGCCCGCCCGCCGGGGGAGAGCCGTGGGGACGCGGTGCCGTCGGCCAGGACGAGGTCGTGGATGTCGGTCGAGTCGGTGTTCTCCAGCTCGATCACCAGCCGGTCGCCCACGTCGACCGAGACCTCTTCCGGGTGGAACCGCATGTCGTGGGCCCGAACTCGCACCCGTCGCGTGCGACCGGTCCCCACGACGTCGCGCCGTGCGCCACCGCCGGCGGCCCGACCCAGGCCCGCGGCGGCCGGATCCAGGCCGACGCCCACGCTCGTGCCGAGCGCGATGATCCCTGCGCCGGTGAGGAGCTCCAGACGCGACCAGGCGGGGGCCGCCGGTCCCGCCGGACGCCCCTCCCGGGGGAGGTCGACCTCCCTCTGCGGCACCGCAGCACGTGCGGCCCGGACCGCACGGACCAGCAGGGGGAGTGCCAGCGCCAGGGCGAGCCCTGCAAGGACGGCGATGACGAGGCGCACCAACGGTGGGGTGGGGAGGAGGTGGAGGGCCAGGCCCAGATTGGTCACGACCACCCTGCCGGTGCCCCACCGCTCGAGCTCGGCGGCAGCGTCGTGCGTCGCTGCCGGGCTCCGGCCGAGCCGACGGGGCAGGACGCGGGTGGTGACGCCCAGCAGCATCTGCAGTGCGAAGCCCACGAGGAGGATGAGGGCCACCCGGCCGGTCGTCACCGCAGCCGGTGGCCCATCGGAGAGCGCGGCATGGAGCGTGGTGGCCAGGCCGATGACGAGCCACACCATGCCCGCTGCCGAGGACGGCAGCGAGAAGGTCGGGGGAGGGCTCTGCCCCAACCAGCCTCCCAGCGCCCCAAGGCGGATCTTCTCGCTCACGAGGCCCTCCCGGGTACGGGTCCGGCGATGGCCGACCCGGCGGCGACGACGACGAAGGCCAGGAGTGCGACGACGTTGAGGACCGCGCCCGTCTGCCACACGGTGTGCAGGCCGGCGAGGTCTCCGGGGACGAGACGGATCGCCAGGCCGATGTGCAGCAGGACGAAGGGGGCCCACATCACCGGTCGATAGGGAAGGGGGCGGCGCAGCACCGCCGGCAGGATCACCGGGGCGTGGGCCATGACCATCGAGATGGCGAACCCCAGCATGACCGCGTGGACCACGAGGTCGTAGTGGACGCCGCTCGTCCGGGCGCCGCCGACGAGCCAGACCACCGCTGCCAGGAGGAGCCAGACGTAGCCGCCCAGCAGCGCGGCCGCGCTGAAGCGCGGGAGACCCGTGGCCCGGATCGTCCGGCGAGCGACGTCGTTGCGCACGAGCCAGAGCACGAGCGAGGCGATGACCAGACCACTGAGCCTCGCCCCGGCAGACGGCCACAGCAGAGTGGCGACGAGGGTGATGGTCAGGACTCCCGCGTGCAGGACCAGGGTGCGTCCTCCGGTGGGCGGCATGTGCAGCCGCGCCAGCTCGACTCGTTCGGCACAGATCGTGAGGACGACGAAGCCCACGAGCCACGGCATCAGCCAGGGCACGTCGAGCCGGAGCCAGAGCCCGGCGCCGATCGACAGGTGGAGGGCGGCGAGGAGCTCGACGAGTACGACGTCGTCGTGGTTGCGCTGGAAGAGGGCGGCGTAGACGGTGACGAGGGCGATGCCACCGCTGACCAGGAGGGTCTGACCCACCACCAGGGGCAGGGGGGTGAGCAGGGCGATTCCCCCCGCACCCAGGAGGAGTGGCGCGGAGAAGGCCAGAGCATGCCGGAGCGCAACCGCCCGCTCCAGCGCGATGAGCGTGGCCAGGAAGCCGCCGACCATGAGCATCCCGTGGAGATCGCCGGCCCGTGCGGTCGGTGCGGGCGCCCACACGCCGACGAGCACGAGTGCGGCATTGACACCGGCGAGCATGGCCAGGCCCGCGGGGAGCAGAAACACTCCGCGGAAGAGGGGTGACGCCGTCCCAATATTTTTCACGAGACCAACCGTATATAACTGACGGTGACTGTGCTGCAGCACGTCGCCGGAAGGCTGCTCGGTTGGGCCGCGACCCAAGGTCACAGTCGGGTGTACGTCCAGCTTTTGGTCCCCTGTTCGTCCCGGTGCCGGTTATGCTCCGCAGCGGTACACAACGACGTTTCCGGAGGACAGCACGTGCGAACGCGCCTCGCGGTGGCCTTCGGGGCGCTGCTCTTCATGTTGCTCGGGGCTCCGACGGCCATGGCGCACGCCGTCGCCGGCCCGGCGTCGCTCGCCGCAGCCGAGGAGCCCGCGATCACCGGCATCCTGCGGGGACCTGATCGGGAGCCCATCGAGGGAGTCACCCTCACGGTCACCGATGCCGGGAGCGCCACGACCGACGCGAAGGGGGAGTGGCGGATCGAGGTGCCGGGCCCCGGCACGTACGAGGTGACCCTCGACACCTCGACACTGCCCGACGGGTTGCAGACCCGCGACAAGGGCGGGGAGACCCTGCCCGCGGTCCAGGTGCGGGCGGGGCGCGACTCGACGGTGATCTTCCCGCTCATCCCACAGGGGGAGCAGCAGGAGTCGGGGACACCGTCCGGGACCGACGACGCGGATTCCACGGAGTCCGACACCTCGGCGGGGACCACCGCCGGGGACGGCGGCAGTGACTTCACCGGCCGGTTCCTCCAGCTCGTCGTGGAGGGCATCAAGTACGGCACCATCATCGCCATCACCTCGGTGGGGCTGTCCCTGGTCTTCGGGACCACCGGCCTGATCAACTTCGCCCACGGGGAGCTGGTCGCGCTCGGCGCCATCGCCGCCTTCTTCTTCTCCGCCGGCGTCTTCGACCTGCCCCTCGTGCTCGCCGCCCTCGTGGCCATCGTCATCGGTGGCGGGGCCGGCGCAGCGCTCGAACGCGGTCTGTGGCGGCCCCTGCGGCTGCGGGGGACCGGACTGATCCAGATGTTCATCATCTCCATCGGCGTCTCACTGTTCCTGCGACACCTGCTGCTGATCTTCTACGGCGGCCGACGTCAGCAGTACGACCAGTACGCGCTCCAGTCGGAGATCGACCTCGGCCCGGTCTCGATCACGCCTCGGGACCTGACGGTGACCGTCGTCGCCATCGTGGTCATCATCGGTGTCGGGCTGATGCTCCAGCGCACGCGGATGGGCAAGGCGATGCGTGCGGTGTCCGACAACCGGGACCTGGCGGAGTCCTCGGGCATCGACGTCAACCGGGTCGTCCTCTTCGTCTGGATCCTCGGTGGGGGCCTGGCTGCGCTCGGTGGCGTGTTCTACGGCCTGACCACGGCCATCTACTGGGACATGGGGTTCAACCTGCTGCTGCTGATGTTCGCCGGCGTCATCCTCGGGGGCCTGGGCAGTGCCTTCGGCGCCGTGGTCGGCAGCCTGGTCGTCGGTCTCGTGGCCCAGCTGTCGACCCTGTGGTTCCCCACCGAGCTGCAGAACGCCTGGGCCCTGCTCGTTCTCATCATCGTCCTGCTCGTGCGCCCCCAAGGGATCCTTGGCCGGGCCGAGCGCGTCGGTTAGACCGACGAGTCAAGGAGAGAAATGGACTGGCCCAGCATCATCGGCAACGCCGTTCGCGGGATGTTCGGACCCGAGGCGGCGATCTATGCGCTGGCCGCGATCGGTCTGAACATCCACTTCGGCTACACCGGCCTGCTCAACTTCGGCCAGGTGGGTTTCATGCTCGTCGGTGCCTACGGCGTCGCCGTGTCGGTCGCCGTCTTCGGGTGGTCGATGTGGGTGGGCGTCCTCCTGGGGATCGTCTGCGCGATCCTGCTGGCACTTCTTCTGGGCCTTCCCACGCTGCGATTGCGTGGGGACTACCTGGCGATCGCCACCATCGCCGCTGCCGAGGTCCTCAGGTACTTCTACCGCTCGAGCACCCTCGAGCCGCTCACCGGGGGCGTCTACGGTCTGCGCCAGTTCGCCGGGGAGTTCTTCGTGCTCAATCCCTACCCCTCCGGGACGTACGGGTGGGGGCAGGTCACCTTCGACCACCGCTCGATGTGGGTGATGACCGTCGGCTGGGGCCTGGTGGCCCTCGGCTGCCTCATGGTCAAGCTGTTGATCAGCAGCCCGTGGGGGAGGGTGCTGCGCTCGGTGCGTGAGGACGAGCTGGCCGCACGGAGCCTGGGCAAGAGCGCCTACGGCTTCAAGCTGCAGAGCCTCGTGCTCGGTGGGGCCCTGGGTGGGCTTGCCGGAGTGCTCATGGCGATCAGCATCCAGTCCGTGCAGCCGGACAGCTACGACCCGAAGGTGACCTTCTACCTGTACACGATCGTCATCCTCGGCGGTGCCAGTCGGGTGCTGGGCCCCGTCCTGGGTTCGATCATCTTCTGGTTCATCGTCACCTTCTTCGACGCCTTCCTGCGGAGTGCGACCTCCTCGGGACTCATCTCCCCGTCGGTCCTCGACAGCGGCGACGTCGGAGCGGCCCGATTCCTCCTCGTCGGTCTCGGTCTGGTCCTGCTGATGGTCTTCCGACCGGCGGGGATCCTCGGGAACCAGAAGGAGCTGAGGCTCGATGTCCGATGACCAGGTGCACGGGGTGCCGGACGGGCCGAGGAAGGATGCCGCGATGAGCGAAGCACCGACCGTGGGAGCGGCGCAGCTCGTGGGGGTGCGTCCGGAGCCGGGTGTCGCGAAGCCCGACCCGATCTTCGTCGCCGACGACGTCGTGCGCAGCTTCGGCGGTCTCAAGGCGGTCGACGTCGACCACCTCGAGATCCAGCGCGGGACGATCACCTCCCTCATCGGCCCCAACGGTGCCGGGAAGTCGACCTTCTTCAACGTCGTCTCCGGGTTCGACACACCGGACAGCGGCACCTGGAGCTTCCAGGGTCAGGACGTGTCCAAGCTGCCCGCGCACCGGGTGGCCCGACGGGGGATGGTCCGCACCTTCCAGCTGACCAAGGCGCTGACCCGGCTGACGGCACGCGAGAACCTCATGCTCGGCGCGACCCACCAGGTGGGGGAGCGATTCGTCCCCGCACTGCTGCGGTTCCCGTGGAGATCGCAGGAAGCCGAGATCGGGACGCGGGCGGACGAGCTCCTGGAGCGTTTCAACCTGGCCCACATGCGGGACGAGTTCGCCGGCACGATGTCCGGCGGCCAGCGAAAGCTGCTGGAGATGGCGCGCGCCCTGATGGTCGAGCCGACGATGATCATGCTCGACGAACCGATGGCCGGCGTGAACCCGGCCCTCACCCAGTCCCTGCTCGGGCACATCCAGACGCTGCGCGACGAGGGGATGACCATCGTCCTCGTCGAGCACGACATGGACGTCGTGATGGGGATCAGCGACTGGGTGACGACGTTCGCCCAGGGACGGCTGATCGCCGAAGGTCGCCCGGACGACATCCGCCGGGACAAGGCCGTCATCGACGCCTACCTCGGGACGCGGCGCAGCCTGCCCCAGCAGGAGAAGGAGACCGGCGATGAATGACAGCGAACCGACCCGCGAGACGGTACTCACCGCGGTCGACCTGGTGGCCGGGTACATCCCGGGGGTCGACATCCTGCGTGGGTGCAACGCCCGGGTGGACAAGGGCGAGCTCGTCGGGATCATCGGCCCCAACGGCGCCGGGAAGTCGACGTTGATCAAGGCCATGTTCGGTCTGGTACCCGTGACCGGTGGCCAGGTCCTGCTGGCCGAGAAGGACATCACGTCCCTGCCGGCGCACGCCATGGTCTCCGAGGGAGTCGGCTACGTCCCGCAGAACAACAACGTCTTCCCGTCGCTGACCGTCGAGGAGAACCTCGAGATGGGGATGTACCTGCGGCCCAAGGAGTTCGGCACCCGCTTCGCCGTGGTCAGCGAGATCTTCCCCCTGCTCTCCGAGCGACGCGGCCAGAAGTGCGGGTCCCTCTCCGGTGGCGAACGTCAGGTGGTGGCGATGGGGCGTGCCCTGATGACCGACCCGGCCGTCCTCCTCCTCGACGAGCCGTCCGCAGGACTCTCGCCGATGATGCAGGACGCCGTCTTCGAGTCGGTCCTGAAGATCAACCGGGCCGGCGTCTCCATCCTCATGGTCGAGCAGAACGCCACCAACTGCCTGGAGATCTCCGACCGCGCCTACGTCCTCGACCAGGGCCAGAATGCCTACACCGGGACGGGCAAGGAGCTCCTGCACGACCCGAAGGTCATCGAGCTCTACCTGGGGACCCTCGCGCGCATCTGACCCCTCACCTGCCACCTCCGACGACGAAGGGCCCGACCGCGCGATGCGGCCGGGCCCTTCGTCGTGGAGCATCTGCCCCGATCACTCCTCTGCGGTGACGTCCTGCACCCGGACGGTCTCGAGGTCGCCCTCGTCGTTGAAGGTGTACACCTCGATCGAGGCCGCGCCCGGCTCACCGTCGTCGGTGAAGTCCAACGGACCGCTGGCACCCTGGTAGTTGATGTCGGTGCCCTCCTCGATCATGCCCTTGCACTCCTCGAAGGTGGAGCACTCCTCACCGTCCTTGGTCACCCCGCCGACCTCCTCCTTGAAGTCGATTGGGTCGGTGCTCTCCGCCTGCTCGGCAGCCAGGGCGATGATGTTGACGCAGTCGAAGACCTGCGGGGCGAACTGCGTCTCCTTCAGGTCGGGCGCGAACTCCTGGAGATCCTTCAGGAAGGCATCGTTGGCCGACGACGCCGGGGCCGTGCCCTTCATGCCCGACAGGACGCTGGGGTCGTTCTCGTTCACCAGCTCCGGCAGCTCCTCGCTGCGCAGACCGTCCGCGCCGTAGAGGCCGACCTCGTCGGTGGTCATGCCCGACTCCACCAGGCCCGAGAGGATCTGCTTGCCCTCCTCGAAGGCGATCAATACGACTGCGTCGGGCTTCGCGCCCGAGGCCTTCTGGACGACGGCGTCGAAGTTGGTCGCCTTCGGGTCGTACATCTCCTTGGTGGCGACCGTCGCGCCCGAGCTCTCGAGCGCCTCCGCAGTGGCATCCACCAGGCCCTTGCCGTAGTCGTCGGCGCGCCCGATCAGGGCGACGTTGCTGTACCCGTCACCGATGATCGTCTCAGCGAGGACCGGGCCCTGCATGGCATCCGACGGAGCGGTGCGGAAGTAGAAACCGTCGTCCTCGTACCCGGTGAACGTCGGTGCGGTGTTGGAGCCGGAGCACTGCACGACCTGGGACCCGGTGATCTTGTCGATGATCGCCAGGGACATGCCCGAGGCCGCGGCTCCGATGATGGCATCGACGTCGGCGTTGAGCACCCGCTCGGCCGACTGGGAGGCGATGGCCGCGGTGTCGGCCTCGTCACCGCTGACGAGGTCGCCGATGTCCTGCCCGAGGACCCCGCCGGCAGCGTTGATCTCGCTGATCGCGTACTTGGTGGCCTCGATCTGGGGCGGTCCCAGGAAGGCGAGCTGCCCGGTCTCGGGGAGCACGTAGCCCAGCTGCAGGGGCTCGCTCGAACCACCGCCACCGCCGCCCGCGTCGTCGCCGCCATCGCCCCCGTCGCCCCCTCCGCCGCAGGCGGAAAGCACCATCAGCGCCGCCGCTGTGACACTGAGCGTCTTCGTGCGCATGCTCACACGCATACGTTCTCCTTAGACAAACTGCCGAGGGTCCGACCGGCATCGTTGTCGGCGTGACCCTTCCCCGGCCATGTGGATGCGGGAACGCTAGCACCGGGCACGGGACAAGTCGGCCCTTCTGAATCACCTGTGACCCGCTCGAGACCTGCGGTGCCGGTCCACGACCTCCGGCCACCGGGCAAGGGACCGGTTTGCCTTCCGGGTGGAGGGGTAGTCGGAGGGGAGACGTCCTGGCAGACGACGAAGGAGGACAACCCATGAACGAGTCCGAGATCAGCACGAGGGCGGCAGCGATGACGACCGGCGAGGACGGCGGATTCCCTGCGCAGCAGCAGGAGCTGCCGGGGTCGAGCGCCCGGATGGAACCGGTCCCGGACCACGGCGAGGAGACGTGGGTCGGCTCCGGTCGCCTGCAGGGGATGCGGGCGCTGATCACCGGCGGGGACTCGGGGATCGGTCGAGCCGTGGCCATCGCCTTCGCCCGGGAGGGCGCTGACGTGGCGCTGTCCTACCTGCCCGAGGAGCAGGAGGACGCGGAGGCCACCGCGGACTGGGTCCGTGATGCCGGGCGGGAGGTCGTCCTGTGCCCGGGTGACCTGCAGTCCCAGCAGGTGTGCGCCGACGTCGTCGCGAGCACCGTGTCGGGGTTGGGCGGGATCGACGTCCTCGTCAACAACGCAGGGGTGCAGATGGCCCGGGACCAGGGGATCGAGGACATCTCCGACGAGCGTCTCGACCGGGTCTTCAAGACCAACCTCTACGCACTCTTCTGGATGACGCGGGCGGCCCTGCCGCACCTCGGTCGAGGGTCGAGCATCATCAACGTCAGCTCCATCCAGGCCTTCGAGCCCTCGCCGTCGTTGTTGGACTACGCATCGACCAAGGCGGCGATCAACAACTTCACCGTCAACCTCGCGGCCGAGGTGGGCGAGCGCGGCATCCGGGTCAACGCCGTCGCTCCCGGGCCCATCTGGACCCCGCTCCAGCCGGCCACCCAGCCCGAGAAGAAGATCAAGGCATTCGGAGCCGACACGCCCCTCGGGCGAGCGGGGCAGCCGGGCGAGCTGGCCGGGGCCTTCGTCTACCTGGCCTCACCGGCGGAGGCGAGCTATGTCTCCGGCACGGTCCTGGGCGTCACCGGCGGCAAGCCCGTCTTCTGAGGCGCTCAGGAGGCGGCGACTGCGTCGCCGGTCGACCGGCGCGCGCGGACGCCCAGGATGGCCGCGCCGCAGACGGCTGCGGTGAAGGAGCCCAGGAGGACCCCGATCTTCACGTGCTCGTCGGCGACGCTGGAGCTGCCGAAGGCGAGCTCACCCACGAGCAGCGAGACGGTGAACCCGACACCGGCGACGAACCCCATCCCGACCATGTCGGGCCAGCTCAGGTCCGAGTCCAGCTGGAAGGCGGGGAGCCGGCTGAGCAGGAAGGTGGTCCCGACGATGCCGATCGGCTTGCCCACGACGAGACCGAGGATGATGCCGATGGTGATCGGGTCCTGCAGCGCCTTGGTCATCCCCGCGATCCCGCCGACCGTGACGCCGGCGGAGAAGAAGGCGAAGACCGGCACGGCCACGAGGGTGGAGAAGATGCCCCACTGGTCCGCCAGGTAGGCAGTGAGCCCGTTGTAGACCGGCTCGCCCTCCTCGGTCGTGTAGCTGAGCACCCGGGCTCGGGCCGTGGCCACGACCGGCACGGTGAAGCCGAGAAGGACTCCCGCCACGGTGGCGTGGATCCCCGAGAGGTGCACCAGGGCCCAGGTGGCGAAGCCCAGGGGCACCAGGAGCCACCAGGCGAGCACCCCGCGCTGGACGAGAACCGTGAAGAGTGCCAGCGGGACGAGTGCGAGCAACAGCCACTGCAGCTGCAGTCCCTGGGCGTAGAAGACGGCGATGATCGTGATCGCGATGAGGTCGTCGACGATCGCCAGGGTGAGCAGGAAGACCCGCAGCGCCGACGGGAGGCCGCGAGCCACCACGGCCAGGACCGCCACGGCGAAGGCGATGTCGGTGGCGGTCGGGATCGCCCAGCCCTGCAGCGCCTCGCCCCCGGCGGACATGGTGATGGCGAAGTAGATCGCTGCCGGGACGATGACGCCACCAGCCGCCGCAGCGATCGGCAGGGCGGCCGTCTTCGGGTCGCGCAGCTTGCCCGCGACGAACTCCTCCTTCAGCTCCAGACCGACGACGAAGAAGAAGATCGCCAGCAGGCCGTCAGCGGCCCACTCCCCGACGGACAGGTCGAGGTGGAGCGCCGACGGGCCGAGGTGGGTGTCCCTCAGGGACTCGTACATCTCGACGGCAGGAGTGTTGGCACACACCAGGGCGAACACCGTCGCCACGAGAAGGAGGCCGCCGCCGAAGGCGTCGCTGCGGGCGTTCTCGCGGACACCGCGCCACAGCTCGTGGGGCGCGAGCCTGCTCGTGGAGGTCGTCTCGGGATCGGTCATGGGGACCCGGCTTTCACGAGGTGCGGACGAGGACGGCGGGCTGCTCCCCGGAGCATGGGGGAGGGCGCTTGGTACACGTCGTCGTGGGGGCGATCACAGGCCGAGTGTACGGGGTGGCCTCCGGCGTGCCCGGGAGCGACGTCGGCTCGGTGCCGGACCGTGTCAGCGGACGGGGACCCGCCGTAGCTGCTCTGCATCCAGCACCGGCAACCGGTACTCGTCACGCAGCATGTCGAGGGCGAGCTCGTGCAGCTCCGGTCGGTGCGATCCGATCGCATCGCGCACCAGGACCACCTCGAGCTGGACGGCGAAGGCGTGGGCGGCCGTCGCCGCGACGCACGTGTGGGTCGACACCCCGACGACCACGAGTGCGTCGAGGCCCAGCCCGGCGACGATCTCGTGCAGATCGGTGCCGATGAAGGCGTCATCGCGGGTCTTGACCACCGTCGTGGCGTCGCCGAGGTCGAGCTCGTGGAGGGTGGCGGTGTGCGCGTCGCCCTCGAAGAGGTAACCCTGCTCGTCCTCGAGCATGTTCAGTGTCCAGGTCGAGCGGTCCCTCCGGTGCTGCGTGACCACGTTGATCACCGGCAGCCCCAGATCACGCGCCCACGCGAGGACGGTCTCGCAGTGGGCGACGATCTGTTGCCGGCGCTCCTTGAGCGCGGCCGCCTCGAAGTAGGCCTCTTGCATGTCGATGACGACGACGCCGGTGCGGTCGGGGCGCCCGCGCCAGGGCGCGGCCCCCCGGGCGTTGTCGTCGTGGGTCGATGTCTGTTGGTCGTTCACGGGGGAGAAGGTACCCAGTGGAGCCCCGCTCATGTGTACCGGCACATCGGTCGGACCGCGGGGACGGGATGACGAAGGGGGCGGGCCGCGCGGCCCCGCCCCCTTCGTCATGTCGTCGTGATCAGTCCTCGGTGAGGGAGAGGGCCGGGTACACGCCGTTCTCGTCGTGGACCTCGCGACCCGTGACCGGTGGGTTGAAGACGCACGCGCAGTGGATCTCCTCCTCGACGGTCACGGTGTGCTTGTCCGCGTCGTCGAGCATGTACATCACGCCCGGCTCGAGGGGGTACGTCTCGCCGGTGTCGCGGTCGGTCAGCGTCCCCTTGCCCTGGTAGACGTACACGGCCTCGACGTGGTTGGCGTACCAGAAGTCGGACGACGTCCCCGCCTTCAGGATCGTGATGTGGAAGCTGAAGCCGACCTTGTCCTTGGCCAGGACCATGCGGCGACTCTGCCAGTTGCCGTGGACGATGTCGTACTCGGTGCCGTCGAGGTCGTTGACGTTGACAACCTTCATCGGGATCTCCTTGTCTCGTAAGTGTGGTGGTGGGAAGGCTCAGGCCGTGGTGCGCTCGGGTGCACCCAGGACCTCGCGGGTCGCGTCCTCGAGCTGGTCCAGGCCTGCGGCCAGCTCGTCCTCGGTGATCGTCAGCGGAGGCATGATCTTGACGACCTCGCTGGACGGGCCGGAGGTCTCGACCAGGAGCTTGCGCGTGAACGCGGCCTTCGCGATCTTCTCCGCGACCTCGACGTCGCGGAAGGCGACGCCGGAGAGCAGGCCGCGGCCACGCAGCTCGCTGCCCTCGGCCAGACCGGCGAGGACCTCGAGACGCGAGCGCAGCTGCTCGCTCCGCGCGGCGATGTTGCGCTCCAGGGTGTCGTCGGCCCAGTAGGTGCGCAGCGCCTTGGCACCGGTGACGAAGGCGGGGTTGTGACCGCGGAAGGTGCCGTTGTGCTCGCCCGGCTCCCAGTCGTCGATCTCCGGCTTCATCAGGGTCAGCGCCATGGGCAGTCCGTACCCGGAGATGGACTTGCTCAGGGTGATGATGTCCGGGTCGAGGCCGAACTCCTCGAAGGAGAAGAACGTGCCGGTGCGGCCGCAGCCGGCCTGGACGTCGTCGACGATCAGCAGGACCTTGTACTCGCGGCACAGCTCCTGCAGCTCCTTGAGCCACTGGCCGCGGGCGGCCTTGAGGCCACCCTCGCCCTGGACGGACTCCACGATGACCGCGGCGGGCAGGTTGGTGCCCGAGCCGCTGTCGGCCCAGATGCGCTTGAGCCAGGCGAAGTCCGAGGTCTCCCCGAGGAGGTAGTCGTCGTAGGGGGCCGACGTCGCGTGGTAGAGGGGGGTCCCCGCGCCGGCGCGCTTGAAGGCGTTCCCGGTCACGGCCAGGGAGCCGAGCGTCATGCCGTGGAAGGCGTTGGTGAAGTGGACGACGTCCTCACGCCCGGTCGCCTTGCGAGCGGTCTTGAGCGCGGTCTCGACGGCATTGGTGCCGGTGGGGCCGGGGAACTGGATCTTGTGCGTCATCCCGCGCGGCGCGAGGATGATCTCGGTGAACGCCTCGAGGAACTCGCGCTTGGCCCGGGTGTACATGTCCATGGAGTGGGTGACCCCGTCCGAGGAGATGTACTCGAGCAGCGCCTCCTTGAGCACGTCGTTGTTGTGCCCGTAGTTGAGGGCGCCCGCACCGGAGAAGAAGTCGGTGTAGCGCTCACCGTCCTCGGTGTACTGGTACGGACCCTTGGCCGTGTCGAACACCACGGGCCAGTTGCGGCAGTAGCTGCGCACCTCCGACTCGCGCGTGGTGAAGATGTCCGTGTTGGCAGCGTTCATGGTTGTCCTTCCGGTGGACGGGTCAGTGGAGAGGTCTGTCGTGGGCTGAGCCGGGTTCAGAACGGTCCGATGCGGTGCAGCACCTCCGGCTCGTGCCCCTCGTCGGGGAAGTGCTCCCGCTCGAACAGGGCGATCTCCTCGTGCTCGGCCCCACGCTTGCGCGCGAACGCACCGAACAGCGCGCGGGAGGCGGCGTTGTCGTCGGTGATCGTCGTCTCGAGCGAGGTCACGCCCGGCACGGTGTCGGCGAGGTGGTCGAGCATCCGTCCGGCCAGGCCGTGGCCACGCTGGTCGGAGTCGACGGCCACCTGCCACACCATGAGGGTGTGGGGGGCGTCGGGACGGATGTAGCCGCTGACGAATCCGACGACCTCCCCATCGCGCTCGGTCACGACGCTCGTCGCGGCGAAGTCCCGCGCCCACAGCAGGTAGGCGTAGGAGGTGTTGAGGTCGAGCGTGCGGGAGTCCTTGGCCACGCGCCACATGGCGCCACCGTCCGCGATGGTCGGTGTGCGCAGGACGAAGGGGGACTCGTCCGGGGGCTGTTGGTCTTGAGCTGCGTCGATGGTCACCTGTTTCAACCTAACGTGACCAGCGCACAGATCAAGTCAGGGTTTCGGTCAGGTAACGAAATGACTTGCGGCTCAACGGAACTCGATAAATCGTGAAAAAGGCCACCTGACCGTGTCCGGGTGCGCCTCATCGGTCCGCGGGCTGCTCGAGTGCCTTCGCCATCCGGCGCACCGCCTCGTCGAGGACCTCCGGCGAGGCGGCGAAGTTCAGGCGGACGTGGCCGCGTCCGGCACCGAAGGGCAGGCCCGAGTTGAACGCGACCCGTCCGTGTCGGAGGAAGTGGGCGGCGGGGTCGTCCCCGAGGTCGAGTGCGCGGCAGTCCAGCCACGCGAGGTAGGTCGCCTCGCCGGGTCGCCACCTGATCTCGGGCAGGTGTTCGGCGAGCAGGTCACCGAGCAGGGACCTGTTCGCGGTGAGGTCGGAGACCAGCTCGGCAAGCCATTCCTGGCCCTCGTCCATGGCCGCGATGTGCGCTCGGACACCGGCATGGCTGGCGGTGTGGGCCAGGTACCGGGGCACACCGCGGACCGCTGCGGAGGCATCCGGCCCGCCGACGACCGCCGCCGCCTTCAGACCGGCGAGGTTCCACCCCTTCGCCGGTGAGATCACGCTGAGCGCCCCGGCTGCCTCCGGGATCGACACGACGGGGGTGAACTGCGCCCCCGGGAGCACCAGCGGCGCATGGACCTCGTCGCTGATGACGGCCACCCCGTGCCGCTCCGCGGCCGTGGCCAGGTCGGTGAGCTCGGCCGCGGTCGGCACGGTGCCGGTGGGGTTGTGCGGGTTCGACAGCAGGACGGCGCCGCGCCCGGGGGAGGAGGCGAATGCCGCCTCCAGCGCCGGTACGTCGTAGCGACCCGCCGCGGTCAGCTCGACCTCGACCTTCCGCCGGCCGGTCGCCGCCACCACCGAGTGGAACGGCGGGTAGACGGGCACCGTGATGTACACGGGGTCGTCGGGGTCGGTGAGGGAGAGGATCGCCGCCCTGACCCCGCTCATGGCATCGGTGACCAGCGCCATCCGGGAGGGATCGACCGGTGCGGACCACCGGGCGTACCAGCGGGCCACCGCTTCGAGGTAGGGGGCCGTGACGGGGTACCCGAGGTCTCCGTCGGTGACGAGCCGCCGGATCTCCGCAGCCACGGGTGGTGCCGGCATGACGTCCATCTCGGCGACCCACAGCGGGAGCACGTCGGGGTCGTGGTGCCGCCACTTGATGCTCGTGCGCCGTCGACAGGTGGTCTCGTCGTGGATCAGGAGATGACGCTGCATGCACCCACTCTTGCACCGTGGGGACCGCCTAGTCTGGGGAGGTGCGCACGACCGGTGCACTCGCGCCCATGACCGTCCAGCAGGGAGAGGAGCCTCTCGTGCGACCCGACGAGCCGCGCCCTCCCGTCGACGAGTCCGAGCTGGACTACGTCGAGACGAAGGGTGCCCACCCCCTCGCCCGCCGCCCCGACGCCTCCATGACCCTGCTGACCTCGATGCTCGAACGGCCGTTGGACCCCGGCTACGCGGCCGCGGCGGAGCGGCGCGAGGCGGCCGGCCTGCCGCGCTCCAGCGGTACCCGCCGCCCGATGCTGATCGCGTGGCTGCTGCTCATCGGCCTGATGATCGGGGTGAGCACGGCCGACCTGCGCGGCGACGACGGTGCACGCGCCGACGCCCGCGCCCGGCTGATCAGCCAGATCGAGGACCGTCAGGAGGCGGTCGAGGAGCGCGACGGCCGGATCCGGGAGCTGCGCGCGGAGATCGCCACCGCCACCGCACTGCTGGACCCCGACCTCGTGGGCGCCCAGCAGGAGGGGGTCAGCGTCGCCAGCGGACTCGTCCCCGTGGCCGGTCCCGGCCTGCGCGTCACGCTCGATGATTCCCCCGACAGCCGCACGAGCGCCGACGGCGACCCGAGGACCGGGATCAACGACGAGGGGCGAGTGCGCTCCAAGGACCTGCAGCTGATCACCAACGGACTGTGGAGCGCGGGTGCGGAGGCGATCGCCGTCAACGGGCAGCGACTGACGTCCAGGACCGCCATCCGCTTCGCCGGCGAGGCCATCCTCGTCAACTTCCGCCCGCTGACCCGTCCGTACACGATCGAGGCCATCGGTGACCCGGAGCAGATGCAGACGAACTTCGCCGAGAGCTCGGCCGGCTCCTACATGACGGGGCTCCGCAGCAACTACGGCATCGAGACCACACTGACCACGCAGGACGAGCTCGAGCTGCCCAGCGCCACCAACGTCCGCACCCGCGCGGCGACGGCCATCCCCTCGGGGGCGACGCCTCCGGTGACCCCCCTGAAGAAGGAGACCCCATGATCCCCGCGTTCGGCCTGCTGGTCGGGATCATCCTCGGCCTCGTCCTGCAGCCCGATGTCCCCGTGTGGATGCAGCCGTACCTGCCCATCGCGGTCATCGCCGCCCTGGACGCGGTCTTCGGCGCCGTCCGTGCCACGCTGGACGGCATCTTCAACGACAAGGTCTTCGTCGTCAGCTTCCTGTCGAACGTCCTGGTGGCCGCCTTCATCGTCTTCTTGGGCGACCAGCTCGGCGTCGGCTCCCAGATGTCGACGGGGGTCGTGGTCATCCTCGGTGTGCGGATCTTCTCCAACGTGGCCTCCATCCGGCGGCACCTCTTCAAGGCATGAGCGACGACATGGACGACAGCAGCGCCCAGGGCCCCGGTGCGACGGGGGAGGAGCCCGGCACGAAGCCCGCCGCAGGCTCCACGCGCAGCAGCAGGGCCTCCTGGCGCCGGATCTACCTGATGGCGCGCCCGCGACTGACGCGAGCCAATGTCTTCGCCCTCCTGCTCGCGTCGCTGCTCGGATTCGCCCTCGCCACCCAGGTGCGACAGACCCAGGCGGAGGGGCTGGAGGACCTGCGTCAGGACGAGCTGGTGCGCATCCTCGACGACGTCACCCAGAACGGCAGTCGCCTGGACGAGGAGATCGCCGAGCTGGAGGAGGCGCGTGACCGGCTCGCCAACAGCGAGGGCAACTCGCCGGAGGCGCTCGCCGCCGCCCGGGAGCGGGCCGAGACCCTTGGCATCCTGGCGGGCACCGAGCGGGCGACCGGGCCGGGGATCACCCTGCGCATCGAGGACCACGGAGGCGAGGTCGACGCGGCAACCCTCCTGGACACCGTGCAGGAGCTGCGTGACGCGGGCGCCGAGGCCATGCAGGTCGGTGACGCGCGGATCATCGCGAGCACGTGGTTCCGGGACAGCGAGGAGGGCGTCGTGGTCGACGGCAGGACCCTCGAGCCGCCGTACACCTTCGTCGTCATCGGTGACCCGCAGACGATGAGCTCGGCCATGGAGATCCCCGGCGGTGTGTCCGAGTCGATCCGCAGCAAGGGCGGCGAGGTGACCGTGCACGAGTTCTCCTCGATCAACGTGGAGGCATTGCACTCCAATTCATCGCCTCGTTACGCTCAGCCCCACCCGGAGCCGACCGACGGCTTGCAGTGAGCCGGGACAACGAAGGAGACAGATGAGCGACGCCACCTACCCCGAGGACCTCCGGTACAGCAGCGACCACGAGTGGGTGGCCACGACCGAGTCCGGTCGGGTGCGTGTGGGGATCACCCACTACGCACAGGATGCGCTCGGCGACGTGGTGTACGTCAGCCTCCCCGAGGTGGGCGACACCGTCGAGGTCGGCGACTCCTGTGGTGAGGTCGAGTCCACCAAGTCCGTCAGCGACCTGTACGCGCCGCTGGCGGGCACGGTCACGGCCGTCAACGAGGCACTGGACGCGACCCCGGAGCTGGTCAACACCGCGCCCTACACCGAGGGCTGGATGTACGAGCTGGAGCTCGCCGAGGGCACCGACACCTCGGGTCTGCTCGACGCCGCTGCCTACCGCGCCGAGATCGACTGACCGCCGTTGTCACCGGCCGGCCCCGACGTGGGGCCGGTCACGTAGTCTTGAGCCACGACACGACAGGAGGGAGCGCTGGATGAGCGGCAACCAGAACGACCAGCCCGCACGACAGGACCCGGCCACCCAGCAGTTCACCGGGATCGGGAGCAGCGCACCTGCCGACCTGCCGGAGTCCGACTACCACCTCAGCCGGGAGGAGCAGGCGACGGTTGACGCGCTCCACGCCGGCACCGCCCTGCTCATCGTCCTGCGCGGCCCCAACTCGGGCGCGCGCTTCCTTCTTGACGACGCCGAGGTCACCACCGGTCGCGGACCGGACCGAGACATCTTCCTCGACGACGTCACGGTCTCGCGCAAGCACGCGGTCTTCTCGCGCGAGGAGAACGGCTACGCGGTGCGCGACGTGGGCTCCCTCAACGGGACCTACGTCAACAAGGAGCGAATCGACCAGGTTGCGCTGCGCACCGGTGACGAGGTGCAGATCGGCAAGTTCCGCCTCGTCTACTACGCCAGCGCCTCGACCAGCTGACGGTGCCCGACGAGCGCATCGGGATCGGCGCCCTCATCGCGCAGCTCGAGGACGATTTCCCCGATGTCACCATCTCCAAGGTCCGCTACCTGGAGGCCGAAGGGCTGATCAACCCATCGCGCACGGCCTCCGGGTACCGGAAGTTCTCCCGGGCGGACGTCGAGCGGCTGCGCTTCGTGCTCACTGCCCAACGGGACCGGTTCTGGCCCCTGAAGGTCATCCGCGAACGACTCGACGCCATGGACCGGGGGCTGAGCGTCGACGACGGCGGCGGTGTGGCTCCTCCCCGCAGCGACCCGCAGGATCCCGTCCGTCTCGATCCGCTCCCGGCCGGGGCACGCCCCCTTCGCCTCACTGCGACGGAGCTGCAGGAGGCCGCCGACATCGACATCGCCACGTTCCGGGAGCTCATCTCGTACGGCCTGCTGCCCAAGAGCAGTGAGTACTACGACGACGCCGATCTCGAGGTGGCCCGCGCCTCGGGCGCCCTGGTGGCCGCCGGGATCGACGTGCGGCACCTGCGTCCCTTCAAGAGTGCGGCCGAGCGGGAGCTCGGGCTGGCCGACCACGTCCTGGGGCACCAGGCACTGCGCGGCAGGGCCGCCGACGCCGAGGAGCTCGATGACGAGAGCGTCACCAGGAGGGTCGTCGAGGACTGCCTCGACCTCCACATGGCGCTCGTGCGCCGGGGACTGCAGACGCGCGGGTGAGTGAGGGATACGGTAGGAGTGTGAAACCGCTCGACGTCCTCGGTGTCCGGGTGGAGATGCCCACCTCCCAGCCGATCGTGCTCCTGCGTGAGCGCGACGGTGGTCGACACGTGCCGATCTGGATCGGCGCGGCGGAGGCCACCGCGATCGCCTACGCGCAGGAGGGGGTGGAGCCGCCTCGTCCCCTGACCCACGACCTGCTCGTCGACGTGATCGCCGCCGTCGGCCGCGAGCTGAGCACGGTGCGGATCGACGCGGTCCTCGAGGGTGTTTTCCACGCCACCCTCGTGCTCGACGACGGGACGGAGATCTCTGCGCGGACCAGCGACGGTGTCGCCCTCGCCCTGCGCACCGGCGCCGAGATCGTCGCCACCGACCAAGTGCTCGACGAGGTGGGGATCGAGTCGACCGATGACGACGAGGACGAGGTGGCCAAGTTCAAGGAGTTCCTGGACGAGGTGTCGCCGGAGGACTTCGAGGAGCCCGGGACCGAGAGCTGAGGCCGGGTCGACGAGGACGGGCGGGCGCGTCCGTCCATCCCGGCGCGACCTGATCGTTACCGACACGCAAGCCCCTCGCCGCGGGGGTGTTTGACGCCCTCCCCGAGCCGCCGTAGCGTCGAAGACAGCACCGGGCCACACCGGTGCAATTCCACCCGGCTCGGTCCGGGACCACGGTGAGGGCAGGAGGGCGTAGTGGACGCCACCAACGACGAGGGCCGGACCCCCGTCCGGACCCAGGGCGTGCTCTTCGACGACGACCTGCCCGAGCTGTCCGAGGACATCGGATACCGCGGTCCCGCCGCGTGCAGTGCCGCGGGGATCACCTACCGACAGCTCGACTACTGGGCCCGCACCGGTCTGGTCGAGCCCTCCGTCCGGGGTGCCGCCGGCTCCGGCAGCCAGCGCCTCTACGGCTTCCGCGACATCCTCGTGCTCAAGGTGGTCAAGCGCCTGCTGGACACCGGCGTCTCCCTCCAGCAGATCCGCGTCGCGATCCAGCACCTGCGTGAGCGCGGTGTCGAGGACCTGGCACAGATCACCCTGATGAGCGACGGCGCGAGCGTCTACGAGTGCACCTCCGCCGACGAGGTCATCGACCTCGTCCAGGGCGGGCAGGGCGTCTTCGGCATCGCGGTCGGCCGGGTCTGGCGCGAGGTCGAGGGCTCGCTGCTGGAGATCCCCAGCGAGCGGATGGACCAGGCGGAGCCGGCGGAGGTGCCGGGGGACGAGCTGTCGGCCCGCCGGCGCGCGAAGCTCGCCTGAGCTCCTCCCGTGTCCCGGTCGCGCTGATAGCCTGACACCGCTGCTCACCCCGCGGGGGAGAGTCCTCGCGCGATGCGCGGGGCGCCGAAGGGGCAAATCTCCCCGGAACCTCTCAGGCGCCAGGACCCCGCGGATCAGGCACCTCTGGAGCGCCACGGCGTGACAGAAGGGGAGGCTGGCTTTGTACCCGCACGCGTCCAAGGGAGCCTCATGAGCGCCACACCACCCCTGTCCGAGTTCGTCGGCCGTCACAACGGCCCCCGAGAGTCCGATGTCCGGGAGATGCTCGGGGCCATCGGCCAGCCGAGCCTCGAGGCCCTGTGCGACGCGGCCGTGCCCGCGGCCATCCGCCAGACGAGCTCCCTCGACATCGAGGCGGCAGCCAGCGAGCTGGCCGTCATCGAGGAGCTGCGGGACCTCGCGGCCAAGAACACCGTGATGACGTCGATGATCGGCCTGGGCTACTACGGCACGATCACGCCAGCAGTCATCCAGCGCAATGTCCTGGAGAACCCCGCCTGGTACACCGCCTACACCCCCTACCAACCGGAGATCAGCCAGGGGCGCCTCGAGGCGCTGCTGAACTTCCAGACGATGGTCGCCGACCTCACCGGCCTGCAGACCTCCGGATCCTCCCTGCTGGACGAGGCGACGGCAGCGGCCGAGGCCATGACCGTCATGCGCCGTTCCAGCAAGGCCGCCAAGGACGCGGTCATGCTCGTCGACGACAACACCTTCCCGCAGACGCGCGCCGTCATCGACACCCGCGCCGTCCCCCTGGGCATCGAGGTCGTCGGCGCTGACCTGACCGGCATCACGACCGCCGCGGAGCTGCGCGCCGCAGCAGGGGACCGCGAGGTCTTCGGCGTGCTCGTCCAGTTCCCGGCCGCGGACGGGACGATCACCGACTGGACGGCCATGGCGAGCGCTGCACACGAGGCGGGGGCGCTCGTGACGGCCGCCGCCGACCTCCTCGCCCTGACCCTCCTCACGGCGCCAGGGGAGTGGGGCGCCGACGTCGCCGTCGGGACGACCCAGCGCTTCGGGGTGCCGATGGCCTTCGGCGGACCGCACGCGGGCTACATGGCCGTTCGGGCGGGTCTCGAGCGCACGCTGCCGGGCCGACTCGTCGGGGTGTCCGTCGACGCCGAGGGGCGCGCCAGCTACCGGCTGGCCCTGCAGACGCGCGAGCAGCACATCCGTCGCGACAAGGCGACGAGCAACATCTGCACCGCACAGGTGCTCTTGGCCGTCATGGCCTCCATGTACGCCGTGTACCACGGTCCGGACGGGCTGCGCGCGATCGCCGAGCGCGTCCACGGGACCGCCGTGGGCCTGGCGGCGACGCTGCGCGCCGGCGGTGTCGAGGTCAACGACGCACCCTGGTTCGACACGCTCCGGGTGAGCGTCCCCGGACGCGCCGACGAGGTCGTCACCGCAGCCGTGGAGGCCGGGGTCAACCTCTGGCGCCACGATGCCGACACCGTCCTGGTGTCCGTGGACGAGACGACGGACCCGAGCGAGGTCGCCGCGGTGGCCGCGGCCTTCGGGGTCCCCGCCGCCGGCGGCGACGCGCACGAGGTCGACTCCTCGCACGCCCCGCAGGTGTCCCCGCAGTGGGCCCCTCAGCTGCTGCGGACGAGCGACTACCTGACCCACCCCGTCTTCCACGAGCACCGCAGCGAGACGCAGATGCTGCGGTACCTGCGTCGCCTGTCCGACCGGGACTTCGCCCTCGACCGCGGGATGATCCCGCTCGGGTCGTGCACGATGAAGCTCAACGCGACGACCGAGATGGCGGCCATCACCTGGCCCGAGTTCGCCGGCCTGCACCCCTTCGCGCCCGACGACCAGACGGTGGGCATCCGCGAGCTCGTCGGCCAGCTCAGCGGATGGCTCAGCGAGGTCACCGGCTACCACTCGGTCTCCTTGCAGCCCAATGCCGGGTCGCAGGGCGAGCTCGCCGGTCTGCTCGCCATCCGTGCCCACCACGCCGCTCAGGGCGAGGAGCAGCGCCGCGTGTGCCTGATCCCCGCCAGCGCGCACGGCACCAACGCCGCCTCCGCGGTCATGGCCGGGATGAAGGTCGTCGTGGTCAAGACCGCCGAGGGCGGCGACATCGACATGGACGACCTGCGGGCCAAGATCGACAAGCACCGCGACGACCTCGCCGCGATCATGGTCACCTACCCGAGCACCCACGGGGTCTTCGAGGACACGATCTCCGAGCTGTGCGGCCTCGTGCACGACGCCGGCGGTCAGGTCTACGTCGACGGGGCCAACCTCAACGCGCTCGTCGGGCTGGCGCAGCCGGGCAAGTTCGGCGCGGACGTCAGCCACCTCAACCTGCACAAGACCTTCTGCATCCCGCACGGCGGCGGGGGGCCCGGTGTCGGTCCGGTCGCGGTGCGGGAGCACCTCGCGCCGTACCTGCCCAACCACCCGCTCGCCCCGGCCGCGGGCCCGCAGACGGGCGTCGGCCCGATCAGTGCCGCCCCGTACGGGTCGGCCGGCATCCTGCCGATCTCCTGGGCGTACGTGCGCCTGATGGGTGGGGCCGGGCTGAGCCGGGCGACCCAGCTGGCGGTGCTCAACGCCAACTACGTCGCGAAGCGGCTGGGGGAGCACTACCCCGTCCTCTACGCCGGCCCGGGCGGGATCGTCGCCCACGAGTGCATCGTGGACCTGCGGGCGATGACCAAGGAGACGGGGGTGACCGTCGACGACGTCGCCAAGCGGCTCATCGACTACGGCTTCCACGCCCCGACCATGAGTTTCCCCGTTGCCGGCACGTTCATGATCGAGCCGACCGAGTCGGAGGACAAGGGCGAGATCGACCGCTTCTGCGACGCGATGATCGCCATCCGCGAGGAGATCGAGACCGTGGCGAAGGGGGAGGACGTCACCACCTCCGTGCTGCGGCGGGCGCCGCACACCGCCGCCTCGCTCGCGCAGGAGTGGGACCGTCCGTACAGCCGTGAGCACGCGGTCTTCCCCGTCGGGGTCGACGCCGCGGACAAGTACTGGCCTCCGGTGGCCCGGATCGATGGGGCCTACGGCGACCGCAACCTCGTGTGCTCCTGTCCGTCGCCGGAGGAGCTGGCGGAGATCGGCTGACTCTGTTGCCCTCGTCCTGTCGCCTGAGCGGACGAAGGGCACGGCGGCCCTTGGCGCGAAGTCCGGACACGTGGGTCGGTGCCGTTCACCGACATCTGTTGGTCCGGACTTCGGCCTGAGCCGGGCCGCCCCGCCCCTTCGTCCGCTCTTGCGCGGGCCGCCCGCGCATCGACGGTCGACCTCATGCGTGTGGTGTCCCGGGTCAGGCCACGTCGGAGGTGCTGGTGCCGAGGACGGAGATGGTCGAGCCGTGCTGGGTCTTGTGGACCTGGATCTGGGTGGGGATGCGGGTGCGCATCTCGGTGACGTGGCTGACGACGCCGACGGTGCGGCCACCGTCGCGCAGGCGGTCGAGGACGTCGAGCACCTGCTCGAGGCTGTCCTGGTCGAGGCTGCCGAAGCCCTCGTCGACGAAGAGGGTGCCGAAGTCCTGGCCACCGGACTCCTCACGGATGGCGTCCGCGAGTCCCAGCGCGAGGGCGAGGGAGGTCGTGAAGGACTCCCCGCCGGAGAGGGTGGAGGTCGGGCGCACCCTGCCCGTCCACAGGTCTCGCACGACCAGCCCGAGACCGCCCCGGCGCCGGCCCCGCGCCCCGGAGTCGTCATGACCGAGCTCATAGCGACCGTCTGCCATGTCCACCAGGCGCCCGTTGGCCAGCTCGACGATGCGCTCGAGTCGGGCGGCCAGCACGAACGTGGACAGCCGCATCCGCTTGTCGTTGTCGGTGCTCGTGCCGGAGACGAGGGTGGCCATGCGCGTGACCACGGCGGCGTGCTCCGCGGCCGGCCCCAGCTCGGCGCACGCGGTGCGGACGTGGTCGCGCAGGGTGGTGAACTGCGTTCGTACCGTCTCGGCGGACGCCTGGCGCCGGGCCGCGGCCTCCGCGGCGACCCGCGACTCCTCGGCAGCGGCCTCGAGCGCGGCGAGGTCGACGGACTCCTCCTGCAGCGCTGCGACGACCTCGTCCTCCTCCAGGACGGCTGCAGCGGCTGCGCGCCGGGCCTCGTGGTCGTCCACGGCACGCTCGAGCTCGGCGAGGTCCGATCGGGTGAGGGCCGCCGCGGTGACGGCCGTGGGCTGCTCGAAGCCGGCCTCCGTGAGGGCGGTGGCGAGCAGGTCCTCGGCCTCGGTCCGGAGGGTCCTCATGCGCTCGAGCTCGGTCCCCGCACCGAGCACGTGATCGACGGCTGCCAGGGCGGCACGGTGTCCGCGTGCCGCGGTCCTGACGGCTGTCGCGCGCGATCGTGCCGTGTGCTGCAGGTCGGGGTCAGTCGAGGCGACCGGCGCACCCGCCTCCGGGGGCGTCTCCTCGCGCCGAGCAGTCGGGGGAGCGCACGGGCACTCGTCGCCGTGCTCCTCGAGCGCCCGAGTCAGTCGTCGGAGGCAGTCCGCGACCTCCTCCTCGAGCCGGGCGTGGCGTGTGCGTGCCTCTGCAAGTGCGGTCACCGCGTCGTCGTGAGCGGCAGCCGCCTGCGTAACCGCTGTCGCGCAGGTCCCGGCAGCGTGCTCGACGGCATCCCGGCGGGCGACGACCTCGGTGAGTGCCGCCTGCTCCTCCTCCAGGGCGGTGAGGTCCCGCGTCAGGTCCTGCTCGACGTCGATCTCGAGCAGGGCGTCGGCGGTGACGATCTCGGTGACCACCCGCACCAGGTCCTCGACCCTGGCCTCGGCGACCTCGAGGTGCGAGGCCGTGGCCTCGTCGCGGGTGCGGGCGTGGTCGAGCTCGGTCTCGGCGCGGGCGACCTCCGCGCGTGCCGCCTCGATCTGCTCCGGTGTGACCTGGTCGGCTGCCGGGGCGGGGGCGGGGTGCTCGGGGGAGCCACAGACTGCGCAGGCCTCGCCGTCGACGAGCTGGGTGGCGAGCTCACCCGCCATGGTGTCCAGGCGTTGCTGGACCAGCTGCTGCACCCGCTCCCGTCGCACCAGGACGTCCTCGTGCGCGCTCTGGCGCCGGTCGGTCGTGGTGCGCAGCTCGTCCCGGAGCGTCACCCGGGACGCCCTCGCCGTGCTCAGCTCGGTCAGCCGGGTGACCAGGGGCGCGAGGTGGGTCAGGCGCTGGGCGGCCTGCTCGACCTGCCCGAGGGCGGCGTCGACCTCCTCGGCCCGGCCACGGGCGGCAGCCAGCTCGGCGGCGGTCGTGCCCACGGCCTGCTCGCGCGTCTCGATCGTCGTCGCCGATCTCGGCAGGTCACGGGCGAGGCGCTCGAGTCGCTGCGACTCGTGCCGTGCGGTCGCGAGGACGTCGTCGTGGGTGGTGAGTACCTCACGCACGTCGGCGAGGTCCTGACCGCCGACATCGGGGAGGGAGGCCAGGGCGATCTCCCTGGCCTCGCGTGCCGTCATGACTGCCTCCCGGGCGCGCTCGGCGGCCCGGACGTGCGGGAGGACACCCGCTGCGTCCCTGGCCCGGGAGAGGCGGTGACGCCGCGCGGCGTGCTCGTCCGCGGTCTCCTCGAGCGTGTCGAGGACGGCCCGTGCCCGGTGACCGCGCCGGCGGCGCTCCTCCTCGCGCCGCCCGGTCTCCAGGGCCGTGCGGGCGACCTTGGCCCTGCTCTGGGCGTCGTCGACGAGCGTCATGACCTCTCCGGCGTGCGCGTCCAGGGCGGCATCGATCGCGTCCACGGCCGTGAGCAGGTCCTCGGGGCCGAGGTGGTCGAGGAACTCGTCACGGTCGACCAGCTCGGACGGCTCGACCAGATCGGACAGCTCGACGTCCGTCTCGGCGAGCAGCTCGGTCAGGCGGCCGGTGTGCCCGTCGAGCGCCGTGCGGGCACTGGACAGGGTGGCCTGGGCCTCCTGCCGCTGGGCGGTGAGATGCTGCTCGACGGCCACGTAGTCGCTGACGTCGAAGAGGCGCTCGAGGACGTCCCGTCGCTCCTCGTCGCTCGCGCGCAGGAAGGCGGCGAAGTCCCCCTGGGGGAGCATGACCACCCGACGGAACTGGTCCACCCCCATCCCGAGGAGGTCGTCGAGGACCCGCGCGGTCTCGTCGATGCGCGAGCTCAGCGACTGCCAGCTGCCGCCCGCGTACTCGTCGAGCTGCACGCGGGCCTGCTCGGTGGTCGTCCCGGTGCCACGCCTCTTGGGACGCTCGTAGGACGGCGAGCGGGTGATGCGCAGACGCCGACCGGCCAGGGTCAGCTCGAGGACGACCGTGGTCACCTCGGACACGGCGGCGTGCTGGCTGCGCAGCGACGTCGTGAGCCGGTCACCGGGGACGTTGGCGTAGAGCGCGAAGCAGATGGCGTCGAGCAGGCTGGTCTTGCCCGACCCCGTCGGCCCGTGGATGAGGTAGAGACCGGAGGCGCCCAACTCCTCGAGATCGAGGTGAACCGTCCCGGCGAAGGGCCCGAATGCGGTCGCGGTGAGGTGGTGCAGCCTCATGCCGCCCCGCGCTCGCGTGCGCGCCCCTCGTCCTCGCGTCGCCCACGTGCGGCCCGTCCGACCTCGAGCGCGTCGCGCAGCAGGCGGGTCTCGGCCTCGTCGGCACCGGCCCCCCGGCGGACGTCCTCGACGAAGTCGCAGCAGACCTCGAGCGGCTCACGTCTGGCGACCTTGGCCGCGTAGCTGCGCGCGGGGAGGGACTCGCCCTGCGGGTCGAAGCGCAGCTGGAGCACGTGGGGGAAGCGGCGGGCGAGCTGCTCCATGGCGCCGACGGGACGGATCGGGTCGATCAGCGTCACCTGGACCCAGGCACCCTCCGCCGCCGTGTGATCGGGGTCGTCGAGGACCTCCCGGAGGGTGCCGCGCACCTGCGCCAGCCGGCGGTGCACGGGGGCCTCCACCCGCTCGACCCGCACCTCGCCGTCGGCGCCGAGGTCGAGCAGCAAGGTGCCCTTGGTGTGGTGGGTCTCGCTGAAGGACATGGCCACGGGCGAGCCGCTGTAGCGCACGGTGTCGGCGACCTGCTGGGTGCCGTGGAGGTGCCCCAGTGCCGCGTAGGCGACGCCGTCGAAGGTGCTCGTCGGCACCATCGCCACGCCACCGGTGCTGATGTCGCGCTCCGACTCGCTCGTGGCGCCGCCACTGGCGAAGCAGTGCGCCATGGCGATCGTCCGCGGGCCCCGCGCGGCGGCATCAGCACGCACCCGGTCCATCGCTGCACCCAGCACGGCCGTGTGGGTCCGCTGGTCGACACCCAGCTCCTCGCTCACCGAGGACGCTGCGGGCTCGAGGTAGGGGATGGGGTAGACCGCGGTGTCACCGACCACGACCGGTGTGCCGATCGAGTCCAGGTCGGAGCGGATGTGCAGCCCGGCGCGGGAGAGCAGGTCCGAGGCGAATCCCAGTCGGATCGCCGAGTCGTGGTTGCCGCTGGAGATGATCACCCGGGCGCCGGCGTCGATGAGGCGAGTCACGGCCTCGGAGAGCAGCGCGACCGCGTCCGGGGGCGGCAGCGCGCGGTCGTAGACGTCGCCGGACACGAGGACCGCGTCCACCGACTCTGCCCGCACCGTCGCGACGAGGTGGTCCACGAACTCCGACTGCGCCGCGAGCAGCCCCACCCCGTGGAAGGCACGACCCAGGTGCCAGTCGGAGGTGTGGAGCAGCTTCATGGTGCCCACGCTAGGAGGGGGCACCGACAATGCTGCGGTGCGACACCCCCTTCGGCAGTCGGACGAGGGCGGCGGATGGGACCGGCCGCCGCATCGGACCACGGCCTGACCCTGTCGGGCGTGGCTTCCCGTGGGTAGATTCGAGCCAGCCGACCCTCGGCGAGAGGTGGAGTCCCATGGGCAAGGAAGTCCAGACCCAGAGCTACACGCGCGAAGAGCGCCAGCGGTACCGGGAGAAGGTGCGCCAGAACCTCGACGTCTTCGAGCGGATGCTCGCCGAGAGCGTCTTCGACGACGCCGTGCCACTCACCGGACTGGAGATCGAGCTCAACCTCGTCGACGAGGACAACCAGCCGGCCTTCGTCAACGACGAGGTGCTCGAGTCGATCGCCGATCCCGACTACCAGACCGAGCTCGCGCAGTTCAACATCGAGCTCAACGTCGCACCGCGGCCGCTGCCGGGGGACTCGGCCCTGGACCTCGAGGCCACCCTGCGCGACTCGCTCAACCGCGCGGACGCGAAGGCCGCCGAGCGCGGCGCGCGCATCGTCCCGATCGGGATCCTCCCCACGATCCGCGAGGAGCACTTCCAGGGGGAGTGGATCAGCGCCAACAACCGCTACACCGCCCTCAACGACTCGATCTTCACCGCCCGCGGCGAGGACGTCGTCCTCGACATCGAGGGCCCGACAGGGGAGCGACTGAGCACGTATGCCGGTTCGATCGCGCCGGAGTCGGCCTGCACCTCGGTGCAGCTGCACCTGCAGGTGGGGCCGGGCCAGTTCGCCGACCACTGGAACGCCGCCCAGGCCATCTCCGCGGCGCAGGTGGCGCTCGCGGCCAACTCGCCGTACTTCTTCGGCAAGCGCCTGCACGCGGAGACGCGGATCGCGTTGTTCTCCCAGGCGACGGACACCCGGCCGATCGAGCTGAAGAACCAGGGCGTACGGCCGAGGGTGTTCTTCGGCGAGCGGTGGATCACCTCGATCTTCGACCTCTTCGAGGAGAACGTGCGCTACTTCCCGGCGCTGCTCGCCGAGGCCACCGACGAGGACCCGGCCGCGGTCCTCGACGAGGGCGGCACACCGCAGCTCGGCGAGCTCAACCTGCACAACGGCACCGTCTACCGGTGGAACCGCCCGATCTACCAACCCACCGAGGGCAAGCCCCACGTGCGCGTGGAGAACCGCGTCCTGCCGGCCGGGCCGACGATCATCGACGTCCTGGCCAATGCGGCCTTCTACTACGGCGTCGTCCGCACGCTCGCGAGCGAGGACCGCCCGGTGTGGACCCGGATGTCCTTCCCCGCCGCCCAGGCCAACTTCGAGGCCGCCGCCCGGGACGGGCTGACCGCCCGCCTGTACTGGCCGGGGCTCGGGCAGCTCACCGCCGACGAGCTGACCGTGCGTCACCTGCTGCCGATGGCGCGCCAGGGGTTGGAGGACTGGGGCGTCTCCTCGAGGGTCATCACGAGGTACCTCGACGTCATCGAGGGGCGGTGCACCTCCGGTGTCAACGGCGCAGTGTGGCAGACGGAGTGCGTCCGTCGCCTCGAGGAGGGCGGCCTCGAGCGCGCCGCCGCCCTCGCCGAGATGGTCGGGCTCTACCGGGACCACATGAGCCGCAACGAGCCGGTCCACACCTGGCCATTACCCTGAGGCCATGGCTGCTGACGAGACGCCCGAGAACGAGTCGACCGGTGGTACCGGTCCCGGTCACCGCAGCGTGGAGCTGACGCGGGAGTCGCTGGGGCGCTACGAGATCCGCAATGCCCGTGGGGGCACGATCACCATCGGCGACGGCAGCACCGACGACTTCACCCCGGTCGAGCTCCTCCTGGCCGCGCTCGCGGGGTGCAGCTCCGTCGACGTCGACCACATCACCTCCCGCCGGGCGGAGCCGGAGAGCTTCGTCGTCGCCGCCGAGGGGGAGAAGACCTCGACGCCGGAGGCCGGGAACCACCTGAAGGACCTCCGGGTCACCTTCCGTCTCGGCTTCCCCGAGGGCGACGCCGGCGACGCGGCCCGCTCGGCCTTCCCCCGCTCCGTCGCCCAGTCCCGCGACCGGCTGTGCTCCGTCTCCCGCACGGTCCAGCTGGGCATGCCGGTGGCCATGACCGCTGAGGACTCGTAGGAGGAGGATGCGCACCGACGTCGACATCGCGGTCATCGGCGGGGGACAGGCGGGGCTGGCGTGCGGGTACCACCTGCGACGAGCCGGTCTGGACCACGTCATCCTCGACGATCAGGAGTCCTCCGGCGGCGCCTGGCGGGCCACGTGGCCCTCACTGCGGCTCTTCTCCTCGACGGCGCACTCCTCGCTGCCCGGGTGGCCGATGCCGCCCCACCCCGACACCTTCCCGCCGGTCGCCCACGCGCTGGACTACCTCGCCGAGTACGAGCGACGCTACGACCTGCCCGTCGAGCGCCCCGTGCGTGTCACGGACGTACGGTCGCTCCACGAGCACCTCGAGGTGGTGACCGACCGTGGGGTCCTGCGCGCGCGGTACGTCGTCAACGCCACCGGCACGTGGGCCGCTCCCTTCGTCCCGCAGGTGGAGGGGGCGCTGGACTTCCGGGGCCGGCAGCTGCACAGCGCGTGGTACCGCGGTCCCCAGTCCTTCGCGGGACAACGCGTCGCCGTCGTCGGCGGGGGAAACTCCGGCGTGCAGATCACCGCGGACCTGGTCGACCACGCGCAGCAGCTCTCCCTGGTCTCGGCCCGGCGACTGCGCTTCCTGCCCGACGACGTCGACGGCCGGCATCTCTTCGCCCAGGCCACCGCCCGCCTCGGGGAGGGCGATGCGGAGGCCGAGTTCGTCGGCAACATCGTCGCGCTGCCGCAGGTGCGGGAGGCCCGGGCGAAGGGGGCGCTGCGCCTGCGTGCGATGTTCGACCGGATGACACCGGAGGGTGCCGTCATCGGCCGTGGGCACCTCGACCTCGATGCCGTGATCTGGTGCACCGGCTTCCGGCCGGCGCTGCGCCACCTCCGCTCCCTGGGGCTGCGCACCGCCAAGGGCATCCCGGACGTGGTGGACAACCGCTCGGTCAAGGATCCACGGGTGTGCTTCGTGGGGTACGGCGACTGGACCGGCCCGGCCTCCGCCACGCTCATCGGCGTCGGGCGGACGGCGAAAGCCCTCGCCGCCGCCCTGGCGGCCGAGCTGTCGGACTGATCCGCTGCACCGTGGGTGCATGAATCCGCCATGACCATGTCATTTGTCCCGCAGCGATCCTAGGGTTGGCTCAGTGTCAGGGTGATGGTGCCGCTCCCGCGGTGGTTGGATCCTGAGCACCGGGTGTCTGGCTCTTAGGGTTGCTGTCGCCTTCGGGCTGATGGTCATGCGTTTTGCCGGCACCCGGTGTGAAGGACCGGCCGGCGTGACTTGATAGGAGCGTGGCATCGCCCCCACTGAGATGTGTCCGCCGACCGGCCCAACCGTCCAGTCACTGATCAGGTGAAGGAGGCAACCACCATGGTTGTTGTTGGAGCCGATGTCCACAAGCGTTCGCACACATTCGTCGCGGTCGACCCGGTCGGCAAGCAGGTCGGACAGATCACCGTCCCGGCCGTCACCGAGGGCCACCGCAAGGCGCTGGCCTGGGCCCGGGAACGGTTCGGGGACGAGATCGTGTGGGCGATCGAGGACTGCCGGCACCTGTCCGCCCGGCTGGAGCGGGACCTGCTCACCGCCGGGCAGCAGGTGGTGCGGGTGCCGCCGAAGATGATGGCCGAGCAGCGTCGGGTGGCGCGCACGCGGGGCAAGTCGGACCCGATTGACGCCTTGGCGGTGGCGCGGGCCTACCTGCGTGAACCCAGCCTTCCTGTGGCTACGCATGATGAGGCGTCCCGGGAGCTGAAGCTGCTGGTCGACCGCCGCGAAACGCTTGTGGCACAACGGACAGCGACGATCAACTCGCTGCTGTGGCGCGTGCACGAGCTGGACCCTGCACACGCGCCCAAGGCCCGCTCGCTGGACCTGGCCAAGCACCAGCAGGCCCTGCGCACCTGGCTGCTCATCCTCGATGGGGTCGTGGCCGAGCTGGCGCTGGAAGAGCTCGACGACGTCATCGCCCTGACGGCCCGGGCCAAGAGCTACGCCAAGCGCATCGCCGACCTGACCGCGCAGGCGGCGCCGACGCTGCTGGCGATGCCCGGGGTCGGGCCCTTGACCGCGGCCAAGCTGATCGGCGAGTCCGCCGGCGCATCACGCTTCCACAGCGAGGCCGCCTTCGCCCGGCACGCCGGCGCCGCGCCGATCCCCGTCTGGTCGGGCAACACCGCCGGACGGGTGCGCATGACCCGCTCGGGCAACCGTCAGCTCAACGCCGCACTGCACCGCATCGCCATCACCCAAGTCCGTCTGCAAGGCTCCTTGGGCAAGGCGTACTACGAGAAGAAGAAGGCCGAAGGAATGTCCAACCGCGAAGCCCTGCGCTGCCTCAAACGACGCCTCGCACGCGTCGTCTTCCACCACCTGACCACCGACCAAGCAACGAACGCGACTGGACTCGCGGCCGCCGCTTGACATAGGAGAAACGCATGGCCACTTTTGTCGAAGTTCACCCGGACGATCCGCAACCGCACAGGGTCGGGAAGGTCGTCGAGCGCCTGCGTGAGGGCGCGCTCGTCGCCTTTCCCACCGACTCGGGCTATGCCCTGGGCGGACGCCTCGACGACCAGGAGATCAAGGACCGCATCCGCGACATCCGCAAGCTCGACGACAAGCACCACTACACGCTGCTGTGCGCGGACTTCGCACAGCTCGGCCAGCTCGTCCACATCGACAACTCGGTCTTCCGGGCGGTCAAGGCGGCCACTCCCGGCCCGTACACCTTCATCCTCCCGGCGACGAAGGAGGTGCCCCGCCGTCTGCTCCACCAGAAGAAGAAGACGGTGGGGGTGCGCATCCCCAGCCACCCGCTGTCGCAGGCCCTGCTCGAGGGCCTCGGCGACCCGATGCTCATCTCGACCCTGCTCCTGCCGGGCGACGACAAGACCCCGACCTTCGGCTGGGACGTCAAGGAGGCCCTCGACCACCAGGTCGACATCGTCATCGACGCCGGTGAGGTGACCACCGAGCCGACCACCGTCGTCGACCTCTCCGGGGACGGTGCCGAGATCGCCCGCCGCGGGGCGGGCGACCCGACCCCCTTCGAGTGAGTCAGCCGGCCCCGCCGAGCACCTGCTCGCGGGCCGCGACGAAGGCGGCGACGCAGGTGCGCACGTCCTCCTCGCTGTGCGCCGCCGAGAGCTGGACCCGGATGCGGGCCGCGCCCTTGGGCACGACCGGGTAGGAGAAGGCGATGACGTACACGCCGTGCTCGAGCATGACCTCTGCGACCTGCCCCGCCTGCCGGGCGCCGTCCTCGCCGGGGAACATGACCGGCGTGATCGGGTGCTCGCCCGGGAGCAGGTCGAAGCCGGCCTCGGTCATCAGCTCCCGGAAGAGCGCGGTGTTGCGCCGCAGGGCAGCACGGGCCTCCTCGGAGGTGCGGGCGATCTCGATGGCCTTGAGCGAGCCGGCGGCCACCACGGGGGCGACGGCGTTGGAGAAGAGGTAGGGCCGGGATCGCTGGCGAAGCAGGGCGACCACCTCCGCCGGTCCGGCGACGTACCCACCGCTGGCACCCCCGAGGGCCTTGCCCAGGGTGCCGGTGAGCAGGTCCACGCGGTCCATCACGCCGCACGCCTCCGGGGTGCCCCGGCCGCCCTCGCCGACGAACCCGACGGCGTGCGAGTCGTCGACGAGCACCATGGCCCCGTACTCGTCCGCGAGGTCGCAGATCTGCTCCAGTGGCGCGAGGTAGCCGTCCATGGAGAAGACCCCGTCGGTGACGATGACGGTGCGGCGCGCCCCCTTCGCCGCCTCCAGCTGGGCCCGCAGGTCGTCCATGTCGGCATTGGCGTAGCGGTAACGGGCCGCCTTGCTCAGCCGGATCCCGTCGATGAGCGAGGCGTGGTTGAGGGCATCGGAGATGATCGCGTCCTCCTCACCGAAGAGCACCTCGAAGACACCGCCGTTGGCGTCGAAGCAGCTGGAGTAGAGGATCGTGTCCTCGGTCCCGAGGAAGTCCGAGAGCGCGGCCTCCAGCCGCGTGTGCAGCTCCTGCGTGCCGCAGATGAAGCGCACGCTCGCCATCCCGAAGCCCCACTCCTGCAGCGACTGCGTCGCCGCGGCGAGCACATCGGGGTGGTCGGCGAGGCCGAGGTAGTTGTTGGCGCAGAAGTTCAGCGCCTGCGTCCTGGCGGTGGTGATGTGCGCCTGCTGCGGGCTGGTCAGCTCACGCTCGTCCTTCCACAGCCCGTCGTCGCGGATCTGCTGCAGGGTCGCGGTCAGCTCGTCCTTGAATCCGTACATCTCAGCTCCAGTCCATGATGACCTTGCCGCACTCTCCCGAGGCGGCGGTGGCGAACGCGTCCTCCCACTGCTGTGCGGGGAAGCGGTGGGTGATGACCGACGAGACGGTCTCCCGCAGGGTGGGGGAGGTCGAGAGCATCGCGCTCATCGTGTACCAGGTGTCGTACATCTCGCGGCCGTAGATCCCCTTGATCGTGACCATGTGGGTGATGACCTTCGACCAGTCGATCGGGTAGGGGTCCTTCGGCAGGCCGAGCATGGCGATGCGGCCCCCGTGGTTGAGGTTGTCGAGCATGTCGGCCACGGCCGGGGGAGCGCCCGACATCTCCAGCCCGACGTCGAAGCCCTCCTTCATGCCCAGCTCCCGCATGGCCTGCGCGAGGTTCGAGGACGCGGCGTTGACGAGGAGGTCGGCTCCCGCGCCCTTGGCCAGCGTCAGGCGGTGGTCGGACAGGTCGGTGACCGCGATGTACCGGGCGCCCACGTGCCGGGCGATGGCAGCGGCCATGACGCCGATCGGTCCGGCTCCGGTGATGACAACGTCCTCGCCGGCCAGCGGGAAGGACAGGGTGGTGTGGACGGCGTTGCCGAGGGGGTCGAAGATCGCGCCGAGGTTCGGATCGATGTCGTCGGTGTGCACCCAGGCGTTGGAGGCCGGGATGACGACGTAGTCGGCGAAGGCGCCGTCACGGTTGACGCCGATGCCGACGGTGTTGATGCACAGGTGGCGACGGCCGGCGCGGCAGTTGCGGCACGAGCCGCACACGAGGTGGCCCTCCCCGGAGACACGGTCACCGACGGCGACGCCCGTCACCGTCGCACCGACCTCGACGACCTCGCCGTAGAACTCGTGACCGATGACCTGCGGAGTCGTCGGCACGGCACCCGCCGCCCACTCGTCCCAGCCGTGCAGGTGGAGGTCGGTCCCGCACAGACCGGCGCGCAGGACGCGGATCTTCACCTCGTCGGGGCCGGGGGTGGGTTCGGGGACGTCGACCAGCTCGAGGCCGGGGCCGGGTCGGGGTTTGACCAGTGCTCGCATTGTTCTCCTGTCGTGGAACGGGGGTGACCGTCGTCACGACACTAGCGAGCGCCGTCCTGAGGTGCGACGAAGAGGGTCCCACGGTGTGGTCACCGTCGCGTCAGCAGAACCATGACCTCGTGGTGGCGGGTCTGGGGGAACATGTCGAACATCCGGGCGCGCTCGACCCGGTACCCGGGCAGGTCGGCCAGGTCACGGGCCAGGGTCGTGGCATTGCAGCTGGAGTAGATGACGTGCGCGGGTGCCGCCGCCTCGAGCGCCGCGCACAGCTGCGCCCCGATGCCACGGCGCGGCGGGTTGACGACGACCAGCTCCGCGGCGACGTCCTCGAGGGCACCGGCGTCGCCGACGCGGAAGTCGGCGGCCACTCCCAGATCGGCAGCCGCGGCACGGGCGCTCGCCACGGCATCGGGCGCGACCTCGACCCCCTCGACGCGGCGCGAGCCCGCCCCCTTCGCCATCGCGGCGTTGAGCGCGAAGCCGCCGACGCCGCAGTACAGGTCGAGGACGCGTGCCGGGTCCGTCTCGGCCACCCAGTCGCGGGCCTGGCGGTAGAGGCCGGCCGCGACGACGCTGTTGGTCTGGAAGAAGCTGCGCGGTCGCAGCCCGAAGGTGATGTCGTCCAACCGCATGGCCAAGGAGTCCTCCTCGGTGAGCACGATCTCCTCCTCGCCCTCGAGGACGGCCTTGTGCTCGGGCTGGATGTTGGCGGAGACCACGCGCAGGCCCGGGACCGCGGCCCGCAGGGACGACAGCCCCTGCCGGATGCGCGGCAGCTGTCCGGGGGAGCGCAGCACGAAGCGCGCCATCAGCTCCCCGTCCGGGCTGGCCGTGACGAGCAGGTGCTTCAGCTCGCCGGAGCGGACCGCCACGTCGAAGGGCACCAGGCCCAGCCCGGCCACGGTCGCGGTCAGGCCCGGCAGCGCCTGCGCGAGGGCGGGTTCGTAGAGCCCGCAGTCCCGCAGGTCCACGCCACGGAACTGCGCATCGAGGATGCCGAAGGTCGGGTCCTGCCTGCTGCCGCCCACGGCCAGCTTCGCCTTGTTGCGGAAGCCCGACTCCGGCCCCACGAAGGGGGGCTGCCACACCTCGGGGGGCGCGAACGACCCCAGCCGCACCACGAGCTCGTCGGCGAGGTCGCGCACCTGCTCGCTGTAGGGCGTGCCCATGAGGGCGCACGATCCGCACGACCCGCGGTCGAAATGAGGGCACTGCACGGTGTCAGAGGCTACCGGCGGGGTAGTGATGGTGCGTCGCTCTCCCGCCACACGGGCCTGAAGGCGGATACCGTCGAAGTGTCCGGCCCACACAAGGAGCTCATCATGGATTTCCTCAACAACACGGACTGGGGGTCACTGCTCGGCACCGTCCTCGCAGCGATCGCCATCCTGGTGGTCACATGGATCGTCGCCCTGGTCGTGAAGAAGCTGTTCACCAAGCTCGCGACCAAGGTGCCCGCCCTGCAGAAGGCCGGCGCCGACGGCACCAGCATCGGTGCGACCCTTGGTTCCATCGCCTCCCTCCTGGTCTGGATGTTCGGCCTCGTCGCCCTGCTCCAGCTCCTCGGCCTGAGCGCTGCGCTCGCGCCGATCCAGTCGCTGCTCGACGGTGTCCTCGGCTTCCTGCCGAACCTCATCGGCGCGATCGTCGTCTTCGTCGTCGGCGCACTCCTGGCGAAGGTCGTGCGCCAGCTCGTCGAGACGGCGCTGGGCGCGGTCCCGTTCGAGAAGTGGTTCAGCACCGCGGAGTCGAAGGCCAGCAGCATCCCCGGCAGCCCGACCGCACGCCCTGAGGGCGCCACCCCGCCCCCGCCGAACGCCCGGCCCGCGGAGGACGGCGTCGCCGAGTCCATCCCGAAGGTCGTCGGCATCGTCCTCTACGCGCTGATCATGATCGTCGTGGCGATCGCCGCCCTGCAGATCCTGGGCATCAGGTCCATCTCGCAGCCGGCGGAGCAGATGCTGCAGACGATCTTCGACGCGATCCCGAACATCATCGCGGCCGGCATCATGCTCGCCCTGGGCGTGTTCATCGCCCGCTTCGCCGGCGACCTGCTCCGTCAGCTCCTGGACGGCATCGGTGTCGACCGTCAGCTGGCGTCCGTGGACGTCCTGCCGGAGGGCACCAGGGTCGTCCCGACCATCGCCAAGATCGTCCAGATCGGCATCGTGCTGTTCTTCGCCGTCATGGCGGCCCAGCTGCTGAACTTCCCGCAGATCACGAACTTCCTCAGCGAGGTCATCGAGCTCGGCGGCAGGGTCATCTTCGGTGCGGCGATCATCGCGGCCGGCTTCTTCATCGCCAACCTGCTGGCGAGGATGCTCTCCGGTGTCGGCGCGACGATCGTCAAGTACGCCACGATCGTGCTCTTCGTCGCCATGGGCCTGAAGTACATGGGCATCGCCGACTCGATCATCGAGCTCGGCTTCGGCGCCCTCGTCGTCGGTGGCGCCGCGGCCGCGGCGCTGGCCTTCGGGCTGGGTGGTCGCGACCAGGCCGCCCGTCAGCTCGAGCGGCTCTCGGCCAAGGCCGAGGCGCGCTCGCACGAGGATCGTCACCAGCTGTGACCAACCACCGCAGCTGACGAAGGGGGCGGGCGCCGGGACACCGGCACCCCGCCCCCTTCATCGTCCACCTACCCCCGCTCGAGGATCTCGCTCGCGCGCTCGCGCATCTCGACCTTGCGGACCTTGCCCGTGACGGTCATCGGGAACTGGTCGGTGACGTGCACGTACCGGGGGATCTTGTAGTGGGCGAGCCTGCCGGTGGCGAACTCACGCACCTCCTCCGCGGTGAGGGACTGCGTCCCGGGCGAGAGGACGACCCACGCCATGAGCTCCTCGCCGTACCTGTCGTCGGGGACCCCGATGACCTGCACGTCGGCGATCGCCGGGTGGGTGTAGAGGAACTCCTCGACCTCGCGCGGGTAGATGTTCTCCCCGCCGCGGATGACGAGGTCCTTGATCCGGCCGACGATGGTCACGTAGCCGTGCTCGTCCATGGTCGCCACATCGCCCGTGTGCATCCACCGGGCCGCGTCGACGGCCTCGGCGGTCTTGTCCGGCTGGTCCCAGTAGCCGAGCATGACGCTGTAGCCGCGCGTGCACAGCTCACCGGCCTCGCCGCGGGGGAGTGGGACACCGGTCACCGGGTCGACGATCTTGGTCTCGATGTGTGGCATCGAGCGGCCGACGGTCTCGGTGCGTCGGGTCAGGTCGTCGTCCATCCGGGTCATCGTCGAGACCGGGGAGGTCTCGGTCATGCCGTAGCTGATGGCGACCTCGGACATGTTCATCTCGGCGACGACACGCCTCATGACCTCGACGGGGCACGTGGACCCGGCCATGATCCCGGTGCGCAGGCTGCTCAGGTCGTGGTCGGCGAAGTCGGGCAGGTCCAGCTCGGCGATGAACATCGTCGGGACGCCGTAGAGCGAGGTGCACTGCTCCCGGGCGACGGCCTCGAGGGTGGCGACCGGGTCGAAGGAGGGGGCCGGGATGACCATGCAGGCGCCGTGGGAGGTGGCTGCGAGGTTGCCCATGACCATGCCGAAGCAGTGGTAGAAGGGCACCGGGATGCAGATGCGGTCCTGCTCCGTGTAACCGATCATCTCGCCGACGAAGTACCCGTTGTTCAGGATGTTGTGGTGGCTCAGGGTCGCGCCCTTGGGGAAACCGGTCGTGCCGGAGGTGTACTGGATGTTGATCGGGTCGTCGGGGCCCAGGCCCCTGCCGCGCTCGGCCAGCTCCTCGTCGGTGACCCGGCTGCCAGCGGCCACCAGGTCGTCCCAGGACGACTCACCGATGTAAACCACGTCGGTCAGGGACGGCAGGTCCGGGCGCACCTCCTCGACCATCGACCGGTAGTCGGAGGTCTTGTGCGTGGTGGCGCTGACGAGCATCCGCATGCCCGACTGCTTGGCCACGTAGGTCAGCTCGTGCGAGCGGTACGCCGGGTTGACGTTGACCAGGATCGCCCCGATGCGGGCCGTGGCGTACTGCAGCAGCGTCCACTCCGGGCAGTTGGGCGACCAGATGCCGACGCGGTCACCGGCCGCGATCCCCGTGGCCATCAGCCCCTTGGCGAGCGCGTCGGTGTCGGCGAGCAGCTGGTCGTAGGTCCAGCGACGACCGCTCGGGACGTCGACGAGCGCCTCCCGGGCGCCGTGGGTGGCCGTGGTGCGCTCGAGATTGGCCCCGATGGTGTCGCCGAGCAGGGGCTCGTCGCAGATCCCCGAGGTGTACGAGGGCTGGGCGGGTTCGGTCACGTCGACTCCTCCGTGGTCGTGACGGTGCGATGTGCCCACCCTGCCACCCGCCGTGCGGCTCCGGGGTCGTCCACACCGCGCCCGATCGTACGAGGGCCGGGCCGTGACCACGTCGGTCACGGCCCGGCCCCTGCGGGCGGGTGCGTCAGACCTGCTCGGTCAGCGTCCCGGCGACGGTCCAGCGCTCGAAGTGGTCCAGCACGTCGTGGCAGATCTCCTCACCGCTGTAGGTGAAGACGTCGTACCCCCCGCCGCTGGGGAGGGCGACCTCGAGCCGCGTGGTGCGGTCGTCGGCCTCGAGCATGCGGGCCCCGTAGCTGGGTGCGGGCACCCGGCGGGCGCGGACGGACCAGACGAAGGGGGTGGCCCCCTCGCCGATGACCAGCTGGGCCGAGCCCGGCGTGTCCGGCGTCCCGTCGGTCACGGCGACGTGGGCGACGTGGCCCTCGGCCTCCATGGCCGTGGCGACCTCGTTCAGCGCCGGGACCACCACCGTCGCGAGACGTTCGTTCGCGCGCTTGAGGGAGACGGTGCCGAAGCTGTGCGACAACCGCTGCCGCCAGGATGTCCGGTGGCTGGTCTCCTGGCCGGCCAGGTGCGTGGCCAGCGACAACCGGGCAGCGTCGAACTGGGCCCGCTCGGCCTCGAGAGCCTTGTGCAGGCCGACCATGACCAGGATCATCACGACCGCGAACGGCAGCCCCATGATGATCGTCGCGTACTGCAGGGCGACGATCCCGCCGACGACGAGCATCGCGATGGTCAGGACGCCGGTCGCGACCGCCCACACGATGCGCAACCACGCCCGGGCATCGGTCTCGCTGTCGGGCAGGTCGGAGGTCAGGTTCGCCATGACGAGCGCCCCGGAGTCGGCCGACGTCACGTAGAAGAGCAGTCCGACGAAGGTGGCCAGACCCACGAGGAAGAAGGCGCCCGGGTACTGCTGCAGCAGGGTGTAGAAGCCCTCCTCGGGCTGGTTCATCGCGAGGTCGCCGAAGGCGGCGTCGCCGTCGGCGATCTGCTTGACGGCGGAGTTGCCGAAGATCGAGACCCACATGACGATGTAGCTGAAGGGGATCGTCAGGGTGCCGAACATGAACTGCCCGATCGTGCGGCCCTTGGAGATGCGCGCGAGGAACATCCCGACGAAGGATGCCCAGGCGACCCACCAGGCCCAGAAGAAGAGGGTCCACAGGTTCATCCACTCGGCCGGGTGGTCGAAGGCCATCGTGTCCAGGGTCATCCCGGGGAACATCGAGACGAAGTCCCCGACGTTCATCGTGATGGCTCGCAGGAGGAAGGTCGTGTTGCCGGTCACGAGGATCCACAGCGCGAGCAGGATGGCCAGGATGACGTTGAGCTGGCTGAGGATGCGGATGCCGCGGTCGACGCCCGTGGTGGCGGAGACCGTCGCGACGGCGACCGCGAGCACGACGAGGCCCACCTGCGCGGGGATGCCCTGCGGGACGTCGAACAGTACGCCGAGGCCGACGTTGAGCATGACGACGCCGATGCCCAACGAGGTGGCGACACCGAAGATCGTGCCGAGGATCGTGGCGATGTCGACGGTGTCACCGATCGGTCCGCGGATGCGCTTGCCGAAGATCGGGTACAGCGCGGAGCGCACGGCCAGGGGCAACTTCTTGCGGTGCGCGAAGTAGCCGAGGGCGACGCCCATGAGTGCGTACATGCCCCAGCCGGTGATGCCGTAGTGGAAGAGGGTCCACACGGTCGCCTCACGCGCGGCCTCCACCGTGCCACCCTCGCCCTGCGGGGGTGCGAGGAACTGGCTGGCGGGCTCGGCGACGGCGAAGAACATCACGTCGGTGCCGATACCGGCGGCGAAGAGCATGGCGGCCCAGGCGAAGGTGGAGAACTCCGGGCGGTCGTCCTCGTCGCCCAGGCGGACGCGGGCGTACCGGACGCCGACGTAGACGACGAAGACCAGGATGACCGTCGCCAGGGCGATGTAGAACCACCCGAACCAGTCACCGATCCGGGTGACGAGGGTGCCGAGGGTGCTCTCGGCGGAGCCGGGGGCGACGAGCGCCCAGACGGCGATCAGGCCGATGAACGCCCCGGAGACCGCGAGCACGGTCGTCTTGACGCGGGGTGCGCTCGGGCGGTCCGCACTCAGCTCGGGGTCGATCGAGGTGTCGGTCGCGCTCACTGCTCATCTCCCTTCGTCGACGCGCTCTGCATGGCGTCCAGGGCGCTCGGCAGGTGGTCCCGGGAGTTCCACGCGTGGTTGCGCGGGTCGCCCTCGGGGTAGAGCGGCATCCCCTCGTTCGCGCGATACACCGGCGGATGCTCGGCGGCGAGGGGGGTGTTCCCGGCGATGAGGTCGGCGGCCTTCTCCGCCACCATCATCACCGGCGCGTAGATGTTGCCGTTGGTGATGGTCGGGAAGACGGAGGCGTCCACGACGCGCAGCCCCTCCGTGCCGTGCACCTTCATCGTCGTGGGGTCGACCACTGCCATCTCGTCGGTCCCCATCTTGGCGCTGCACGAGGGGTGCAGTGCCGTCTCGGCGTCCTGCGCGACCCAGTCGATGATCTCCTGGTCGGTCTCGACGCCCGGGCCGGGGGAGATCTCGCCCCCGTCGAAGGGGGCGAAGGCCGGCTGGTCGAGGATGTGCCGAGCGGCGCGCACGACCTCGACCCACTCCCGGCGGTCGCGCTCGGTCGAGAGGTAGTTGAAGAGGATGCCCGGCTTGGTGAACGGGTCGTCGTTCTTGATCCGCACGTGGCCGCGCACGTCGGAGTTCATCGGGCCGATGTGCACCTGGTACCCGTGCTTGCCGCCCGCGGCGGTGCCGTCGTAACGCACGGCGATGGGCAGGAAGTGGAACATCAGGTTCGGGTACGCGACGTCGTCGTTGGTGCGGATGAAGCCACCGCCCTCGAAGTGGTTCGAGGCGCCGACCCCGCGGTTGAGGAAGAGCCACTCGGCACCGATGTACGGCGCCTTCCACTTCTTCAACCACGGCGCGATGGAGACCGGCTGCAGGCTCTCGTGCTGCAGGTAGACCTCGAGGTGGTCCTGGAGGTTCTCGCCGACTCCGGGCAGGTCGATGTGCGGCGTGACACCCGCGGCGCGCAGGGTCTCCGGGTCACCGACGCCGGACAGCTGCAGCAGCTGGGGGGTGTTGAAGGCGCCGCCGCAGAGGATGACCTCGCCGGCGTCCACGGAGTGGTGGCGCTTACCGGCGCGCACGAAGTCGACGCCGGTGACGCGATTGCCCTGCCAGCGCAGCGTGGTGACGGTCGCGAGGGTGGTGATGTCGAGGTTCTTGCGGTCACGGATGGGACGCAGGTAGGCCCGGGAGGCCGACATCCGGCTGCCCTTGGACACATTGCGGTCGAAGGGGGCGAAGCCCTCCTGGCGGTAGCCGTTGACGTCGTCCGTGCGGGCGAACCCGGCCTGCTCCGTCGCCTCGAAGAAGGCCTGGAAGAGCGGGCTGGAGGCGGGTCCGCGCTCGAGGGTGAGCGGACCGGCGCCGCCACGCCAGGCGTCGGCGCCGGCGGTCGTGGTCTCCATCCGCTTGAAGTAGGGCAGGCAGTGGGCGTAGTCCCAGTGCTCCATGCCGTCGAAGGTGGCCCACTTGTCGAAGTCACCCGCGTTGCCGCGCTGGAAGATCATGCCGTTGATGCTCGAGCTGCCACCGAGGACCTTGCCGCGGGCGTGCTTGACGCGGCGACCGCCCATGTGCGGCTCGGGGTCGCTCTCGTAGGCCCAGTCGTACAACGGGTTTCCCGCCGGGAACATCAGTGCGGCCGGCATGTGGATCAGCGGGTCGGCGATGAAGTCCGCCCGCCCTGCCTCGAGCACGAGCACGCTCGTGCTCTCGTCCGAGCTGAGCCGGTTGGCCAGCGCGGAGCCGGCCGAGCCTCCTCCGACGATGACGTAGTCATAGCGCTGTTTCATGGGGTCCTTCCGTCGTGCGTGTGGCGAACGCGATGGCGTGTGGTCGGTACTTCTCGGGCCCGGTCAGGCCTGCTCGTCGCCGAACCACCCAGTGGTGGCCGGTCGACTGTTGTGCCAGATGTGCTTGCTCTCCTGGTACTCGTGCAGGCCGGCCAGGCCGAGCTCGCGCCCGATGCCGGACTGCTTCATGCCGCCCCACTCGGCGGCCGGGACGTAGGGGTGGAAGTCGTTGATCCAGATCGTCCCGTGGCGCAGGCGGCGCGAGACCCGCTCGGCACGGCCGGCGTTCTCCGTCCACACGGCGCCGGCGAGACCGTAGATCGTGTCGTTGGCCAGGGAGACGGCGGCCTCCTCGCGGGCCTCGGGGGACTCGCCGGTGAAGGTCTCCACCGTGAGCACCGGACCAAAGGACTCGTCCTGCACGCAGGACATGTCGGCGGTGCACTCGTCGAGGATCGTCGGGGGGTAGTAGCTTCCGGCCGCGAGGTCGCCTCCGGGGCGCTCGCCGCCGCAGCGCAGGACCGCTCCCTCGGCCACGGCCGCCTCGACGTACGCCTCGACCTTGCGGCGGTGGTCCTCGCTGATGAGCGGTCCGGTCTCGGCGTCCTCGTCGAAGGGTCCGCCCATCCGGATGGTCCCCGCCCGCCGCACGAGCTCGTCGACGACCCGGTCGTGCACGGAGTCCTCGACGATCAGTCGTGACCCGGCAGAGCAGACCTGGCCCGAGTCGAGGAAGATCGCCGTGAGGGCGTTGTCGATCGCGGCATCCATGTCCGCGTCGGCGAAGATGATGTTCGGGTTCTTGCCGCCGAGCTCGAGGGCGATGTTCTTCACCGTGCCGGCTGCCGCGGCCATGATCGTGCGGCCGGTCTCGAGACCACCGGTGAACGACACGAGGTCGACCTCGGGGGCGCTGGTCATCGTCGCGCCGACGGTCGACCCCGGGCCCAGCACGAGGTTGGCGACGCCGTCGGGCAGGCCCTCCTCGACGAGCGTGCGCACGAGCCAGATGGCGGTCTGCGGGGTGAGCTCGCTCGGCTTGAGGACGAAGGTGTTGCCCGCGGCCAGGGCCGGCGCGACCTTCCACGCCGTCTGCAGCAGCGGGAAGTTCCACGGCGTGATCATCGCGCAGACGCCGACGGGCTCGTGGACGATCCGCGAGGAGACGTCCGGGGTGCCCGGGTCGACGACGCGGCCGGCCTCGGCCTGCGCCAGTGCGGCGAAGTGGCGGAAGACCGCGACGATGTCCTGCATGTCCATGCGCGACTCGACGAAGCGCTTGCCGGTGTCCTGCGACTCGAGGCGGGCGACGTCGTCGAGCTCGCGCTCCAGCCGGTCGGCGAGGCGGTGCAGCAGGGCGGCGCGCTCGGGCGCCGGGGTGTTCGGCCACGGGCCGTTGTCGAAGGCCGCCCGTGCGGCCCGGACGGCGTCCTGGGCGTCGGCCACGCCCCCTTCGTCCACGGTCACGACCACGGATCCGTCAGCGGGACAGGTGATCTCTCGGGTCTCACCGGAAACGGCGGTGCGCCATTCGCCGGCGATGTGCAGCGTCGTCATGGGACTCCTTCGGTCGACTCGGGGTCGCGTCGACAGTAACGCACGTTTCACCAGTAACCGAAACGCGCGTTACGGTTAGGGTGTGACCATGACCAGCCACGTCCGCAAGCGTCCGGCTCGGGAGCGCCTGCTCGCCGCCGCCGACGAGCTGATGTTCGTCGACGGTGTCGTGCTGACCCCGGTCGACGTGATCCTCAAGCGGGCCCACGCCTCGGCCGCGACGCTGTACTCGAACTTCGGCAACAAGGACGGTCTGATCGCCGCCGCGCTCGAGCGCCGGCTCGCGGACTGGACGCAGGCGTGGGACGCGGCCATCGCGGCGGCCGACTCGCCGACCGGTCGGCTGTTCGCGATCTTCCCGGCGCTGCGCCACTACCAGCGCGAGCGGCTCGAGGAGCGTTGGTGCGCCTTCAGCGGGACCGCTGCGGCGATGGATCGCCCACCCGAGGGGGTCGCCGAGATGCTCGAGGCCGAGGACGAGCTCCTCCACGCCCGGTTGCGCGCATTCGCGGGGGAGGTGGCCGGCGAGGAGCGCGCCCAGGAGCTGGCCGACCAGGTGGCCGTCGCCTATCTCGGCACCCTCACCGGGATGCTGCGCGGCGACCAGGAGACGGCGATCGCTCGTGGAGAGCGCGTCGCCCGAACTCTCGTGGCGTCGGTGGTGGGGGAGGGGCGGCCGGATCTGCTTGGATCGGAGGAGTAGACCCGCCCCCGTCCCCGGAGTGCCGATGACCACCACCGCCGACAGCCACGATCTCATCCGCGTCGAGGGCGCCCGGGAGAACAACCTCAAGGACATCAGTGTCGACCTCCCGAAGCGCCGGCTGACCGTCTTCACCGGGGTGTCCGGGTCGGGCAAGAGCTCGCTCGTCTTCGGCACGATCGCAGCCGAGTCGCGTCGCCTCATCGACGAGACGTACAGCGCCTTCCTGCAGGGATTCATGCCCTCGCTCGCCCGGCCCGAGGTCGACCACCTCGAGGGGCTGACCACGGCGATCATCGTCGACCAGGAGCGCATGGGTGCCAACCCGCGCTCGACGGTGGGCACCGCGACGGACGCCAACGCGATGCTGCGCATCCTCTTCTCGCGCCTGGGCGAGCCCCACGTCGGGCCACCGACCGCCTTCTCCTTCAACGTCCCCACCCGCAGGGCGAGCGGGATGATGTCGACGGAGAAGGCCGGGGGGCGTGTGGAGAAGAAGGCGGTCAGGCAGGCGGTCTACCTCGGGGGCATGTGCCCGCGCTGCGAGGGCATGGGACAGGTGAGCGACATCGACCGCACCGCCCTCTACGACGAGACCAAGTCACTGCGCGAGGGCGCGCTCACGGTCCCGGGCTACTCGATGGACGGTTGGTACGGGCGCCTGTTCGAGGGCATGGGTCTGCCGATGGACAAGCCCATCGCCGACTTCACCACGAAGCAGCTCGAGACGATGCTCTGGTCCGAGCCGACGAAGATCAAGGTCGAGGGGGTCAACCTCACCTTCGAGGGCATCATCCCGAAGATCCAGAAGTCGATGCTCTCCAAGGACCCGGAGGCGATGCAGACGCACGTGCGCCGTTTCGTCGAGCGGGCGGTGACCTTCCAGACCTGCCCGGAGTGCGAGGGGACGCGGCTGACCCCCGAGGCCCGGTCGTCGACGATCAACGGCAAGAGCATCGCCGATCTGTGCCGGATGCAGATCAACGACCTGGCCGCGTGGGTGCGTGATCTCGACGAGCCCGGTTTCGAGCCGCTGCTCAAGGGCCTGCGCCACCTGCTCGACTCCTTCACCGAGATCGGTCTGGGGTACCTCTCGCTCGATCGTCCCGCCGGGACCCTGTCCGGGGGCGAGGCGCAGCGGACCAAGATGATCCGCCACCTCGGCTCCTCGCTGACCGATGTCACCTACGTCTTCGACGAGCCGACGATCGGGCTGCACCCGCACGACATCGACCGGATGAACGACCTGCTCCTACGTCTGCGGGACAAGGGCAACACCGTCCTCGTCGTCGAGCACAAGCCGGAGACGATCGCCGTCGCCGACCACGCCGTCGACCTCGGTCCACTGGCCGGGGCGAAGGGGGGAGAGGTGGTCTTCGAGGGGACGGTCGAGGAGCTGCGCTCCAGCGACACGCTCACCGGCCGCCACCTCGACGACCGGGCGCGGCTGAAGGGGACGGTGCGCGAGCCCACGGGCGCGCTCGAGATCCGTGGTGCCGACACCCACAACCTGCAGGACGTCGACGTCGACATCCCGCTCGGTGTCCTCGTGGTCGTCACCGGCGTCGCGGGCTCGGGCAAGAGCTCGCTCGTCCACGGCTCGCTCGACCACCGCGACGACATCGTCATCGTCGACCAGGCCGCGATCAAGGGCTCGCGTCGCAGCAACCCCGCGACCTACACCGGTCTCCTCGACCCGGTGCGCAAGGCCTTTGCCAAGGCCAACGACGTCAAGCCCGCGCTCTTCAGCTCCAACTCCGAGGGAGCCTGTCCCACGTGCAACGGCGCCGGCGTGATCTTCACCGAGCTGGGGGTCATGGCCACGGTGGAGTCGCCGTGCGAGGACTGCGAGGGACGGCGCTTCCAGGACGCGGTCCTCGAGTTCGAGCTGGCCGGGAAGAACATCGCCGACGTGCTCGAGATGTCGATGGACGAGGCCGCGGCCTTCTTCGCCAAGGACGGCCCGACGAGCCTGCCCGCCGCCCACAGGATCCTCACCCGCCTCGTCGACGTGGGCCTGGGCTACCTGACGCTCGGACAGCCGCTCACCGCGCTCTCCGGCGGTGAGCGCCAGCGCCTCAAGCTCGCCGTGCAGATGGGGGAGAAGGGGGGCGTGTACGTCCTCGACGAGCCGACCACCGGCCTGCACCTCGCCGACGTGGAGAACCTGCTCGGTCTGCTCGACCGGCTCGTCGACTCCGGCAAGTCCGTCGTCGTCATCGAGCACCACCAGGCGGTCATGGCCCACGCGGACTGGATCATCGACCTGGGGCCGGGCGCCGGCCACGAGGGCGGTCGGGTCGTGTTCGAGGGCACGCCGCGCCAGATCGTCGAGGGCCGCTCGACGCTCACCGCAGAGCACCTGGCCGACTACGTCGGCGGCTGAGCATGCTCACCTCTTCTGCGTCATCGACACCTCGGCCTGAGCCGCCGGCGCAGCCGCGTCACGAGGCGACCAGGACTGCCAGACAGTCCAGGTCCTTGGTCATCGCCGACCTCATCGCCCTGACCATCATCGGGGCAGCCACCTTGGAAAAGCCCCGCGGCTCGCCCTGGTTGCGAAGCGTCATCAGGGTTCCACCGTCCGAAGGCTCCCACGTGTAGGTGGTCTCCATCGGGAACGGACCGTCCGCGGTGCGCATGACCATTCGCCGACCGGGCTCGAGCTCCACGATCTCGTAGGTGTAGGCGAGCCGACGGCCGAGGAACTGCGCCTGGAAGTCCATCCGGGACCCCACTCGTGCCGGGGGAGTGGTCCGCCACCTCACGGCGTGGATGTTGGCATACCACTCGGGCGCCCGGGCGGGGTCGCCCGCCACGGCGGCCACGTCCTCGACCGCAGCCGGGATGTGGGCACTGACCGCGACATCAACTCTCATGCGCTGATTCTGGCCCGTCGTGACACGCATCCGGGGTCAGTGGGGAGACACGGCCTGATGGACCGGGTAGTTTTGGGACGGAAGGGTGTGATCCAGTTGACATTCGAGATCCGTGACCTCGACGACGGCGTCCGGAGTCGACTGTCGGAACTCGCGAGCAGGCACGGCCGCACGATGGAGGCCGAGGCAGCCGAGATCCTCACGGCGGCGACGCGCGGCGAGCTCCGCGACGGCCCGTCCGTGATGGGGCTCTACACCTCGGCGCGGCGCATCGTCTCCAAGGAGGCACTGGCCCCGCCGACGCAGGTCGACTTCACGCCCGACGGATTCTGATCCGCCGGAGAGACGGCACGGCCAGCGGACTGCTGATCGTGAACCGTGGGGCGGCGAAGCACCACGAACTGGGCGAGCACGTCAAGGCGGCCCACCACGCCCACGTCGCGCGTGGGCACTTCCTCAACGCGCAGGGCTACGCCCACGACGCAGCCAAGGCACACGCAGAGCAGTTCTCGGCGGAGGTCATGAACGAGCACCCGGTCTCGGGCGCCGGCTCCTGAGGAACCGACCCCGAGCCGGGGCTCCTGGTCAGGCAAACCTCTTGATCCGCGCCAGCATTGGCACGCTGGGGAACCGCGCATCGTCGACGAACCCGAGCAACATCTTGAGATAGGCGGGCTCTTCCTTCTCCGTCAGCAGCTCCTCGATCATGTCCAACTGCGTGTTGGAGGGATAGGTCGAATCCTGCACGTGCGCCATCAGGGACTTGAGAAGCTCGACTCGTACGTCGAAGCCCTGTGAGTCCTGGTCGGTGCTGCTCCTGGCCATGTCAGCCTCTCTTCGTTTCGCCGATAATCCACATTATGTCAAAACTGGGTGGTCTCACCCCACTCGCAGAGTCTCCCCCGAATCACCCCGTCTGTCTCCCCCCAGCACCCGTCAGTCGTCCCGGGCCTGGTCGGTCTTCCTGCGATTCGCCTTCTTGATCGCCTCGATGAGCTCGTCCTTGTCCATGTCGGACCGGCCCTCGATGTCCAGCTCCTGGGCGATGTCGTACAGGTGTTCCTTCGTGGCGTTCGCGTCGACGCCCTCGGCGGTCTCCCTGTCGGTGTCGCGCCCGCCCGCGGCCTGCTCGTCAGAGGGTCCCTTGTGGTCCTTGGGCTCCCAGTGGTCACCGACCTTCTCGTGGGTGTGCTTCAGAGCCGCGTAGGCCGTCTGGTGGGCGCGCTGCCCGTCGCCGTACTCCTCGACCGCCGAGTCGTGGGCCTTGGCGAAGGTCTCCTTGGCCTTCTCGTCCGACCGCTGGATGGTGCTGGGCAGCTCGTCCTCGATGACCTTGCCGTTCTTCGTCATGGGCATGACTACTCTCCCTTCGTCCGGTACGCACTCCTCCCCTACCCGTGACGAGAGTTTCTACGCACCCCCTCCGGCACGGCGTGCGAAGGCGGTAGCGTCGCCACCGTGGCGCGCTACTACATCGGCACCTCCGGGTGGCGCTATGCGGGCTGGCGCGGGGACTTCTACCCCACAGGTCTCCCCCAGCGCCGTGAGCTCCCCCACGCCGCCGAGCAGCTCCCTTCGCTGGAGATCAACGGCTCGTTCTACTCGCTGCAGCGCCCGACCTCGTACGCCAGGTGGCGGGACGAGACCCCCGACGACTTCTGCTTCGCGGTCAAGGGAGGCCGCTTCATCACGCACATGAAGCGGTTGCGGGATGTCGAGTCGCCGCTGGCCAACTTCTTCGCCTCCGGGGTGCTCGGGCTGGGCGAGAAGCTCGGCCCGATCCTGTGGCAGCTGCCCGAGCGGCTCGCCTACGACGAGGCGCTGCTGACCACCTTCTTCGACCTCCTCCCGCGCACCATCGGGCAGACGGTCGACCTCGCGGCGCGCCACGACGGCAAGCTGCGGGAGGATCGGGTGCTCGGCCGGCCCGCCCCGCACGTCCCCATCGACCAACCGGTCCGCCACGCACTCGAGCCGAGGCACCCGAGCTTCGACTCCCCCGAGGCCCGGGAGCTGATGCGTCGCCATGGCATCTGCATGGTCGTCGCGGACAGCGCCGGTCGATGGCCACGGATGGGCGACTCGACCGCCGACTTCCACTACGTGCGCCTGCACGGCGACACGGAGCTGTACACCAGCGGCTACTCCTCCGAGGCCCTCGATACGTGGGCGGACCGGTGCCGCACGTGGGCGGCCGAGGGAGCCGACGTCCACGTCTACTTCGACAACGACGCCAAGGGCCACGCCCCGCACGACGCAGTGGCCCTGCTGGAGCGGTTGCGTGCGTCGCCCTGAGCGGAACGGTCCGCCACCGGGCCCGTCGGGGTGTCCTACCTTGTCGGTGTGACCGAGACGCAGATCAGGACCGTGGCCGTCGTGGGCGCGGGCGCCATGGGAGCCATGTACGCCGCGCACTTCGTCGAAGGGGGCATGGAGACCGCACTCGTCGCATCCGGCGACCGGGCCGCCAGGCTGCGTCGCGACCCGATCGACGTCAACGGTGAACCACTGCGGGCACGGATCGTCGAGCCGGGGGTGGACGACTTCCGTGCCGACCTCGTCGTCGTCGCTGTGAAGCACCACGACCTGGCCGCCGCGCTCGACGACGTCGCCCCCTTCGTCGGACCCGGGACCACCTTCGTCTCCGTGCTCAACGGGCTCGACAGCGAGATGACGATCGCCGAGCGGTTCGGCAGCGACGGGGTCCTGCTGTGCATCGCCCTCGGTATGGCGGCCGGACGCGAGGGATCCGAAGTCACCTACCTCTCCCCCGGCCACCTCGTGATCGGGACGACACCCGGGCTGGCCGCCACCGAGCGGGTGCACGCGGTGGGTGCCGCCCTCGACGCTGCTGGTCTCGAGTGGCAGACCCCCGCGGACATGCGCCACGAGATGTGGTGGAAGTTCATGGTCAACACCGCCATCAACCAGGCCTCGGCGGTCCTGCGCAGGCCGTACGCGGCATTCATCGACGAGGGTCCGGCCCGCTCCCTCATGCTCGCCCTGGCCCACGAGGTCATCGCGGTATCCGGGGCGGAGGGAGTGGGCCTCGGTGACGCCGACCTGGCCCGCTGGGACAGCGTCCTGAGGGGACTCCCCGGTGACGGGCAGACGTCGATGCTCCAGGACGTGGTGGCCGGTCGTCGCACCGAGGTCGCCCTCTTCGCCGACCGGGTGGTCGCGCTCGGTCAGCAGCACGGCATCCCGACCCCGTACAACCAGATGACCTCCTGGATCCTCGCGGCCCGCTGACCTGACCTCAGCGTCGGTCGCGCACGAGCCGGCGCACCTCGACCTCGTACCGGCTGGCCGGACCACCGGGGGTGCGGAAGAACCGTCGACGCAGGGCCCCCTCGACCCGCGCTCGGTCACCGTCGACGAAGCGCGCCGCAGCCCGTCGTGCGACCGCCGTCCAGCAGGCGCAATCGATGGTGTCGACCGGACCGCCGGCGTCCCTGGTGACGACGAGCCGGAGCGTCACCAGCTCGTCACCGCTCGGCAGCTCCCGCGTGGTGGGCGCACCGCTGATCCGTCCGGTCAGCTCGATGTGGTTGATCTCGTCGACGTCGTGGATCGTCGTGCCTCGGGCCATGCCACTCCCCCGCTCTCGGTTGCTCGTCAATCTCCAGAATCGTTGTCCCGCAACGCGTGCGGGAAGCAGTTCGACAAGCTGTGGATGCCGGCGCGATGAGCTGTACGGCTGTGGACGCCCGGCCCAACTGGCGAGACACGAATTGACCGGCGAGCGGTTGGGGGCTTCTACTGGGAGCACCCATCCAGAGCGGCCGAGAGATCTGGCTCGACGACGCCGCAGCAACCACCCTCCGGGGCAGGTGCTCACGCCAGGATCGATGGAGGATCGATGCACCACTCCGTGTCCGCTGTGACCACTCCACTGCGCCCTGCCCTCGAGCAGGAGTTCTTCAGCCGCCGCATCGTCGACCTCATGCGTCGGGGCGTCAGCGCCTGTCGCGCCATCTGACGACGGCCGCCGCCGCTCCCCCCGAGCCTTCTCGCCCGGGGCGAGGAGCCCCCTTCGTCATGACGTGGCCCGGCCACGCGCGATCACGCCTGCACTCACCCACACCTCCTGAGGAGGAACCATGAGCACTCCCCTCGTCGACGTCCTCGAACCACTCGACCTGCGTGATGTCTTCCGTGGCGCCGCCGCGAGCACCTGGGTCGTCACCGGCAGCTCGAGCGCCGGACACGTCGGCTTCACCGCCATCTCGATCGTCTCGGTCTCGGTCGACCCACCGCTCGTCAGCTTCAACATCTCCAAGACGTCGAGCTCCCTGGCGACCATCAGCCGGTCCCGCAGGGCTGCGCTCCACCTCTTGTCGGACGAGCAGCATTCCGTCGCAAGCAGGTTCGCCGGCCACCGGGACCGCCGCTTCGTCGAGGACGGCACCTGGTCCGTGGACGAGGGAGGTCTCCCACTCATCCACGGAGGCGCAGCGCGCCTCGTCACCGAGATCGTCGACCTCGTCGACGTGGGCGACAGCTTCATCGCCGTCGCGCGAGTCGACACCGCCGACATCACCGGACGCCCGCCACTCGTGCACCACGCCGGTGGCTACCACCCCCTGACCGCCCTCACCACGACCCCGAACGGAGCCTGACCGTGGCCTTCCCCGACCCCCTGAACTTCGCCTACTGGGTGCCCAACGTCTCCGGCGGCCTCGTCGTCTCCGACATCGAGCAGCGCACCGACCACTCCCCCGAGTACAACCGCGACGTCGCCCGTACCGCCGAGCAGGTCGGCTTCGACTACGCCCTGACCCAGGTGCGCTACCTCGCGTCCTACGGCGCCGATGCCCAGCACGAGTCGGTGTCCTTCTCACTCGACCTCCTCGCCGCGACGGAGCGGCTGAAGGTCATCGCCGCCGTGCACCCCGGTCAGTGGCCGGCGCACATCCTCGCCAAGCTCGCCGCCACGGCGCAGACCACGAGCGGGAACCGACTGGCGCTCAACGTCGTCTCCGGCTGGTTCAAGAAGGAGTACACCGAGCTCGGTCTCGACTGGCTCGACCACGAGGAGCGTTATCGCCGCGCGGAGGAGTTCATCGAGGTCCTGCGGGGGCTGTGGGACCAGGAGGGCTTCACCTACCGCGGTGACTTCTACCGCACGCGGGACGTCACCTTCCGGCCACAGCCGCAGACCGATCCCGAGATCTTCCAGGGCGGCAACTCCACCTCGGCCCAGGCCATGGCCGGCCGGCTGTCCGACTGGTACCTCATGAACGGCCAGACGATCGAGGGCGCAGCCGAGCAGGTCGCGGCCGTGCGCGAGCAGGCCGCCAAGCACGGGCGACGGGTCCGCTTCGGGCTCAACGGGTTCGCAGTCGTCCGTGACACCGAGGCAGAGGCCGTGGCCGTCGTGGACGAGATCATCGCCAGGGCCGACGTCGACAAGGTCAACGACTTCGGCGAGGCCGTGAAGCAGGCGGGCAGTGCCACGGCCGACAAGAAGGGCATGTGGGCCGACAGCGAGTTCAAGGACCTCGTCCAGTACAACGACGGGTTCCGCACCGGCCTCATCGGCACTCCCGAGCAGGTTGCCGAGCGGATCATCGAGTACAAGAAGGTCGGCATCGACCTCGTCCTCACGGGGTTCCTCCACGTCCGGGAGGACGTCGAGAGGTTCGGCAGACAGGTCATCCCGATCGTGCGCGAGCTCGAGACGGACCTGACCGAGGAGCTGCGCTCCACCGATGAGCTCGTCGGAGCGTCCCGATGAGCGACGCGAGGGCGCTGCCCACGGCGGAGGAGCTGAGGGCCCTGCAGAAGCCGCTGAAGCAGCTCTACCGGGACGAGCCGGAGCAGGCACTCGTGACCAGCTCGGCCTCCGTGCACCTCGCCGACGACGGCATCGCGGCCGTCATCGACGGAGCCGGTGGGCGTTCCCGTGCGGGGTTGCACCCGGTGGCCGGTGGTGACGGCAGCGAGGCCTGCTCCGCGGACATCCTGCTCGAGGCACTCGCCGCCTGCGCGGGGGTGACCCTGCGCTCCGTGGCCACCGCGATGCGCGTGACCCTGCGCTCGGGCACGATCCGGGCAATCGGCACCTGGGACGGGCGCGGCACCCTCGGCGTCGACAGGGAGGCACCGGTCGGCCTCACCGGCGTGCGCCTCGAGTTCGCGCTCGACACGGACGCCGACGAGGCGACGACCGCGAAGCTGCTCGACCTCACCGAGCAGTACTGCGTCATCGCCCAGACACTGCACGCGCCGCCGCCTCTCGAGGTCGTGCTGGTCCGGGAGTGACATCATTGGCGGGATGAGCGAGCTCCGCGTCCCTCCCGGGCCGGGGATCCCCGACGGCGTGGTGGTCCCCGGCGCCGAGCTGTCCGAGCAGTTCAGCCGTGCCGGGGGCCCCGGCGGCCAGGGCGTCAACACGACCGACTCCCGGGTCCAGCTCTCCCTGGACGTGGGCACGACGAGCGCGTTGACCGCTCGCCAAAGCGACCGCGCCCTGGCACGCCTGTCCGGTCGCCTCGTCGGCACGGTGCTGACCATCGATGCCGCAGAGCACCGTTCCCAGCGACGCAACCGCGCCGCGGCCCGCGAGCGGATGGCAGACCTTCTCCGGGAGGCACTGGCCCCTCCTCCCCCACCGCGCCGGCCCACCAAGCGCACCCGCGGGTCCCAGCGACGCCGACTCGACGCCAAGCGGCGGCGCTCGGACCTGAAGAAGCAGCGAGGGCGCCCCGGTCAGGAGTAGGCCAGTGACAACGCCCGCGCAGCGCAGGAGGATGGAGGCATGAGGATCGCCGTCGCCGGAGGAACGGGCGTCGTCGGGCGCCACGTCGTCTGGACGGTGCGTGGCCGTGGCCACGACGCGGTCGTCCTGGCCCGCTCCACGGGAACCGACCTGCATGCCGGCGTCGGCATCGATGAGCGGCTGACCGGGGTGGAGGCCGTCATCGACGCCACCTCCGTGCAGACCGTCTCGGCACGCGCATCCGTCGACTTCTTCCGCACCGTGACCCAGCACCTCGTCACCGCCGGTCGTCGTTGCGGCATCCGCCACCACGTGGCGGTGTCGATCATCGGCGCCCGGGAGGCCCCCTTCGGCTACTACGCCGGCAAGCAGGCCCAGGAGGACCTCGTCCTCGCCCAGCCCAACGGCACCGTCGTGCGCGCGGCCCAGTTCCACGACTTCGCGCAGCAGGTGATGGCCCGGACCAGGATCGGGCCGGTCTTCGCCATCCCCGTCATGCGCTCCCAGCCGGTCGCGACCGCCGAGGTAGCCGGCCTGCTCGTTGACGTGGCGGAGCAGGCACCGCAGGGGGACGGTCCCGAGATCGCCGGTCCGCAGGAGTTGCGGGTGGCGGACATGGCCCGGCGGGTGCTGCAGCATGAAGGGAGTCGCGCCCGCGTCATCGAGGTCCCCTTCCCCGGTTCCTTCGGTCGAGCGATGCGGGACGGCACGCTGGTGGCGCGTCCCGGGACACGACTGGGCCGACAGACCTTCGACGAGTGGTTGGGGCAGCAGGCACGCTGACCCGGGCGATAGGTTGCCGACATGGATGCCGACGCCAGTACCTCCACCCGCATCGCCGTGCTCATCGACTGCGACAACGTCTCCAGCAAGCACACCTCCGCCGTGCTGGAGGAGCTGGCCAAGTACGGCACGCCCACGGTCAAGCGGGCCTACGGGGACTGGACCACCACCCAGCTCGGGGGGTGGAAGGGCGAGCTGCAGCGCAACGCGATCCAGCCCGTGCAGCAGTTCGCGTACACCGTGGGGAAGAACTCGACCGACTCCGCGTTGATCATCGACGCGATGGACCTGCTGTGGCAGGGCCACGTGGAAGCCTTCGCCCTCGTCTCCTCCGACTCCGACTTCACCCGTCTGGCCACCCGTCTGCGCGAGTCCGGGAAACGCGTGTACGGACTCGGGATGCGCAAGACGCCAGAGTCCCTTCGCCGTGCCGTCGACCAGTTCATCTACCTCGAGCTGCTGCAGGACCAGTCCCGCGACGAGGCCGACGGCGAGGACGAAGGGACCTCCACGACCCCCAGCGGTGACCACGAGGCCCCGGGGACGGCGATCAACCTCCAGTCGGCGCTGACCAAGGCGATCAACGCCACGTCGGGGGACGACGGCTGGAGCACCCTGGGGACGCTCGGACAGCACCTCTCCCGCGCGCACGCGGACTTCGACCCCCGCGCCTTCGGCCACCAGAAGCTGTCCACCCTCGTCGAGGAGCAGCCGTACCTCGAGACGAGCAGCAAGGCGTCCACGATCCGGGTGAGGCTGCGGACACGCAGGAGCGGCAACGGCAAGTCCGCGAAGGCGTCCACGTCGGGGAAGACCCCTACCGGGAAGAGCGCCGCGAAGAAGACGACGGCGAGGAAGAGCGCCCCCGGGACCTCGACGAAGGCCTGACCGGTGCGCGCTGGTCACCCCCTTCCGCAGTAGGAGATGCCGCTCTAGACTACTCGCTGGTTCACTGCCCTCGAGGAGACTCCATGCCCCAGCTCCGGCGACGTCCGAACGGCACCGTTCGGACAGTGGTCGCCCTGTGCCTGTCCGCAGGCATTGCATTCGCACCCCCTGCTGCGGCGATTCCGACCGACGACCCGCCCCCCACCACGGCGTGGAGCGCCGACGGCGATCCCGGCGAGGGCGACCACGCAGCGCCGCTGAGCGAGGAGGGCCTCGATGAGCAGGTTGCCGAGGCGGAGCGCCTCGCCGCGAAGCTGGCCGAGGACAACAAGGAGATCGCCGAGGCGGTCGCGGGCCTGAAGGAGTACTCGGAGCGCGTCAACACCCTGCTGCAGCGCCAGGCGGAGGCCCGCGAGAAGTACGAGCAGGCCAAGCGTGACGTGGACGAGGCGCAGCAGCAGCTCGAGCAGTTCCAGCAGCGGCTCGCCGACGGCGAGGCAGATCTGCGGGACTGGGCCTTCGACACCTACACGCAGTCGGGTGGCTACAGCGACACGTGGACGCTCATCGAGTCGCTCACGCAGAAGTCGGGCGGCAACAGCGCCGGCGATCTGAGGTTCCTCACCGACGAACGGATCCGCGCCGTCGACGTGGTTCAGCAGGAGACCGACATCCAGGCCGCGCTGACCGAGAAGAAGGAATCGGCCGTCAGGGCGGCCTCCCAGGCCAAGAACGAGGCCACCCGGGCCAAGGAGGACGCCGACGAGGTTCTCGCGGAGCGCAAGACCTCCCTGGACGCCCTGCGGGAGAAGCACGCCGAGGACCTGGCGGAGGCCGGTCCCGTCATCACCGCGCTCATCGGCCTGCCCGACGAGGCCGCACAGGGCGCCAGCGACGAGCTGGCCGAGACGCTCCAGGACCTGGGGCAGGACGTCTCGGAGTTCGAGGACGCCGAGCCCTGCTCCACGAACACGCAGACCTACGCCAACGGCCAGATCCCGCCGGACGCGCTGTGCCCACTCCTCGGGGCCCCGGGCGAGTCACTGCGGCCCGGTGCCGCCGCCGCCTTCAACGCGATGAGCCTGGCCTACCAGCGCGACACCGGACACCTGCTGTGCGTCACCGACAGCTACCGCTCGTACGCGAACCAGGTGGTCACCAAGGCCTCTCGCGGTGGCTGGGCCGCGGCCCCCGGCACGAGCAACCACGGCGTCGGTGTGGCCCTCGACCTGTGCGGTGGCGTCAACAGCTTCGGCCACCCTGCGCACCTGTGGATGCAGCAGAACGCCCCGCTGTACGGCTGGTTCCACCCCTCGTGGGCGGCCGCCGGTGGCGCCCTCCCGGAGCCGTGGCACTGGGAGTTCTCGGGCTGAGCCGTTCGGTCAGTCGTTGCCCGTCCCCGGTCCGGCCGGAGCCTTCACCGGCAGCAGCACGACCAGGCCCGCCAGGAGCACCAACGCGATGCCCAGGATGCCCCAGTACTGCGTGTTGTCCTGACCGGTGATCACCGCGCCCAGCCAGATGAAGAGTCCGAAGGCGGCCGGCGAGAGGAACGAGACGACGCGGCCTGTCGTGGCGTACAGGCCGAAGATCTCGCCGCTGTGGCCGTCCGGGATCACCCGGGCGAGGAAGCTGCGCGAGGCGGCCTGGGCCGGCCCGACGAAGGCCGTCATCGCCAGCCCGAGGGTCCAGAAGACGGTCGTCCCGCCGTCGTGGAGGAGGAACACACCCATCCCCAGGACGACCAGGGCGGTCAGGGAGATGACGATGACCTGCTTGGGACCCAACCGGTCGTCGAGGAGGCCGAAGGCCATGGTGCTCACCCCGGCGAGGATGTTGGCCGCGGCGCCGAAGATGATGACGTCGCCGGCGGAGAGGCCGAAGGTGCCGGCCGCCAGGACCGCCCCGAAGGCGAAGACGCCGGCGAGCCCGTCCCGGAAGAGCGCCGAGGCCCCGAGGAAGTAGACCGTGTGCCTCGAGCTGGCCCACAGCCCTCGGAGCGACCCCCACACGAGCTTGTAGGAGTCGATGATCCCGATGCGGGGCACCCGCTCGCGAGGTGTGTCCTTGAGCACCGTGAAGGTCGGGATGGTGAAGAGCAGGATCCACAGCCCGCAGACGAGCATCGAGACCCGGATGTCCATGGCCCCGTCGTCGGTGACGCCGAAGAGCCCGACCTCCGGCTGGATGAGGACGAAGAAGATGAGGAGCAGGACGAGGATCCCGCCGAGGTACCCCATCCCCCAGCCGAAACCGGACACCCGGCCGACGTTGCGCGGTGAGGCGACCTGCTCGATCGAGGCGTTGTAGTTCACGCCGGCGATCTCCGAGATGATCGACCCCGCGCCCAGGAGCACCAGTCCGAGGACCAGGAACGACGGGTCGGGCTCGACGAGGAAGAGCGAGGCCGACAGCGCGGCCAGGACCCAGGTCTGGATCCGTAGGTTGCGCACGGTGCGGCCCGAGCGATCCGAGTTCTGCCCCAGCACGGGCGCCAGCACGGCCACGAGCAGCCCGGAGAGCGCCGTCGCGACCGCCAGCGCCGTCGAGGTGGTGTTGGTGCTCCCGAAGCTCTCGCTCGTGAGGTAGACGGAGAAGACGAAGGTGGTGATGACCGTGTTGAACGGCTGCGCTCCCCAGTCCCACATCGCCCAGGCGACGATGCGTCCCTTGCCCCCGTGGTCCTTGGCGCGCAGGGCTGTCCGGGGCTCGGCTGCCCGAGGTGTCGAGGCGGTCACGACCCGAGAGTAACCCGGGACGGTCGGTCGATGTGCGTCGCAGCGGTGGTTCGCGCTATCCTGTGGGGTCGCTCCATCGGCCAGCCAGGACTGGCCGCAGCCCGGACCGTTCCGGGTCGGGAGGAGACGGACCTCACCACCGCAATGACGCGTCGTGTGGAACATCCGGTGCCCACCGGGCGTTGACACACACGTGAAGGTCCGCGCTGCAGGGGCGTGTGAACATCGCGAGAGACACCAGGAGACTTGCAAACATGGCAGAGCGCACGCTGCGCGGCACGCGCATGGTCAGCTTCAGCATGGAGACGACGGACAACGTCGTCCCGAGTGACCGTCAGATCACGGCCTACGTCTGTGAGGACGGCCACCGCACCGAGCTGCCGTTCTCCGTCGAGGCCGACATCCCGGGCACCTGGGAGTGCCGCTGCGGCAAGCTCGGCAAGCTGGTCGACGGTCCGGAGCCGGAGATGAAGCCCGCCAAGCACGTCCGCACCCACTGGGACATGCTGCTCGAGCGCCGCTCCGTCCCCGAGCTCGAGGAGCTCCTCGAGGAGCGTCTGGCGCTGCTGCGCGCCAAGCGTGGCGAGAAGCCGCGCAAGCGCAGCGCCTGATCTCCCCCACCCCATGACGAAGGGGGCTGCCCGCCAGCACGGTGGGCAGCCCCCTTCGCTCGTCCCGGGACCTACTCGTCGTCGATGATCTCGCCCTCGACGACGTCCTCGTCCCCCGTGCGCCGCGTGCGGCGGACGCGCACCTCTCCCCCGACGCCGGCGGCCAGCAGTCGCCGGGCGACGACGACCTCGAGGCCGATGCGGGCGACGGGGCGGGTGAAGGGCAGGATGGCGAGCAGGCCGACGACACCGGTGACGAGCCCGGGTACCAGGAGCAGCGCTCCCCCGGAGACGACGAGGACGGCATCGGCGATCTCGCGACTGGGCATCGTGCCCGAGCGCAGGGCCTGCTCCAGCGCCCGCCAGGTCCGCCGTCCCTCCCGGCGCACGAGGAGGGCACCGAGGGTGGAGAAGGTGAGCACGGCGACGATGGTCGGGAAGACGCCGACGAGCCGGGCGGCACCGACGAAGACCGCGATCTCGAGGATCACGACGAGGACGATGACGAGGGGGATCCAGCGGACCCTGCGTCGGCGGGGGCGGCGGTGGCCGGGTGGGAGGGTCACAGTCGGTGCCACCTCGGCTCGCGCTCCAGGAGTGAGCGGATCTGCGCCAGCCGGTGCCGTGCGCCCCAGATGGTGATCCGCGAGATCGACTCGCGCACGACGTCACCGTCCATCTTGGAGTCACCGATCTCCCGCTCAACGAAGGTGATCGGCACCTCGACGACGGTCAGGCCGGCCCGGACGGTGCGCACCGTCAGGTCGGTCTGGAAGCAGTAGCCCGCGCTCTCGACGTCGTCGAGCCCGATGGTGCGCAGGGTCTCGGCCCGGTACACGCGGTACCCCGCCGTCGCGTCGTTGACGGGCATCCCGAGGACGGCCTTGATGTAGACATTGCCGGCCACGCTGATCGCCTTGCGCTGCACCGGCCAGTTGACGACCGCGCCGCCGGGGACGTACCGCGAGCCGATGACCAGGTCGGCGTCCGCCGCCGCCTCGAGCATGACCGGCAGGTGCTCCGGGCGGTGCGATCCGTCCGCGTCCATCTCGACGATCGCGTCGTAGTCACGCTCCAGGGCCCAGCGGAACCCGGCGAGGTAGGCCGCGCCGAGCCCCTCCTTGGTCGCCCGGTGCAGGACGGCAACGTGCTCGTCGGCGGCGGCCAGCTCGTCGGCCACCACGCCGGTGCCGTCGGGCGAGTTGTCGTCGAGGACCAGCACATCCGCCTCGGGGACGACCCGGCGCACCCGCTCGACGATGACGGGCAGGTTCTCGCGCTCGTTGTACGTGGGCACGAGGACGGCGATCCGCTCGATCGGCGGGCGTGGCTCGGGGGGACGATCAGGCACCTGTGGTGACATCCTCGGTCTGCGGGGTGGAGGGGCGACGGTCTCCGAGCCTACCCGCGAGTCGCTTGCGCAGGCGAAGTGCACCGACCCCGACGACCAGGAGGCCGCTCGCCCACTCGACCCACGGTCCCAGGCGGTCGGAGACGGTCAGACCGCTGCGCAGCACGACGTCGTCGACCGGCTGGGCCGCGGTGAACAGCTCGGTCGTCGGCGTGGAGCTCCCGTCGGGGTTGACGAAGCCGGAGACGCCGACCGTGGACACGTGGGCCACGCTGCGGCCGTGCTCGATGGCCCGGATGCGGGAGATGGCGTACTGCTGCGTCGACTCCGCGGTGTGGCCGAAGGTCGCGTTGTTGGTCTGGACGACGAGCAGGCTCGGGTACCCCTGGTCCTCCCCGTGCCGCACGGCGTCCCGCATCAGCCCGTCGTAGGCGACCTCGAAGCAGATCGTGGGGATCGCGGAGAAGGTACCGCCCTCGCCCTCGATGCGGAAGGCGACGTCCTCCTCCCCCTTCGCGAAGCCGGCCCGGACGAGGTCGACCTTGTCGCTGAAGAGACGGTAGAACTCGCGGTGCGGCACGTACTCGGCGAAGGGCACCGGGTGCTGCTTGATGTACCGCTCCGGCTCACCACCGTCCGGCCGGTACAGCAGGGAGGCGTTGGACACCGCCGGCGACGGCTCGTCGAGGATCGCGCCGACGATCACCGGCGTGTCCACGGCGTCGACCGCGCGGTCGATCTGCGCCTTCGCGTCGGGATTGCGAAGGGGGTCGATGTCCGAGGCGTTCTCCGGCCAGATCACCAGGTCGAGGTCCTCGTGGGCCGCTGCCAGCTCCTCGGTCCCGGCCACGTGGTTGTCCAGGACCTGTCGACGCTCGGCGTTGAAGTCGAGGCCGGGGCGCGGGACATTGCCCTGCACGAGTCCCACGCGGGCGGTGCTGTCGCCGCTCGTGGGGACCGGGACGGCCCACGAGCCGAGCCCGACCACCAGGGCGAGGGCCAGGGCCACCACGGGCAGGCGGCGGGTGACGACGAGCAGCACCAGCGGCACCGCCACCAGCGCCACGACGAAGGTGATCAGCGGCGCGCCACCGATCGCGGCCCACCGCGCCAGCGGGGAGTCCGCCTGGCTGAAGGCGAGCCGGGCCCACGGGAAGCCGCCGTAGGGGACGGTCCCCCGCACCAGCTCCTGCAGCACCCACAGCACCGGGATGAGCAGCGCGGCGGGAAGCGCCCGGCCCGATCGGATCAGCGGACGCTGCAGCCACACGAGGACCGCACCCATGAGCGCCACGTACAGCGACTGGAAGGTCGCCAGGGCGAACCACGGGAAGGCCCCGACGTAGATCCCCGACCAGCTGAGGGTGGGGACGAAGCAGGCGAAGCCGGCCACGAAGCCCAGGAGGGCGCCGAGTCGGGCGCGCACGTCCCACATGGCCACGCCGAGGAGGACCACGCCGCCGATGGCCGCCACCGCGATGTCGTGATCCGGGAAGGACAGCCACAGCAGGAGTCCGGCGGCGAGAGCGAGGAGAAGGCGTGCGGGCAGGAGCAGGACGATCACTCCCACGGGGTCGTCAGCACGATGGTCGTGCGCGTGGAGACCCCTCCTGCCGTCCGCACCCTGGCCAGCAGCTCCTCGAGGTCCTGCGGCGTGCCGACCCGCACGCGCAGCATGTAGTTGGCGTCCCCGGCCACGGAGTAGCAGGCGTCGATCTGCTCGATGCCGCGCAAGCGGTCGGGGATGTCGTCGGGGTCGCGGGGGTCGAGCGGCGTCACGGAGACGAAGGCCGTCAGGGGCGTCCCGAGCGCGGTCGGGTCGACCACCGCGGCGTACCCGGAGATCACCCCACGCTCCTCGAGTCGCCGGACGCGCTGGTGCACCGCCGACGTGGACAGGCCGACGGCCTTGCCGAGGTCGGTGAAGCTCATCCGACCGTCCTGGCGCAGGAGATCGACGATGTGGCGGTCAGCGGCTTCCATGAACAAACCATATGCGACCCACGTATCGTCGAGACATGTCCGTCCCGGCGACTGAACGTCTGCTCCTGCTCGACTCAGCATCCCTGTACTTCCGCGCCTTCTACGGCGTCCCGGCCCGCAGCGGTGGTCCCTCGGGGATCCCCACCAATGCGGTCGCGGGCTTCCTCGACATGATCGCCACCCTCGTCACCCGCTACCGGCCCACGCACCTGGTGGCCTGCTGGGACGACGACTGGCGGCCGCAGTGGCGGGTCGACGCGATCCCGACCTACAAGGCCCACCGCGTCGCCGAGGACGCCGCCGACGGGGAGGACGTCCCCGACGAGCTCGAGCCGCAGGTCCCGGTCATCGCCGCGGCACTGGCGGCGATCGGCGTCCCCCGCATCGGGGCGGCGGACTACGAGGCCGACGACGTCATCGGCACCCTGGCGATGCGCTACCGCGGTCGCATGCCCGTCGACGTCGTGACCGGCGACCGGGACCTCTTCCAGCTGGTCGACGACGCGTCGGGCACCCGGGTGCTCTACACCGCGCGTGGTGGGGTCCGGCAGCCCGATGTCATCACCGAGGCCTTCCTCGAGGAGAAGTACGGGGTGTCCACGGGTGACGCCTACCTCGACATGGCGGCCCTGCGCGGGGACACCAGCGACGGGCTCCCCGGGGTCAAGGGCATCGGGGAGAAGACCGCGGCCGCCCTCATCCGCGAGTTCGGCTCGCTCGCCGGCGTGCGCGAGGCGCTCGCGGCCGGCGACCCGCGGATCAAGGGCGCCCGAAGGTCGAACCTCGAGGCGGCCTCCGACTACCTCGATGTCGCACCGCTCGTCGTGCGCGTCGCCCACGACTTCCCGGTCGGTGACCTCGACCTGCACCTGCCCGAGGACATCGCCGACCCCGTGGCGATGAGCCGGCTCGCCCTCGACCACGCCCTCACCGGCCCGTTCGACCGGGTGGGCACCGCCCTTCGCTCCGGCTGACCGGCGAAGGGGGTCAGTCCAGCCGGTCGGCCGCGACCACTCCTCGACGCACCTTGTCGACCGCCGTGCGCGCCACGGTCCTCAGGTGCGGCTCGGGCGCCGCGTCGCCGACCTGCCCGAGGAGGTCGACGACCTGCTTGCACCGGCGCACGAAGTCCCCGGCCGTCAGGTCGGACCCGCTGAGCACCTCGTCGAGCCGGCGACCGCTCGCCCACCGGTGCACGGCCCAGGCGATGCCGCCGTCGGGCTCCCCGGTCGCGGGCAGCGCGTGCTCGCTCTCGAGGTCCTCCAGCTCGCTCCACCGCTGCAGCATGTCCAGCCACGCATCGGACACCCCGTCGGTCGGCAGTCGCGGGAAGGGGTCGTGCTCCTCCCGCCGGGGCTCGTGGACGAGCATCGAGACGACGGCGGCCAGCTCGGCCGGGTCGAGCCGCGACCATGCTCCCCCGCGCAGACACTCCGCGGCGAGGAGGTCCTTCTCGGTGTAGAGACGCCGCAACCGGCCGCCGAGGTCGGTCACGCTCTCGCCGTCCGCGTCGAGGTAACCCAGCCGGGTGAGGACGACGCAGATGCGTTCGAAGGTCTGGGCGACGGAGTTCGTGCGGTGCTCGACCTTGCGCTGCAGCGACGAGGTCTCGCGCTTGAGCTTCCACCACCGTTGCGCCCACCTCGCGTGGACCTCACGCTCCGGGCACTGGTGGCAGGGGTGGTCCTTCAGCTGCCGGCGCAGCTGCTCGAGGTGCTCGTCCTCCCCCTTCGCCGCCTCCGTGGCCCGGGATCGCACGCTCGGAGCCTGCTCGTCGGGCGCCTTGATCCGCAGCGTGGTCGCGAGGTCGGTGCGCTGCTTGGTGGACTTGGGGTTGAAGCCGCGCGGGACCGCCAGCTTCCCGAAGGCACTGACGGGCCCGTCCAGGTCGGCCGGCACGAGGCGACGCACCTGCTTGTGCTCGGTCAGCACCGTAGGGGCCGACTCCTCCCCCTTGTACGAGCGCGGCGGCGCGATGACGAGCGCCAGGCCCGAGCGACGTCCGCCGATGCGGATGATGTCACCGACCCGCAGCGCCTCGAGCGAGACGGCGATCTCGGCCCGTCGGTTGGCTCCGCGGCGACGCTTGCCCTCCTTCTCGACATCGGTGATCCGGCGTCGCAGGGCCGCGTACTCACGGAAGTCACCGAGGTGGCAGTGCATCGCCTCGGCGTAGGCGTCGAGGGACTCCTGCTGCTCGCGCACCTTCGTCGCCAGACCGACGACCGCCCGGTCGGCCTGGAACTGGGCGAAGGAGGTCTCCAGGACCTCCTTGGCCGTCTGCCGCCCCACCTGGGCGACGAGGTTGACCGCCATGTTGTACGTCGGCTTGAAGCTGGAGCGAAGGGGGTAGGTCCGGGTCGAGGCGAGACCGGCCACCGCCATCGGGTCCAGTCCGCGCGACCACACGACGAGGGCGTGACCCTCGACGTCGATCCCCCGCCTGCCGGCGCGGCCGGTGAGCTGGGTGTACTCCGCGGGCGTGATCTCGACGTGCGACTCGCCGTTGAACTTCACGAGCTTCTCGAGGACGACCGTGCGGGCCGGCATGTTGATGCCCAGGGCGAGCGTCTCGGTGGCGAAGACGGCCCGGATGCGGCCGGCGGTGAACAGCTCCTCGACGATCTCGCGGAAGAGCGGCAGCATCCCCGCGTGGTGCGCGGCGAAGCCGGCCGAGATGCCGGCGACGAACTGGTGGTAGCCGAGCACGTCGAGGTCCTCCCCCTCGAGGACGGCCGCGCGCTCCTCGACGATGCGGCGGTTGCGCTCGCCCTCGCGCTCGGAGACGAGGCGCACGTCGCTCGCGAGCAGCTGCCCGACGGCGCCGTCGCAGCCGGCACGGCTGAAGATGAAGGTGATCGCCGGCAGCAGGCCGTCGCGGTCGAGCTCACGGATGACCTCCGTGCGGGAGGCCGCACCACCGAACCGGCCGCCTCCTGCGCGGGGCCGCCCGCCGGGACCCTGGCCGCGGCGTCGGTCGCGACCACCTCGGCGGTCACGTCCGCCGCGACCACCACCCCGGTGCATCCGCGGGTCGTCCTCCGTGCCGCGCACCCTGTCACGGATGGCGTCGAGCAGCTCGGGGTTGACCTTGGCCGGCGACCCGGCCGCGGCGTCCTCCTCGTCGACGAACAGGTCGTACACGTCACGGCCGACCTGCATGTGCTGCCACAGCGGGACGGGCCGCTCCTCCGAGACGACGACCTCGGTACCGCCCCGGACCTCCGCGAGCCAGTCGCCGAACTCCTCGGCATTGCTCACGGTCGCCGACAGGGAGATGACCTGCACCGAGCGGGGCAGGTGGATGATGACCTCCTCCCACACGGCACCCCGGAAGCGGTCGGCCAGGTAGTGGACCTCGTCCATGACGACGAAAGCGAGGGTGTCGAGGGTGGTCGACCCCCCGTAGATCATGTTGCGCAGCACCTCCGTGGTCATGACGACCACCGGGGCCTCGCCGTTGACCGAGACGTCCCCGGTGAGCAGGCCGACGTTGTCCTGGCCGTGCGTGGCGACGAGCTCGTGGTACTTCTGGTTGCTCAGCGCCTTGATCGGGGTGGTGTAGAAGGCCTTCTGGCCCCGCGCGAGGGCAAGGTGGACGGCGAACTCACCGACGACCGTCTTGCCGGCACCGGTCGGGGCGGCGACGAGCACGCCCTTCCCGGCCTCGACGGCCTCGCACCCCTCCAGCTGGAAGGGGTCCAGGTCGAAGTCGTAGGTCGCGGTGAAGGCGGCCAGCTCCCCGCGGCCCCTGCGGCGGGACGCGGCATAGCGTTCGGCGGGCGAGGACATGCCCCCACGCTATGTCAGCGGTGAGGCCTCGTCGTCGGACAGGTGCGACCAGTCGGGTTCCTCGCCCCGCGCGACCCGTCGCCGGTCGATCAGCAGCGCGACCGCGAGGGCGATGAAGTAGAGCACGCACAGCGGACCGGCGAGCAGGAACATCGTGAACGGGTCCGGTGTCGGGGTGATGATCGCCGACGCGATGAAGATCAGCAGGATGGCCACCCGCCACGACTTCAGCAGGGTCCGTCCCGAGAGGACCCCGATCGCGACCAGGCCGACGAGGAAGACCGGGAGCAGCCAGGCGAGGCCGAAGGCGAGGATGAACCGGGTGACGAAGGCGAAGTAGTCGCTCGCCTGCTGGATGTTGCTCGACTTGCCGTCCTCCGGAGTGAAGCCGAAGAGGATGATCAGGGCCTTCGGGAGGGTGATGTAGGCGAAGAAGCACCCGGTGAGGAAGAGGGGGATCGCCGTGAAGAAGACGCCGAGGGACATCCGCTTCTCCCGGCGGGTCAGCCCCGGGAGGATGAACGCCCAGATCTGCCACACCCAGATGGGGCTGGAGATGAGGACACCGGTGAAGATGGAGATCCCCAGCTGCGTCGTGAACGCCGAGGTGGCGTTGCCGTAGTTGAGCAGCGCGGCGGCGCTCTCCGTGTTGGAGGACTTGTACTCGTCGAAGGGCAGCGTCAGTTGCTCGTAGACCCCGGCGTACGTGAAGTCACCGATCGTGACCCCGTCGTAGAGCACCCACCCGACGATCGCCCCGACGATGATCGCGGTGGCCGCGACCATCAAACGGTTGCGGAACTCGAGGAGGTGCTCCTTGAGCGGCATCCGCCCCTCGGGGTCCTTGGGCATGCGTTCGCTTCGGGCCATGCGGTGCGTGGACGAGGGGGGTGAGTCAGGCAACCGGGCCGGACTCGTTGTCCGTGCGCGGCTTGGCGTCGTCGGCGGGCCTGCGCTCGCTCGTGGTCGACTCGACCGTGCCGGACTCGCGGGCGGACTTCTCCGCCTCGCGCTGGCGGTCCTCCTCCTTCATCTCGCTGACCTCGGCCTTGAAGACGCGGGCCGACTTGCCGATGCTGCGCGCGGCGTCGGGCAGCTTCTTGAAACCGAAGAGGAGGAGGATGACCACCAGGATGAGGATGATCTCCATGGGACCCAGGCTGGGCATGACGGCACCTTTCACGTTGGTACGTTCGCTCACCAGTGTACGGCTCGGGGGCTCTCCCACCCCCGAGCGGCTCAGGACCGGTACGCCTCCAGCGCGGACCGGGCGCGCTCGGCCACCGAGGCCCTCAGCGAGTCGGGTTCGACGACCCGGACATCGCCCCCCAGACGCAGCACGAGGCGCTGGATGAATCCCTCGTCGCTCGAGGGCAGGGTGACCAGGAGGTCCGCGCCGTCCGGAGTGCGGTCGGTGACCGGGTAGTACTCGGCCACCCAGTGCGCGCCGGGTGCCAGGCGCAGGCGGACGGGCACGTCCTCGGCGCCCCCCTGGTAGGCGCCGGCGCTGAGGTCACGACCGGTCACCCCCTCGGGCGGCCGGGCGGGCTCGTCGAGCACCCGGACGGCCTCGACGCGGTCGGCCCGGAAGAGCCGCACGTCCTGCGCGCGATGGCACCAACCCTCGAGGTACCAGTGCCCCTCGACCCGGGCCAAGCGCATCGGATCGACGTCGCGCTCGGTGTGCTCGTCCCGGCTGGGCACGTGGTACCCGAGGTGCACCCGACGCCCGGCCGTGAGGGCGTCACGCAGGTCGGCCAGCACGTGACCGGTCTCGGTGTCGTCCTCGACGACGACGACGCGCTCGACGCCCGGGATGGCTCCGGCCGCCCCCTCGAGCTTGGTCAGGGCACGCTCGACCGCGCTGGACTCCCCCGCACCGGACGCGGCCAGCGACCGCAGGCCCACGATGAGGGAGATGGCCTCGTCCACGGTCAGGCGAAGGGGGCGCGAGATCGCGTCCGCGTTGGTGACGAAGACGCGACCGCCCTCGTAGCTGGCCTCGATGAGCTCGTCGGGCATCGGGCCGTACCCACACATGAAGAGCAGGTCGAGGTCGGCGCGCAGCTGCTTCTCGGTGATGCCGAGCCCGGCTGCCGCGCGCTCGATCTCGATCCCCTGGCGGCTGGCGAGCCACGGGACCATCGTCAGCAGGCGCTCGACGCGGCTGGTGGCCGACTCCACGGGCTGGCGGGTCATGCCGGGGCCTCCTCGTGCGCACCGACGACGGCCCGGAGGCGGTCGACGACGTCCTGGCGCAGCTGCGCGGGCTCGTCGACCACGACGTCCGGGCCGTGGCTGGCGATCTCGGCGGCAACGGAGGCCGTGTCGCCGTGGTCGAGGTCGACGCGGTCCCACTGCTCGTCGAGGGAGGTCATGGTCCGGGCGCGCCGGCGCAGCACGTGCCCGGTCCCGACCCGGACCCGCAGGACGGCGGGACCGGCAGCCTGCGGCTCCCCGCCGTCGGTCGCCGCGATCATCGAGACGGGGTCGAGGTCCTCGGGGACCGGCTGCGTGGCGCCCTCCCCCGTGGTGGTCACCGCGGAGACCACGCGGGAGAGGCGGAAGACCCGGGGCGCGGACCGGTCGAGGTCGTGGCCGACGAGGTACCAACGGCCGTGCCACGCGGTGAGGTACCAGGGCTCGACGTGGCGGGGACGCGGCTCCCCCTCCCCCGGCCGCGCGTAGTCGAAGCGGACGGTGGCCGACGTGAGGACGGCGTCCTTGAGTGGTTCGAAGGCGGGCTCGCCGCCCCCGACGTGGGGCTCGAGACCGACGAAGGGGTCCTCGCTCACCTCGTCCCCGGCGGCGACCTTGCGCCACGCGGTCGCCGCGGTCCCCGCCATCGCCGCGTGCGCCCAGGCCCGGCTGGCGAGTCCGACGACGGCCAGCTCCTGTGCCGTGAGCTCGATCGGGGGCAGGTCGTAGTCCCGGCGATCGATCCGGTAACCCTGCTCGTCCTCGAAGACACCGATGTCCTCGGTGACCAGTGGCACGCCCATGGCCCGCAGGTCGTCCTTGTCGCGCTCGAACATCCGGTCGAAGGCCTCGTCCGACTCGACGCTCCGGTACGCCTCGACCAGGTGCCGGATCCGCTGCTTGGGCAGCGGGATCCGCGACGACAGCAGACTCATCGTCAGGTTCAGCAGGCGCTCGGCCTTGGCCTTGGGTGTGTTGGGTGCCGCCACATCCGCTCCCTTCGTCACCGCGAGGCTAACCTGCCCGCGCGACCCGCCGGTGCAGCGGCAACGGTCGGCGTGGTGTCAGCCGACCTGCACCAGGTCGACGACGAAGATCAGGGTCTCGCCGCCCTTGATGACATTGCCGGCGCCCTGGTCGCCGTAGCCGAGGTGGGGCGGGATGGTGATCTTGCGCCGGCCCCCCTCCTTCATGCCGATCAGCCCCTGGTCCCAGCCCTGGATGACCTGGCCGACACCGGCGGTGAAGGCCAGCGGTGCGCCGCGGTTCCACGAGGCGTCGAACTCCTCACCGGTCGAGTGGGCGACCCCGACGTAGTGCGCCTGAATCGGCGAACCGGGGGTCACCTCGGCGCCGTCACCGACGGTGACGTCCTCGACGACGAGCTCGCTGGGCGGGGTGTCACCGGGGAAGTCGATCTCCGGCTTGGTGGTGTTCGGGTCGAACGGCATGTGCTGCTCCTTGGTGTCGTGGTGGTCGTGGTTGTCCTCAGGGGGCGCCGAGGACGTCGACGGTGAAGACGAGCGTCGACCCGCCCTTGATCGACCCGTCCGGGGTCCCCTCCTTGCCGTAGCCCTCCTCCGGCGGGACCACGACGAGCAGACGGTCGCCGACCTTCGCGCCCTCCACGGCCTTGTCCCAGCCGGGGATGACGGCGTTCTGGCCGACGGGGAAGGCGAAGGGGCCGCGCCCGTCCTTCATGGACGAGTCGAAGACCTTGCCGTCCTTCCAGTTCACGCCGGTGTAGGAGACGTAGACGTAGTCGTCCTTCGTGATCGTCTCGCCGTCACCCTTGATGAGCTTCTCGACGACGAGGTCCTCGGGCGGCTCCTCACCCTCGGGGATGGTGATGTCGGCGGGGGCGTCGGCCTTCCAGTCGACCTTGGGCAGGCCGTCCTTCGGCTCGACCTTCTTGCCCTGCGCCTTGGGCGGCAGCTCGCCGCGCACGTCGTAGACGAGCACGAGGTTGTCCTTGCCGCTGATGCCCAGCTGCGGCGCGCCCTGCTCGCCGAAGAGGTCCTCGGGCGGGAGCACGGCCACTCCGCTGGTCCCGACGGGCTGGCCCTTGATGGCCTTGACGAGCCCGGGCAGGGACTGCTTGTTGCCCAGGTCGAGGACGATGGGCGAGCTGGTGTACGTCTCCGAGCCCTCGACGGGCTTGCCGTCCTTGGCGGAGAACATCGCCAGATCGACCGTGGCATAGGCGTCGTCGGCCAGGTCCTTGCCGTCGCCCTCCTCGAGGGTCGTCCGGGTGGTCTGGGAGACCTCGAGCGGCTTCTCGGGCAGCTCCACGGAGGGGCCCTTCTTGCCCTCGGCCGCCGTGACCTCGATGGCCTCGACCTTCTCGAGGTCCTCCTCCTTCGGCTCCGCGAGCGTCGGGGTCGACTCGTTCGCATCGTCGGCGGCCGACGCCGCCGACTCGCTGGACCCCTCGCCCGACGAGTCGCTCTCGGAGTCACTGCCGCAGGCGGTCAGCAGCATCAGCGATGCGAGCGACGCCGCAACGGCAGTGGTCAGGCGGGGACGGGCCTTCGGCACGATCAACCTCATCGATGGTGTGGGGTAACGGGTCCGGGACACCCTAACCACGAATGCTGGATGTCCGCTGACCTGCAGGTGGGTATCACCCGTCAGGGGCCGCTCATCATGTCGATGAGGCGCTCGACCCGCTCGTCGACGGACCGGAAGGGGTCCTTGCACAGCACCGTCCGCTGCGCCTCGTCGTTGACCTTCAGGTGCACCCAGTCGACCGTCACGTCGCGCGAGTGCTCCCGCGCGGTGCGCACGAAGTCGCCGCGCAGCTTGGCACGCGTCGTCTGCGGCGGGGTGTCGACCGCCGTGGCGATCTCCTCGTCGGTGACGACCCGCGCGATGCGGCCGGCCCGCTGGAGCACGTGGTGCACCCCCCGGGAGGGGTCGATGTCGTGGTAGGCGAGGTCGAGCTGCGCCAGCCGCGGGTCGTCCGGGTCGAGACCGTGTCGCGCGGCGTACGCGTCCAGGAGGCGGTACTTGATCACCCAGTCGATCTCGGTGTCGACGAGCGACAGGTCGTCGGTCTCCACGGCCCGCAGGGTCCGCTCCCACAGGTCGAGGACCTGGGTGGTGAGCACGTCGTTGATGCCTTCCCGGGCGGCGTACTCGCGGGCCCGGGTGAGGTACTCGCCCTGGATCTCCAGAGCGCTCATGCGGCGGCCGTCGGCGAGGGCCACCGGGGTGCGTCCGGTCCGGTCGAGGCTGATGTCGCGGATCGCCCGGATCGGGTTGTCCAGCGTCATGTCCGGCATGGCGACGCCGTCCTCGAGCATGCGCAGCACGAGGTGTGCCGACCCCACCTTGAGCAGCGTCGTGGTCTCGGTCATCGTCGAGTCGCCCACGATGACGTGCATGCGGCGGTAGTGCTCGGCGTCCGCGTGCGGCTCGTCCCGGGTGTTGATGATCGGCCGCGAGCGGGTGGTCGCGGACGAGACGCCCTCCCAGATGTGGTCGGCCCGCTGGCTCACCGAGAAGGTGGTCCCCCGGCTGCTCGTCATCAGCTTGCCGGTGCCGGCGATCAGCTGGCGGGTGATGAGGAAGGGCAGCAGCCCCTCGGTCACCGCGGGAAAGTTGTCGGTGCGGGCGACGAGGAAGTTCTCGTGGCAGCCGTAGGAGTTGCCGGCGGAGTCGACGTTGTTCTTGAAGACGTAGATGTCTCCGGCGACGCCGTCCTCCGCCAGACGCGCCTGCGCATCCTCGACCAGGTCCTGGACGATCCGCTCCCCCGCCCGGTCGTGGGCGACGAGGGTGCGCAGGTCGTCGCACTCGGCCGTGGCGTACTCGGGGTGGCTGCCGACGTCGAGGTAGAGCCGGGAGCCGTTGGGCAGGAAGACATTGCTCGACCGCCCCCAGGTGACCACCTTGCGGAAGAGGTACCGGGCGACCTCGTCCGGCGTCAGTCGTCGTTGCCCGTCGGTGACGGCCGTGATCCCGAACTCGGTCTCGATGCCGAAGATGCGTCGCTCCACCTCTGCAGGCTAACCCTCGCGGATCGCGTCACCGGTGAGCCGCCGGAAGCACCGGCGCGGCCGGTCCCGCTCGAGAACGGCGATCTCGAGCGCGTCGAGCGGTACCCGCGGACCCGACATTTCCCCTTCGCCGACGAGCGAGAGGACATCCACCGCCAGGTCGAAGGCCTCGCCCAGTGCCATCCCGCGGCGCCACCGCGAGCGCAGGGTCTCCCCCCGCTGCTCGCTGGCCCCGCCGATGACGACGCAGCCGGCCTCGTCCGAGACGGACCCGTCGTAGGTGAGCCGGTAGATCCGGTCGCTCTCGCTGGTACGACCGACCTCGGCGACCACGATCTCGACCTCGTAGGGCTTCTGGTCCTCCGTGAAGACGGTGCCCAGAGTCTGGGCGTAGGCGTTGGCCAGCCCGCGTGCGGTCACGTCCGAGCGGTCGTAGGAGTAGCCGCGCAGGTCGGCGTAGCGGATGCCGGCCACGCGCAGGTTCTCGAACTCGTTGTACTTGCCGACCGCGGCGAAGCCGATGCGGTCGTAGATCTCGCTCACCTTGTTCAGCGACCGGCTGCTCGGGTTGTCGGCGACGAAGAGGATGCCGCCGTCGTAGGCGAGGACGACCACCGAACGGCCGCGGGCGATCCCGGCCCGGGCGAAGTCCGCCCGGTCCTTCATCACCTGCTCGGGTGAGACGTAGAAGGGGGGTTGGGTCACCGTGCACCTCCCGGGTTGTCGCGGCGGGTCTCCAGCACGGTCGCGACCGTCTCCTCGAGCACCGACTCGTCGAGGAAGGTCACGCCGTCGGCACCGACGACACCCACCGTCGGCCAGATCCGCCGGTGCACGTCGGGACCGCCCGTCGCGGAGTCGTCGTCGGCGGCGTCGTAGAGCGCCTCGACGGCCACCCGGACCGCTTCCTCGTGGCCCATGTCGGGGCGCCACAGCTTCTTCAGCGCCCCCCGGGCGAAGGCCGCCCCCGAGCCGACGCTGTGGTGGCGGTGCTCCTCGTAGCACCCGCCGGTCACGTCGTAGGAGAAGATCCGCCCCGTGCCGGCGTCGGGGTCGTACCCACCGAACGCGGGGACGACGGCCAGGCCCTGCATCGCCAGGCCGAGGTTGCTGCGCAGCATCGCCGCCAGCCGGTTGGCCTTGCCCTCGAGCGACATGTGCGTGCCCTCGATCTTCTCGTAGTGCTCGAGCTCCACCTGGAACAGGCGCACCATCTCGATCGCCACGCCGGCCGTGCCGGCGATGCCGACGAGCGAGAGGTCGTCCGCGGCGAAGACCTTGTCCATGTCCCGGTTGGCGATGACGTGGCCCGTCGTCGCCCGCCGGTCACCGGCCATGAGGACCCCGCCCGGCCAGGCCAGGCTGACGATCGTCGTCCCGTGGGGCGCCTCGAGCGCGGGTGTGCTCGGCAGGGCCCGGCGGCCCGGCAGCAGCTGGGGCTCGTGCCGACCGACGAACTCCGTGAAGGATGCCCCGCCGGCGGTCATGAAGGCCTGCGGCAACCGCCCGTGGGTCCGCTCGGGACTCACTGCCCGCCCTTCTGGACGAAGCCCTTGACGAACTCCTCGGCGTTGGACTCCAGGACGCCGTCGATCTCGTCGAGCACCGAGTCGACGTCCTCGTCGCGGGCGGCGTTCTGCGCCGCCACCTGGGTCCCCTCGTCGGCGGGACCCTCGTCGCCACCACCGGAACGCTCGGGACGGGTCTGCTCCTGCGCCATTGCTGCTCCTTCTCGTCGCGGCCGGCAGCTGCCGGCACCCGGTACCTGCGAGCCTATGCCCCGAGCCCGGCCACGAGGTCGTCGACGTCACCGGCGGACAGCAACGTCTCGGTCTCGTCACGGCCGTGGGCCAGGGGGTCGAGCATCGACACGCGCGCGATCCGTCCCGCCCGCGGCAGTCGGAGCACGAGGCTGTCCCACGAGGCGGACACGACGTGCTCCCCGAGACGCTCGACCGTACCGCCACGCAGCCACGCCCTGGTGTCGGCGGGCGGGGTGGAGACGGCCGCGCGGACCTCGTCGTCGGTGGTCAGGCGGGTGATCCGACCGGCCCGCTCGAGCGTGTGGAAGATGCCCTTGTCCGCGCGCACGTCGGAGAACTGGATGTCGATCGCCGCCAGGCGGGGATCACCCCACTGCATGCCGTCCCGCTGGCGGTAGCGCTCGAGCAGGTTGAGCTTGGCGACCCAGTCGATGTCGGCCGCCGCGTCCATCGGGTCGTGCGCGAGGAGCCCGAGGAGCCGCTCCCAGTGGGTGAGGACCTCGTCGGTGGCCGGGTCGCTCCCTTCGCGCTCGACGAGGGCGGTGGCCATCTCCAGGTACTCGGTGAGGATCTGCACCGCCGTGAGGTCACGGCCGTCACGCATCCGCACCGTCGCCGTGCAGGTGGGGTCGTGCGAGATGACCTTGAGCGCCTCGACCGGATGCAGCACCTCGAGACGGCGGTCGATCGCGTCCGCCTCGATGAGGGACAGCACGAGCGAGGTCGAGCCGGTCTTGACGAGGTTGGCCACGTCGGCCTGGTTGGCGTCACCGATGATCACGTGCAGCCGACGCCAGATGTCGGGGTCGGCGTGCGGCTCGTCGCGCGTGTTGATGATGGGGCGCTTGAAGGTCGTCTCCAGACCGACGGGCGCCTCGAAGAAGTCGCTGCGGGAGGAGATCTGGTAGCCGGTGTGCTCGCTCTCCTGGCCGATGCCGACCCGGCCCGCGCCGCACATGACCTGGCGGGCGACGAAGAAGGGGGTCAGCCCGGCGATGATCCGCTCGAAGGGGGTCCGGCGCGACACGAGGAAGTTCTCGTGGGTGCCGTAGGACGAGCCCTTGCCGTCGGTGTTGTTCTTGTACAGGTTGATGCCGGGCGGACGCTCCGCCAGCCGCTCCACGACCTCGCGCATCACCAGCTCCCCCGCGCGGTCCCACACGACGGCGTCCCGCGGGGAGGTGACCTCCGGGCTGGAGTACTCGGGATGCGCGTGGTCGACGTACAGGCGCGCCCCGTTGGCCAGCACGACGTTGGCGAGCGTGGGGTCCTCGACGTCGGTCAGCTGGGACAGGTCGGCGCGCGAGCGCGGCACCTCGAAGCCGCGCGCGTCGATGAGCGGGTGCTCGTCGCTGTAGTCCCAGGCGCCGTGGGCGGCGCGCAGGCCGTGCGCACGCGCGTAGGTGGTGACCACGTCGCCGGAGGCGGCCATCGGGTTGGCCTGCGGCTGTCCCGGGACGGCGATCCCGTACTCGGTCTCGATACCCATCACCCGTCGCACGCTCATGGCCACAGGGTAGGCGCCCCCCACCCTGCGGCCGAGGGGCAGCGTGTTGAATGGGCGCGTGGACGATCAGACGTGGATGCCCATGGGTACGAGGATCCTCGACTTCCTCACGCGCTTCTCGGTCACCGCCGACGAGATGACCCCCGATCGGCTCTCGAGGATGCGCAGCACGGTGCCGATGCGACCGCCCTACACCTGGGTCGTGGGGACACCCCACCGCGGCGTGCGCAGCGAGGACCACCACATCACCGTGCGCGACGGCCACGAGGTGAAGGTGCGCGTCCACCGGCCCGCGTCGGCGGAGCGGCTGCCGCTGCTCCTGCACTTCCACGGCGGCGGCTTCGTCATCGGCCACATCGGCGTCTACGACCCGTACCTCACCCGGATCGCCGCGGCGGCCCGGGCCGTCGTCGTCACGGTGGCCTACCGCATGGCACCCGAGTACCGCGCGCCGATCGCCGCGCACGACTGCCGGGACGCCACCGCCTGGGCCCTGGAGCACGCCGACGCCCTCGGGGTCCGCACCGACTCCGTGGGGGTCACGGGCGACTCGGCCGGCGGCAACCTCGCCGCGGGGATCGCCCAGCACCTGCGTGACGAGGCCTTTGTGGGGCTGCGCCACCAGGCCCTGGTCTACCCCGCTCCCGACCTGACGGTGCGCGAGCTGGACGACCTGCAGGCGCTCGACCAGCGGTACCCGATCCTCACGCCAGCCATGCTGCGCAGCTTCCGGGGTCTCTACCTCGGCGACGACGCGGACGACCGCGACCCGCTCGTCTCCCCCGCCCACGGCGACCTGGCGGGCCTGCCGCCGGCGCTGGTGCAGACGGCCGAGCTCGACCCCCTTCGTCCCGACGGCGAGGCGTACGTCGACGCCCTGCGCGCAGCCGGGGTCGAGGTGCGGCACACGAGATACCGCGGCGCACCGCACGGCTTCCTCAACTTCCCCGGGCTCGCCCCCGCGGCGCAGCCCGCACTCCAGGAGCTCGTGGGCGAGCTCCGCCACCACCTGCACCCGGAGGACCGATGAAGAAGCCCTACCCCGGCATGGCCCCGCTGATCACCCTGCTGACGAGCTACCTCGACAACGTGGGCCGGACGCCCATCTCCGAGGCGACCGCGGAGGACATCGCGCGCAGCCGGGCGACGGTCTACCCGACCTCCCCTCCCTTCTCCTGGATCACCGGCGGGGTCGTGCCCTCGGTGACGATCGACGAGGGCAGCGCCCCCGCCCGCGACGGGGCGGCGATCCCGCTGCGCTGGTACACGCCCGACGGGAGCCGGCCGGGGCGCCCGCTGGTCGTCTTCCTCCACGGCGGCGGATGGGTCCAGGGATCCACCCGGATGTACGACCCGCTGTGCAGCCACCTGGCCGCCGAGCTCGACGCGCTCGTCGTGAGCGTCGACTACCGTCTGGCCCCCGAGCACCGGGCCCCCACGGCCGCGCACGACGCCATCGACGCCACCCGCTGGCTCGTCGAGGTGGGTGGACGCGACCACGACCGCTCGCGCGTCGCCCTGTGCGGCGACTCGGCCGGTGGCAACCTCGCCGCCGTCGTCGCGCAGGAGCTGCGCGACCTGACGGTCGACGGGACCACCGCGATCCGGCACCAGGCGCTGATCTACCCGGCGACGGACATGACGCTCGCCTCGCCCTCGATCCGCGAGCACGCCCACGCCCCGATCCTCACCGAGGCGAACATCCACGCCTTCCGGGCCCACTACCTCGGCAGCGGGCCCGAGGCCCTCGGCGACACCGACCCGCTGGTCTCACCGCTCTTCGGCGACGTCGGCGGTGTCGCGCCGGCCCTCGTCCAGACCGGTGACCTCGACCCGATCCGTGACGACGGCACGCGCTATGCGGACGCGCTGCGGGCAGCCGGGGTACCGGTGCGACTGACCAACTACGTGGGGATGCCGCACGGCTTCATCAGCTTCCCCGGTGTCGCCCGCACGGGGCCGCAGCAGCGCGCAGAGCTCGTCTCCGAGCTGCGCCGCCACCTCGTCGACGGGGCGTGAGGGTGGCCGGCGGCCTCCCTCGCCCCGGCAGGTCGACCGCGGTCGCGGCGGTCCTGGACGTCCTCCTCGTCATCGTCTTCACGGGGGTCGGTCGCCGCACCCACGAGGAGGGGCTGGACCTGCTCGGGTGGGCGCACACCGCATGGCCCTTCCTCGTGGGGCTGGGCATCGGCTGGGCCCTCGTCGTGACCACCCGGCGCACGTGGCCGATCCGGTGGGTCGAGGGCGTCCCCGTGTGGTTGGTCACCCTCGTCGCGGGCATGGCGCTGCGTGCCCTGAGCGGCCAGGGCACGGCACTGCCCTTCGTCGTCGTCGCGACGCTCTTCCTGGCCGCGACCCTCATCGGCTGGCGCGTGCTGGCCGGCCTCGCCGCCGCGCGCCGCTGACGTCAGAGGTACTGGCCGGTGCGGTGGCCCGTGTCGATCGAGCGACCCGGTTCAGCGGCGCCGGACTTGCCGCCGATGAGGGTGCGCACGTAGACGATGCGCTCGCCCTTCTTGCCCGAGATCTTCGCCCAGTCGTCCGGGTTGGTCGTGTTGGGGAGGTCCTCGTTCTCCTTGAACTCCGCGACGCAGGCATCCAGGAGGTGCCCGACGCGCAGGCCCTCGGTCCCCGTGGTGAGGAGGTCCTTGATCGCGGCCTTCTTCGCCCGGTCGACGATGTTCTGGATCATCGCACCGGAGTTGAAGTCCTTGAAGTAGAGGATCTCCTTGTCCCCACCGGCGTAGGTGACCTCGAGGAACTGGTTCTCGTCGGACTCGGCGTACATCCGCTCGACGACCGCATCGATCATCTCGGAGACCGTCGCCTCGGCGTTGCCGTCGTGCTCGCCCAGGTCCTCGGGGTGCAGCGGCAGGTCGGCGGTGAGGTACTTGCTGAAGATGTCGCGGGCGCCCTCGATGTCGGGGCGGTCGATCTTGATCTTCACGTCCAGGCGCCCCGGGCGCAGGATGGCCGGGTCGATCATGTCCTCGCGGTTCGTCGCGCCGATGACGATGACGTTGTCCAGGCCCTCCACGCCGTCGATCTCGGCGAGCAGCTGCGGCACGATCGTCGTCTCCACGTCGGAGGAGACGCCCGACCCGCGGGTGCGGAAGAGGCTGTCCATCTCGTCGAAGAAGACGACGACCGGGGTGCCGTCGCTCGACTTCTCGCGGGCACGGTGGAAGATCAGCCGGATGTGGCGCTCGGTCTCGCCGACGTACTTGTTGAGCAGCTCGGGGCCCTTGATGTTGAGGAAGTAGGCCGTGGCACTCTCCTGGCCCGTGCGCTCGGCGACCTTTCGGGCGAGCGAGGACGCGACGGCCTTGGCGATCATCGTCTTGCCGTTGCCCGGCGGCCCGTAGAGCAGCACGCCCTTGGGCGCCTTGAGCTGGTGGCGCTCGTAGAGGTCGGCGTGCAGGTAGGGCAGCTCGACGCTGTCGCGGATCGCCTCGATCTGGGCCGAGAGACCGCCGATGTCGTCGTAGCCCAGGTCCGGGACCTCCTCGAGGACGAGGTCGGCGACCTCCGCCCGCGGGATGCGCTCGACGGCGATGTTGCTGCGCTGGTCGACGAGCACGGCGTCCCCGACGCGTACCTGCTTCTCCCTGACCCTGGTGCCGCGCCGGACCACCCGCTCCTCGTCCTGGCGCATGATCACCAGCAGCCGGTCCTCGTCCAGGACCTCCTTGACGACGACGACCTCGCCGGCGACGTCCTCGCCGTGGACCGAGACGACGTTCATCGCCTCGTTGAGCCGCACCTCGCGGCCGACGCCCAGCTCCTCCGGAGCGACGGCCGGGCTGACGGCCACGTGCATCTTGCGACCACCGCTGAGCACGTCGACGGCCTGGTCCTGCGCGTGCACCTCGACGATGACCGCGTACGACGCGGGCGGCTGCGCCAGGCGCTCGAGCTCCTCGCGGAGGGTCACGATCTGCTGGCGCGCGTCCTTGAGGGTGCGCACGAGGCGCTCGTTCTGCGAGGCGACGGTCGCTGACTGCGACTTCTGGCGTGCGAGGTCCTCACGCAGGTCGCGCAGCTCGCGGTCGCGCTGGGGGGTCGGTTCGGTGGTCATCGACGTCTGCTCCCTTCCCGCCGGGTGGGCGGTCTCCTCCCAGTCTCCCCCGAGTCCTCATCTCGGCGAAGGGGGGACCACTCCTCGGGCGAGCTTGCGCATCCTCTTCGCGGAGGCGACCCGCTCGCCGAGCGCCTCCGGGGTCCACTCCGCGTCATCCGCGCCGGGGGGCGCGTCAGCGGGAGCCGGGGCGCTCGCCTCGCCCGCTGCCTCCTCCTGGGCGGCGTAACCACGACCGGGCCGGCGCTTGCGCACCGGCGGGGTGGCGCCCGGCGCGAGGCGGCGCGTCGAGATGAGGAAGCCGGTGTGGCCGTGCATGCGGTGCTGCGGCCGCACGGCGAGCCCCTCGAGGTGCCAGCCACGCACGAGCGACTCCCAGGCCTCCGGCTCGGTGAAGCCGCCGTGGTCCCGCATCGCCTCGGCGACCTTGCTCAGCTGCGTCGCGGTCGCGACGTAGCAGATGAGCACGCCCCCGGGGACCAGGGCGTCGGCGACGACCTCGAGGCACTCCCACGGGGCGAGCATGTCGAGCACGACCCGGTCGACGCTGCCCGGCTCGACCGCGTCCGGGAGGGACTCGACGAGGTCCCCGACGGTCACGGTCCACGCGGGGTGGTCCTCTCCGAAGAAGGCCTGGGCGTTCGCCCGGGCGATCGTCGCGAAGTCCTCCCGCCGCTCGAAGGAGTGCACCCGCCCGGTGTCACCGACGGCGCGCAGCAGCGACATCGACAGCGCACCGGAGCCGACGCCCGCCTCGACGACGGTCGCACCGGGGAAGACGTCCGCCATCTGGACGACCTGCCCGGCGTCCTTCGGGTAGACGACGGCCGCGCCGCGGGGCATCGACATGACGTAGTCGGACAGCAGCGGGCGCAGGGCCAGGTACTCGGTCCCGGACGTGTGGGTCACCGTGGAGCCGTCCGGCTCCCCGATGAGGTCGTCGTGCTTGACGTGGCCGCGGTGGGTGTGGAACTGCTTCCCCGGGGTGAGGGTGATGGTGTGCATCCGCCCCTTCGGGTCGGTCAGCTGCACCCGGTCCCCCTCACGGAAGGGTCCACGGCGATAGGCGGATCCGGTGGCACTCATGGGGGCTGAGTCTAGTTGCGGGAGAGGGCCGCATTGACCCGTGCCGCCCGCGCGACCCCCTGGAGCCGGCCATCCGTGGTGACCGCGACGATCGAGGAGCCGGAGGACTGGAAGGCGCGCACCAGGTCCAGCGCCTCGTGCCCCGGCCGCAGCTCGGTGGTCCACGCCTCCGGCGCGGGCGTGGTCACCGCGGAGACCGGGGTGCTCGCCACGGCGCCCGGCGGCACCGAGCGGAGGGCGTCGTGGTCGATCAGCCCGACCGGCCGGCCTGCCTCGTCGACGACGACCGGCAGGGCGCGAAGGGAGGTCAGCTCCGTCAGCGGCCGATCGCCACCGATGGCGGCGGCCGGCTCGAGGACGGAGCGGACGTCGAGGCCCCGCAGGGTGCCCAGCGCCTCGCCCTGGGCGATGGCGCTCGTGGCCCCCGACCACAGGAAGGCCCCGATGAGTGCGGTCCACAGGGCGATCGACAGGTCCGGCGACGTGCCGCGCGCGAGGGGGACGCCGATGATCGCGACGAGGAGCAGCACGACCAGCACGCGGCCCGACCAGCCGGCGATGACCCGCGCACGGGACTGGTCACCCGTGGCCGCCCAGATCAGCGACTCCACGACCTGGCCCCCGTCGAGGGGCAGGCCCGGGAGGAGGTTGAAGACGGCCAGCGCACCGTTGACGAAGGCCACGCCCGTGAGCAACGTCACGGTGATCTCCGACCCGGAGGTGATGACCCCGGCGAAGGCGAGGACCGCGATGAGGCCGTTGGTGAGTGGGCCGACGATCGCGATCGTCGCCGCGCTCCGTGCGGTGCCGTGCGAGGCGTCGAAGGCCGTGTGGCCGCCCCACAGGTCGGCCACGACCCGGTGCACCGTGTGCCCGTGGGCCCGGGCCGCGACCGCGTGCGCCGCCTCGTGCGCCAGGACGCTCAGCAGGAGTGCGAGCGCGTAGACGGCCGCTATGGCGTACCCGGTGACCGTCCCGAACTGGGCGGCGGTGCCGGGCCCGATGATCACCACGATGATGACGCCGAGCAGCAGCCACGACCACCCGAGGTAGACGGGGACCGAGCCGATCGTGGCCAGACGGATCCCGCGCGGGGGCGGTTGGATGGGCTCGGCCATGGACCTGACCCTAGGCGAGGGAGGGTGATGCCTGATAATGGGAGGTCTCCCACCCTCGATGATCAGGAGTCCCCGGTGTCCCACGCCGCCCTTCGTCCCGATGCCACCGCCGTCCTGCAGGAGGCCCTGCGCGAGCGGGTCCTCCTCATGGACGGCGGGATGGGGACGATGCTCCAGCAGCAGGGACTGTCGGAGGCCGACTTCCGTGGGGAGCGCTTCGCCGACCGGGAGGGCGACGTCCGCGGCAACAACGACCTGCTCTCGCTCACCCAGCCGGCCATCGTCAAGGACCTGCACCGCCAGTACCTCGACGCCGGCGCCGACCTCATCGAGACCAACACCTTCAACGCGCAGCGGATCTCCCTTGCCGACTACGGCATGGAGGAGCTCGCCCACGAGATGAACGTCGCCGCGGCCCGGCTGGCGCGGGAGGCCGCGGACGAGGCGATGGCCGCCGACCCCTCGCGGCCGCGCTACGTGCTCGGGGCGATGGGCCCCACCGTGCGCACGGCCTCGATCTCCCCCGACGTCAACGACCCGGGCAAGCGCAACATCACCTTCAACCAGCTGGTGGAGGCCTACCACGAGCAGGCATCCGGCCTCGTCGAGGGCGGCGCCGACGTGCTGCTCCTCGAGACGATCTTCGACACGCTCAACGCCAAGGCCGCGATCTTCGCCCTCGAGACCCTCTTCGAGGAGCAGGACCGCCGGTGGCCGGTCATCGTCTCGGGCACGATCACCGACGCATCGGGGCGCACCCTCACCGGCCAGACGACCGAGGCCTTCTGGAACTCCATCCGGCACGCGCAGCCGGTGGCCGTCGGCCTCAACTGCGCCCTCGGCGCCGAGGAGATGCGCCAGTACCTCGTCGAGCTGGGCCGGGTCGCCGACACCTTCGTGTCGGCCTACCCCAACGCGGGCCTGCCCAATGCCTTCGGTGAGTACGACCAGGACCCGCAGTACATGGCCGAGCTCGTCTCGGAGTTCGCCACGTCGGGCCTGGTCAACATCCTCGGTGGCTGCTGCGGCACCACGCCCGAGCACGTCGCCGCCATCGCCGCGGGGATCGAGGGAGCCCCGCCGCGCGTGCCGATCGAGGTCGAGCCGGCCCTGCGCCTGTCCGGGCTCGAGGCCTTCAACGTCACCAGCGAGTCGCTCTTCGTCAACGTCGGTGAGCGCACCAACGTCACCGGGTCGGCACGCTTCCGCAAGCTCATCGAGGCCGACGACTACCCGGCGGCCCTGTCCGTGGCGCGCCAGCAGGTCGAGAACGGCGCCCAGGCCATCGACATCAACATGGACGAGGGGATGCTCGACGGCGTGGCCGCGATGGGAACCTTCGTCAACCTCGTCTCCTCCGAGCCGGACATCTCCAAGGTGCCGCTGATGATCGACTCCTCCAAGTGGGAGGTCATCGAGACAGGGCTGCAGCGCACCCAGGGCAAGGCCATCGTCAACTCGATCTCGATGAAGGAGGGCGTCGAGCCCTTCGTCGAGCAGGCCCGGCTGTGCCGCAAGTACGGCGCCGCCGTCGTCGTCATGGGCTTCGACGAGGCGGGGCAGGCCGACAACCTGCAGCGCCGCACGGAGATCGCCCAGCGGGCGTACACGATCCTCACGCAGGAGGTCGGGTTCCCCGCCGAGGACATCGTCTTCGACCCCAACATCTTCGCCCTGGCCACCGGCATCGAGGAGCACGCCGCCTACGGGACCGACTTCATCGAGGGAACCCGCTGGATCAAGGAGAACCTGCCGGGCGTCCTCGTCTCGGGCGGAGTGTCCAACGTCTCCTTCAGCTTCCGCGGCAACAACGCCGTGCGCGAGGCCATCCACGCGGTCTTCCTGTACCACGCGATACGCGCCGGCATGGACATGGGGATCGTCAACGCCGGCGCCCTCGTCCCCTACGACACGATCGACCCCGAGCTGCGCGAGCGGATCGAGGACGTCGTGCTCAACCGTCGTGAGGACTCCACAGAGCGCCTGCTGGAGATCGCCGAGGAGTTCCGCGGTGACGGCCACAAGGCCGAGGAGGCCAACGAGCAGTGGCGCGAGCTCCCCCTTCGCGAACGCATCACGCACTCCCTCGTCAAGGGGATCGACGACCACGTGGTCGAGGACACCGAGGACCTGCGCCGGGAGATCGACGAGGAGGGTGGCCAGCCGATCGAGGTGATCGAGGGACCGCTCATGGACGGCATGGGCGTCGTCGGCGACCTCTTCGGCGCCGGCAAGATGTTCCTGCCCCAGGTGGTCAAGTCCGCCCGGGTGATGAAGAAGGCGGTGGCCCACCTCATCCCCTTCATCGAGGCGTCGAAGCAGCCCGGTGACGCGGAGCGGTCGAACGGCACGGTCATCATGGCCACCGTCAAGGGGGACGTGCACGACATCGGCAAGAACATCGTCGGCGTCGTCCTGCAGTGCAACAACTACGACGTCATCGACCTCGGCGTGATGGTCCCGACGCAGAAGATCCTCGAGACGGCCCGCGAGCACGACGCCGACGTCATCGGCCTCTCCGGCCTGATCACGCCCTCGCTCGACGAGATGGTGGGGGTGGCCTCCGAGATGCAACGGCAGGGCTTCGACATCCCGCTGCTCATCGGCGGCGCGACCACCTCCCGCGCGCACACTGCCGTCAAGGTCGACCAGCAGTACGACGGGCCGGTCGTGTGGGTCAAGGACGCCTCCCGGTCCGTCCCGGTGGTCAGCCAGCTGCTCTCGCGGACCGGCAAGGAGCCGTTGCTCGCGGAGGTGGGCGCCGACTACGACGCCCTGCGCAAGCGGCACGCGGCCAAGAACAACGACCGCCCGATGCTCAGCCACGAGGAGGCGCAGGAGGCGCGCACCCCGATCGACTGGGGCCAGGAGCAGCCCCACGTGTCGGGCGTCTCCCCCACCCGCATGGTCTTCGAGGACTACGACCTCGCCGAGCTGCGGGAGTACTTCGACTGGCAGCCCTTCTTCAACGCCTGGGAGCTCAAGGGGTCCTTCCCCGACATCCTCAACAACCCGCAGACGGGAGAGGTGGCCCGCAAGCTCTACGACGAGGCGCAGGTGATGCTCGACCGGATCATCGAGGAGAAGTGGCTGACCGCCAAGGGGGTCATCGGCCTCTTCCCCGCCAACGCGGTCGGCGACGACATCGAGATCTACACCGACGAGTCGCGCTCCGAGGTCGCGCACACGCTGCACATGCTGCGCCAGCAGGGCAAGCACCGGCCGGGGGTGCCCAACCGCAGCCTGGCCGACTTCGTCGCGCCCAAGGACACCGGCATCAAGGACTGGATCGGGGCCTTCGCCGTCACCGGCGGCATCGGCGCCGCGGAGAAGATCGCCGAGTTCAAGGCCGAGCACGACGACTACAACGCGATCCTGCTCGAGGCGCTGGCCGACCGCTTCGCCGAGGCCTTCGCCGAGCGCCTGCACGAGCGGGTGCGCACGGAGTTCTGGGGCTACGCGGCGGACGAGGACCTGGACAACGAGGCGCTGATCAAGGAGCGGTACGCCGGCATCCGACCGGCCCCGGGCTACCCCGCCTGTCCCGACCACACCGAGAAGAGGACGCTGTGGCAGCTCCTCGACGTCGACGAGATCGGCATCGAGCTGACCGAGGGCATGGCCATGTGGCCGGGGGCAGCGGTCTCCGGCTGGTACTTCGCCCACCCCGACAGCCAGTACTTCGTCGTCGGGCGCGTAGCCAGGGACCAAGTGGAGGACTACGCCGAGCGCAAGGGCTGGACGATGCGTGAGGCCGAGCGCTGGCTGGGCCCCAACCTCGGTTACGCGCCGGAGTGACTCCCGCCATCTCCCCGTCGCGTGCGGCGGACTTCAAGCAGTGCCCGCTGAAGTACCGCTTCCGCACCATCGACCGACTCGAGGAGGCGCCGTCACCTGCGGCCGTGCGCGGCACGCTCGTGCACGCCGTGCTCGAGGACATCTTCGACCTGCCTGCGTCCGAGCGCACGCCCGCGGCCGCTCGGTCGCTCGTGCCCGACCGGTGGCACGCGCTCGTGCAGGAGCGCCCGGAGCTGGCGGCGATGCTCGCCGACGACCAGTCGTCGACCCTCGAGTCGTGGTTCGCCCAGGCAGGGAAGCTCACCGACCGGTGGTTCACCCTCGAGGACCCCTCGCGGCTCGAGCCTGCTGACCGTGAGCTCAAGGTCGAGGTCGAGGTGGACGGGCTGCTCCTGCGCGGCATCATCGACCGCGTCGACGTGGCCCCGCAGGGGCAGGTGCGGGTCGTCGACTACAAGACCGGCCGGACACCGGGGCCCGGCTTCGAGGGCAAGGCCCTGTTCCAGATGAAGTTCTACGGTCTGGTCATGTGGCACCGCACCGGGCGGGTGCCCGACCTGCTGCAGCTGGTCTACCTCGGCGACGGCACCGTCATCCGCTACGAGCCGGACGAAGGGGAGCTGCTCGCCCTCGAGCGCAACGTCAAGGCGGTCTGGGCGGCCATCGAGAAGGCGGTCGCGGACCGGGACTTCCGTCCGCGACCCTCTCGGCTGTGCAGCTGGTGCGACTTCAAGCCGCTGTGCCCCTCCTTCGGCGGGACTCCCCCACCCATGCCGGACACCTCCGCGTCCATCTAGACCCCTGCACTCCCCCTTCGCAACTGCCTAGGCTCCTGCACTCCCCCTTCGCAACTGCCTAGGCTCTTGCGCCCGCCTCGCCGAGCGCGGTGGCCAGCAGGTCGGTCGGCGTGAGTGAGGACAGGCTCGGTACCTGCACGGCTCCGGCGATCTGCGGGATGTCGACGACGTGCGGGATCGCGAGGGTGGGGACGCCGGCGGCGACGGCGGACCGGACGCCGGTCGGCGAGTCCTCGAGCGCGACGCAGTCCCCCGCCCTCACGCCGAGCCCACGCACGGCCGTGTCGTAGGGCTCGGGGTGCGGCTTGCCGTGGGTGACGCGGTCACCGGTGACCGAGAGGGCAAAGGACCCCGGCTCCGTCGCATCGACGACGGCGCCCGCGAGGTCGGTCCACGACATCGTCACCAGCGCGCACGGCACACCCTGCGCGCGACAGGCCGCGAGCAGCTCGCGGGCCCCGGGCCGCCACGGCACGGCGTCACCGACCTGCTCGACCACCCGGCTCTGCAGGCGGTGCACGACCTCCTCCGCCGGCAGGTCGACCGGCGAGTTGTCGAGGATGAACTGCGCCGAGACCAGCAGGGGGTTCCCGACGAGGCCGAGGGCGAGCTCGTGGCTCCACGTCCCGCCGAAGGACTCGACGAGCTCGTGCTCGGCACGGATCCAGTAGGGCTCGGTGTCGACGAGGGTGCCGTCCATGTCCCACAGGACGGCGGCGGGCAGGGAGTTCACGATGTCCACGGGGTCCGAGGCTACGCGTCGTAGGCTGGGGAGCGTGATCGAGATCGAGGACCTGCCCGAGCTGCACGACCCGGTGATGATCCTCGCCTTCGAGGGATGGAACGACGCCGGTGAGGCGGCCTCCCGCGTCATCGAGCACCTCATCGAGCTGTGGGACGCCGAGACCGTCGCCGCGATCGACCCCGAGGACTACTACGACTTCCAGGTCAACCGCCCGCAGGTGACCAACCAGGGTCAGGGTCGCGGGATCCACTGGAACACCACCCGCATCCTCCTCGCCTCCCCCGACAGCCTCGGCCGCGACGTCCTGCTCGTCACGGGGACGGAGCCCTCCTTCCGCTGGCGGGCCTTCACCACCGAGCTGCTCGACCTGGGGGTCGCCCACGGCGTCGAGACCGTCATCTGCCTGGGGGCGCTGCTGGCGGACGTCGCCCACACGCGACCGATCCCGGTGTCCTCGTCCAGCCCCGACGAGATGACCTCGTACCGCTTCGAGCTCGAGCCCTCCCAGTACGAGGGGCCGACGGGCATCACCGGGGTCGTCGCCGACGGCGCGCACCAGGCCGAGATGGTCTCGATCTCCTCGTGGGCCGCCGTGCCGCACTATGCCGCGCAGGTCCCCTGCCCCAAGGCGAGCCTGGCCCTGCTCGGTCAGCTCGAGGACCTCCTCGACACGGTCATCGAGCACGGCGAGCTCGAGGAGGAGGCGCGCGCGTGGGAGCGGGGCGTCGACGAGCTGGCCACCAGCGACGAGGACATCGCCGAGTACGTCTCCGCCCTCGAGAGCGCCCAGGACACCTCAGAGCTGCCGGAGGCCAGTGGTGACGCCATCGCCAAGGAGTTCGAGCGCTACCTGCGCCGGCGCGGCGAGGACACCAACGGGCCGGGCTGAGCGTCGCAGGCCGTCGGGCTCAGAGGCGCACGCCCAGCAGGGCATCCACGGCGCGGGCGAGGTCGCCCGGGGCGCTGGCGACGTCTCCGCCCGTACCGAGGGACGCCTCGCACCAACCGTCGACCGCCACCAGTGCGCTCGGGGAGTCGAGGTCGTCGGCGAGGGCGGCCCGCACCGCGGCGATCGTCGCGGTCGAGTCGGGGCCCCCGTCCGTCGACATCGCCGAACGCCACCGGTCCAGACGTGCCTCCGCCGTCGCGAGCACCTTGTCGGTCCACTCCCACTCGGTGCGGTAGTGGTTGTCGAGCAGCGCCAGGCGGATCGCCCGCGGGTCCACACCCTCCTCGCGCAGCGTCGAGACGCGCACGAGGTTGCCCTTGGACTTGCTCATCTTCTCGCCCTCGTAGCCCACCATCGCCTGGTGGGCGGTGTGCGAGGCGAAGGGACGGTGGCCGGTGATCGCCTCGGCCTGGATCATCGACATCTCGTGGTGCGGGAAGACGAGGTCGGTCCCGCCGCCCTGGACGTCGATCCGCTCCCCGAGGTGCTCCATCGCGATGGCCGTGCACTCGATGTGCCAGCCGGGCCGTCCGGGACCGAGCGACCCGCCGTCCCAGGACGGCTCGCCGGCACGCTCACCACGCCAGAGCATCGGGTCTAGCGGGTCGCGCTTGCCGGGGCGCTCCGGGTCACCGCCGCGCTCGGCGGAGAAGGCGAGCATCGTGTCGCGGTCGAGGTGGCTCAGCTCCCCGAGGCCGCCGGCCGTGGCGAGGTCGAGGTAGGTGTCGCGGATGCCGTCCTCGACGACCTCGTAGGTCATCCCGCGGTCCACGAGCGCGCGGACCGACTCGATGATCGTCGGCATCGACTCGATGACGCCCATGAAGTGGTCCGGGGCGAGGACGCCGAGTGCGGTCATGTCCTCGAGGAAGAGGTCGATCTGCTCCTGCCCCAGGTGCTGCCAGTCGACCCCGTCGCGCGCGGCGCGCTCGAAGAGCGGGTCGTCGACGTCGGTGACGTTCTGCACGTAGGTCACCTCCCGGCCGCCGTCGCGCAGGGCGCGGCCCACCAGGTCGAAGGTCACGTACGTGGCCGCGTGTCCCATGTGGGTCGTGTCGTAGGGGGTGACACCGCACACGTAGAGGGTGGCCCTGCCGTCGTACTCCACCGGCTCGACGCGCTGGCGCGCGACGTCGTGGAGGCAAAGGGTGACGGGGTCACCGGGGACGAGGGGAAGGTGGGGGGACGGCCAGGCTCTCACGCGGACAGCCTACGAGGTGGCACTCACAGCGGTGGCCACGGGATCGACGGCCAGCCGGGCGACGGCTGCGGGTGGATCCCTGAGGCCACCAGCTCGCTCGTCCGCTGGCGCAGCGCGGCCAGCTCCTCGGGGGTGATCAGGGCGAGCAGGTCGGACTCGACGGTCTCCTCCTCCAGGGCTGCGGCCAGCCGCTCCAGCCGACGCGCGTCCGCCTCGGTCAGCGCCTCCCCGGCCCAGCCCCACAGCACCGTGCGCAGCTTCGGCTCGGCGTGCAGGCTCACCCCGTGGTCGATCCCCCACAGCCGGTCTCCCTGCACGAGGATGTGCCCGCCCTTGCGGTCGGAGTTGTTCAGCACCGCGTCGAGCACGGCCATCGAGCGCAGTCTCGGCAGGTCGGGGTGGGAGAGGACGAGGGGGGCGCCCCCTTCGTCCTCACCGGCGAGCACGACGAGGTTGCCCTCGGGCACCTCGTCCGGCGGGGTCACCACGACCGGGCTGGGCGCCTGCACCGTCGCCCGGCCGATCCACCGCTGCACCGATCCGGGCCCCAACGGCCCGTCGCGCAGCAGGGTCTCGGGGATCAGGTCGAAGCCACCCAGCGCGTCCACCCGCGCCGCGGCGACCTCACGCGCGGCGAGCGAGCCGTCCGGGAAGTCCCACAGGGGCCGCTCCCCCGCGATCGGCTTGTACGCGACGGTCACCGGCTCGAGGTCCGCGCGACGGATCTCCGCCACGGTCACGATGTTGCTCGCGGAGGGGTGGCGTCCGAGGACGACGAGGTCACCGTCGTCGAGCATCGCGTCCCACCCCACCCCGGTCAGCGCTTGTAGCCGTTGGCGCGGGGACAGATGTGGCCGTCGGCGTCGACCGGGCCGCCGCAGAAGGGGCAGGCCGGTCGACCGGCGTGCACGACGGTCTCGCACCGCCGGGCGAAGGCCCGCGCCTGCGCCGGCGGGAGCGAGGCCCGCAGGGTGTTGACGACGGAGCCGTCCTCGACCTCGTCGGGGTCCTGGTCGTGCGCCTCGATGATGACGACGTGCCGGTCCTCGTCCCACGACAGGGCGAGGGCACTGACCCGGAAGTCCTCCTCGATGGGCGTGTCGAGGGGCGCGTTGTCCGCGGCCGCGGCAGCTGCGGCGATGGTCGCCTCGACCCCGGCGACCTGGTCGAGCAGCTCGCCCACGCGCTCCGCGAGCACCTGGGCGTGCAGCTTCTCCAGCGCTACCTGCATCCGGCGCTCGCCATCGCTGGCCTGGAGGAAGAAGGTCCGCTGCCCGGGCGGACCGACCGTGCCCACGATGAAGCGCTCGGGTGGGTTGAACTCGACGAGGCTCATGACTGCGACCCTAGCCCGGTGCCGCCACCGACTGTGGCGTCGCCCGCGGTGGACGCGTCCTTCGGTCTCGGTGGCTGCAGCGTGGAGGTGCCGGTGTCGTTGGTGCGCAGCAGCATGGGGCGCGTGTCGGTGAAGTGGATGGCCGAGATCGATCCGGGGTCGACGTGCAGGCGCTGGAAGTCGTCGAGGGAGGTGCCCACCGCGTGCGCGAGGACGGACTTGATGATGTCGCCGTGGCTGAAGGCGGCCCACACCGCGTGCGGCCCGTGCTCGGCGGTGACCGCCGCGTCGATCTCGGCGACGGCGGCGACGGCCCGCGCCGACATCTGCGCGATCGACTCGCCGGGGTACTCGTCGCTGCTGGGGAAGGTCGCCTCCGTCGGTCGGTCCTGCACCACCCGCCAGAGGGGCTCCTCGGCGAGCTCCTTGATCGGGCGGCCGGTCCAGGCGCCGTACCGGCACTCCCCGATCCCCTCGTGCTCCTGGACGGTCAGCCCGTGGGCGGCGGCGAGCGGCTCGGCCGTCTCCAGGCACCGCTGCAGCGGGCTCGACGCGAGGTGGACGAAGGGGGTGCCCGCCAGTCGGTCCACGAGGGCGTCCGCCTGGTCGCGACCGATCTCGTCGAGACCGATGCCCGGTGCGCAGCCGGCCAGGACGCCCTGGGTGTTGGCCGTGGACCGGCCGTGTCGGATGAGGATGCAGTAGGCCACGGCTCCACCCTAGGCGCCCTCACCTGCGAGGATGCCCGCGTGATCGTCGACCAGGCCCATTATCGCGACGGACGCCGTCTGCCCTTCTCCGAGATCGGCGAGGCGCTCGAGGAGATCCGCGCGCACGAGTCCTCGGACTTCCTCTGGATCGGGATGAAGGATCCCTCGACCGAGACCTTCGCCCGCGTCTCCGACGCACTGCACCTGCACCCCCTGGCCATCGAGGACTCGGTCACCGGGGACCAGCGACCCAAGATCGAGCGGTACGACGACGGGTACTTCGTCGTCCTGCGTCCGTTGCGCTACGTCGAGGCGACCTCCGACGTCGAGTCCGGGGAGATCATGATCTTCCTCGCCGAGGACTACCTCGTGACGATCCGCCGGGGTGAGGCCGCGCCGCTGGCCGGCCTGCGCACCCGTCTCGAGGAGGACCCGGAGGCCCTGACGCGTGGCCCCTGGGGAGTCCTCCACGCCATCCTCGACCTCGTCGTGGACCAGTACCTGGCGATCGAGGACGAGCTGCAGGTCGACCTCGAGGAGATCGAGACCAAGGTGTTCTCGACCGATGACGACGTGGAGACCGCGACGATCTACGCGCTCAAGCGCGAGGTGCTCGAGTTCAAGCGCGCGGCGACGCCGCTCGTGCGTCCGCTCGCCCACCTGGTCAGTGAGCGGTCACCGGTGCCCACCGACGACCTGCGATTCCTCTTCCGCGACGTGCAGGACCACCTGTCCCTCGTCATCGACAACACGGAGTCCCAGGACGGGCTGCTCTCCGACGTCCTCAACGCCCATCTCGCCCAAGTCGGCCTGCAACAGAACCAGGACATGCGGAAGATCTCGGCGTGGGCGGCGATGGCGGTCCTCCCGACGATGATCGCGGGGATCTACGGGATGAACTTCGAGTACATGCCGGAGCTGACCGCGAGCATCGACGTCGGAGGTCGTGAGATCTACTACGGCTACCCGTCGGTCATGCTGCTGACCCTCGCCGCCTGCACCCTGCTCTACCGCTCGTTCAAGCGGTCCGGCTGGCTGTGACGGCGGGCAGACCTCTCAGCGGTCGTCGTCCTCGTCGTAGTCCTCGTCGTCGAGGCCGCCGTAGGACTGGTCGTCCTCGTCGTCGTCGTAGTCCTCGTCGTCGGAGTCCGCGTCATCGACCATGAACTGCTCGTCGACGACGACGAGCGGGGTCATCTCCCCCGTCGCGTCGTGGAGGGCGTCGTCGTAGGCCTCGAAGGCATCGGCAAGGTCCTCGTAGGCCGCGACGACTGTGGGGTCGTCCTCGCCACGGCGCTGCGACGAGGCCTCGAGGTGTCGCTCGAGGGCGGCGATCAGCTGGTTCAGGGCGGGGCGCGGGTCGCTCATGGGGACGACGCTACCGCCATTGGGCCACAATGGTGCCGATGCCCGAGTACGAGTTCCGCACAGTCGTCTTCCCACGGGGTGCCGCGCGCGCCGCCATCCGTCAGGAACTGGCCGACCATGCCGAGTACGGCCACTGGGAGCTGCACCGCAAGGTCGTCTACCTCGGTGGGGTCCAGAAGGCGTGGCTGCGCCGCAAGATCATTCGCGTCCCGCGGCCCAGCCACCTGCCGGAGAGGGCGCGCTGACGCTCCTCAGCAGTCCTCGACGAGGCGCCAGAGCACCTTCGCGCCGAACTCGAGCGAGTCCAGCGGCACCCGCTCGTCGATGCCGTGGAACATCGGCGCGAAGTCCAGGTCCGCCGGCAGGCGCAGCGGTGCGAAGCCATAGCCGGTGACCCCGATCGTGGACAGCGCCTTGTTGTCCGTGCCGCCGGAGAGGCAGTACGGCAGGATCGCCGCCCCGGGGTCCTCGGCGAGCAGAGCCGCCTTCATCCGCTCGACGAGCGCGCCCTCGAAGGGCGACTCGAGCGAGGTGTCCGCGTGGCCGACCTCGACGTCCACGTGCTCACCGGCCAGCTCCCGGATGGTGGCCATGAGGTCGTCCTCGTGGCCGGGCAGGAAGCGGCAGTCCAGGGCGGCCGTGGCGTCCTGCGGGATGACGTTGTGCTTGTAGCCGGCGTCGAGCATCGTGATGTTGGCGGTGTCCTGCAGGGCGCCGCGCACGAAGCCGGCAGCCGGACCGATCCGCTCCAGCAGCGCCTCGGCGTCCTCGTCGCTGTAGCCGACCCCGGTGACCTCGGACAGCCCGTCGAGCAGCCCGCGCACCGAGGCGATGAACTCACGCGGCCACTTGTGCGCATCGATGCGGGCAATGGCCTCGGCGAGGTGGACGATCGGGTTGTCGTCCGTGGGGACGGAGCCGTGCCCGGCCCTCCCCCTGGCCCGCAGGTGGAGCCAGGCGATGCCCTTCTCCGCGGTCTGGAGGAGATAGGCCCGGCGAGGGTCCCCCTTCGCGTCCTCGACGGTGACGCTGTACCCACCGACCTCGCTGATCGCCTCGGTGACGCCACCGAAGACCTCGGGGTGCTTCCTGACCATGAACTGGCTGCCGAGCATTCCCCCGGCCTCCTCGTCGGCGAAGAAGACGAAGAGCAGGTCCCGCGGCGGGACGGTGGCGGTGCGGGCGAGGTGGCGGACCGTCGCGAGCATCATCGCGACCATGTCCTTCATGTCGACCGCGCCGCGGCCCCAGAGGCAGCCGTCAGCCTCCACCGCGTCGAAGGGGGGATGCGTCCAGTCCTCGGCGTGGGCCGGGACGACGTCGAGGTGCCCGTGGATGCACAGCGCGCCGCGATCGCGGTCGGCGCCGGGTATGCGCACGGAGACGGTGGTGCGGCGCTCCTCCGACTCGAAGACCTGTGGCTCGAGGCCGACCTCGCGCAGCTGGGCGACGACGTAGTCGGCGGCCTCCCGCTCGCCCGGGCCGTCCTGGCCCGGGCCGTAGTTGCTCGTGTCGATCCGCAGCAGGTCGCGGCAGATGCGCACAACCTCCTGCTCGGGCGCCGTGATCTCGCTCATGTCGGCAGGGTAGTTGGTGGACGGGTCGCCGTCCCGCTCGGCGTCAGTCGGCCTCGGGGGTGAAGGTCTCCGGCAGGTACGGGTCGGCCCAGGCGGCGACCAGCTGGGCCACCCTGCGGGAGTCGGCGGCCCGACGCAGCAGGTGGTCGGCCCCGTCGAGGGCGATGAAGGACTTCGGGTGCCGGGCCGCGCGGAAGATGGTGCTGGCGTTCTCCAGCTCCACGACCTCGTCCTGCGGTGAGTGCATCACCAGCAACGGCCGCTCGAGGGCGGCCGTCGCCCCCATGGGGTTGAAGGTCTGCAGATCGTCGACGAAGGCTCGGGAGACCTTCAGCCGCTGGCCACCGAGGACGACCTCGGCGCGCCCCTCGCGCTCGACCTCCTCGAGCACCCCCTCGAAGAGGTGGGTCACGTGGGCCGGGTCCGCCGGCGCCCCGATCGTGGCCACCGCCGCGACCTCCGGGATCTCCGGGGCCGCCGGGATCACCGCTGCACCGCCGAGGGAGTGCCCCACGAGCAGCTGCGGCGCGCCGTGCACCGAGCGCATCCAGTCCGCGGCCCGGACGATGTCCGAGACGCGCGAGGAGAAGGTCGCCTCCGCGAACCGCCCACCGGAATCCCCCAGGCCGGTGAAGTCGAAGCGCAGCACCGCCAGACCCCGCTCGCACAGCTGCCGCGCGATCCGGCGGGTGGCGTGGTGGTTGCGTCCGCCGGTGAAGCAGTGCGCCATCAGCGCGTACCCCTCGGGCTCCTTGCCGGGCAGGTCCAGGGTGCCGGCGAGGGTCTCGCCGCCGGATCCGGTGAAGCTGATCTCTTCGGCGTCCATGCCCCGAGCATGTCAAAGACGGGTCACAGGTCCGCACCGAAGCACCGCGGTGCCTTGGCGGCCCCGCGGCGAGAAGGCACCATCTGCACCATGTGGTCACGCCCCCTTCGCCGACGACGCCGACGCGCCAGTCCGGCCCCGACCCACACCCGCACCCCGCTGCGGCTGACCGCCGAGTCGCGGGTGACGGCCTCGATCTCCGACTCCCGGGCCTGGTACATCATCGACGTGACGACCGGGGGCAGCCTCGACAGCGCTGAGCACGGGCACGAGCTGGTCCTGCCCACCGGGCGGGAGATCGTCGTCACGGGCCACGAACGTCCGTCGACGCTCCGGTGGCGCGACGCCCATCCGGACACCGGCACGACGGGCAGCGGTGGACTCCTGACCCTCAAGAGCTGGATCGACAACTCGACCACGATCACCCTCACGCACCACATCGACCTGCCGGCCGGTACCTCATGGAGGGTGGTGACGGCCCGCCAGGATCTCCTTGACGCGGACGTGAAGTCACACGCCCGTGCGTGGGTGGAGCGCCTGGCCAGGCACGGCGCGGCCACCACCGGCAACACCTGATCCGGGGCATTCGCTTGCGTTGGCGCTGCGTGCCGGCCCGTCCGGAGCTGCCGCAGGAGCGCCGCGACGCGATCACGGCGGCCGCCGAGCTGGTCTTCGGCGCCACCTCGTGGACCTACGGCGCCACCCTGGACGAGCTCGACAGCGCTGCCATCGCCGCGCTCCGCTGACCCACCCGCGCTCGCGCTGCGCCGACGCCCGCACCCATCTAAGGTCACCACCACAGACGGTTGCCGCCGCACCTGCCGCCGCGAACCGTCCCCATCCAAAGGCGCCACCTTGCGCGTCACCCGCAGATCCGAAGGGCCCACCATGACCAGCGCCCCCTCCACCCGCGTGCGCACCCGCCACCTGGCCGCAGCCCTCGTGGCCGCCGCCCTGACGATCGCCCCGGCCATCGCCACTCCCTCCTCTCCCCCGGCCGCCGCAGCCACCCACAGCGGGACCGCCGAGACCACCGTCTCCGCGTCGCTGTCGGCGACCAAGACCAAGGACGGCGCGCGCGCCACCATCTCCGGGCGCGTCACCACCACCGGCCGCGCACGCCCACTCAAGCTCCAGCGCCGCGCCACCAACACCGGCACCTGGCGCTCCGTCAAGCGCGCCACCAGCCGCGACGACGGCCGCTACACCCTCACCTTGCCCATCCGCTACGGCTGGCACACCTACCGCGTGCGCGCCACCGCGACCACGACCCACCGCGCCGGCACCTCCCGGCAACGCACCCACCGCCGCTACGGCTCGACCGCCATCACCCTGCACGCCCACGCAACCAGCCTCTCCGGCAAGGTCACCTCCCGTGACTACAGCGGTCGCACCGTCCACCTCTACCAGCGCGATGACACCCGCTGGGTCAAGATCAGCTCCACCAGCACCACCAGCTCCGGCACGTACACCTTCCCCCTGCCCGTCACCACCGACCCGCGCACGTACCGGACCGTGGCCGCCACCACCCGCACCGCCCACGCACGCAGCAGCCCCTGGGTACAGGCCCACCACCAGGCACCCGCTACCTCCCTCGTGCCCACCGCAGCCACCACGGGAGTCCCCACCTCCCACACCCTCAGCCCCTCAGACGGGATGACGGTCACCAAGGACGGGACCGTCATCGACGGCCTGGACGTCAGCGGCCGAATCGTCATCGACGCCGACAACGTGACCGTCCGCAACACCCGGGTGCGCACCGGCACCAGCCTCTACCCCATCCACATCACCTCTGGCACGCGCGGTACCCGCATCGAGCACGTGGAGGTCGACAACAAGGGCGGCACCGGGATCGGCATCTTCGCCCAGGGCTCCGCGACCATCCGCAACGCCAACATCCACTCCGCTGAGGACGGCCTCCGCATCCAAGCCGACAACGTGCTCATCGCCCACTCCTACATCCACCACCTCCAGCGCCAGCCCGGCGGCCACCACGACACGATCCAGATCCGCAAGGGTGATCACGTCACCATCACCGGCAACAACCTCCAGCCGTACAACGCAGCCACCGGCGACCGGATGAACGCAGCACTCCAGGTCGGCTCCCTCGTCGGCACCGACCCGATCACCGAGCTGCTCGTCACCGACAACCTGATGAACGGCGGCAACTTCACCGTCAACGGCGGCGGCCGCGGCGAAATCGACAGCGCCCGCTACGCCGGGAACCGCTTCGGCCGCGACTTCCGATACGGCGCCGTCGGCAACCTCCAGAACAGCGTGTGGGAAAAGACCAACGTCTGGCACGACACCGGCCAGCCCGTGCGCTGACCCGACACCGCCCCACCCACGTCTTGGATCCATCCCATCGCACGCCCAGTCCCTGAAAACCACGAAACCTCGGTCAGATTCGACATCTGACCGAGGTTTCGTGAACCGAAGTCCACCAGTTTCGTGAACTCCTTGTGTGTGTGAGGCGTTCACGAAACGCTCGTAGAGCGGGCTGTAGGGCATGTCCTTGGAGGAGCCTGCCCCCACCCTCCAGGCACTGGATATTGCCCCGCCCGAGAGCCCGGCCTACTGGCCCGCGGCTAGGTCGGCAACAAGCTTCTGGGCAAGGGCGCGCTCTCGCGGACCGTCGTGTTCGGCGAGGTCAGCGGCGATGACCTGCTCGCTGGTGACCCCATCGTGGATCCCAGTCACCGTTGATGACGTGGACGACCACATTCGCACGCGCATCAGCGACCGGGGCCAAGAGGTCGGCCTCGACGAGAGCATTGAGGTCGTCGGTTCGCAGATAGCCCTCGACTGCGTCTCCGGCCGAGATCTGCGACGCCGGTAGAGACACGCCGGAAGGGTGGAATCGTGGGTCCTCACACACGGCCGACAGGTCAGACGTGATGCGTTGATGCACCCGCGCGCTTGTCACCCCGAGGCGCCCGACCGCAGAACCTCCACCAAGGGAGCTGAGCGTCCAGGCCACCTTCCACAGCGCGGTCCCAAGACCACCGCGAGCACCTCCCCGCGAAGGGAGCCCTCCCCAACATCTTCGGCACCGCCCGCGCCGGCAAGACCGCACGCAAGGGCACCTGGACCCCCACCCCCAGCACATACCGCTACCGGCGGTGCGAGCTGGGGGTCTCGTCATCAATGGCAAGACCGGCACCCGGTACAAGGTCACGCACCGACTGCGGCCGCCCTCACCTCTCACCCATCCCCAAAACGCCGGAAGCACCCCCTGGAAGTACCCCACCGGGCCAGGCATGCGGGCGTGAACCCTTCGAGGACGACCGCGGGTCAGACCGTCACGAGACGAGTCACGTCGGGCCGGACCGGCTGCAGGATCGTCAACCACGACTCGTCGATGACGGTGACCGAGAGCTGGTACCCCCACAGCTGCCAGGTGCTCGCGTAGTACGTCACCCCGTCGATGACCAGCAGATCGGTACGGGCACGGTTCGTGACGTGTTCGCCTGGCTCGTCGCGGTAGGCAAAGTCGACGACCCGCTTCGGCAAGCGAATCCCGGACTCAACCAGCTGGTCGACCAAGCCGGACGCCTGAACACCGGGGATGCTGCGCGCGTCCTCGGCCTCCTCGCCGACCGCGAACGAGAACGTCGACAGTTCCACCGCCCGCACACCCTTGACGCCACTCTCCGGCGCCACCACCGCACGATTGACACCGGACCCCGTCGGCTCGTGCCGGGTCTCCCAGAACTCGGGAACCGACTCCTCGTCGGCGAACCAGAACTTACGCACCACACGCTCCTCTCGCTACGCTCCGCACGGTGACTTGGCCAGTCTGGTGGTTGCGATGTAGTTCAACACGTCGCAGCCTCCGGAGTCGGTACGCCGGGTCGTCAGCCGGGCAGACACCGACGCCAGCCGCGACGAAGGTGAGCAGACAGTGATGGGGCAGCGCAGAGACCGCATATGCGGCCTCGACCAGCACAGTCAGATCGACCAGGGGCGCCAGAGCACCGGGGCTGCGGGCCTCCGGCCACGTGCACCGTGGGCCACTCCCGCCTTCAGTGCAGCATCCGCCAAGACCGCACTCAGGTGCGCCCAACTTCGAGCTCCACCCACGGCTCTTGCGTTGGAGTGCATCAATGCGTGCAGTGACCAAGCTGCATCAGTGGAGATGCGCCGCATGACGCCAACTGGAGGGCCTGCCCGGACTCTCCAACCGGGGACCTACTCCGCGAGCGGCTCGCCCACTTGTGTCAGGAAGGAACGGGCAATGTTCATCCACTCCTGTGGAGTTGCGCCCTCCACCCAGATCTCGAGGTACTCCTCCGGGGCGAGCCCCATCGGCGCAGGGTTCAAGAGAGCACGGTCATAGTCGGCGAACGGTGATGTGCCCTTCACGGACCCAGCCGTCGCGTGCCTGACGGCCTCAGAACCACGAAACCTCGGGCAGATTCACCATCTGACCGAGGTTTCGTGAACCAGATCCACACGTTTCGTGAACCCCTCTTGGGTGTCCGAGGGGGGACTTGAACCCCCATGCCCTAATACGGGCACTAGCACCTCAAGCTAGCGCGTCTGCCAATTCCGCCACCCGGACGAGTGGTGCTGACCGGCGGTTGGGGCCACCGGGGCAACGACGAGAAACTTTACACGGGGATGCGCCCGGGATGAAATCCGGGACGGGACACAGGCTGCACCCGTGCTCGAGACCGTCACCGCGACCCGATTCGCGGTCCCCCTGCGCGAAGGGGGGCTCCCTCCCCGGACTCGTCGAGGCCGACGACCTGGGGATGTACGTCGTGAAGTTCCGCGGCGCCGGCCAGGGCCTGAAGGTGCTCGTCGCCGAGATCCTCGTCGGGGAGATCGCGCGGCGCCTGGGCATCCCGGTCCCCCGGCTGGCCGTCGTCGACCTGGCCAAGGACATCGCCCGCTACGAGGCCGACGAGGAGGTCCAGGACCTGCTCACGGCCTCGGTCGGCACCAACCTCGGTCTGGACTACCTGCCCGGCTCCTTCGGCTACGACGGGTCGCGACCGGCGACACGGGAGGAGGCGGAGCCGATCGTCTGGCTCGATGCCTTCACGGCCAATGTCGACAGGACGTGGGCCAACCCCAACCTGCTCGTGTGGGGCGGGCGACCGTGGGCCATCGACCACGGTGCGGCCCGACTCCTCGACCGGCTCGTGCGCTAGGCCGCATGGAGCCCCTCGAGGTGGACCTCGAGGCGGGAACGGGTCAGCGTCGGCGGCACTGGCTCGCGCGGGTGGGGGATGTCGCGTCCCACCCCGAGCAGGGGTGGTGCGGGACAGCGATGGTCCTGCCCGTGGGTGGTGGTCAGTCGTACCTGGTGGGGCCGGTCGCCGGGATCGAGCCCGGTGGCCGTCACAGTGGCTCGCCAACCGGGGGTCTCCTTGTCGAGGTTGTGCCGTTCGCACAGGCCCCACCCGTTGATCGCGTTGGTCCGACCGCCATCCGCTGCGGGGTGGGCATGATCGACCTGTCTCGTCGGGGCATCGCACCAGGGCACGCGGCAGGTGGCATCACGCAGGGTGATCAAAGCGCGCAGAGCGCCGGTGTGGAACCGTTGCCGTGACTCCATCGCGACCAGGTTCCGCCCGTCCGGTGGCGTGAACAGCCGCCGCAACCAGATCCCCGGGCTGTGGTCACCCTCGGACCCGGCGGACTCGAGCTGGTCCAGGAGACGAGTCAGGTGCTCACGGGCGCTGTGCGCCGGCAGGGCACCCCATCCGGGCACCTCGACCGCCCCGCCATCCCCGCTCGTGCCATCACCCGCGGTCCCGTGGCCCGCGGCTCCGTGGCCCGCATCGGCGGACACCGGGTCGTCGTCGTCCGGCTCGTCACGGGTGGGCAGGAGCGTCGTGTCGCTCATGACCAGACCGACCTCGACGGGCTGCGCCTGACCCTCATCCCGCCCGGACAGACGCTCCAGTGCGGTGTCGGCCATCCACGCGCCCCGGCTGCGCTCGTCCGCCGTACGCTCGGCGTCGACCTGCGGGTCACCCGTCGCAACGAATCGCGCCGCCTCCGCCGCAGTCAGCGACGCGTGGGCACCGACCACGTCCGTCAATGGACCCAGGACCGAGAGCCACGCCATCCCGTCCGGCGCCGGGCGCGTGCTCACCCTGCGGGAGGCGACGGCCTTCTCGTTGCGCCTGACCACACTGGCCGGGTCGATAACGGTGCACGCCCGGTGGGCGGCGCCCCTCAGCGCGCGGTCGCCCAACAGGGCCAGGTCCCCGGCCAGGCGGCGATCGGCCTCCCTGCGGTCCTGCGGCGACAAGCAGGTCGTCTCCTGGGCGACGACGCCCGCCCTGGACTCGCTCACCCGTCCGGCAGTCAACGCGGACATCGTCTGCGGCAGGACGGAGCACCAGGCCCGTGCGGTGGCCACGTGCCGATCGGCCTGCGCCGGCGAGCACCGCCGCGCCAGAGCGACCTCGCTGCGCGCCGCGCTGGTCCGCCGACGGGCCTCGCCGCGCGTGATCTCCTCACGCGCCCGAGCGGCTGATGCGTCCTGCTCCACCTGCTCCACGAAGTGCACCGTCGCCCGCGCCTGCACCGCCGAGACCGCGGACTTGATCTCCTCCGCCACCGTGATCACCTGCAGGCACTCCGCCCGGGTCAGTCCATCCACGGCCGTCAGCCCCGAGAGCCACTCACGGGTGTCGCCCAACAACTCCGTTACCCCGGGAAGACCCGTGACCACGTCAGCCGTGTCGCCCTCGGCCGCGCGTCCCCTCGGCGCGTCGGTGTCGACTGTCACGATCACGGTCTTCCCCTCCTCATGGAGTGCCCGGCTCATGTTCCATTCGAACATGTGTTCGACAAAGTGTCAACAGGGCACCCTCGGAATCGGCGGGCGAGCATCTAGGGTCGGAAGCATGGACTTCACACGACCGACCGCACCAGACCCCTACGAGATGCTCCCGGCCACGGCGTCCTTCGACGTCTCCAGCGAGGACTTCGTCGACGGCGCAACCCTGCCCGACGCGCAGGTCGCCTCCGGGGGCAACCGCAGTCCGCAGCTGTCCTGGTCCGGCGCGCCCGAGGGGACGAAGAGCTTCGCCGTCTCCTGCTTCGACCCGGACGCACCCACCCCGGCCGGCTTCTGGCACTGGACCGTGGTCGACCTGCCCGCTGACACGACCTCGCTGCCGGCGGACGCCGGAGCCGAGGGTGGCGCGAACCTCCCCGAGGGCGCCTTCATGACCACGACGGACAACGGCACCAGGGACTTCGGTGGGGCCGCCCCACCGGAGGGTGACATGGCGCACCGCTACGTCTTCGCGGTGCACGCCCTGGACGTCGAGCCGGGTGGCCTGGGCATCGACGGTGACGTCAGCTGCACGGTCGCGGCCTTCACCTACCTGCCCCACACGCTCGGCCGGGCCGTCATCACGGGCACCTACCAGGCCTGAGTCCGGCTGCGGGCCTGCGGTGCCGTGGGCCGGCGGGTCTGCGGGTCAGCGCACCCGCAGCTCCCACGCAGCCACGGCACCCGCGGCCGCGACGTTGAGCGAGTCGACCACACCGGTCATCGGGATCGTCACGGTGAGGTCGACCTGCCCGAGGGTCCGGCGCGCCAATCCGTCGCCCTCGGTGCCCAGGACCAGCGCGAGACGCTCGGGCGGGTCGGCCGACAGCTCGTCGAGCCCGACCGCGTCCGGCGCCAACGCCAGCGCCGCCACCGTGAACCCGGCCTCGCGCAACGCCTCGATGCCGCCGGGCCACGGGTCGATACGCGTCCACGGCACCTGGAAGACCGTGCCCATCGAGACCCGGATGGCCCGCCGGTAGAGCGGGTCGGCGCACCGGGGTGTCACGAGGACGGCGTCCGTCCCCAGCGCCGCCGCCGAGCGGAAGACGGCACCGACGTTGGTGTGGTCGACGACGTCCTCGATCACCAGCACCCGCCGGGCTCCGGCGAGCACCTCGGCCAGCGAGGGCAGCTGCGGGCGGTGCATCGAGGCCAGCGCACCGCGGTGGAGGTTGTACCCGGTGATCCCCTCGATGACCTCCGCCGTCCCGGTGTAGACCGGGACCCCCTTCGCCTCCGCCTCCTCGACGATGTCGGCGAGGTCGGTCAACCACCGCTCCCCCATGAGGAAGGCGCGCGGCTCGTGGCCGGTGGACAGGGCGCGGCGGATGACCTTCTCGCTCTCGGCGAGGTAGAGGCCGCCGGCCGGCTCGAGGAGGCGGCGCATCTTCACGTCGGTGAGCCCGACGAAGTCGCGCAGGCGCTCGTCGCCGGGGTCGGTGATGGTGATGGGCACGGGACGAGGCTAGAGCAGCGTGCGGATGATGACGCCGAGACTGGCCACGACGCAGAAGGCCAGGACGACCCGACGCAGGGCCCGCGCATCCAGTCGGGAGCGCACCGGCCCCGCCATCAGGTGCCCCGCGACGACGAAGGGCCACCACGTGATCCCGGCCCGCAGCTGCTCGGGGGTGACCTGACCGGCCAGGGCCAGTCCCGCGAGACTCGCGCCGGTCCCGACGATGAAGAAGACGGCCAGGGTGGCGCGCAGGCGGTGCGGCGGCTCGTGCTGCATCGCTAGGGCCATGAAGGGACCCCCGATCGAGGCGGCAGTACCGGACACACCGCTGATGGCTCCCGCGGTCAGCATGCTGCCCCGGGTGGGCCGGATGTCCACGGCCCTGACGGAGACGGCCACGGTGACCAGGATGAGCACCCCGACGAGCAGGGCGATCGCGTCGGCGGAGGTCACGGCCACGATGACGATGCCCAGGGGGGTGGCCAGCAGGCGGGCCACGAGGGACCAGCCGAGCGGCTGCCAGGAGATCTCCCGCGGTCCGCTCGCTAGCTGGACGAAGGGCAGGAAGATCGCGCACACCATCAACGACACCGGCATCAGCTGCGGCTCGACCACGACGACCAGCGGCGCGGAGACGACCGCGATGCCGAAGCCGATCGAGGACTGGACGAACGCCCCGATACCCACGGCCAGCCCGAGAGCGAGGATCGTCGGGTCGAGCCAGGCCGTCACGGGAAGAAGACGAACTTGACCAGGCCGACGAGACCGACGACGACGATGACGGCGCGCAGGACGTTCGGCGCCAGCCGCCGGCCGTAGCGGGCCCCGAGGACACCCCCGATGATCGCGCCGACGGCGACGAGACCCGCGATCCGCCAGTCGACGAGATCGGGCTCGACGATGATGAAGACGAGGGACGCCACGGCGTTGACGATGGTGCCCAGGACGTTCTTCAGACCGTTCAGCGCCTGCAGTCGCTCGGTCGACAGCGCCGAGAGCAGGCCGATGAGGATGACCCCCTGCGCCGCGCCGAAGTAGCCGCCGTACACGCCGGCCAGGAGCACCCCGGCCATCAGGGCCGCGACCTGCGAGACGGGCACCCTGCCGCCCTCGTGGTGGTGTCGCTTGGCCCAGGCGGACAGCCGCGGGCCGAGGACGACGAGCACGATGCCGATGGCGATGAGCACGGGGACGACCGTGGCGAAGGCCTCCGGCGGAAGCACGAGCAGGAGCAGGGCGCCGATGATCGCGCCGAGGACCGACATGGGGATCAGCTGGGCGACCTTGCGTCCCAGGCCCTTCATCTCGGGCAGGTAGCCGATCGTCCCGCTGATGCCGCCGGCGACGAGGCCGACGGAGTTGGAGATGTTCGCCGTCAGGGGCGGCACGCCGAGCACGAGCAGCGTCGGGAAGGTCACGAGCGTGCCCGAGCCCACGAGCGTGTTGATGCCGCCCGCCCACACGGCGGCAAGGATCACCGCACCGATCTCGAGCCAGGACACCCGGTCACCCTAGACCGCGCCGACCACGGACGCGGCGCCGGTCCGCCTGTCAGCCCCGCGCGCGGGAGGACCAGCGCTGCCCGTGCTGCTCCAGCACGAGGTCGAGGCCGAAGGTCTCGGAGAGGTTGGCCTCGGTCAGCGTCAGCTCGATCGGCCCCTGGGCGACGACCCGCCCCTCGCGCAGCAGGAGCACGTCGGTGAAGTTCGGCGGGATCTCCTCGACGTGGTGCGTCACCATGACCACGGCGGGCGCCTCGAGGTCGGCGGCGATCTCGCCGAGTCGGGCGACGAGGTCCTCCCGGCCGCCCAGGTCGAGCCCGGCCGTCGGCTCGTCGAGGAGCATCAGCTCCGGGTCGGTCATCAGGGCCCGCGCGATCTGCACCCTCTTGCGCTCCCCCTCCGACAACGTCCCGAAGGGTCGCTCGGCCAGGTGGGCCACCCCGAGCGCGTCGAGCAGCTCGCGGGCGCGCCCGTGGTCGAGGTCCTCGTAGGACTCCCGCCAGCGGCCGACGACTCCCCAGGAGGCGGTGACGACGACGTCCTGGACCCTCTCCCCCTTCGGTATCCGCTCGGCGAGCGCCGCCGAGGACAGGCCGATCCGCGGACGCAGGTCGAAGACGTCGACGGTGCCGAGCACCTCGCCGAGGATGCCCACGACACCGCTCGTCGGGTGCATGCGCGCGGCGGCGAGCTGGAGGAGCGTGGTCTTGCCGGCACCGTTGGGGCCGAGGATGACCCAGCGTTGGCCCTCCTCGACCTCCCAGTCGACGTCGGCGAGCAGCGTGGTGGCGCCACGCACCACGGTGGCACCGGCGAGGGCGAGGACATCACTCATGCCCCGACCCTAACCGCCGGTCCCTATCATCGGTGAGATGCACGAACTGCCCGCTTCCGTCCGTGTCGCCCTGTGGGTCACCCACGCCTGGGCCGGCGGCACGAGCATGCCCGACGCCCTCCGGCGGGCGCTGCCGGACGTCGACCACACCGAGGGCCTGCGCGAGCAGCTCGACCTGTGGCGCGACCTCGGTGAGGCGGCCGTGCTCGTCGCCCTCCCCGGTCCCGGACACACCGCCGGCCTGCCCCGGTGCGGCCCCGTCGCCACCGAGGCCGCGGTGGAGGCGGGCGAGGCCCTCTTCGTGCCCGGCCTGGGCGGCATGCTCGTCCCGGAGCACTCCTCGTACGGCTCGGAGGGCGCCACGGCGCACCGGATCGACTGGGTGGCCCACGACTCCGACCCGGTGCCGGTCCACCGGATCGAGGCGCTCGACCACTCCCAGCTCGAGCGCCACCTGCGCCAGCGGGTGCTCGCCGCCGTCGACGACCTCGAGGACATCGACGGTCGGCCGTGGTCGAGCGACATCGCCCACGACCTCGTCGACGACCGCCTCGGCGCCGACTGGGCCCTGCCGCCACGGCTCCCCGACCGGGCGCGCAGCGTCATCGGGATGGCGGCCACCCTCTCCGTCGCCGCCACGGTCGGCCTGGAGCACTCCGGGGCGCTCTCCGCCTCCCACGAGCACACACGGGCAAGCGCCCTGCGGGCCCTGCACCGCGATGCCGAGCGTGCCCTCGCGGACGCGACCAACGCCGCCTGCGCCGCCTTCGCCGGCTGGGTGCCCACGCGGTGACGGGCGTCCGGGAGCTGCGGACCGCGCGGTTGCGGTTGCTCCCGGTACGCCCGCACGACCTGCCCTTCCTCGTCGAGCTCGACGGTGACCCGGAGGTCATGCGTCATCTCACCGGGCGCGCCCGCACACCGCAGGAGGCGCGTGACTTCTGGACGCCACGCATCCCGGGGCCGCAGTGGATCGGTCACCTCGACTCCGGCCCGGTGGGCTGGTGGGCCCTGTGGCCGTGCGAAGGGGGCCGGGCCGAGCTCGGGTACCGGCTGCGGCGCAGTGCATGGGGCCGTGGTCTGGCCGTGGAAGGGGCCAGGGCCGTCGTCGACGAGGCCTTCCGGGACCCGGCCGTGCGCGTGGTGCGCGCCGAGACGATGGTCGTCAACGAGGCCTCCCGGGCCGTGATGCGTCGCCTCGGCATGCACCACGTGCGCACCGAGGTGCGCGAGTGGGAGGACCCCCTGCCGGGGGCCGAGCTCGGCGAGGTCATCGCCGAGGTCACCCGTCAGGAGTGGTCGAGCACCGAGGCGTAGACCTGCATCGTGCGATCCCCGATGCTCGCCCAGGAGAACTGCTCCACGGCGCGCTGCCGGCCCGCGGCACCCCGCGCGGCGGCGTGCTGCGGGTCGGCGAGGGCCTCGGTGAGCGCAGCCGCGAGGTCGCGCTCGAAGACCGCGGTGTCCACGGGCGTCCCGGTCCCGTCCTGCACCTGCTCGATGGGCACCAGCCACCCGGTCCCGCCGTCGACGACGACCTCGGGGATCCCGCCGGTGGCGGTCGCGACGACGGGCAGCCCGCACGCCATCGCCTCGAGGTTGACGATGCCCAGCGGCTCGTAGACCGAGGGGCAGGCGAAGACCGTCGCCGAGGTGAGCAGGGCGATCACCTCGTGCCGCGGCAGCATCTCCGGGATCCAGACCACCCCGTCGCGCTCCCGGCGCAGGTCGGCGATGAGCCCCTCGACCTCGGCGAGCAGCTCCGGGGTGTCCGGTGCCCCGGCGCACAGAACGAGCTGGACGTCCGCGGGCAGGTCCTTCGCCGCGCGGAGGAGGTGCGGCAGACCCTTCTGCCGGGTGATCCGCCCGACGAAGACCACCGACGCACGATCGGGGTCGACCCCGTGCCGACGCACGACGTCGAGGTCCTCCCCCGGCTGCCACAGCTGCGAGTCGATGCCGTTGTGCACGACGTGCACCCGCGCGGGATCGATGTCCGGGTAGCTGCGCAGGATGTCCGCACGCATCCCTGCACTGACCGCGATGACCGCGGCCGCCGCCTCGTAGGCGCTGCGCTCCACCCACGAGGAGAGGCGGTAGCCACCGCCGAGCTGCTCGGCCTTCCACGGCCGCAGCGGCTCGAGACTGTGCGCGGAGACGATGTGTGGGACGCCGTGCAGGAGGGAGGCGGTGTGACCGGCGAAGTTGGCGTACCAGGTGTGGCTGTGCACCAGGTCCGCGCCCCCGCAGTCCGCGGCCATGGCCAGGTCGACACCCATCGTCGTCAACGCCGCGTTCGCCCCCGACAGGGTGTCCGGCTCCCGGTAGGCGGTCGTCCCCCCTTCGTCCCGGGGCTCGCCGAAGCAGCGCACGCGCACGTCCGTGTCGCCGCGCTCGCGCAGGGCTCGGCTGAGCTCCGCCACGTGGACCCCCGCCCCGCCGTAGATCGCTGGAGGGTATTCCTTGGTCAGGATGTCGACGCGCACCTGCACAGCGTAGGCCGGAACCGAGTAGGTTCGGCGGTGAGCGAAGGGAGTGTGTCCGATGCCTGGTGGAAAGCACCCGAAGGTCCTGGCGATCGTCCTGGCCGGTGGTGAGGGCAAGCGCCTGATGCCGCTCACGGCGGATCGGGCCAAGCCGGCGGTGCCCTTCGGGGGCATCTACCGCCTCGTCGACTTCGCCCTGAGCAATGTCGTCAACTCCGGCTACGCCAAGATCATCGTGCTCACCCAGTACAAGTCGCACAGCCTCGACCGGCACGTCAGCCAGGCCTGGCGGCTGGCCTCGCCGCTGGGGCACTACGTCGCGCCCGTGCCGGCCCAGCAGCGCCGGGGCAAGAGCTGGTACACGGGAAGTGCGGACGCGATCTACCAGTCCTTCAACGCGATCGTCGACGAGCGACCCGAGATCGTGGTCGTCGTCGGGGCCGACCACGTCTACCGGATGGACTTCTCCGACATGGTCGCCCAGCACCGCGAGACAGGCGCGGACTGCACGGTGGCCGCGATCCGGCAGCCGATCGAGCAGGCGGGCCAGTTCGGGGTCATGGAGGTCGGTGGGGACGGGCGGCGCATCACCGCCTTCCGGGAGAAGCCGAGCGACCCGCACGGACTGCCCGATGCACCGCACGAGGTGTTCGCATCGATGGGCAACTACGTCTTCAGCACCGAGGCGCTCATGGACGCGATCCGCACCGACGCCGAAGCCGAGTCCAGCCACGACATGGGTGGCGACATCGTCCCCGCCTTCGTCGACCGGGGCAGCGCGTACGCCTACGACTTCGCGGACAACACCGTCCCCGGGTCCACCGACCGCGACCGGGGCTACTGGCGGGACGTCGGGACCATGGACAGCTACTTCGACGCGCACATGGACCTGACCTCGGTTCTGCCGGTCTTCAACCTCTACAACTACGACTGGCCGATCAACACCCACCAGGGGGCCTTCCCCCCGGCGAAGTTCGTCCACGCGGACGGCGAACGAGCCGGCGGTGCGACGAACTCGATCGTCTCCCCGGGCGTCGTCGTCTCCGGCGGCCACGTGGACAACTCGGTCCTCTCCCCCGGCGTCTTCGTCCACTCCTACAGCTCGATCTCCGACAGCGTCCTCCTCGACGGGGTCGACATCGGTCGGCACGCCCGGCTGGAGCGGGTCATCGTCGACAAGGGCGTGCACGTCCCCCCGGGGATGCACCTCGGTGTCGACGCGGAGGAGGACCGGGCCCGGGGACTGCACGTGACCGCGTCCGGGATCACAGTCGTCGGGAAGGGACACGTCTTCGACGAGACCTAGACTGCGGCGCATGACTCCACTGCCCGGCGAGGGTCCGATCGCCGTCGTCCTCGACGTCGACTCCACCCTCATCCAGGACGAGGTCATCGAGCTGATCGCCGACCACGCGGGCACCCGTGAGGAGGTCACGGCCGTCACCGAGGCCGCCATGCGGGGCGAGCTGGACTTCACCGAGAGCCTGCACGCGCGGGTCGCGACCCTCGAGGGCCTGCCGGTGACGGTCTTCGACCAGGTGCGTGCGGCCGTGCGGCTCACCCCCGGCGCCCGCACCCTCGTCTCGACCCTCACCGAGGGCGGCCACGTCGTGGGGATCGTCAGCGGCGGCTTCATGGAGGTCGTCGCCCCACTCGCCGAGCAGCTGGGCATCGAGACCCTCAAGGCCAACACCCTCGAGGTGGTCGACGGGCACCTCACCGGCGCCGTGCTCGGGGACGTCGTGGGGCCGACCACGAAGGCGGACTTCCTCACCCGCCTGGCGGCCGGCGCGGGCATCGACCCGGACCGCACGGTCGCGATCGGCGACGGCGCCAACGACCTGCAGATGATGGCAGCCGCGCAGCTGGGCATCGCCTTCTGCGCCAAGCCCACCGTCCGCGAGCACGCCGACGTCGCCGTCGACGAGCGGGACCTGCGGCGAGTCCTCGAGCTGCTCGGCATCGACCCCCTGCCCCAGGAGGACGACGAGGGCGGCCACCCGCTCGCGTGAGAGCGGCGGGCTAGAGACCCATCGCGTGCACGCCGCCGTCGACGTGCAGGATCTCTCCCGTCGTGGCCGGGAACCAGTCGGACAGGAGCATCGTGCACGCCTTGGCGGTGGGCACCGGGTCGCCGACGTCCCATCCGAGCGGTGCGCGGTCGTCCCAGTTCTCCTCGAACTGCTCGAAGCCGGGGATCGACTTCGCGGCCGTGGTCTTGATCGGGCCGGCGGCGACGAGGTTGCAGCGCACGCCCTTCGGTCCGAGGTCGCGCGCGAGGTAGCGGTTGGTCGACTCGAAGGCGGCCTTGGCCACGCCCATCCAGTCGTAGACCGGCCAGGCGTAGGAGGCGTCGAAGGTCAGGCCCACGACCGAACCACCCTCGGCCATCCGCGGCAGGGCGGCGACGGCCAGCGCCTTGAGCGAGAAGGCGGAGACGTGGACCGCGGTCGCGACGTCCTCCCAGGCGGCCTCGAGGAAGTTGAAGGCACCCTCGGGCGCGAACCCGATCGAGTGCAGCACCCCGTCCAGGGTCTCGGCGTGCTCGCCGACACGGTCGGCGAGGGCAGCGAGGTCCTCGTCGCTCGTGACGTCGAGCTCGATGACCGGCGCCTCCTGTGGCAGCCGCTTGGCGATCGAGCGGGTGATCTTCATGGTCCGGCCGAAGCTGGTCAGGATCACCTGCGCCCCCTGCTCCTGCGCGAGCTTCGCGACGTGGAAGGCGATCGAGGACTCCATGAGGACGCCCGTGATGAGGAAGGTCTTGCCGGTGAGCATCTGCTGCCTTTCGTCAGGTGGTGTGTCGAACGGTAGCCCGATCAGTGGCCCATGCCGAGGCCGCCGTCGACGGGGATGACCGCCCCGGAGATGTAGCCGGCGTCGTCGGAGGCGAGGAAGGAGACCGCCCCGGCGACCTCCTCGGCGTGCCCGTAGCGCTTGGCCGGGATGGCGGCCTGGTACTCGGCACGGGTCTTCTCGGGGAGCTCGGCCGTCATGTCGGTCTCGATGAAGCCTGGCGCGACGACGTTGGCGGTGATGCCCCGCGCACCGAGCTCCCGCGTCATCGACCGCGCCATCCCGACCAGCCCCGACTTCGACGCGGCATAGTTGGCCTGCCCCGGCGAGCCGTACAGCCCGACGACGCTCGAGAGCAGGATGACCCGCCCGAAGCGCGCCTTGACCATCGCGGTCGCCGCCCGGCGCACGCAGCGGAAGGTGCCGTGCAGGTTGGTGTCGACGACGGAGGAGAAGTCGTCGTCGGACATGCGCATGAGCAGGGTGTCCTTGGTGATCCCGGCGTTGGCGACGAGCACCTCCACGTCCCCCTCGAGCCGCTCCTTGGCCTGCGCGAAGGCGGCATCGACGGAGTCGCTGTCGGTGATCTCGCAGGCCACGACGTCCAGGCCCTCGACGGGGTCGCCGGAGCGGGAGGTCACGACGACCCGGTGGCCGTCGGACTGCATCCGTCGGGCGATCGCCTCACCGATCCCCCGGTTGCCCCCGGTCACGAGCACGCGGCGCGCTGTCATCGCTCTCCTTCGTCGTCAGTCGTCTGTGGGTCACATCACGTCGGGATCGACGCTAGAGCACTACCGCCCGGTAGCCGGCAACGGGTCCGGCCCACGGACGTCCACGCACCGTGCGGGCGTACCCTTGGAGACGTGCCACGACCCGCCGTCCCGTCGATCACGACAGCCCCGGTCACGCTCCAGGAGGAGCAGTCCGGGCGGATGCGCCAGTACCTGTGGACCATGGCCCTGCGCACCGCCTGCTTCATCGGCGCCTACTTCTTCGAGGGTTGGCTGCGCTGGACCTGCGTCGCCCTCGCCGTGGTCCTGCCCTACATCGCCGTCGTCCTCGTCAACGCGGTCCGACCGCGGGGCGTCTCCGAGATCGACACCCCCGCCGGGCAGCACCGGCAGCGCCAGCTGGAGGCACCATGAGCGAGGAGCTGGTGTGCAGCCGCAAGGCCTGCCGGCGGCAGGCCACCCGCGCGGTGCTCTGGCGCAACCCGCGCATCCACGACGAGACCCGCCAGAAGGTGTGGCTCGCCTGCGACGAGCACGAGTCCGTCCTGCGTGACCACCTGTCGGTCCGCGGCTTCCCGGTCCGCACCTGCGGGATCGACGAGATCCCGGCCGACGCCGGCTGATGCTGCGCGTCCTCCTGACCCCGAGATGGCTCGGGTGGCTCGCCCTCGCCGCCGTGGTGGCGATCGTGTGCACCCTGCTGGGCCAGTGGCAGTGGTCCCGGTACGAGGACAAGGCGGCCCGCGCCGACCGCATCGAGGCCCACTACGAGGCCGACCCCGTGCCCGCCGACGAGGTCCTCACGCAGGAGCCCCTCCCGACCGAGCGGCAGTGGACGAGGGTCACCGCCTCCGGCGAGTACCTCCCCGACGAGCAGCTGCTCGTGCGCAACCGACCGCTCGAGGGGACGTACGGGTACGAGGTGCTCGTCCCCCTTCGCCTCGAGGGCGGGGGGCTGCTGGTCGTCGACCGGGGCTGGGTGCGCAACAGCCCGAAGGGGGCCGACGTCACCCCCGACGTCCCCCCGCCGCCGCGGGGCCCGGTGACGATCACCGGCTGGGCACTGCAGGGCGAGCCCGACCTCGGCCGCGACCTGCCCGCCGGGCAGGTCGCCAGCATCCACCTGCCGGAGGTCGCCGACCGTGTCGGCGAGCCCGTCCTCGGCGGCTACGTCTCCCTCCAGTCCGAGGACCCCTCCGTGGAGCGCCCGGCCCCGCTCGAGGTCCCCGACACCGGGACCGGGCCGCACCTGGCCTACGCGATCCAGTGGTGGCTCGTCGGGCCGGCCGTCCTCGTCCTCTACGTCGTGGCGCTGCGCCGCGAGGCGGGTGTGGGCGGGACCCGGGCACCCCGGGAGAAGAAGGTGCGCATCTGGGACGAGGAGGACGGCTGACCCGTCAGCGGGCGACCTCGACGCTGTCCGGCTCCTCGACGGCCGGTCCGTCGTACTGCGTCGCGTAGAGCGTGGCGTAGAGCCCGCCCTGGCCGAGCAGCTGCTCGTGGGTGCCGCGCTCGACGATGCGGCCCTGGTCGACGACGAGGATCTGGTCCGCCGCACGGATCGTCGACAGCCGGTGGGCGATGACGATGGCGGTGCGCCCCTCGAGCGCGGTGTCGAGGGCACGCTGCACGGCCACCTCGGACTCGCTGTCGAGGTGGGCGGTGGCCTCGTCGAGGATGATCACGCCGGGTGACTTCAGCAGCAGCCGCGCGATGGCGAAGCGCTGCTTCTCGCCGCCGGACAGGCGGTGGCCACGATCGCCGACGATGGTGTCCAGACCGGCCGGCAGCGTCGCGACGAGCGGGAGGACCTGGGCCGCGTCGAGCGCCGCGAACATCTCCTCGTCCGTCGCCTCCGGTCGGGCGTAGGCGAGGTTGCCCCGGATCGTGTCGTGGAAGAGGTGCGCCTCCTGGGTGACCATGCCGACGGTGTCGCCGACCGACTCCAGCGTCGCCTCCCGCAGGTCCGCTCCCCCGATGCGCACGGCGCCGCTGGTGGGGTCGTAGAAGCGTGTGACGAGCGAGGTGATCGTGCTCTTGCCGGCGCCGCTCGGACCGACGAGCGCGATGAGCTGCCCCGGCTCCGCGCGCAGGTCCACGCCCCGCAGGACCGGTCCCCCGCCCTCGCGGTCGCCCGTGCGACCCCCGTCGAGGGACAGCAGGGAGATCTCGTCGGCCCCCGGGTAGGTGAAGTGGACGTCGTCCAGCTCCACGGACAGCGCCTCCCCCCGCGGGAGGGGGCGGGCGTCACGCGCCTCGGTGATGCTCGAGGGCATGTCGAGCAGTTCGAAGAGACGGGCGAAGGAGACCAGCGCCGTGAGGATGTCGATGTGCACGTTGGAGATCGCCGTCAGCGGCCCGTACAGACGGGCCAGCAGCGCAGCGAGGGCCAGCAGGGTACCGACGGTCATCGTGCCCTCGACGGCCATGATGCCGCCGAAGCCGTAGACCATCGCCGTCGCCAGCGAGGCCAGCGCGGTGATGGTGACGAAGAAGAAGGCACGGTTGACGGCGATCCGCACGCCGATGTCGCGCACCCGCGCCGCGCGCACGTCGTACTCGGCCACCTCGCGGGCGGGACGGCCGAAGATCTTCACCAGCAGGGCACCGGCGACGTTGAACCGCTCGGTCATCTGGGTGCCGAGCTCGGCGTTGAGGTTCATCTGCTCGCCGGAGAGCGCGGCCAGGCGCCGGCCCATCCACTTCGCGGGGAGGATGAAGAAGGGCACGAGCACGAGGGCCGCGACCGTCAGCCGCCAGGACAGGGAGAACATCGCGGCGAGGATGAGCACGAGCGAGATGACGTTGCTGACCACGGAGGAGAGCACCGTGGTGAAGGCCTGCTGTGCCCCGATGACGTCGTTGTTGAGGCGGCTGACGAGCGCGCCGGTCTGGGCCCGGGTGAAGAAGGCGATCGGCTGGTGCAGCACGTGCTCGAAGACCTGGGTGCGCATGTGGTGGATCAGGCCCTCGCCGATGCGGGCCGACAGCCACCGTTGCACGAGGGTCGTCACCGCCTCGACGAGCGCGATGGCGGCGACGAGCAGCGAGAGGGTGATGACGACCTGGCGGTTCTGCGGGGTCACCCCGTCGTCGATGAGGCGCTGCAGCAGGAGCGGCACCGCGACGACGGTCACGGAGCCGAGGGCGACGAGGACGAGGAAGGCGATGATCGTGCGCGTGAAGGGCTTGGCGTAGCCGAGCACCCGACGGGCCGTGCCGGGCGGCAACGGGGTCGAGACGACGTCGTCGCCGCGGCTCATGGACCGCATGAGCCCCCACGCGTTGTTCATCGACATCCGTCGGTCTCCTCCCGCGTCGCCTGCTCCCGGGAGCGTCAACCACCGCATCGTCCCGGGGATTCCCCCGGGGCCATGGTCTCAGGCCAGGACGCGGTGCAGGACGAGGTCGGCGACGGCGCGGGTGTCGGTCAGCCCACCCCGGACGAAGGGGGCTCCCCCTTCGTCGGCGAAGGCCGCCGCCTTGTCGTGGAGGACGCCCTCGGCGAGGACGACCGGCACCACCGTGCGGCCGGTCGCCGCGCCCGTGCGGGGTGCTGCCAAGGTGGTCGTGGTCCACGTGGGCCGGTTGCCGGAGGCGACGAGGCGGGCCAGGCCGGCTGCCGCCTCACCGGAGCTCGACCCCCCGGCGACGAGGAGGGTCGGCGCCGACGGGTCGTGGCCGGCGCCGGACAGACGCTCCTCGACCGCCTCGAGCAGGAGGGGGTGCCCACCCAGCGCCGGGACGGTGCGGACCCGGGCGCCGTGGGCGGCGAGCTCCCGCGCGGCTGCCGGGACGTCGACCCGTGAGTGGAAGGCGGGGGTCAGGAGCAGGGGCAGCAGGGTCACCTCGCCCGAGAGGCCACGCGCCAGCTCGTGGGGACGGGTGCCGTACTCCTCGATGTAGGCCAGGTGGGTCGGTCCGCGACCGGCCTCCGCCAGGGGGACAGCGACCCGCTCCCGCAGGCGCTCGAGGGCGAGGGCGTGCCGCGGGTCCGGGGAGCCGTGGGCCAGCAGGACGGTCGTCATGCCCGCCGGCTCACGTGTGCAGCCCGCACTCCACCTTGTCCTGCCCGGACCAGCGACCGGCGCGGGGGTCCTCGCCCTCGGCGACCGGCCGGGTGCACGGGGCGCACCCGATCGAGGCGTAGCCACTCTGGCGAAGGGGGTTGAGGAACACCTCCTCGTCGGCGACGAAACGATCGACGTCCTCCTGCGTCCAGCCGGCGAGCGGGTTGATCTTGACCATGCCTCGCGCCTCGTCCCAGCCCACGACGGCGATGTCGGTGCGGGTGGGTGCGTCCTCGCGGCGCATCCCGGTCACCCAGGCGTCGCGGTCGGCCAGCGCCCGGTTGAGCGGCTCGACCTTGCGCATCGCGCAGCAGGCATTGGGGTCCCGGTCGTGCAGTCGCGGACCGTGCTCGGCGTCCTGCTGCGCGACGGTCAGCAGCGGCAGGATGGTGCGGATGCGCACCGGGAGCATCTCCTGGAAGGCGTCCCGGGTGCCCAGGGTCTCGGCGAAGTGGTACCCGGTGTCGAGGAAGAACACGTCCGTGCCGCTCAGCGTCGTGCCGACGAGGTGCACCAGGACCTCGTCCCCCATCGAGCTGGCGACGGTCAGGCCGGCGCCGAAGGTCTCGTCGGCCCAGGTGAGCGCCCGGCGGGCGAGCTCCACCCTGCCTTCGTGGGTCCCGGACAGCTCGGCCTCGAGCGCGGCGAATCGGTCGCGACCCGCATCGGCCTGGTCGCGGAGGTGACCGGTGGCCGTGGTCGTCATCGCAGGTCGTCCTCGTCGGCGCGACGTGCCCAGGAGTGGAAGGACTCGTCCGGCTCGCGCTGGTCGAGGTAGGTGCGGGCGAGCCGCTCGATGTAGTCGGGCAGGTCCTCGGCCGCGACCTTCAGGGCCCGGGTCTTGCGCGCCAGCGCGGTGTCCTCGGCCAACGAGCCCCCGAGCAGGACCTGGAAGACCTCCTGGTAGGAGCCGTCGGCCTTCTGGTCGATCATGCCCTTCAGACCGACGTCGCCGACCTGGCTGCGGGCGCAGGCGTTGGGGCAGCCGTTGATGTGGATGCTGAAGGGGATGTCGATGTGCGGCAGGCGCTTCTCCAGCTCCTCGACCGTCCAGCGTGCGCGCTCCTTGGTGTCGGTCAGGGCGAGCTTGCAGTACTCCAGCCCCGTGCACGCCAGGACGTTGCGGCGCCACTCGCTCGGGTGGACGACGAGGTCGATCCCACGCAGGTCCTGCGCGAGCTGGTCCGCCTCCTGCGGCGGGACGTCGAGGACGAGGACCTTCTGGTGGGGGGTGAAGCGGATGCGCCGGCTCCCGACGCCCTCGGCGAGCTCGACCAGCCGGACCAGCTTGTCGCCACTCATCCGGCCGGCGATCGGCGCCGCCCCGACCCACACGCGACCGTCCTGCTGCTCGTGGATCCCGACGTGGTCGCGGCGCGTACCCGGAGCGACCGTCGCCGCCGGTCCGTCGAGGAGACGGCGACCGAGGTAGTCGTTCTCCAGCACCTCGCGGAACTTCTGCGCCCCCCAGTCCTTGACGAGGAACTTCAACCTCGCCTTGTTGCGCAGCCGGCGGTAGCCGTGGTCGCGGAAGATCGAGGTGACGCCCTCCCAGACGGCGGGCACCTCCTCCGACGGGACCCACACGCCCAGACGCTGGGCGAAGATCGGCTGGACCGACAGCCCGCCGCCGACCCAGACGTCGAAGCCCGGTCCGTGCTCGGGGTGGTGGACGCCGACGAAGGAGATGTCGTTGATCTCGTGGGCGATGTCATGGACCGGGGAGCCGGAGATGGCGGTCTTGTACTTGCGCGGCAGGTTGGAGAACTCGGGGTTCCCGATCCACCGACGCTTGATCTCCTGCATCGCGCTCGTGCCGTCGACGATCTCGTCCTTCTCCACCCCGGCCACGGGCGAGGCGATGATGGTGCGGGGGCAGTCGCCGCAGGCCTCCGTCGAGCCCAGGTCGACCGCCTCGAGTCGCCGCCAGATCTCGGGGACGTCCTCGATCCGCACGTTGTGCAGCTGGATGTTCTGCCGGTCGCTGATGTCGGCGCTGCCCTCGGCGAAGTCATTGCTGATGTCGGCGATGGTGCGCACCTGCTGCGTGGTCAGCTGGCCGCCGTCGCTGCGCACCCGCATCATGAAGCGACTGTCGGAGATGTCCTCCTCGCCGGTGTGCGTGCCGTCGAGGCCGGGCTTGCGCTGCGTGTACAGGCCCATCCACCGGAAGCGACCGGTGAGGTCGTCGTGCGCGATCGAGTCGAAGCCCTGCTTCGAGTACACGTCGATGATCCGCTGGCGGACGTTGAGCGCGTCGTCCTCCTGCTTGAACGCCTCGTTGTGGTTCAGCGGGGTCCGGTCGCCGTCGGCCCAGGCGCCGGTGGCCTTGGTTCGGGTGGGGCGGGTCGTCACAGTCACGACGCCCATCCTACGGTGTCACTTATGCAATCCATAACCCATGGTTATGGTTGTCTCACCGACTGGGCGAAGGGCTGGCCTCAGGCCAGGGTCACCAGATCGCGGTAGTCGGCGTTCCAGAAGTCCTCGATGCCGTCGGGCAGCAGCAGGATCCGCTCCGGCTGCAGCGCGTCGACGGCACCCTCGTCGTGCGTGACGAGGACGACGGCACCCTTGAACGACGCCAGCGCGCCGAGGATCTCCTCGCGACTGGCCGGGTCGAGGTTGTTCGTCGGCTCGTCGAGGAGCAGGACGTTGGCACTGGAGACGACCAGCAGGGCGAGCGACAGCCGCGTCTTCTCCCCGCCGGAGAGGACCCCCGCCGGCTTGTCGACGTCGTCGCCGGAGAAGAGGAAGGACCCCAGGACCTTGCGCACGTCGGTCTCGCCGAGGTCGGGTGCGGCGGACTTCATGTTGGCCAGCACGGTCCGGTCGACGTCGAGGTTCTCGTGCTCCTGCGCGTAGTAGCCGAGCTTGAGCCCGTGCCCCGGCTCGACCTGCCCCGTGTCCGGGGTGTCCACGCCGGCGAGCATCCGCAGCAGCGTCGTCTTGCCCGCACCGTTGAGCCCGAGCACCACGACCTTGCTCCCCCGGTCGATCGCCAGGTCGACGTCGGTGAAGATCTCCTGGCTGCCGTAGGAGCGGGACAGGCTCGAGGCGCGAAGGGGGGTCCGCCCGCACGGCGCCGGGTCCGGGAAGCGCAGCTTGGCCACCTTGTCGTTGACCCGCTCCCCCTCGACACCCGCGAGCATCTTCTCGGCACGCTTGATCATCTGCTGGGCCGCGGTGGCCTTCGTGGCCTTGGCGCGCATCTTGTCCGCCTGCTGCAGCAGGGCGTCGGCCTTCTTCTGCGCGTTCTGCAGCTCACGCCTGCGACGGCGCTCGTCGGTCTCGCGCTGCTGGAGGTAGTTGCGCCACCCCATGTTGTAGATGTCGAGCTCGCACCGGTTGGCGTCGAGGTGGAAGACGCGGTTGACGACGACCTCGAGCAGCTCGACGTCGTGGCTGATGATGATCAGCCCGCCCTTGTAGTTCTTCAGGTGCTCGCGCAGCCACGCGATGGAGTCGGCGTCGAGGTGGTTGGTCGGCTCGTCGAGCAGCAGGGTCTCGTTGCCGGAGAAGAGGATCCGAGCCAGCTCCACTCGTCGCCGCTGACCACCGGAGAGGGTCTCGAGCGTCTGGTCGAGACGGTCCTCGTCGATCCCGAGGGCCGACGCCATGCTCGCCGCCTCCGACTCGGCCGCGTAGCCACCGACGGCCTCGAACTCCTCCTGCAGCCGCGCGAAGCGGGACATCGCCCGCTCCTGGGTCTCCGTGTCGGCGCTGGCCATCCGCTGCTCCGCGGTGCGGCGGTCGGTGACGATGCGGTCGAGGCCGCGCGCGGAGAGGATGCGCTCGCGGGCCGTGAGGCTCAGGTCGCCCGTGCGCGGGTCCTGCGGCAGGTAGCCGATCCCCCCACCGGAGGTGACCTCGCCCGAGGCCGCCTGCCCCTGACCGGCGAGCACCTTCGTCAGGGTCGTCTTGCCGGCACCGTTGCGCCCGACGAGGCCCACCCGGTCACCCGGCGCGACCCGGAAGGTCGCGCCCTCGAGAAGGATCCGGGAGCCAGCGCGCAGCTCGATCCCGGTTGCTGTGATCACGGGTGGTTCTCCTGCAGATGTCGAAGGGGGGTCGGCGGCTAGTGTAGGTCGCGGACCAGCGGGTTCCCGCATCCGTTCGTCGACCCCGGACCATGCCGCGTGGAGGCCTGCTGATGAGCATCAACGACAACGCCTCGCTCGACACCTCGCGGATGGGCGGGGGCGGCGGTCGCACGGGAGGCCGCGGTCCGATGCTCGCCGGCGGTGGTGGTGCCCTCGGCCTGGTCGTCGCGGTCATCCTCGTCCTCACCGGCAACGGCGACGTGCTCACCTCGGGTGGTGACGGCCAGCCCACCGCCGGCGGTGACGACCGCCTCACGCACAAGTGCCGGACCGGCGCGGACGCCGCCCAGGACCGGGAGTGCCTCATGGTGCTCGGGGAGAACAGCCTGCACGACTTCTGGAGCAGCCAGCCCGACCTCGCCCGCGACCTGTCCGAGGCCGGCGCGGACTTCCGCGGTCCGCGCCAGGTCGTGGTCTACCGGGGCCGGACGCAGTCGCAGTGCGGGACCGCGAGCAACCAGATCGGGCCCTTCTACTGCCCGCTCGACGAGTCCGTCTTCATCGACACCTACTTCTTCGACCTGATGGAGCGCCGGCTCGGCGCCGAGGACGGCACGCTCGCGGAGCTGTACGTCCTCGCCCACGAGTACGGGCACCACGTCGAGAACGTCTACGGGGTGCTCGAGGAGGCGCAGAAGGACCCGCAGGGACCCTCCTCGGGGGCGGTGCGGGTGGAGCTCATGGCCGACTGCTTCGCCGGGATGTGGATCCGGGGCGCGACCCGGACCACCGACGCCGGGGGGCGACCGCTGCTGACCGACGTCACCGAGGCCGATGTGCGCAACGCGATGGGGGCGGCCAAGGCGGTCGGCGACGACGAGATCCAGAAGAAGTCCGGGGGCGGGGTCGACCCGGAGGCCTGGACGCACGGCTCCGCGCGGGCGCGTCAGGCGTGGTTGTTGCGCGGCATGGGGGCCGAGTCGATCACCGCCTGCGACACCTTCGCCGTGGCGGAGCCCAACACCGTCTGAGGCCCCGGGGTCGCTCAGTCGTCGAGGACGAAGCGCACGGCCCTGGCCCGCCGGGCCGCCTCCCGCAGGACGGTCAACCGCGGGTCGGGCAGGTCCCACAGGGTGCGTCGCTCGAGGTCACCCAGGTGGGCCAACCGGGGGTCGGTGAGCACCTGCTCGGCCAACGACCGGTCCCCGCCCAGCACGAGCGCGTCCACGCGCCCGGGTGGCAGGTGCCTGAGCGCGAGCTCGGCCACGGTGGTGACGACGGCGTCGGCCTGGTTCCCCCGCCGGCGGCTGTAGCGCTGCTGGCTCCACCCGCCCGCCTTCGTGCGCGACTGCACGTACCGGGTGCCGCACGTGTGGGAGGTGAGCTCACCCCCTTCGTCCACACCGACGGCGTGACCACCGCGGCGCACGAGGACGAGCCCGATCCTCGCGTGGTCGAAGGTCTCCCCCACCGCGCGGACGCCATCACCCCCGGTGAGCAGCACTCGGCCCGGCTCGACGGCGGTGGTGACGCCGTCGTGCCGGGCCGCGAAACCGTCGACCCACCGGTCGAGGCGATGGGCACCGACCTCGACGCGGCGGGTCATCGATCAGATGTTGAAGCCGAGGGCGCGCAGCTGCTCTCGCCCGTCGTCGGTGATCTTGTCCGGGCCCCACGGCGGCATCCAGACCCAGTTGATCCGCGAGTCCGTGACGAGGTCCGTCAGGGCCTGGGTCACCTGGTCCTCGATGACATCGGTCAACGGGCAGGCCGCGGACGTGAGCGTCATGTCGATGACGGCGTGGTTCTGCGGGTCGACGGTGATGCCGTAGACGAGGCCGAGGTCGACGACGTTGATGCCGAGCTCGGGGTCGACGACGTCGCGCAGCGCCTCCTCGACGTCCGCGACATTGCTGGGGGTCGGTGCCTGGGCGGTCATGCGCTCTCTCCTTCGGGTTCGTTCGCGACATCGACGCCTGCCTGGGCCAGGGCGTCGGTGAGGGCCATCCATCCGAGCAACGCGCACTTCACGCGCGCCGGGTACTGCGCGACGCCGGCCAGGGCGACACCGTCGCCGATGACCTCCTCGTCACCGCTCTCCTGGCCGCGGCTGGTGAGCATCTGCCGCATCGCGGCGTGGATCTCCATCGCGTCGGTGATCGACTCACCGGTCAGCTCGTCGGCGAGGATCGAGGTGCTCGCCATCGAGATCGAGCACCCCATCGCCTCGTACGAGATGTCGGTGATCGTGGCGTCCGGACCGGTGCCGTCGAGGTGCACCCGCAGGGTGACCTCGTCACCGCAGGTCGGGTTGACGTGGCTGACCTCGGCCTGGTGCCCCTCGCGCAGGCCGTGCCCGACCTGGCGCTTCGAGTGGTCCAGGATCAGCTCCTGGTAGAGGTCCATCAGGCAGCCCCCTTGTCCACGCCGAAGATGCCGGGCACGGTGTCGAGCGCCCTCATGAGCGCGTCGATCTCGTCCGGGGTGTTGTAGACGGCCAGCGAGGCGCGCGTGGTGGCTGCGACCTTGAAGGCGCGGTGCAGCGGCCACGCGCAGTGGTGCCCGACGCGCACGGCCACGCCGTGGTCGTCGAGGACCTGGCCGACGTCGTGCGCGTGCACACCGTCGACGACGAAGCTGACCGCAGCGCCCCGGTGCACCGTGTCCGGCGGACCGATGAGGCGGACCCAGTCACGGGCCGCGACCTGCTCGAGCAGCTGCGCCGTGAGCGCCCGCTCGTGGGCGGCGATGCGCTCGATGCCGATCTCGCGGATCCAGCGCACGGCGGCACCCAGACCGATGGCCTGGCTGGTCATCGGCACGCCGGCCTCGAAGCGGGTCGGGGGCGGCATGTAGGTGCTGCCCTCCATCCGCACGACCTCGATCATCGAGCCCCCGGTGAGGAAGGCCGGCATCTGCTCGAGCAGGTCGTAGCGGCCCCACAGGACCCCGATGCCGCTCGGGCCGTACATCTTGTGGCCGGAGAAGGCGAGCAGGTCCACGCCGAGGTCGGTGACGTCCACCGGCAGGTGGGGCACCGACTGGCAGGCGTCGAGGACCGTGATCGCGCCCACGGACTTCGCCGCGGCGACGAACCGCGGGACGTCGCTGACGGCACCGAGCACGTTGGAGGCATGGGTGAAGGCCATGACCTTCGTGCGCTCGGTGACCATCTCCTCGAGCTGGTCCATGTCGAGGCGGCCGGTCTCGGTGACCCCGATCCAGCGCAGGGTCGCGCCGGTGCGGCGGCACAACTCCTGCCACGGCACGAGGTTGGCGTGGTGCTCGGCCTCGGTGATGAGGATCTCGTCCCCCTCACCGACGCGAAGGGGGGAACCCACCTCCGCGTTGGAGAAGGCGTAGGCCGCCAGGTTCAGCGCCTCGGTGGCGTTCTTGGTGAAGACCACCTCGCGCTCGGCGGCGCCGATTAAGGCGGCGATGTCCGCACGGGCCTGCTCGTAGGCCTCGGTGGCCTCCTCGGACAGCGCGTGCGCGCCGCGGTGCGGTGCGGAGTTCGCCGTGAGGAGGAACTCCCGCTCGGCGTCCAGCACCGCCAGCGGCTTGTGCGAGGTGGCCCCGGAGTCCAGGTAGACCAGCGGCTTGCCCCCGCGCACGCTGCGCCCGAGGATCGGGAACTGCTCGCGCAGGGCGGCCAGCTCCGTGTCGGGGATCAGCTGCTCCGTCATCATCACGCCCCGGTGACCGCGGCGGGCTCCCCCGTCGGGACGAAGCGGTCGTAGCCCTCGGCCTCGAGCTGGTCGGCCAGCTCCGGGCCGCCCTGCTCGGCGATACGGCCGTCGACGAAGACGTGCACCTGGTCGGGCTTGATGTAGCGCAGGATCCGCGTGTAGTGGGTGATGAGCAGGACGCCGGAGTCGGTCTTGTCCTGCACGCGGTTGACACCCTCGGAGACGACGCGGAGCGCGTCGACGTCCAGGCCCGAGTCCGTCTCGTCGAGGACGGCGAACTTCGGCTTGAGCAGCTCCATCTGGAGGATCTCGTGGCGCTTCTTCTCGCCGCCGGAGAAGCCCTCGTTGACGTTGCGGTCGGCGAAGGCCGGGTCCATGCGCAGCTCACCCATGGTCGTGCGCACGTCCTTGACCCAGTGGCGCAGCTTCGGGGCCTCGCCGTCGATGGCGGTCTTGGCGGTGCGCAGGAAGTTGCTCACCGTGACGCCGGGGACCTCGACCGGGTACTGCATGGCGAGGAAGAGTCCCGCGCGGGCGCGCTCGTCGACGCTCATCGACAGCACGTCCTCGCCGTCGAGGGTGATCGACCCGGAGGTGACCGTGTACTTGGGGTGACCGGCGATGGAGTACGCGAGGGTCGACTTGCCGGAGCCGTTGGGCCCCATGATCGCGTGCGTCTCACCGGACTTGAGGGTCAGCGTGACGCCCTTGAGGATCTCCTTGGAGCCCTCCTCGGTGTCGACGCTGACGTGCAGGTCCTTGATCTCGAGCGTTGCCATTCTGTTCGTCCTTCGTATGTCGAAATAAGTGTGGTGGGCCGGCGACCGTCAGACCGTGCGGGGCGCCTCGTCGGAGAGCGCGACGAACACCTCGCCGTCGGTGACTCGCGTGGTGTGCACGACCACGGGGACCGTGGCCGGCAGGCTGGTCGGCTTGCCGGACAGGAGGTTGAACCGCGAGCCGTGCAGCCAGCACTCGATCTCGCAGCCCTCGACGTCGCCCTCGGACAGCGACACCCGTCCGTGGGTGCACTCGTCGTCGATGCAGTGCACGTCGCCGTCCTCGGTGTGGATGATCGAGACGATCCGTCCCTGGATCTCCGCCTTGGCGGCGCCCACGCCCGGCAGCTCGTCGAGCCGGCAGACGCGGACGAAGTCGGCCTCGGTCGCGGTGCTCATGCGCTCGCCCCCGAGCTCTCCTCGAGCTCCTCGTCGATGGCGGCCATGACCTTCTCGCTGATCTCGGCGTCACCGATGCGCTGGACGATGCTGTGGAAGAAGCCGCGCACGACGAGGCGACGCGCCAGCTCCTGCGGGATGCCGCGGGACTGCAGGTAGAACAGCTGCTGGTCGTCGAAGCGTCCGGTCGTCGAGGCGTGGCCGGCACCGACGATCTCGCCGGTCTCGATCTCGAGGTTGGGCACCGAGTCAGCCCGCGCCCCGTCGGTGAGGACGAGGTTGCGGTTGAGCTCGTAGGTGTCCGTCCCCTCCGCGGCAGCCCGGATGAGCACGTCGCCCACCCAGACCGTCTGCGCCGTCTCGCCCTGCAGCGCGCCCTTGTACTCGACGTTGCTGCGGCAGTGCGGGGCCTCGTGGTCGACGAAGAGCCGGTGCTCCAGGTGCTGGCCGGCGTCGGCGAAGTACACGCCCAGGCCCTCGAAGGACCCACCGGGGCCGGCGTAGGTCGCGTTGGTGTTCAGGCGCACGATGCCGCCGCCGATGGAGACCGCGATGTGCCGCACCGACGCGTCCCGGCCGACGACGACGTCGTGCTGGCCGAGGTGGTGGGTGTCGTCCTCCCAGTCCTGCAGGCTCACGACCGTGACCGTGGAGCCGTCACCGGCCAGCACCGTCACCAGCTCGGTGAAGTCGGTCGAGCCGGTGTGGTTGAGCACGATCGTCGCCGAGGCGAAGGCACCGACCCGCACGACCATGTGGCCGTGGACGGTCTCGCGCCGGACGCCGTCGAGGTGGATGCGCACCGGCTCGGTGAGCTCGGCCTCCTTCGGCACGTCGACGAGGGCGATGCCCTCACCGTGAGCCGCCGCCAGCGCCGCCGGCCGGTCGACCGGCTTGGGCAGCGAGTCGCGACCCAGCTCCTCCACGGAGGTCGTCGTGAGCGTGACGCCCTCCGGCAGGTGCGTGGTCCACTCGAGCGTGGCGCTGCTCGGCTCGTCCGCCAGGAGGGTCGTCAGGCGGCTGATCGGGGTGAACCGCCAGTCCTCCTCGCGGCCCTCGGGCATCGGGAAGTCGGCGACCTCCCAGGAGCGGGTGCGCTCCGCCCGGGACTGGTCCGGGACCATCGTCTCGCCGGAGTGGGTGTGAGCCTGTCGGCTCGGGGTGTCAGCCAGCAGGCTCATCAGCCAACGGCTCCTTCCATCTGGAGTTCAATGAGGCGGTTCAGCTCGAGGGCGTACTCCATCGGGAGCTCCTTCGCGATCGGCTCGACGAAGCCGCGCACGATCATCGCCATCGCCTCCTCCTCGTTCATCCCGCGGGACATGAGGTAGAAGAGCTGGTCGGCGGAGACCTTCGAGACGGTCGCCTCGTGACCCATCTGCACGTCGTCCTCGCGGACGTCGACGTACGGGTAGGTGTCCGAGCGGCTGATGGTGTCGACGAGCAGCGCGTCGCAGACCACGTTCGACTTCGAGTTCGTCGCTCCCTCGAGGACCTGGACCAGTCCGCGGTAGGAGGTGCGTCCACCACCGCGGGCCACGGACTTGGAGATGATCGAGCTGGAGGTGTTGGGCGCGGCGTGGACCATCTTGGCCCCGGCGTCCTGGTGCTGACCCTCGCCGGCGAGGGCGACGGACAGGGTCTCGCCCTTGGCGTACTCACCCATGAGGAAGCAGGCGGGGTACTTCATCGTCACCTTGGAGCCGATGTTGCCGTCGACCCACTCCATCGTGCCGCCCTCCTCGACCGTGGTGCGCTTGGTCACGAGGTTGTACACGTTGTTCGACCAGTTCTGGATGGTCGTGTACCGCACGCGGGCGTTCTTCTTCACGACGATCTCGACGACGGCACTGTGCAACGACGCGGTCGTGTAGATCGGGGCCGTGCAGCCCTCGACGTAGTGCACGGAGGAGCCCTCGTCCGCGATGATCAGCGTCCGCTCGAACTGGCCCATGTTCTCGGTGTTGATCCGGAAGTAGGCCTGCAGCGGGATGTCGACGTGGACGCCCGGGGGCACGTAGATGAAGGAGCCACCCGACCAGACGGCGGTGTTCAGCGCCGAGAACTTGTTGTCCCCGGCCGGGATGACGGTGCCGAAGTACTCCCGGAAGAGGTCCTCGTGCTCACGCAGGCCGGAGTCGGTGTCGACGAAGATGACGCCCTTCTCCTCCAGGTCCTCACGGATCTGGTGGTAGACGACCTCCGACTCGTACTGGGCCGCGACGCCCGCGACGAGGCGCTGCTTCTCCGCCTCGGGGATGCCGAGCTTGTCGTAGGTGTTCCTGATGTCCTCCGGCAGGTCCTCCCAGGAGCTGGCCTGGTTCTCGGTGGACTTCACGAAGTACTTGATGTTCTGGAAGTCGATCCCGGTGAGGTCGCTCCCCCAGCTGGGCATCGGCTTCTTGCCGAAGAGGCGCAGCGACTTCAGGCGCAGGTCACGCATCCACTGCGGCTCGTTCTTGCGGTCGCTGATGTCACGCACGACCTCCTCGTTGAGACCCCGCTTGGCCGACTCACCGGCCGCGTCGCTGTCGGACCAGCCGTACTCGTAGCGGCCGATGTCCTTGAGCCCTGGGTTCAGCTCTTCGATGTTGGTGCTCATCGGGTGGACCTCTCTGTGTTGGGTCGCGCCCCCGGCGTGGGGACGAAGGTGGTGCAGACGTGGTTGCCCTGGGCCAGGGTGGCCAGGCGTTGGACGTGGACGCCGAGCAGGCGGCTGAAGGCGTCGGTCTCCGCCTCGCACAGCTCGGGGAACTCCGTGGCGACGTGCTGGACCGGGCAGTGCCCCTGGCACAGCTGGACACCGACGCTGCTGTCCTCGCCGACCGGACGGGCGCTGGCAGCGTAGCCCTCGAGGCGCAGGGCCTCGACGAGGGCCTGCGTGCGGGCGTGGGGGTCCTCCCCTGCGGCATCGAGCCGCTCCCGGACACGCTCCTCCAGACCGGCGACCCGCTCGTCGGCGAAGGCACGCACCGCGTCCACGCCGCCCTGCGCGCGCAGGAAGCGCATCACCTCGGAGGCCAGCTCGTCGTACTCGGACACGAGGTGGTCGTGGCCGGAGTCGGCCACGACCCACTCCCGAGCCGGACGACCGCGGCCCCGCTTGCCCTGGTGAGGGGCCCGGCTGGTGACCGACGAGTCCTCGGCCAGCTGGTCGAGGTGCCGCCGCACACCGGTGGCCGTGAGGCCCAGCCGGTGGGCGATGTCCGCCGCGGTGATCGGCCCGTGCTCGCTGATCACCGCGAGCACGCGCTCGCGGGTGCTCGCGTCACGGGTCTCGGCGTCGCTGTGCGACGTCGAGGTCTCCCGCGCTGAATTAAACACACACCCATGTTACGTAATTGTGGGCGGGAGACAACAAAGGCACCCCTAACCGTGGGCCGCGCCCGCGGTTGCCTAGACTTGCCCACCGTGACTCGAGCCGTTGTCGTGGAGGACCTGCGCCGCGTCTTCGGCGACGTGGTCGCCGTCGACGGGGCCACGTGGGGCGCCGACACGGGTGAGATCACCTGCGTGCTCGGTCCGAACGGCGCCGGCAAGACCACCACGATCGAGTGCCTCGAGGGGCTCCTGCGTCCCGACTCCGGCACCTGCCGCGTCCTCGGCACGGACCCGTGGCAGGCGGACGCAGCCCACCGCGCCAAGGTCGGCGTCATGCTCCAGGACGGCGGGCTCCCCCAGAGCGTGAACGCCCGGCGCCTGCTCGCCCACCTCGCACGACTGCACGTGGGCGACCACGCGGCCGAGCTGGTCGAACGCCTGGACATCGCCCCCTTCGCCACGACCCCCATCCGGCGGCTCAGCGGCGGCCAGCGACAGCGGGTCGCCCTGGCCGCCGCGCTCGTCGGCGGACCGCGGGTCGCCTTCCTCGACGAACCCACCGCCGGGCTCGACCCGCACGCCCGGATGGACGTGTGGGACCTGCTGCGCGAGCAGGCGCACGCCGGCGTCGGCCTCGTCGTGACGACCCACAGCTTCGAGGAGGCCGAGCGCCTGGCCGCGCGCGTCGTCATCCTCGACCACGGTCGCGTCGTCGCCGACGGGACGCCGGAGCAGATCGCCGCCGGCGGCCGTCTCGAGGACGCCTACTTCTCGCTCACCGGAGGCACGCGTGATCGCTGAGACCACGACGCACGTCCCCACACCGGCCCCTCGGGGGCAGCGGGTGGTGGCCCAGGCGCGCTTCGAGGCAGGCATCCTCGTGCGCAACGGCGAGCAGCTGCTCGTCTCCCTCGTCCTGCCGGTCCTGGCCCTGGTGGCGCTCGCCACGGTCTCCTACCCGGACCTGGCGACGCCGCGCATCGCCGTGGTCGCACCCGGCGTCCTCGCCCTGGCCCTCGTCTCGACCGCGTTCACGGGGCAGGCGATCCAGACCGCCTTCGACCGGCGCTACGGCGTGCTGCGCATGCTCGCGACCACCCCGGTCGGCACTGACGGTCTCCTCGCGGGCAAGGCCCTGGCCATCGGCGCGGTCGCGGCCGCGCAGCTGGCGGTCCTCGGGCTGCTCGCCGCCCTCATGGGCTGGCGCCCGGACCCCCTGGGGCTGCTCCTCGCGCCGGTGACGGGAGCACTCGGCGTGTGGGTCTTCGTCGCCCTCGCCCTGCTCGTGGCCGGCGCCATGCGCGCCGAGGCCGTCCTCGCGGTCGCCAACCTCGCGTGGGTCCTCATCGCCGGCGTGGGCGGCCTCCTGCTTCCCGGCGGGACCCTCGGCGGCACCGTCGCCGCCATCGTCCGGTGGCTTCCCTCCGGCGCCCTCGGCGACGCCTTCCGCGACCAGCTCGCGCACGGGAGCGTGCCGCTCCTGCCCTGGCTGGTCCTGCTCGTGTGGGGCGCCGCTCTGAGCCTGGCCGTCCTGCGCACCTTCCGTTGGCGCGACTGACTCGGCCCGGCGCCGGGGGCCGCCGGACCGCGACATACCGTAGTGGCGTGTCCGAGTACCCCGCTGCCGCGCGCACGTGGCTGCCTCGCCTCCTCCTGCTCAACCTGGTCGTCGAGGTCGGCATCGTCCTCACCGGCGGCCTCGTGCGCCTCACGGGATCCGGGCTCGGGTGCCCCACGTGGCCGCGGTGCACTCCCGGGTCCTACATCCCCACGGTCGAGCAGGCCGAGGGGTTCCACAAGTTCATCGAGTTCGGCAACCGGACCCTCACCGGGGTCGTCGGCATCGCTGCCCTCCTCCTGCTCATCGCCCTCCTCCGCTGGGCACGTGACCGCCCCGAGCTGGTCCGCGGCACCTGGATCGTGCTCGGTGGCGTCGCGGCCCAGGCGATCGTCGGGGGCATCACGGTGCTCACCGGGCTCAACCCGTGGATCGTCGGCTTCCACTTCCTCTGCTCGATGGCGATCATCGCGGTCTCGGCGTGGTTGCTGTGGCGCTTCCCCCAGGGCGCCGGGCCCACTCGCTCACTGGTCCACCCGCTGGTCGACCGCACGACGTGGGCGCTCGGTGTCGTGGCCGTGGTCGTGCTCGTCCTCGGCACCATCGTGACCGGCTCCGGCCCGCACTCCGGCGACGCGGACGTCCCGGCCCGCACCGGCTTCGACCCCCGCACGATCTCCTGGCTGCACGCCGACGCCGTCATGCTCTTCATCGGCATCGTCGTCGCCGTCTGGCTCGGGGCGAGGCTCACCGAGCGCGCGGACGGCCCCTCCCGCGCGTGGGGCGTCGTCCTCCTCGTCACCCTCGCCCAGGGCCTCGTCGGCTACGTCCAGTACCTGACGAAGCTGCCCGAGGTCCTCGTCCTGGCCCACATGTTCGGTGCGGCCGCGCTCGTCGTCGTCATCGCCCGCGCCCTCGTCCTCTCCCGCGAGCCGGTGCAGTCCCCGGCCTGACGCCACGTCGGGCACCAGAGAGCGGACGAAGGGAGGGTGCGGGCCGACTCAGGCCGGCGTCCGGACCGACCGACACGGGTGCAGGCGAAGAACGAGGCGTCCGGACGACGCGCCAAGGCCCGTGCGCTCCCTTCGTCCGCGGACCACTACGCAGGCCGAGCCGAACTCAGGCCAGGCCGGGCAGCGGCAGGTGCAGCAGCGGGTCGACGGCGACGCCGAGGAAGAGCAGCGTCACGTAGGTGATGGAGAAGTGGAACAGCCGCATCGGCTTGAGCACCTGGGGGCTCGCGCCCTTGCGGGCCGCCGACATCAGCCGGTGGGCCTCGGCGACGAAGAGCCCGCCCGAGAGCACCGCGGCACCGAGGTAGATCCAGCCCATGTCGGCCACGGGGACGAGCGCCAGCGAGGTGAGGACCATCAGCCAGGAGTAGGCGACGATCTGCTTGGCCACCGTCGTCTGCTCCTGGACGACCGGGGCCATGGGCACTCCGGCGGCGGAGTAGTCGTCGGTGAAGCGCATGGACAGCGGCCAGTAGTGCGGCGGCGTCCAGAAGAAGATCACGAGGAAGAGGATGATCGCGGGCCACTCGACCGAGTTGGTCACGGCGGACCACCCGATGAGCGTCGGCATGCACCCGGCGACGCCGCCCCAGACGATGTTCTGCGCCGTGCGGCGCTTGAGGATCATCGTGTAGCCGACGGCGTAGAGCAGGATCGCGGCGAACGACAGCGCCGCGGACAGCCAGTTGACGAGCAGCCCCAACCAGAGGGTGGACAGGAGCGTCAGGACGAGGCCGAAGACCATCGCACCCGTGGGCGTGGCCTCCCCGGTCACGAGGGGCCGGTTGATCGTGCGGCCCATCTTCGCGTCGATGTCACGGTCGTAGACCATGTTGAAGGTGTTGGCCGCCCCGGCGCTGAGGGAGCCGCCGACGAGGGTGAGGACGATCAGGCCCAGGGAGGGGACGCCGCGCTGGGCGAGGAACATCACCGGCACCGTCGTCACGAGGAGCAGCTCGATGATCCGAGGCTTCGTCAGCGCGACGTACGCACGCACGGTGCGCCGCCACGGGCGGGTCGCCGGCGACAGCTCGCGCGTCGACTCGAGAGTGGTCACGGACTGCCTTTGCCGAAGGGGGTGGGACATGGCGGCGCGGGGCGCCGACCGTGCCCGCAGTCTACCCGTGCCGGCAGGGCCCCCGGGGTCGCCCCCGCGCGGCGTGGCACACACCCGCGATCCCACTAGTGTGGAGGCGAGCACCCACCGCGTCTGCAGAGAAAGGTCTTCCGTGAGCACGGACACCGACACCTCCCCCACCGCACCCGCCAAGAAGTCGGCGGGCGCCGCGGCTCCCAAGGGGACCACCCGCACCGTCGCCTCGGCGAACCCGGACGGCCCGGCGGGCACCTCCTCGCGCTCCAGCGAGCTCCCTCGCCCGATCGCGACCAAGGCGGGGTGGAGTGACCTGGACGTGCGCGCGGTCGACACGGTCCGGGTCCTGGCAGCGGATGCGGTGCAGACGTGCGGCAGCGGTCACCCCGGGACCGCGATGAGCCTCTCCCCCGCCGCCTACCTGCTCTACCAGCAGGTGATGACGCACGACCCGAGCGACCCGACGTGGCTGGGCCGTGACCGCTTCGTGCTCTCGGTGGGCCACTCCTCGCTGACCCAGTACATCCAGCTCTTCCTCTCCGGCTACGGCATGGAGTTGAGCGACCTCGAGGCGCTGCGCACCTGGGGCTCCCTCACCCCCGGTCACCCCGAGGTGCACCACACCCCCGGCGTGGAGATCACGACCGGCCCGCTCGGCTCCGGCTTCGCCTCCGCGGTGGGCATGGCCATGGCCCAGCGCCGCCAGCGCGGGATGTTCGACCCGGACGCTGCGCCGGGCACCTCTCCCTTCGACCACACCATCTGGTGCCTCGCCTCCGACGGTGACCTCCAGGAGGGGGTCTCCTCCGAGGGCAGCTCGCTCGCCGGGCACCAGGAGCTGGGCAACCTCAACGTCATCTACGACGCCAACCAGATCTCCATCGAGGACGACACCGACATCTCCTTCAGCGAGGACGTCGGCGCCCGCTACCGCGCCTACGGCTGGCACGTCATCGACGTCGACTGGCGCAGGAGCGGAGACGGCTCCTCCTACGTCGAGGACGTCGACGCGCTCCTCGAGGCCTGCACCGCCGCGAAGGAGAACACGTCCGCGCCCACGATGATCGTGCTGCACACGATCATCGGCTGGCCGGCCCCGACCAAGCAGGACACCGGGGCCGCCCACGGCGCGGCCCTCGGCGGGGACGAAGTCGCGGCGACCAAGGAGCTGCTGGGCTTCGACACGACGGTGGACTTCCCCGTCGAGGAGGCCGTTCTCGAGCACACCCGCGCGGTCGTCGCCCGCGGCAAGAGCGCCCACGCCGAGTGGGACGAGCGCATGGTCGCCTGGCGGTCGAGCAACCCCGAGCGTGCAGCGCTGCTCGACCGCGTCGTCGACGCCCGGGTCCCCGAGGGCCTCGACGAGGCCCTGCCGACCTTCGAGGCCTCCGAGAAGGGCATGGCCACCCGCAAGGCCTCCGGCGAGGTCCTCACCGCCCTCGCCGACGTCATGCCGGAGCTGTGGGGCGGCTCCGCCGACCTCGCCGGCTCCAACAACACGACGATGGAGGGACAGCCCTCCTTCGTCCCCAGGAGCAAGCAGACCGACTCCTGGTCCGGCAACGAGTACGGCCGCACCCTGCACTTCGGGATCCGTGAGCACGGGATGGGTATGGCGATGAACGGCATCGCCCTCGAGGGACTGACGCGCGTCTACGGCGGCACCTTCCTCGTCTTCTCCGACTACATGCGCCCGGCCGTGCGTCTGGCCGCCCTCCAGCAGCTGCCGGTGACGTACGTGTGGACGCACGACTCCATCGGTCTCGGCGAGGACGGTCCGACGCACCAGCCGATCGAGCACCTCGCCGCCCTGCGCGCCATCCCGGGCCTCGACGTCGTCCGGCCGGGCGACGCGAACGAGGTGAGCGTCTGCTGGGGCCAGGTCCTGAAGAACACCTCCACCGCGGCCCTGGCCCTCTCCCGCCAGGGGACGCCGGTCATCGACCGCGACGAGTTCGCTCCGGCGGCCGGGGCGACGAAGGGCGCCTACGTCCTGGCGGAGTCCAGCACCGACGTGCCCGAGGTCGTCCTCGTCGCCACCGGCACCGAGGTCGCCGTGGCCCTGGCCGCCCGCGCCACGCTCGAGGAGGCGGGCACCGGGACCCGGGTGGTCTCCATGCCCTGCCGTGAGTGGTTCGACCAGCAGCCGAGGGAGTACCGCGACGAGGTCCTGCCGCCCGCCGTCCGGGCCCGCGTCTCCGTCGAGGCCGCGACCCCCTTCGGCTGGCGCGAGGTCGTCGGCGACGCGGGTGAGAGCGTGGGGATCGACCACTTCGGTGCCTCCGCGGACCACGCGACCCTCTACGAGAAGTTCGGCATCACGCCCGACGCCGTCGTCGCGGCGGCCCGGACGTCCATCGACAACGCAAAGGGATGAGTGAACATGGCTGGAGATCTCCCGACCAAGCCCGCCCCGGTCGAGGCCCTCTACCGCGCAGGGGTGTCGGTCTGGCTCGATGACCTCAGCCGCGAGCGGCTCCGCTCGGGCAACCTGCAGGAGCTCATCGACACCAAGGGCATCGTCGGTGTCACGACCAACCCCTCGATCTTCCAGGCCGCCCTCGCCGAGGGTGACGCCTACGACGAGCAGCTCAACGCCCTCGCCGCCGAGGGCAAGAGCGTCGACGAAGTCGTCTTCGCCCTGACGACCGACGACGTCAGAGACGCCTGTGACGCCTTCCGGACGATCCACGAGGCCACCGACGGCGTCGACGGTCGCGTCTCGATCGAGGTCGACCCGCGCCTGGCGCACGACGCCGACGAGACCGTGACGGTGGCGAGCCAGCTGGCCGAGACCGTCGACCGGCCGCAGGTCTTCATCAAGATCCCGGCGACCGAGGCCGGTCTGCCGGCGATCACCAAGACGCTCGCGGCCGGCATCAGCGTGAACGTCACCCTGATCTTCAGCCTCGAGCGCTACCGCGCGGTGATGAACGCCTTCATCGAGGGCCTCGAGCAGGCGCTCGAGGCGGGCAGGGACCTGTCGACGATCCACTCGGTCGCCTCCTTCTTCGTCTCCCGGGTGGACGCGAAGGTCGACGCCCAGCTGAAGGAGATCGGCACCGACGAGGCCCTCGCCCTGCGGGGCCGGGCCGGTCTGGCCAACGCCCGCCTGGCGTACCAGGCCTACGAGGAGGTCTTCTCCACGCCCCGGTGGCAGCGCCTCGAGGACGAAGGGGGGCGCCCCCAGCGTCCGCTGTGGGCCTCCACCGGTGTGAAGGACCCGGAGTACCCCGACACGCTGTACGTGACCGAGCTGGTCGCGGACAACACCGTCAACACGATGCCGGAGAAGACGCTCGACGCGACGATCGACCACGGCACGATCTCCGGCGACACCGTCACCGGGTCCTACGCGGAGGCCCAGGAGGTCCTCGACGCGCTCGCGGGCCTGGGCATCAGCTACACGGATGTCACCGCCGCCCTCGAGACCGAGGGCGTCGAGAAGTTCGAGAAGGCCTGGGAGGAGCTGCTCGACGGCGTGCGCGCCGAGCTCGGCAAGGCGGCCGCACGGTGACCAGCCTGGCCGTCCTCGCCTCCGGTGCCGCCGCCGAGGCCGTGGGCACCCACGTCCCCGAGCTGGTGTCGGACCGGGTGGCCAGTCGCCTCTTCGACGGTGACGCCACGCTCTGGGGCGAGGCTGCGCAGGAGGAGGCGGCGAAGCGCCTGTCCTGGGTCGGCCTCGGCCGCACCTCGCGGCACCTCGTCGGCGAGATCGGTGCCGTGCGCGAGGAGCTGCGTGAGCAGGGTGTCGACCGGATCGTGCTGTGCGGCATGGGCGGCAGCTCCTTGGCGCCGGAGGTCATCTGCGCGACGGCCGGGGTCCCGCTGACCGTCCTGGACTCCAGCCACCCCGACGTCGTGCGCGCCGCCGCGACCGACCTGGCCCGCACGGCCGTCGTCGTCTCGAGCAAGTCCGGGTCGACGGTGGAGACCGACAGCCAGCGACGGGTCTTCGAGGAGGCCTTCACCGACGCCGGGATCGACGCCGCCGCCCGGATCGTCGTCGTGACCGACCCGGGCAGCCCGCTCGAGGAGGACGCCCGCAGCAAGGGCCAGCGGGTCGTGACCGCCGACCCCGAGGTCGGTGGCCGGTACTCCGCACTGACCGCCTTCGGTCTCGTCCCCTCCGGCCTGGCCGGTGTGGACATCGAGGAGCTGCTCGACGACGCCGAGGCCGTCACCGACCTGCTCGCCGAGGACGACGAGGCCAACCCCGGGCTGCGGCTGGGTGCGGCCATCGCCGGCACCCACCCCTTGCGCGACAAGCTCTACCTCGTCGACCACGGCACCCCGGCCCGTGGCCTGGGTGACTGGATCGAGCAGCTGGTCGCCGAGTCCACCGGCAAGCAGGAGCGCGGTCTCCTCCCGGTCGTCCTCGACGCACCCGGGCGGACCGAGCTGCCGCACGACGCCACCCTGTGCCGACTCGTCGAGGTCGGCGAGGACGACCGGCCCGCCCCGACGGCCGCCGCCTCGACGCTCGATGTCGGTGGTTCCCTCGGCGCGCAGTTCCTGCTGTGGGAGGTGGCCACGGCCGTGGCCGGTCGACTGCTCGGGATCAACCCCTTCGACCAGCCGGACGTCGAGAGCGCCAAGCAGGCCGCGCGTGACCTCATGTCGCAGTCCGCGGCGACCGGCACCGAGGCCGACGCCGTGGACGGCACGGTCGAGATCCGCCACCTCGGTGGCGACTGGCTCGGCGGGGCGGACACGATCGAGTCCGCCCTCGAGGCACTGCTCGCGCAGCTCGACCCCGAGCACGGGTACGTCGCCGTCATGGCCTACCTCGACCGGGAGGCCGATGCCCCCTTCGCCGAGGCGGTCGATGCCCTGGCCGCGCGCGTGCAGCGGCCGACCACCCTCGGGTGGGGCCCCCGCTTCCTGCACTCGACCGGGCAGTACCACAAGGGAGGTCCCCGCACCGGCGTCTATCTGCAGATCACCGGCGCACCCGAGGAGGACCTGCCCGTCCCCGGTCGCGACTTCACGCTCGGTGAGTTCATCGCCGCCCAGGCCGGCGGCGACGCCGCCGTGCTCGCCGACCACGGGCGTCCGGTCCTCCGGCTGCACCTGACCGACCACGATCGCGGGCTCGCCGCGGTCGGCGATGCCCTGCGAGGGGGCCGCGCATGAGTCCCGTCCCCGTCACGGCCGAGAGCAATCCGCTGCGGGATCCGCGGGACAAGCGTCTGCCGCGCATCGCCGGTCCGTGCAGCCTCGTCCTCTTCGGCGTGACCGGGGACCTCGCTCGCAAGAAGCTGCTGCCGGCGATCTACGACCTGGCCAACCGCGGTCTGCTGCCGCCGGGCTTCTCGCTCGTCGGCTTCGCCCGCCGCGACTGGGCCGACCAGGACTTCGGCAAGGTCGTCTACGACGCGGTGCGCGAGCACGCCCGCACCCCCTTCCGCGAGGAGGTCTGGCGCTCGCTCTCGCAGGGTTTCCGCTTCGTCCCCGGGGACTTCGACGACGACGCCGCCTTCGACCTGCTCGCCCGGACCGTGCGCGATCTCGACGAGGAGCGCGGCACGGGCGGCAACCACGCCTTCTACCTGTCCATCCCACCGGACTTCTTCTCCGTGGTCTGCGAGCAGCTCCAGCGCAGCGGGCTGGCCACCCCGCAGGACGACTCCTGGCGACGCGTCGTCATCGAGAAGCCCTTCGGCCACGACCTCGAGAGCGCCCAGGAGCTCAACGGCATCGTCGAGGCGGTCTTCCCACCGGACTCGATCTTCCGCATCGACCACTACCTCGGCAAGGAGACCGTCCAGAACCTGCTCGCGCTGCGCTTCGCGAACCAGATGTTCGAACCGGTCTGGAACAGCCACTACGTCGACCACGTGCAGATCACCATGGCCGAGGACATCGGCATCGGTGGGCGCGCCGGGTACTACGACGACGTGGGCGCCGCCCGCGATGTCATCCAGAACCACCTGCTCCAGCTCCTGGCCCTCACCGCCATGGAGGAGCCGACGAGCTTCGCCGCCGGTGCCCTGCGGATGGAGAAGGAGAAGATCCTGGCGGCCGTGCGCGTGCCCGACGACCTCGGCGCCGCCACCGTCCGCGGCCAGTACACCGCCGGCTGGCAGGGCGGGGAGAAGGTCCGCGGCTACCGCCAGGAGAAGGGGGTCGCCGACGGGTCGACCACCGAGACCTACGCGGCCATGCGGCTGGACATCGAGACCCGGCGATGGGCCGGCGTCCCCTTCTACCTGCGGACCGGCAAGCGCCTCGGCCGACGGGTCACGGAGATCGCCGTCGTCTTCGCGCGTGCCCCCCACCTGCCCTTCACGGACACTGAGACCGAGGAGCTCGGCCAGAACGCCGTGGTCATCCGCGTGCAGCCGGACGAGGGTGTGACCATGCGCTTCGGCGCGAAGGTCCCGGGCAACCAGATGGAGGTGCGCGACGTGACCATGGACTTCGGTTACGGCCGCGCCTTCACCGAGTCCAGCCCGGAGGCCTACGAGCGGTTGATCCTCGACGTGCTCCTCGGGGACCCGCCGCTCTTCCCCCGGCACGAGGAGGTCGAGCTCTCCTGGAAGATCCTCGACCCGATCGAGGAGTTCTGGGCCGAGCAGGGCACCGTCGAGGAGTACCCCGCGGGGACCTGGGGACCGCCCGCCGCTGACACGATGATGCGCCGGGACGGACGCACCTGGAGGATGCCGTGATCGTCGACCTACCCGCCGCGAGCACGGCACAGGTGGCCCAGCGGCTGATCGAGATCCGCGAGGACGTCGGCGCGATGGCCCTCAGCCGGGTGCTCACGCTCGTTCTCGTCGTGCCGGAGGAGGATGCCGAGGCGGCGCTCGCCGTGGCCAACACCGCCAGCCACCAGCACCCCGCCCGGATCGTGTGCGTGATCCTGTCCAATGCACGCGGCAAGGCACGCCTGGACGCGCAGCTGCGGGTCGGCGGCGATGCGGGCGCCTCGGAGGTCGTCGTCCTGCGCCTGTACGGGGAGCTCGTCAAGCACGCCCGCAGCGTCGTGACACCCCTCGTCCTGCCCGACTCCCCCGTCGTCGCCTGGTGGCCGACCGAGGCCCCCAAGGACCCCGGGGCCGACCCCGTCGGCGCGATGGCGCACCGTCGCATCACCGACAGTGCCGCCTCCGCGGGGTCCATCACCACCACGCTCAGGCGTCTGGCCCGCACCTACACCTCCGGCGACACCGACCTGGCATGGAGCCGGATCACGCTCTGGCGGGGGCTGCTCGCCACGACCCTGGACCGGCCCCCCTTCGAGCCGGTCACCGCTGCCACCGTCGTCGGTGCGCAGGACTCCCCGTCGGCCGACCTGCTGGCCGGCTGGCTGCGGGCCCGCCTGCGCTGCCCGGTCTCCCTCGTGCGTTCCCGGACCGGCAGCGGTGTCGTCAGCGTCCGGCTCCAGCGCGACTCCGGCCCCATCGACCTGGTCCGGCCGCTGCAGGGCGACACCGCCACCCTCGACCAGCCGGGCCAGCCACGCCGTGCCATCGCCATGGCTCCCCGGTCGGACGCCGAGTGCCTCGCCGACGAGCTACGACGACTCGACGCCGACGAGGTCTACGAGGACGCCCTGATCACGGGCCTGCCCGCGGTGACCCGGCGCCGGATGACGATGACCGAGGCCGTCGAGGAGGACCTCGTCCCCTCCCCGAGCGACGCCCGACGCACCGCCGAGCGGCTCGCCGAGGAGTCCAAGGACGCCATCCGCAGTGCGATGGTCGACGCCGAGCCCGGGTCCGCGAGCACCAGCACCGACGCGGTCAGGACCGCCGTCCGCGATCGCCTCGACGACGAGGAGTGACCATGACCGACCCGTTGCTCGTCATCCATCCCAGCCCCAGCCGTCTGGTCACGATCACCGGCGGTCGCCTGCTCACCGCTGTCCAGGACGCCCTGGCCGCCCGCGGCGAGGCGCACGTCGCCCTCACCGGTGGGTCCATGGGTTCGGCCGTCGTCGCCGCGCTGGCGGACCACGCGGCCCATGACGCCGTGGACTGGTCGCGAGTGCACTTCTGGTGGGGCGACGAGAGGTACCTCCCGGCGGGTGACGCCGAGCGCAACGACGCCCAGAACGACGAGGCGGGTCTGCGTTCACTCACCCCCGACCCGCAGAACGTCCACCGGGTCCTCGGGCCGGACGAGGTCGACTCCGCCGAGGAGGCCGCGCGCAGGTACGAGGAGGAGCTGCGCACCCACGGGAGCGGCACCTTCGACATCGTCCTGCTCGGCGTCGGTCCGGACGGGCACGTCGCCTCGCTCTTCCCGGGCCATCCGATGCAGCAGGAGACCTCGGGCATCGCCGTGGCGGTCCACGACTCCCCCAAGCCACCGCCGACCCGGGTGACGCTCACGGCGGAGTGCCTCTCCCGGTCGCGCCAGGTCTGGTTCGTCGTCTCGGGCGAGGACAAGGCCGGGGCCGTGGCGAAGGGGGTGGCGGGCGCCCCTGCCGCGCAGGACAGCACGGGGCTCGTCCGCGGTCAGGAACGCACGCTGTGGCTCGTCGACGAGGCGGCCGCCTCGGACGTGGAGCCCGCCGTCAGCGGATGAGGCCGCGGTCGCGCAGCTCGCCGAGCCGCTCCTCGAGGAGGGCCTCGCCCTCGGAGTCGGAGCGGCGCTCCTTCACGTAGGCCAGGTGGGTCTTGTAGACCTCCGCCGTCGGGGCGGCCGGAGGGTTGTCCTTGTCGCGACCGGCGGGCAGGCCACAGCGCTTGCACACCCACTCGGCCGGGATCTCCACCCCCTCGTCGACGGAGAAGGACGGAGTCATCTCGTGGCCGTTGGCGCACCAGTAGGAGACGAAGCCACGTGCTGCGGCCTCGCCGCGCTCGGCCTCACCCATCGGGCCGGCGCCGATGCGGCTCCCGCGGATTGCGTTGCCACCTGCCATGAGGAACTCCTACGTGGTCGGGATCAGGCGTCGAAACGGTCGACGAGGCCGAGACCGACGATCGAGGTGAACCACACCAGCCCCACGACGATCGTGAACCGGGTGAGGTTGCGCTCCGCGACCGACGAGCTGCCCAGCGACGCCGACATGCCCCCGCCGAACATGTCGGAGAGGCCACCACCCTTGCCCTTGTGCATGAGGATGAGCAGGATCTGGACCAGGCTCGTGATCACGAGGATCACCTGGAGTCCGATGCGGACGGCATTCACTCGATCAGGTCCTTGTCGGTCGGGACGGTCGGTTGGTTCGGGCGGGCACCTTCGTGAGAGGGGTCCCGCGACAGGATACCTCTCCGACCCGGTGACCCGGGTCAGGCGGTGAGGTGCTGCTGGTACCGGCAGATCGAGGCGAAGTCGTCGGCGGCGAGGGAGGCGCCTCCGACGAGCGCTCCGTCGACATCGGCGCCGGCCATGATCGAGGCGACATTGCCCGGCTTGACCGATCCGCCGTAGAGCACGCGGACCGCCTCCGCCGTCTCGGTGGAGTACATCCGCGCCAGCGTGCTCCGGATGGCCGCGCACACCTCCTGGGCGTCCTCCGGGGTCGCGACCTCACCGGTCCCGATCGCCCAGACCGGCTCGTAGGCGACGACGAGGGTCGCCGCCTGCTCCGCGGTGACGCCCTCCAGGCTGCCCCTGAGCTGGTCGACGACGTGCGCGACGTGTCCCCCGGTGCGGCGGACCTCGAGGCCCTCGCCGACACAGACGATCGGCACCATGCCGTGCCGGTAGGCGGCGACCGCCTTGCTCGCGACGACCTCGTCGGTCTCACCGTGCCCCTCGCGGCGCTCGCTGTGGCCCACCACGACGTAGCCGCAACCCAGCTTGGCCAGGAAGGCTCCCGAGATGTCGCCGGTGTGAGCACCGGAGTCGTGGGGGCTGAGGTCCTGGGCGCCGTAGCCCATGAGCAACCGGTCGCCCTCGACCAACGTCTGCACCGACCGCAGGTCGGTGAAGGGCGGCAGCACGACGACCTCGACGGCGGCGTAGTCGTGCTTGCCGTCGCGCAGGGTCCAGTCCAGCTTCTGCACGAGGTGGGTGCCCTGCAGGTGGTCGAGGTTCATCTTCCAGTTGCCCGCCATGAGCGGCTTGCGGCTGGTCATGTTCAGTTCTCCTGCTGCTCGAAGACGGACAGCCCCGGGAGGGTCTTGCCCTCGAGGTACTCGAGGCTGGCACCACCACCGGTGCTGATGTGGCTGAAGTCGTCGTCGGCGAAGCCGAGCCGGCGCACGGCCGCGGCGGAGTCGCCACCGCCGACGACGGTCAGGGCGCCCGCCCTGGTCAGGTCGGCCAGGGCCCGGGCGACGGACGCGGTCCCGGCGGCGAAGGGCTCCATCTCGAAGGCACCCATGGGGCCGTTCCAGAAGACGGTGCGGCAGTCCAGGAGCTTCTCGGCGAAGAGGCGACCGGACTCGGGGCCGATGTCCAGCCCCATCCGGTCGGCGGGGATCGCGTCGGCCGCCACGACCTCGTGCTCGGCCTCGGCCGCGAAGTCGGTGGCGGCGACGACGTCGGTCGGCAGGACGATCTCGACGCCGTCACGCTCGGCGCGCTCGAGGTACTCGCGCACGACCTCGAGCTGGTCCTCCTCGAGGAGGCTCCTGCCCACCTCGTGCCCCTGGGCGCGCAGGAAGGTGAAGACCATGCCGCCGCCGATGAGCAGGCGGTCGGCCGTCCCGAGGAGGTTGTCGATGACCCCGAGCTTGTCACTGACCTTGGCGCCGCCGAGGACGACCGCGTAGGGCCGCGTCGGGTCGCTCGTCAGGCGACGCAGCACCTCGAGCTCGGTCTCCACGAGGCCACCGACGGCAGCCGGCAGCCGGGTCACGATGTCGTGGACGGAGGCCTGCGTCCGGTGCACGACACCGAAGCCGTCCGAGACGTAGGCGTCGGCGAGCGAGGCGAGGGCGTCGGCGAAGGCTCCCCGCTCGCCCTCGTCCTTGCTCGTCTCCCCTGCGTTGAAGCGCAGGTTCTCCAGGACCGCGACCTGGCCGTCGCCGAGGCCGGCGACGGTCTCGCGCGCGGAGTGGCCGACGGTGTCGGTGGCGAAGGCGACCTCGGCACCGAGCAGCTCACCCAGTCGCGCAGCGACCGGGGCGAGCGAGTAGCGCGGGTCCGGTTCCCCCTTCGGCCGACCGAGGTGGGCGCACACGACGACGCGTGCTCCCTCCTCGACCAAACGGCTGATCGTCGGCAGCGAGGCCCTGATGCGTCCGTCGTCGGTGATGGTCTGCCCGTCCAGCGGGACGTTGAGATCGGACCGGACGAGGACGCGCCGGCCGCGCAGGTCGCCGAGGTCAGCGAGGGTCTTCACGGATGCCTTTCGTGTGGCGTCGATGGAGGAGGTGGGGCTCAGAGCGAGGAGCCGACGAGGGCCGTGAGGTCGACGAGGCGGTTGGCGTAGCCCCACTCGTTGTCGTACCAACCGACGACCTTGACCTGGTTGCCGATGACCCGGGTCAGGCCCGCGTCGAAGATGCAGCTGGCGGGGTCGGTCTCGATGTCCGTGGAGACGATCGGCTCCTCGGTGTAGGTGAGCAGCCCCTTCATCGGTCCCTCGGCCGCAGCCTTGCGCATGATCTCGTTGACCTCCTCCACGGAGGTGTCCCGAGCGGCCTCGATGGTCAGGTCGGTGGCCGACCCGGTGGGGACCGGGACGCGGAGGGCGAAGCCGTCCAGCTTGCCCTCCAGCTCCGGTAGGACCAGGGAGACGGCCTTGGCGGCGCCGGTCGTGGTCGGCACGATGTTCAGGGCCGCGGCACGGGCCCGTCGCAGGTCCTTGTGCGGGCCGTCCTGGAGGTTCTGGTCGGCGGTGTAGGCGTGGATCGTGGTCATCAGGCCCTTGGTGATCCCCAGGGTGTCGTTGAGGGCCTTCGCCATCGGGGCCAGGCAGTTCGTCGTGCAGGACGCGTTCGAGATGATGGTGTGCTTGCCCGCGTCGTACAGGTCGTCGTTGACACCCATGACGACCGTGAGGTCCTCGTTCTTGGCCGGGGCCGAGATGATGACCTTCTTCGCGCCGGCGTCGACGTGCGCCCTGGCCTTGCCCGCGTCGGTGAAGCGGCCCGTCGACTCGATCACGACGTCCACGCCGAGGTCACCCCACGGCAGCTGGGCGGGGTCCGTCTCGGCGAGGGACCTGATGAGCCGTCCACCGACCTCGATGCCGCCCTCGACGACCTTCACGTCGCCGTCGAAGCGACCGAGAACCGAGTCGTACTTGAGCAGGTGGGCCTGGGTCGCGTCGTCACCGAGGTCGTTGAAGGCCACGACCTCGACGTCGGCCCCGGATGAATGGATGGCGCGGAAGAAATTGCGGCCGATGCGGCCGAAGCCGTTGATGCCAACTCGAACAGTCACTGTGGTGCCTCCCGGGAGTGGTTGCGCACTGACGGCCGCGGATCGCGGCCCCCGACCACCCTATTGCCTGTCGAAGTCCTGCGCGGGCCCGGGACCGTGCTGCGGCGAGGTGTCTCAGCCGTCGAGCATGTCCGAGGTCAGGAAGGCCTCGGTGCCGGGGACACCCTGGTCCTCGGCCCGCTTGTCCGCCATGGCCAGCAGCCGGCGGATCCGACCGGCGACGGCGTCCTTGGTCATCGGCGGCTCGGCCCGCTGACCGAGCTCCTCCAGCGAGGCCTCCTTGTGCTGCAGGCGCAGCTGGCCGGCCTCGCGCAGGTGGTCGGGGATCTCGTCCCCGAGGATCTCCAACGCCCGCTGGACACGGGCTCCCGCGGCGACCGCGGCGCGGGCCGAACGCCGGAGGTTGGCGTCGTCGAAGTTGGCCAGACGGTTGGCCGTCGCCCGCACCTCCCGGCGCATGCGCCGCTCCTCCCAGGCGAGCACCGCCTCGTGCGCGCCGAGCCGGGTCAGCATGGCGCTGATGGCGTCTCCGTCGCGGATGACGACGCGATCGACGCCACGGACCTCCCGGGCCTTCGAGGGGATGCCCAGGCGACGGGCCGCACCGACGAGGGCGAGCCCGGCCTCGGGGCCGGGACAGGTGATCTCGAGCGAGGAGCTGCGCCCGGGCTCCGTCAGCGACCCGTGCGCGAGGAAGGCCCCCCGCCAGGCTGCCTCGGCGTCGCAGACCGCTCCTCCGACGACGCGGGGAGGCAGGCCACGCACGGGCCGACCCTCGGCGTCGACGAGCCCGGTCTGCCGGGCCAGCGCCTGGCCGTCCGTGCTCACGCGCACGATGTAGCGGCTGCCACGGCGCAGGCCGCCGGCGGCCAGCTGCATGAGCTCGGTCTGGTAGCCGTACAGCTCGATGATGTCCTTGCGCACCCGCCGCGCCGCACTGGCGGTGTCGAGCTCGGCCTCGACCACGATCTGCCGGCCGACCTTGTGCAGTCCGCCGGCGAACCGGAGCACGCTGGCGACCTCGGCCTTGCGGCAGCAGGTCCGGGTGACCTGGAACCTGCTCAGCTCGTCCTTGACCTTGTCGGTCATCGCCATGGGGTCCGTCCTTCCGGGGTGGTCGCCAGCACGTTCACGCGAGGATGTCACGATAGGCCGCCGCGAGCCGCAGCGCGTCATGGCGGTCCGCGTGCTGGGGCTGTGCGAGCGGGGTCACCACGAGCTGCGCCCCGAGCTTCTCGCACGCCGCGGTGAGCCGACGCGTGTTCTCGATCGTGCTCGGGTCGGCGAGGACGACGTCCACCGTCAGCTCCGGAGCCGTCTCGTGCAGCGTCTCGATGTGCCGGGTGGCGGAGAAGCCACGCGTCTCCGCGGTGTTCATGTCGAGGTTGAGCGTGAGGACCTTGCGGGCCGTCGCCTCGGCCAGTGCCGTGCGCAGCTCGGGCACGAGCAGGTGCGTGAGCACCGAGGTGTACCAGGAGCCGGGGCCGAGGATGATGTGGTCCGCCTCGCGCACGGCCGCCACCGACTCGGGTCGTGCCGGCGGGGCGTGCGGCTCGAGCGAGATCGACTCGACCAGGCCGTGGGTGCTGGCGATGGCCACCTGGCCGAGCACGGTCTCGGTGGCCGAGGGGTCACTCGGGTCGAGGCCGCTCACCCGCGCCCGCAGCTCGAGGGGCACTGCCGCCATCGGCAGGACACGACCGCGGGCGCTGAGCAGCCGACCCACGAGGTCGAGACCGGTCACCGGGTCGTCGTGCAGCTGCCACAGGGCGACGATGAGCAGGTTGCCCAGGGCGTGGCCGGCGAGGTCCCCGTCCCCGGTGAAGCGGTGCTGGAGGACGTCGCCCCACGTCTGCCCCCACTCGTTGTCGTCGCACAGCGCCGCCAGCGCCATCCTCAGGTCCCCGGGCGGGAGCACACCGAAGTCGTCGCGGAGGCGACCGGAGGAGCCGCCGTTGTCGGCGACGGTGACGATCGCGGTCACCTGCTCGCAGACGAGACGCAGTGCGGAGAGCGAGGCCGCGAGGCCGTGGCCACCCCCGAGGGCGACCACCTTGGACGAGCGCAGGCGATCGACCACGCTCACTCCTGACCGAGGTCGCGGTGGACGACGAAGGTCGCGATCTCCTTCGACCCCAGCCGCGAGGCGAGCGCCTCGGCGAGGGCAACGGACCGGTGCTTGCCACCGGTGCATCCCACGGCGAGGGTGACGTAGCGGCGGTTCTCCCGGAGGTAACCCGCGATGACCGGGGTGAGCATGGTCTCCACCCCGTCGATGAACTCCTGGGCGCCTGGCTGGGACAGGACGTACTCGGCGACCTGGGTCTCGCGCCCCGTGTACGGGCGCAGCTCCGGCACCCAGAACGGGTTGGGCAGGAACCTCATGTCGAAGACGAAGTCCGCGTCGAGTGGCACGCCGTACTTGAACCCGAAGGAGAGGACGGCCAGCCGCAGCCGCTCGACGGTGTCGGCGCGGAAGATCGGGCTGATCTTGCGCCCGAGCTGGTGCACGTTGAGCCCGGAGGTGTCGATGACCATCTCGGCATTCGCCCGGATGTCGGAGAGGACCTCGCGCTCCCTCTGGATGGCGTCCAGCAGGCGCCCGTCACCCTGCAGGGGGTGTGGGCGCCGCACGCTCTCGAAGCGGCGCACGAGGGCCTCGTTGGTCGCGTCGAGGAAGACGAGGTGGGTGCGCCACCCGTGCTCCCGCAGCCGCTGGAGCGAGGTGGTCAGGGCCGTGAAGCCCTGCGCCCGGACATCGAGGGCGATCCCGATGCGGACGGGACCGTCCGCCCTGGTCAGGTCGTCCTCACGGGACTCGGACAGGCGCAGCAGGTCGTCGAGGAGCATCACGGGCAGGTTGTCGATGACGTACCAGCCGTGGTCCTCCATGACCTTGCCGACCGTCGAGCGGCCCGCTCCGCTCATGCCGGTGACCACGACGACCTCGCGGCTCACGTCCTCGGGATCCAGCTCGAGGACGGCATCGGGCTCGCTCATCGTGACTCTCCTTCGTCGAGGACCTCACCGGTGGTGAGGTTCACGGCGGGTGCGGACTCCGTCGGACCCAACTCTGCCGCAATCCGCTCGGCAAGTGCGGGTCCGATCCCCGGGGTCTCCCCCAGCTCCTGTGCGCTGGCGGCACGGATCCGCTTCACGGAGCCGAAGCGGGCGAGCAGGGCCTTGCGCCGGGACTCCCCCAGGCCGGGGATCCCGTCGAGGGCGCTGCGCGTCATCGACTTGCTTCGACGCTCCCGGTGGAAGGTGTTGGCGAAACGGTGTGCCTCGTCGCGCAGACGTTGCAGCAGGAAGAGCGCGTCGCTGGTGCGGGGCAGGATCACCGGGTACTCGTCACCCGGGAGCCAGACCTCCTCGAGACGCTTGGCCAGCCCGACGAGGGCGACGTCGACGATCCCCAGCTCGTCCAGCACGCGCTGCGCGGCCGCGACCTGCGGGGCACCGCCGTCGACGACGACGAGGTTGGGCGGGTAGGCAAAGCGGCTGGCCTCGGTCGGTTGCTGCGCGTCCGGGGCCGCTGCTTCGGCCTCGCGGTCCTTGACGTGCCGGGCGAAGCGCCGCGAGAGCACCTCGTGCATGGACGCGGTGTCGTCGGTGCGCCCCTCGACGTCCCCACGGACGATGAACCGTCGGTACTCGCTCTTGCGGGCGACGCCGTCCTCGAAGACGACCATGGACCCCACGACGTCGCTGCCCTGGACGTGCGCGATGTCGTAGCCCTCGATGCGCAACGGCGCGTCGTCGAGGCCGAGCGCCTCCTGCAGCTCCTGCAGGGCCTGGCTGCGCGCCGTCAGGTCCCCGGCACGGGCGACCTTGTGGCGGGCCAGGGACTGGGTCGCGTTGCGCTCGACCGTGGCCATCAGGGCCCGCTTGTCACCCCGCTGCGGCACGCGCAGGGTGACGCGGCTCCCCCTTCGCTCCCCCAGCCAGGCCGCCATGTCCTCCTCCTGCGGTGGGAGGACGGGCACGAGGACCTCGCGGGGCACCTCCTCGCCGCCGTAGACCTGCTGCAGCAGGTGCTCCACGAGCTCCGGGAGGTCCTCCGCGTCCTTCTCGGCGACCCATCCCCGCTGACCCCGGATCCGTCCACCCCGGACGTGGAAGACCTGGATGGCGACCTCGAGCTCGTCGTCGGCCAGGGCGAAGACGTCCGCGTCCGTGCCGTCGGGCAGGACGACCGCGGACTTCTCGAGGGCCTTGGTCAGTGCCGTCACGTCATCGCGCAGCCGGGCCGCCTGCTCGAAGTCGAGCGCGGCGGCAGCGGCCTTCATCTCGCGCTCGAGGCGGCGCACGAAGCGGTCGGTGCGTCCGGCGAGGAAGTCGCACAGCTCCTCGGCCAGGGCCCGGTGCTCCTCGGGGCTGACCCACCCGACGCACGGCGCGGAGCACTTGTCGATGTACCCCAGCAGGCAGGGCCGACCCGACTGCTCCGCCCGCTTGAAGACCCCCTTGCTGCACGTCCGCACCGGGAAGACCCGCAGGAGCAGGTCGAGGGTCTCCCGGATGGCCCAGGCATGGGTGTACGGGCCGAAGTAACGCGTGCCCTTGCGCTTGGCGCCCCGCCTCACCTGCGCCCGGGGGAACTCCTCCCCCATCGTCACCGCGAGGTACGGGTAGGACTTGTCGTCGCGGTACTTGACGTTGAACCGCGGGTCGTACTCCTTGATCCAGGAGTACTCGAGCTGGAGGGCCTCGACCTCGTTGGCCACGACCGTCCACTCGACGCTCGCCCCCGCGCGCACCATGCGCTGGGTGCGGGGGTGCAGAGCGGCGATGTCCTGGAAGTAGGAGGACAGCCGCGACCGCAACGACTTGGCCTTGCCGACGTAGATGACCCTGCCGTGCTCGTCACGGAAACGGTAGACGCCCGGGTCGGTCGGGATCGACCCGGCCGCGGGTCGGTAGGTAGCGGGATCCGCCACTGCCTACGCCCCGGAGACGACGACGTCGTCACCCTCGACGGTCACCGAACGCTCCTCGAGGCCCTCGGTGGCCGGACCCCTCGTCATGTCCCCGGACCGCGGGTCGAACTCGCTGCCGTGGCAGGGGCAGATGATCGCGCGCGTCGTGACCTCGTCGACCGCGCAGCCCTGGTGGGGGCAGCGGGCGTCGAAGGCCTTGTACTCACCGGCACTGGGCTGGGTGACGACGACGCCGTCCCTGACGACCCCGCCGCCCTCGGGTACCTCGGCGGTGGGGATGTGGACCGGCTCCGACGGGTCGGCCGGCTCCTGGCTCCCGCCACAGGCGGAGAGCGGGACCGCCGCGCCCGCGGTCGCGACCACGGCGATGAGCTCACGTCGTGTCGTCGTCACATCGACCTCCATGTCCGGCACAGGGTTGTGCCACGATCCTGTCACTGTCGGCTGAACGTCCTCAGCCGGCCTTCTTGGCCCGCCTGGCCGCTGCACCGGCAGCACTGGAGACCTCGGCCTTCTTCGTGGCCTGGGCGGCGCTGCGAGGGGCCTTCTTGGTGGGCTTCCTCGCGGCCTTCTTCCGCGCTCCCTTCCCGGGGAGGGCGGGGGTCTCCTCCTCGACGAGCTCGCCGATGACCGGGGTGGTGTCCGACTTCGCCAGCACGGGGGCGAGGAACTGCCCGGTGTAGGAGTCCGGGGAGGCGGCCACCTCCTCCGGGGTGCCGGTGGCCACCACTCGGCCGCCCCCGTCACCGCCCTCGGGGCCCATGTCGACGATCCAGTCGGCGCTCTTGACGACGTCGAGGTTGTGCTCGATGACCAGGACGCTGTTGCCCTTGTCGACGAGTCCCTGCAGGACGAGCAGGAGCTTGCGGATGTCCTCGAAGTGCAGACCGGTGGTCGGCTCGTCGAGCACGTAGATGGTGCGGCCGTTGGAGCGCTTCTGCAGCTCGGACGCCAGCTTCACCCGCTGCGCCTCGCCGCCGGAGAGGGTCGTGGCGGGCTGCCCGAGGCGCACGTACCCCAGACCCACCGCGTTGAGCGTCTTCATGTGTCGCGCGATCGCCGGGACCGCGGCGAAGAAGTCCTCCGCCTCCTCGATCGGCATGTCGAGCACCTCGGCGATGTTCTTGCCCTTGAAGTGCACCTCCAGCGTCTCGCGGTTGTAGCGGGCGCCGTGGCACACCTCGCACGGGACGTAGACGTCGGGCAGGAAGTTCATCTCGATCTTCAGCGTCCCGTCGCCGGAGCACGCATCGCACCGCCCGCCCTTGACGTTGAAGGAGAAACGGCCGGGCTGGTACCCACGCACCTTGGCCTCGCTCGTCTCGGCGAAGAGGCGGCGCACGTGGTCGAACACGCCCGTGTACGTCGCCGGGTTCGACCGCGGCGTCCGACCGATCGGGCTCTGGTCGACGTGGACCACCTTGTCGAGGTGGTCCAGCCCCGTCACCGTCTTGTGCCGACCGGGCACCTGCCGCGCGCCGTTGAGCTTGTTGGCCAGCACGCGGTAGAGGATGTCGTTGACGAGCGTGGACTTGCCCGAGCCGGACACACCGGTGATCGCGATGAAGTTACCGAGCGGGAAGGCGACCTCGATGTCGTGCAGGTTGTGCTCGCGCGCTCCCTTGACGGTCAGCTCCCGACCGGGCCGCTGCGGCCGGCGGGTCGCCGGCAGCGGGATCTCCAGCTCACCGGCCAGGTAGCGCCCGGTCGCCGAGCGCTCGTTGGTCAGCAGCTCCGAGAGCGGCCCCGAGTGCACGACGTCGCCGCCGTGCTCGCCGGCACCGGGGCCGATGTCGACGACCCAGTCGGACGAGGCGATCGTGTCCTCGTCGTGCTCGACGACGATGAGGGTGTTGCCCAGGTCGCGCAGTCGGGTCAGGGTCTCGATGAGGCGGTGGTTGTCCCGCTGGTGCAGTCCGATGCTCGGCTCGTCGAGGACGTAGAGGACCCCGACGAGGCCGGACCCGATCTGGGTGGCCAGCCGGATGCGCTGGGCCTCACCGCCGGACAGCGTCCCGGCGGCACGGGAGAGCGAGAGGTACTCCAGGCCCACGTCGAGGAGGAAACCGAGCCGGGCGTTGATCTCCTTGATCACCTGCTCGGCGATCTGCAGCTCCCGGTCGGTGAAGTCGACGGTCCCCAGGAAGCCCGCGGCCCGCGCGATGGACATGGACGAGACGTCGGCGATGCTGTGGCCCCCGACGAGGACGGCCAGGGACTCCGGCTTCAGCCGGGTCCCCTTGCACGTGGGGCACGGGATCTCGCGCATGTAACCCTCGTAGCGCTCCCGGCTCCAGTCCGAGTCCGTCTCCAGGTGCCGACGCTTCACGAAGGGGATGACCCCCTCGAAGCCCGTGCTGTAGGCGCGCTCGCGACCGAAACGGTTGCGGTAGCGCACGTGCACCTTGTGCTTGTGGCCGTGGAGCAGGGCCCCGCGGGCACGCTCCGGCAGCGCCCGCCACGGGGTGTCCATGTCGAAGCCGAGGTCGTCGCCGAGGGCGGCCATCGTGCGCTGGAAGTACTGGGCCGACTGGGTCCCCTTCGCCCACGGGGCGATCGCCCCCTCGCCGAGGCTGAGGTCGTCGTCCGGGACCACGAGCTCGGGGTCGACCTCCAGCTCGGTGCCCAGACCGGTGCACACCGGGCAGGCGCCGAAGGGGGAGTTGAAGGAGAACGAGCGCGGCTCGATCTCGTCGATGTCGAGGGGGTGGTCGTTCGGGCAGGCCATCGTCTCCGAGTAGCGACGCTGGCGCTGCGGGTCGTCCTCCGCCAGGTCGACGTAGTCGATGACGACGACGCCCCCGGCCAGACCCAGCGCGGTCTCGACCGAGTCGGTCAGGCGCTGCTTGTTCGCCCGGTCCTCCGCCCCCTTCGCCACGAGCCGGTCGACGACCACGTCGATGGTGTGCTTGACCTGCTTCTCCAGCGTCGGCGGCTCCGAGAGGGAGATCACCTCGCCGTCGACGAGGGCGCGGCTGTACCCCTTGGTCCGCAGCTCGTCGAAGAGGTCGACGAACTCACCCTTGCGGGCGCGCACCACCGGGGCGAGCACCTGGAAACGGGTGCGCTCCGGCAGCTCGAGCAGCCGGTCGACGATCTGCTGCGGGCTCTGCCGGGTGATGGGCTCGCCGCAAACGGGGCAGTGCGGGCGACCCACGCGGGCGAAGAGCAGGCGGAGGTAGTCGTGGACCTCGGTGATCGTGCCGACGGTCGAGCGCGGGTTGCGGTTCGTCGACTTCTGGTCGATGGAGACGGCCGGCGAGAGTCCCTCGATGAAGTCGACGTCGGGCTTGTCCATCTGCCCGAGGAACTGCCGGGCGTAGGCGGACAGCGACTCGACGTAGCGACGCTGGCCCTCGGCGAAGATGGTGTCGAAGGCGAGCGACGACTTGCCCGACCCGGAGAGGCCGGTGAAGACCACGAGCGCGTCCCGTGGGATGTCGATGTGGATGTTCTTGAGGTTGTGCTCGCGGGCCCCCTGGACGACGATCCGGTCGTGCAGTCGGGAACCAGCGGCCTTGGCAGCAGTCACCCACCACACCTTAGGTGCCGCCCCTGACAACCCACGCCCGCCTCCCGGCGACCGGACCGCCTAGCCTGTGGTGGATGAGCACCCCCATCGAGGAGTACGCCGCCGTCGGCGACACCGAGACCGTTGCCCTCATCTCGCGGCGCGGATCGGTGGACTGGTTGTGCCTGCCGCGCTTCGACTCCCCCTCGAGCTTCACCGCCCTGCTCGGCACCCCCGACCACGGACGGTGGCTCATCGGCCCCGTCGACGAGGCGACGTCCACCCGCTCCTACCGGGACGACACGTTCATCCTCGAGACGACCCACCGCACCGCCACCGGGGCGGTCAAGGTGACCGATCTCATGCCGCTCGGTGACGGACGAGCGGACCTGATCCGGGTTGTCGAGGGGCTCGAGGGCGAGGTGGAGATGGAGCACGAGTGGATCGTGCGTCCGAACTACGGCCGGACCCGCCCGTGGGTCGCCCACTCCCCCGGCCACGTGCGCGACCACGACGTCATCACGGCGATCGCCGGCAACGACATGCTCGTGCTGCGTGGATCGCGCCTGCCGCACGCGGACGAAGGACACCACTACGACCGCTGGACCGTACGGGCCGGGGAGCGCTACAACTTCTCCACCACGTGGTTCGCCTCGCACAAGCCGATCCCACCGCCCCTGGACATCGACGCACGGATCCGGGTGACGTACGAGCGCTCCATGGAGTGGGCCTCCCAGTGCACCTACGAGGGACCGTACAGGGACGAGGTCGTCCGCTCCCTGCTCACCCTCCGGCTGCTCACCGACACCCGCCGTGGCGGCATCGTCGCGGCACCGACGACGAGCCTTCCCGAGGACTTCGGCGGGGTGCGCAACTGGGACTACCGGTACTGCTGGCTGCGGGACGCCTCCCTCACGCTCGAGTCGCTGCTGAAGTCGGGGTACATCGGGGCCACCAGGCTCTGGCGGGACTGGCTGGTGCGGGCGATCGCGGGTGACCCCGAGGACATGCAGATCATGTACGCCGTCGACGGAGGTCGGTACCTGCCCGAGCGCGAGCTCGACCACCTGCCCGGGTACGCGAACTCCCGCCCGGTGCGCGTGGGCAACGGCGCGGTCGACCAGAAGCAGACGGACGTGCTCGGCGAGGTGATGATCGCCCTCGAGGACGCCCGGGCACAGGGGTTGGAGGAGTCCGACCAGTCCTGGGCCATCCAGCGCGCCCTCGTCAACAACCTCGCCGAGCACTGGGACCAGGCCGACCACGGGCTGTGGGAGATCCGCGGGCCCCGGCGCCACTTCACCCACTCCAGGGTGATGGTCTGGGCCGCATTCGACCGGGCGATCCGCGCTGTGGAGGTCCACGGGTACGAGGGCGACCTCGAGCTGTGGCGCGACCTGCGCGAGCGGGTGCGCGCCGACATCCTCGACCGCGGCTGGAACGAGGAGAAGCAGACCTTCACCCAGCACTACGACACCGACGAGGTGGACGCGTCCCTGCTGCTGATCCCCATGGTCGGGTTCCTCCCGCCGGAGGACCCCCGGGTGCTCGGGACGATCGCGGCCATCGAACGCGACCTCATGCGCGACGGCTTCCTGCTGCGGTACCGCACGGAGAGCGGGATCGACGGCCTCGCCGGCGACGAGCACCCCTTCCTCGCCTGCTCCTGGTGGCTCGTCAGCGCCTACGCCCTCACCGGTCAGACGGAGAAGGGCCATGCACTGATGCGGCGCCTGGTGTCCCTGCTCAACGACGTCGGCCTCATCGCCGAGGAGTACGACGTGCACGCCGACCACCAGGTCGGCAACTTCCCGCAGGCGTTCAGCCACCTCACCCTCATCGGCGCCGCCTACGCCCTGCGGGACGCCGACGCCGCCGTCGAGCGCGGCACCGAACCCGATACCGAGACGATCGCCACCCCCATCCATCCCGTGGAGGACGACTGACATGACCACCACCTACGACCCCGACGTCCAGCCCGGAGGCCCGGTCGCGGTACGCACGCTTCCGGGGCTGACGATCCGCAAGATGTCCGTGTCGCAGATGCACAACAACGTCTACCTGCTCACCTGCGCCGGTACGGGCGAGCAGCTGCTCATCGACGCCGCCGACGAGGCCGACCGGATCAACGAGCTCATCGCCTCCGGAGGCAGCGGGCTCGACCACCTCGTGACGACGCACCAGCACTGGGACCACGTCCGCGCGCTCGCCGAGATCAGCCGCGACCACACCCCGGAGATGTACGCCGGGGAGGACGACGCGCCGGCCCTGCCCGTGCGCCCCGACCACCGCCTGCGGCACGGTGACACCATCCGCTTCGGCGACGTCTCGCTCGACGTGATCCACCTGCGGGGACACACCCCCGGCTCGGTGGCCCTGGCCTACGACGACCCGGAGGGGCACGTCCACCTCTTCACCGGCGACAGCCTCTTCCCGGGAGGCGTCGGGGCCACGCACCGCCCCGGACAGAGCTTCGAGTCGCTCTACGCGGACGTGACCGAGCGCGTCTTCGACGTCTACGACGACGACACCTGGGTCTACCCCGGGCACGGCTCGGACACGACGCTCGGGGCGGAGCGGCCCCACCTGGAGGAGTGGCGAGAGCGGGGGTGGTGACCGCCCCGGGGCTCGTCCCCGCCCCCCTCCTCGTGCTGGGGGCCGTCGTCTCCGTCCAGTTCGGCGGCGCACTCGCGGCCACCCTCGTGCCGCAGATCGGCGCGGCCGGCTCGGTCGTGCTGCGTCTCGCCTTCGCCACCGCGATCCTGCTGGCCTTCGCCCGTCCGCGCTGGCGCGGGCACAGCCGCCGTGCATGGCTGACCGTCGTGGCCTTCGGCGTGGCCATGGGACTGATGAACTTCGCCTTCTACGGGTCGCTGGCCCACCTGCCCATCGGCGTGGCCGTCACCATCGAGTTCACCGGACCGCTCACCCTCGCGGCCGTGCTCTCCCGCCGCCCACGGGACCTGTTCGCGGTCGCCGCGGCCGCCGTCGGTGTCCTGCTCATCTCGCAGGCGCTCAGCGTTCCCCTGGCGCAGCTCGAGGGCACCGGCATCGTCCTCGCGTTCCTCGCGGGTGTCTGCTGGGCCGGCTACATCATCTTCTCCGGTCGCGCGGGTGCCGAGTTCCCTGCGCTCGAGGGACTGGCCCTGGCCATGGTGGTGGCCACCCTCGTCGTCCTGCCCTTCGGGCTCTGGGACGTCACGGTCCACGGCACGAGCGCCTGGAGCGGCGCGGTCGTCCTCACCGGCCTCGGTGTCGCCGTGCTGTCCTCGGTCCTGCCCTACTCGCTCGAGCTGCACGCCCTGCGGCGGCTGCCGGCGAAGGTCTTCGGCATCCTGCTCAGCCTCGAGCCGGCGGTTGCCGCACTCGCCGGGCTGGTCGTGCTCGGGCAACGCCTCGACCCGGTCCAGCTCGGCGGCATGGCCCTCGTCGTGCTCGCCAGCGCCATGGTGCTCGGCCTCGGCGCCCGCAGCGAGCGGGAGGCGGCCACCACCTGAGCACGGACGAAGGGGGGCCGGTCACCGCGCGGTGACCGGCCCCCCAACGTGTGCGGGCTCAGCTGCCGGAGTGGGTCCGGGCCTGCTCGTCCTTCTTCGTCTTCCACAGGCTGGCGACCGTCGTGACGCCGAGGATGACGACGATGGCGCCGAGGGAGACGCCGATCGGGATCTCCGGGACCGAGACGTGCTCGCCACCGTTGATGAAGGGCACCTCGTTCTCGTGGAGGGCGTGCAGGACCAGCTTGACGCCGATGAAGGCGAGCAGCACCGACAGGCCGATCGTGAGGTAGACCAGCCTCTTCAGCAGACCACCGATGAGGAAGTACAGCTGTCGCAGCCCCATCAGGGCGAAGAGGTTGGCCGTGAGGACGATGTACGGCTCGCGGGTCAGGCCGTAGATCGCCGGGATGGAGTCGAGCGCGAAGAGCAGGTCGGTCATGCCCAGGGCGAAGACCGCGATGAACATCGGGGTGGCGACCAGCTTCGCGTTCTTCCGCGTGACCAGCTTCGAGGACCACTCGCTCGTGCTGGGCAGGGTCTTCTGCATCCAGATGACGACGCGGTTCTGCTCGTACTCCTCCTCCGCCTCCCCCTCGGTGGCCAGCTTGATGGCGGTGTAGATGAGGAAGGCACCGAAGATGTAGAAGACCCAGGAGAACTGGTTGATCGCGGCGGCGCCGAGGAAGATGAAGATCGTGCGCAGGACGATCGCGATGATGATGCCCCACAGCAGCGCCGTCTGCTGGAACTTCTGCGGCACCCCGAACTTCGCCATGATCAGCAGGAAGATGAACAGGTTGTCGATCGAGAGCGAGTACTCGGTCAGCCATCCTGCGAAGAACTCGGTCCCGCGCTCGGAACCCGCCATGATCCACATGCCGATGCCGAAGAGGATCGCCGCGGAGATGTAGATCCCCAGGACGACGGAGACCTCACGGGTGGAGGGGACGTGCGGGTTGCGGGCCACCCAGATGATGTCGAAGAGCAGGATGAGCGCGGCCACGCCGAGCGTGAGGAGCCACACCCAGGTGGGCACGACCATCGTGCCGCCGCTGATGATCGCCGGCTGCAGTGCGGAGAACGTTGACAATGGTTACCTTCCGGACAGGGACATCACGTCCGGAGGTCTCTCCCGCCCATGGGACCGCTGCCCCGGGGCGGTGAGGACCGACCGTGATGACGAGGCGAGCGCGCGGGGATACTCCCCTCCGACGTCAGCCATGTTCCCACACGAGGGCGGACGCGGCGCACTTCCCGTGGGCTCAGCGAGTGGCCGCCGTCATCTGGCGCAGCTCCTTCTTCAGGTCGCTGATCTCGTCACGCAGCCGGGCGGCGAGCTCGAAGTGCAGGTCCGTCGCCGCCTGGTGCATCTGGTCGGTCAGCTCCTGGATGAGCCGCGCCAGATCCGTCGCCGGCAGGTCGCGCTCGCGGCCCCCTGCAGGTGCGCTCGAGGACGCGCGCGTCGACTTGCCCCGCGACTGGGCGCGGGCCGACCCGAGCAGCTCGTCGGTGTCGGCGTCCTCGCGCTGCAGCATGTCGGTGATGTCGGCGATCTTCTTGCGCAGCGGCTGCGGGTCCAGTCCGCGCTCCGTGTTGTAGGCGATCTGCTTCTCCCGACGACGGTTGGTCTCGTCGAGGGCCTCCTGCATCGACGGCGTGACCTTGTCGGCGTACATGTGCACCTGGCCGGAGACGTTGCGGGCGGCGCGGCCGATCGTCTGGATCAGCGACCGCGCGCTGCGCAGGAACCCCTCCTTGTCCGCGTCCAGAATGCTCACGAGCGACACCTCGGGCAGGTCGAGGCCCTCGCGCAGCAGGTTGATGCCGACGAGCACGTCGAACTCGCCCAGCCGCAGCTCCCGCAGCAGCTCCACCCGGCGCAGGGTGTCGATGTCGGAGTGGAGGTAACGCACCCGGACCCCCTTGTCGAGGAGGTAGTCGGTGAGGTCCTCGGCCATCTTCTTCGTCAGGGTCGTCACGAGCACCCGCTCGTTGCGGTCCGCCCGCTCCCGGATCTCGTGCAGGAGGTCGTCGATCTGCCCCTTGGTGGGCTTGAGGACCACCTCCGGGTCGACGAGACCGGTCGGCCGGATGACCTGCTCGACGTGGCCGTCGGCCTTGGCCAGCTCGTAGTCGCCCGGCGTCGCGGAGAGGTAGACGGTCTGGCCGATGCGCTCGAGGAACTCCTCCCACGTCAGGGGCCGGTTGTCCATGGCGCTCGGCAGGCGGAAGCCGTGCTCGACGAGCGTGCGCTTGCGGGAGGCGTCGCCCTCGTACATGGCCCCGATCTGCGGCACCGTCTGGTGCGACTCGTCGATGACGAGGAGGAAGTCCTCCGGGAAGTAGTCGAGGAGGCAGTTGGGCGCGCTGCCGGGCGAGCGTCCGTCGATGTGCATCGAGTAGTTCTCGATCCCGGCGCACGAGCCGATCTGCCGCATCATCTCGATGTCGTAGGTGGTGCGCATGCGCAGCCGCTGGGCCTCGAGCATCTTGCCCTGCCGCTCGAGGTCCTCCAGCCGCTCGCCGAGCTCCTTCTCGATCCCGGCGACCGCTCGCTCCATCCGCTCCGGGCCGGCGACGTAGTGGGTGGCGGGGAAGATGTAGATCTCGCTCTCCTCGCGCACGACCTCGCCGGTGAGCGGGTGCAGGGTGTGGATCCGCTCGATCTCGTCGCCGAAGAACTCGATGCGCACCGCGAGCTCCTCGTACATGGGGATGATCTCGACGGTGTCGCCCCGCACGCGGAAGGTCCCGCGGGTGAAGGCCAGGTCGTTGCGGGTGTACTGCATCGTCACGAACTGGCGCAGCAGGTCGTCGCGCTCGATCTCGTCCCCGAGGCGCAACGGCACCATCCGGTCGACGTACTCCTGCGGGGTGCCCAGGCCGTAGATGCAGGACACGGAGGCCACGACGACGACGTCCCGCCGGGTGAGCAGGCTGTTGGTCGCCGAGTGGCGCAGGCGCTCGACCTCCTCGTTGACCGAGGAGTCCTTCTCGATGTAGGTGTCGCTCTGCGGGACGTACGCCTCGGGCTGGAAGTAGTCGTAGTAGCTGACGAAGTACTCGACCGCGTTGTTGGGCAGCAGGTCACGGAACTCGTTGGCCAGCTGGGCCGCGAGCGTCTTGTTGGGCGCCATGACGAGGGTCGGTCGCTGGACCTCCTCGATCAGCCAGGCCGTCGTCGCCGACTTGCCGGTACCGGTGGCGCCGAGCAGGACGATGTCCTGCTCGCCCGCCCGCACGCGCGCGGCGAGGTCGGCGATCGCGGTGGGCTGGTCGCCGGCGGGCTCGAACTCCGAGACGACCTCGAAGGGAGCCACCGTGCGTTGCAGGTCGGTTACCGGGCGCATGGTCCTCACGGTATGTCAGGGGGGTGACAGGGCAGTCCCTCCCACCAACGCCGACCGGGTTCCCCGGATTCCCCCCGCCGTCAGGCCCGGCCGGAGCGGACCGTGCGCCAGTGCCGACCCGGCCCCCGGCGCAGCGTCCACCGGCCGAGGTGGGCGATCGCGCCCAGGTCACGGGCCATGGTCCGCACGGCATCCTCGGCGACATCGTCCTCCCGGGCACCGTGGCTCGCCGGGACGAGGAAACGCAGGTGCAGCTGCGCCTGGCCCCGGACGACCTCCACGGAGCGGTCCTCCACCAGGTGCGTGCGCGCCAGCAGCTCCTCGGCCCGCGGCAGGACGGTCGGCGGCTCCACCCCGGCAGGCACACCGAGGACGTCGAGGGCGACCCGGTAGGAGGGCATCAGGAGTCGCCGCGCGGTGGTGTCCACCCGGTCTCGCGCGCCCAGGCCTCCAGACGCGCGTGGATGCCGTCGAACCACGGCTCCTTGGCCGCGGCGTACTCTCCGCGGGAGCGACCCGACGTCGCGAGCCGCTCCTTCTCCGCGCGGTACTCGGCTCGCGCACCGGGCTCGGCGCGCAGCCAGTCCCGGACGAGCAGCGCCCACCGCCACCCCGGGGACCCGACCTCCCGCACGTGCACGTGGACCGGGACGGCCGGGTCACACCCCCGGTGGTACCGCTTGGGCCAGGGCGCGCCCCCCTTCGGGTTGTCCTGCCGGACGTCCTCCCGGCGCGGCCATCCGCCCTCGGCCGTGGCCCGCAGGAAGTCCGCCCCGTCGGCCACCTCGAGGGACTCGACGCCGACCTGCAGGTCGATGATCGGCTTGGCGTACATCGGCACCGAGGTCGAGCCGATGTGGTCGACGGTGACGGCGAGGTCACCGAGTCGGTGTCGCAGGCGGGCGATCTCCCGCGCGGCCTGCGCCGCCCACGCGGGATCCGGCTCGGTCAGGACGAGCTCGTCGGGAGCGGTCACCGGACGCATCGCGGCGAGGTTGTCGGCGAAGGGGGCCAGCCGCTCCTCCCAGAGCCGGTCCACCGCCGTCAGGAGGGCCCCGGGCGTGCCGTTGTTGTCGAGCAGGACGTCGGCGACCGCCCGTCGCTCCTCGTCGTCCGCCTGCGCCGCCACCCGTGAGCGGGCCTCGTGCTCCGGTGTGCCGCGCAGCTCGACGAGACGCCGCACCCGCTCCTCCTCCGCGGTGTCGACGACGACGACGAGGTGGTACTCCCCCGCCATCCGCTTCTCGACGAGCAGCGGCATGTCGTGCACCGCGACCCGGCTGCCCCCCGACTCCGCTGCCTCGAGCCGCTGAGCCGTGCGCTCCCAGATGGCCGGGTGGGTGATGCCCTCCAGTGCCGCCAGCGCCTCCGGGTCACCGAAGACCACCCGGCCCAGCGCCGGACGGTCCAGTGCCCCCTTCGCGTCGAAGACCTGGTCCCCGAAACGCGCCCGGATCAGCTCCAGCGCCGGCTCCCCCGGCTCGACCACCTCCCGCGCGATGAGGTCGGCGTCCACGACGACCGCCCCGAGCTCGGCCAGACGCCTCGAGACGGTCGACTTGCCGGAACCGATCCCACCGGTGAGGCCCACGCGCAGCATGCCGGCGATCCTAACCACGCTCGGTGGAGCACACCGGCGGGTGTCGTGGGTAGCGTCGACGTCGTGGACTCCCAGACACTCGTCAACCTGCTGCTCGTCATGGTCTTCGTCCTCGTCGGGGGTGTCTTCGCCGCCACCGAGATGGCGATCGTGACCCTGCGCGAGGGACAGGTCCGTGCCCTCGAGGAGGGCAGTGGGCGGGAGCAGCGACTGGCCGGCCTGGTGCGCAACCCGAACCAGTTCCTGTCCGCGGTGCAGATCGGCGTGACCGTGGCCGGTTTCTTCTCCTCCGCCTACGGTGGTTCCACCATCGCCCCGGACCTCGTGCCCGGACTCGTCGCCGTCGGCATCCCCGAGCCCGCCGCCGCCACCCTCGCGCTCGTCGCGATGACCCTGCTCATCGCCTACCTGTCCCTCGTCTTCGGCGAGCTGGCGCCCAAGCGCCTGGCGATGCAGAACAACCTGGCCTTCACCCGGGTCCTGGGGACCCCCCTGCGGCTCTTCGCCACGGTGGTCCGGCCCGTGATCTGGCTGCTGTCGGTCTCCACCAATGCCGTCGTCCGGCTCGCCGGAGGCAACCCCTCGGCCTCGGAGGACGAGATGACTCCCGAGGAGATCCGTGACCTCATCGAGGGGCACCAGGGGCTGCGCCCCTACCCGCGGCGGATCCTCACCGACGTCTTCCGGGCCGGCGAGCGGTCGCTGACGCGGGTGATGCGCCCACGCACGGACGTGGAGTTCCTCGCCGCGGACCTCACGCTCGAGGAGGCCAGGGAGCGGGTGCTCGACCTCCCGCACTCGCGCTTCCCCGTCACCGGGAGGGATCTCGACGACATCATCGGCTTCGTCCACATCCGTGACCTGCTCATGTCGCCGTCGCCGGAGAGCGGGGCCACCCGCGTGCGCGACCTCGCCCGCACGATCCTCGCCGTGCCCGACAGTCTCGAGGTCCTGGCCGCGCTGTCCCGGCTGCGGTCGGAGAAGCAGCCCCTGGCCATCGTCGTCGACGAGTACGGGGGGACCGACGGACTGATCACGATGGAGGACCTCGTCGAGGAGTTCGTCGGCGAGATCTACGACGAGCACGACCGGGGCGCCGAGCCCGAGGACACCGCCCGGCGCCGTGGGGAGACCCTCGTCGTCGACGGGTCGCTCAACGTCGAGGAGCTGTCCGAGCTCATCGGGACCGACGTCTCCGACGAGGACGTGGACTCGGCCGGCGGACTCGTCATGTCCCGGCTGGGGCGGTTGGCCGCGGTCGGCGACGTCGTCGAGGTGGCCGGGCAGCGACTGGAGGTGCTCTCCGTCGACGGCCGTCGCGTGGCGCGACTGCGGATCACCCCGCTCGAGTGACCGGCCCGACCCATGACGAAGGGGGCGCCGCACCGGTTCGGTGCGACGCCCCCTTCGAGGGTGCTGCTCGGGTCAGTTGCCCGTGAGCTTCTCGCGAAGCGCGGCCAGCGCCTCGTCCGAGGCCAGCGTGCCCTCGTTGGTCGGCGCGGCGGGGGCCGCTGCGCCGGAGCTGCCGGAGCTGGCGGAGCTGCTGCTCGGGGCCGGGGTGCTGCTGTCGGAGCTGTACGAGGTGGTCGCGACGTCGTCGCCACCCTCGGCGGCGGCCGCGTCGTCCGCAGCAGCCTTCTCCATCTGGGCGCGGTGCGCCTCCCAGCGGGCGTGCGCGTCCGCGTACTGCTTCTCCCAGGCCTCGCGCTGGGCCTCGTAGCCCTCGAGCCACTCGTTGGTCTCGGGGTCGAAGCCCTCGGGGTACTTGTAGTTCCCCTGCTCGTCGTACTCCGCGGCCATGCCGTAGAGCGTCGGGTCGAACTCGGTGAGGTTGGCACCGTCCTCGTTGGCCTGCTTGAGGCTCAGCGAGATGCGGCGACGCTCGAGGTCGATGTCGATGACCTTGACGAAGATCTCCTGGCCGACGTTGACGACCTGCTCAGGCAGCTCGACGTGGCGCTCGGCCAGCTCGGAGATGTGCACCAGGCCCTCGATGCCGTCCTCGACGCGCACGAACGCACCGAACGGGACGAGCTTGGTGACCTTGCCCGGGACGACCTGGCCGATCGCGTGGGTCCGGGCGAAGTGCTGCCACGGGTCCTCCTGCGTCGCCTTGAGCGAGAGGGAGACGCGCTCGCGGTCCATGTCGACGTCCAGGACCTCGACCGTGACCTCGTCGCCGACCTCGACGACCTCGGACGGGTGGTCGATGTGCTTCCAGGACAGCTCGGAGACGTGGACGAGACCGTCGACGCCACCGAGGTCCACGAAGGCACCGAAGTTGACGATCGAGGAGACGACGCCCGTGCGGACCTGGCCCTTCTGCAGCTCCTTGAGGAAGGTGGTGCGCACCTCGGACTGCGTCTGCTCGAGCCACGCACGACGCGAGAGCACGACGTTGTTGCGGTTCTTGTCGAGCTCGATGATCTTGGCCTCGATCTCCTTGCCGACGTACGGCTGGAGGTCGCGGACGCGACGCATCTCCACGAGGGAGGCGGGGAGGAAGCCGCGCAGGCCGATGTCGAGGATGAGACCACCCTTGACGACCTCGATGACGGTGCCGGTGACGACGCCGTCCTCTTCCTTGATCTTCTCGATGGTGCCCCAGGCACGCTCGTACTGAGCGCGCTTCTTGGACAGGATCAGGCGGCCTTCCTTGTCCTCCTTCTGGAGGACGAGGGCCTCGACCTCGTCGCCGACGGCGACGATCTCGGAGGGGTCGACGTCGTGCTTGATGGACAGCTCGCGCGAGGGGATGACGCCCTCGGTCTTGTAGCCGATGTCGAGGAGCACCTCGTCGCGGTCGACCTTGACGATGTGGCCCTCGACGATGTCGCCATCGTTGAAGTCCTTGATCGTGGCGTCGATGGCGGCGAGAAGATCTTCCTCAGAGCCGATGTCGTTGACGGCGATCTGAGGGGCGGTCGTGTCGACCGTGCTGGCAGTCATGTAGTAGGAACTCCGATTGTGGACAGTTGATCGTACGGACAGGTGGATACACAAAGAGTGCCCACCCATGCTAGTCGCCGGGGGCCATGCGGACAAAACCCCCTCCGGGTTACGGTCCGTCCATGGGTGATGGCTGGTCCGACGGGACGAACTCGGTGGCACGCCGGGAGAGCGGGCAGGCCGAGACGGTCACCGCGAACCGGTCCTGGTGGGACCGTGAGGCCGAGGACTACCTCGACGAGCACGGCGACTTCCTCGGCGACGCCGAGCTGGTGTGGGGGCCCGAGGGGTGGACGGAGTCGCAGCTGCGCGTGCTCGGTCCGCCCGAGGTCCTGCGTGGCGCCGACGTGCTGGAGTTCGGGGGCGGTGCGGCCCAGGGTGGGCGGTGGTGCGCCGCGCAGGGCGCACGCGTGGTCTCCAGCGACCTGTCGGGCGGGATGCTGCGCACCGCACGGCGGATCGATGCCCGCTCCCCCGGTCCCGCGCCGGCGCTGCTGCAGGCCGACGCCACACGCCTGGGTCTGGCCGACTCGAGCTTCGACATCGTCTTCTCCGCCTACGGCGCGACCCCCTTCGTCGCGGACAGCGCCGGGCTCATGGTCGAGCTGGCTCGGGTCCTGCGGCCCGGTGGCACGCTCGCCTTCTCCACCTCGCACCCGATCCGCTGGGCCTTCCCCGACGTGCCCGGGCCGGAGGGCCTGACGGCCACGGCCTCGTACTTCGACGAGACCCCCTACGTCGAGGACGAAGGGGGTCGGGCCGGTTACGTCGAGCACCACCGCACGATGGGCCACCGGATCGCCGAGATCCTCGACGCCGGGCTGGTGCTGCGCGCGGTGCTCGAGCCGGAGTGGCCGGCCGACAACACCGCGGTGTGGGGAGGCTGGTCGCCGTTGCGCGGGCAGCACTTCCCGGGGACGGTCATCTTCGTGGCCACGCGCCCGCTCGGATGAGGCCGCCCGGCGGCCACCGCTGGTCGTGCGTCAGCCGCGGCGCAGACGGGTGGTGTCGTCGTCGCCGAAGACCGGGTCGCCGCGGTCGTCCGCATAGGCCGGCGTCGTGTCACGGCGCTTGCCACGGCCGATGATGACCGACAGGACCAGGCCGAGGAGCAGCAGGACCAGTCCGATGGCGGTGAAGGCGATCGGCAGGGTGGTGTGGACCAGCGCCAGCAGCTTGGAGCTGGACTTGTAGTCCTCGACGTTGGTGTCGACGGTCTCCTGCGTGAAGCTCGAGGTGGTCGTCAGGGCGTTGACGCTCTCACCACCGTGGCGGAACTCCTGGTGCTGGTCCTCGACACGGTCGATGATGACGCCCGTCACCGGGTCCACCCAGAAGGTGCGCTCGTTGGAGTAGAAGCGGTCGGCCTCGACGGCCGGGGAGGAGGGGGCCAGGCCGAAGAGCGATCCCGGCAGCTCCATAGTCGTGTACTTGGTGAGCGGGACCTCGCTGGTGAACTTGTACAGGTCCATCCCCTGGATCGTGTCCTCGCCCACGTACGTGACGGGGTAGGCCTTGCCCACGGTCGCGTCCCACCACTGGTAGGTGTCGACGGGCTTGGTGTCGAACGGGAACTTCACGACCTGTCCCTCGCGCTCGACCTCCTCGCCGTTCTCGGACTCGCCGCAGCAGTTGATCGCCTCGCCGGTGTGGCGGTCGAAGACGGCGACGGATGTGCTGCCGGCCATCGGCATGTTGTCACCGTTGTTGTCGCTGACCTGGCCCATGTTCCACACCGCGACGTCGCGGCCGGTCTCCTCGGATGCGGCCTCGGAGGCCTCCGGGTCACCGATGATGCGCACGGTGGTGGTCAGCTCGCCCGAGCCCGGCTCGACGTTGTCGGCGTCGAAGTAGGTCGCGTCGGGGTCCTGGACGACCGACGTCGAGTTCTGGTTGGTCGGGACCACCGCGAGGTTCGGGTAGGCATAGAACCGGAAGAGCAGTCCCATGGTGAGGATGAACGCGCCGACGCCCATGATGATCGCCGGCAGCAGATACTTGCGCACGAGAGTAACCCTCCTTGGCCTGAACAACTTACCGGACGGTAGCACCTCTCCGGCCTCGCTTCACGCGGGACGCACCCTAGAGGACGTGTCCTTCGCCACCGTTGACATCGGGGCGCTCGTCACCGGGCGTCGTCGAGCCCAGAAGTCGGTCGACCACGACAGCGATCCCCGCGTCCTCGCCGACCCGGGTCGTCCGCATCCCGAGACCTGCGGCGGGCGCGAGGTCGGTCGGCATGTCACCGATCATCAGGCAGCGGCCCGCCCGCGCCCAGGGCGCTCGGGCGAGCGCTGCGCGGAAGAGGCCGTCCCGCGGCTTGCGGCAGGCGCACTCCCCCTCCTCGTGCGGGCACACCGCGATCGCGTCGAGACGGCCACCCCCACGGGCCAGCTCCTCGGTGAGGTACCCGTGCACGGACTCGAGGTCGTCGCCGCTCATCCGGCCGCGCGCGACGCCCCGCTGGTTGGTCACGAGGACGGTGCGGCACCCGGCCGCCGTGATCCGGCCGACGGCACGGGCGGCTCCCGGCAGCAGGACCAGCTCCTCCGGACGGGTGACGTACCCGTCCTCGACGCGCACGTTGAGCGTCCCGTCCCGGTCGAGCAGGACGAGGTCGAAGGGCGCCCCCGGCGCGGCGGGGTCGATCACCGCGGGACCGAACCACCACGGCTGCGGGATCAGCCCTGCTCCTGCATCGCGTGGTCGACCGCCTCGCACCAGGTGTGCGCCCACAGGAGGTGGACCTCCTGGATCCGCGGTGTCTCCTGCGACGGCACGACGAGGAGGTGGTCGGCGTGGTCGCCCAGGCCGGCCCCCTTCGCCCCGGTCATGAGGATCGTGACGAGACCGCGTGAGCGCGCCTCCGCGAGCGCGGCGACGATGTTGGGACTGCTGCCCGAGGTGGACATCGCGAGGAGGACGTCCCCGGGTCGGCCGAAGGCCTGCACCCCCCGCAGGAACACCTGGTCGAAGCCGTAGTCGTTGCCGATCGCGGTCAGCGAGGAGTGCGACTCGGCCAGGCTGATGGCCGGCAGCGGGTGACGGTCGGCGACGCACTTGCCGAGGAACTCCGCGGCGACGTGGCTGGAGATCGCGGCGCTGCCGCCGTTGCCGGCGACGAGGAGGGTCCGCCCCGAGCCCAGGGCCGTCAGCACCGCCCGGCCGGCCGCGTGGGCGCGGTCGCGCAGGTCGGGGGCCGCGACCCGGGCCGCCAGCTCGCCCCACGCCGCGATCCCGGCGTCGAGCCGTGCCGCGACGTCGTCGCTCGCCGTGGTGTCGTCGGTGGTCATTGCCTGCCCTTCCACGTGGTGACGCCCTGCTTGGTGAAGGTGAACTCCGAGACCGACAGGCCCAGGTCGATCAGGGCGTCGGCGACGACGTGGCGCCGCTCGAACTCGCAGATGAAGATCAGGTGGCCGCCACCCCCGGCTCCCGTGACCTTGCCCCCGAGCGCGCCGCTGTGCATGGCACGGTCGACGGCCCGGGTGATGAGCGGGGTGGTGATGCGCGAGGACATCCGCTGCTTCTCGCGCCACGCCTCGCCGAGCAGGTGGCCGACCTCGTCGACCCGCCCCCTCAGGAGCGCGACGCGCATCGCGTCGGCGAGGTCGCGCTGCGCCCGCAGCCCGGCGACGGCGTCGACGTTGCCGGTCTCGTAGCGGGCGACCTGGTCCTCGATGATGTGGTCGCTGACGCGGGTGCGCCCGGTGTACGCGAGGAGCATGTTGTGCTCGAGCTCGTGCACGGTGTCGGGGCGGACGCGCAGGGGGTTGACGACGACCTGGCCGTCGGTGCGGAACTCCATGAAGTTGAAGCCGCCGAAGGCGGCGGCGTACTGGTCCTGGGAGCCACCGGGGATCGCGAGGTCCTCGCGCTCGAGTCGGTAGGCGAGCTCCGCGATCTCGTACGGACCCAGGTCGAGGCCGCAGTGGCGGCCGACGAGGTCGATGACGGCCACCATCACGGCACTCGAGCTGCCCAGGCCCGAGCCGGGCGGGGCGTTGGTGTGCAGGAAGAGGTCGAAGCCGTCGGAGGCCATCGCCCCCTCGAGCGTCATGATCCTCGCGATCGCCGCCTTGGGCAGGTCCAGCTCGCCGTCGAGCTCGAGCGGTGCGCCGACGTCGTAGCCGATCGATGTGCCGTAGTCGTGCGACTCGACGGTGATGTGCCCGTCATCGCGCGGACGCAGGGTCGCGTAGGCGTAGCTGCCGATCGTCGCGCTGAGGACCGCGCCCCCTTCGCGCTCCGGGAAGGGGGCCACGTCGGAGCCGCCGCCGGCGAAGCTGACCCGTAGGGGCGCACGGGCACGCAGAACCGGGCGCACGGTCATGGATCTCCCTCTCATGGAGCACAATCGACTTGATACCGAATAGTAGGTGACGACATCGACACGCCCCCGCACGCCCGGCCACGCATCCTCGGCCTCGACCTGCTCCGCGCGGTCGCGGCCTGGCTCGTCCTGCTGTCCCACGTCGCCTTCTGGACGGGGAAGAGCAGCGAGGGCGTCGTCGGCGGGCTCGCCGCCCGGGGTGAGCTCGGGGTCGCGGTCTTCTTCGCCCTGTCGGCCTTCCTGCTGTCCGCCCCCTTCGTCCGGCGGGCGCTGGGACGACCCGCCCGGTGGTCGCCCGGCACCTACCTCGTCCGCCGAGCGGCCCGGATCATGCCGGCCTACCTGCTCGCCCTGGCCGGTGTCGTCACCGCGGCCGCGCTGCTCGGTGGGGCCGCGGCGGACGTGCTCGACGTCCCGACCGTGCTCGTCCACCTCGTCATCGGCCAGGGGTGGACGGGCCGCACCTTCCCGTCGTTCACCCAGACGTGGAGCCTGACGACCGAGGTCACCTTCTACCTGCTCCTCCCCCTCGTCGCCCTCCTGCTGGCCCGTCCGACGAAGGGAGCCGCGCCCACCGCGACGGCCCGGCGCCTGCTCGTGGCCTGCGGTGTCGTCGCCGTCGTGGGGCTGCTCGGCCAGGGCTTCACCGGTGTGCTGCCCGACCCCGACCCCGCAGGGGTCCTGGGCACCTCGGTGGCCGGGCACGCCGCGTGGTTCGCCCTCGGGACCGCCGTCACGGTCGTCATCGAGGCCGAGCAGGCGGGCCACCCCCTCACCCGGCACCCCGCCGTGGAGTTCCTGCGCACGAGTCCCGGGACCCTGCTCGTCCTCGCCGGTGTGCTCTGGCTGGTCGCGTCCACGGACGTGGCCGGGCCCCGGGGGCTGGAGCCGGCGAGCGGTGCCGAGTCGGTCGCGGCCGAGGCCCTCTACGGGCTCGTCGCCGGGTGCCTGCTGCTCGCGGCGACGACCCGCGGCCTGACGGAGCTGCTCACCGACTCACCGCTCGCCGGGCCGGCCCGGTGGCTCGGCGACACCTCCTACGCCGTCTTCCTCTGGCACGTCCTCGTGCTCCAGGTCAGCTTCGCGCTGCTGGACCTGCAGCTCTTCGCCGCCCCCTTCGTCCTCACCCTGGTGCTGACCACGGTCCTCAGTCTGGGTCTGGCGCACCTGTCGTGGAGCCTCGTGGAGCGCCCGGTGCTGGCCCTGGCCCATCGACGCCGGCACGCACCAGTGCCGCAGCCAGCACCCCGAGCGTGAGGGCCCCCAGGGCCTGCGCCACCCAGGCCCCGGTCGACTGACGCTCCGCGACACCGAGGACGGACAGTCCCACCCCGGCGCCGGCGAGCACCAGCGCCACCGCGATCGCCCGGAACCGCACGGGCACGAGCGCCCCCACCACGGCCGTGAGCACGCCGAGGGGACCGGCCACGATGACCCCGACGGCCGCCGCGGTCAGGACACCGAGCACGATCGGACCCCGTCCGGGCCCCGCCGGCCCGACCGGCCGCGCGGTCGGGGTCGTCGGGGTCGCCCGCGGGAGGGCGGGGACGGACCGCCCGCGCCGGTGCAGGACCAGCTCCACGGCCCCCCACAGCAGGAGGAGCACGGTCGCGAGGGCGCCGACGGCCAGGGCAGATCGGTGGGTGCCGTTCGGCGTGAACTCGACGCTGACCGTCGTCGCCGGCCCCTCGGGCAGGACGAACGCCTGCCGCCACCCGTCGACGGTGGTCGCCCGCAGGCGCTCGCCGTCGGCGGTGGCCCGCCAGCCCTCGTTGGCGCCCTGGGTGAGCACGAGCAGCGAACGCTCCCCCGGCCCGACGTCGAGGGTCCAGCTGCCGGCGTGCTCGCGGTCGCTGTCCACGGTCCGCGCCCCGGTGACCTCGGGGGTGGTCCAGTCCCGGGGGACCAGGGCGACCCGCTCGGCCACGAGTCCGGGGACGGCGACGGCCGTGACCGTCCCGTCGCCGGCAGGCAGGTCACCGCAGGCCGTGGCAGGGACGGCCTCGCCGGCGATGAGGGACTGCCGTGGTGCGCTGAGGGAGAGGCCGATGCGACCGTCCTCCCGTCCGACGGCGCCCGCCTGCGAGCAGTCCAACCGGACCTGCTCCTGCGGTCCGTCGGTCCCCGGCACGCTCACCTCCGGTGCCGACCACGCGGCCAACCCGGGAGGCCGGGAGAAGGTCAGGGCGAGGTGCCGCGTCCGCTGCCTCGGGATCGTCAGCGTGGTCCCGCCGGGCAGCACGTGGCGCTCGGAGTCCGTCGCCACGGTGACCCGCCCGACGGCCCGGTCGAGGCGGATGGTCCCGACCTCCTGCTCGGATCCCAGGTCGATGGCCAGGACGGGGTCGGCCACCCCGGACGCGGGGGTCCACCGGGTGTCCGGGTCGCCGTCGAGAGCGGCCACGGGCCAGTGCTCGAGGTCCGAGGACGAGGCGAAGGCGTCCGGAAGGGTGCTGCCGTGCAACCGCCACGGTGCAGCGACCAGGTCCTGCCCGGCCGCACCGGGCCGGATGCGCACGGTGGCCGAGATCTGCGTCCTCGGGAGCTGCCCGACACGCCGCACGAGGCTGCTCGGGTCCTCCCCCGCGGTGAGGTCGGCGCCGGCCCGCGGGTCCCGGGTGAGCAGGACCGGGCCGCTGCCCCCGGGCAGCTCGAGACCCGTGCCGAGCTCCGGCCCGCCGCCGAGCTCGATCTCACGCACGCCCACCGGGCGGGCGTCGCCATCGTCATCCTCCGGCTGCGTGCTCAGCTCGATCGTGACCTCGTCGCGCTCGGTGCCGTCGAGGGGGACGCGCCAGGTCATCGAGTCCTCCGGGCGGGTCCCCTCCTCACCGTCGACGGTGACCGAGACGAGGCGTCCGAGGTCGCCGCCCCACGCCTCGTGGACGAGCACCTCGTGCGGGGAGGCGGATTCGTCGAGGTGGAGGGTGACCCGCTGCGTCGCGGCGCCGTCACCACTGACCCAGGCGGTCTCCGGGTCACCGTCGACGAGCGCCGGGGCGCCCTCCCCCGCACTCCCCGGGGCGGGGGCGAAGGGGGATGCGGCACTCGAGCTGGTGGCGATCCCGGACAGGCCGGTCCAGAAGCGGGTCGTCCACCCCCGGGTCGCGTCCTCTCCGTGCGTCGCGGGACCGGTGAGCGCCCGGCTGCCCACGAGCGCGGGCCGGGCGTCCGCGGCGGTCAGGGTCGGACCGCTGCCACCGGCCGGTGGGCGGCCGGAGTTGAGCGCCTGCCAGCGAAGGGTGTCGGTGCGCACCTCGGCCGGCCGGTCCGCGGTGGGTTGCCGCATCACCGACTCGGGGTCGAGGAGGCCCGCCGCGACGAGGGAGAACCACCCATCGGGCGATGCCGCCGCCGTGACCACGGTGTCGATCGGGACCGCGGTCGCCGGTGACACCGGCTCCTCGAGCCGCCAGATGCTGATCTCCTCGCTGCCCTCCCCGTGGGACCACGTGCGCGTGAGCCCCGGGGACGCCTCGAGGGTGGCGGCCACCTGTCGCGGGTCCACGGTCGCGAGGTCCGCCCTCAGCCCTCCGCGCACGACGACGCGCGAGATCCCCATCCGGCGCAGGCCCGCGGCCAGCTGCGGCTGGCTGCGCCCGGTGGCCGCGAGCGCGTCCACGTGGTCGAGCACGCGGGTGGCCCCCGGGTGCCCCAGCGGTGCGGCGGCCCGGACGAGGACCGGCGAGGACGCCAGGGCGCGCAGCGGCTCGTCGGTGACGCGGCCCCAGGTGAAGTCGGCCGTGCGCGCTCCGGGCAGGACCAGGGTCGTCCCTCCGTCCTCCTCGGCCAGGGCATCCACCCGCGCGGCGGTCTGCGACCAGGTCGCGGGGATGCCACCCGGCGCCCAGGCGTCACCGACCCGCCCCTGCCACACCGGCGACAGCGCCCCGACGAGGGCCAGGACGGTGGTGACCACGACGGCCTGCCGGACGACGGGCCCGGCCCCCCGGTCGACCCGGGTCGCCCAGTGGCTCAGCAGACCGACGCCGACGGCGACCGGCAGCCGCACGAGCAGGTCGGCCTTGTGGACGTTGCGGAAGGGGGCGAGCGGCCCGTCCAGAAGGTTCTGGACCGGCTCGGCGAGGATCCCCGAGGCGGCGCCCGTCCGGCCCATCGTCATGGTGACCGCGCCCAGGAGGACCAGCACGAGGGCCCACCGCGTGAGGTGGACCGAGCCCCCTTCGTCCTCGGTCGTGACCGGCTCGGACCGCCGCCGCACGAGTCCGGCGAGCCCGAGCCCCGCGAGCACCGTCGTCGCGATGATCGCGGTCACCGACTGCGCGAGCACCCACCCGCTCTGCCACGTCGGGTGGTCCCCCGCGGTGAGGATGAAGGCGATCCAGTGCTCGGTCCCCCGCAGCACGTTGGTCACCGACGCCACGGCCGTGGTCGTGGCGGCCACCTCGATGTGGTCGAGGAAGGGGTAGGAGTAGCGCCCGAGGACGACCAGCGGCCCGAGCCACCACAGGGCACCCAGGCCGCTCCCGAGCAGCCACCACGGCAGGGCCCGCCCCCTCTGCCTGCCGGCCGGCGCGAGCACGACCCACGCCGCCGCCGGCACGAGGGCGACGAGGGAGACCGTGGCGTTGACCCCACCGAGGCAGGCCGTGAGGAGGCCGGTGGCCGCGGCGCCGCCACGGCGGCCCACCACCCCGCTCCCGAGGCCGACCATCCGGTCGGCGGCGAGCACCAGCCAGGGCGCCAGCGCGTACGGCCACACCTCGACGGAGATCTCGGCCAGGACCGTGAGGACCCGCGGTGACAGGGCGAAGACGGCGCCGGTGACCAGTGCGGGCACCGTCGGCAGGCCGGCCACGCGACGGGCGAGCCTCTCCGCGCCCACGAAGGCGACGACGAGGAGGAGGGTCCACCAGAGCCTCTGGGTGACCCAGCCCGACAGCCCGACCGCGTCGCCGGCGAGGAAGAGGGTGCCCATCGGCCAGAGGTAGCCGTAGGCCTGGTTCTGCAGCTCGCCGATGCCGGTGTGGTCGTTCCACGCCCACAGGGCACGCTGCAGGTACCTGGAGGGCGCGACCACGAGGTCGGTCTTGGTGTCCGGCTGGAGGCGGCCGGGGGCGATGAGCCACGGCAGGACGCCCACGAGCACCGTCGCCGCGAGCCGCTGCACCCGCCGCCGGACCTCCTCGACGGCTCCCCCGGCGTCCGTCGGCGACCCGGGGTCCTGCGGCGCGGTCATCGCCGCCGGAGGATGAGCAGGAGGTTCCACGTGACGACCTCCCGGACGCCGGGCAGCCGCAGGACCGGCGCGCACCAGTCGGGCAGGTAGCGCGGACGGGCCGCGAGGACGTCGGCGTCCGCCGACCGGGCCCACTCCAGCCCCTGGCGCACCGAGACGCGGTGGAGGGTCTCACCGACCCGGTTCTTCGGCGGGTGCCCGTGCCTGCGCTCGTAGCGGCGGATGGCCCGCTGGCCCCCGAGCCAGTGCCAGGGCGAGGTCTCGTGCCCGCCCCAGGGCGAGAGCCAGTTGGTGTAGGAGAGGAAGACGATCCCCCCGGGCCGGGTCACGCGCAGCAGCTCGTCGGCCACCGCCTCGGGGTCCGGGACGTGCTCCCACATGTTGCTCGAGAAGACGACGTCGACCGAGCCGTCGGCCAGCGGCAGCTGCCGGGCGTCCCCGACCACGCCCTGCTCGCTCACGGAGGCGACCGTCGCGTCGTGGTCGAGGGGGAGGTACCGCGCCCCCTCCTGGCGGAAGGCCTGCGCGAACTCGCTCGGGCCCGCTCCGACGTCCAGCACCGTCCGCCCGCGCAGCTCGGTGTGCTCCCGCAGGAGGTCGATCGAGTCCGCCGCCAGCTCCGAGTAGAAGCGGTGCGGGTCCGTCTGCTCGACGAGGAAGGAGGAGAAGAGGCGCACCGAGCGTCGGATCCCGCGATGCGCGGCGGGCGGGCTGGTCATCGGCACGTCACCCATCGGCGGAACGCCACCATGGCCACCGGATCCGTCCTGCCGACGGGCGACCAGCTGCAGCGTCGGCCGGGTCCGTGGCCGCACGAGGCGCTGGGCGAGCACGAGCGGCAGGCTCGCGACCGCGGAGGCCACCACGGCCCTCGAACCGAGCACGCCGTGGGGTCGCGGGCCCGGTCGCAGGGCCCGGGCCACGCTCGCGGCGTCGACGCTGAGGCTGTCGAGCAGGAGGCGACGGACCTCGATGTCGACGAAGCCCGCGGCCTCGGCCGCCCGCGCGAGCGAGTCGGCCGTGAAGAACCGCACGTGCGTGGGGTCCTCGAGCATCCACCACGCCGCCCCGTAGCGCTCGAGTGCCGTGCTGTCACCGGCCGGGGTGAGGAAGCTCACGCGCCCGCCCGGGCGCAGCAGGTCGTGGGAGACCGCGAGCGCCCGGTGGGGGTCCGCCACGTGCTCGAGCACGTGGACACCGTAGACGAGGTCCTGCTCGCCCGGCAGCGCCGACGCGTCCTCGATCCCGCCCACGCGCAGGTCACCCCGGGCCCGCACCACCGGGTCCACGTCGACGAGCAGCTGGTCCGGGTCGACGCCGGAGACCTCGGCGCCGTCGTCGAGGAAGCGGCGCAGGAGGGCGCCCGACCCGTACCCGATCTCGAGGACACGGGCCGGGAGGCCGTCACGCACCAGCTCCCGGTGGGTCAGGTCCAGACGGATCCGGTCGAGGGTGGGCTCACCCCCGTAGGCCAGGTCACGGTGATCGGCCGGGCAGCGCCCGAGATCGCGCCGGAGGTGGCCGCACCGGGTGCAGCGGTCGAGGACGCCCCCACCCCTGAGGGCCTCGCCGAGGACCAAGGAGCCGCACATCTCACACTGCGATCGGGGCGTTTGGCCTACCGTTGGGTAACTCACAGCAGTAGCCTACTGTCGGCGCCGGATCTCCCGGTGTCGGCAAGGAGAGACGATGACGACGAGCAGGACCTCGCCGAAGACCCCCCTTCGGGTGCTGTACCTGTCCTGGCGCGACCGCGAGAACCCGGAAGCGGGCGGGGCCGAGACCTTCACCGAGCGGACCTCCGAGGTCCTTACCCGGCAGGGCCACGAGGTGACGATCTTCACCGCCTCCTACCCCGGTGCCAGCCCACGCACCCGGCACGGTGACGTGCAGGTCGTCCGCCGCGGCTCGAAGTTCAGCGTCTACCTGCACGGGATGTGGCACCTCCTGCGGCACGGCCGCGACTACGACATCGTGCTCGACGTGCAGAACGGCGTGCCCTTCTGGTCACCGCTGGTGTCGAGGGCCCCGGTCATCAACATCGTCCACCACGTCCACCGGGAGCAGTGGGGTGTCGTGTTCAACGAGTCCGTGGCGCGCCTGGGGTGGCTCCTGGAGTCGAAGGTCGCCCCCTGGGTCTACCGCAGGAACCGGTACGTGACGGTCTCCAAGTCGACCCGTGACGAGCTCGCGGGCCTGGGCGTCGACCCCGGCCGGGTCGACCTGGTCTACTCGGGCAACGACCGACCGGAGGACCTGGACCGCTTCGCGGCCATGGAGCGCACCGAGACCCCTTCGATCCTCTTCCTGGGTCGCCTCGTGCCGCACAAGCACGTCGAGCAGGCCGTCGACATCCTCGCCTCACGGGCGGCGACCCACCCCACTCTCGAGCTGCACGTCGTCGGTGGCGGCTACTGGGAGGCGGAGATCGCCAAGCACGCCCAGGAGCGTGGTGTGGCCGAGCGCGTCCACCTCCACGGCTTCGTCGACGAGCCGGTCAAGCACGAGCTGCTGGCCCGCGCGTGGGCCGTCGTCATGCCCTCGCACAAGGAGGGGTGGGGCCTGACGATCGTCGAGGCCGGCCTGCACGGCACCCCGGCCGTCGCCTACTCCTTCGCCGGCGGGCCGAGCGAGTCCATCGTGCACGGCCGCACCGGTCTGCTGGCCGACTCGGTCGAGCAGTTCGAGGAGCACGTGATCGACCTCATCGACGACCCCGTGCTCCGGCGCACCCTGGGCCGCACCGCCCGCCTCTACGCCAGCTCCTTCGACTGGGGCCGCACCGGACGACGTCTGGAGTCGGTGATCGCGTCCGTCGTCGGCCACGCCGACCGGTACCGCGACGACGTCATCGACCTCGACGCCCTCATCGCCACCCGTCCGCCCGAGGCCGCCGCCGACGGCGCCCACGAGGAGGAGCTGGAGGCCATCGCGTCCTGATCGACGCGAGCACCCCACTCCCCGGGCACCGCGAAGGGGGCCGTCCGCACCGGCGGACGGCCCCCTTCGTCGTGCGGGGTCAGCTGTTGTAGTTGATGACCTGCTGGTTCTCCTGCGGGATGGATGCGTTGTTCTGGGACTGGACGATGCCAAAGATGGCCAGGGCCGCGACGAGCGCGCCCAGAACGGTGCCGCCGACGTTGTAGGCGATCTTCTTCGAGCCGGTGTTCACTGCAGAGCCCTCCAGGAGTGGATGTCTTTCGTCCATGGTATACCCACGAGTCACTAGGGCGCGACCGTTGCGTCCGGTGTCACGTCCCGGATCGGCGGGTCCGCACGGCCAGGCCGACGGACACGAGGACGGCCACCAGCGTACCGACCAGGCCCGCGGCCGCCACCGGGTCGGGGGACGCCGTCGTGTCCGGGGCCGGTCCGAGGTCGTGGACCTCGAGGTCACCGGCCACGAGCACCGGTCGACCGGGCAGGTCCGGCACCGACCCGGGAGGGGCCGGCTGGTCCGTCTGGATGATGACCCACCGCACGCCCTCCCGCTCCAGGACCTCGGTCACCTCGCCTCCCGTGGCCAGCGACTCGGCCACGGCGGCCGCCGCCGGGTCCTCCCCCGCGACCGTCGGCTCCCCCCGGAGGGCGAGGCGGTCGTCGGAGACGACGCGCTGCGGCAGCAGCCGGTTCCAGGGGTCGAGGAGGACCCGGTCCTCGTTCCAGTCGTAGCGTCGGTACGTCGACCACGGGAAGACCGCCACCGCCTCGTTCGAGGTCGACAGCTCTGCGGTGACGGTCTCGACCTCCTGCGGCCAGCCGACGCTGCCCCACGTTCCCGAGTGGCCCCACGCCAGCGTCGGGAGGGTGGCCACCGGCCAGACCACGGCGACGGCGAGCAGGACCACCGGGAGCCGGTGCAGCCGGACGCGGTCGACGACCTGCGCGGACGCGACGGCGACGAGGAGCACCCACAGCGCGGTGAACTTCTGCGCGTCCCGCAGGATCCCCCCGCCGGGGACGGAGGTCACCACGGCCTCCAGGAGGGGGGAGCCACCCGGCAGGACCGCCAGCCCCGCCAGCACCAACCCCAGGGCACCGGCAGCCGTGGCTCCCCGGGGCAGTGGATCGGCCCACCACTGCCTGCGCCGGAGGGAGAGCAGGAGCAGCGCGAGGACCGCCACGAGTGCGCCCGTGGCCACCGGCCAGGTCGTGCGCTCGACGAACCACGTCCGTTCGTGCCAGAGGCCACCGCCGAGGAGCAGGGAGCCGAGGGGGCCGAAGGGGGTGTCGGCCGCCGCGGCGAAGGCGCTCGCCCCATCGGGGTCGGCCGCGTGGGAGGCCGACCGCAGGAAGGGGTACCACCAGGAGGCATTGGCCAGCAGGGCCGTGCCGACGACGATGGCGAGGTGCCGCGGACGTGGCCGTCCCGGCCGCCCCGGGGTGAGCACGACGACCGCCGCGAGGAGGGTCGCAAGGACCCCCGGGGTCGAGCCGGCGAGGGCGGATGCGGTCAGGGTCACGACGAGGGCCGTGGCCCCCTTCCCCGAGGAGCGCAGACGGGCCGCGGCCAGGAGGACCCACGGCAGCAGGGCGAAGCCGATGAGGTAGCCCCAGTGACCGATGCCGAGGCGCTCACCCACCCAGGGGTTCCACGACCACCAGGTCGCCGCGGCCAGGGCCCCGGCGCGGGTGGTGGCCAGCCGGCCGGCCCCGGCACCGCCGAGCACGAAGCTGCCCAGGAGCAGGAGCTTCTGCACCACCCATCCCGGCAGCGCCATGGATGCGAGCGCGACGAGCAGGTCGTTCGGCACCGCGCGCGGGACGCTCCCGTCGGTGCCCAGGGTCCGCGCCGACAGCGGTGGATCGGGGACGAATACGAGGTCGTAGTGCAGCGTGTAACCCGGTGCGAGGGCGGGCCCGAGGACGAGGACCCCGAGCACCAGGCCGACCACTCCCCCGATCGTCCCCGGGCGCACCCGAGCGCGCGCGGCGTCCATCAGCGGGACCGGTGCAGTGCCTCGACCTCGCTGAAGGCCTCCCCCATCGCCACGCACTGGGTCGCCAGGTCGTGGTGCGCCACGGCATGACGTCGGTTGGCCGCCCCGACCGCGACCCGCCGCGCCGGGTCGGACAGGTGGTGGAGGAGCCCCTCGGCCAGGGCCTCCGCCGAGTCCTCCACGAGATGGTTCGGCGGGTGGACCGCCTCGTCGTTCGTGCCGCACCGGGTCGTGACGATCGGCAGCCCGCTGGCGAGGGCCTCGAGGTAGGCCAGGCCCAGCTGCTCGGTCCACTTCCACGTCGGGCGTGGCGCCGTCGTGAAGACGGCCGCGGAGCGCATCAGCTCGGCGACCCCACCGGTGTCGAGCGACCCCATGAGCTCGACCCCGCTGCGCGGGTCGTCCGCCTCGGCCCGCACGAGGTGCTCCAGCGGCCCCCTCCCGGCGACCCGCAACCGCGCCTCCGGGATCGAGCGACGCACGATCCGCATGGCCTCCAGGACGCGGTCGATGCCCTTGTTCTCCGCCAGGGGCGACGCGAAGACGACGACCGGCTCCTCCGTCGGCGTCGGCGCCGGGTGGAACAGCTGCGTGTCGACACCGGGTTTGACGACCCGGATCAGCTCCTCGTCGAAGCCGTTGGCCAGCAGGTGGTCCCGCGCCGCGTCGACCATGCACAGGAGCAGATCGGCGTCACGGCAGGAGTTCAGCGCCTGCCGGTAGGGCGGGATCGTGTACAGGGGCTGGTCGGGGAGGTTCTCCCACGTGATCACGGCCTGCAGCGGACGCGGCGAGCCGGCGGCACGCGCCTTGCGGCGCCACCCCGAGGCCTGCCCCGTGACGAGTGAGCAGAGCTCGAGCGAGGCCACCCAGTCGTACTCCCCCGGGTCCTGCTCGTCCAGGCCCCGGACCCAGGCGAGCGCCCCCGCCTCGACGAAGCGCTTGATCGGACGGCGGTAGGTGCTGGGGATCCAGTCGACGTCCCCCACGGGCTCCTGCCGGGCCATGGCCCGTACCTGCGTGCCGGGCATGCGCGACATCCAGTACAGCTCGCGCCGGGCCCGCTGGTCGGGCAGCGAGACCCAGAGCATGCGCCGGACGTCGTCCGCCACGCTCATCGCGCCGCCCGCGCGACCCGGTCACGGCGGCCCCTGCGGGCACCGAGGGCGTAGCCGCCGGCCTCCAGGACGCGCAGCAGGACCATCCCCGCGGCGTGGCCGGGACGCCTCAGCAGGCGGCGGTGGTTGCGCACGTACGACATCAGGACGGCCCGGCCCTGCGCCGTCACGGCACCGTCGTGCTCCTGCGCGAAGGCAGGGATGCTGCGGCCGTAGTAGTACCGCTTGCGCATCACGTCGGCGACCGTGAGCCGGCCCTCGTCGTGGTCGATGATGATCGGGGCCAGCTCGATGCCGGCGCCGGCCGCGCGCATCTTCATCCGCAGGTCGGCGTCCTCCGGCCCGGACATGTCCGGGTGGAAGGCGCCCTCCCCGAGGAGGTAGTCACGCCGCACCAGCCTCGGGTTGTGCAGCCACGGGTCGTCGAGATAGCACTCCCGCTCCAGCGCGCGGCAGGCCGTCCAGAAGCCGTCACCGATCGTGCGCTCGGGCAGGGCGATCCCCGTCGCACCCGTCGCGTGCGCCGTCTCCAGCGCCAGGGCGATCGTCCTCGGCGGCAGGATCATGTCGCTGTCGAGCCACAGCACCCACTCGGACGTCGCCGCCCGCACGCCGGTGTTGCGCTGGGCCGATCGTTCCGGTCCGGCGGTGATGACCCGGTCGGCGATGCCCTCGGCGATCTGCCGGGTGCCGTCACTGCTGTGGTTGTCCACGACGATCAGCTCGACGTGCGGGTGCGTCTGGTCGGTGACAGAGCGCAGGCACGCCTCGATCGTCCGCAGGTTGTCGCGGGTCGGGACCACGACGGTCACGGAGTCCGCACGATGCCGCTCCACTGGTCCGGTCACAGGTCGGGCTCCTCTGGTTCGTCGTGGCGCATGAAGGTACCGAGGACCGCGAGCACGAGTCCGGCACCTGCGATGTGGTGGGGCACGAGTGCCGACTTGACCGCATCGGCATCGACGGTACCCAAGGTGTCGGTGATGAGGGCGGCGTACAGGACGAAGACCGCCGCCGAGAGCAGGACGAGCCCGGCACCGGCAGTGATGAGCAGTCCGGGCCGCGGGTCCGTGCGGCGCACGAGGAGCACGACCACCAGCGCAGCCAGGCCACCACCGATGCCGGTGACCGCTGCCGTCCCGAGCACGAGTGCGCCCTCGACCGCGAGGCGGCGACCACCGCGTCGCTGCGTCAGCACCTCGGTGAGGCCCCGGGTGACGGGACGGTGCGGCACCTCGGCGCCGGACTCCGCCTCGGTCGTCGACGCGCGCGGCGTCCCCCCACGGGAGAACGGGTCGTCCCCGGGCACGTCGCCGGTGAGGAACGCGTCGTCCTCGCGCGAGGACGTGGGCTGCGCGGCCGGCTCCCGGCCCCACTCGCTCGCGCGCTCCGCGCGCACCCTGGACACCCGGCGACGCACCAACGGGGCGAAGAAGACCGCGAGCGCGACGAGCAGAGCGACACCGGAGAGCACCAGGGCGACGTTCGCCCGGCGCTGCGGCCCGTACCCGATGTGCACGGTGTGCTCGTCGAGGTCGTCGACGTACCAGCCGACGGCGTACCCGTTGACGACGACCGGCTCACCCAGGTCCGTGCCGTCCTCGAGCGTGGCGTTCCACCGGGGGTCGAAGCCCTGGCCGATGGACAGGAAGTAGGGCTTCTGCGCCCGGCCCACGTCGACGGTCATGGCCGAGGTGAAGGTCCTGCGCTCCACCTCGACGACCGGCGAGGGCACCTCCTGCGCGACCTCGCTCCCCCGGACGTCGCGCAGGCTGAGCTCGTCGAGCTGGAAGTCGTCCACGGGGCGCAACCGGTGCTCTCCCCAGACGAGCGACTGCTCGCCGCACCCGACCCACGGCGTGCCGTGGCCATCGGTCCCGCCGATCTCCTCCGGGTCCTCCGGCCGCATGCGCACGGGCTCGCCGTCGATCGTGGCGATCGTGACGCATGGACGACCAGTGTCTCCCCCGGTGATCGTGGCACCGGTGTCGATGCTCACGAAGCTCGCGGGGCGCTCGCCCCGCGAGGTGTCCAGCTCGTCGATCCGCAGGCGCACGGTCCTGCCGCTCGTGCCCGGCGGCAGCTCGATCGTGGCCCTGCCGGGGCGCAGCTCCCCGGTCGCGACCTCCTCGCCGTCGACGAGGACGGTCGCGGAGGTCGCCCAGGCGGTGTCGTCCTCGTCGCCCGGGCCCGCCTCCTGCCTGACCGTGACCTGCGAGAGGTCCCGCCGCGGCCCGGTGATCTGCCACCACGCCTCGGCGGGATCCCCACCCGGGACCCAGGCCGTCTCCGCCGACCCGTCGGCCGCCTTCGACGCGCGGCGTGCCAGCGAGTCGAAGTACGTCCGGCTGGAGCGGGCCCGGTAGGTGTCGTCCTTCCCGGAGAGGCGGTCGGCCACCAGCTCGAGGTCACCGCGCGCTCGCACCCGGGCGGCGAGCTCGAAGGTCCGGTCGTCCGGCAGCGTGAAGTTGCGGCTCAGGTCCGTCTCCGTGTCGTCGCCGGGGTCGGAGGTGTTGGTCACCCGGGTGAAGAGCACATCGAGCGGCACCGTGCCGAAGGTCTGCCGCTCATCAGCGGACAGGTCGCCGTAGAGGCGCGAGAAGGTGTCGGGGGCCGCGATCGCGCGCTCGGCGACGAGGTCGTCGTCGCCGAGGTCGATCTCGGACACGCCGACCAGGCTGACGCCCTCGCCCTGCAGCTCCCCGACGGTCAGCTCCACCTCGTCGGCGCTCACGCCCCCCAGGTCGAGCGTCGCCGTGCCGTCCTCGTCCACCTCGACGGTCCTGGTCACGCCACCGGCGCGGAGGTGGAAGGAGGAGATCGACACGCCCCCCAGGGCCGTGGTGTCGATGGTCACCGTGTCCAGGGTGCGCTCCTGCGGCAGCCGGAGGGTGAGTGACTCACCCTCGGCGCGGCGGAAGTCGCCGAAGAGCCACGAGGTCGACGGGTCCCCGTCCACGGCGTTCTCCGCCATTCCGTGCGGCAGGTCGAAGAAGGCGCCGCCCTCGCTGGTCGCCTCGACGAGCACGCCGCTCGCGGCGAGCGTGCTCTGGTCCTCGGCCTCGCCGAGGGCCCGGGTGATCGCCGGCTCCTCCTCCGGGGGGAGCACGGCTCCCTGGTTCGCCGTCAGCCGGTTGGTGATGGCCGCACGACGCTGGTTGGTGTCGGTGAGGACCATCCGGGGCTCCTGCTCGAGGAGACGAGCGAGCTCTTCCCCCGAGAGGTCCTGCGCGTACCGCATCGCCGGCGAGCCCGCGAGGAGCCCCTGCTGGGCCATCGGGGGGATCGCCCACGCGTCACCGGCCACGACGACGCTGCCGGTCGCGGGCGTCGCGCGCACCATCCCCCGGGAGTCCTTGACCCCGTACAGCTGCAGGGGCGGCAGGAGGGCCTCGGTCTGGGACTGCGGCGGCACGGACCGGGTGAACATGTTCTGCCCGGACCGGCCGAAGTTCCGCAGTCCCTGCAGGCCCTCGTCCTCACTCAGCGCCTGGGCGGTGTGGGCCGGGCGGGCCCCTCCGGAGTCCTCCCACTCCACGTCGTGGCGCAGCAGGACGTGGTCGACCCCCAGGTAGCGGGCGAAGGGGGACACGTCCGTGCTCCCGGCCGTCCCCGACTGCAGGGTGGAGTTCAGCGCGGCGAGGTAGTTCCCTCCCCACTGGGAGGTGTTCGGGACCGTCTCGGGGATGACGGCGTCACGCTCGAGCAGGGAGTTGGGCAGGTCGTCCGGTCGCTCGGGGCTCCAGCGGTAGTCGGACCGCGTCTGCCCGGGCAGCAGGAGCGCCCGTTGGTTGGGGTCGCCCGTGTCGACGGTGTCAGCGGCCTCCTCCCAGTAGTCGGGGACGTCCAGCGCCGAGACGTAGAGGTTGCCGGTCACGGCGGGGGCGACGAGGGCGAGCACGGTCGCCGTGCCCAGGGTGCCGACGATCGGTCCACCGCCGGGCCGGCGGACCACCGCGGGCACGAGACGGACGAGGGCCCACCCGATCACGAGCGCGAAGGCCAGCGCGAGGCCGGCACCGATCTTGTTGGTGGTCCGGAAGGCGACGAGCGGCCCGATGTCCTCGAGGGCCCAGCGCAGGACGGCGGCGAAGGGGGACCCGCCGTTGCCCCCCGGGTAGAGCCCGACCATGATCACGGCGACCATGCCGGTCGCCACCGCCGACAGCCGCGCCAGACGCGTGGGCACCACCCTGAGCGAGAGCAGGGCCAGGGCCGGCCAGAGCATGGTGAGCAGGATGATCACGGCGCTGGCGAAGTACATGGCGAACTGCGGCAGCCAGGGTCCGGCGTCCCCGGAGCCGTAGTACGACCACAGCCCCAGGCCGCGGAGCACCTCGACGAAGGAGCTCGTCCGGGCGATCCCGTCGAGGGACTCGGACCCGGCCGCGATCTGGCTGCCCGTCTCGCTGGCGGCAGCGCCCGGGATGAGCCAGTAGAGGGAGACGAGGATGACGAAGAGGGCGCTCTTGCCCAGTGCGGCCGCCACCCGGGACCACCGCAGCCCCTGCTCGGCGCGCACGTAGAGGGCCACCGGGATGATCAGCAGGAGCTGGTAGACGGGGACGACGCCCACGTTCATCCCGCTCATGCCGAAGAAGACCAGCCCGACCGCGGCCGGCCACGCCCAGCCCGAGGGGTCGCGCAGCGACTTCGTCACCGCGACGAGCAGCCAGGGCAGCAGTGCCATCGGCAGGGCCACCGCCAGCGTGCTTCCCGCCGCAACGGCGTAGGGGTTGGCGATGTAGGCCACACCGGCGAGCAGGCCCGCCCAGACGCCCGCACCGGGCACGAGGGTGCGCAGGAGGCGGTTGGTCCCCCAGGCGGCCAGCGCCCAGAGGATGAGGTGGTAGACCTTGAAGGCCATCTCGGGGTCGAGACCGATGCCGCGCAGGAGCGCCGTCGTGGCCAGGACCGGCACCAGCCCGACGTTGAAGTTCGGCGACCCGAGATAGGGCGAGGAGGTCCAGGCCGACAGGTACCGCGGCAGCGTCTCACCGGGGTTGAGGTAGACCTCTGGTTTGATGTCGGTCTGGAAGACACCCCAGCTGTTGGCGAAGACGATGACCGCCAGGAGCACGAAGAGGATGACGGAGATCATCCGCACGGAGACCGCGCGGGGTAGCCGGAGCCGGCTGCGCACGCTGACGTCTCCTCTCGTCCGGTCCTGGGGTGTGACGCACCTGCAGCACGCCGGTCGAGCGATCCTAACCGACGGGGCCGATACCGCTACCGGGGCGTAACATCAGATCCGTCCCTCGTCGACGACTGCATCAGGAGTGCCATTGACGTCGCGCACTCGCCAGGTGCTGCCGACTGCCGGGCTGTTGCTCGGCGTCGCGATGGGGCTGGCCAATGTCATGGGCTACGTCTTCGTCGCCCTCGTCTCGGCGACCCTGGGACCCGCGGACTTCGGGGGCTACTCGGCGCTGAACACCTACGGCGTCCTGCTCGCGATGCCGGCCGGCGCCTTCCAGGTGATCGTGGCCCGCCGGCAGACCCGGATGCACCGCGACCTGCAGCGGCACGTGACCGGCCTGGGGAGCTCGCTGGTCGTCGGCCTCGTCCTCGCGGCGATCACGATCGCCCTGGCTCCGCTGCTGCGCGACCTCCTCCGGCTCGAGACCGCCTGGTCGGTCGTCTGGCTGGCGCTGATGCTCCCGCCGATGACAGTCACGGGCGCCCTGCAGGGGGTGCTGCTCGGACGTGAGGCCTACGGGCGGCTGTCGGCCGTCTACCTCGTGACGGCCGGGACCCGGCTCGCTGCCGCCGGTCTCGCCGTCGGCTGGAGCTACGACGTCGTCGAGGTCTTCGCCGCGACGCTCGTCGCCGCAGTGGTCACGGTCGGGGTCGCGCTCGCGCTCGTCCGCGGGGACCTGGGCACCGGGACCAACGCGCCCCGGCTCCTCGAGCTGCTCGCCGACCTCGTCCGCAGCAACATCGCCCTCGCCGGCCTCATGGCCCTGTCGAGCCTCGACGTGGTCCTCGCCCGGACGGTCCTGACCGACCACGACAGCGGCTCCTACGCCCTTGCCGCCCTCTTCGGCAAGGTGGTCTTCTGGGGGACGCAGTTCGTCGCCCTGGCCATCGTGCCCCGCCTGGCCGAGGCCGGCACCGGCGGACACGTGCGCGCGACCCTGCACCGTTCCGCCCTGGGTGTGCTGCTGATCGGCTCCGTGGTCTCCCTCGGATGTGCCCTCGCGCCGGGGCCGCTCGTCGCGCTCTCGGGTGGGCCGGCCTTCGTCGACGCCGAACCCCTCCTGGTGTGGGCAGCCGTCACCGGGACCCTGTGGGCGATCGTCCAGGTGTGGCTCTTCGCCGGGATGAGCCGTGGTGACCACGTCATGACGGCCGTGGTCTGGCTCGCCGCCGGCGTCCAGGCCGTCCTCGTGCTCCTCGCGTTCAACGACTCGCCCTACGAGGTCTTCGCGACCGTGGGTGGCACCGCCGGCGTGGTTGCCGTCATCGGGCTCCTGCGGGTGCCCAGGGGAGGGATGACGCCCGCCCCGGACTCGGCGGAGACCGCCGAGGCCCTCGGGATGACGCGGGAGTGACCCGCGAGGCGAGGTCAGCTCCGGTCGATGGAGCTGGCCTTCTTCGACGGGTAGAGCCTCTTGGCGAGCGGGATGAGCTCCGGGAAGTGGTGGATCGCCTTCCAGGCCGCCTTCTGGCCGGGACCGAGGGAGGCCAGGTAGGCCAGTCGACGCCACCGCACGTCCCAGGGCTCGTCGCGCCCCCGAGCCGTCGCCTCGTCACGGTGGAAGCTGAGGGCGTGCAGACCGTTGGCCCACCGGGGGTCACCATTGACCTCGGCGTCCCAGCGACGCTCGACGCGCCACTGCGGGTGCCGGGCGATGAACTCCTCGTGGGCGCCGCTGACCATCGGGTAGCTCGCGTCGTCGACGAGGACGATCGCCTCGTCCGCCAGCCACGGCTCGATGATCCCCAGCGCGAGGTAGTGCGAGAGCCCCGTGTGCTCCCCGTCGTAGAAGTAGACCCCGACCGGCCGGTCGATGATGCCGGGGCGACGCAGCAGCGAGAAGCAGTTGCCCTCGATCAGCCGCACGTCCGCGTGGTCGGCGTACGTGGCCAGGTTGCGCTCCAGCTCGGCCCGGGCCTCCTGGCCCTGCATGCCGAACTCGAGGTAGTTCTCCACGACGTAGAACGCCTTGTCGTCCACGTCCTGCACCGCGGCGCACATGGAGCGGCCCTTGTAGCTCCCGACCTCCAGGTAGCACTCGTCGGGGGGCATCACCCGGGCGGCGGCGTTGAGCACCGCGAGCTCGTTGGCCGAGGTGTAGCCGGCCACCGAGTCCGCGATCCCCGCGAAGCGCCGGTCCCGTGGCGAGCTCGTCCTCGGGTCGCCGTCGAACGCCCGCTCGACCTCCGCGAGGAACTCCTCGACCCGCATCAGCGCCAGCCGTCCGAGGACCAGTCGTCGTCCGCACGGCGCCGGGGTCCCGGATCCGTGAAGTCGTCGTCCCGCAGCACGGAGCGGCGCCCGCCCGCCCGCCGACGGGCCGAGCGGCTGTCCTCGGGGGCGAGGTCGTCGTCGCGGTCACGCAGGTCGGTGTCGCGCTCGCGCGCGTCGGCGCGCAAGTCGATGTCGTCGTGGCGCCGGCGGCGCGGGCGGTCGTCGTCGTCATCGTCCCAGTCGTCGTCACCGCGCTGGCCACGCAGCAGCCACACCGCGCCCAGCCCGACGAGGGAGGCCCCGGAGAGACCGGAGTAGATCGCCTTGTTGCGGGCGATCGTCTCGGGGTCGTTGCAGACGTTCTTCGCGTCGGTGTTCGGTGAGCTCGGGGACCCGCACTTGAAGATGCCCTGCTGTCCCCCGGTCTCCAGGACGACGGGAGTGGTGTAGAAGAACACCGCGGCGAAGATCAACGGGATCCCGAGGATGATCGCGAGGGGGGCGATCTGGCGTGTGGTGGACGTCGCCTCGGTGTGGTCGGTCATGCCGCGAACATTACCCGCCGGTCGGGTAATAATGGGGCGCCCCCTTCGGAATCAGGTCATGACCGCGACAGTCTCAGCCCGCCAGCACACGTCCCTGCCCTATCGCCCCGCCATCGACGGCCTGCGGGCGTTCGCCGTCCTCTCCGTCATCTGCTTCCACCTCCTCCCGGCGAGCATGCCCGGGGGCTGGTTCGGCGTGGACGTGTTCTTCGTCATCTCCGGCTTCCTCATCACGGCGCTGCTGCTGGCCGAGTACCGGCGTGAGCGGGGCCACATCGACCTCGTCGGCTTCTGGTTCGCCCGTGCCCGACGGCTCCTCCCCGCGCTCTTCCTCGTGCTCGCCGCCGTCCTCGTCGGGGCGACCTTCCTCACCGTCTCGGGACGCACCGGCAACGTGGCCGGGGACGTCCTGGCCACCCTGGGGTACGTCGCGAACTGGCGTTTCGTGCTCGGCGACGAGGCGTACTTCGGCCAGGTGGCCTCGCCCTCGCCGCTGCGGCACGCCTGGTCGCTGGCGGTCGAGGAGCAGTTCTACCTCGCCTACCCCGTGCTCCTCATCGGACTGCTCGCGCTCATCCGCCGGCGGGCCACCCTCGTCGCGGTCCTCGTGGTCGCCAGCGCTGCCTCCGCGGTGCTCATGGCGCACCTGCACCATCCGGGGCTCGACCCGAGCCGCGTCTACTACGGCACCGACACCCGCGCCCACCAGCTGCTCGTGGGCGCTGCCGTCGCCGCCGTGATCAGCGGGGGCCCCGGAGCGATCGACCGCGAGAAGGTGCGGATCCTCGACATGTGGTGCCGTCGGCTCGCCCTGCCGGCGCTGCTCGTGGTGGTGTCGACCTTCTGGTGGGCCGGTCCCGCCCAGGACGCCATCTTCGAGGGCCTGGCCGTGCCGCTCTCCCTGACCGTCTGCGTGGTCCTCGTCGCCGCGACGAGCCCCACGCCGTCGCGGGCCCGCAGGCTGCTCTCGTGGGAGCCGCTGCGGCGGATCGGGATGGTCTCGTACGGCCTGTACCTGTGGCACTGGCCCATCATCATCTTCCTCAACGACCAGGTCCTGCCCACACCGACCGCACCACGCGTCGCGCTGCAGGCGGGACTCACCGCCCTCCTGACCTGGTTGTCCTACCGGTACGTCGAGCGCCCGGTCCGCCGGGGGGGCATCAGGGCTCTGGTCCCCCGACTGCCCAGGGCGAGCGCGGTCGTGGCCTGGGCGGCGGTCCCCGCGCTGGTCGTCGGTGCGGTCACGATGCCGGCGGCTGCCCGCACCGTCGCGACGACGACGGCGTCGGCCGGCGAGCTGACCATCCCCCAGCCCGCGTACCGCCCCACCGGCGAGATGATCTCGGTCACCTTCGTCGGCAACTCGGTCCCACGGAGCCTGATCACCTACTTCACCTCCTCGAACCACCCGGACATCCGCCTCCACGACACGACGAACATCGGCTGCGACCCCTTGGCGGCACCCAAGTTCAGCGACGGGAAGGTCCAGCCGGAGCAGGACGGGTGCTCTGCCTGGCGGGCCGGATTGGGTGAGGAGATCGCGGCAGACGACCCCGACGTGGTCGTCTGGTTCGCGGCGCACACCATGGTGACCGACCGGATCGTCCACGGCCGGGTGGTCGAGTTCGGTTCGCCCGCGTGGGTCGATCTCATCGAGGACGGACTGGACAGGGCCCGATCGGCCGCCGGGAGCAGTGAGTTCGCCGTCATGAACGTCGCCTGCCACGAGATGCCGACCTTCAACAGCGAGGAGATCCAGCGCGTCAACGACCCGGAGTACGTCACGACCCTCAACCGGACGGTCTCGGCCTGGGCGGAGGAGAACGACGTGCCGGTCCTGGACCAGTACTCCCTCCTGTGCCCGGGCGATAAGTACCACGACACGATCAACGACGTTCCGCTGTACCAGGACTCGATCCACTTCACGGGCGAGTCCGGACCGGTCTTCTGGCGGTGGCTCGCCCCGCGCCTGCAGCGGATCTCCCGTGGGCAGGACCTCTCGTGAGCCGCACCGACGCCGTGGTCCTCGCCGGCGGCCTGGGCCGACGGATGCACCCGCTCACGCTGGACTGCCCCAAGCCGCTGCTCCCCGTCGGTCCGTGGACCCTCATGGAGCACCAGGTCGCGGCCCTCGCCCGCGCCGGCGTCGAGCGGATCGTCCTGTCCACCGGGTACCGCCACGACGACTTCGAGGAGCTCGTCACCGCACTCCGGGCGAAGGGGGTGGACCTCACCACGGTCGTCGAGGACAGCCCCCTGGGCACCGGAGGGGGCCTGCGTGAGGCCCTGCGGTCCCTGCCCGGGGCGGATGCCGTCATCGTCCTCAACGGGGACCTGCTCACCGGGCACGACCTCGCCGCGCAGGTGGACCTCCTGCGAGCGGCGCCCCCCACCGTGATCGCCTCGGTCCACGTGCGCACGGTCCCCGACGCCCGGCCGTACGGCAGCGCCCTCGTGGCCGGCGACGGACGCATCACCGCCTTCGTCGAGAAGTCGGCCACGCCCCCTTCGCCCACGGTCAACGCCGGTACCTACGTCGTGCGCCCCGGGCTGCTGCTCGACGCCGTCCCCGGCACCGGTGTCGCCTCGCTCGAACGGGACGTCTTCCCCGGGCTCGCGGAGCGGGGCGCCCTGCTCGCCCACCGCGAGGACGCCTACTTCCTCGACGTCGGCTCACCCGCCGCGCTCGTCGAGGCCACGCGTGACCTCCTGCTCGCCCCGTGGCCCGGCGCGGCACCGACGCCCCGCGGTGAGTTCCTCGCCCTGCCGGGGGCCGACGTCGCACCGGACGCCCGACTGTCGGCAGGGACCGTCGTCCACCCGGGCGCGCGCATCGGCCCGGGAGCACGGTTGGAGTCGGCCGTCGTGCTCGCGGGTGCGCGGGTCGACGAGGGCGCCGAGGTGGTCCGCTCGGTGGTCGGACGCCACGCCCGCGTCGGCGCCCGCTCCCGGGTCGTGGACACCGCCCTCGGCAGCGGCCAGCAGGTGGCCCCGCACACGCACCTCACCGACACGGTCCGCCCCGGCGCCTGATCCGGGTCGGCCTCCCGCTCAGTGGGCGGCGCTGTGCCAGGTGTCGCCGAGCCCGATGGACACGTCGAGCGGGACGTCCATCTCGACAGCAGCGCCCATCTCGGCGCGGACCATCGCCTCGACCTGCTCCGCCTCGCCCGGTGCCACCTCGATGACGAGCTCGTCGTGCACCTGCAGCAGCACCCGGGAGTCGAGTGCCGAGCGGGTCAGCCCCTCGTCGACACGCAGCATCGCCACCTTCATGATGTCGGCCGCGGAGCCCTGGATCGGCGCGTTGAGCGCCATCCGCTCCGCCATCTGACGGCGCTGTCGGTTGTCGCTGCCGAGGTCGGGCAGGTACCGGCGGCGGCCGAGCATCGTCTCGGTCCAACCGGTGGCGCGGGCGCGGTCGACGATCTCCTCGAGGTAGTCACGCACCCCGCCGAAGCGCTCGAAGTACTCCTCCATGAGGCCGGACGCCTCGCCCGTGGAGATGCCCAGCTGCTTGGACAGCCCGAAGGCACTCAGGCCGTACGCCAGGCCGTAGGACATCGCCTTGACCTTGCTGCGCATCTCCGGTGTCACCTCCTCCGGCGCGACGGAGAAGACGCGCGCGCCGACGAATCGGTGCAGGTCCTCGCCCGTGCGGAAGGCCTCGATGAGTCCCTCGTCACCGGACAGGTGCGCCATCACGCGCATCTCGATCTGGCTGTAGTCGGCCGACATCAGGGTCTCGTAGCCGGGTCCGACGACGAAGACCTCGCGGATGCGTCGCCCCTCCTCGGTGCGGATCGGGATGTTCTGCAGGTTGGGATCGGTCGAGGACAACCGCCCCGTGGCCGCGATCGTCTGCTGGTAGGTCGTGTGGATCCGACCGTCGTCGGCGATGGACTTGATCAGGCCCTCGACGGTGACGCGCAGGCGGGTGGCGTCACGATGGCGCAGCAGGGCCTCCAGGAAGGGGTGCTCCGTCTTGGCGTAGAGGTCCGCCAGCGCGTCCGCGTCCGTGGTGTACCCCGTCTTGGTCCTGCGGGTCTTCGGCAGACCCAGGGTGTCGAAGAGCACGGCCTGCAGCTGCTTCGGTGAGCCGAGGTTGATCTGCTCGTCACCGATCGCCGCCCACGCGTCGGCCTGGGCCGCAGCGACCTTGCCGGCGAAGTCCGACTCGAGCCCGTCCAGGGCGTCGCGGTCGACGGCGATCCCCGCCGACTCCATCCGGGCGAGGACGCCCACGACGGGCAGCTCGACGTCACGCATGAGCCGGGTGCCACCCGTCTCCTCGACCTGCACCTCGAGCACCTCGGCGAGCTCCACGGCGGCCGCCGCGCGGACCATCGCGCCCCGGCCGGCCTCGGTGTCGTCGGCCGAGAAGTCAAGCATCCCCTGGTCCTGCGGCTCCTCGTCGCCCCCGGAGAGGTCCCGACCGAGGTGGCGCACCGCGAGGTCGGCCAGGTCGTAGGAGCGCTGGTCGGGTCGCACGAGGTAGGCCGCGATGGCCGTGTCGACGACGAGCCCGGACAGCGGCAGGCCGGTGGCCGCGAGGGCGAGCATCGGGCCCTTCGCGTCGTGGAGGACCTTGGGTCGCTCGCCGTCGGTGATCCAGTCCCGCAGTGCCTTCTCGTCGGCCGCGTCGAGGCCGGGGACACTGACGAATGCCGCGGTCCCGTCGACCGTGGCGAGCCCGAGACCGGTGACCTCGCCGCTGCCCCGGCCCCATTCGCCGACGACCTCGACGCCCAGCCGGCCCGAGCCGTGCTCGGCGAGCCACCCGGCCACCTCACCCTCGGCGAGCACCGTTCCGTCGACCTCGATACCACCGCTGACCTCGGTCTCCGCCGTGTCGAAGGTGGAGAAGAGCCGGTCGCGCAGGACGCGGAACTCGAGGCTGTCGAAGAGGGTGTGGACCTTCTCCCGGTCCCACTCCCTGCGCTCGACGTCGGCGATGCCGATGGGGATGGGGGTGTCGCGCACCAGCGCGTTGAGCCGTCGGTTGCGCAGGACCTGGTCGAGGTTGTCGCGCAGCGACTGCCCGGCCTTGCCGCCGATCTGGTCGACGGCCGCGACGATGCCCTGCAGGTCGCCGTGGGCGCCCAGCCACTTCGCCGCGGTCTTGGGCCCCACCCCGGGGACGCCCGGGAGGTTGTCACTCGCCTCGCCGACGAGGGCCGCGAGGTCGCTGTACCGCTCGGGCCCGACGCCGTACTTCTCCAGCACCGCGGCCGGTGTCATCCGGGCGAGGTCGGAGACGCCCTTCCTCGGGTAGAGGACCGTGGTGTGCTCGTCGATGAGCTGCAGGGTGTCGCGGTCACCCGAGCAGATGAGCACGTCCATGCCCGCCGCGCGCCCCTGCGTGGCGAGGGTGGCGATGATGTCGTCGGCCTCGTAGCCCTCGAGCTGCACGTGGCTGATGTTCAACGCGTCGAGGACCTCCCGCAGCAGCGGGATCTGGCCGGCGAAGGCATCCGGAGTGGCGTTGCGGCCGGCCTTGTACTCCGAGTACTCGTCGCTGCGGAAGGTCGCCCGCGAGACGTCGAAGGCCACCGCGACGTGCGTGGGGTCCTCGTCACGCAGCACGTTGATCAGCATCGCGACGAATCCGTACACGCCGTTGGTGTGCTGGCCCGTGCTCGTCGAGAAGTTCTCCGCGGGCAGGGCGAAGAAGGCGCGGTAGGCGAGGGAGTGTCCATCCAGCAGCAGTAGTCGACTCACGCGCGCCAGCCTACGACGGAGACGACGGCCACCGCCGCGCCCCGCGTGACGGTGGCCCGGTCGCCCGGCCCCCGGGCGTCATGGCAGGCTGGCCCACGACCACAACAGATGTAGGAGCCATCGATGACCGAGACCACCGGACCCGCCGGAGCCACGGCCTTCTCCCTCGAGGCGCTCAACGCCCACCGGGGCTCCCTCGGTGAGCGCATGGGCATCGAGATCCTCGAGGCGGCTCCGGAGCGCGTGGTGGCACGCATGCCCGTCGAGGGGAACACCCAGCCGTACGGCCTGCTCCACGGCGGGGCGAACGTCGTGCTCGCGGAGACGGTCGGGTCGATCGGCTCGGCGATGCACGGCGCTCTCTCGGGCAAGATCTCGGTCGGTCTCGACATCAACGCCACCCACCACCGGGCCGCTCGTGCCGGCTGGGTGACGGCCACGGCCGTGCCGGTCGCGCTCGGCGGCACGCTCACGAGCTACGAGATCACCATCACCGACGACGGAGGTCGCCGTACCTGCACCTGCAGGCTCACGTGCCTGCTGCGCGACCAGCCGCCCGGCAGCTGAGTGCCACCCGGCGCCCTCCCGCACGCCCTCGACCCCCGCGACTGGAGCCCCGCTGACCGCTTCGTCGCCGTCGCCCTCCTCGCGGTCGTGCTCGCGCCCCTGGTCGCGGTGATCACGGCGATCTCCCACGACTGGGCGCCCAACGGCGACGACGCGACCATCGCCCTGCGCACTGCCGGAGTCCTCGACGGTCACCTGCCGCTGACCGGTATGCGCAGCACCGCCGGCGACGGCGAGGACGTCAGCCTCTCCACGCACCACCTCGGGCCGCTGCAGTTCTACCTGCTCGCGCTCCCCCTCGCCCTGACCGGTGGCACCGCGGCCGGCATCGCGATCGGCGGCGCGCTCATCGCCGCCGTGGCGTCGGCACTCACCGTCGTGTGGGCACGCCGCCTCGGGGGCACCCTCGGGGTCGGGGTGTTCACCAGCGGCCTGCTCCTGGCGCAGTGGGCCATCGGGGCGGAGGCGATGTTCCGGCCGCTCAACCCCTATGCGCCACTCCTGCCGACCTATCTCGCGCTCCTGCTCCTGTGGGCCCTCGTCCGTGGGGACCACCGGGCGCTCCCCGCCTTCGTCGTCGTCGTCTCGCTCCTGGCCCAGAGCAACCTCGCCTTCCTGCCGCTGGCCGCCGTGCTCACCCTGGCCGCGGTCGCAGTGGCCGTGCGGCCGCCCCGGGACCAGCCCCGCGCCCGGGTCACGCGCGCCCACCGCCGGTCCCGGCGGTGGGCCATCGGGCTGGGCGTCCTCGTGTGGCTGCCGAGTCTGCTCGAGCTGCTCGTCCACCACCCGAACAACCTGCGCCAGTTCGTGCGCTGGGCCACCTCCGGGTCCGGCGACCCGATCGGTGTGGTCGCCGGGCTCGAGCACCTGAGCCTGCTGGCGCCGGTCCCCGGAGGATTCCGCCACTACTCGCAGGACCTGCTGACCACCGGCACCTCGACGGGCACGGTGCTCGGGCTCGTGGTGCTGCTCCTGCTCGCGGCGATCAGCACCGGGTGGCGTGTCCCCCGGGGCCGGGCGAGCAGCGCTTGGCCCGCACGTGTCGCCCTCGTGGCCAACCTCGGCATGGTCGCGACCGCGTCCCGTCTGCCGGAGTGGCCGGCCGCCCCCTACTGGGTCATCACCTGGCTGCCTGTCGCGGCCTTCACCTGGGCCGCCCTCGTCTGGCGGGGCCTGGCCTACCTCGAGAGCGCGAGCCCCCGGCTGCCGGGGAGGATCGCGATGCCCCTGGCCGGCGGGCTCGTCGTCGGCGGTCTCGCGGCATCCGTGCTCGCCGTGCAGCCGGACTGGTCCGAGTCCCGCTCGATGAGCACGGTCGCCCGCACGACGGTGTCCGGGATGGGCCCCGGCGAGGGCCGTGCCGTGCGCATCAGGGGGTACGGCTTCGTCCCGACCCTCGGCGCGGCCCCCGCGATCGCCTGGGAGGCGCACCGGGCCGGGTGGGAGCCGCACTACCTGAGCTCCTGGCCCTTCGAGGAGGACGCCGAGTACCTCTGGACCGCAACGGCTCCCGAGGGCTCGGATGAGCTCTTCGTCATCGACAGCACCGAGCCCGAGTTCCGTGGGAGCGTCCCCGGGACGGCCCGGGAGGTCTCCACGGTCGACCTGGCACACCGCGACGGGACCATCTCGGTCTACCGTGAGCCCGGGCCGGCCGCCCGGCCGGGCCAGTGACCACGACGAAGGGTGGATGAGTGGACTTCATCGGTTCGGGCACCGTCCTGAACGTCATCACGGTCGTCATCGGCGCCCTGGCCGGCATGGCCATCGGCGGCCGGCTCCCGCAGGCGACCCGGGACGTGGTCACCGACTGCCTCGGGCTGGTGACCCTCCTCATGGCGGCCCTGTCCGCCATGGAGGTCCTCTCCCCGCCCCTGGGCGCAGCGGTCGGGTCGAGCGCACCGGTGCTCATCGTCCTCGGCTCGCTGCTCGTCGGCAGCATCCTCGGGTCCCTCGTGGGCATCGAGCGTCGTCTGGAGACGCTCGCCGGTCGGGTCCAGGGGTACCTGGGCCGGGGGCGCAGCGACCACGACGCACGGGAGCGCTTCATCGAGGGGTGGCTGACCGCGAGCCTGCTCTTCTGCGTCGGGCCCCTGACGATCCTCGGCAGCCTCGACGACGGACTGGGGCGAGGGATCGACAAGCTCGCGCTGAAGTCAGCGCTCGACGGCTTCGCCGCCCTGGCCTTCGCCTCGACCTTCGGTCTGGGCGTGCTCATGTCCGCGGTGAGCGTGGCCGTGGTCCAGGGCTCGCTCACCCTCGCGGGTGTCGCGCTCGGCGCGGTGCTGCCGGACGCACACATCGCGGCCCTCACGGCCACCGGAGGTCTGATCCTCGTCGGGATCGCCCTGCGGCTGCTGCGGATCCGTCAGATCCCGGTGGGTGACATGCTCCCGGCCCTGGTCGTCGCGCCGGTGCTGACGCACCTCGTCATCGTGCTCGGCTGAGGGCGCTGCGCAGCGACGGTCAGGACTTGTCCATGCCGGCGACGACCGCGTCGGCGACCTCGCGCATGCCCAGCCGCCGGTCCATCGCCGTCTTCTGGATCCACCGGAAGGCCTCGGCCTCGGAGATCTTCAGCTTCTTCATCAGCACGCCCTTGGCCTTCTCCACGGCCTTGCGGGTCTCGAGCCGCTCACCGAGGTCCGCAACCTCCGACTCGAGGGCCTTCAGCTCGGCCCAGCGCGAGAGCGCCACCTCGACGGCCGGGGTGACGTCGGAGACGGTGAAGGGCTTGACGATGTAGGCCATGACGCCCGCGTCGCGGGCGCGCTCGACGAGCTCCTTCTGCGAGAAGGCGGTGAGCATGATCACGGGGCAGATCCGCTGCTCCCCGATCGTCTCGGCCGCGGTGAGCCCGTCCATGACCGGCATCTTGATGTCCATGATGATCAGGTCGGGCTGCAGCGACTCGGCCAGGGAGACTGCCTCCTCCCCGTTGCTCGCCTGCCCGACGACCTCGTACCCGGCCTCGGTGAGCATCTCGGCCAGGTCGAGGCGGATCAGCGCCTCGTCCTCGGCGAGCAGCACCCGCTGGCCCTGCTGGGCCTCCGTCTCAGCCGTCATGGTCCATCCTTCGTCGTTGGGGGGAGTCCTTGGTGCCGAGGGCGGGACTCGAACCCGCACGCCCTTGCGGGCAGAGCATTTTGAGTGCTCCGTGTCTGCCATTCCACCACCCCGGCAGGAGTGCGCCGCAAGCATACCGACCCGAGGAGACGGTGCCGGTGTCAGCCCATCCCACCGGGCAGTGCACCGTCCACCGAGGTGGCGTCCTCCTGGTAGGCCACCGCCGTCTTGTTGCGGGCGTCGCCGATGCGGTGGACCCGCAGGGCATTGGTCGACCCGGGCACGCCGGGGGGCGATCCGGCGACGATGACGACCAGATCCCCCTCCTGGCACCAGTCCACACCGAGGAGGTGCTCGTCGACCTGCAGGGCGTACTGGTCGGTGTGGGTGACCGGTGTGGTCAGGAAGGTCTGGATCCCCCAGACCAGGGACAGCTGGGACCGGGTGTCCTGCACCGGCGAGAAGGCGAGCATCGGCAGGCCGGAGCGCACCTGGGCGAGGCGACGGGCGCTCCCGCCGAGCTGGGTGAAGGCGATGAGGTACTTCACCCCGAGGGCCTGCCCCACCTCTGCTGCCGCAGCCGTGACGACGCCGCCCTGGGAGGTGGGCGGGGCCATCAGGTCGCGCATGCGACCGAGCCCTTCCCTCTCGGTGGCGGCGATGATCCGGGACATCGTCCGCACCACCTCGGTGGGGAACTTGCCGACGGCCGTCTCCCCCGAGAGCATCAGCGCGTCGGCGCCGTCGAGGACCGCATTGGCCGCGTCCGAGGCCTCGGCCCGGGTCGGCCGGGAGTTGTCGATCATCGACTCGAGCACCTGGGTGGCCACGATCACCGGCTTGGCCCGCTGGCGGCTCAGCTCGACGGCCCGCTTCTGCACGAGCGGCACCTCCTCGAGGGGCATCTCCACACCGAGGTCGCCGCGAGCGACCATGATGCCGTCGAAGGCGTCGATGATCTCCTCGAGTGCGTCGACGGCCTGGGGCTTCTCGATCTTGGCGATGACCGGCAGCCGCACCCCGGCCTCGTCCATGATCTCGTGCACACGGTCGATGTCCCGCGGCGAGCGGACGAAGCTGAGGGCGACGTAGTCGGCGCGCAGGCCCAGCGCCCAGCGCAGGTCCTGCTCGTCCTTCTCGGACATGGCGGGTGCGCTGACGGCGGCGCCGGGGAGGTTGATGCCCTTGTTGTCCGAGAGCGGCCCGCCGTACACGACGACGCAGCGCACGTCGGTCGCGTCGACCTCCTCGACGGTCAGCATGATCTTGCCGTCGTCGACGAGGATCCGGTCGCCGACGCTGACGTCGTCGGCGAGACCCGAGTGGGTCGTGCCGACGACCTCCTGGTCACCCTCGACGTCACGGGTGGTGATCGTGAAGTGGTCCCCCTCGTCGAGCCGGATCGGCCCGTCGGCGAACCTGCCGATGCGGATCTTGGGGCCCTGCAGGTCGACGAGCACTCCGACGGCGCGACCGACGGCGTCGCTCGCGGCGCGCACGCTGCGGTAGTTGGCCTCGTGGACCGGGTAGTCACCGTGGGAGAGGTTGAACCGCGCCACGTCGACGCCGGCAGTCACGAGCTCGTGGATGCTCTCGGGGGTGGAGGTCGAAGGGCCGAGGGTGGAGACGATCTTGGCGCGTCGCATGTCTCCACCCTATGCCGACGCCGGGCCACCGGTGGATGGACGAAGGGGGCGCGACCGGCGGGCGCGCCCCCTTCGTCCCCGGACCGGGTCAGGCCGTGAGCGGCCGATCCGTCGGGTTGACCGGGCGGGGCAGCTGGGAGCTGCCCATGAGGAAGGTGTCCACGCCGTGGGCTGCGGCACGGCCCTCGGCGATGGCCCAGACGATGAGCGACTGCCCCCGGCCGGCGTCCCCGGCGACGAAGACGCCCGGGACGTCGGTCTGGTAGTCGCGGCCCCGCACGATGTTCGAGCGCTCGTCGGTCGACAGGCCCAGCTGGGCGACGATGCCGTCCGGCTCCGGGCCGACGAAGCCCATGGCGAGGAGCACCAGCTGCGCGGGCAGGACCCGCTCGGTCCCCGGCACCGGCTCGAAGCCGGACGCGGTGCGCGTGACCTCGGTCAGGCGCAGGCCACCGACCCGGCCCTCGCCGTCGTCGAGGATCTCCGTCGTCGACACCGCGTAGACCCGGTCGCCTCCCTCCTCGTGGGCCGAGGCGACCCGGAAGAGCATCGGGTAGGTCGGCCAGGGCTGGTCAGCCGGCCGCTCCGGACCCGGCTGGGGCATGATCTCCAGGCTGGTGACCGAACGGGCACCCTGACGGATCGAGGTACCGAGGCAGTCGGCGCCGGTGTCGCCACCGCCGATGATGATGACGTCCTTGTCCTCCGCCGTGACCTGCCCCTCGACCTCCTCGCCGAGGGCCACCCGGTTGGCCGGGGGCAGGAAGTCCATCGCCTGGACGACCCCGTCGAGGTCACGACCGGGGACGGGCAGGTCCCTCGGGACGGTCGAGCCGGTGGCGAGCACGACGGCGTCGTAGCGGTCACGCAGCTGCTGACCGGTCAGCTCGCCGCCCACATCGATCCCGGAGCGGAAGCGGGTGCCCTCGGCCTTCATCTGCTGGATCCGGCGGTCGACGATCCGCTTCTCCATCTTGAACTCCGGGATCCCGTAGCGCAGGAGCCCACCTGGGGCGTCCGCCCGCTCGTACACGGCGACCGTGTGACCGGCGCGGGTGAGCTGCTGCGCGGCGGCCAGACCGGCCGGGCCGGAGCCGACCACGGCCACGGTCTTGCCGGTGAGGCGGTCCGGGATCTGAGGCGGGACGTCACCGCGGCCGAAGGCCTCCTCGATGGTCGTCACCTCGACCTGCTTGATCGTCACGGCCGGCTGGTTGATGCCGAGCACGCAGGCGGTCTCGCAGGGCGCCGGGCACAGCCGGCCGGTGAACTCCGGGAAGTTGTTCGTCGCGTGCAGGCGCTCGATGGCGTCGTGCCAGTGACCGCGCCACGCGAGGTCGTTCCACTCCGGGATGAGGTTGCCCAGCGGGCAGCCCGAGTGGCAGAACGGGATGCCGCAGTCCATGCAGCGCCCGGCCTGGCGTTGCAGCTCGCCGGCCTGCTGCTCCTCGTAGACCTCCTTCCAGTCCTTGATGCGGACGTCGACGGGTCGCCGCGCGGGCAGCTCGCGCTCGCGGGTGGTGAGAAAGCCGTGCGGGTCAGCCACGGGAAGCCTCCATGATCCGGTCCCAGACGAGCGCGCCTTCGATGTCGAGGCCCTCCGCCTCGGCGTCGGCCCGCACGTCGAGGACGCGCTGGTAGTCGCGGGGCAGGACGAGCGAGATCCGGTCGAGACCGGCCTCCGGGTCGTCCAGCAGTGCCGCCGCGACGGCCGAGCCGGTGTGCTCGAGGTGCTGGGTGAGCAGCTCGAGGACCACCTCCCGGTCCGCCGGGCGAAGGGGGACGACGTCGACGAGCTCGCGGTTGACGAGTGACTCGTCGAGGTCGAGGACGAAGGCGTTGCCACCGGACATCCCGGCCCCGAAGTTGCGGCCGGTCGGCCCGAGCACGAGGACGGTGCCACCGGTCATGTACTCGCACCCGTGGTCGCCGACGCCCTCGACGACGGCTTGGGCACCGGAGTTGCGCACGCAGAAGCGCTCGCCGACCATGCCACGCAGGAAGAGCTGACCGGAGGTCGCCCCGTACCCGATGACGTTGCCGGCGATGACGTTCTCCTCGGCCACGTACCGCGCGCCCTCCGGCGGCCGGACGACGATGCGGCCACCCGAGAGGCCCTTGCCGACGTAGTCGTTGGCGTCGCCGACCATCCGCAGGGTGATGCCGGCCGGCAGGAAGGCGCCCAGGCTCTGACCGGCCGACCCGGTGAGGGTCAGGTCGATCGTCCCGTCGGGCAGGCCCTCCGGGTTCCGCTTGGTCACCTCGTGACCGAGCATGGTGCCCAGCGTGCGGTTGACGTTGCGGACCGGCACCTCGGCCGTCACCGGGGTCCCCTCTTCGAGCGCCGGAGCGGCCAGCTCGATGAGCCGGTGGTCGAGGGCGACATCGAGACCATGCTCCTGGGCACGCGTCACCCGCACCCCGGACCCGTCGAAGGAGCTGACCTGGGCGAAGATCGGCGCCAGGTCGAGCCCCGAGGCCTTCCAGTGGTCCACGGCCCTGCGGGTGTCGAGCAGGTCGACCCGGCCGACGGCCTCGTCCAGGGTACGGAAGCCGAGCTCGGCGAGCAGCTCACGCACCTCCTCCGCGATGTACTCGAAGAAGGTCTCGACGAACTCGGGCTGACCCGTGTAGCGCGCGCGCAGCTCCGGGTTCTGCGTGGCGATCCCCACCGGACAGGTGTCCAGGTGGCACACCCGCATGAGGACGCAGCCGCTGACCACGAGGGGGGCGGTGGCGAAACCGAACTCCTCCGCACCCAGCAGGGCACCGATGAGGACATCCCGACCTGTCTTGATCTGGCCGTCCACCTGGACGGAGATGCGGTCGCGGAGACCGTTGAGCACCAACGTCTGCTGGGTGGCGGCCAGCCCGAGCTCCCACGGTCCGCCGGCGTGCTTGAGCGAGGTCAGCGGAGAGGCCCCGGTTCCGCCGTCGTGCCCGGAGATGAGCACGACGTCCGCGTGCGCCTTGCTGACACCGGCCGCCACCGTGCCCACGCCGACCTCGCTGACGAGCTTCACGTGCACCCGCGCCTGCGGGTTCGCGTTCTTCAGGTCGTGGATCAGCTGGGCCAGGTCCTCGATCGAGTAGATGTCGTGGTGCGGCGGCGGGCTGATCAGGCCGACTCCGGCCGTCGAGTGCCGCGTGCGCGCCACCCACGGGTACACCTTCGACCCGGGCAGCTGACCCCCTTCGCCCGGCTTGGCGCCCTGGGCCATCTTGATCTGGATGTCATCGCTGTGGGTGAGGTAGGTCGAGGTGACCCCGAACCGGCCCGAGGCCACCTGCTTGATCGAGCTGCGGCGCTCGGGGTCCATGAGCCGGTCGAGGTCCTCGCCGCCCTCCCCCGTGTTGGAGCGCCCGCCGAGCCGGTTCATCGCGACGGCGAGCGTCTCGTGCGCCTCCTTGCTGATCGAGCCGTAGCTCATGGCACCGGTGGAGAAGCGCTTGATGATCGCGCTGGCCGGCTCGACCTCGTCGATGCTGATCGGGGCCCGCTCCTGGCCGTCGGCGAGCGAGAAGAGCCCACGCAACGTCATCAGCCGCTCGGACTGCTCGTCCACCCGGGACGTGTACTGCTTGAAGATGTCGTAGCGACGCGCACGCGTGGAGTGCTGGAGACGGAAGACGGTGTCCGGGTCGAACAGGTGCGGCTCGCCCTCGCGGCGCCACTTGTACTCGCCACCCACCTCGAGCTTGCGGTGCGGCAGCCGCACGCCCTCGGTCGGGTACGCGGTCGCGTGTCGAGCGGCGACCTCCTCGGCGAGGACGCCGAGCCCGACACCCCCGAGCTGGCTGACCGTCCCGGTGAAGTACTCGTCGATGAGCTCCTGTCCCAGACCGAGGGCCTCGAAGACCTGGGCGCCGCGGTAGGAGGCCACCGTGGAGATGCCCATCTTGGACATCACCTTCAGCACACCCTTGCCGAGCGCCTTGATGAGGTTGACGACCGCGGTCTCCTCGTCGACCTCGGTGATGATCCCCCGACGGACCATGTCCTCGACCGACTCCATGGCCAGGTACGGGTTGACCGCGGCGGCGCCGTACCCGATGAGCAGTGCGACGTGGTGGACCTCACGGACGTCGCCGGCCTCGAGGATGAGGCCGACCTGGGTGCGGGTGCGCTCCCGGATCAGGTGGTGGTGCACGGCCGAGGTGAGCAGCAGCGAGGGGATCGGCGCCCGGTCACGGCCGGAGTCGCGGTCGGAGAGCACGATGAAGCGCGCGCCCTCGGCGATGGCCTCGGAGACCTCGGTGCAGATCGTGTCGAGCCGTGCCCGCAGCGCTTCCTCGCCCCCGGTGACGTCGTAGAGGCCACGCACGACGTGGGTTGCCGTTCCCGCACCCTCGTGGTCGAAGTGCACGATCTTCGCCAGCTCGTCGTTGTCGATGACCGGGAAGGGGAGCACGACCTGCCGGGCGTGCCTCGGGTCGGCCTCGAGGACGTTGCCCTCCGGCCCGATGGCGGTCCCGAGCGCGGTGACCAGTTCCTCCCGGATCGAGTCCAGCGGAGGGTTGGTCACCTGGGCGAACATCTGGGTGAAGTAGTCGAAGAGCAGGCGCGGCTTCTCCGACAGGACCGCGACGGGGCTGTCGGTCCCCATGGACCCGAGCGCCTCGACGCCCTTGGCGGCCATCGGCGTCAGCAGGATCTGCAGCTCCTCCTGGGTGTACCCGAAGGTCTGCTGGCGTCGCGCCACGGACGCCGGGGTGTGGGTGATGTGCTCCCGCGGGGGGAGGTCTCCCAGCATGATCCGGCCCTCGTCGAGCCACGCGCCGTACGGGTGCTCGGCCGCGAGCTGCCCCTTGATCTCCTCGTCCTCGACGATCCGGCCCTCGGCGGTGTCCACGAGGAACATCCGGCCGGGCTTCAGGCGGCCCTTGGCGACCACGTGCTCCGGGTCGAGGTCGAGGACGCCGACCTCGGAGGCGAGGACGACGAGACCGTCGTCGGTCACCTCGTACCGCCCGGGCCGCAGACCGTTGCGGTCCAGGACCGCCCCGACCAGGCGGCCGTCGGTGAACGTCACGCACGCCGGACCGTCCCAGGGCTCCATGAACATGGAGTGGAACTCGTAGAAGTCGCGCAGCGCGGGGTCCATGGTCGCGTGGTTCTCCCACGCCTCGGGGATCATCATCAGCACCGCGTGCGGGAGCGAGCGGCCACCGAGGTGGAGCAGCTCCAGGACCTCGTCGAAGGAGGCCGAGTCGGACGCCTCCGGCGCACAGATCGGCATGATCCGCTGCAGGTCGCCGGGGACGATGTCGCTGCTCAGCAGGGACTCGCGGGCCCGCATCCAGTTGCGGTTGCCCTTGACGGTGTTGATCTCACCGTTGTGGGCGATGAAGCGGAAGGGGTGGCTGAGCGGCCAGCTCGGGAAGGTGTTGGTCGAGAAGCGCGAGTGGACCAGACCCAGCTCGCTCTCGAACCGCTCGTCCGACAGGTCCGGGTAGAAGGGCTCGAGCTGCGCGGTCGTCAGCATCCCCTTGTAGACGAGCGTCCGCGCGGACAGCGAGGCGAAGTAGACGCCCGTCTCCCGCTCGGCCCGCTTGCGGGTGACGAAGGCCAGTCGCTCCAGGGTGAGCCCGGAGACCTCACCGCCGGGTGCGGCGACGAAGAGCTGGTGGAAGTCCGGCATGCAGTCGCGGGCCATCTGGCCGACGATCTCCCGGTTGACCGGGACCTGCCGCCAGCCGAGGACCTGCAGGCCCTCCTCGGTGACGACGGCCTCGATCCGGCGGACCATCGCCTCGCGCTCGGCGGCATCCGTCGGCACGTACGCCGTGCCGACCGCGTAGTGCCCGGGCTCGGGCAGGTCGAAGTCGACGACCTCGCGCAGGAACCGGTCCGGGACCTGGGTGAGGATGCCCGCGCCGTCACCGACGAGCGGATCGGCGCCGGTCGCGCCACGGTGCTCGAGATTGGTCAGGGCCAGCAGTGCGTGGTCGACGATGTCGTGGCCGGCGCTGCCGCGCATGGTGGCCACCATGGCGACGCCGCAGGCGTCACGCTCGGTGTCGCGACGGTAGAGACCCGTGTCGGGCGGCAGGGCCGACCAGCGCTCATAGGGGGAGAAGGACACAGAGGTCACGTCGGGTCACCGTCCTCGGGTGAAATCGGGGCGGGCAGGCTCCCGTCGATCTGGGATGACGGTGCGGATGCCTGCTTGATGGGATCCGCAGACAGCAGTGGCCGCGGTGCGGAGAAGAGTACCAGCGACCAGTCTTGCCTATTGAGAGGCACAATCCCACCTAGTGAGATTTCACACGCGAGGGCGCTCACGCTTCCCGAAAATCCGGAACATCGCCACCCCGAGCGTGAAGACGATCACACTGACCCAGATATTCACACGGAGTCCGAGGATGGTGTTCGCCTCGTCCGTGCGCATCATCTCGATGAAGAGCCGACCAGCGGGGTACCCGGCGACGTAGAGGGCGAAGACCTGCCCGCGGGCGAGGGCGGCCCGACGGTCCACGACGAGCAGGACGATCGCCAGCGCGAAGAGGAAGAGCGACTCGTAGAGGAAGGTCGGATGGAAGGTGCCGAGCACGATCGGGTCCCCCGCGGCGTCGACCACCGCCCGGCCCGCGGCCGCGTCGAAACGGTGGACCTCCAGGCCCCACGGCAGGTCGGTGGGCTCGCCGTAGATCTCGTTGTTGAACCAGTTGCCCCAGCGGCCGATCCCCTGGGCGATGAGCACGCCCGGAGCGACGGCGTCGGTGAAATCGAGGAAGCGGACACCGGTCGAGCGCAGTCCGATCCAGGCGCCGACGGCGCCGAGGGCGACCGCGCCCCAGATGCCGAGCCCGCCCTGCCAGATCTTCAGTGCGTCGAGCGGGGTGCCGCCCTCCCCGAAGTACGGCTGGGGCGTGGTGATGACGTGGTACAGCCGACCACCGATGATGCCGAAGGGGACGGCCCACACGGCCACGTCGAGGACCACCCCCTCCTCCGCGCCGCGGTCGCGCAGGCGCCGGTCCCCCATCCAGATCGCCACCGCGATCCCGGCGAGGATGCAGAGGGCGTAGGCGTGGATGGTCAGCGGGCCGAGCTCGATCGCGGCCGTGGTGGGCGAAGGGAGTGTCCCCGGACGGGTCACTGGGTCGCCACCATGTCCTCGGGCACGTCCCCGCTGGTGAGGACCTGCTTCAGGGTCTCGGTGTCGACCTCACCGCTCTGCTGGTCGATCACGCTGCTCCAGTTGAACTGCGTCCCGTCGACCACGACGGTCGGCGTCGCCCGGATGCCCTCCTCGGTCGTCGCGTCGTCGACGCCCTGGACGTAGTCCACGTAGGTCCCGTCGTCGGTGCACTGCTGCCACTCGTCGAGGGCATCTCCGCTGAGCCCGGCCCGCTCGGCGGCCTGCGTGTAGGTCTCCTCCGCGAAGCCGCTGCGGTCCTCGCTCTCGGGCTGCAGGGCGAAGAGCGCCTCGTGGTACCCGGTCCACGCGCCCTGGTCCAGGGCGCAGACGGCGCTCGAGCCCGCGACGGCCGACGACTCGCCACCCGTCACGCTGTCGATGACGGTCTTGAGGTGGATGCGCAGCCGGATCCTGCCGTCCTGGGCCAGCTCGGTCACGGTCCCACCGAGGTACTCCTCGTACACCTTGCACGCCGGGCAGCGGAAGTCCTCGTAGACGTCGACGACCGGGGCGTCCTTCGGTGGGTTCGCGTCGGCGTAGGGCTCGAGGGGCTCACCCGCGGCGACACCCTGCGGCAGCTCGCTCGCCCCGCCGCTGTCGCGGACGGAGTTGACGACGACTGCGCCGACGACGAGGACGATCGCCACGATGACGACGACGCCGCCGATGACCACGGCATTGGCGCCCCTGCCCGTGCTCCCGGCGGCGGCCTGCGCCTTGGCCTTGCGGTCCTGGTTGCTCACGTGCGCTCCTTCGCGTCTCCGAAGAGGAATCGGTCGAGACTGTAGGCGGTGCGGGCTCGCACGAGCAGCCACACCCCGCAGAGGGCGAGACCGAGGTCGCGGGCGATCTCCTGCCCGTACTCCGTCTCGCCGGCGTCCACCTGGCCACCGCCGCCGAAGCAACCGCAGTCGATGGTCAGGCCGCGGACCCACGCCTGGGTGATGCCGATGACGAAGGCCGCCATGAGCAGCGCCCCCAGGAGGGCACTGGTCCGGGTGAAGAGGCCGAGGACGAGGAGCACCCCGATGACGACCTCCACCCAGGGCAGCGCGTAGCCGATGTACTCGGCCACCTCGAAGGGCATGACGTCGTATCCCTGGACCGCGCGGGCGGACCCGAGCGGGTTGCCGACCTTCAGCCCACCCGCGACGAGGAGGACGCCGCCGAGGAGGAGTCGGGCCACCAGCCCGACGTGGTCCAGGACATGCGCTCGGGTCATGCCCGTCCCCGCACGCCTTCCGTCAGCTCACGGGTGAGGTCGCGCAGCGCGGCCAGCCCCTCCTCGGGGTCGCGGTCGAGCATGGTGCTCACGAGGGCGGACCCGACGATGACCCCGTCGGCGAAGGCGGCCACCTCCGCGGCCTGGGCGCCGGTGCTGACCCCGAGGCCGACGCACAGCGGCAGGTCCGTGGTCGAGCGCACGCGCGCGACGAGCTCGGCCGCCGTCCCGCCGACGCTGCCCCGGGCTCCGGTGACACCCATCGTGGAGGCGGTGTAGACGAACCCGGTCGTGGCCTCGGTGACCACGGCGATGCGCTCGGTGGTCGAGCTCGGCGCGACGAGGAAGATGCGGTCGAGCCCGTGCCGCTCGCTGGCCGCGCGCCACTCGCCCGCCTCCTCCGGGATGAGGTCCGGGGTGATGATGCCCGCGCCCCCGGCGGCTGCGAGGTCGGCGGCATAGCGGTCGACGCCCCGACGCAGCACGAGGTTCCAGTAGGACATGACCACCGGCACGGCTCCGGCCTCCCGGGCCGCCGAGACGGCCCGGAAGACGTCGTCGACGTGGACCCCCTTCGCCAGGGCCTCGGTGGCGGCACGCTGGATGACGGGACCGTCCATGACGGGGTCGCTGTAGGGCATGCCGACCTCGATGATGTCGGCGCCGGCCTCGGCCAGGGTGCGCACCGCGTCGATCGAGCCCTCGACGCTCGGGTAGCCGACGGGCAGGTAGCCGATGAGGGCGGCGCGGCCCTCCTCGCGGCACCGGGTGAAGACGTCGGCCAGGCCTGCGGCCGCGCTCATGCCTCCGCTCCTGCGTCGCCGTCGACGAGACCGAACCACTCGGCGACGGTGTGCATGTCCTTGTCCCCACGGCCGGAGAGGTTGACGAGCAGCAGGGCGTCGGGACCGAGCTCGCGGCCGATGTCCAGCGTCGCCGACAGGGCGTGCGCCGACTCGAGCGCCGGGATGATGCCCTCGGTGCGACAGAGCAGCTCGAAGGCGTGCATCACCTGCTCGTCCGTGGCATAGCGGTACTCCGCCCGGCCGGAGTCGCGCAGGTGGGAGTGCTCCGGACCGACGCTCGGGTAGTCCAGACCGGCGGAGACCGAGTGCGTCTCGAGGGTCTGCCCCTCCGCGTCCTGCATGAGGTAGCTCATCGCCCCGTGGAGGACGCCGGGCTCGGCGGTCGCGAAGCGCGCGGCGTGCCGGCCGGACTCGATGCCCTCACCGCCGGCCTCGACACCGATGAGGCGCACGGCCTCGTCGCTGACGAAGCGGTGGAAGATGCCCATGGCGTTGGACCCACCGCCGACGCAGGCGATGACGGCGTCGGGGAGACGACCGGTCAGCTCGAGCACCTGCTCACGGGCCTCCTCGCCGATGATCTTGTGGAGGTCACGCACCATCTCCGGGAAGGGGTGGGGCCCGGTGACCGTGCCCAGGACATAGTGGGTGTGCTCGACATTGGTCACCCAGTCGCGCATGGCCTCGTTGATCGCGTCCTTGAGCGTCGCGCTGCCGTGCTCGACCGGCACCACGGTGGCCCCGAGGACACGCATGCGGGCGACGTTGAGTGCCTGGCGCTCGGTGTCGACGCGACCCATGTAGACGGTGCACTCCAGGCCCATCAGTGCCGCGGCCGTCGCGGTCGCGACACCGTGCTGGCCGGCTCCCGTCTCGGCGATGACCCGCCGCTTGCCCATGCGCTTGGTCAGCAGGGCCTGGCCGAGGACGTTGTTGATCTTGTGGCTGCCGGTGTGGTTGAGGTCCTCGCGCTTGAGGATGACCCGCGCACCTCCGGCGTGCTCCGCGAACCGGGGCACCTCGGTGATGATGCTCGGTCGACCCGTGTACGTGCGGTGCAGCCGGGCGAGCTCGTCGACGAAGTCTGGGTCGACCATGGCCTTCCGGCGCGCCTCGTCCAGCTCCTCGAGGGCCGGGATGAGTGCCTCGGGCACGTAGCGGCCCCCGAAGGCACCGAATCGCCCCGGCACCTCCGGCGCGCTCGGCCCGGGGCCGTCGGTGGTGGGTTGCTGCTCGTCGGTCATCGCGTCACTCCCGCATCGATCATGCTGCGCACCCCGGCCGCGGGGTCTCCCCCGACGACGAGTGCCTCGCCGACGAGGATGGCATCGGCTCCGGCGCGGGCGAAGAGCCGCGCCTCCTCGGGGCCCTGCACCCCGGACTCGGCGACGCGCACGCACGTCTCGGGGACGAGCGGGACCAGCCGGGCGAAGGTGTCGGTGTCGACCTCGAGGGTCTTGAGGTTGCGGTTGTTGATCCCGATCACGGTGGCCCCGAGGTCGACCGCCCGGGCCGTCTCCGCCTCGTCGTGGACCTCGACCAGGCAGGTCATGCCGAGCTGGCCGGCCAGGGCCATCAACGAGGCCAGCTGCGCGTCGTCCAGGGCCGCGACGATGAGCAGGACGATGTCGGCGCCCCGGGCCCGGGCCTCCCAGAGCTGGTACTCGCCGACCATGAAGTCCTTGCGCAGCACGGGCACGTCGACCGCCTCGCGGACGGCGGTGAGGTCGTCCAGGGAGCCGGAGAAACGACGCTCCTCGGTCAGCACGGAGATGGCGGTGGCACCGCCCTCGGCATAGGCACGCGCGAGGGCCGCCGGGTCGGCGATCTGCGACAGGTCGCCCTTGCTGGGGCTCCTGCGCTTCACCTCGGCGATCACGGACAGCCCCGGACGCCGCAGCAGGGCGGCCGCGTCGCGTGGCGCCGGCATGCCGTCGCACTGTCGCCGGAGCTGCTCGAGCGGGACCCGGGCCTCGCGCCCGGCCAGGTCCTCACGGACACCGTCGATGATCTGGTCGAGGACAGTGGGCATGCCCCAAGGCTAGTCGACGCTCGGGTCGTCCCCGCGCGTGACCCGGTCCCAGTCGGAGTCGACGCGCTCGCCGCGCGCGCCGCCGACCTCCGTGGTGCCGTCACCGGTCGAACGCTCGTACTTCCCCCCGAGTGCGCCCCACCGGCCACCGCCGCGGACAGCACCGCCCGCGGCGACGAGGAGCAGCACCGCGCCGACGACGGCGACCCACGGCCAGACGTTGGCCGATCCGGTCGCCTCGAGGGTGCCCGTCGTGCCCGAGCCCTCGGCCGCGACGGTCCCGAGCACCTCCGGCGCGCTGAGGACGGCCCGCACCGAGAGGGCGATGACCCCGGCCCCGACCCCGACCATGGCCAGGATGCTGACCCACCGGGCGATCCGCCCGGAGGTCGCCGCGGCGACGGCGGCCGCCATCGCGACCAGCGCCAGCCCGGCCAGCCCCGGAGCGGCGTCGGTTCCGACCGCCGTGGCCTGCGCGGGACCGGCGACACCGTCGACGGTCCCGGTGATCCACACGGCCCGCCCAGCCGCCAGCATGATGATCCCGGCGGCGATCGCGAGCAGCACCACGACGGGCTTGCGCGTCAGCATGCTCATCGGGTCGACCTGCGGACGGGACGCATCGCACGGGCGGCGGCGACCGCGGCCAGGGCCGAGCCGGCCTTGTGCACCGTCTCCTCCTGCTCCAGCACCGGGACGGAGTCCGCGACGATCCCGGCGCCGGCCTGCACGTGCGCGACGCCGTCCTTGATCAGGGCGGTGCGGATGGCGATCGCCATGTCCATGTCACCGTGGAAGTCGAGGTAGCCGACCACTCCGCCGTAGACGCCCCGTCGACTGCGCTCGTACTTCTCGATCAGCTGGAGCGCCCGGGGCTTCGGCGCCCCGGACAGGGTCCCGGCGGGGAAGGTGGCGACGAGGACGTCGAAGGCCGACACCCCCTTCGCCATCTCGCCGACGAGGGTGGACTCGAGGTGGATCACGTGGCTGTAGCGGCGCAGGTTCATGAACTCGACGCAGTCGACGGTGCCCGCGGCGCACACCTTCTGCAGGTCGTTGCGGCCCAGGTCGACGAGCATGACGTGCTCGGAGCGCTCCTTGGGGTCGCCGATGAGGTCCTCCTCGAGCCGGAGGTCCTGCTCGGGCGTCTTCCCGCGGGGGCGGGTCCCGGCGATCGGATGGGTGATCGCCCGTCGTCCGGTCACCTTCACCAGCGCCTCGGGCGAGGAGCCGACGACGTCGTAGGTGGACCCGTCCGGGTGCGGCAGCCGCACGAAGTACATGTACGGGCTCGGGTTGGAGCGCCGCAGCGCCCGGTAGACGTCGAGCCCGTCGACGGGGCACGGGGTGGAGAAGCGCTGCGAGAGGACGACCTGGAAGACCTCACCGGCCCGGATGTCCTCCTTGGCCTCCTCGACGATCTCCTCGAAGCGCTCGACGCTGACGTCGCTCTCGACCTCGGTGCGGGCACGCGCCGCCACCTCGTGGTCGACCGTCGCGACGGTGCTCTCCGCCGGCTCCGCGAGACGCTCGGCCATCGCGTCGATACGGGCCACCGCGTCCCGCCAGGCCTCCTCGACGCGCTGGTCGGTGTCGTCGTAGTTGATCGCGTTGGCCACGAGCAGCAGCGAGCCGTCGCTGTGGTCGAGCACGGCCACGTCCGTGGCAAGCACCAGACCGAGCTCCGGGATCCCGAGGACGTCGGGCAGCTCGCTGGGGACCTTCTCCCACCGGCGGACCGCGTCGTAGGAGACCGCGCCGACCATCCCGCTGGTGAAGGGTGGCAGGCCGTCGACGGGGTCGGTGGAGAGAGCCTCGAGGGTGGCGCGCAGGGCGGCGGTCGGATCACCGTCGGTCGGGACCCCGACGGGCGGCTCGCCGATCCAGTGGGCCCGACCGTCCTGCTCGGTGAGCGTCGCGCGGCTCTGCGCACCGACGATCGACCAGCGCGACCACACCCCACCGTGCTCGGCCGACTCGAGCAGGAAGGTCCCCGGCGCGCCGCCACCGAGCTTGCGGTAGACGCCGACCGGTGTCTCGCCGTCGGCGATGAGTCGGCGCACGACCGGCACCACCCGCCGGTCACGGGCGAGGACGGTGAAGGCGTCCAGGTCGGGCCAGGTCCGGCCCGGGGCGAGGTCGGGGATCTCGGTGCGGGGCGCACTCATGGCCGCTCTCCCGGGTCCGCCCCGAGATCTCCCGCGTCGAAGCAGGTGCGCCGGCCCGTGTGGCAGGCAGCGCCGACCTGGTCGACGCGGACGAGGAGTGCGTCACCGTCGCAGTCGAGGGCGACCGATCGGACGTGCTGCGTGTGGCCCGAGGTGTCGCCCTTGCGCCAGTACTCCTGGCGGCTGCGGGACCAGAAGGTCACCCGGCCGGACGTCAGTGTGCGGTGCAGCGCCTCGTCGTCCATCCATCCGAGCATCAGCACCTCACCGGTGTCGTGCTGCTGGATGATGGCCGCGACGAGTCCGGCGGAGTCACGGGTCAGGCGCGCCGCGACCTCGGCGGGCAGGGGCGAGGAAGGGGTGGACACGCCTGCCATTCTGCACTCCGGCGCCGGCCGCCGCCGAGCCGCCCACCGCGATGTCAGCCGGGTCTCGAATAGGCCACGGACGCCCCGGCGGCGCCGTCCGTCCAGACGGCGGGGTTACCCTTCGACGTCATACGACCTGTCTCCCGACCCCGGAGTACCGATGATCCGCCATGCCAGCATCGAGCGAGCCGCCCTGTGCGACACCTTCCTCGAGGTCGGGCCCGATGCGCCCACGCTCTGCGGTGACTGGACCAGCGGAGACCTGCTCGCCCACCTCCTCGTGCGTGAGGGCCGCCCCGATGCCTCCGCGGGCATCTACGTCCCCGCCCTGGCGGGCCGGGCCGAGAAGGCCATGGCCCGCCTGCGGGCCGAGCACGACCACGAGGCGCTCGTCGAGCGACTGCGCCAGGGCCCACCGGCGTGGCACCCGACGCGCGTCGCCGCGGTGGACGAGAAGGTCAACCTCGTGGAGTTCTTCGTCCACCACGAGGACGTCCTGCGGGCAGGTCTCGGCGCGCCCCGGCGCTCGTTGAGCGCCGAGCACATCGCGGCCCTGGGGGACCAGCTCGCGGTGATGGGCAGGATGCTCTTCCGCCGCACGCGTGGGGTCCGGGTCGAGCTCGTCACCGCCAAGCGCCACACGCGGATCGGCTCCGGTGACGGACCGGTGGTCCAGATCCACGGGCGTCCGGGCGAGATCCTGCTGTTCGGCTTCGGCCGGCGGGACGTCGCCGAGGTCGAGCTGATCGGCCCACCGGAGGCCGTCGAGACGGTCCGGACGACCGACTACGGCCTCTAGGCGCTGTCCTCCCGGTCACCGGCGTCACCGCGCCGGACGGGGTGGCCCGCGGCGGCCAGGGCGTCCTTGACCGCCCCGATCGTCACCTCGCCGAAGTGGAAGATGCTCGCCGCGAGCACGGCATCGGCTCCGGCGTCGACCGCCGGCGGGAAGTGCTCCGCGGTCCCCGCTCCCCCGCTGGCGACCACCGGGATGGTGACCTCGGGACGGACCGCGGCGATCAGCTCGAGGTCGAAGCCGGCCTTCGTGCCGTCCGCGTCCATCGAGTTCAGGAGGATCTCACCGGCGCCGAGCTCGGCGGCCCGGGCACACCACTCGACCGCATCGATCCCCGTGCCGCGGCGACCCCCGTGGGTCGTCACCTCGAACCCCTCCCCGAGGGAGCCGTCCGCGGCGCGGCGGCGACGCACGTCTGCGGAGAGGACGAGCACCTGGGCGCCGAACCGGTCGGCGACCTCGCTGATCAGCTCGGGGCGGGCGATCGCGGCGGTGTTGACGCCGACCTTGTCCGCGCCGCAGCGCAGCAGACGGTCCACGTCCTCGACGGTGCGCACGCCTCCGCCGACGGTCAACGGGATGAAGACCTCCTCGGCGGTGCGGGTGACCACGTCGTAGGTGGTCGACCGGTCGCCGCTGCTGGCGGTGACGTCGAGGAAGGTCAGCTCGTCCGCCCCCTCCCGGCCGTACCGGCGGGCGAGCTCGACCGGGTCGCCGGCATCGCGGAGGTTCTCGAAGTTGACGCCCTTGACGACCCGTCCGGCGTCGACGTCGAGGCAGGGGATGACACGTACGGCGAGGGACACGCTGGCAGCCTACCCAGCCTCGGCGCGGGCTACGCTTCGCCCCGATGCAGCCCGTGACCCGGATCCTCGCCCACGCCGCCGACGCGCCCCCGTCCTGCGGGGCCGTGCGCGTCATCGGCATCGACGGGCGCAGCGGATCGGGCAAGACCTCACTCGGCCGGCAGGTCGCCGCGCGGTGGTCGGCCCCGTTGGTCTCGATGGACGAGATCTACCCGGGCTGGGACGGCCTGGCCGACGCGGTCGGCATCCTCGTGCAGCACGTCCTCCTCCCCGTGTCCGAGGGCCGGGGTGCGGTCGTGCCCACGTGGGACTGGACCGCCCACGCGCCCGGCCCCCGTCGGGAGCTGGCCGTGGGGGGACGGCTCGTGGTCGAGGGCTGCGGCAGCACCGTGGGCGCGGCCTCGCCCCTGGTGGGCACCCGCGTCTGGCTCGACGGTCCGGCACCCGTGCGTCGGGCGCGCGCGATCGAGCGCGACGGCGAGGTCTTCGAGCAGCACTGGGACATGTGGGCCCGGCAGGAGGCGGCGCTCTTCGGCCGGGACGGCACCCGTGAGCGTGCCCATCTCCTCTTCGACACCGGTGCGTAGCCGGCCGGGCGGAGGGGGCTCAGCGCCCCACGAGGTCGGCCAGCTGCTGCGCGGCCTCGAGGGAGCGCGGTCCGTCGGCCCGCTGGATGGCCATGACGGCCATCTCCGTGCCGTCGGCGAGATCGAGCCGCACCCACGGCATGCCCTGCGAGAAGCGCACCGCGACGATGTCCTCCCACGGCACGTGCTCCCCGGGCCCGAGGTTGCGCACCCACAGCCCGTCGGCGTCCGGCCGGGCGTGGATCGTGGCGTAGCGGTGCATGAAGGCAGCGGTCGCCACACCGATCCCGGCACTGGTGAACCGGTCCATGGGGCCGTAGCGCTCGGGCAGGAGGACGGCCAGCGCGAGGGCCCCGACGAGGATCGCCACCCCGATGACGATGGGCACGATGCGTCCCCGGACGGGACGGAAGGTCGGCGCGGACGAACGGTCCATCTCCGTCACAGGCGGCACGCCGAGATCTCCGTGACGAGGATCGCCCGTGCCCCGAGGTCGTACAGCTCGTCCATGATCCGGTTGGTCTGCCCGCGCGGGACCATGGAGCGCACCGCGCACCACGTCTCGTCGTGCAGGGTGCTGACGGTCGGCGACTCCAGCCCGGGAGTCAGCTCCACCGCCCGGGAGACGAGGTCGGCCGGGCAGTCGTAGTCGAGCAGCACGTACTCCCGGGCCGTGACGACGCCCTTGATGCGCCGGTGCAGCACGTCGATCCCGACCTCGCTGGCGTCGGACCGCCGGATGAGCACGGCCTCGCTGCGCAGGATCGGCTCGCCGAAGACCTCCAGTCCCTGCTGCCGCAGGGTGGTGCCGGTCTCGACGACGTCGGCGATGGCGTCGGCGACCCCGAGGGTGATCGCGGTCTCGACCGCTCCGTCCAGGCGCACGACCTCGGTGGAGATCCCCTTCGCCGCGAGGTGGTCGCGCACGAGGCCCGCGTAGGAGGTGGCCACCCGGCGACCGTCGAGGTCGGCCGCGGTGCTGGCCTCACCGGGACGGCCGGCGAAACGGAAGGTCGACCCGGCGAAGCCCAGGCCCATGACCTCGGTCGCGGCCGAGCCGGAGTCGAGGAGCAGGTCACGCCCGGTGATCCCGGCATCGACCTGCCCCTTGCCGACGTAGAGGGCGACGTCACGGGGGCGCAGGTAGAAGAACTCGACGTCGTTGTCGGGGTCGGCGACGACGAGCTCCTTGCTGTCGCGACGGACCCGGTAGCCCGCCTCGCGGAGCATCTCCACGGCGGGTTCGGACAGGGAGCCCTTGTTGGGCACGGCGATACGCACGTCGGTCCTCTCAGAGGTGGGTGTAGACGTCGTCGGGGGTCAGGCCACCGTCGATCATCAGCACCTGCAGGTGGTAGAGGAGCTGGCTGATCTCCTCGGCCAGCTCCTCCTTGCTCTCGTACTCCGCGGCCATCCACACCTCGGCGGCCTCCTCGACGATCTTCTTGCCGATCGCGTGGGTGCCGGCGTCGAGCTGGGCGACGGTGCCCGAGCCCTCGGGCCGCTCGGCGGCCTTCTGGGTGAGTTCGGCGAAGAGGGTCTCGAAGGTCTTCACAACGGGCCAGCCTAGTTGGCGCCGGCCGGTGCCGACGCCACGGGTTCACCGTCCGGACGCGGATGCGGCTCGCGCGCCGTCGGGGGACGTCAGTGGGCGTGGCGCTGCGCGAGCTCCCGCAGCTCGTCGACCGCGCCCGCGGCGTCGTCCGCCCCGTAGACGGCCGACCCGGCGACGAAGACGTCGGCCCCGGCCTCGGCGCACTGCTCGATGGTCCTCGCCGAGACCCCGCCGTCGACCTGGACCCAGATGTCGCCACCGTGCTTGCGCACGGCCCGACGCACCTGCTCGACCTTGGGCATCTGGTCGGCCATGAACGACTGCCCGCCGAAGCCGGGCTCGACCGTCATGACGAGCACCATGTCCAGCTCGGGCAGCAGCTCCTCGTAGGCGGCGAAGGGGGTGTCCGGCTTGAGCGCCATGGACGCCCGGGCGCCCTGCGCGCGGATGTCGCGGGCCAGGGTCACCGGGTCCTTCGCGGCCTCGATGTGGAAGGTGACCGACTTCGCCCCGGCCTCGGCGTAGGGCGGGGCCCACCGGTCGGGGTCGTCGATCATCAGGTGGCAGTCGATGGGGATCGGGCTCACCCGCAGCAGCGACTCGACGATCGGCAGGCCGAGGGTCAGGTTGGGCACGAAGTGGGCGTCCATGACGTCCACGTGCGCCCAGTCGGCGTTGCTGATCGCCGCCAGCTCGGACTCGAGGTTGGCGAAGTCGGCGGACAGGATGCTCGGGGAGATCTGCACGGGGGTGTCCTTGGTCGAGGGGGGCCGGGGTCAGGGCTTCTTGCGCAGCAGGGCGAGGAACATCCCGTCCGTGCCGTGGATGTGGGGCCACATCTGGGCGTGGGGGCCGTCCCCGAGGTCGGTGAGGTCGCCCGTCGCGACCTGGTCGAGCAGCTCGCGGGCATCGATCTGCTCCACGTCGTCGCGCTTCTTGAGCACGTCGCGCACGACGAAGGTCGTCTCGGACAGGTGCGGGCTGCACGTCGCGTAGGCGATGACACCGCCGGGGCGGGTGGCCTCGATCGCGGAGACGAGCAGCTCCCGCTGCAGCGGACCGAGGCCGACGAGGTCGCTCGGCTTGCGCCGCCAGCGCGCCTCCGGACGACGACGCAGGGCCCCGAGGCCGGTGCACGGTGCGTCGACGAGCACGCGGTCGTACCGCTCCGGCTCGTCGGCACCGAGCTCACGACCGTCGCCGGTGCGGACCTCGAGTCGGCGACCGGCGGCCTCGGCCGCCTCCAGTGCCGGGCGCAGGGTCTGGCGCACCAGCTCGGTTCGGTGGTCACTGATCTCGTTGGCCACGAGGTCGGCCCCCTGCTCGAGCGCCCTGGCCGCGAGCAGCCCGGCCTTGCCGCCGGGGCCGGCGCACAGGTCCAACCACCGCTCGGGCACGTCCTCGTCCCGATCGGCGAGCGGCACGGCCGCGAGCGCGAGGGCGAGCAGCTGGCTCCCTTCGTCCTGCACCGCGGCGCGTCCGTCGCGGACCGCCTCGATGGCGCCGGGGTCTCCCCCGTCGAGCTCGGCGGCGAAGGGGGACCATCGCCCGGCGTGGGCCCCGGCCGCGAGGAGCTCGTCGACCTCGGCGAGACCCGGGCGGGCGACGAGCGAGACCGGCGCGGGGACGTTGTGCGCGGCCAGCAGCTCCGCGACGGCCTCGTCGGCCGTCTCCGGGGTGGCCGCGCCGTGGCCGATGAGCGCCTGGCGCAGGGCCTTGACGATCCACACCGGGTGCGAGTGCTCGATCGCCAGGCGCTCGGCGAGCGGCTCGGCGGGCACGACCCGCTGACGCCACTCCTCCGGGGTGCTCTCGGAGACGCGCCGCATGACCGCGTTGACCAGACCCGCTGCACCCGGCCCGGCCACCGTGCGGGCGAGCCCGACGGCCTGGTCGGCGGCGGCGTGGTCCGGCACCCGCATGGCGAGCACCTGGTGGACCCCCATCCGGAGGACGTCGAGGACCCCTCCGTCGAGCCGGCTGGTCGGGCGCCCGGTCGCCTCGACGATGATCGCGTCGTAGAAGCCCTGCATCCGCAGGGTCCCGTACGTCAGCTCGGTGGCGAAGGCGGCGTCCCGGTCGTCCAGCCGCGCGTGCCGCAGCGCCCTCGGGAGCTCGAGGTTGGCGTAGGCGCCGTCGCCGACGGCGCGGAGGACGGCGTGGGCGGTGCTGCGTGCCGGGCTCCCCCGGCGGGAGCGTTGCGCGGGCGCGGTCCGCGACTTGCGGCGGGGGCCCTTCCGCTGTCCGTCGGTGCTCATGCCTGCTCCTCGCCCAGTCGTTCGTCGGTGGCCACCCGCACGCCCCGCGCCCAGTCCGCCGCGGGCATCGGCTTCTTGCCCAGGGGGACGACCTCGCCCAGTCGCACGGCCCGGTCCGCCGTGCCGACCAGGACCTCGCGCTTGCGCGCCTCGATCCGACCCGCTGGCAGCCTCTCCTCGGTGATCGTCACGGGGCCGAGCTTGAGCCGCTCGCCACGGAAGGTCGTCCACGCGCCGGGCGCGGGCGTGCACCCACGGATGTGCCGGTCGACGGCCATCGCGGGGTGGGCCAGGTCGACCCGTGCGTCGTCGACGGTCAGCTTCGCGGCGTGGCTGACGCCCTCCGTCGGCTGGGGCCGCGGCTCGAGGTCGCCCGTGGCCACGCCGTCCATCGTCGCCAGCAGGAGTGGGGCGCCCGCGTCGGCGAGCCGGTCGAGGAGAGCCCCGGCCGTGTCGTCGGGGCGGATCCGCTCGGTCATGGTGCCGAGGACCGGACCGGTGTCGAGACCCGCCTCGATCAGGAAGGTGCTGGCGCCCGTGATCTCGTCGCCGGCGATGATCGCCCGCTGGACCGGGGCGGCGCCGCGCCAGGCCGGGAGCAGCGAGAAGTGGAGGTTGACCCACCCGTGCGTCGGGATGTCCAGGACCTCCCGGGGAAGGAGCGCGCCGTAGGCGACGACCGGGCAGCAGTCCGGTGCCAGGGCGGTCAGCTCGGCCACGAAGTCCGGGTCCCGGGGGCTGGCCGGCGTCAGGACCGGCAGGCCCAGCTCCTGCGCCACGGTCTTCACCGGCGAGGGCTCGAGGCGACGCCCCCGACCCACCCGCGCGTCGGGTCGGGTGACCACGGCGACCACCTCGTGGTCGGAGTCGGACAGGGCCCGGAGGGAGGGGACGGCGACCTGCGGGGTCCCGGCAAAGATCAGTCGCACGGGGGCGATTCTAGGCGCCGCACGGCCGGGCACCGTCGCGGCCCGCGCCGTCACGCGCCCGGGGCGTCACAGCGCCCCGAGGTGACCGACCTTCACCGACGTGAGCGTCTCCGCCTTGTGGGCGCTCTCCCCGGCCCGCAGGTCCTTCAGCGCAGCGGCGACGAGCGGGCCGTCGCCGAAGGGCGCCTTGATGACCAGCCGTCGTCGGTCCTCGGCGCCGGCGACCGGTAGCGGTCCGAGGACCTGTGCCTCGTGCGCCACCGACCGCACCGCGTGCTCCACGGGCTCGACCCGCTTGCGGTGCGCGATGACCTCGGCGGTCCAGGTGGTCGGGGGCAGCGAGAGCTCCGCGCGCTCGGCCAGCTCGCGGGCCGCGAACCACTGCGGGTCCCACCGCACGAGCGCCTCGACCGGTGGGATGGTCACGTGGCTCGGGGCGCCGCACAGCACGACCACTCCCCCGTCGGCCCACGACCGGCACAACCCGGCGGCGGCGAACCACCGGCGCACCGCCTCCTCCGCCGCCCGCAGGTCCGGCCGGTCCAGGCTCGCCCAGGCATCCAGCAGGAGGACCGCCGCGTAGCCCCCGTCGGCCACCGGCTCGGCGCCGGGTGTGGCGACGACGATCGCCGCCTCCGCCCCGACGCTCGCGTGCACCTCGCCCCCACCGGAGGTGATGACCCTGGTCCCCGGGAAGGACCGACCGATCTCCTCGGCGGTGCGACGGGCCCCGATGACGCCGGCACGCAACCGGTCACCGTCGCAGTGCGGGCAGGTGAATCGGCCGGGTGCGCGACCGCACCAGCCGCACTCGGGCGGTCTGTCCGGCGACGGCAGCGCCAGCGGGCCACGACACTCCGGGCACCGTGCCGGCGCACGGCACGACGCGCACGACATGGCCGGCAGGTACCCGCGGCGGGGCACCTGGATGAGGACCGGTCCCTGCGAGAGGGCCGACGAGGCGGCGCGGTGGGCCGATGAGGGGATGTGCGCCCGCGCACCCGGGCCGTCCCGCTCCTCGTCCAGGCCCTCCCCGGCGACGAGCACCCGCGGCGCGTCACGACGCGAGGTGGAGCCCCCGACGAGGTGGACCCGGCCGGTGTCGACGAGGGCGGCCACGTCGGTGGACATCGTCAGGCCCGCGACGAGCACGGCCGCGTCCTCGACGTCCGCACGCGTGAGGAGCACCTGGCGCACGTGCGCGTACGGGGCGCGCGGCTCGACGTGCAGGTCGTCCCCGTCGTCCCACCACGCGACGAGCCCGAGGTCGTGCACCGGTGCGTAGGCGGCGGCCCGGGTGCCGACGACGACGCGCACGTGCCCACGCAGGACCTTCAGCCACGCGGTGTAGCGCGCCTGCGGGCCCTGGTCGGCGGTCAGCCGCACGTGCCGGTCCGGCCCGAGTGCCTCGATCAGCGCCTCGTCGACACGGTCCACGTCCCGCTGGTCGGGGACGACGATGACCGCGCCCCGGCCAGAGGCCAGTGCCGCACGCGCGGCCTGGGCGAGGGCCACCGGCCAGTCCGACGTGGCCGGCCGGGAGGGTGCGGCCACCCATGCGGCGCCGGGCGACTCCCCCGCGGCCACCCGTGACCACCACGCGGCGCCGGCCCGGTAGTCCGCCCACACCTGCGGCGTCGTGGTCTCCGGCACCTGGCGTGGCTCCTCCCCGTCCGCAGGGGCGTCCCGGGGCAGCGCCTTCTCGGCGCGGGCATGGCGGGGCGGGATCGCCAGCCGCAGGACGTCCCCGGTCGTGGCCGCCTGGTGGGCCGCCAGACGGCGGGCCAGCTCCAGCACCGGGGGCGTGAGCACCGGCTCGTCGGAGACGACCGTGCGGATGGGGGCCAGACGGCCGGTGTGCTCGGCCGCGTCGGACCGCTCGAGGACGTACCCGGGACGGTCGCGACCGGCGAAGCGCACCTTGACCCGCACACCCGGCTGGGCGGCCTCGGCGAGCTCCTCCGGCACCAGGTACTCGAAGGGCCGGTCGAGATGGACCAGCCCCGTGTCGACGAGGACCCGGGCGACGGGGGTGGACAGGAGCACGGGGACAACGTAACCGGGTGGGGTGTCAGCCGACGGCCCGCTCCGCCCGGCGGCGGGTCAGCCGCGAACGGCTGCCCGCAGTGCCTCGACCTTCGTCGTCTGCTCCCACGGGAAGGCGTTGTCGTAGCCGGCGGCCGAGGTCCGCCCGAAGTGGCCGTAGGCAGCCGTCGGCGCGTAGATCGGACGCAGCAGGTCCAGCTCCTCGACGATCGCCAGCGGTCGCAGGTCGAAGACGGACGTCACGGCCTGCTGGATCGAGTCGACCGGGGCGGTCTCCGTGCCGAAGGTCTCGATGTAGAGGCCCACCGGCTGGGCGGCGCCGATGGCATAGGCGACCTGGACCTCGCACCGATCGGCCAACCCGGCGGCGACGATGTTCTTGGCGACCCACCGGGTGGCGTACGCGGCGGAGCGGTCGACCTTCGAGGGGTCCTTGCCGGAGAAGGCGCCACCACCGTGGCGGGCCATGCCGCCGTACGTGTCGACGATGATCTTGCGTCCCGTCAGTCCTGCGTCCCCCATGGGGCCACCGATGACGAACTTGCCGGTGGGGTTGATCAGGGTGCGGTAGTCGGAGGTGTCCAACCGCACGCCCGAGTCCTTCAGCTCGGCCATCACGGGGTCGAAGACCGTCGCCATGATGTCGGCCGGGAGCTGGCGCTCGTGGTCGACCTGCGCGGAGTGCTGGGTCGAGAGCACGACGGTGTCCAGCCGTACGGGGCTGTCCCCGTCGTAGTCGATGGTCACCTGGGTCTTTCCGTCGGGACGCAGGTAGTCCAGCACCCCGTCCTTGCGGACCTCGGTGAGTCGCTGCGAGAGGCGGTGCGCGAGGTAGATCGGCAGCGGCATGAGATCGGGAGTGTCCCGGCAGGCGTACCCGAACATCAGGCCCTGGTCGCCGGCGCCCTGCTTGTCCTTGGGATCGATGCCCCCGGTGCGGCTCTCGTACGCGGTGTCCACGCCCTGGGCGATGTCGGGGCTCTGCGCCCCGATGGAGACCGACACCCCGCAGGTGCGGCCGTCGAAGCCCTTCTCCGAGGAGTCGTAGCCGACGTGGTCGGCGATGACCGAGCGCACCAGGTGGGGGATCTCGACGTAGGCCTCGGTGGTGACCTCCCCGGCGATGTGGACCAGTCCGGTCGTCACCATCGTCTCGACGGCGACGCGGCTGTGCGGGTCGGCGTCGAGCATGGCGTCGAGGATCGAGTCCGAGATCTGGTCGCAGATCTTGTCGGGGTGACCTTCGGTCACCGACTCGGAGGTGAAGAGACGTCCGGACACGCAGAACTCCCGGGTTCGACTGACCGGACGGGGACAACCGACCGGTAGGGCGTCGTCAGTCTAGGACCCGCGGTCGTCAGGGACGGAGGGAGCCCACGACGACGTCCCAGATCCCGTCGGAGACGATCCGCTTGCTCGCGGGCCCGATGTCGACCGTCTCGTCGCTGCCGCGGGTCAGGACGTGGACCGTGGTGTCGTCGGCCCCGAAGGTCACGCCCTCACCCACCTCGTTGACGACGAGCAGGTCGCAGCCCTTGCGGGCGAGCTTGTCCCGGCCGTGCGCGAGCACCGAGCCGGTCGCGTCGCCCGTCTCCGCGGCGAAGCCCACGAGCAGGGGTGTGGTGGCCTCGCCGCGCCTCGAGACCAGGCCAGCGAGGATGTCCGGGTTGCGCACGAGGTCGATGGTCGGAGCGGCGTCCGGGTCGGCGGGGTCGTGGGACTTCTTGATCTTGGCCGGTGCGTAGTCGGCCGGGCGGAAGTCGGCGACGGCCGCGACCATGACGACGACGTCGTGGTCGGCGGCACGCGCATCCATCTCCGCCTGCAGCTCCAGCGCGGTCTGCACGGGGACGACGTCGATGCCCGGCGCGACCGGCAGCCCGAGGTTGGCCGCGACGAGCGTCACCCGGGCGCCGCGTGCGGCAGCGGCCTCGGCCACGGCGAGGCCCTGCTTGCCGGAGGAACGGTTGCCCAGGTACCGCACGGGATCGAGCGGCTCGCGGGTCCCCCCGGTGCTCACGAGCACCGCGCGGCCGGTCAGGTCACCCTCCTGCGGTTGCGCACCGCTGCCCGGTCCGCCGACCGCGGCCATCGCCGCGGCGTGGATGTCCTCGGGCTCGGGGAGACGTCCGGGGCCGATGTCGGCACCGGTCAACCGCCCCGAGTCCGGGTCGATCACGGTGACTCCGCGCCCGCGCAGGGTCGCGACGTTGGCGCGCGTGGCGGCGTGCTCCCACATCTCGGTGTGCATGGCGGGAGCCAGCACCACGGGGCAGCGAGCGGTGAGCAGGACGTTCGTCAGGAGGTCACCGGCCAGACCGTGCGCAGCCTTGGCCAGCAGGTCCGCGGTCGTCGGCGCGACGACGACGAGGTCGGCCTCCTGCCCGATGCGGACGTGGGGCACGTCGGTGATGTTGCTCCAGACGTCGGTCTGGACCGACCGGCCCGAGAGCGCCTCCCAGGTCGGCGCGCCGACGAAGCGCAGCGCCGCCTCGGTGGGCACGACGGTCACCTCGTGCCCGTCCTCGCTGAAGAGGCGCAGCAGGAGTGCCGCCTTGTAGGCCGCGATACCGCCACCCACGCCGAGGACGATGCGCACGTAGGTGGCCTCAGACCTCGTCGGTCGCCGGGATGTCCACGATCGACTCGACCGACGCCTCGGCGGGCTTGCTCGCCTCCTTGGTCAGGAGCCCCTCGTCGATCTCGCGCAGCGCGATCGACAGCGGCTTCTCGTGGACCTGTGCGTCCACAAGCGGCCCGATGTACTCGAGCAGGCCCTCCTGCAGCTGCGAGTAGTAGGCGTTGATCTGGCGGGCCCGCTTGGCCCCGTAGATCACGAGGGCGTACTTGCTGTCCGCCCGCTCGAGGAGGTCGTCGATCGGCGGGTTGGTGATGCCGATGGGGTTTGCCTTGGTACCGGACACGTCGAGGTGGTCCTTCGTCGTCGGGGTCAGGGGGATCTCATCAATGATACGAGTTCCTCGGCGGCACGACGAATGTCGTCGTTGACGACCACGTGGTCGAACTCGTGCTGGGCCGCCATCTCGACCTTCGCGGTGTCCAGGCGAACGGCTCTCTCCTCGGCCGTCTCGGTGCCGCGGCCCTCGAGCCTGCCGACGAGCTCCTCCCACGAGGGGGGCGCCAGGAAGACGAATCGGGCGTGCGGCATCGAGGCGCGCACCTGCCGGGCTCCCTGCAGGTCGATCTCGAGCAGCGGGAGCTTGCCCTCGGCCAGCGCCTGCTCCACCGGACCCCGCGGCGTGCCGTAGGAGGCCCGTCCGTGGACGACGGCCCACTCGAGCATGTCGCCCTGCCCGACCTTGGTGGCGAAGTCCTCACCGGAGATGAAGTGGTAGTGCACCCCGTCCACCTCGCCGGGGCGCGGCGGTCTCGTGGTCGCCGAGACCGAGAGCCACACCTCGGGGTGGTGCTCACGGATCCAGGCGGCGACGGTGCCCTTGCCGACGGCGGTCGGGCCCGCGAGGACGGTCAGACGCGCGGTCACGAGCGCTCGAACCACTCGACGAGGGCCCGTGCCTGGTGCGGTCCGAGTCCGCGGACGCGCCGCGACCGGGCGATGCGGAGCTGATCCATGATCCGGCCTGCCTTGACGTCCCCGATGCCCGGCATCGACTCGAGGAGCTCGAGGACCCTGAGCTTGGCGATCGCCGGGTCGTGGGCACCATCGGCGAGGACGTCACCGATGGTGGCACTCCCCTCCTTGAGCCGACGCTTGACGACGGCTCGCTCCTGACGCGCGCTCGTCGCCCTGGCCAGGGCGTGGGCGCGCTGCTGCGGGCTCAACGTGGGGACGGGCACGGGCACTCCGGGGTCGACCGACAGGGGTGCGGTCACCATACTCAGACCCCGGTGATGCGAGCGACCTCGCCGGCGACGGCGCGGGCACGCTCGCGCAGGGCGGTCACGTCGGGCCCCGCCCGCAGGACGTCCCTGCTGCTGCTGGCGAGGACCTGGGGCAGCGCGCCGGCGAAGACCGAGCGCACGTCCTCGGCGGTCGCCCCCTGGGCGCCGAGCCCGGGGGCGAGGACCGGCCCGGCCATGCCCGGCAGGTCGACCTCCAGGTCGGCCACGGCGGAGCCGACGGTGGCCCCGACGACGAGGCCGATGCTCCCGAGCCGGCCCGCGGCGCGGTCGTCGGCGTTGTCGCGTGCCGCGCCCTCGGCGACGGCGCCCGCGACCGATCGTCCGTCGGGGAGGCGGGCGTGCTGGACGTCGGCCCCCTCGGGGTTGGACGTCAGGGCGAGGACGAAGACCCCGCGGCCGGTGGCGTGCGCGAGGTCGATCGCCGGGCGCAGGGAGCCGTAGCCGAGGTACGGGCTCAGGGTGATCGCGTCCGCGGCGGCCGGCGCGTCCGCGCCGAGGAAGGCCTCGCCGTAGGCGTCGACCGTGGTGCCGATGTCGCCGCGCTTGACGTCGAGGACGGTGAGGGTGCCGGCCGAGCGCAGCTCGGCGAGCGCGCGCTCGAGGACCGCGACCCCCTTCGCCCCGAAGACCTCGAAGAAGGCCGACTGGGGCTTGACGGCGGCAACCGCGCCGCCGAAGGCCTCCACGCAGGTCATCGTGAACCGCTCCAGGCCGGCGAGGTCGTAGGTCAGCCCCCAGGACTCGACGAGCCCGCGGTGCGGGTCGATGCCCGCGCACAGCGGACCGTGCTCGGCCATCGCGGCCTGCAGACGGACGCCGAAGGGGGTGGTGTCGGTGATCATGCCGTGGACCTCACGCGGTGAACCTCTCGTGGGCGATGCCGACGACGTCGGCGAGGCGGTCGAAGCCGTGGTCGGCGACGAGCCGTTCCAGCTCGACACCGACGCGGTGGGGGGCCGTCGGGTCGTTGAAGGCGGCGGTCCCGACCTGGACGGCGCTGGCGCCGGCCGCGACGAGCTCCAGCGCGTCCCTGCCGTGACGCACTCCCCCGGCGCCGACGATGGGAGCCGTCCGGATCCGGCCCTCCCGCATGGCACCGGCCACCTGCCAGATGGCCCGCACCGCCATCGGGCGGATCGCCGGACCGGACAGACCGCCGGTCGCCGCCGCGAGGTGCGGGCGCAGCCGGTCGGTGTCGATGGCCACACCGAGCGTGGTGTTGATCATCGTCAGGCCGTGGGCGCCGGCCCGGAGGACGACATCGGCGATCTCCACGATGTCCGTGACGTCGGGGCTGAGCTTGGCCAGCATCGGCAGACCGCGCGGGACCTCCTCGCGCACGAGCGTGAGCACCTTGTGGGCACCGCCCGGGTCGCAGGCGAAGACCAGGCCCCGGTTGGCGACGTTGGGGCAGGAGATGTTGACCTCGATCGCCGCGACGGCACTCGCGTACCGGCTGCGCACGACCGCCCGGGCGACCCGGGCGAACTCCGAGGCGGTGCCGCCCGCGATGGACACGACGACCCTGGCCCCGATCGAGTGCAACCAGGCGAGGTCCTTCTCGACGAACGCGGTCACACCCGGACCCTGGAGCCCGATCGAGTTGAGCATGCCCGAGGGGGTCTCGGCCATGCGGGGGGTGCCCCGCCCGGAGACGGGGTCGAGCTTGACCGACTTCGTCACGAAGGCACCCAGCTGCGTGATGTCGATGAAGCGGTGCATCTCGCGACCGTTGGCGGCGCACCCGCTCGCGGTCATCATCGGGCCCGGCAGGCGCACACCCGCGAGGTCGACCGACATGTCGACGGGGCCCGTGGTGGTCGGCGTCCCCATCAGCGCACCGCCCTCGGGGCGCCGACGGCGTCCTCGGGGACGCGGCAGTACCCGTCCTCGAAGGCCTCCCACCGCACCCGGTCACCGCGCAGGACGGGGCCGTCGAGACAGCTGCGCACCATCGTGGTGGTGCCGTCCTCGCCGCGGACCGGCATCACGCACGTCATGCAGATCCCGACGCCGCAGGCCATGGCCTCCTCGACGGCGACCTGCGCGACGATGCCGTGGTCGTCGGCGATGGCGCTGAGGGAGCGCAGCATCCCCATCGGCCCGCAGCCGTAGACCACGCCCGCACCCGTGCGGGTGACCAGGTCGGGCACGACGTCCGAGACCCATCCCCGGACCCCGGCGGAGCCGTCGTCGGTGGTCACGGTGACCCCGTCAGCGACCCGCCGCGCCCCCACGACACCGAAGAGGCGGTCCGCGGAGGCGGCGCCGAGGACCATCTCGACCGGGCACCCGCGCTCGCGCAGCTGCTCCGCGAGCCAGAAGAGGGGTGCCGAGCCGTACCCGCCGCCGACGAGGACGCAGGGCACGGGCTGCGACGGCAGCGGGAACCCCCGCCCGAGCGGACCGATGACACCGACGCTCTCCCCCGGTTCCAGCGCGGTGAGGGCGCGGGTGCCGGCGCCGTGCGCCGCGACGACGATCTCGGTGGTGCCGCCGTAGGTCCCCGCGGGGGAGACCTTGTGGATGGAGAAGCTGCGACGCAGCAGCATCGAGCTCGTCCCGTCCCCCACGGACAGGGCGACGAACTGCCCCGGGCGGGCCAGCTCGGCCAGGCCGGGGGTGACGAGCGTGAGGTGGCGGTAGGCGCCGGCGGCGACGTTGCCGAGCACCTCGGCCTCGACCTGGACCACCCCGGCGCCCTCCCGGGCGGCGATGGTCCGCGTCACCGGTGCGCCCCGTACAGGTCGAGGTCGCGCGCGTGCTCCTGCAGCGGCTTGACGTCCAGCTCGCCGTTGATCCGGGACTCGATGGCCTGGACGGCGGCACCGAGCTGCTGGACGGTCGTGACGATCGGCTTGTCCATCGCCGTCGTCGCCGCGCGGATGGCGTAACCGTCCGCCCGGGCGTGCTGACCGGAGGGGGTGTTGAAGACGACGTCGATCTCACCGGCGAGGATCCGGTCGACGACGCTCACCTCCCCCTCGGCGCGCTCGGAGTGCTTGGTGGCGACCTCGCACTCGATCGCGTTGCGCCGCAGGACGTCGGCGGTGCCCTGCGTGGCGAGGATGCGGAAGCCGAGGTCGCTGAGGACCTTGATCGGGAAGATCATCGCCCGCTTGTCGCGATTCGCGACGGAGACGAAGACCGTCCCCGAGGTCGGCAGTCCGGTCGAGAGCGTCCCCAGCTGGCTCTTGGCGAAGGCGGCACCGAAGTCAGCGTCGATCCCCATGACCTCGCCGGTCGAGCGCATCTCCGGGCCGAGGAGGGAGTCGACGACCTCACCCTCCGCGGTGCGGAAGCGCTTGAACGGCAGTACCGCCTCCTTGACCGACATCGGCGCGTGGGTCGGCATGGACCCTCCGTCGAGCTCGTGCGGCAGCATGCCCTCCGCCCGCAGCTCCTCGACGGTGGCCCCGAGCATGACCCGTGCCGCCGCCTTGGCGATCGGCACCCCGGTCGCCTTCGCGACGAAGGGGACGGTGCGTGAGGCCCGCGGGTTGGCCTCCAGGACGTAGAGGACGTCCTGCGCGAGGGCGAACTGCACGTTCATCAGGCCACGGACCCCGATGCCCTCGGCGAGCGCGAGCGTCGCCTCGCGCACGCGCTGCAGCTCGCCCGAGCCGAGGGTCGCCGGCGGGAGGGTGCAGCTGGAGTCACCGGAGTGGATCCCGGCCTCCTCGATGTGCTCCATGATCCCGCCGAGGTACATCTCGGTTCCGTCGTAGAGCGCGTCGACGTCGATCTCGATCGCGTCGTCGAGGAACCGGTCGACGAGGATCGGGTGCTCCGGCGAGGCGACGGCGGCGCGGGTGACGTACTCGCTGAGCGTCGTGTCGTCGTAGACGATCTCCATCCCGCGGCCACCGAGGACGTAGGAGGGGCGCACGAGGACGGGGTACCCGATCTCCCGGGCGATCTCCACGGCCTCCTCGGCGCTGAAGGCCGTCCCGTGCTTGGGGGCGTTCAGCCCGGCCTCGTGGAGGACCCGGCCGAAGTGACCCCGGTCCTCGGCGAGGTCGATGGCCTCCGGAGAGGTGCCGACGATCGGCACCCCGGCCGCCTTGAGGTCCTTCGCCAGACCCAGCGGCGTCTGGCCGCCGAGCTGGACGATGACCCCGGCGACGGGGCCGGCCTGGCTCTCGACGTGGATGACCTCGAGGACGTCCTCGAGCGTCAGGGGTTCGAAGTACAGGCGACTGCTCGTGTCGTAATCCGTGGAGACGGTCTCCGGGTTGCAGTTGACCATGACCGTGTCGTAGCCCGCGTCCTGCAGCGCGAAGCTCGCGTGGACGCAGGAGTAGTCGAACTCGACGCCCTGGCCGATCCGGTTCGGTCCGGAACCGAGGATGATCACCGCCGGCCGCTCGCGCGGCGCGACCTCGCTCTCCTCGTCGTAGGAGCTGTAGTGGTAGGGCGTGAGGGCGGCGAACTCGGCGGCGCAGGTGTCGACGGTCTTGTACACCGGGCGCACCCCGAGGGCGTGCCGCACCCCCCGTACGACCGACTCCTCCATCCGGCGCAGCCGGGCGATCTGGGCGTCGGAGAAGCCGTGGCGCTTGGCCAGGGCCAGCTGCTGGGGGTCCAGCTCGTCGGCGTCGTGGACCTGCTGGGCCAGGTCGTTGATCAGCGCCATCTGGTCCAGGAACCACGGGTCGATCTTCGTCGCCTCGTGCACCTCCTCGACGGTGATGCGGGCCCGCATCGCCTGCTGCACCTGGACGATCCGGCCGTCGGTGGGGACCTTCGACAGCTCGAGCAGTGCGCGCGCCTCCTCGACGGTCGGCTCCTCGCCGTCCCAGTGGAACGCCGAGCCGGTGCGCTCGACGGAGCGCAGCGCCTTCTGCAGCGCCTCGGTGAAGTTGCGGCCGATGGCCATCGCCTCGCCGACCGACTTCATCGTCGTCGTGAGCGTCGGGTCCGCCGCCGGGAACTTCTCGAAGGCGAAGCGCGGGACCTTGACGACGACGTAGTCCAGGGCCGGCTCGAAGCTCGCCGGGGTCTCCCGGGTGATGTCGTTGGGGACCTCGTCGAGGGTGTAGCCGATCGCCATCTTCGCCGCGATCTTCGCGATCGGGAATCCCGTGGCCTTCGACGCCAGGGCGGAGGAGCGGGAGACGCGGGGGTTCATCTCGATGACGATCATCCGCCCGTCGGCCGGGTTGATCGCGAACTGGATGTTGCACCCGCCGGTCTCGACACCCACCTCGCGGATGACGGCGATGCCGACGTCGCGCATCCGCTGGTACTCGCGGTCGGTGAGGGTCAACGCCGGCGCCACGGTGATCGAGTCACCGGTGTGCACGCCCATGGGGTCGAGGTTCTCGATCGAGCACACGACGACGACGTTGTCGACGTTGTCCCTCATCACCTCCAGCTCGTACTCCTTCCAGCCGAGGATCGACTCCTCGAGGAGAACCTCGGTGGTCGGGCTGGCCTGCAGGCCGGCGCCGGCCATGCGCCGCAGGTCATCCTCGTCGTAGGCGAAGCCGGAGCCGAGGCCGCCCATGGTGAAGGAGGGGCGCACGACGACCGGGTAGCCGAGCTCCTCGGCGGCCGCGAGGGTCTTGTCCAGCGCATAACGGACCTCCTCACCGGGCGTCGAGCCGGCCGGTGCGTCGTCGGCGTTGCAGATGATCGAGCGGGCCGACTCGGCCCCGCAGCGCTCGACGACGCCCTTGAACCGCTGGCGGTCCTCGCCGAGCTGGATCGCCTCGACGCTGGCACCGATGAGCGGGCAGTCGTACTTCTCGAGCACTCCCGCGTCGTGCAGGGCGATCGCGGTGTTGAGCGCGGTCTGCCCGCCGAGGGTGGCCAGCACGGCGTCGGGACGCTCGCGGGCGATGATCTTCTCGACCACCTCGGGGGTGATCGGCTCGATGTAGGTGGCGTCCGCGAACTCGGGGTCGGTCATGATCGTCGCGGGGTTGGAGTTGACCAGGACGACCCGGATCCCCTCCTCCCGCAGGACGCGGCACGCCTGGGTGCCGGAGTAGTCGAACTCGCAGGCCTGGCCGATGACGATCGGGCCGGAGCCGATGACGAGGACGGACTGGATGTCGTCACGCTTGGGCATCAGGCCTGGTTCTCCTTGGTGGTCGTGGTGCCGGCGGTCTCGAGCAGGTCGACGAACCGGTCGAACAGGTAGGCGGCGTCGTGCGGGCCGGCCGCCGCCTCGGGGTGGTACTGGACGGAGAAGCCGAGCAGTCGGCCGGCCCCTCCTGTGCCGTCCGGCTCCCGCAGCTCCAGCCCCTCGACGACGTCGTCGTTGAGGCAGACGTGGCTCACGCTCGCCGTGCCGAAGGGGGTGGAGGTCGCCTCCTCGAGGGGGGCCTCGACGGCGAAGCCGTGGTTGTGGGCGGTGACCTCGACCTTGCCGGTCGAGCGGTCGAGCACCGGCTGGTTGATGCCGCGGTGCCCGTACTTCAGCTTGTAGGTGCCAAAGCCCAGTGCCCTGCCGAAGAGCTGGTTGCCGAAGCAGATCCCGAAGTACGGCAGACCCTCGCGCAGGGCCTCCCGGAGCAGCTCGACCTGCTGCCCGGCGGTGGCGGGGTCGCCCGGGCCGTTGGAGAAGAAGAGCCCGTCCGGAGCGATCGCCCGCACATCGGCGATCGTCGAGGTGGCCGGCAGGACGTGGACCTCGATCCCGCGCTCGGCGAGGCGGACCGGGGTCATCGTCTTGATCCCGAGGTCGACGGCGGCGACGGTGAAGCGCTTCTCCCCCTTCGCCTCGACGACGTAGGGCTCGCGCGTGCTCACCTCGTCGGCGAGCGCGGACCCGCTCATCTCGGGCGAGGAGCGGACCCGCTCGAGCAGACTCCCCTCGTCGAGGAGGGCGTCACCGGAGAAGATGCCGACGCGCATCGCCCCGCGCTCGCGCAGGTGGCGCGTCAGCGCCCGCGTGTCGATGCCGCCGATGCCGACGACGCCCTGGTCGGTCAGGGCGCTCTCGAGGCTGCGGCGCGAGCGCCAGCTGCTCGGCCGGATCGCGGGGTCGCGGACGACGTACCCGCTCACCTGGATGCGGCCGGACTCGTCGTCCTCGTCGTTCCAGCCGGTGTTGCCGACGTGCGGGGAGGTCATGACGACGACCTGGTTGCGGTAGCTGGGGTCGGTGAGGGTCTCCTGGTAACCGGTCATGCCGGTGTTGAAGACGGCCTCGCCGACCGTCTCGCCGACGGCGCCGTAGGCGCTGCCCGAGAAGGTCCGGCCGTCCTCGAGGACGAGGAGGGCGGGCTGGGTGGCTGAGTTCGTGCTCATGGGCGAACCTCTCCGTCGGCTGCCGTGATGCGGCCGTTCAAGATCGTCGTGCGGACGCGTCCGGTGAGGGTGCGCCCGGCGAAGGGGGTGTTGCGGGACAGGGACAGCGAGGTACCGGGGTCGACGGTGACCTCGGCACGGGGATCGACGAGGACGAGGTTGGCGGGCGACCCCGGGCGGATGGCCTGCCCGTGCCCGTCCAGCCCCGCGATGCGGGCAGGGGTGGTGGACATCCGCTCGGTCAGCGTTGCCCAGTCCATGCGGCCGGAGGCGACCATCACGTCGTGCACGACGGAGAAGGCCGTCTCCAGCCCGATCATCCCGAAGGCCGCGTCGGGGAAGGCGTGCTCCTTGTCGTGCCGGGCGTGCGGTGCGTGGTCGGTGGCGACCGCGTCGATGGTCCCGTCGGCGAGCGCCGCACGCAGGGCGTCGACGTCCTCCTGGGGCCGCAGCGGCGGGTTGACCTTGTAGACCGGGTCGTAGCCGCGGAGCAGGTCCGTCGTCAGCAGCAGGTGGTGGGGGGTCACCTCCGCGGTGATCCGGGCCCCGCGCCGCTTGGCCCAGCGCACCGCCTCCACCCCCTCGGCGGTCGTGACGTGCGCGACGTGGACGCGGGAGCCGGTGTGCAGCGCGAGCTCCGCATCGCGCGCGATGATGCTCGACTCCGCCACCGCGGGCCACCCGGTCAGGCCGAGCCGTCCGCTGATCTCGCCCTCGTGGCAGCAGGCGTTCGGCCCGGCCAGCGAGGGGTCCTGGGCGTGCTGGGAGACCACACCGTCGAAGGCACGCACGTACTCCAGCGCGCGACGCATCACCCGGGAGTCGTGGACGCACCTGCCGTCGTCGGAGAAGACCCGCACCCGGGCGCGGGACCGGTGCATCAGGCCCAGCTCGGCCAGCTCGGCGCCCTCGAGCCCCTTGGTCACGGCACCGATCGGCTGCACGTCGACGAGACCCGCAGCGGTGCCGAGGTCGAGCACGTGCTCGGCGGCCTCACCGGTGTCGGTCACCGGCGTGGTGTTGGCCATCGCGAGGATCGCGGTGAACCCGCCGGCCGCGGCGGCGGCGGACCCGGAGCGCACCGTCTCGGCGTCCTCCCGTCCGGGCTGGCGCAGGTGGGTGTGCA